>NZ_JBVHWQ010000001.1:1242885-1244250 GCF_055564315.1 Streptomyces sp. NPDC029151
CTGCGATGTCGCAAACAGCGTCGTCTCCTTGACAAAGGGGGGCGGGGGGGGGACCACGCCCAGGGGGGAATGGGGGAAAACACGTGGTCTCTGGGGTGGGGGTGGGTGGTTCCCCTCCCCCCCCACCCCCCGGCCCGGGCCTTTTCCCATGACGTTTCATGACGGACCGCGCGCGTGCGCGACGACGAAGGGACACCCACGATGGCCTACGGCCTGTCCGTTCTCGACCTGGTGGCGGTCGGAGAGGGCCACACCCCGCGGGAGGCGCTGCAAACCTCCGCGCGCCTCGCCCGCCTGGCCGAAGCCCGCGGGTTCCGGCGCTACTGGGTCGCCGAACACCACTCGATGCCCGGCATAGCCAGCAGCAGCCCCGCGGTGATCCTGGCGCACCTCGCCGCGCAGACCGACCGGATCCGGCTGGGTTCCGGGGGCGTCATGCTGCCCAACCACGCCCCCCTGGTCGTCGCCGAGCAGTTCCACACCCTGGAGGCGATGGCCCCCGGCCGGGTGGACCTGGGCCTCGGGCGTGCCCCGGGCACCGACCAGGTGACCGCGCGGGCGCTGCGGCGGGCCGACGGGCCGGCGACGGGCGACTCCTTCCCGGCCGACGTGGCCGAACTCATGGCCTTCCTCCACGACGACTTCCCCGAGGGGCACCCGTACCGCCGCGTGCACGCCGTGCCCGGCCCGGTCCAGGGAGAGTCGGTCGGGCGTCCGGCCGTGTGGCTGCTCGGCTCCTCCGGGTTCAGCGCCCAGCTGGCCGGCCTGCTGGGGCTGCCGTTCGCCTTCGCGCACCACTTCGCCGCCCGCAACACGATCCCCGCGCTGGAGCTGTACCGGCAGTCCTTCCGCCCCTCCCCCGTGCTGGCCGAGCCCTACACCGTCGTCGGCGTCTTCACGTTCGCCGCGCGGACCGAGGAGGAGGCCCGGGACCAGGCGCGCACCGGGGCCCTGACCACGGTGCGGTTCCGCAGCGGACGCCCGGGGCTCGTGCCCACCCCCGAGGAGGCCAGGTCCCATGTGTTCACCGCGTACGAGCAGGAGGTCCTCGCCGGCTGGCTGGAGAACGCCGTCCACGGCACGCCGGACGCGGTGCGCGAGCAGCTGGACGCGCTGGCGGAGCGGACGGACGCCGACGAACTCATGCTGGCCTCCAACGCGCACGGCCTGGAGGAGCGGCTCCTGTCGCTGTCCCTGATCGCCGACAGCTACGGACTTCCCCACGCGGGCCCATGGCCGGCGTAGGACGCCGTACCCACGCGACGGCGGGGGGGGGGGGGGGGGGGGAGGGGGGGGGGGGGGGGGTGGGGGGGGGGGGGGGGGGGGGGGGGGGGGGGGGGGGGGGGGGGTTCGTCTTTTTCCTTT
>NZ_JBVHWQ010000001.1:1244260-1481718 GCF_055564315.1 Streptomyces sp. NPDC029151
TCCCCCCCCCCCCCCCCCCCCCTCCCCACTCCCCCCCCCCCCCCCCCCCCCCCCCCTCCCCCCCCCCCCCCCCCCCCCCCCCCCCCCGCCGTGCGGGACGGGAGGGTCAGGCTCCGGCGAGGCGCCGCCGCAGTTCCGCCTTCTTCACCTTGCCGGTGAGGGTCTTGGGCAGGGCCTCGGCCAGTTCCAGGCGGTCCGGCAGGAAGCGGGGGTCCTGCCCCCGGTCGAGCAGGTGCTCCCGCATCTCCCGGAGCGTGGGCCGGGTTCCGCCGCGCGGGACGACGAAGGCCACGACGGGGTCGTCCGTCCGCCCGGTGGGCCCGACCAGCGTCGCCTCGGCGATCTTCGGGTGGGCGCAGAGGATCGCTTCCAGCTCGGCCATCGGGACGACGTCCCCGTCCCGCAGGACGGCGTCCTTCGCCCGGCCCAGGACGCGGATGCCGCCGCGGCCGTCCTCCCGCGCCACATCGCCGGTGTCGAACCAGCCGTCCGCGCTCAGTTCCGCGTCGAAGGCGCGCTGGTTGCGGTAGTAGCCGAGCGCCTGGGAGGCGCCGCGCACCCGCAGCCGGCCGACCCGGGCCCGCCGGCCGGGGTCGTCGCACCGGTCGATGCGGATCTGCATGGCGTCGATCGCCCGGCCGTGGCTGTGCGCGGACCAGTCCTGGTCGTAGTCGAGCCGGCTGATGGTGATCGGGCCGAACTCCGACATGCCCCACACCGAGTAGGTGGCGGTGTCGAAGGTGTCGCGCAGCTCGTCCACCAGTTCCTGGAGCACCGGCTGGGCCCCGGTGACGGTGTAGCGCAGGCTGGACACGTCGTGCCGGTCGGCGCGCTGGGCCGCCGCCACTCCGAGGAGGGTGGGCGGCGGACCGTACAGCAGCGTGGCCCGGTACCGCTCCGCCAGGTCCAGCAGGCTGGTGTGGTTCCTGCCGTCCTGGAAGGCGACCGTCCCGCCGAGCATGACGCCCGCGAGGACGCCCTGGCCGAAGCCGGAGTAGTGCACCAGCGGCGTGGTGACGACGGCCACCAGGTCGTCGCGGAGCAGGAAGGCGTCCACGTAGCCGCGCACGCCCGAGTGAACGGTGTTCTGGCTGTGCACGACTCCCTTGGAGAAGCCGGTCGTACCTGAGGTGAACAGCACCACGAACGGCTCGTCGGGGCCGAGCGCGCGGCCCTCCAGGTCGCCCATGTGCGTGTCCTCCCAGGGCACCGCCACGAAGTGCTCGTGGAAGCCGAGCGTGCCCTCGGGAGCCCGGCCGCCGACCACCACGACGCGCTCCAGCGGCAGTTCGGGGCGGAGCGCGGCGACGTTCCGGGCGAGGGGATGTCCGTCCCACTCGGCGACCGTGACGCACAGCCGGGCGCCGGTGAGTTCGAGGCGGTGGCGCAGCTCCTCGCCCTGGCACTCCGGCGCGATGGGGCAGATGACGGCGCCGACGGCCATGCACGCGTACATCAGCGGCACCATCTCCCACCGGTTGGGCAGCTGGACCGCGACGACGTCCCCCCGCCGGACGTCGAGTTCGAGCAGCGCTCCGGCGAACCGGTCGGTGAGGAGGGAGAGTTCCGCGTAGTCGAAGGTGTCGGTGCGCGCCTCGCCCAGGCGGCGCCCGGCGACGGCCAGCTTGCGCGGCCGTATCCGGGCCTGCCGGCGCAGGTCGTCGAGGAACGTCTCGTCCCTCCACCAGCCGCGCGAGCGGTACTCGGCCGCGCGGTCCGTGGCCGGCGCCGGGGCCGGCGCCGGTATGGGTGCGGGGGGAACGATCGTCGTCATCGCAGTTCTCCACGTCGCACCGCGAGCAGCTCCGGCAGCGGGTCGCCGGCGCGTCCGGCGGCGATCTCCAGCAGGGCCCGGGTGTTGTCCCGTACCCGGTCGCCGATCCAGTCGAAGACCCAGGCCTTGCGGGCCTCGGCCGCCAGCTCGAAGGGCACGACCCGGGTGACGGCGAGGGCCGCCGCGCCGGCACCGCCGATGTTGGCGATGACGCCCGGCACCAGGGTGGCGCCGGCCGCCCGGGCCTTCTCCCGCGCCTCGGCGTCGGAGGCGAGGTTGGCGCCCTCGACCACCAGGCCGGCGCGCAGCCGGTGCGCGTTCTCGGCGTTCAGGGCGTGCTTCTGGGCGGCGAGGACCAGCAGGTCGGCGTCGACGTCGAGCCAGGCGTCGGGGCCGCTGGAGAGGGTGACGTGCTGCGGCAGGCGGGAGCGGTCGATCAGCCCGAACTCGTCGGTGACGGCGATCAGGTCGGCCACCGGCAGCCGGTCGGCGCTGATGGTGCCCTGCGCGTCCGCGACGCCCACGACGACGTGGCCGCGGTCCTCCAGGAACCGGGCGACCGCGCGGCCCACCGCGCCGAAGCCCTGCACCACGACCCGCGCGGGCTCGGTACGGCCGCTCGCCTCCAGGGCGGTGACGGCGGCGACGCCGACGCCGTGCCCGGTGACGTCGATGAGCGGCTCGTAGTAGGTGCGCCAGTCGATCGGCATGTCCGGGGCGCCCAGCCGGTAGCGCGGGTCGTAGCCCGCCTCGTCGAAGAAGACGGCCCGGTCGGCGGGGGTGACGCCCATGTCGATGCCGAGGTGGATGCCGCCGTGCAGCAGCGGCTTGACGGTGCGTCCGAAGGTGCGGAAGGTCTCCTCGCGGTCGCTGCCGTCGGAGACGATGCCGCCCTTGGCTCCGCCGATGCGCAGGCCCGCGAGGGTGAACTTGTGGGTCATGTCGCGGGCGAGGCCGGCCACCTCCTCCTGGGTCACCCCGGGGGTCATCCGGACGCCGCCCATCGCGAGGCCGTCGACCAGCGTGTCGATCACGACCCAGCTCCTGATGGTGCCGCCGCTGCCGTTCAGGTGCACGACGAGCGCGGGATCCTGCGTGGTGGTGTCGTCGAGGCTCATGTGCCGAGTACTCCCATCGGTTCGTGAGGTGCGTTCACTGGTAGAGCTGGGCGAAGCCCCGCAGGATCTCCAGGCCGTCGCTGCGGAACTCCAGGTGCGCCTGGGACCCGTGGATCCGGCCGTCGTCGGAGCGCAGGAACTCCACGGGCGCGTGTTCGGAGCGGCCGATGGAGCGGAAGCCCTCCGGGGCCTCCTGCAGGTAGAGGGTGTGCCGGTGGAAGACCGTCACGGTGGGCTTCACATGGGTGAAGAGGGGCTCTTCCTTGTCGACCTGGACCTCGTAGCCGCCGACCCGCTGCGGGCCCTCGGCCAGCTTGCCGCCGTTCGCGACCGCGAGGATCTGCATGCCGCCGCAGATGCCGAACACGGGGACGTCGGCGTTCATGACGAGGTCCACGAGCGGCTTGTAGTACTCCTGGTCGTAGGCGCGCACCTTGGTGCCGCTCAGGACGATCGCCTGGTAGCGGCCGTCGAGCCGGGCGGGCACGGAGGCCGCGTCGACGGTGTCGGTGTCCGAGCCCAGCGCCTCGAAGCGGCCGCGGAGCTGTTTCAGGGACAGGGTGCGGTTGTTGACAACCAGCACACGGGATTTCGCCACGGTGGTGCTCCTCAGGTTCGCGTGATGACGGTGCCGGTGCGGGCGGCGAGCAGGTCGGTGACCGGCGCGCTGCCGATGACGACCCGTTCCACGCCCCGGTCCAGGGCCTCGCCCGCGGCCCGCAGCTTCTTGCGCATGCCGCCGGTGGCCCCCTTGTCGCGGAACTCGGCGGCCGCCCCGGCGGTGATCTCGGACACCGGCTCGCCGTCGATCAGCAGGTGGGCGACGTCGGTGACGAGGATCAGGTCGGTGGCACCGGTGGCCCCGGCGATGGCGGCGGCGGCCCGGTCGGCGTCGGTGTTCACCTCCTGGCCCGCCTCGTTCCGGGCCAGCGGTGTGACGAGGTAGGCGTGCCCGGGCCGCAGTCCGGTCAGCGGCGCCGGGTCGACGCCGGTGATCGGGCCGACCAGGTTCTCCAGCTCGACCAGCTGCTTGTCCTTCCACCACCAGCGCTCGCCGGCGCCGGCCCGGACCAGGCCGTCGCTGCCGAGCAGCCGCCGGGCGGTGATGCCGCGCTGTCCGAGCCGGTTCAGCACCTCCCGGCCCAGCTCGGCGCTGACGGTCTTGATGTCGCCGATGACCTCCGGGGTGGTCCAGCGGCTCTGGTTGCCGTAGCGGTCGCGCAGGATCGCCGAGGGTTCGCTGTAGCGGGGGCTGAGCTGCTTCAGCGGCTTGGACCAGCCGTGCACGAGGACCAGCGGTCGCTCCTGGCCGTGCCCCGCGAGGTCGTCCCACCAGCCGCCGTCGAGGTCGGCCAGGCAGCTGCCGCCGAGCTTGACGACGGTCGGGGGGAGCTGTGCGTCCGTGCCGTTCACGCGGGCATCACCGGCTGCATGGTCAGGCCCGTGTCCTCGGGCAGGCCGAAGCGCTTGTTCACGGCCTGCACGGCCTGGCCGGCGGCGCCCTTGACCAGGTTGTCGAGGGCGGCGAGGACGACGATCCGGCCGCCGTCCGGGTCGTGCAGGGCGGTGACGTCGCAGTAGTTGGAGCCGAGCACGGCCTGCGGGTCGGGCACCGGGATCAGCGTCTCGTTGTGCCGGCGCACCCGGACGAACCGGTGTCCCTTGTAGAACCTGATGTAGGCGCGCTGGAGTTCCCGCTGGTCCACCTGCTCGTCGGTGTACACGTAGCAGCTGGCCAGCAGCCCGCGCACATGCGACACCCCGTACGCCGACATGGCCAGGGAGCCGACGCTGCCCGGCTTGCTGCGCTGCAGGAAGTCGCTGACCTCGGCGGCGTGCCGGTGGCCGGTGGGGGCGTACGGCGCGATGGCGCCGTTGCGCAGCGGGTGCAGGTCCGGGACGCGCATCTGCAGGCCGCCGCCGCTGGAACCGCTCTTCCCGTCGATCACCACGGTGCGCAGGTTCAGGCCGAGCCCGAGGGTGAGCGGGGCGAGCCCCAGGGTGATGGCGGTGGCGTAGCAGCCGGGCACCGAGATCAGCGCGGCGTCCGCCAGCTGGTCGCCGACCAGCTCCGGCACCCCGTAGACGAAGCGGTCGGCCAGCTCGGTGGCCCGCTCGGCCTTCGGGTACCAGCGGTCGTGCAGCTCCGGGGTGCGGATGCGGAAGGCGCCGCTGAGGTCGGCCACGCACGGGACGCGGTCGGCGAGTTCCGCGGCGAGCCGGGCGGAGACGGGGGCGGGCGTGGCGAGGAACACCACGTCGCACCGCTCGGCCACCCGGTCGGCCGTGACGGGCTCGACGGTCAGGCCCAGGTCGAGACGGAGCCCCGGGTGCAGCTCGGCCGGCCGCCGGCCGGCGCTGGAGTCGCCGCCCAGGAAGGTCAGTTCCATCTCGGGGTGCTGGGTGACCAGCCTGATGAGTTCCCCGCCGGCCAGCCCGGAGGCGCCGGCGATTCCCACACGGATCATTCGAGTGTCTCCTGGACGTGACGGACCACGACCGACGCGATGTCGACCCCGGTCGTGGAGGCGACTCCCCGCCAGGCGGGGGCGTGGTTGACCTCGTTGACGAGATAGCCCGACGGGGTCTTGAACAGGTCGACCCCGTAGATGCCGCTGCCGAGCCGGTCCACGACGCCGTCCACGATCTTCTGCACGTCGGGGTCGTGGGCGAGGGCACGGCTCTGGTTGCCGAGGGCCGCGTTGCTGCGCCAGTCCGCGCCCGCGCTCTCGAACTCGGCGGCGGCGACGATCTCGCGGCCGACGACCAGGCAGCGGATCGAGCCGCCGCCGAGGTACGGCTCCACCAGGCAGGCCTGCTCGAAGGCGTGGCCGAGGTCCTCGACGTAGTCGTAGACGGACTGCGCCAGGTCGGCGTCGCGGACCAGCGTCACCCGCTTGCCCATGCCGCCGTAGACCGGCTTGAGCACGACCGGTACGCCCAGGTCGTCCAGTGCCTTCTCGAAGTCCTTGCGGGACAGGGCGAGCCGGAAGTCCGGCACCGGGACACCGGCCTCGCGCAGGACGGCCCGCAGGACCAGCTTGTTCTCGCAGGAGTGGATCGCGGAGGCCGAGTTGAGGACGCGGAAGCCGTCGGCCTCGGCGAGGGTGGCGATCAGGCCGCCCCGGGTGTAGCTGCGGCTGCGCACCATCAGGGCGTCGTAGCCCTTGACGGACAGGGCGTCGCGGTGGCCGGCGCACAGGGACTCGTCGTTGACCCAGTCGATCCGCAGGCCGAAGTCCTGGGCGGTCTCGATCAGCCGGCGTTCCTCCCAGCCGACCCGGTCCGCGACGATGGCGACTCGGTTGGCCATGTCACTGGCCCCAGTCACGGAGCTGGACCTCGACCATCTGGAGGGTCAGCCGGCCGTCCTCGATGCCCTCGATGCGCAGGGTCAGCATGCACTCGGGGCAGGAGAGGGTCTCGCCCTCGACCATCTCGGGCACGGTCAGGTCGGTCTCGCACTCGGGGCACGAGCCGGTGAGAACAGCGGTGCTCATCGCGGAACTCCGTTCACGGTGAGGGGTGGAGAGGGGAAGGTGGAGAGGGGAAGGCGCGGAGTGAGGTCTGAGGGAGGAGGCAGGGCGCGTACGGTCGCGGCGCGGGACGCGCTCAGGCGGCCTGGAAGTCGATGGCGGCCTTGCGGACCGCCTCCTGGTCCAGCACGGGGGCGCCGTTGCTCTCCTGCCGCTGGACGAGCCAGGCGGTGAAGGCCTCGGTGTCGACGTCGATGCCCGAGCCGGCCAGCGCCCACTTGACGAGGGCCGGGGAGAGGCGGGTACGGACCCGCAGTTCCCGGCTGTTGCCGACGAGTTCGGCCGGCAGCGTCTCGTACGCCTCCGGGTGGCTGAGCTGGCCCGGCAGCTCGTAGGCGAAGGCGTGCGGTGTCGTCGGGCCGGACTGGAAGGCGCTGCCGAGGCCGGCGCCCCTGAGGGCCGCCCGGGACAGCTCCGTGAGGTGGGTCAGGTCGAAGCGGGTGTCGCCGTGGATGACGCGCAGCGAGGTGAGCAGCTCGGCCAGGGGGGCGTTTCCGCCGCGCTCGCCGATGCCGCCGACGGTGGCCGAGATCCACCGGGCTCCCGCGCGGACGGCGGCGAGGGAGTTGGCGACGGCCATGCCCAGCATGTTGTGGGAGTGGATCTCGATCTCGGAGCCGTCGATGGCGGTGAGGTCGGAGATCACCTCCTCCATCTGCCAGGGCGAGAGGTAGGCGACGGTCTCCGCGAGCCGGAACCGGTCGGCTCCGGCCTCGAAGCCGGCGGTGACGTAGGGCACGAGCCGGCCCTTGGGGGTGCGGGCGCCGTCCTCACCGCTGAAGGTGACGTGGAAGCCGCGCTCCTTGGCCTGCTCGATCGCCGAACGCGCCAGCACCTGCAGGAACTTGGCGCTGGGCGAGCCGAGCTTCAGCTTGGCGTGCTGCTCGGAGGTGGGGATGGAGTACATGATGTGCCGCACGCCCAGGCGCTCGGCCTCGTCCAGGGCCCTGCCGACCTGCTCGCGGTCGCGCACCACCACGAGGGTCATGCTGCGCTCGGGCCCGATCGCCTCGTGCGTGGCGAGCACCAGGTCGGCGTCCTTGGAGTTCGGGCCGGAGACCATGCCGACCTCGACCAGGTCGATACCGGTCCTCACCAACAGCTCGGAGATGACCGTGGCGTCCTTCGGACCGAATTCGACACCTCCCATGTGAGCGGAGTCGCGCAGGGTCGCGTCGGACAGATGGGGCAGATACGGAAGGCTGCCCTCGTTCTCTGATTCAGCCATTGCGTTCCCTCCTTTTCCGGAACCTGCTTCCTTTTCGACACGGAACATGCTGCGCGACCCCGTGCAAAGAAGCGATGGCCGCTCTGTCAGAGCTGTGTCAAGGGCTGTCAGGGAATGTCACGCGCGGCAAGAAGTGCGAATGATTCTCAGGCTCCGGCCATTCCGGGAACCGCTTGTCGTCTGTCTTTGAATGAAAACCGCCCCCGCCGGCTGGGCCGGCGGGGGCGGTTCGGGGTCCGTCGTACGGTTCTGAATCCGTCAGGCGGTGTAACCGCCGTCCACGGCGAGGGCGGTACCGGTGATGTAGCGGCCGGCCGGGCCCGCCAGATAGGCCACCGCGGCGGCGATGTCCTCCGCCTCGCCGTAGCGGCCCAGGGCGGTGAGGGAGGCCTGCCACTCGGCGGAGTCACCGTCGGCCGGGTTCATGTCGGTGTCGATCGGGCCCGGGTCCACGACGGTGGCGGTGATCCCGCGCGGCCCCAGCTCCCGGGCGAGGCCCTTGGTCAGACCGACGAGCGCGGTCTTGGCCATCGCCTGGAGGACGAAGTTCCCCGCGGGGACACGGCCGTTGAAGCACGAGCCGATGCTGATGATCCGGCCGCCGTCGCCCATGTGCCGGGCGGCGGCCTGGGAGGCCAGGAACACCGACCGGACGTCGGCGGCGAGCACCTTGTCCAGGTACTCGGGGGTCACCTCGTCCAGCGGGCCGTAGGCGAGGAAGCCCGCGTTGTTCACCAGGATGTCGATGCCGCCCAGCTCGCGCACCGTCTGCTCCACGGCCTCGGCCGCGTCGTTCGGCCGGGTCAGGTCGGCCCGGACGACCGCGGCCCTGCCGCCGCTCTCCTCGATGCTCTTGGCGACCCCGCGGGCCTGGTCCTCCGCCTGCACGTAGGTCAGCGCGACCGCGGCACCGGCGTCGGCCAGCCGCTTCGCCACCGCCGCACCGATACCGCGGCTGCCGCCGGTCACCAACGCCACTTTGCCGGTCAGGTCACTCATGGGACTTCCTCCGTAGACGGCTCGATGTTCGTCGCACCGCTACGCTAGAAGCTGACACCGGTGTGAGATTCAAGTCCTCCGTGAGGACAGGGGGTTGGACGATGCGGATCGGTGAACTGGCCAGGCGCAGCGGGGTCAGCGAGCGGTCGCTGCGCTACTACGAGGCCCAGGGGCTGCTCACGTCCGAGCGGACCCCCGGCGGCCACCGCGACTACGGCGAATGGGCCGTCGACCGGGTCATCCGCATCCAGGCGCTCTACGCCGCCGGCCTGAACAGCAAGAAGATCGCCCAGCTGCTGCCGTGCATGCGCGACGGCGACGGCACACCGAGCGCGAGCGCGACCCCACGGCTCGTGGACGAGCTGACCGCGGAACGCGACCGGCTCGACCGGATGATCGCCGACCTGGTCCGCTCCCGGGACGTCCTGGACGGTGTCATCAGCACCGCCTCCGAGGGCCTGGGCGCCGCCACCCTCTCCGGCACCGGCGGCGGCTGACCGCCCGGTGGTTCAGGCCGCCTTGTCCGCGAGTGCGGCCAGGGCGGTGCGCGCGTGGTGCTCCGCCTCGGCGGGACTCAGCCACGCCCCGCGCTCGAACGCCTCGGTGAAGGCCCGCCCGCCCAGGGCGCCCCGGGCCGCCGCGGTGATCCGGTCGACGTCGCCCCGTTCCGCGGGCGGCAGGGGCGCGCCCACGCTGCGGCGCGCGGCATGGGCGGCGCCGAGGAGCAGGGCCGCGCAGGTGGCGCCGGAGCGGTGCCCGCACAGCGCGGCCGTGCCGGCGAGTCCCTCCAGGGACAGGGCGAGGGCGCGCGGCTCGTCCAGGCAGCGGGCGATGCGCAGACCGCGCAGGTGGTGGGTGGCGGACCGGGCGGCGTCGCCGCGGAGTTCGGCGATGAACCCGAGTTCGGCGTGGAGCAGGTGGTCACCGGCCGGTGAGGAGACGTCGGCGTGGGCGTCGCGGATGCGCAGCAGGTGCGCCTCGGCCGCGTCGATGTCCCCGGAGCGCCGCGCGCCGAGCGCCAGGCCCATGTCGGCGTGGATCTCCCCGTACTTGTAGCCCTGTTCGACGGCGATACGACGGGCCTGCTCGTGCAGTTCGCGGGCGCGGTCGAAGTCCTGGGCGAGCAGCGCGAGCCGGCCGAGCCCGGACAGCCGGGCCGACACCTCGGCCTCCAGGCTCAGCTCCCGGGCGATCTGCAGCCCTTCGTGCTGGCGGTGCGCCGCCTGCGCGTACTCCCCCTTGATCTCGGCGAGCGCGGCGAGCGGTGAGACGGTCTGCAGTTCCCCCCAGCGGTCGCCCAGTTCACGGAAGAGGGCGCGGCTGCGCCGTCCGTCGCGGGCCAGGCCGTCCAGGTCGCCGCGGACCAGGGCGAGCGCCGCCCGCAGGCCCAGCGCCGCGGCGATGCCCCACTGCTCGTCCGCGGCCTCGAAGTGCAGGAGCGCGCGGGTGTTGAGCGCGCTGCTGCCGTCGAGGTCGCCGACGCCGAACCTGCCGTAGGCGTTCAGCCACAGTGCCCGGGCGCGGCGCACGGGGTCGGGTACGGCGTCGGCGCGGCAGGTCACCGTGCGCTCCCCGGTCAGCAGTACGAATCCGCCGTGCAGGAGGGCAAGTTCCGGGTCGCAGTGGCCCGTGGTGGCCGCGAGTACGGCGGCCAGGGCGCGGCGGGCCTCGGTGAGCCGCCCGCGCAGCAGCCACCACCAGGACAGGGCGGTGGCGAGCCGTACGGCCTCCTCGCTGCGTCCGTCGGCGGCCCGTCGTACCGCCTCGTCGAGGGCGGCGCGCAGGTTGCACGCCTCGGTGTCCAGGCGGGCGAGCCAGTCCCGCTGTTCGGGACCGCGCAGCCGGTGCTCGGCGTGTTCGGCGAGCGCGAGGTAGTGGCGCAGGTGGCGTTCGCGGGCCGCGGCCTCGTCGGCGGACTCGCGCAACCGCTCGGCGGCGTAGGCGGCGACCGACTCCAGGAGGCGGTAGCGGGGGCCGGCGGGGCCGTCCGTGACCACCACGAGGGACTTCTCCACCAGCCGGGTGACGAGGTCGAGCACGTCGGCGCCGGCGACGCCCTCGCCCGCGCACACCGCTTCCGCCGCGTCGAGGCCGCAGCCGTCGCGGTGCACGGCGAGGCGGCTCAGGACGAGGCGTTCGGGCGGGCTGAGCAGCTCCCAGCTCCAGTCGATCATCGCGCGCAGGGTCTGCTGGCGGGCGGGCGCGCCCCGCTGCCCGGAGTTCAGCACCCGGAACCGGTTGCCGAGGCGGGCGGCCAGCTCCCTCACGCCCAGGGCGCGCACCCGGGTCGCCGCCAGCTCCAGGGCGAGCGGGATGCCGTCCAGCCGGCGGCAGATCTCGGCCACGGCGGCGTGCTCCGCTTCCTCGCCCGTGCCGAGCCGGAGACCGGGGGCGCAGGCGGCGGCCCGCTCGGTGAACAGGCGTACGGCGTCGGCGGTGGGGAGCGGCTCGACCAGGAACACGGCCTCGCCGGCCAGGGCCAGCGGTTCCTGGCTGGTGGTGAGGATGCGCAGCTGCGGGGCGCTGCGCAGGAGCAGCGCGACCAGTTCGGCGGCGGCCGCGACGACGTGCTCGCAGTTGTCCAGCACCAGCAGGGTACGGCGGTCGCGCAGGGCGGCGGTCAGCCGGTGCACGGGGGAGGCGGTCGCGGCGCCGGTGGCGGGCGGGGTGGAAGGGGCGTCGTCCCGGATGCCGAGGGTCGCGGCGACGAGGCCGGCGAGGTCGTCCGGGGTGGCGCTGCGCACCCCCGCGAACTCCACGAACCAGGCCCCGTCGGGCAGGTCCCCGCCGCCGGTCACCGCGTCCTGCGCGGCGGCCACGGCCAGGCGGGTCTTGCCGACCCCGCCGGGCCCGGTGAGCGTCACGAGCCGCTGCCGCCCGAGCATCCGGGCGATCAGCCCGAGCGCCTCCTCCCGCCCGATGAGCGCGGTGAGGGGCACGGGCAGGCCGGGCGACGGGGCGGCGGCCTGCGGGACTCCGGGGTGCGGGACTCCGGTGTGCGGGGACGGCGGGGCGGACGGGGGCGGGGCGGGCGCCGTCGCGGCATGCGGCCGGTCGGTGTGCTGCGGGTCGGTGAGCGGTGGGCCGGTGTGTGCGCGCCCGGCGTGCGGGAGGGGAGCGTGCGGCGGCGCACTCTTCGGTGAAGCGGCGTACGACGGTGCTCCGTGCGCTGGACCGGCGTACGGCCGCGCCCCCCGCGAGGAGCCCGGGTAGGGCTGCGCCGCGTCCAGGGCCGGGTCCTGGCGGAGCATGGCCTGGTGGAGGGCGCTCAGAGCGGGGGCGGGGCAGGCGCCGAGTTCGGTGGCGAGGCGGGTGCGCAGGTCCTCGTACGACGCGAGGGCCTCGCCCTGGTGGCCGGCCCGGTACAGCGCCCGCATCTGCACGGCCCGCAGCCGTTCCCGCAACGGATGCTCGGCCACGAGCGCGGCCAGTTCGCCGGCGAGCAGCAGGTGGTCCCCCGCCGCCAGCCGGGCCTCGGCCCGCTCCTCCAGCACGGCCAGCCGCTGTTCCGCGAGGCACTCCCGGGCCGCGCGGACGAACTCCTCGTCGGCGAAGTCCGCGTACGCGGGCCCGCGCCACAGTCCGAGGGCCTCGGTGAGCAGGTCGGCCCGTGTCCGCGGGTCCGCGACGGAGCGGGCCTCGGCCACGAGCCGGCCGAACCGGTCGGCGTCCACGTCGTCGGCGGGGCCGAGCCGCAGCCCGTACCCCGGCGGCTGCCGCAGCAGCCGTTCCCGGCCGAGCACCCGGCGCAGCTGCGAGACCTTGGCCTGCAGCGCGCCCGCCGGATTGCCGGGGAGCCGCTCGCCCCACAGGTCGTCGATGAGGCGGTCCGCGGAGACCGGGCCGCCGTCGTGCGCGAGCAGATCCGCCAGCAGCGCCCGCACCTTGGTCTCGGGGACCTGGAGCCGCTCCCCGTCGTCGTCCCACACCGCGAGTGGTCCGAGCACCCCTAACCGCATGTGCACCACCGTACCCGTTCCGTAATACGTCCGCTCGGCTCCGGTTCCGTACCGGGCCCGATCCGTTCCGGCACCGGCCCCGAAGCGTTCCCGAAGGCTTTCCGAAGCATTCCCGAAGCGGCCGCGCGCACAGTCGTGACTCCCCGGATGTCCGGCTGCCGGGTGTGCCCGGCGGCGTCACGGCAGGCCCCTCTCTTCCCCGGCCGCGACCCACGGGCATCGCACCAGCAGAGACGGAGCACACCCCATGAGCGCCTCACCCGACACCGCCGCCGCTGCCGCCCCCGGTGCCGCGCCGCCCACCGGGCGGGCGGGCGAGGAGCCGCGGCAGAGACTTCCGATGCTCGCACTGCTCGCCCTGGCCACCGCGGTGTTCGTCACCAGCCTGACCGAGACGCTGCCCGCGGGCCTGCTCCCCGGCATGAGCCACGCCCTGGGGGTGAGCGAGTCCGCGACCGGGCAGACGGTCACGGTCTACGCCGTCGGCACCGCGCTCACCGCGATCCCGCTGACGGCGGCCACCGCGGGCTGGCGGCGCAAGCGGCTGCTGCTCACCGCCGTCGCGGGCTTCGCCGTGGCCAACACGGTCACGGCCCTGTCGTCCGTCTACGGCCTGACGATGGTGGCCCGCTTCCTCGCGGGCGTCGCCGCGGGCCTCGCGTGGGCCCTGCTCGCCGGCTACGCGCGGCGCATGGCGCCGGTTCCCCTCCAGGGCCGGGCCATCGCCGTCGCCATGGCGGGCATCCCGGTGGCGCTCTCCCTCGGCGTGCCCGCCGGGACCTTCCTCGGCCAGGCCCTCGGCTGGCGCGTGGCGTTCCTGGCGATGACGGCGCTCACGGTGGTGCTGCTGGGGTGGATCACCGCCGCCGTGCCCGACTACCCGGGCCAGCGGCGGGGCGAACGCCCCCGGATGCTGCGGGCGCTGGGTGTCCCGGGTGTGCGCCCGGTGCTCTTCGTCACGCTCGTCTTCGTGCTGGCCCACACGGTGCTGTACGCGTACATCGCCACCTTCCTGGACGACCTGGGCATGGGCGGCCAGACCGATCTGGTCCTGCTCGCCTTCGGCGCGACCTCGCTGTTCGGCATCTGGATCGTGGGCGCCCGGATCCAGTACCGGCTGCGCGCGCTGACCGTCGCCAGCACGCTGCTGGTGGCCGCCGCCGCCGCGCTGCTCGCGGCGCTGGGCGACGGCGGCCCCCTGGTGTACGTCGCGGCCGCCCTGTGGGGACTGGGCTGGGGCGGACTGCCCACCCTGCTGCAGACCGCCGTCGGCGACGCTGGCGGCGACCAGGCCGACGCGGCGCAGGCGATGCTCGTCACGCTCTGGAACGTGGCCATGGCCGGCGGGGGCGTACTGGGCGGCGTGCTGCTGGACGCGACCGGCAGCGGTTCCTTCCCCTGGACGGTGCTGCTGCTCCTGGGGCCGGTGCTGGCGGTGGTGCTCGCCGCGCGCCGCCATGGCTTCCCGGCGCGACGACGCGCAACGTGATGTTCACACACCCGTGAGGGTACGCGGGCTTTCTTTTCGGACCTTCTCCGCCGGCGGCCCCGGCCGTCGGCGGAATATCCGGTTCACACCGCCTGACCAGTGGAAACCGATTCTCCTCCGGGGGTCCGGGAAGGGGCGCAAGGGCTTTCCCCGGCCCCCTGGCCGACCCCGGCCACACCCCTCCTCCGACCGTGTTTGCGCAGGTCAGCGGCCGAAATGGCAAAGTGACAGCACAACGCGTGAAAATGGCGATGCAGCCGGTAGCTTTATCCCTCGTACGACTGCACGTACAACCACACGAACACAGTGGGGCGACACGACTGCGAGGGGGCGTAGTTCAACATGTCGTCATTGGGAGTGCGCGTCGCTGCCGGGGATCGCGAGCGCATACAGACGTTTGTTGAAAGCGTATTCAATCCGCTGCACCGGGCGGAACAACGCCGCTGGGCCCGGGCCTACTTGTGGGGACTCATCCACACCCCCGGCAAGAAGACTCCGCGGCGCATGGCCGAGGCCGGTTCAATGCCGGCCGGCGCGGCTCACGGTCTGCACCAGTTCATCAACAGCAGCACCTGGGCCTGGGAACCCGTACGCCGCGCGCTCGGCCGGACCATCGCGGCGCACCGGCCGGCGTACGCCTGGACGGTCGCCGATCTCCTGATCCCGAAGCAGGGCGAGCACTCGGTGGGGGTGCACCGTCGCCTGGACCAAGCGACCGGACGCACCGTCAACTGCCAGCGCGGCGTGGGGCTCTTCCTGTCGACGGACACCCGGTGCTTCCCCGTCGACTGGAGCCTCGTCCTCGACGGAGCGTGGGACTGGGACGATCTGCGCAGGCGCCGTGCACGGATACCGGACACGGAGACCGGGCGCCCCGTGGGGGCGTTCGTCCTCGGCTTCGCCGCCGGGGTCACCGCGGCGCACCCGCCGCTGCCCACGGCGCCCTGGGTACTGAATCTGACGCAGCGGTGCGACGACGCGAGCGGTGTCATGGCCGGACTCGCCCGCCGGGGGCTCGACTTCGTGTGCGAGGTCGACTCCGGGCAGATCGTCCTCGTCGGACGTCCCTCCCCCAGGGTGATCACCGTCGGGGAGCTGATGGAGGAACCGCACGCCCGGCAGCCGCACGTGCTGCTGCGCCCCACCGAGCACGGAGTGTCCCGGGCCGTACGGGTCAACGCGTACGCGGGGCCGGTCCGTCTGTCCCAGCGCGGGGCCGCCAAGGACGGCGTCTCGCGGACGTACCACGTCCTCGAACAGGTCTCCGCCGACGGCGGGCAGCCGGCGCGGTACTGGGTCACCAGCCTGATGGACCGGGGCGTGGAGGAGGTCCTGGCACTGGCCCGGAGCCAGGCCCTCGCCCGCCGGACCGTCGCCACGCTGCGGGAGGGGTTCGGGGTGCTCGACTTCGAGGGCCGCTCCTTCCCCGGCTGGCACCATCACATGACCATGGTCTCGGCGGCGTACGCCTGCCGGCAGCTGTGCGGCGTTCCCGACGCCGTCCCCGCGCCGGTATCGGGGCCGGCCGAGGCCGGCCCCGATACCGCGGACTACTGGGCGGACGCCGGAGCGAAAGGCCTGGGAGCGTGAAGAAAGTGCTGGTCGTAGAGCCGGACGCCACCACGGCCGAGGCTACCGCGGGTGATCTGCGCCGACAGGGCTACGCCGCCCACACCGTCGACCGGGGGTCACGGATCCTCCGTTCCTACCACGACGCCGATCTGGTGCTGCTCTCCCTGGATCTGCCCGACATCGACGGACTGGAGGTCTGCCGCACGCTGCGGGCGGAAAGCGATATTCCGCTGATCGCCTGCACGCACCGGGACAACGAACTGGAAAGGGTCCTCGCGCTCAAGGCGGGAGCGGACGACTGCGTGCTGAGGACGTGGAGTCCGCGCGAGATCGGCGCGCGGATCGAAGCGGTGCTGCGGCGGACCCGCCCGCACTCCGTCGGCGCCGACAGCATCTCGCTCCGGCCGCTGCACATCGACCCGCGGACGCGGGAGGTGCGGCTGCGCGACCGTGTCGTCGACGTGACGGCCACGGAGTTCGAGCTGCTCTACACCCTGGCCGCCCGGCCCGACTCCGTCGTCTCGCGCAAGGAGCTGATGGCCAAGGTCTGGGGCAGCAACTGGGTGAGCACCAGCCGCACCATCGACACGCACGTGAGCAGCCTGCGGGCGAAGCTCGGCTCCAGCCGCTGGATCATCACGGTGCGCGGGGTCGGCTACCGCATGGGACACGTCGGGCAGGTCCCGGAGATGTCCGCGGGCTGACCCGCGCGGGCCGCCGTCGAGGACCCCGGGAACGCGCGGTGCCGGTCACCGCGCGTGCCCGGGGCGGTTCCCCCTGCGCTTGAGACCCCGCACGCACGTGAGAACCGCGCGCGGGACCCCGTACCCGAGACCCGCGCTTCAGAAGGAGCATCGTGCCGAAACAGATCCATCTCGCGGCCCAGTTGCCGGGCATCCACAACGTCACCGTCTGGTCGGACCCCCGCTCCGGGAGCCAGATCGCCATCGGCTCCTTCGTGCACCTCGCGCGGACCGCGGAACGCGGGAAGTTCGACTTCTTCTTCCTCGCCGAAGGACTGCGGCTGCGCGAACACAAGGGTTCCGTCTACGAGCTGGACGTGGCCGGCCGCCCGGACAACCTGACCATGCTGAGCGCTCTGGCCGCCACCACCACCCGTCTCGGGGTCGCCGCCACCGTCAACGCCACGTTCAACGAACCCTACGAGGTGGCGCGCCGGCTGGCGACCCTGGACCACCTCAGCGGCGGACGGGCCGGCTGGAACGTGGTGACCAGCTTCGACGCCTTCACCGGGGAGAACTTCCGCCGCGGCGGCTTCCTCGCCGAGTCCGACCGCTACACCCGCGCCGCCGAGTTCCTGGCCACCGCACGTGAGCTGTGGGACAGCTGGGCCGCCGGGGACGTGCCCGCGGATCCGGTGTCCGGGCGGTTCGTACGGCCCGGGGCCGGTGAGTTCGCCCACCACGGCGGGCACTTCGACATCACCGGGCGGTTCACCACCCCGCGCAGCCCCCAGGGACACCCCGTGGTCATCCAGGCCGGGGAGTCCGACGCGGGCCGTGACTTCGCGGCGTCGGACGCCGAGGTGGTCTTCAGCAAGTACAACCGGCTGGAGGAGGCCCGCGCCTTCTACCGGGACGTCAAGGGCTGGCTCGCCCGGTACGGCCGGTCACCGGACGACCTGCGGATCATGCCCACCGCCACCGTCGTCGTCGCCGACACCGACGCGGAGGCCGCGGCCTACGCCGACGAGATCACTCGCGCCCAGGTGAGCCCGCAGACCGCCATCGCCCACCTGGAGGCCGTCTGGGGCCGCGACCTGTCCGCGTACGACCCGGACGGCCCGCTGCCCGACATCGACCCCGAACCGGAGTCGCTGGTCCTGAAGGGGCACTCCGTGTTCCGCACGGGCCGGGCCGAGACCGCCCGGCGCTGGCGGGCCCTCGCCGGGGAACGCGGGCTGAGCATCCGCGAGCTGGTCATCGAGGTGCACGGCGGGCAGACCTTCGTCGGCAGCCCGCACACCGTCGCCGACGCCATCGACCACTTCGTGCAGACCGACGGCGCGGACGGCTTCGTCTTCGCCACACATCTGACGCCCGGCGGCCTGGACGACTTCGTCGACCGGGTGGTGCCCCTGCTCCAGGAGAAGGGCGTCCACCGCCCCGACTACACCGGCACGACGCTGCGGGACCACCTCGGCCTGCGCGGACTGCCGGACACCGGGCGCACGTCCGCAGCCGCTTCGGCCCAACGGGAAGGCAGCGCATCGTGAACGACAGCCCCCTGCACCTCGCCGTCGCCCTGGACGGCGCCGGCTGGCACCCCGCGGCCTGGCGGTCCGCGGGAGCCCGGCCCGGCGCCCTGTTCACGCCCGGATACTGGGCGGACCTGGTCGCCGAGGCCGAGCGCGGCCTCCTCGACCTCGTCACCTTCGAGGACGCGCTCGGCCTGCAGTCGGCCGCACCGCACCGTCCCGACGACCGGACCGACCAGGTCCGCGGCAGCCTGGACGCGGTCCTGCTCGCCTCCCATCTCGCCCTGCTCACCACGCACCTCGGCCTGGTCCCCACGGTCAACGTCACCCACACCGAGCCCTTCCACGTCGCCGTGGGCATCGCCACCCTCGACCATGTCAGCGAGGGCCGCGCGGGCTGGCGGCCGCAGATCGCCTCGCGCGCCGCCGACGCCGCCCACTTCGGCCGCCGTACGACCCCGCAGCTGACCGACGACGACATCCGCGACCCCGAACTGATCGCCGCACGGCTGCGCCCGCTGTTCGCGGAGGCCACCGACGTGGTGGAGGTGGCCCGGCGGCTGTGGGACAGCTGGGAGGACGACGCGGAGATACGGGACACGGCCACGGGCCGCTTCCTCGACCGCGACAAGCTGCACCACATCGACTTCGAGGGCGCCTCCTTCAGCGTCAAGGGCCCCTCGATCACCCCGCGCCCGCCGCAGGGCCAGCCGGTGGTGGCGAGCCTCGCGCACGCCTCGACGCCGTACGAGTTCGCGGCGCGCGCCAGCGACGTCGTCTTCGTGACACCGTTCGACCGCGCGGGCGCCAAGGCGGTCCTGGCGCAGGTGGACGAGGCCGCCGACCGCGTGGGCCGGGACCTGCGGGACCGGCCGCTGCGCAGGTTCGCGGACCTCGTCGTCTTCCTGGACGACGAGCCCGGCGCCGCCGCCCGCCGCAAGGAGCGCCTGGACGCGCTGGACGGAGCGGAGTACGCCTCGGACGCCCTCGTCTTCACGGGCACCCCCGGTGAACTGGCCGACCTGCTGCTCGACTGGCGTACCGCCGGACTGGACGGCTTCCGCCTGCGCCCCGGCGCGCTGCCGCACGACCTCACCGCGGTCACCCGGCGGCTGGTCCCGGAACTGCGCCGCCGCGGCGCGTTCCGCGACGCGTACGGCACCGGGACCCTGCGCGAGCGGCTGGGCCTGCGAAGGCCCCGCAACCGGTACGCGGCGCAGGGCTGATCACCGCCGGCGGGCGGTGCGCCGGGCGCCGTTCAGCCGGTGTCCTTCACCGGGCGTCGTCGGGTGTGCCGAGCCCGGTCAGCGCGCCCACCGGGTCGAGGTCCGGGGTGCCGCGGGGCCACCAGTCGTCCTGGCCGGGCTCCGACTCGTAGGCGTACCAGAGGCCGTCGCGGCCGAGACGGAGCTGGACGTGGCCGCGGGGGTGGGTGAGGCGGTTGCGCCAGGGACGGAACGCCGGGAGGTCGGCGGCGAGCAGCAGCGGGCGGGCCCGGTCGAAACGCCCGGCCGGCGGGTCCCACGGCTCCTCCAGGACGGCCAGGCCGGCCGGCCCGCCCTGCCGCCACGCGGCGACGGCACGCGCCAGGTCGGCCGGGGTGCGGCCGACGGCGTCGGCGAGCGTGGCGTACAGCGCCCGGGTGGCCGCGGTCAGCCCGGAACCGGGGCGGGCCGCGGCGAGCCGCACCGCGTCCTGCCACAGGGTCAGCTCGCCGACCGGGTCGCGTCCGGTGCCGAGCAGGGCGTGGGCGCGCGCGGCGGCGTCGGTGGCCAGCTGGTCCAGGGCGAAGGGGTCCGGGCCGCCGGGTGCCGAGGGATAGACCGGGGGCTGCCCGGGGTGCGGGGGCACCGGCGACGGCGGGGGCAGCGGCGGGCGTTCGCGCACCGCGAGTGCCTCGGTGGCCCGGACGCCGGGCAGGGTCTGCGGCCGCGCCTCCCGCGCGGCGCGGGCGGCGCTGCGCCGGGACAGCGCGTCGAGCAGTTCCTTCTCGCCCCGGCCGCGCACCAGGAGCAGCACGAACGGGTCGGCGTCGAGCAGGCGGGCCGTCTGGTAGCAGAGGGCGGCGGCGTGCTTGCAGGGGTGGCCGGAGTCGGGGCAGCTGCACCGGGGGGTGAGGTCGCCGGGTCCGGGCAGCAGGGGCACACCGCAGTCGGCGAGCGAGGGCGGCAGCTCCTTGTCGAGCAGCGCCGCGATGTGCCCGGGGCGGTCGGCCGCGGTGTCGAGGAACCTCTCCCAGTCCTCGTCCCCCAAGGTCCGCACCCGGACCTGGACCCGGTAGGGACGGGGCCGGCTTCCGCGCACATAGGCCAGCACCAGCCCCGGGGTGACGGTGATGGCGTCCACGTGCCCCCGCTCCGCGTACCCCCGTCCGCGGGCCAGCCGCTTGCCGTCCAAGGCCCCCCGCTCCAGCGCCGCCACCCAGGCGTTCCCCCACCAGGTCCCGGCGAACGGGGTCTCCTCCCCCGCCCCGTCCCGCACCGCGAAGGCCGGGAAGGTACGGCGGAGTTCGGTGTCGCGGTGGGGGGTGGCCATGCTGGGGGGCACGTGCGGGGTGGCAGGGGTGGCCGAGGCGGGTGGCGGGGCCGACGAGGCCGGCGTCGTCGGGGCCGGCCCCTCGGGAGCGGGAGCGGGACGGTGGGCGGGGGTGTCGAGGGTGCCGGGGGCGGGGTCTTCCGGCTCGCCGGGGGTGTCCGTCCACGTGGGCATGCGGAAGGCGGTCGCCAGGTAGTGGCGCATCTCCTGCGCGGCCTTGGCCCTGGTGGCCCGGCCTTGCCCCTCCGGCGCGGGTGCCGCGGGACCGGACGGCGCCGGTGCCCGCCGCGCGCGCCGGGGCTCCGCCGCCTCCGCGCGCAGCGCCTCCCGGCGGGCCGCGCGCAGGGCCTCCCGCGCGGCGTCACCGGGACGCCCGCCCGGGCCACCGACAGCCCCGGCCCCGGCGCCAGCACCAACACCAGCACCAGCACCAGCACCAGCCGGACTCGAATCCGCACCAGCAGGACCCGCATCCGCACCCGCCGCACCAGAACCGGCCGCACCAGCACCCACCGCGCCGTAACCGGTCGCGCCCGGGCCACCCGTCCCCGTTTCCGTCACGGCGCGCGCCGGAGGCTCCTGCCCCGCGCCCGCGTCCGCCACCGGGCCGCCACCGTCCCCCGCCGACGCGCCACCGTCGGTCGGCGACGCGTCCCCCCGCCGTGTGGAGAAGGCGGCCCGGAGCGCCGCCCGTGCCACGTCCCCGGGCCGCGCCGCGCCCTCACCGGACGGCACCTCGCGCGTCGGCTCCTCCGTCCCGGCCTCGCCGGAGCCCGACGGCGCCCCACGCGCCGCACCGCCACCGGCACCGGCACCGGCACCGGCATCTGCATCTGCATCGGTATCGGCATCGGACGGCACCTTCGGCGACAGGTCCCCCGCTTCCGTCTCCGCGCCGCCGGCGTGGTGGCGGGCCGCCCGCAGGGCGCGGCGGGCGACGTCCGCGGGGCGGGGGTCGTCGGAGCCGGTCATGGCGTCCTCCGCAGGGAGACCAGGTCGGAGAGTTCCCGGTCCGTGAGTTCGGTGAGCGCGGCCTCCCCGGAGCCGAGGATCGCGTCGGCGAGGGCGCGCTTGGAGGCGAGCATCTCGGCGATGCGGTCCTCCACCGTGCCCTCGGTGACCAGGCGGTGGACCTGGACGGGCTGGGTCTGGCCGATGCGGTACGCACGGTCCGTGGCCTGTTCCTCGACGGCCGGGTTCCACCAGCGGTCGAAGTGGACGACGTGGCCCGCGCGGGTGAGGTTGAGGCCGGTGCCGGCGGCCTTCAGGGACAGCACCAGGACCGGGGTGCCGCCGCTCTGGAAGCGGTCGACCATGCGCTCGCGTTCGGGTACCGGCGTGCCGCCGTGCAGCAGGTCGACGGGGACCGCGCGGGCGGCCAGGTGGGCGGTGAGGAGGCGGGCCATGCCGACGTACTGGGTGAAGACGAGGGCCGAGCCGTCCTCCGCGAGGAGGGTGTCCAGCAACTCGTCCAGGAGGGCGAGTTTGCCGGAGCGGGCGGCCAGGCGGTCGGGGTCCGGCTGCTCCTTCAGATAGAGCGCGGGGTGGTCGCAGATCTGCTTCAGCGCGCCGAGCAGCTTCAGCACCAGGCCCCGGCGGGCCATGCCCTGCGCCGTCTCGATGGCCAGCATCGACTCGCGCACCACTGCCTCGTACAGCGCGGCCTGCTCGCGGGTGAGCGGCACCGGGTGGTCGGTCTCCGTCTTGGGCGGCAGCTCGGGCACGATGCCGGGGTCGGACTTCCTGCGGCGCAGCAGGAAGGGCCGGACCAGGCGGGCCAGGCGTTCCACGGCCTCCGTGTCCTCGCCGTTCTCGACGGCTCGCGCGTGCCGGGCGCGGAAGGACTTCAGCGGGCCGAGGAGGCCGGGGGTGGTCCAGTCGAGCAGGGCCCACAGTTCGGAGAGGTTGTTCTCCACGGGGGTGCCCGTCAGCGCGACGCGCGCGGGGGACGGGATGGTGCGCAGCGCCTTGGCGGTGGCGGAGTAGGGGTTCTTCACGTGCTGCGCCTCGTCGGCGACGACCATGCCCCAGGGCTGCCGTGCCAGCTGCGTGGCGGCGGAGCGCATGGTGCCGTACGTGGTGAGGACGAAACCGCCGGTCACGTCCTCCAGGGTGCGCTCGGGGCCGTGGAAACGGCGGACGGGGACGCCGGGGGCGAAGCGGGTGATCTCCCGCTGCCAGTTGCCCAGGAGGCTGGCCGGGCAGACGACGAGGGTCGGCTCGGTGCGGGCCCGCTTCAGGTGCAGGGCGATGAGGGTGACGGTCTTGCCGAGGCCCATGTCGTCGGCGAGGCAGCCGCCGAGGCCGAGGGAGGTCATGAGGTCGAGCCAGGCCAGGCCGCGCAGCTGGTAGTCGCGGAGGACGGCGTTCAGGCCGGGGGGCGGGGTCGCGGGGTGCAGGCCCGCGGTGAGCCGGTCGCGGAGGGCGGCCAGCGCGCCGGCGGGGACGACGTCGACGGTCTCGCCGTCCACCTCGGCCTCGCCGGTGAGGGCGACGGACAGCGCGTCGACCGGGTCGAGCAGCCCGAGTTCGCGCTTGCGGGCCTTGCGGACCAGGGCGGGGTCGACCAGCACCCAGCGGTCCCGGAGCCGTACGACGGGGCGGTGGGCCTCGGCGAGGGTGTCCATCTCCGCCTCGCTGAGCGGGTCGCCGCCGAGCGCCAGCTGCCAGCGGAACCGGAGCAGCTCCTCGCTCTCGAAGAAGCCGGTGCCGTCGGTCGCCGAGCCGGGTGCCGGGCGGACCTCCGCGGTGGCGGTCAGGTCGCGGGCGAGGTCGCGGGGCCAGTGGACGGCGACCCCGGCGGCGGCCAGCCGGGCCGCCGCCACGCCGAGCAGCTCGCCCAGCTCCTCCTCGGTGAGGGCGAGGACGTCGGGCACGTCCTGTTCGGCGAGGCGGTCCAGGGGCGGCCACACCCGGGCGGCGCGCCGGACGGCGAGGGCCGCGTCCACGCGCGCGCGGGGCCCGAACGCCGTGCCCGCCTCGCCCGTCCACAGGGCCGCCGCGTCGGCCACCAGGGTGGGGTCGGCGAGGCTGTGCACCTGCACGACGGCCGCCCCCGCGGCACGCGTGCCCTCCCGCGCCCCGGCGTCGAACACGTCGTACGCGGACAGGTCAAGGCGCAGCGAGATCCGCACGCCCGCGTCCATCCCGGCGGCCACCTCGGCCGCCCACGCGTGGGCGTCGGGCAGGTGCTGGGGCTCGCGGGCGGCGTAGGGCCGGCCGGCGGTGAAGGGGGCCGCGGGCGTGCGCGGCAGGGTGTCGGCGACCGCGTCCAGGAAGGAGCGGACCAGGGCCTCCGGCTCGGGCAGGCACAGCGGGCCCGGGCCGGGCAGCGGCACCGCGTGGCCCTCGGCGGGCAGGGCCGCGGCGACGGCGCGCAGGTGGGCGATGTCCTCGGGCTCCAGGGGGCCGGCCCGCCAGGCGTCGTGGCCGCCCGGGGTGAGGCCCGGCAGCAGCCGGCCGCGGGCGACGAGCCGCAGCGCGTGCAGGGCGGCGGCTCCCCAGCAGGCGGTGGCCGGGTGGGCGGCCGGGTCGCGCCGGGCGCGGACCAGCAGCGGCAGGGCCTCGGCGAGCGGCAGGGTCAGGGCGGGCACCTGCCGGCGGCGCACTCCGGGGCCGTGCCGTCGGACGACCGTCAGCTCCTCGGCGGTCGCGCCGGCGCCCTCGGGCAGCGGGGCACCGTCGGGGTCCCAGAAGGCGAGACGGCCCTGGCGGGGCAGGGGCGCGGGGAGGTAGACGGACGCGAGGCGCACCGGGACCGGGTCCCCGGTCCCCGTCTTCGGGGAGCCCCCTGGGCGCTCGGCCACCGCAGCCGTGCCGCTCATACGTCCTGCCACCTCCCGCCCGTGTCCCGGATCAGTCGTCTCCGACTCTACGGGCGGGGTCTGACAATCGGCCCCGGGGCCGGTCGGGGCCCCGGTTACGGCACCGTGCGGGAGACGACGAACACCATCGGCTGCTGCGGGTCGGACAGGTCGACGACCACGTCCTGGGTGGGTGCCGGGTTCCGCTGCTCGTGGGTCAGGCCGTACCACGGGCCCGGGCCGCCGAAGGTCCAGCCGCTGACCTTCCGGTCGCGTTCGCCGACGGCGATCTCGTTCTTCCTCAGCTGGTCGCGGCGGACGCCCATGGTCCCCAGGAAGCTGTCCAGTCCGGCGGGGTTGGTGCGGAACTGGACGTAGAGGCGGCTGGTCTTCCAGTTGTTCGTCTCGTAGTAGGCGACGTCGTCGGCGGGGTGCGGGACGGTGACCTGGTACAGGCGGCGCTGGACCTTCGACGGCCAGCCCGGGGTGAGGCCGGTCGCCGAGTACTTGGCCTCCTTGTCCTTGCCGCTGTTGCGGCTCTGGTTCGCGGAGATCACCAGGTAGCCGGCCGGGACGCCGATGAGCAGGACGATGATCAGCAGGGTGAGGGCCCGCCGCTTCGCCTTGTGCCGGGGGTCCTCGGCGGGCCGCCGCGGCTCGTCCGGCGGGCCGCCCTGGTGGGGCAGCGACGAGGTCATGCGGTGTCCTGGTCGCGGCGGCCCTGGACGTACCGCTCGTAGCGCTCGTACCGCTCCGCCCGGCGCCGCTTGGCCCGGCGGAAGCGGCGGGCGACCAGCCGGGCGAGGTCGGCGGCGCCCACCATGCCGGCCTCGGGGCCGAGCTGGGCGCGGGTGACGCGGGCCTCGGGGCGGTAGCCGCGGCCGGTGAGGTGGCGCTTGAAGGCGTCCCGGGCCGGGCCGATGAGCAGGTCGTCGGCGGCCGAGACACCGCCGCCGATCACGAAGCAGGAGGGGTCGAGGGCGGCGGCGAGGTTGGCGATGCCGACGCCGAGCCACTGGCCGATGTCCTGGAGCAGCTCCACGCACATCGCGTCGCCCTCGCGGGCCAGCTCGGTGATCATCGGGCCGGTGATGTCGCCGATGTTCCCCTTGACGTGCTCGATGATCCCGTAGGCGACCGGTGAGTCGGCGGCGGCCAGCTCACGCGCCTCCCGGACGAGCGCGTTGCCGGAGCTGTACTGCTCCCAGCAGCCGCGGTTGCCGCACGGGCAGCGGTGCCCGCCGGGGACGACCTGCATGTGGCCGAACTCCCCGGCGACGCCGAACTTGCCGCGCTTGACCTGGCCGTCCTCCAGGATGGCGCCGCCGATGCCGGTGCCGAGGGTGATCATGACCAGGTGGTCCTCGCCGCGGCCGGCGCCGAAGCGCCACTCGGCCCAGGCGGCGGTGTTGGCGTCGTTGTCGACCAGGACCGGCACGGCGAGGCGGCCGGCGATGCGGTCGCGCAGGGGTTCGTTGCGCCAGGACAGGTGGGGGGCGAACAGGACGCGGTTGCGGTCGGCGTCGACCCAGCCGGCGGCACCGATGCCGACCGCGTGCACGTCGTGCCGGTCGGACAGGTCCAGGACCAGCTCGACGATGGTGTCCTCGACGACCTTGGGGCTCTTGGACTTGTCCGGGGTCTCCGTGCGGAGCTTCTCCAGGATGTTGCCGTCGGCGTCCACGACGCCCGCCATGACCTTGGTGCCGCCGATGTCGATACCGACCGTGGGCACCCGGGGCGCGGTCAGGTGGGACCGGCGCTCCCGGGTGCCGACGGTGCGCAGGACCGGGGCTCGGCGGGAACCGATGGGGGCGGTGAGGTCGCGGTAGGTGCTCATCGTTGGTCGATTCTGCCGCACGCTCACACCGAGTGCCGCGCAGGGCGGGGGGGTGCGCGTCCTCAGGTTCGCTGCAGTTCGTGGACCAGCGCGTCCAGGTCGGCTCCGCCCGCCATCTGCTTCGTCAGCTCGTCCAGTGTGATCTCGTCCCGTGTGTGATGACCCACCATGGTGCCGCGCCGCAGCAGCACGAAACGGTCGCCCACCAGGTACGCGTGATGCGGATTGTGGGTGATCAAGACAACCCCCAGGCCCTCGTCCCGTGCCGCCGCCACATATTTCAGGACCACACCGGACTGCTTCACACCGAGGGCCGCCGTCGGCTCGTCCAGGACCAGGACCTTCGCGCCGAAGTGGACGGCCCTCGCGATGGCGACGCACTGGCGCTCGCCGCCCGACAGCGTGCCGATGGGCTGGTCGACGTCGCGGAGGTCGATGCCCATGCGCAGGAGCGCGTCGCGGGTGGTGCGGCGCATGAGGTCGGTGTCGAGCCGCTTGAAGGGGCCGGTGCCCTTGCGGGGCTCGGAGCCGAGGAAGAAGTTGCGCCAGACCGGCATGAGGGGGACGACGGCGAGGTCCTGGTAGACCGTGGCGATGCCCCGGTCCAGGGCGTCGCGCGGGGAGGAGAGGGTGGTCTCCTCGCCCTCGACGCGCAGGGTGCCGCCGTCGTGCCGGTGCAGGCCCGCGATCACCTTGATCAGCGTCGACTTGCCCGCGCCGTTGTCGCCGAGGACGCAGGTGATCTGCCCCGCGTGGACCTCCAGCGAGACCCCTTCCAGGGCGCGGACGGTGCCGTAGTGCTTGCTGACGTCGGTCAGCTCCACGAGTGTCACTTGGTGGCCTCCGCGCGCTTCTTGACCCAGGCGTTGAGCAGGGTCGCGAGGAGCAGCATCGCTCCGAGGAAGAACTTGAACCAGTCGGGGTTCCACTCGGCGAAGACGATGCCCTTGCTGGTCATGCCGAACAGGAGGGCGCCCACGGCGGAGCCGATCGCGCTGCCGTGGCCGCCGGTGATCAGGCAGCCGCCGATGACGGCCGCGATGATGTAGATCAGTTCGTTGCCGACGCCCTCGCCGGACTGGACGGCGTCGAAGGAGAAGAGCAGGTGCTGGCCGGAGATCCAGGCGCCGAAGGCGACGCCCATGTAGAGGCCGATCTTCGTCCGGGTGACCGGGACGCCGACCGCGCGGGCCGCGTCCTGGTTGCCGCCGACGGCGAAGATCCAGTTTCCGGTGCGGGTGCGCAGCAGGATCCAGGAGGCGAGGGCCACGAGGCCCAGCCACCACAGGATGGTGACCTTGACGTCGACACCGCCGACCTCGATCGTCGAGGCGAAGACGGTGCGGGCGCTCGCGAAGCCCTCCATGTCGGCGATGGTCTTGGTGGAGACGGTGCCGTCGATGAGCTTGGTGAAGCCGAGGTTCATGCCGGTCAGCATCAGGAAGGTGCCCAGCGTGATGATGAAGCTGGGCAGTCCGGTGCGGGTGAGCATGAAGCCGTTGAAGGCGCCGATGGCCAGCGTGACCAGCAGGGACACGCCCACGCCGACCCAGGTGTTCGCCGTCATCTGGTAGCTGAACATCGAGGAGACCAGCGCGGAGGACGTCACCAGGACGCCCGCCGAGAGGTCGAACTCGCCACCGATCATCAGCAGGGCCACGGGTACGGCCATGATCCCGATGGTCGAGGAGGCGTACAGGACCGTGCTGAGGCTGGAGGCGCGCAGGAAGCCGTCGGCGGCGAAGGCGAAGAAGACGAAGACGGCGAGGGCGCCGACGACCGAGCCGAGTTCGGGGCGGGCCGGCAGCCTCCGCAGCGGAGAAGTCCGCGCAATCCTCTCGTCCGTCGTCTTCTCGTCGGTGACCGCGCTCATCGGGTGCCCCGCTCGGTGTACTCGGCGAGGGCGGACGCCTGGTCCTTGGTGATGATCTGCGGGCCGGTCAGGACCGGCTTGCCGCCGCCGAGGACGTCGCCGTTGTACTTGTACAGCCACAGCAGGTCGACGGCCTGGTAGCCCTGGAGGTACGGCTGCTGGTCCACGGCGAAGCCGAGCGTGCCGTCCTTCAGCGAGGCCGCGACCTTGGCGTTGAGGTCGAAGGTGTCGATCTCGGCCTTGCTGCCCGCGTCCGTCCTCGCCTTCACGGCGGTGTCGGCGTAGGGGGCGCCCAGGGTGACCACGGAGTCGATGGAGGTGTCGGCCTGGAGCTTGGCCTCGATCGCGGACTGCACGTCGGGCATGTTGGTGCCGTTGACGTAGAGCTTGCGCAGGGTGCCGCGGAAGGTCTTGGCGACGCCGTCGCAGCGCTGCTCGTGGCCCACGTTGCCCTGCTCGTGCAGGACGCACAGGGCCTTCTTCCTCCCGCGCTCGTTCAGCTCGTCGCCGACGGCCTCGCCGGCGATGGTCTCGTCCTGGCCGATGTGGGTGAGCGCGCCGAAGGCCTTGGACTCCCCGGAGCCGGAGTTCACCGTGACCACCGGGATGCCGGCCTTCTCGGCGCGGGCCACGGCGGCCTTCAGGGCGTCCGGCTTGGCGAGGGTGACGATGATGCCGTCGACCTTCTTGTCCACCGCCGCGTCCACCAGCTGTGCCTGCTGCTGGGCCTCGTCGTCGTGCGAGTACAGGAAGTTGATGTTGTCCTTGACCGCTGCCTGCTTGGCACCGCTCTGCACGATGTCCCAGAAGGTGTCGCCGTCTCCCGAGTGGGTGATCATCGCGAAGGTCCAGCGGGGGGTGTTCACCGCCGCCCGCCCCTGGGCCGCGGCGGCCTTGCGGGCGTCCTCCGCCCGCTTGCCTCCGGTGCTGCTGCACGCCGCCAGGGACACGGAGAGTGCCCCCGCCAGCGCTATGCCTACCCAGGTCCGAAACCGTGCCACGAGGCCGTGCCCTTCTTGCCGTGTTCTTCCATGCGCAAGGGGCCGTCGATCGCATCAGCGGCCCCCAAACGCTCCAGTATCGAACACGGGGAACACCCATGACACGACCGGGGGAGCCTTCACGGGTCGCATTGTCCGGACATTGCGACGAAGGGGGCGGTCGCTCAGGGGCGTACGAGCAGCTGGAACTCGAAGGAGTAGCGGCCCGGGCGGTAGGTGTGGTCACCGAACTCGACCGCGCGGCCGGTGTCGTCGTAGGTGGTGCGCTGCATGGTCAGCAGCGGGGCGCCCTCGGACTCGCCGAGCCGCTCGGCCTCGGCGGCCGTGGCGCCGCGGGCGCCGATGGACTGCCGGGCGCTGTGCAGGGTGATCCCGGCGGAGCGCATCAGCCGGTACAGGCCGGTGGCCTCCAGCTGGTCGGTGTCGAGGTCGAGCAGGCCGGGCGGCAGGTGGTTCAGCAGGTACGCCATCGGTTCGCCGTGCGCGAGGCGGAGCCGCTCGACGCGGTGGACGTCGCTGCCCTCGGCGACCCCGAGGGCGGCGGCGACCGCCGCGGAGGCCGGGACGACCGTGTTGACGAGAACCTTCGTCGCGGGGCGCTGCCCGGCCGCCTCCAGGTCGTCGTAGAGGCTGCTCAGCTCCAGCGGCCGCTTGACCTGGCTGTGCACGACCTGGGTCCCCACGCCCCGGCGCCGCACCAGGAGCCCCTTGTCGACGAGGGACTGGATGGCCTGGCGGACGGTGGGCCGGGACAGGCCGAGCCGTGCGGCCAGCTCGATCTCGTTGCCCAGCAGGCTGCCCGGGGTGAGGCTGCCCCGCTCGATGGCGGCCTCCAGTTGTTGGGAGAGCTGGAAGTACAACGGCACCGGGGAGCTCCGGTCCACACGGAGGTCGAGCGACACGGTCGGGTCCACATCTGGTTTCGGCACGGGCCCGAGCGTAGTCCGGTGCCCGGTTGACGGGAAGTCGTGTAGTCCGGTTGTCCGGACATGCGCATTGACAGGGTACGGGGTCCGCCCTCACTTTGTTTCCATGCGCATCGGGGTCATCGGTACGGGCCGCATCGGCACCCTTCACGCGAGGACGCTCAGCCGCCACCGCGAGGTCGGGTCCCTGATCCTCACGGACGCGGAGCCGGCGCGGGCGCAGGAGCTGGCGCACCGGCTGGGCGAGACGGCCGCGCCGGGCGTGGACGAGATCTTCCGGTGGGGCGTGGACGCGGTGGTGATCACGACCGCGACGGCGGCCCACGCCGAGTACATCGGCCGGGCGGCCCGCTCGGGTCTGCCGGTCTTCTGCGAGAAGCCGATCGCGCTGGACCTGCCGGGCACGTTGCACGCGATCGCCGAGGTGGAGACGGCCGGGACGGTGCTGCAGATGGGCTTCCAGCGGCGGTTCGACGCGGGCTACGCCGGCGCCCGGGAGGCCGTCCGCGCCGGCCGGCTGGGACGGCTGCACACCGTGCGCGCCCTGACCTGCGACCAGTCCCCTCCCCCGGCCGCGTGGCTGCCGCTGTCCGGCGGTCTGTTCCGGGACACGCTGATCCACGACTTCGACGTGCTGCGCTGGGTGACGGGCCGTGAGGTGCGCGAGGTGTACGCCACCGGTTCGGACCGCGGTCCGGCGATGTTCCGGGAGGCCGGGGACGTCGACACGGGCGCGGCGCTGCTCACGCTGGACGACGGCACCCTCGCCTCGGCGACCGCGACCCGGCTGAACGGCGCCGGCTACGACGTCCGCATGGAGCTGGCCGGGGAGCACGACACGGTCGTGGTCGGCCTGGACGACCGCACGCCCCTCGCGTCCACCGAGCCGACCGGCCCGCCGCCCGCGGACAAGCCGTGGACGGGTTTCCCGGAGCGCTTCGGTCCCGCCTACGAGGCCGAGCTGAACGCCTTCGTGGAGGTCGTGCGCGGCGAGCGGCCCAACCCCTGCGACGGCCGGGAGGCACTGCAGGCGCTGCGGATCGCCGAGGCCTGCGAGCGCTCCCGCCACGAGCGGCGCCCGGTGGCGCTCGCGGAGATCCCGGGCGGCCGGCAGACGGCGGACGGCTGAGGGGCGTACGACCGCCGCCGGGAGCCGCCGGACGCCGCCCAGGCCCGCCGGACGCGCCCAGGCCGTGCCGGCGCCGCCCAGGCCGTGCCGGCGCCGCCCAGGGCCCGGTCGGCGCCCCCAGGGCCCGGTCGGGCACCGCCCAGGCCCTGCCGGACGTCCCCGGGGCCCTGCCGGACGCCCCCCAGGCCCTGCCGGACGCCCCCGGGACCCGGTCGGACGCCCCCCAGGCCCTGCCGGACGCCCCCGGGACCCGGTCGGACGCCCCCCAGGCCCTGCCGGACGCCCCCGAGACCCGGTCGGACGCCGCCCGGAATCCGGTCCGCACCCAAACCCCCGCCGGACAACGCCGGCAACCAGCGCACGCCACCCCCCATCCGGTCCGCACCCGAACCGCCGCCGGACAACCCCGGGAACCGGCCGCACGCCACCCCCATCCGGTCCGCGCCAAACCCCCGCCGGACAACCCCGGGAACCGGCCGGTCACCGCCCGGGATCCGGTGCGGCCGCTGTCACCGCGCCGGCGGGTTCCCGGCACTGCGCAGCCCGGGGTCCGGTCCGTGCCGGCGGTTCCCGGCACCGCGCAGCCCGGGGTCCGGTCCGCCCGCTGCCGGCGCACGGGCGGGCTTCCGCCACCCCCGCGGCCCAGGGCCCGGACCGTCAACCGTCACAGCATGCGGGGCAGTAGCCCGCCGCCCAGGGGCCGGCCCGTCCGCCGTCACAGCACGAGGAGCGTGCCCCGCCGCCCAGGGCCCCGCCCGTCCCCCGTCACAGCACGAGGAGCGTGCCCCGCCGCCCAGGGCCCCGCCCGTCCCCCGTCACAGCACGAGGAGCGTGCCCCGCCGCCCAAGGCCCCGCCCCTCCCCCGTCACCGCACAGGGGGTCCGTGCCCCGCCGCCCAAGGCCCCGCCCGTCCGCCGCCACAGCACAGGGGGTCCGTGCCCCGCCGCCCAGGGCCCGGCCCGTCCGCCACCGGCTACGGCTACGGCTACGGCTACCAGCGCACCGGCAGGCTTCTGACGCCCCGCATGAGCAGGCCCGGCAGCCACTCCCCCGGTTCGCCGTCCAGGGCCAGGCCGGGAGCGCGGTCCAGGAGGGTGCCGAGCGCGATCCTGGCCTCCAGGCGGGCCAGGGGTGCGCCCAGGCAGTAGTGGATGCCGTGACCGAAGGCGAGGTGGCCGCGGGTGTCGCGGTGGATGTCGAAGCGGTCCGGCTCGGCGTACCGCCCGGCGTCACGGTGGGCGGCGGTGAGGCCCACCAGCACGCCCTGGCCCCGCCCTATCCGGACGCCGGCGATCTCCAGTGGTTCGGCGGCGTACCGGTAGGTGGCGTTGTGCACCGGACCCTCCCAGCGCAGCGTCTCCTCCACCGCCGCGTCGAGGAGGGTCGTGTCGGCGCGCAGGGCCGCGAGCTGGTCGGGGTGGGTGAGCAGGGCGAGGACGGCATTGCCGATGAGGTTGACCGTGGTCTCGTGGCCGGCGATGAGCAGCAGGTAGGCCAGGCCCCGCAGCTCCTGCGCGGAGAGCCGGTCGCCGTCCTCGGCGGTGGTGCGGATCAGGTCGCTCAGCAGATCGCCCGTGGGCCCGGCGCGGCGCTTGTCCTCGATCAGCTCGGTGAGGTACTCGGCGAGGCGGACGGTGGCGGCACGCTCGCTGTCCTCGCCGGTCGGCGCGACGACCTCCGTGGAGAGCTTGCGGAACTCCGTGCGGTCCATCTCCGGGACGCCGAGCAGCTCGCAGATGACCGTGATCGGCAGGGGGTAGGCGAGGGCGTCGACGAGGTCGGCGCGGCCGCGGGGCAGCATCTCGTCGAGCAGCTCGTCGGTGATCCGCTGGACGCGCGGGCGCAGTTGCTCGACCCGGCGCATGGTGAAGGAGCGGGCGACCAGGCCGCGCAGGCGTGTGTGCTGCGGGGGATCGGCCGTCAGCAGGTACTTGCCGATCAGCTGCTCGTCCAGCGGCACCTCGCCCGTCTTGGCGGTGTCCTTGGCCAGCCGGGCGTCGGCGAGGGCGGCCCGCGCCTCCTCGTATCCCACGACCAGCCAGGTCTCCCAGGGTCCTCCCGGCGTGGCGAGCCGGACCCGGTGGACGGGACCCTGTTCGCGCAGTCGTGCGTAGACCGGGTGCGGGTCCCGGCGGAGTGCGTCGCCGTACTCCGCCAGGTCGATCACTGGTTCCATGCCCTCCCCTTAAGACAGCCCCCGAGGTCCCGGACAGCCGCCGGTACCCCGACAACGCGCACGGCGCCCGGCTAGTGCCCGTTCTCGCCGTCCAACAGCCCGGCGTCGTAGGCGAGCAGGGCGATCTGGACCCGGTTGTCGAGGCCGAGCTTGGCGAGGATGCGCGAGACGTGGGCCTTGACGGTGGCCACGCTGACGAAGAGTTCGGCGGCGATCCCCGCGTTGGCCAGTCCCCGGCCGACGCCGACGGCGACCTCGCGTTCGCGGTCGTTGAGGACGTCGAGCCGCTCGCGCGCGCGGGTCTGCCGGGAGTCGGCGGCGGTGCCGGCCGCGTGCCGCATCAACTGCCGGGTGACGGCGGGAGACAGGACCGGGTCGCCGGCGGCGACCCGGCGCACGGCGTCGACGATCTCGGCGGGTGGGGTGTCCTTCAGCACGAAACCGGCGGCCCCGGCGCGCAGGGCGTGCAGCACCTGTTCGTCGGCGTGGAAGGTGGTGAGCACCACGACCTGTGGTGCGTCCGGCCGCGCGCGCATCCGCCGCGTCGCGGTGATGCCGTCCACCACCGGCATCCGGATGTCCATCAGCACGACGTCCGGGCGGGCCCGCCGCACGACGTCCTCGGCCTCCGCCCCGTCGGCCGCCTCCCCCACGATCTCGATGTCCTCGGCCCCTCCGATCATCAGCGCCAGACCGGCGCGGACGAGGGGGTCGTCGTCGACGAGGAGGAGTCTGATCGGCGTCGCAGTCATGAGGGTCACGTAATCACGGGCGGGGCGTGGCACACACGCGCGTGCGGGACGGGGCGTCCGGCCGGACCGCGTCGGCGGGCGCCCGCGCGCGTGCGGTGTCCGCGGCCGGCGGTGTCCGGTGACGGCGGCCCTCCCCGTCACCGGGGTCACGGCCACGGCAGCCACCCCCGCACCTCGAAGCCCCCGTCGGGCCGCCCGCCGTGGCGCAGGTGGCCGCCGGCGAGGGTGGCGCGTTCCGTGAGGCCGATCAGGCCCTGGCCGGAGCCGGGGACGGGGGGTACCTCGGCGGGCGGGGCGGGGTTGGTGACCGTGACCGTCAGGCCGTCGCCGGGGGTGCCGGAGAGGCGGACCGTGACCTGCGTGCCGGGGGCGTGCTTGCGGGCGTTGGTCAGGGCCTCCTGGGCGATGCGGTAGGCGGTGCGGCCGACGGAGGCGGGTACGGTGCCCGGGTCGGCGACGCGGTGGTCCAGGGCGACCTCCATGCCGGCCTCCCGGCACTCGGCGACGAGGGCGTCCAGCGCGGCGAGCGTCGGCTGGGGTCGCCCGCCGGCGGGTTCCTCGGCCTCGTCGGCCCGCAGCACGCCGATGATCTCCCGCAGGTCCTGGAGGGCCTCGTGGGCGCTCTCCCGGATCACCCCGGCGGCCCGCGCGATCTCCTCGCGGGAGGCGTCCGGACGGAACTCCAGGGCACCCGCGTGCACGCTGAGCAGGGTGAGCCGGTGGGCGAGCACGTCGTGCATCTCCCGGGCGATGGCCTCGCGGGCCAGCCGCTGCGCCTGCTCGGCCCGCAGACGCGCCTCCGTCTCGGCGTGCCGGGCGCGGTCGCGCAGGCTCAGCATGAGCTGACGCTTGGACCGGACGAACATCCCCCAGCCGACCATCGAGACGGTGAGCAGCACGCCCGAGGCGACCGCCCCCGCGTACGGCACGTCGGGGTCGGGCCGCAGCCAGTAGAAGACCGGGAGCAGCGCGGCGGACACCCCGCCCGCCCAGGCCACGTACCGGAAGGGCCGGTGCACGGCGAGCGTGAACAGGGCGACGACGCCCGCGCCGCCCGCGGTGTTCGACAGGAAGGCGACCGGCACCATCGCCGCGGCGAGCCCCACCGGCCACCGGCGCCGCAGCCACACGGCGGCGCAGGCGAGCGCGCCCAGCGCCTGGTCGAGGGCGGCGTAGCCGTACGGGAGGTCCTCGTGCCGGAGGCTGTCCGCGCTCAGCAGGCCGATGAGCACGGCCAGCAGGAAGCAGAGGAAGTCGACCACCCAGTCGCGGGCCGTGCGCCGGGGCCGCCGGCCGGAAGCGGCGGCGTCCGGGTCGAGTTCGTGGAGCAGCGCGGAGGGGAACAGCCACCGGCGGCCCGTGATCTGCTGCGGCGCCCGCGCCCTCTCGTCAGTGCTCACGGTCGGCAAATCTACGCACTCGGGGCGCCGTCCCGTCCTCCCGTGGCGGCAATCGACTACCGGACGACCGGGGTCGTCGACCAAAGTCGCACCCCGGTGGACTTTCGGCGCCGGGCGTCGGCGCGGGCGCGGCCTTTCGGCGCCGCGCGTTCGCCCCGCGGCCGATGCGAGGGGGCGGACGGCGGGGCGAGAGTCGTGCCATGAAGCGTCTGCTGGAGTTCTTCGGGTTTCTCGCCCTGGTGCAGGGCACGGGCGGTCTGGTGTACGAGATCACGGGCAGGGTGCGCTGGGGCGTCACCCAGCAGTGGAGTGTCCTCCGCGGCTACGAGATCCACGCCGGCATCGCGCTGATCGTGCTGGCGCTGGCCCTGTTCGCCGCCGCCGAGAGCCGGAAGCCCGGCTGAACGCGGGGCCGGTCCGTGGGGCCGGTCCGTGGGGCCGGTCCGTGGGGCCGGTCCGTGGGGGATCCGTGAAGCCGCCGGCCGCCGGGTGAACGTCCCGGGAACCTGTCGGACGTTCCGGCGAACACTCCATGATCGTCATTGACATGCCATGCTCGCCGCGCGTCACCATGAGGTCGTGAGAATCCCCCACGTCATCGTCCGGACCGGCGCCACGGCCGCCGCCCTGTCCGCTCTCCTCGTCGGCGCCACCGTCTCCGCCACCACCGCGGACGCCGCGGTCGGCAGCGTCTGCTACAGCGCGCTGCCCTCGCAGGCGCACGACACGCTCGACCTGATCGACCAGGGCGGTCCCTTCCCCTACTCCCAGGACGGCGCCGTCTTCCAGAACCGCGAGAGCGTCCTCCCCCGGCAGTCCAGCGGCTACTACCACGAGTACACCGTGATCACGCCGGGCTCCTCCACGCGCGGGGCGCGCCGCATCGTCACCGGCCGGAAGTACGAGGAGGACTACTACACCTCCGATCACTACGCCACGTTCAGGCTCGTCGACTTCGGCTGCTGAGATCCGCCCCGTCCCGCCCCGACGGCCTCGTCCCGCGTTCCCCCGCTCCGCCCAGGGGACGCGGGGCGAGGCCGTCGCGGGACCCGATGCCGGTTCAGGCGTCCTCGGGCAGCTCGAAGGTGCCGTACTCCGGGCTGCCCGCCGGTTCGTACGTCTGGATGGAGACGCCGGAGCCGGTGACGCGGCCGGAGCGGTGGGTGAAGCGGGTGGGGACCGTGCCGTCCGGGAACAGGCGGCGGCCGGCGCCGAGGACGACCGGGAACGTCAGCACGTGCAGGGTGTCGACGAGCCCGAGGTCCAGCAGCGAGCGGAGCAGGACGCCGCTGCCGTGGATCTGCAGTTCGCCGTCCGTGCGCTCCTTCAGGGCCGTGACCTCCTTGGCGAGGTCGCCCGGGACGACGCTGGTGCCGGACCAATCGGGTGCCGGGAGGGTCGAGGAGACGACGTACTTCGGGAGGGTGTTGAGCGGGCCGGCGATGGGGTGGGCGGGATCGGTCACCCTCGGCCAGTACGAGGCGAAGATGTCGTACGTACGGCGGCCTAGCAGGAAACCGCCCGCGCGGGCGAAGACCTCGGTGACGAACCGGCCGGATGTGTCGTCGGCGTGCGGGAAGCTCCAGCCGCCCTGGGTGAAGCCGTCGCGGGTGTCCTCCCCGGGGCCGCCGGGGGCCTGGTAGACACCGTCGAGGGTGACGGAGATCGTGGAGACGAGCGTGCCCATGGCAGGTGCCTTCTTCCGGGTGCGGGGTCTGCTGTCAAGGGTGCAGACCCCGCGTCCGCCCGTGACTCATCGGTCCGGCCGCGAGTCCGTGGGGATCCGGCTCAGCCGGCGTGGGTGGAGAACAGTCCGCCGGTCGGGCCCTGCTTGTCGCCGCCCTGGGCCTTCTTCAGGGCGTTGGCGAGGCTCTCGATGGTGAGGGACTGCAGGATCACCCGGCCGTTGCCCTCCAGGGTGGCCAGGGACAGGCCCTCGCCGCCGAACACGGCGTTCATGATCCCCTGGCGGTTGAGGCCGCCGACGCGCTGGACGCCGTACTGGATGCCCTCCTCGAAGGCGACCACACAGCCGGTGTCGACCTCGATCCGGCCGCCGAAGTCCGCCGGGTTGAGGTCGATGAAGTTGCCCGCGCCGGCGATGATCACCGTGCCGTGCCCGGTGAACTTCTCCAGGACGAAGCCCTCTCCGCCGCTCATGCCGGTCCGGCCGCCGGCGAAGGCGATGCCGAAGTCGACGGTGGACTCGGCGGCCACGAAGGCGTCCTTCTCGGCGAACCACGCGCGCGTGCCGTCCAGCTCCAGGGCGCGCATCTCGCCCGGGAGGACGCCCGCGAAGCCGACGGTGCCCTCGCCGCTCTGGGCGGTGAAGTACTGGAAGGCGAGCGATTCGCCCGCGAGCATGCGCTGGCCGACCTGCATGGCGGTGCCCATGGCCTGGCGGAGCAGGCCGCCCATGCCGCCGCCCGAGCCGCTCTGCTGCCCGCCGCCGTTCGACGGGCCGGACAGACGCGTCTCCATGGTGACGTTCACCGTCTTGAACAGGAACTTCCCGGCCTCGCAGTACACGGTCTGGCCGGGGCGCAGGTTGACGACCGCCATCTGCATGGCGTTGCCGACGATCTCTTGCTGAAGGGTCACATCGGAGACAACGCGGGAGGTGGACGAAAGAGTTCCGCACCGGGTCCGTACGGGTGGGACGCGGGGGTGGGACACGGGTGCCCGTGGGCGGGACACGGGTCCCGTGGGTGCCGCGCGGGGCGCCCCGGTGCTGTCCAGCCGGGGCGCCCCACGCGCGCGTGGACGGGGATCAGCCGCCCAGCTCCTGGTGGCGGGCGGCGAGGCCGCTCGCGCCCTGCTCGGTCAGCGAGCCGAACAGGCGCAGCCGGGAGATGCCGCCGTCGGGGAAGATGTCGACCCGCGCGTGCGTGCCGACCGCCGGCCCGGGCAGGACGAACCGGTGGTTCGTGTCGGGCTGGAGGCGCGTGCGCGGAAGGACCTCGGTCCACGCGCCGCTCTCGCCGTCCCTGACCGACACCGACGCCCACCCGGCGCTGTTCCCCTTCAGGTAGGCGGTGTCGATCTCGATCGCGCGGATCCGGGACTGGGCGGCGAGCCGGTAGCGGATCCAGTCGTTGCCCTGGTCGCGGCGGCGGCGGGTCTCCCAGCCGTCGTCCATCTTGCGGGAGCGGCCCGGCTGGATGGTGTTGGTCGCCGGCGAGTAGAAGAGGTTCGACGCGTCCTCGACCTGGCCGCCGTTCTCCAGGGCGACCACGTCGAAGGTGCCGAGGACCGCCAGCCACTCGGGGTCCGGGACGACCTCGCCGTGGACGCGCAGGCGGGCGATGCCGCCGTCGGGGTGCTGGTTGACGCGCAGGTGCGTGAAGCGCTGTTCGACGGAGACGGCGAAACCGTTCGCCGCGTGGCCGCCGACGGCGGTGCGCGGGACCAGGGTGGTCCACTTCACGTCGTCCCCGAGCAGCTCCTCCGGGGACGGTGAACCCGGTACGGACGTGCCCTCGACCGAGACCGCCTGCGGGTAGTTGCCGCGGAAGTGCGCGGTGTCGACGACGATCCCGCGTACGACGCCCGGCGCGCCGAGCCGGACCAGCGCCCAGTCGTGGTCCTCGGCGGTCGGCCACGGGTGCTCGGCGGAGACTCCGCGCCGGCGGCGGGTCTCCCAGCCGTCCATGATCTTGCCCTTGTGGCCGAAGTGCTCGGGGTCGAACTCGGCCCGCTCGGGCACCAGCAGGTTCTCCCGCTGGGCGAAGAACTCGTCGTTGGCGGCGATGACACCGGCGCCGAGCTGCCGGTCGGCGAGGTTGGCGTACTGGGTGAAGGGGAAGTCGGCGGTGCGGTAGTCCGCGTACGGGTCGCCGCCTCCGTAGGGGTTCGCGTCGCCGGTGAAGCTGGGTATCGCCGTCACGGTGATCAGGGGGTCCTTTCGGGAGTCGGGCCGGGTGCGGGGGTGGCTCACTGGGAGCGGCTGAGCAGCGTGCCCTTCGGCTCGGTGAACGCGCCGTCGGCGACGATGCGTTCGCCGCGCAGCCAGGTGGACTTGACGACGCCGTGCAGGGTCCTGCCGGCGTAGGCGGTGACCCGGTTGCGGTGCTGGAGGCCGGCCGGGTCGACGGTGAAGGTCTCGTCGGGGGCGAGGACGGCGAAGTCGGCGTCGCGGCCGGCCTCGATGGCACCCTTCCGGGACAGGCCGGCCAGGCCGGCGGTCCGCGTGGACATCCAGCGGACGACGTCCTCCAGGGTGTGACCGCGCCTGCGGGCCTCGGTCCACACGGCGGACAGGCTGAGCTGGAGGCCGGAGATGCCGCCCCACGCGGTGGCGAAGTCGTCCGTCTTCAGGTCGGCCGTGGACGGCGAGTGGTCGGTGACCACGCAGTCGATGGTGCCGTCGGCGAGGGCCTCCCACAGGAGGTCCTGGTTGGCGGCCTCGCGGATGGGCGGGCAGCACTTGAACTCGCTCGCGCCGTCGGGGACTTCCTCGGCGGTCAGGGTCAGGTAGTGCGGGCAGGTCTCCACGGTGACGCGGACGCCCTCGGCGCGGGCGGCGCGGATCAGCGGCAGCGCGTCGCCGGAGGACAGGTGCAGCACGTGCACGCGCGCGTTCAGCCGCCGGGCCTGGGCGACGAGGTTCGCGATGGCGGTGTCCTCGGCGTCGCGCGGGCGGGAGGCGAGGAAGTCGGCGTACCTGGGGCCGCCGTGCTGCGGGGCGGCGGCGAGGTGGTGCGGGTCCTCGGCGTGCACGATCAGCAGCCCGTCGAAGCCGGCGATCTCCGCCAGGGACTGGGCGAGCTGGTCCTGGTCGAGGTGCGGGAACTCGTCCACGCCGGACGGGGAGAGGAAGGCCTTGAAGCCGAAGACGCCGGCGTCGTGCAGCGGGCGCAGGTCCTTGACGTTGTCGGGCAGGGCGCCGCCCCAGAAGCCGACGTCGATGTGCGCCTTGTCGGCGGCCACCTGCCGCTTGACCCGCAGGTGGTCGACGGTCGTGGTCGGCGGCAGGGAGTTGAGCGGCATGTCGATCAGGGTGGTGATGCCGCCGGCCGCGGCCGCGCGGGTGGCGGTCCAGAAGCCCTCCCACTCGGTGCGGCCCGGGTCGTTGACGTGCACGTGGGTGTCGACGAGGCCGGGCAGCAGGACGTGGTCGCCGAGGTCCTCCAGCCGGGCCGCGGCCGGGACCTCGGCGTCGTAGGGCAGGACCGCCGTGATCTCCCCGGCGGACACGGTGACGGTGGCGGCCCGCGTCCCCTCCGGAGTGATCACGCGCGTGGAGCGCAGCACCAGTTCAGCGTCGGACACCCGAACCCCTCTCTCTACCGCCGTTTTACGTCCAGGAAACGGGATGTACACCCACGTAACGGATTTCAACGTTCTGTTGAAGGAGTCTTCACTCCCGCTCCCCCGCCGTCAAGAGGCACACTTCCGAGCGGGACGGAGGGAGTGGGCACTCTGGACGTTTCCACAAGGCGGAATTAGAATTCCAGCAGGCAGAACGTAGCTATGCACAAGCGGGGAGTCAACCGGCTGCCGGGTAGGCTTCTGCCCTCCCGCCAGTCCCGAAAGGAACGCGCCGTGCCGACGTCCAGCGCCAGCACCACCGACTCCGCCAAGCCCTCCGCCGCCGGCGGGGTGCAGTCCCTGGAGCGCGCCTTCGACCTGCTTGAGCGGATGGCGGACGCGGGCGGCGAGGTGGGTCTGAGCGAGCTGTCCGCGGCCAGCGGGCTGCCGCTGCCCACCATCCACCGGCTGATGCGCACCCTGGTCGCCTGCGGCTACGTCCGCCAGCAGGCCAACCGGCGGTACGCGCTCGGCCCCCGGCTGATCCGGCTCGGCGAGTCCGCGTCCCGGCTGCTCGGCACCTGGGCGCGGCCGTATCTGGCCCGGCTGGTGGAGGAGACCGGCGAGACGGCGAACATGGCGCTGCTCGACGGCGACGAGATCGTGTACGTGGCACAGGTGCCCTCGAAGCACTCGATGCGGATGTTCACCGAGGTCGGGCGGCGGGTGCTGCCGCACTCCACCGGCGTGGGCAAGGCGCTGCTGGCCGGTGTGCCGGACGACGAGGTGCGGGCGCTGCTGGCCCGGACGGGCATGCCGGCCGCCACGGAGAAGACCATCACCACGCCGGAGGGCTTCCTGGCGGCGCTGGAGGACGTACGGCAGCTGGGGTACGCCGTCGACGACAACGAGCAGGAGATCGGGGTGCGCTGCCTCGCGGTCTCCGTGCCCGACTCCCCCACGGCCGCGGCGATCTCCATCTCCGGCCCGGCGGGACGGGTCACGGAGGCGGCCACGGAGAAGATCGTGCCGATGCTCCAGCAGATCGCCCGCGAACTGTCCGCGGCACTGGCCAGCCAGAACCCCGGGTGACCGGCCCGGGCCCCCGGCCCCCCGCAGGGCTCCCCCGGCCCGGCTGAGTACCCGTACTCATGTGCCCGCCCCGCCCGCGAGGGCAGAGTGACGGGCATGGACCTGCCCACCGCCCCGCCGGCCTTCGACGCCACCGAGGGTCCCGGGCCGCACCGCCGCGCCGACCTGGGTGCCGACATCGGGGCCGGGTGCGGGCTCGTGGTGCTGGAAGCGATCGCCCTGGCGGTGATCTTCGGGCTCTGGTGGCTGTCCGGGTTCCACCTCGACCCGGCCGAGGCCGCCACGGCCGACTCGCTGTGGGGCTATCTGGCCGCGGCCGGCGCGGTCGGGGTCCTCGCCGTCGTCGCGGCGGCGGTCGCCGCGCGGGCCCGGGCCTTCGTGACCGTCGTCGGCCAGACCGTCATGACCGTCCTGGTCTGCCTCCTCGCCTTCGGCGGAGTCGCGGCCCAGTCCCACCAGGACCGGGTGTGCCGGGAGACGCCGTCGACGCCTGGCTGCCCGGCAAAGCGCTAGGGCCCTTCTCCCGCACCAGGCCCGCTCTTGGCGACGGCGCCCGCCGGTCGGCCCGAGCGGGGTCCGGCGTGCGGCTGCGCGGCGGAGGAGGGCGTCGACGCGGGCCCCGCGCTGAGGATGTCGAGCGCGACGGACCCGCAGCCGGCGGCAACGCCGCGGACGTGCGTGCCCGACCCCGCGACCCCGGCACGGCCCGGAATCGAGACCCTAGGTCCGGGGCGGCTCGCCGAACAGGTCGACGGCGTCGCGTACCTGCGACAGCCCCCGGGCCAGAGCGCTCATCGAGCCGATCGCGCCGGCTATCAGCAGCAGGGAGCTGCGCAGGCGCGGGATCTCCGGCGGGCCGCTCGCGGCCATCGCCGCCAGCGCCGCGAGTTCGTCCTCGGCTATCACCCGGTCGGGGAAGTCCGCCGGCAAGGCCGCGAGCTGGCGGCGCAGCCGGGACACCGCGGTCCGCAGTTCCGCCACCCTCGGGTCCTCGTCGCTGCCGGTCACTGGCCTCTGCCCCAAGCTCCGCAACACAGCCCTCCCCCTGGCACGCCCTCGTGCGCGGGTCAGTAAACGCCACCCGGTGCGGGAGCGCCACAGCGCGGACCGAAATTCAGCCCATCGGCATCGGCGCCGGGAGAACCGGCCGGTTCCGGCGCCGTCGGGTATGCAGGACCCATGACGGACAACAGGGATCTTCGCGGGGAGGTCGCCGGGCTGCTGCTCGCCGCCGGCGGCGGCAGACGGCTGGGCGGGCGCCCCAAGGCGCTGCTGCCGCACCGGGGACGCCCCCTGGTCGAGCACGCGGTCGGCGTGCTGCGCGCGGCCGGGTGCGGGCGGGTCCACGTGGTGCTGGGCGCCTCGGCGGCCCAGGTACGGGCCCGCGCCGAGCTGAGCGGCTGCGTGCTGGTGGACAACCCGGACTGGGCGGAGGGGATGGGCTCCTCGCTGCGCGCCGGCCTCGCCTCACTGGCCGGTACGGGGGCGCGGGCGGCCCTGGTGAGCCTGGTCGACCAGCCCGGCATCGGACCGGCCGCGGCGGCCCGCGTGCTCGGCGCGTACGAGGACGGGGCCTCGCTGGTCTCGGCCGCCTACGACGGGGTGCGCGGGCATCCGGTGCTGTTCGGCTCGGCGCACTGGGCCGGCATCGCCGCGACGGCCACCGGGGACCGCGGGGCGCGGGACTACCTGAAGGCCCACGCCGCGGGGATCCGGCTGGTGGAGTGCGCGGACGTCGCCGAGCCGTACGACATCGACACCGAGGCCGACCTGAGCCACCTTGAGTGAACGGGGTGGCACCGAGCGCCACCTTGCCTCGAACCGGAGAATCTCGACATCAACAAACCATTGAACTTCCACGATGAGGAAACTACTATCCACTGATCAGAAGCGTCCGACCGCACAGCGGGCGCTCACTGTCCTATTCGTGCCACTTGGCACTAGGTGCCACCGCTGAAGGAAGTGACAGCTCATGTCCGCACCAGCGCCGTCCCCGCTGGCCATCGTCGACGCCGAGCCCCTGCCCCGGCAGGAAGAGGTCCTCACGGACGCGGCGCTCGCCTTCGTGGCGGAGCTGCACCGGCGGTTCACCCCGCGCCGTGACGAACTCCTGGCCCGCCGGGCCGAGCGCCGCGCCGAGATCGCCCGCACCTCCACGCTCGACTTCCTGCCCGAGACGGCCGCGATCCGCGCGGACGACTCCTGGAAGGTCGCCCCGGCACCGGCCGCGCTGAACGACCGGCGCGTCGAGATCACCGGACCCACCGACCGCAAGATGACCATCAACGCGCTCAACTCGGGCGCGCGCGTCTGGCTCGCCGACTTCGAGGACGCCTCCGCGCCCACCTGGGAGAACGTGGTCCTCGGCCAGCTCAACCTGATCGACGCCTACACCCGGAACATCGACTTCACCGACGAGCGCACCGGCAAGTCGTACGCCCTGCGGCCGAACGAGGAGCTGGCGACCGTCGTCATGCGCCCGCGCGGCTGGCACCTGGACGAGCGGCACCTCACCGACACCGGCGGCCGGGCCGTCCCCGGTGCCCTCGTCGACTTCGGCCTGTACTTCTTCCACAACGCCCAGCGCCTGCTCGACCTCGGCAAGGGCCCCTACTTCTACCTGCCGAAGACCGAGTCCCACCTCGAAGCCCGCCTGTGGAACGAGGTGTTCGTCTTCGCCCAGGACCACCTCGGCATCCCGCAGGGCACCATCCGCGCCACCGTCCTGATCGAGACCATCACGGCCGCGTACGAGATGGAGGAGATCCTCTACGAACTGCGCGACCACGCCGCCGGGTTGAACGCCGGACGCTGGGACTACCTGTTCTCCATCGTCAAGAACTTCCGTGACGGCGGGGCGAGGTTCGTCCTCCCGGACCGCAACGCGGTCACGATGACGGCCCCGTTCATGCGGGCGTACACCGAACTCCTCGTCCGCACCTGCCACAAGCGCGGCGCGCACGCCATCGGCGGCATGGCGGCCTTCATCCCGTCCCGCAAGGACCCGGAGGTCAACAAGGTCGCCTTCGAGAAGGTCCGCGCCGACAAGGACCGCGAGGCGAACGACGGATTCGACGGCTCCTGGGTCGCCCACCCCGACCTGGTGCCGATCGCCATGGAGTCCTTCGACAAGGTCCTCGGCGACAAGCCGAACCAGAAGGACCGGCTGCGCGAGGACGTCCACGTCGAGGCGGCCGACCTGATCGCGATCGACTCGCTCGACGCGAAGCCGACGTACGGCGGTCTCGTGGGCGCCGTCCAGGTCGGCATCCGCTACATCGAGGCCTGGCTGCGCGGGCTCGGCGCGGTCGCCATCTTCAACCTGATGGAGGACGCGGCCACCGCCGAGATCTCCCGCTCGCAGATCTGGCAGTGGATCAACGCCGGAGTCGAGTTCGAGAACGGCGACAAGGCCACGCCGGAGCTGGCCCGCAAGGTCGCCGCCGAGGAACTGGACGCCATCCGCAAGGAGATCGGCGAGGAGGCCTTCGCGGCCGGGCACTGGCAGGAGGCGCACGACCTGCTGCTGAGGGTGTCCCTGGACGAGGACTACGCCGACTTCCTCACGCTGCCGGCGTACGAGCAGCTCAAGGGCTGAACCACCGGGCGCACAGGTGCGCCGGGCGGCTCCGGGGAGCACCCCGGGGCCGCTCGCGCGTTCAGCCCAGGTGCACCGACCAGTCCTGTTCCGCCGCCGGCTTGCCGTGCAGGTCGGGGACCCGCTTGAGCCAGTCCGGGCGCCCCGCCTGGGTCTTCGCCGCGCGGGCGGCCTCCTCCGCCGCGAGCTGCTCACGGCTCGGGAAGTCGGTGGGCAGCCACTCGGCCGAGAGCCGCAGCCGGTCCAGCAGATAGCCGACGTAGGCGTCCCGGACGTCGTCGGGCGTGGCGAAGGCGGCGTCCTCGGCCAGCCAGGCGTCCGGCACCTCGGCGACGATCGCGCGCAGCAGCTCCTCCGTCACCCGGGGCGCGAGTTCCGCGTCGGCGGCGCGCACGTCGGGGCCGTAGTGGCCGAGGGCGTGGTGCCGGAAGTCGTACCTGCGGCCCGGGGCCGTGGTGTCCCAGCGGTGGTGGAAGACGAGGGCGGCGCCGTGGTCGATCAGCCACAGCCGCGGCGGCGCGGTGCCGAAGGTGGGCCAGACCATCAGGTTGGAGCTGTGCACCGTGCGGTCCACGTTGACGGTCAGCGCGTCCAGCCAGACGATCCGGCCGGCCTCCAGCGGGTCCACCGGGAAGACCCGGGCGATCTCCGGGGTGAAGTCCCGGGCGCCCGGCAGGTGGTCCATGCCGAGGTTGACGCCCGCACTGGCGCTGTGCAGCTCGCGCACCTCCTGGTGCGGTTCGGCGGCGGCGATGTCCGGGTCGAAGTGGACCAGGACCAGTTCCGGGAAGCGCAGGCCGAGCGCGCGGGCGAGTTCCCCGACGACGATCTCGGCGACCAGTGCCTTGTGGCCCTGTGCCGAGCCCGTGAACTTGACGACGTACGTGCCCAGGTCGTCGGCCTCGACGACGCCCGGTACGGATCCGCCGGAGTGCAGGGGGGCGACGTAGCGGACCGCGGTGACCTCCCTCAGCGGTGCCATGCCGATCCCCGTCCTTCCGAACAGCCCGAAGTGAGCATAGTAACCGCGTGTGACGACGGGCGCGGGGTGCGCGGCCCCGGGGGCGGTGTCACCACGGGCCGCCGGGGCCGGGGGCGTCCGTCCCCGGGCCGGGGCCGGCGATCGCCCGCGCCACCTCGCGGACGACGGCGCGGGTGTCGGACTCCGTCACCAGGTAGGTGGTCATCGTCAGCGGCAGATCGGTCAGCGGCTCCCAGCGCCAGCCCGGCAGCTGGGCGGCGGCGGTGTGGGCGACGACCAGGACGGCGTCGCACTCGGCCGCGTGGGCGTGGGCGAGGGCGTGCTCGGTGAAGTGGGAGAAGTGCCAGTGCGGCCGGACCCCGGCGGCCTGCGCGGCGGCGATGAGCCCGTGCTGCTCGGTGGGGACACGGTCCTGGGCGTGCAGCAGGGTGCGCAGCCCGTCGAGGTCGCCCAGCCGGTAGCCGCCCCGGGCCGCCAGGGGATGGTCCGGCCGGACGGCGATCCCCAGCGGGTCCCGGCGCACCTCCCGGACCGTGTGGCCGTCGGGCGGCGCCTGGTGGACGAGGCAGATGTCGAGCCTGCCCTGCCGCAGCAGCCGCAGCTGGTCGGAGCTGGTGGCCTCGACGTACTCCGGTGCCGCGTCCGGGACCCCGGCCCGTACGGCGTCCACGGCGGCGATCAGCCAGCCGCCGTCGGTGCCGGGCGGGACCCCGATGGTCACCCGCTGGCGCACCGCCCTGGCTCCGGCGACCGTCTCGCGGGTCGCGTCGGCCAGCGCCAGCAACTGGTGGGCGTGGGGCAGCAGCGCCTGGCCGGCCGGGGTGAGCCGGACGCCCCGGGAGGTGCGCTGCAGCAGCTGCTGTCCGAGCTGCCGCTCCAGGTGGACGATCTGGCGGCTGAGGGACGGCTGGGAGACCAGGAGCCGCCGCGCGGCGCGGTTGACCGAGCCCTCTTCGGCGACCATGACGAAATACCGAAGGTGACGTAGCTCCATCCGGTCCCCCGAGCACCTCTGGTGATGCCTGGTGAGCATATCCGCTCTGCGGCGGAGGACTTGGACGGCGACGGTGGCGCCGGTCTCTAATGGATCGATCAGGCGACGAGGCGGGCGGCGCCGCGACGGCGCCCCGGCACGGCCGTACGGCACCCGCGACATCGCCCCTCGCCACCGGCGAGTCCCGCACGTCGGCGACCATCCCGCGCGCGCACGGCTGGAGTACCGCGATGCCCTTCGTCGATCTGCCCGAGGTACGGCTGTTCCACGTCGACCATCCGCCGCCCGCCGGCGCCGCGCAGCCCGGGGCGCTCACCCTGCCGACCGTCCTGGTGCACGGCCTGTGGGACAGCGCCGACACCTGGCTCCACCAGCTCCCCCACCTGCGGACGCGCTGCCGCACACTCGCCGTGGACCTGCGCGGGCACGGCCGCACGGGACCGGCGGCGGACGGGGAGTACTCCACGGACCGGCACGCCGCCGATCTCGCGGCCTTCGTCGAGCGGGTGGTGGGCGGACCGGTGGTGCTGGTCGGGCATTCGATGGGTGCCTCCGTATCCAGCGTGCTGGCCGCCCGCCGGCCCGATCTCGTCGACGCCCTGGTGGCGATCGACCCGGACTACGCGGGCGACGACGACAGCCGTGCCCGGCTGCGCGCGCTCGCCGACACGCTCGACGGGCCGTCGGCCGAGGACACCGCGGTCCGTCTCGCGACCACCCTGGCGGCGGGGCCCGGGACACCGGCGCACCTGGTCGAACGGCAGCGGCTGGCCGTGCTGTGGCCGGCGGCCGGCACCCGGGCGCGGATCTTCCGGCACAACGCCTTCCACCCGGGCAGCGTCCGGTTCCTGCCCGAGGCCGAGGCCGTGCTGCGCCGGCGACGTCAGCCGGTGCTGGCCCTGCACCGCGATCCGGCCCGGCTGCGCGCCGACGAGCGGTCCTTCACCCACCCGGACAGCAAGGCCGTCCCCGTCACCGGCGCCGGTCACTTCCTCCACCAGGAGCTGCCCGCGTACGTCAACGCGGAGATCGACCGCTGGCTGGCCACGCTGCGCCTGCCCCCGGCCGGCCCGGCCGCGTCCGGGGGCGCCGGGCCCGCCGGCGCGCCGCAACGGGATCCCGTCCCCCACCGAAAGGAACAGTGATGCCTGTTTCCGACGACGCGGCGCCCGCCACCGAGGGCCGGCCGAAGGCGGCGCCGCCCTGGACGGGGCGGGGGCGCGCCGTGACCGTCACGGCGCTGGTGGTCGCCTCCGCGGTGGTGGTCTTCCTCGACAAGGTGCTCCTCGGGCTCGTCGCCACCCCGATGAGCGACGAACTGCACCTGGCCGCCGCCGACTTCGGCACCCTGGCCAGCGCCTCGTACGTGCTGTTCGGCGTGACCTGCCTCGCGGCCGGCTTCACCGCCCAGCGCGTCTCCCCGCGCCTGCTCCTGCTGGTCTGCGGGCTGCTGTGGGCGGTGGGCCAGCTGCCGGCCGTCTTCGCGGTGACCGGAGGCATGCTGTACGGCAGCAGGCTCCTCGTCGGTGCCGCCGAGGGCCCGGCGAGCCCGCTGGCCGTGACCTCGCTGTACTCGTGGTACCCCGACGAGCGGCGCGGGGTGCCGACCGCCTGGTACACCTCCGGCGCCGCGATCGCCAAGATCGCCCTCGCCCCCGTGCTCACCCTGGTCATCGTCACCTTCGGCTGGCGCGCGGGGTTCGTCACCGTCTCCGTCCTCGCGCTGGTGTGGTCGCTCGGCTGGCTCGCCGCGGGCAGGATCGGCCCGTACGGCGCCCGGTCCCGGCCCGCGCCCGCGCCCGCCGGTGTGCCCGAGCCGGCCCGCCCCGCGTCGGTCCCCTGGCGTACGGCGCTGCTCAACCGGACCTTCCTGGGCTGTCTGATCGCCCAGCTCACGCAGAGCGCCCTGGCCGCGGTGATCTTCACCTGGCTGCCGTCCTACTTCCACCACGCGCTCGGCTACTCGGAGCTGACCGCCGGCTCCCTGCTCGGACTGCCCAGTGTCGGCGGCATCGTCGCCCTGTTCACGGCCGGCTTCACCGCCGACCGCCTGGTGCGCCGGGGCGTGGGCTCGCGGCGCGCCCGCGGGGTTCTCGGAGGGGCCGTGCTGGCCTGCGCCGGGCTCGTGCTGACCCTGCTGCCGTGGATCCAGCACCCGGTCGCCTCCATCGGGATCCTCATGCTCGGGTACGGCGGGTCGGTGAGCCTCAACACCTTCACCAACCCCGTGCTCGCCGAGCTCGTCCCGCCGCACCAGCGCTCGGCCGTCCTCGCGGTGTTCAACGGTCTCGGTGTCAGCGCCGGCGCCGTCAGTCCCATCGTCTCGGGGATGCTGCTCGACGCGAGCGACACCCCGCAGCAGGGGTACACCCTCACCTTCTTCTGCTTCGGCGCCCTCGTGGCGTTCGGCGGGCTCTGCTTCGCGCTCCTGGTCGACCCCGAACGCGACGGCAGGCACGCGCGCTCCCTCCCGACGCCCTGAATCGACCCAAACCAGACATCTTCTGGGTGACTATTATTTGACAGCAGATAATTTTGTTCCTACGGTCACGAGCATGACCCTGGATCTGACACCCGATCAACTGCTGTCCACCACAAGGGCGGTGCGCAAGCGCCTGGACTTCTCCCGCCCCGTCCCGCGCAAGCTGATCGAGGAGTGCGTGGACCTGGCCACCCAGGCGCCCACCGGACGCAACCGGCAGCGCTGGCACTTCCTCGTCGTCACCGACGAGGACCAGCGCATGGTCGTCGCCGACATCTACCGCCGCGCCATGGTCACCGGCGGCGGAGCACCGGTGAACGCCCGCGACCTGCGCCGCATGAACGCCCACCCCGGCACCATGGAACGCATCTTCGACGGGGTGCAGTACCTCTACGCGAACATCCACCGCGTTCCCGCCTTCGTCATCCCGGCGGTGGAGGGCCGCACGGAACGGGCGTCCGTGCTCGACCAGTCGATGACCTGGGGGTCGATCCTGCCGGCCGTGTGGAGCTTCATGCTCGCGGCCCGCGCCCGGGGCCTGGGGACCTGCTGGACGACCGCCCAGGGGCCTCTGGAGCGCGAGCTGGCCAAGGCCCTCGGCGTGCCCTACGACGAGGTGATGCTCGCCGCGTTCCTGCCGCTCGCCTACACCATCGGAACCGACTTCAAGCCCGCCCGCCGCGTCCCGCGCGACGAGGTGCTGCACTGGGACACCTGGTAGTCCGGCCCGGCAGGTGAACGGCGGTCGCCGGGGTGCCGCGGGAGCGGCGCCCGGGCGACCGCCTTGTATGTGCCGGAAATTCAGGCGAGAATTCAGTCGATTCATCACCCCGCCCTGTCACTTCACCGGAAGGTATCTCATGGCCGGCACTTCCGCGTTCGACCGCACCGGTGTCGAGAAAGAGGCCCGTGCGGCCCTCGACGCCTTTCTCGACGGACTCAACAGCCATGACCTGGAAACCTGGACCCGCACCCTGCACTTTCCCCAGATCCGGGTGCACGAGGGGGCCGTGACGGTATGGCAGGAGCCGGGGGAGTACATCCGCGGCTCGCAGGCCGAACTGGACGCGCTGCTCGCCTCCGGCTGGCACCGCAGCGCCTGGGACGAGGTGGAGTTCCCGCAGGTCTCCGCGGACCAGGCGCACGCCCAGGTGCGGTTCAGCCGGCTCGACGCCCAGGGCCGGCGACTGGCCGCCTTCGACTCGGTCTACGTCCTGACCCGGCAGGACGGGCGCTGGGGAGTCCTCGCCCGGATCGGGTACGAAGTGAGCTGATTTCCGCCTCGGCGGACACGACGAAACCCGCAGTGGCGGAGCGAGCCGGGGGAATTTACCCGTTCCGCCACTGCGGGTGGTTCATCGTGCCGGCCGCGCTCGCCGCGCTTTTCTTCGCTTTCCGTACCGGACGGGCTCGCCGCACTTTCCGTGCTTTGCGAGCCTTCGGCGTCTTCTATGTCTTCTGCATTTTCTTTTTTTCCGTGCGTTCCGTGTTTTTCTGCGTTCGCCGCCGGCGCGTACCGTCCGCCGTCACAGGCCGGCCGGTGTCACGGCCTTTCGCAGAGCGGCGCCGATCCGGGCGGCCAGGACGTGCTCGCCGTCCGCGGTCGGATGCAGTCCGTCGGCGAACATCCCGTCCGCCTCGTGGACCGGCGCGATGCCCAGTCCGTCCACGGTGTGCAGGTTCTTGTCGCCGAGGCGCTCCAGCACCCGTACCGCCTCCTCGGTCTGGGCGCGCAGCCGGGCCAGCGTCAGACCGACCCGGTTGGCGGAGTCCTCCCGCTCGGGCGAGGACAGCGGGGTGATCACGGCGATCGGGACGTCGGGGTGGCCGTCCCGGACGGTTTCGACGAAGCCGCACACCGCCGGCGCCCAGCTGCGCTCGGAGAAGGTGTTCCGGGTGTGGACGTTGATGCCGAGTTCCAGTGAGACGAGGTCGGCCGGCCGGTCCCGGATCGTCCGCGCCACCACCGGGTCGAGGTGCGCCTCTCCGGAGAGCCCCAGGTTGTGCAGCCGCCAGCCGTGTTCCGCGGCGATCAGCGCGGTCCACGTCCCCGACGGCCCGGAGGGGAACACGCTCTGCGTGATGGAGCTTCCGTACGCCACCCAGCGCAGGCCGGGGCGGTCGGCCGGGCGGACGGTGCCGTGCCCGCGGAAACCGATCCCCGAGACGAGCACCCGCCCGAGGTGCGGCAGCCACACCTCCACGTCCCGCAGCGCGGGTGCGGCGGGCCGTGCCGCAGGCCCGGGGGCCAGCGGCACGGTGATCTCGCGTTCGCCGTCCACTTCGGTGCGCAGCGCCAGGGCGCCGTCGACGACGACGTCCAGCGGGGCGTCGGACGCCTCGACGGACAGTCTCAGCACCAGCTCCTCGGCATCGGTGCGGACGCCGCACCGGATACCCGCGGGCATCGCCGCGAGGCGGCTGAAGTTGGGCGAGAGGGTGGTGGCGAGCCGCTCGGCGGCGAGGCGCCGGGGCAGCCAGCCCCCGGAGAGCCGTTCCAGCTCCACGAGCCCGTCCCAGCCGAGCCGCGGGTCATCGGGCGTCAGCCACTCGATGCCGCGCGGACCCGCCCCGGTTCCCGCGGGCCCGCTCACGCGCGTCCGCTTTCGAGTCCGGCGCCCTGCTGCGGGGTCACGGCCTCCTCCGGCGCGGTGTCGGCCGTGTCGCCCGACGCGCTCGGGGCGCCGAGCCCCAGTGCCGAGGCGAGCGCGCCGACCAGCGAGAAGAGGCCGACGGCCAGGAAGGCGTGGTGGTACCCGCTCACCCCGCCGGTCGCCGCCCCGGCCAGCACGGCGGCACCCACGGCGACACCGAGGCCACCGCCCAGCTGGACGGCCGACTGGATCAGCGAGGCCGCGAGCCCCTGCTTGTCGTCGGCGACGCCGCTGACACCCGCGATGTTGAAGCTCAGGAAGCTCGTGCCGTTGCCCAGGCCGTGGATGACCAGAGCGGGCAGCAGCACCGCCGGGTAGGAGGCGTCCTCACCGGCGCGCAGGAACAGGAAGATGCCGAGTCCCTGCAGCAGCAGGCCGATCACGGCGGGCACCCGGAGCCCGGCCTTGCCGATGACGCGCGGGGCGATGTTGACGGCGACCAGGATGGACGCGGCCATCGGGACGATCGCCATGCCGGCCTTCAGCGCGCTGTAGTGCAGCGTGTCCTGGAGGTAGAGCAGGGCGATGAACTGCCAGCCGATCGTGGCGCAGGCCCAGGCGATGCCCACCACGTTGGCGGTGGACAGCGTGCGCGAGCGGAAGATGCGGAGGTCGACCAGGGGGTCGGTGCGGCGCTTCTGGATCACGACGAAGGCGACCAGCAGCAGCACGGACGCTACCAGGCTGACCACGGTGGTGGAGGAGCCCCAGCCCACCTCGGGGGCCCGGGTCAGCGCGAACACCAGCAGGAGGACACCGCCGGTCGCGGTGACCGCGCCGAAGGCGTCGAAGCCGGGACGCCGGCCCTCGTGCGCCTCGTCGGGGGCGATCACGCTGCGCACGGTGAGCAGGACGAGCGCGGCCACGACGAACGGCACGAAGAAGGTCAGCCGCCAGCTCATGGAGGTGAGCACGCCGGAGAAGACCAGGCCGGCCGCGTAGCCGCTGGCGCCGGTGAGGCCGAACATGCTCATGGCCCGGTTGCGCTCGGGGCCCTCAGGGAACGTGGTGGTGATGATCGACAGGGCGGCCGGCGCGATGAACGCGGCGGCGACACCCTTGATCACACGGGTGAGGATGAGCAGCCCGCCGCTCGACACCAGGCCGCCGGCGAGGCTGACGACCGCGAAGACCGCCGTGGCCCAGAAGAACATCCGGCGGCGGCCGAACAGGTCCGCGGCACGTCCGCCCAGGAGCAGGAACCCGCCGTAGGCGACGGCGTATCCCGAGATGATCCACTGCAGTTGCTCGGCACTGAGGCCCATGTCGTCCTGCATCTCGGGGAGGGCCACACCCATCAGCGAGACGTCCATGGAGTCCAGGAAGAGCTGCGCGCACAGCACCAACAGGACGAGGTTCTTCCGCGCGTTCATCCCTGGCGCCGCCGTTGAGGCGTTCGACTGGCGATCCGACATCTTCCCTGCCATTTCGTCTTGCAGACATCAATCTGCGCGCCAACGATTGGTTCGTAAACGTAGCAATCAAATAATCTGCCGTCAAACGATATTGGCCCCAACTTCTGCCGGACACGCGTGTCCTTCAAGGGAGTTGGGGCCGGGCGCCGGGGCGGCGCACGACGGCCGGTGCCGCGCCGGGTTCCGCACCCCGCGCGACACCGGCCGCGACGCCTGTGGTCAGCCGTCCTGCCTGGTCCCCCAGGCCGTGAAGACAGCGAGGGAGAGGTCGTGGAAGCCGGGGTCGGCCAGCTCGCGGTAGGCGGCCTCGAAGTCCTCGTCGGTCGCGAGTCCCTCGGCGACCACCGCCGCCCGGGTCTGCTCCAGCGTCAGCCGCCACCACTCGGCCTCGTTGTCGCCGCCGGCGATCCGCTGGAACCGGGCGTCGTACCCGATGCCGTCCAGGCCCTTGTCCCGCAGCGGCACCGGAAGGTTGCGCGCCCACTCGGTGTCGGTGCCCACGGCGCTCTCCAGGTGCTCGCGGAAGGCACGCATGACCTTGTGGTACGCCGGGTGCGGGGAGTCCTTGATGGGGAAGAACGCGGGCTCCTCCAGCAGCAGCACACCGCCGGGCTTGAGCCACTGGACGAGCCGGGCCACGGCGCGCTCGGGGTCGGGCAGGTGGATGACGACGTACCGCGTGTGGATGAAGTCGAAGGAGCCCTGCGGGAAGTCGTCCGTGTAGACGTCGTGGCGCAGGACGCGCACGCCCGACTCGGAGAGCTCGTCGAGGTAGGTGGTGTCGAGGTCGGTGACGGTGACGTCGGCGCCCTGGCCGGCCAGCCAGCGGGCGACCGACCCGCCGCCGCCGCCGACCTCCAGGACGCGGTGCCCGGAGGTCAGGCCGAGGCGCCGGAAGTGTCCGCGGGTGTGGTCGTCCAGTACGGACTCCAGCAGCCGCAGCCGCTCCCGCTCGGTGGCCACGGCGTGGCTGAACACCCCGTCCCGGTAACGCTCCTCGGTCCACTCCCAGCGCTCCTTGGACGCGTCGGTCGGGGCCGCCGTACCGGATGATGCGGTCATCTGCGTTACTCCTTGGATGGTGAGAAGCCGGCAGCGGGCGGATCCCCCGCCGGCGGCTCAGACGAAGGCGAGGACGCGGGCCGGACCGCCCGTGCCGCCGGCGTGCTTGGGGGCGCCGACGACCACCGTGGCGCCGATGTCCGGCACGGTGTCCAGGTGCGCCAGGTTCTCGATGCCGTAGAGGCCCGCGGGCAGCAGGACACGGTGGGTGAAGGGGTCGGCGGGGCGGTTGCCCGGCTCCAGGCTGGGCGTGTCGATGCCGACGCCGACCAGCGACCGCTCCTCGACCAGGAAGTGCGCGGCCTCGACGGAGATGCCGGGATGGCGGTAGTGGCCTTCCTTCTCGTCGAAGTTGAGGAAGGCGCCGGGGACCTCGATGCGTTCGGACCAGCCGTTGTCGACGGCGAGCAGCGCGCCGTCCGGGATGCGGCCGTGCCGGCTCTCCCACCGCAGCAGGTCGTCCACCGACAGTTCGGTGAGGTTGTCCCGGGCCGCCCGCTCCCGCACCCGGACGACCGCGAGCGGGGCGACCAGGTTCCGCGCCGGGATCTGCTCGACGGTCAGACCGTCGTCGTCGAAGTGGGCGGGCGCGTCGACATGGGTGCCGATGTGCTCGTTGTAGGTGAGTTCAAAGGCGTTGTACTCGTGTTCGGCCAGGTTGGCCAGGCGCCTCATCTCCATCGGTTTCACATAGAGTTCGAAGACGGGCCACTCGGTACTGAGGACGTGGGTGAGGTCGCGCACGGCGCCTTGGGGCACGAAGGGCGCGGGGGTGCCGCCCTGCTCGGCCGTTCCTTCGGCGCGGGTCCGCCAGGAGCGGTCGGGCGGCTCCGCGGAGGCCGCGCCGATGATGGTTTCCGGAGTGCACATGGCGGATCGCTCCCTCAGTCGACCAGGGCCTGATTGACCAGCTGACGCAGGCGGCTGTGCAGCGGGTGCGCGCTCGACGGCATGAGCTGGGTGAAGAACAGCGCGGTCAGTTCCTCCGCCGGGTCCACCCAGAAGATCGTCCCGGCGGCGCTGTGCCAGGCGTACTCCCCCGGACCGGCCGGTACTCCGGCCGCCGCGGGGTCCTCGATCACGGCGAAGCCGAGCCCGAAGCCGACGCCGGCGGTCGGCATCTCGGAGAAGACCGGACGGCCCACCGTGTGCAGGTCCTTGCCGCCGGGCAGGTGGTTGCGGCGCATGTGCCGTACGGTGCGGGGACCGAGGATCCGTTCCCCGTCGAGGGTGCCCTCGCCGAGCAGCATCTGGGTGAAGCGGTGGTAGTCGGCGAGGGTGGTGACCAGTCCGGCGCTGCCGGACAGGCAGGCGGGCTCGTGGAGCGCGCCCGCGCCCATCCGGTCGGCGCGGATCGCCTTCCCGGTGGCCGGGTCCGCGGTGTAGAAGGCGGCGAGCCGGTCGGCCTTCTCCTGCGGGACGTGGAAGGCGGTGTCGGTCATCCCGAGCGGTCCGAGGATCCGCTCGGCGAAGAACTCGTCCAGGCTCCGGCCCGAGGCGACCTCGATGACACGGCCGAGCACATCGCTGGAGACGCCGTAGTTCCAGGCGGTCCCCGGCTCGAAGAGCAGCGGGAAGGAGGCCCACTGCTCACAGCAGGCGGCGAGGTCGAGCCCGGGCGGGGTGGCCCACTCGAAGCCGTTCGCGGTGTAGATCTCGTCCACCGGGTGGGCCCGGTGGAAACCGTAGGTCAGCCCCGAGGTGTGGCTGAGGAGGTGCTGGACGCGGATGGGGTTCGCGGCCGGCGTGGTGACCGGACGGGTGGCCGGTCCGCGCTGGTAGACGCGTACGTTCTCGAAGGCCGGGATGTAGCGGCTGACGGGGTCCTGCAGGCCGATGGTGCCGTCCTCGACCAGGGTCATCGCCGCGACCGAGGTGACGGGCTTGGTCATCGACCAGGCGCGGTAGATCGTGTCGCCGCCGGCGGGCAGGCCGTTCTCGACGTCCCGGTGGCCGTACTCGGCGAGATGGGCCACCTTGCCGCGGCGGGTCACGGCGAGCTGCCAGCCGGGCAGTCGTCCGTCGTCGACGTAGGAGGCCAGGTACCGGTCGAGCCGCCGTAAGCGGTCGGCGTCCAGCCCCACTTCCGCCGGATCGACTTCGGTCTTCAGCTCGGGCACCGTGCCTCCTTGTGATCGGCGTACGATGATTCATGTTCAATGGTTCGCGAGCAATAGAACTATAGGAAGAGGTCGACTGCCAGAACAAGGGCCTTATTTCGATACTATGCAAATCTCCGAAGTCGAAGGGAAGCGGAGCCGCTCCCCTCACCCGAAGAGGAGTCCGCGCGGTGCGCACGCTGAAGCATCCCAGCCGGGAAGAGATCCAACTGACGGATGTCTTCCACGCGTTGAGCGACCCCACCCGGCTGGCCATCGTCCAGAACCTGGGCGACGCGCACGAGCAGTCGTGCAGCGGCCTGAACATCCCCATGGCCAAGTCGACGCTCTCCCATCATCTGAAGGTCCTGCGGGACGCGGGCCTGACCCACACCCGCGTCGAGGGCACCCATCGCCTGATGTCCCTGCGCCGCGACGACCTCGACGCCCGCTTCCCGGGCCTCATGGACGTCGTCCTGCGGACCGGACCGGTCAGCTGACCACACCGACCGCCACCGTGTTGCCCTCCCTGATGTACGCGTGCGGACCGCGCAACGGGTGGGCGGCGCTCTCCGGGTCGAGGAACTCCCGCCACGGCCCCTCGGCGCCCGCGTCGGCCGCCATCCGCGCCACCCGGGCGCACGCCAGGGTGTAGAACCGCAGCACCTGCGGCGGCATGGGCGCGAAGTGCTCGATCAGCAGGCTGTGCTGGCGCACCGACGTCAGCCCGGCCCGGTCCAGCCACCGGTACAGCTCTCCGGTGCGCAGCAACTGCCGTGCGTAGCCCGGCTGCCGCGCCGCCCGGCGGAAGAAGTCCGGGAACAGGAACGGATCCCCCGGGCGTACGACGATCAGCCCGGCGTCGAGGTCCTTGACGGCCACCGTCCCTCCGGGCCGTACGACCCGCCGGAACTCGGCCAGGGTCTGCAGGAGTTCCTCGTCGCCGAGGTACTGGGTGGTGTTCGCGCACCAGACGGCGTCGAAGCTGTTGTCGGGGTGGTCCAGCCGCCGGATGTCGCCCTGCCGGACCTCGACCGGGCAGGGGCTGCCGTGTGCCCGCATCCGCGCGGCGGCGCGTTCGGCGTTCTCCGCGGCGAGGTCGACGGCGCTGACCCGGCCCCCGGGACCGACGGCCTCGGCCAGCCAGGGCAGGAAGGCGCCGGTCCCGCAGCCGGCGTCGAGCACGCTCCAGCCCGGCTGGATCCCGGCCGAGTCGAGCGTCGCCCGGTACGGGCCGGCGCAGGCCTCGAAGTGCGCGTCGACGATCTCCTCGTGGGTGAATCCGAGCCCCGTGGAGGCGGTGTAGCCCCAGGAGCCGTGGTCCGTCGTCCGCATCCTCACGGTTCCCTTCGCGCGGTCCGCGCCACGGCGGTGGCGTCGCGGTGCAGTGCGGTGAGCAGGCGGGTGACCTCGCCGGGCGCCTCCAGGGGCGGCAGGTGGCCGACGCCCGGCAGGACGACCAGCCGTCCCCGGGGCAGCGCGTCCGCGGTGGCCCGCGCCTCGGCGGCCGAGACCAGCTCGTCCTCCTCCCCGGCGACGACGAGCGCCGGGACACCGGTCGCGCGCAGGACGTCCAGGCCGTCCGGCCGGGCGGCGACGGCCTCCTGCGCCCAGGCGACGGACTCGGGGTCGGCGGCCCGCACGGCCGCCAGCAGGTCGCGCAGCAGCTCCGGCCGCCGGGTGCGGCTGCCGGCGCCGAGCAGCGCCGGCGTGGTGGCGTCGACGAGCCGGTCGCGGGCGGCGGGGTCGCGCATGGCCCGGGCGAAGCCCGCACGCCGGGCCGCGGCCTCGGCGGTGTCGGCGGCGGCCCGGGTGGACAGCAGGGCCAGACCCTCGACGCGTCCGGGGTGGCGGCGCAGGAAGGCCAGCGCCGTGTAGCCGCCCAGGGAACAGCCGGCCAGGACGATCCGGTCGATGCCCTGCCGGTCCAGCGCCGTCGCGAGGTCGTCCGCGACGAGGTCGAGCGAGGGCGGTGCGGTGCCGAGCGGTGCCCGGCCGAACCCGCGTTGGTCGACGGCCAGCACCCGGTGGCCCAGCGCCGTCAGCTCGCGTGTCTGCGCCCGCCACATGGCGGAGTCCAGCGGCAGCGCGTGCAGCAGGACGAACGGGGGCCGGTCGGCGGCGGTCACCGGTCCGCGCCCCGTTCCGCGGTGGCGAGCGCGCTCCGTTCCGCGGCGGCGACGAACGCGTCCCGCTCGGGGGACGGCGGGGCGTCCCGCAGCCAGGCGAGGGAGACCGGGGCGGCCGGGAGGTCCGGCACGGGGATCACCCGGACGCCGGGCGGCAGGCTCCCCGCGAGCGACAGGAACGACAGGTGGACGGCGTCCGAACCGGTCAGCGTCGCCACCAGGTCGGCCGGGGTGCCCATGAGCCGCACCCGGTGGATGGGCCGGCCCCGCGGGGTGCGGAGCGGCACGATCTCGTCCCAGACGTACGGCGGGAAGTCGCCCGGGCAGTGGAAGGCGTCGTAGGGGGCGACGTCCTCGACGGAGAGGGTGTCGCGGGCGGCCAGGGGGTGGCCGGCCCGCACGAGGGCGGCCCGGGGGTCGAAGGCGACGGGCGCGCTGGTGACGATGTCCGGCTCGCGCAGCGCATACTTGACAAGCATCAGGTCCAGTTCGCCGGCCCGCAGCAGCCGGAACGGTTCGCGCACGTCGTACCCCACGTGCGCCACGCGCGCGGTGTCGTACCCGGCGGCGGCGACGAGCCGCGCGGGCTGGGGGGAGGACCCGTGGACTCCGAGGCGCAGCGGGCGGGGGACGGCGGGGGACGGGGGCTGAGGCACCTAGTTCTCCTGGGTCAGTGCGGCGTAGGCCCGCAGGCGGTCCGGGTGGTGCTGGTCGGTGTCGACGCGCAGGGCGGCGTAGGGGGCGGGCAGGGCGGTCAGACGCGGGACGGAGCGCAGGGTCAGCCGGTCTCCGGGGCCGATGGTGCCGTCGATGACGGACTCGGCGAGGAGATGGCCGAGGTGCACCAGCGCGTCGGCCACGGTGAGCTGGGCGGTGGACAGGTACAGGTCCCGGTGGACGGGCCGCCGGCCGGCGGACGCGCCGGCCCGGGCCCCGCCACCGGGGACCTCGACGGTGGCGGGGCGCCAGGCCGTGAGCGGGCGCCGGCCGCTGTACGTCCTGAGCAGCCGGCGCAGCCCGGTCGTGGCCGCGTCCGGCGCGGGCGCGGCCCAGGCGGCCGTCGCGTCCGGGGCGACGTGCGTGAAGGCGAAGCGCTCGCGCAGGTTGTCGGGGCGGCCCGCCAGGTAGAGGGTGCGGGTGAAGGACCGGCGCCAGGCGTCGGTCTGCTCCGGGGTGAGGGACAGCACGAACGCGCACGTCTCCCGCGTCCAGGACGGCAGGTCGGCCTCCTGGACGACGGCGACGGCCGACACCCGGCCGGCGGGTGCGGCGCCCGCGGCGGAGCGGATCTCGTCCTTCACCGCGAGGAGGGAGCGCGGGCCGGACGGGCCCGCGGCCGCGAGGTCCGGACGGGCGGCCCTGAGGCGCTCGGCGGCGACGGTGAGCAGCAGTTCCGGGGAGAGGGTCATAGGTACACCGTGGAGAGCAGGTCGTGGCCGAGGGACCGGCGGGAGCGGGCCAGCAGCGACGAGGTGAGCCGGTAGGGGTCGACGTGGGTGTGGGCGCCGCGGTGCCGGCGCAGTTCCTCGTGCAGCCGCGGGGCGCCGAGCCGGTGGCCGTCGGCCCGGCGCAGCAGCCGTTCGGCGCGGTCGAGGCTCTTGCGCAGCAGGTCGGCGCGGAACGACTGGGCCTGTCCGGGGCCGAGGCCGGCGATGAAGTACAGCCGCATGGCGAGCTGGCGTACGTCGGGGTCGCCGTCGGTGCCGACGGTCCTGAGCAGGGCACCGGCCGTGTGGTCGTGCCAGCCCCCGTGCCGGGCCGACCGGATCCGGCCGTCGACGGGGACGCGGCCGACGGGGACGCGGTGCACCCGCGGTCCCAGTGCGCCGAGCACCCGCTGCAGGAGCAGGTAGTCGGCGGCCAGCTCGGGGTCGTGGAGGAGCACGACCTCGTCGTACGCGGGTGCCAGCGGGAGCAGTTCGCGCAGGGCGCAGGCGAGGTAGTTGGGCTGCCCGTCGGCGGTCGTGATCTGCCGCAGGGGCAGCCCGTACCGGGTGGCGTCGAGGTAGACCGGTCCGCCGCCGGCCCGCTGGTCGAGCCCCATCCCCAGGGTGACGAGCCGCTCGATCATCTCCTCCGTGCCGAGTCCCGGCGGCTGGTGGCGCGTCAGCCCCGGGTCGTGGAGGCCGAGGGCGTCGTAGTGCGCGGTCCACAGCCGCAGCACGCGCTCGCTCGCCGGGTGCACCCAGCCGTTGCGCTCCACTTCATGGGCGTAGGGGCGCAGCGCCTCGGCCGGCGGGGGCGTGTCCTTGCGGAACCGGACGTACAGGTCGCCGATCTCCTCCTCCGACAGCGAGGCGTACGGCAGGTCGCCCTGGGTGCGGTCGAGGAACTCCCAGAAACCCAGGGTCTGTTCGGTGAGGTGGTAGGTGGTCGGGCTGTAGCGGTAGGTGACGTCCGCGAGCGGGACGGTGGCCCGGAACATGACGTCGGTCCACAGCAGGCCCTTGAGGTGGCTGGGGGTCAGGGGTTTGGCCGGGGTGACGGTGACGGGCGCGAGCAGGACGGTGGGGCGGCTGGCCGGGGAGACGGCCAGGTGGTCGGCTCGGCGGTCGGCCGGGGCGTCGGCCAAACGGTCGGCCGGGGAGACGGGCAGGTGGTCGGCAGCGGCCAGGCGGTCGGCCGGGGAGACGGGCAGGTGGTCGGCAGCGGCCAGGCGGTCGGCCGGGGGGACGGCCCGGCGGTCGGCCGGGACGTCGGCCAAGCGGTCGGCCGGGGGGACGGGCAGGTGGTCGGCAGCGGCCCGGCGGTCGGCCCGGCGGTCGGCCGGGGCGTCGGCCAGGCGGTCGAGGGGGGTCATGCGGGCTCCTCGCAGGAGACGGCCCGGACCAGTTCCGCGCGCGTCGGCGGCAGCGGGCCGCGCGCCACGGGCGCCGGGGCCGAGCCCACCCGCTTGCGGAACACCTCGTCGTCGAAGACGTCCTCCGCGGTGTCCAGGCTCATCAGGACCCGGGTCAGGCCGCGCCACACCACGGTGTCGGCGGCGGCCGCGGCCGCGACGGCGGCGAGGGGCGGGCGGCCGTCGGGGGACGGCGTGGCGGGCGGGGGGCCGCCGGTGACCTGCGCACGCCACAGCGCGGTGCGTGCCGTGTCCTCGCGGACGGCGTGTTCGTACCACGGCCGGTAGACGCGGTCGGCGAGCGCCGCCGCCCGTTCCGCGTTCCGCGCGGCCGGGCCCGTCTCGCCGTCGAGGAGGTCCGCGAGCAGGAACGCGTGATGCAGCGCCAGGGACATGCCCCGCCCGAACAGCGGGTTGGTGACGCACAGGGAGTCCCCGACCGGGTACAGGCCGGCGACCGGACCGGCGTGCGCGTCGGCCTGGCGGCGCAGGATGTCGGGGGGCAGGGTGATGGGGCGCACGGGGCCGGCCGGCTCCCCCACGGCGGGGTCGGCCCAGGCGGCGACGTGCGGCGAGAGGCGGGCCACCCGGGTGAACCCGGACGGGTGGCGCAGGCCGGTCGTGGCGGGGTCCCGCGTGGGCACGCCGAGCGTGATCGCGTAGGTGCCGTTGTCGGCGGGGTGCGCCACGGCCGCGTAGTGGCCCCAGATCCCGCCGGCCGCGTTGCCGCGGTTGAGCGGACCGGGCAGGGGGCCGGGGGACGTCTGCCGGTAGAAGCGGGTGAAGCCGCGGACCCGGGTGGGCGCGGTCAGCTCGGCCGGCACGGGCAGGCCCGCGGCCGCCAGCCAGGTCCGCCAGGCCCCTCGGCGTCCGGTGGCGTCCACCACGGCGTACGCCGGGAGCCGCGCACCGTCGCCGGTGACGACCCCGGTCACCCGGCGGCCCGCCGTGGACAGGCCCCGCACGGTGACGCGGTGGCCGAACGTGACGCCGGGCAGGGACCGTACCACCTGCCGCAGGACGAGTTCGAGGACCGGGCGGCGCACGGCGAGGGCCACCAGCTCGTCGTCGTCCAGCCGGTCGGGCGCCGCGTCGGTGAGGTCGAGCAGGCGGGCGCCGGCGCCGAGGGCTGCGTCGAGCACGTCGGGGGCGTGGTCGCGCAGCACCCGCACCCCGAGGGAGGTGAGGACGTGGGAGTGGCCGTGCTGCGCCACGGTGGGCCGGTGCCACCGGTCGGCCGCCCGCCGCGCGGGGCCCTCGGGGGGCGGCGGCGCCTGTTCCAGCACCGTGACCGGGAAGCCGCGCCGGCCCAGCGCGAGGGCGCAGGCGAGACCGGCCACGCTGCCGCCGGCCACCACGACCGGCCGGGTCATCGGCGTCGGCCGTGGACGAAGAAGACCCGCCGGACGTCCTTCACCGAGCGGTCGGGGACCGGGTCGGGCCAGCGTCCGAAGTCCGCGCCCGGCTCGCCGGGCTGGACCGCGGTCACGTCGAAGCCGTACTGCCCGAACAGCGCCTCGGGTTCGTCGCTGCCGAACAGCCAGGGGCAGCCCCAGCCCTCGAACACGTCCAGCAGGGGGCGCATGTGCGGCAGGGTGAGGGCCGCCGCGTTGACGAGGTCGGCGGCGACGAGGCTGCCGGGGGCGCAGAAGGCGGCGACCCGTTCCAGCATGCGGCGGGCGTCGTGCTCGGGGATGTAGTACAGCAGCCCTTCGAGCATCCACACGGAGGGCGCGTCCGGGTCGTACCCGGCGGCGCGGAGCCGGTCCTCCCAGTCGTCGGCGGTGAGGTCGACGGCGACGGTGACGTGGTCGACGCGGGGGGTGGCGCCGCGCAGCCGCTCCTCCTTGAACGCGAGCACGGCCGGGCGGTCGACCTCGAAGTACCGCAGGCCCGCCGGCCAGTCGAGCCGGTAGGCGCGCGAGTCCATGCCGGCGGGGGCCATGACGAGCTGGGCCCTGCCGGCCTCGCCGACGGCACGCTGGAGGAAGTCGTCGAAGAACCGGGTCCGGATGGCGTTGTAGTCCGGGGTGCTCGGGACGGAGCGCGGCCGGTCGGGCGGGAAGGTCGCGGCACGGATCTCGGCCAGGAGCCGGGGCCCGGCGTCGCCGACCAGCGTGGCCGCGTACGGGTCCGTGTAGAGCCGGTCCTCGCGGAGGCTCTCCGCGGCGCGCAGGGCGGCGGTGAGGAGGGCGGTCTTCTCGACGGGGTCGGCGGGGTCCAGGACGTGCGTCACGTGCCTTCTCCTCGTAGTGCGTCGGACGCGGCGACCAGTCGTCGCCACTGGGGTTCTTCCTGCCGGAACAGCCGGTCCTTCACCTGGGCGGGCCGGTTGCCGTCGGCCACGCGCGCGTGCCAGTCCCGCTGGAAGCTGTCGGGGTGCAGCGGCAGCAGTTCCGCCCCGCCGAGGCGGCCGTCGCGCCGGGCCCGTGCGTAGCCCGCGGACCGGCCGCCGAGCGCCGTGTCGAGCAGGGCGGTGAACCGCGCGGAGGCCTCCGCCGGCCAGGGGGTCTCCGGGGCGACGGCGAACCGGTACCGGGGCGGCCCGCCGGCGGGTTCCTCGACGCGGCAGGCGACGTTGCGCGCGGTGACGCCGGCGCCGGCCAGGGCCTCCTGCAGCGCCCGGACCACCTGTGCCTCGCGCAGCCGTTCACCGGCCGCGTCCGAGCGGGTCGACCGGCCGGCGTACATCAGGCGCGGAACGCCCCGGACCCGGTCCACCACCCGGACGACGTCGCCGACGGCGTACCGGTACAGGCCTCCGACATGGCTGAAGACGACGTGGTAGTCGCGGTCCGGTTCGAGGTCCTGCGGGAGGAGGGTCGCGGTGTCGGGGCGGAGGTCGTCGTCGGCGTCGGCGAACTCGTACACGCAGGCGGAGGGGATGAGGGTGCCCGCGGTGGGATGCGTGTCGAGGGGCACCGCCACCGGCCCCTCCGACGCGGCCACCGGTGCGGGCAGGGCGGCGACCGAGGACCCGAACCGCTCGCGCAGGGCGGGCAGGTACAGGGAGGCCACGCCCGTCGTCCACCCGAACAGGGCGCGGATCCGGGGCCAGACGTCGCCGGGCCGCACCTGCCCGGAGGAGTCGGCGAGCGCCTCCAGCCGGGCGGCCAGCCCGGGATCGCCGGGCCCGTACGGCACGGCCCCCAGGGTGCCGTCGCGCACCTCCTTCACGATGCGCTGCCACCACAGGCCCAGCAGGTACGGCACGGCCGCGAGCACCGCCGGGTTGATGCCGATGAGGCCGCGGACGTCGCTGTGCACCGCCAGTCGCAGCCGCAGGTACATCCGTTCGAGGTGGTCGTCGGGTGCCACGGGCACGCGCAGCGCGGACCAGGGCGCCGCGGTACCCATCTCCGCCGCGAGCGGCTCACCGAACGCCGTGCCGAAGTCGACCTGGCTGGCACCGACGTGGGGATGTCCGTCGGCGGTGACCGGAGGGGCGGCCGGCGGGTCGTGCTTGAGGTTGAGCATCGCGTCGGGCCGGTCCATGAGGTCCGGGAAGCTTTCGATCAGCGGTGCCCAGGCGGCGTAGTAGAAGGGGAAGAACACCGTCTTCATGAAGCGCCGGGTGACCGGGATCTTCTTGTGGGCCCCGGTGCTTCCGCTGCTGGTGAAGTAGACCACCGGGGCGTCGGCGGTGAGGACGCCGGGCTCCCCCGCGGCCATGCGCTCGATCCAGGGGGCGTGGGCCGCGTAGTCCTGGATCGGTACGGCCGACTGGAAGTCCCTCAGGGTGCGGATCGCGGCGAAGTCGTGCCGCCGGCCGAACTCGGTCGCGCGGTTGAAGTCCAGGAGGTCGGTCAGCACGCTCTGCTGCCGGCCCGGCAGGTCGGCCAGTTCGGCCGTGAGGCGCGCCTGTTCGGCGAGGACGCGCCGGCGGTAGCGCTCGGCGTGGCCGGGGGCGCCCCAGCCCGGGTCCGCGCTCATGCGGCGAGCGCCTTGCGTACGGCCGCCACGGTGGTGTCGGGCCCGGTGCTCTCCTCGATCACCGTCACCGGCAGCCGCCCGGTCTCCTCCAGCATCAGCTTCCTCAGGTTCTTCTGGTAGCTCTCGAAGCCGAACCACTCGGGCCGGGGACCGAAGTGCTCCAGGGGGTTGAGGCGGGTGCCCCGGCCCGAGCGGCGCCAGGCGGTCTCGGGCGACACGTCGAGGTAGACCACCGCGCGCGGCTGCGGGAAGGAGCGCCACCAGCCGTACAGCGGGTGGGTCGTGAGGCCGGCGAGCCTGCACTTCGCGAGGATCTTGTAGTAGTAGGAGTCCATCAGGACCGGTGTCCGCGGGTCCTGCCGTTCCAGCTGGTCCCGCAGGTGGACGACCGCGGTGCCGAGCAGCTGGGCGAGGAAGTCGACGGAGTAGGCCCGGCCGAGTTCCGGCAGGACGTCCTCGACGACGCTCCGGCGCAACCGGGTGATCAGCCCGTGCTCGCCGGCCACCAGCTCGTCGTCGGTCGACAGGGTCCGCCAGCCGGGCAGCGCCGTGGACAGCTCGGCCATCACGGAGGACTTCCCTGCGCCGTCGGGACCCAGCAGGACGTAGAACTCACGATCCGTCACGTCTGTTTCTCCTCCAGTGCGTCCAGGGCTGCCTGGGTGACCTCTTCGGGGGTACGGCCGTCGGTGGCCACCACCGCGGTGGCGACCTCCTCGTACAGGTGCCGGCGCGCCTCCATCAGCTCCCGCCAGCGCTTGCGCGGGTTGGCCGCCAGCAGCGGGCGGGCCACGTTCAGGCCGGTCCGCTTCACGGCCTCCTCGACGTCCATCGACAGGTAGACCACCCGGTGCCCGGCGAGCAGGGCGCGCGTGTCCGGGTCGAGGACCGCCCCGCCGCCGAGCGCGACGACACCGTCGTTCCCGGTGAGCGCGGCGCGTACGGCGGCCTTCTCGACGGCGCGGAAGGCCTCCTCGCCCTCGTCGACGAAGATCTCGGCGATGGTGCGGCCCTGGGCGGCGACGATCTCCTCGTCGGTGTCCCGGTAGCCCACGCCCAGACGCCCGGCGAGCAGTCGCCCGACGGTGGACTTGCCCGCCCCCATCGGGCCGACGAGGACGACCGCGGGTCCGCCGCTCACCTGATCCCCAGGCCGTCGAGGTACGACCGCACGTTGCGGCGGGTCTCGGGGACGGAGTCGCCGCCGAACTTCTCCGCGACGGCGTCCGCGAGGACGAGCGCCACCATGGCCTCGGCGACGATGCCGGCGGCCGGCACCGCGCACACGTCCGAGCGCTGGTGGTGGGCCTGGGCGGGCTCGCCGGTGACCACGTCCACCGTGGCCAGCGCGCGCGGCACGGTCGCGATCGGCTTCATCGCCGCGCGCACCCGCAGCGGCTCACCCGTGCTGAGACCGCCCTCGGTACCACCGGACCGCCGCGAGGCACGCCGGATGCCCTCGGAGGTGTTGACGATCTCGTCGTGGGCCCGGGAGCCGGGCACACGGGCCAGCTCGAAGCCGTCGCCGATCTCGACGCCCTTGATGGCCTGGATGCCCATCAGGGCGGCGGCCAGGCGCGCGTCCAGCCTGCGGTCCCAGTGCACGTGCGAGCCGAGCCCCACCGGGACGCCGTAGGCCAGGACCTCGACCACACCGCCGAGGGTGTCGCCGTCCTGGTGGGCCTGATCGATCTCCGCGACCATCGCCTTCGAGGCGTCCGCGTCGAGGCAGCGCACCGGATCCGCGTCCAGCCTGGCCGCGTCACCCGGAACCGGACAGACCCCGTAAGGGGCCCGGGCACCGGCCAGCTCCACCACGTGGGAGACGATCTCCACACCGGCCGTCTCCCGCAGGTACGACCTGGCCACCGCGCCCAGCGCCACCCGCGCCGCGGTCTCCCGGGCCGAGGCGCGTTCCAGGATGGGGCGGGCCTCGTCGAAGCCGTACTTCTGCATCCCCGCCAGGTCCGCGTGGCCGGGGCGCGGACGGGTCAGCGGCGCGTTGCGGGCGAGGCCGGCCAGTACCTCGGGATCGACCGGGTCGGCGGCCATGACCTGCTCCCACTTCGGCCACTCGGTGTTGCCCACCATGACCGCCACCGGAGAACCCAGGGTCAGGCCGTGCCGCACCCCGCCCAGGAACGTGACCTCGTCGCGCTCGAACCTCATCCGCGCACCGCGGCCGTGACCGAGCCGCCGCCGCGCCAGGTGATCCGCCACCATCTCCGTGGTGACCGGCACGCCGGCGGGAAGACCCTCCAGCGTCGCGACCAGTGCGGGACCGTGCGACTCCCCCGCGGTCAGCCAGCGCAATGCGGTCAACGGACACCCCCCGTCCGGCCGTCGTGGTGCGCCGCGACCGCGGCGTACCCGTCCCTGCCCTGCTCCAGAAGGTGCGCCAGCTGCTTCCCGCTCTGTTCCCGGTGGGCGTCGTCCGGTGAGTCCACGCCCTCCAGCGCGGCGAGCAGGACGTCGAGGTCGGCGCTCACCTCGCGCAGGACGGCGGCCACCGCGGAGGCGTTGCCGCGCAGCAGGTCGCTCCACGGCTCCGGGTCCAGGTCTGCGGGGCGCAGCACCGCGCACAGGTCCGGCTCCGTCAGCCGCAGAAGGCGTGGCCGCGGAGGGTGGAAGCGGGCGGCCAGGAGGGCGGTGAGCAGGCGCGGGACGTGCGCGGTCCGGGCCATCGCCGCGTCGTGGGACGCGTGGTCCATGACGACGGGGACGGCACCGCACAGCGCGGTCAGCCCCAGCACACGGTTGAGGGTCTCCCGCGAGGTGGCCGGGGTCGGCGCGAGCACCCAGGGGCGGCCCTCGAAGAGGCCGGCCGACGCGTCGGGCCCGGTGAGGTCCGTCAGCGGATGCCCGGCGAGGTAGTCGGAGCCGTCCGGGCCGCTCACGTCGGCCGGGCCGGCCGCGCGGCCGTCCGTGGCGTCCCGCTCCACGGCCGCGTCCACGCCGGTCGTGTCGGTGTAGGCCTCGGCGACGCCGAGTCGCCGGCAGTCCGCGAGGACGGCGCCGACGCGGCTCGGCGCGACGGCGAGCACCGCCAGGTCCGCCGGCCGGTCCGGAGCACCGGTCCCGGCGACCGCCCCGGCCTGGGCGCCGGCCCCGGCCAGGTTCTCGGGCACCAGGCGCACCCGCACGCCGTGGCGGGCCAGCGCCAGGGTCAGCGAGGACGCGATCGTGCCGCCGCCCACCACGGCGACCGTACGCGGAATCATCGGTTCCTTCCTTCCGTTCCTCCGGGCGCGGACGCGCGCCACCGCCGGCCGGCGTCCCGCCGGTACATCTCCGCCACGAGGAAGGCGAGGTCCAGCGACTGACTGTGGTTCAGTCGGGGGTCGCAGGCGGTCTCGTAGCGCTGGTGCAGGTCGTCGACGAAGATCTCGTCGCCGCCGCCCACGCACTCGGTGACGTCGTCGCCGGTCAGCTCCACGTGGATGCCGCCCGGGTGGGTGCCGAGCGCCTTGTGCACCTCGAAGAAGCCCTTGACCTCGTCGAGGACGTCGTCGAAGCGGCGCGTCTTGTGCCCGGAGGCCGCCTCGAAGGTGTTGCCGTGCATCGGGTCGGTCACCCAGGCCACCGTGGCACCGGACGCCGTGACCTTCTCCACCAGCTCGGGCAGCTTGTCGCGGATCTTCCCGGCACCCATGCGGACGATGAAGGTCAGCCGGCCCGGCTCCCGCTCGGGGTCGAGACGGTCGATGTAACGCAGCGCCTCCTCGGCCGTCGTGGTCGGGCCGAGCTTGATGCCGATCGGGTTGCGGATCCGCGAGGCGAACTCGATGTGCGCACCGTCCATCTGCCGGGTGCGCTCGCCGATCCACACCATGTGCGCGGAGACGTCGTACAGCCTGCCGGTGCGCGAGTCGACCCGGGTCAGGGCGGACTCGTAGTCCAGCAGCAGCGCCTCGTGCGAGGAGAAGAACTCGACGGTCCTGAACTCCTCCGGGTCGGTGCCGCAGGCCCGCATGAAGTTCAGCGCGTTGTCGATCTCCCGCGCGAGCTGCTCGTAGCGCTGGCCCGAGCGCGAGGTGCGCACGAAGTCCTGGTTCCAGGCGTGCACCTGGCGCAGGTCGGCGTACCCGCCGGTGGTGAAGGCGCGCACCAGGTTCAGCGTCGACGCCGAGGCGTGGTACATGCGCTTGAGCCGCTCGGGATCCGGGATGCGGGACGCGGGCGCGAAGTCCAGGCCGTTGACGGAGTCGCCCCGGTACACCGGGAGCGTCACGCCGTCGCGGGTCTCGGTCGGCTTGGAGCGGGGCTTGGAGTACTGCCCCGCGATCCGGCCGACCTTCACCACCGGCACGGAGGCCGCGTAGGTCAGGACGGCGCCCATCTGGAGCAGCGTCTTGAGCTTGTTGCGGATGTGGTCGGCGGACACCGCGTCGAAGGCCTCGGCGCAGTCGCCGCCCTGGAGGAGGAACGCCTCTCCCCTGGCGACGGCCGCCATCCGGGCGCGCAGCTGGTCGCACTCGCCCGCGAAGACGAGCGGCGGGAAGGTCTCGAGGTCCGCGATCACCGCGCGCAGCGCCTCGGGGTCGGGGTACTCGGGCTGCTGCGCCGCGGGCAGGTCACGCCAGCTGAGTCGGTCCGGCACCGGGTCGTGCGGATGGGCATGCATGGCAGCGTCTCCTGGGACGGGAGGTGGGGGTCACCGTCGGCCTGCGGGTGACGGAGCGGCTCCCCGGAATCCGATCGTGGGAACCGCACGGCGCGGCGGGGTCCGCGGCGCCGTCATGGTCGATGCCGTCAGGAAGTCGTAGCGCTCCAGCAGTTCCGCGCCGTGGCGGCAGCGGGGGTCCGTGCCGCGCAGGCCCGACCACCAGCGGGTGATCTCGTGCCAGCCCGGCGCCGAGTGCGCTCCGCCGAACTCGGCGACGGAGAGCGCGGCGCAGAGGTTGGCGAAGGCGAGGCGGTCCGCGAGCGGCCAGTCGGCCAGTGTCGCGAACACGAACCCGGACAGGAACACATCGCCCGCGCCGGTGGGATCCAGGGCGTCGACGGACACCGCGGGCACGGCCGCCTCGTCCCCGGTGCGGCCGTCGCAGGCGACGGCGCCCTGCTCGCCCGCGGTCACCACGGCCACCGGTACCACCTCGGCCAGCGCGCGGGCCGCGGCGCGGACGTCGTCGGTGCGGGTGTAGCGGAGGGCCTCGGCCGCGTTCGGTACGAAGGCATGGCAGTGGTCGAGCCCGTCCAGGTCGGACAGGGTCCAGCGGCCGGTGGCGTCCCAGCCGGCGTCGGCGAACACCAGGCTGCCCTGCGCGGCGGCCCGCCGCACCCAGCCGGCCTCCTGGTCCGGAGCGAGTCCGGTGACGCAGGCGCGGCTGCCCGGCGGCACCGGCGGCGGCAGGTGCTCGCCGGCCGGTACCTCGTGGCCGTGGGTGACCATGGTCCGGTCGCCCTCGTAGGCGAAGGAGACGGTCACCGGGGAGTGCCAGCCCGCCGGTCTGCGGGCCAGCGACAGGTCGACGCCCTCGGCGGCGAGGTCGGCCCAGCAGTGGTCGCCGTACTCGTCGTCGCCGAACGCCGCGCAGAGCATGGTGCGCAGGCCCAGCCGGGCGAGTGCCGTCGCCGTGTTGGCCACCCCGCCCGGGCTGCACCCCATGCCGCGGGCCCAGGACTCGGCGCCCTTCACCGGGGCTCCGTCGAGCCCGGTGAAGACGATGTCCTGGAACACGGTGCCCACGACGTACACGTCACAGTCGGCGTCGGCCGCCGGGGCGGTGGCTTCAGCGCGTACCACGGTCGGTTCCTCCTGCGGCCGCCGCGAGGGCACGGCGGGGCTCGGGCAGTCCCAGACCGCGGTAGATGTCGAGGGCCGCCGTCGAACGGTTGAGGGTGATGAAGTGCAGGCCGGGCGCCCCCTGGTCGAGCAGGTGCCGGGCCATCGCGGTGGCGTGGTCGACGCCGATCCGGTGGGCCTCGGCGTCGTCCCGCGCGTTCTCCAGCCGGTGGGCCAGTTCGGCGGGCACGGTCGCGCCGCTCAGCTCGGCGAAGCGGGCGATCTGCCGGAACCGGGTGGCGGGCATGATCTCGGGGATCACCGGGAGGGTGCACCCCGCCGCGTCGAGCCGGTCCCGGAGCCGCAGGTAGTCCTCGGCCCGGAAGAACATCTGGGTGATCGCGAAGTCGGCGCCGGCCCGCGCCTTCGCGACGAAGTGCCGGATGTCCTGCTCCCAGTCCGGCGAGCGGGGGTGGCGCTCGGGGAACGCGGCGACACCGATCCCGAAGTCACCGGCCTGGCGGACCAGCCGCACCAGTTCGGCGGCGTACCGCACCCCTTGGGGGTGCGGTGTCCACGGCCCCTGCGGATCGTTCGGCGGATCGCCGCGCAGGACCAGCAGGTCACGCACCCCGGCCTGCGCGTAACTCCCGATGATCCGCCGCAGTTCGGCCACGGAGTGCCCGACGGCGGTGAGATGGGCGACCACCGGGAGGGTGGTGTCCTGCGCGATGCGCTCGGCGAGGGACGTCGTACGGTCCCGGGAGGAGCCGCCCGCCCCGTAGGTGACCGAGACGAACGCCGGCCGCAGCACCTCGATGTCGCGCAGGGTGCGCCACAGGTCCCGTTCGCCCCGCGGGGTCTTCGGCGGGAAGACCTCGAAGGAGTACAGGGGGCGGCCCTCGGCCAGCCTGCGGCGCACACCCTCCGGCGGCGCGCCCGGCACGGTCACGAGTCCCCACCGCCCCCGGCGCCGAGGAACCCGGCCAGCTCCCGCTGTGCCTCGGGCCCGTAGGCGGCGCCGCACCGCGCGGCCAGGTCCCGCGGGTCCAGCCGGTACTCCTGGGCACCGACCGCCTCCAGCACGCTCGCGGCCACGGCGGAGCCCAGCTGGGCCGCCCTGGCCGGGCCGAGTCCCCAGCCGAGTGCCGCGAGGAACCCGGCGCGGAAGCCGTCGCCCACGCCGGTGGGGTCGCGCTGGTCGGTCACCGGCACCGCCGCGATCTCGGTGCCGGGCTCGCCCCGGCGCTGGATCCGGCAGCCCTTGCCGCCCAGGGTCGTGACCCAGGTGCCGACCCGTTCGAGGACGTCCTCCGGCTGCCAGCCGGTCTTGCGGAGCAGCAGACCGCTTTCGTACCCGTTGGTGAAGAGGTGGTCCGCACCGGTCACCAGCTCCCTGATCGCCTCGCCGGGCAGCCGTGCGAGCTGCTGGGACGGGTCGGCGGCGAAGGGCAGCCCGGCCCGGCGGCAGTCCTCGGTGTGCCGGAGCATCGCCTCGGGGTCGTTCGCCCCGATCAGCACCAGGTCCAGGCCGCCGACACGGTCGGCGACGGCGCCGATGTCGATCGTCGCCGCCTCGCTCATCGCGCCGGCGTAGAACGAGGCGATCTGGTTGCCGTCCTCGTCGGTGGTGCACTGGAACCGTGCGGTGTGCCGGGTCCGGGAGCGGTGGACCACGCCGGTGTCGACGCCGTGCCGGGTGAGCCACGCGTCGTACTCCTCGAAGTCCTGGCCGACGGCGCCGACGAGCACCGGCCGCAGGCCGAGCTGTCCGAGGCCGAAGGCGATGTTCGAGGCGACGCCGCCGCGGCGGATGTGCAGCTCGTCCACCAGGAAGGAGAGCGACACGTGGTCGAGCTGCTCCGCCACGAGCTGTTCGCTGAACCGGCCGGGGAAGTGCATCAGGTGATCGGTGGCGATGGAGCCGGTGACCGCTATCCGCACCTCACACCCCCGCTGCCTTGCGGAGGGCCGTCACGCGGTCGGTGCGCTCCCAGGTGAAGTCGGGGTGGGTCCGCCCGAAGTGGCCGTAGGCCGCGGTCCGGGAGTAGATCGGGCGGAGCAGGCTCAGGTCGCGGATGATCGCGGCCGGGCGGAGGTCGAAGACCTCGTCGATCGCCTTCTCGATCCTCTCCGGGTCGACCGTGTGGGTGCCGAAGGTCTCCACGAACAGGCCCACCGGCTCCGCCTTGCCGATCGCGTACGCCACCTGCACCTCGCAGCGCGAGGCGAGACCGGCGGCGACGACGTTCTTCGCGACCCAGCGCATCGCGTACGCGGCCGAACGGTCGACCTTGGACGGGTCCTTGCCGGAGAAGGCACCGCCGCCGTGGCGGGCCATGCCGCCGTAGGTGTCGATGATGATCTTGCGGCCGGTCAGGCCGGCGTCGCCCATCGGGCCGCCGATCTCGAAACGGCCGGTCGGGTTCACCAGCAGCCGGTAGCCCTCGGTCTCCAGCTTGATGCCCTCGTCCAGCAGCGCCTTCAGCTCCGGCTCCACCACGAACGTACGGACGTCCGGGATCAGCATCTCGTCGAGGTCGACGTCGGAGGCGTGCTGGGAGGAGACGACCACCGTGTCGAGGCGGACGGCCTTGTCGCCGTCGTACTCGATGGTGACCTGCGTCTTCCCGTCCGGGCGCAGGTAGGGGATGGTGCCGTTCTTGCGGACCTCGGAGAGCCGCTTGGACAGCCGGTGCGCCAGGAAGATCGGCAGCGGCATCAGGGTCGGCGTCTCGTCGGACGCGTAACCGAACATCAGGCCCTGGTCGCCCGCGCCCTGCTTGTCGAGTTCGTCCGCTTCCCCGCCCGCGGCGGCGCCCTCCACCCGGGCCTCGTACGCCGCGTCGACACCCTGCGCGATGTCAGGGGACTGCGCGCCGATCGACACCGACACACCGCAGGACACGCCGTCGAAGCCCTTCTTCGAGGAGTCGTAACCGATGGCCAGGATCGTGTCGCGGACGAGGGCCGGGATGTCCGCGTAGGCCTTGGTCGTCACCTCGCCGGCCACGTGCACCTGACCGGTGGTGATCAGCGTCTCCACGGCGACCCGGGAGGCCGGGTCCTGCCGCAGCAGCGCGTCGAGAATCGTGTCGCTGATCTGGTCGGCGATCTTGTCGGGATGTCCCTCGGTCACGGACTCCGAGGTGAACAGACGGCGAGTCACAGCACCACCCTGACCTGGTAGTCACGAAGCCAGCTGTCGAGTTGCAGCGCGCGGGGCAGGATGGGCGGCGGCGTGAAGTTGCCGTTGAACCAGTCCTTGTTGTCGACCATGGCGCGCAGGGTCGTGGCGTCCAGCAGCTCCATGGCCGGTGACCCCGAGTCGCCGATCATGTCGGAGACCGCGGCCCGGACGGAGTCCAGGTACGCGGAGCCCTTGCCGACGGGGAAACCGCTCTTGGGCCGGTGCACCACCTCGGCGGGCAGCAGGTCCTCGACCGCGCTGCGCAGCAGGCCCTTCTCCTGGTCGCCCAGCCGCTTGACCTGCCAGGGCACGTTCCACACGTAGTCGACCAGCCGGTGGTCGCAGAACGGCACCCGGACCTCCAGGCCGTTGGCCATGCTCATCCGGTCCTTGCGGTCGAGCAGGAACGGCAGGAACCGGGTGAGCTGCAGGTAGTAGACCTCCCGCATCCGCCGGTCCGTACCGGTCTCGCCCTCCAGCCGGGGCACCTCGCTCAGCGCCTCCCGATAGCGGGCGTCGAGGCGGGCGTGCAGGTCGAGGTGGGGCCGCAGCTGCGCCGACAGGACGGCGTTGCGGTCCTGGACGCCGGCCGACCAGGGGAAGTTGTCGGTCGGCTGCTTCGTCTCGGACAGGAACCAGGGGTAACCGCCGAACGCGTCGTCCGCCCCCTCGCCGGACAGGGCGACGGTGAGGTGCCCCCGTACCTCGCGGAAGAGCAGGTAGAGCGACACGTCCAGGTCGCCGACGCCGGGGACGTCCCGGGCCCGCAGGGTGGTCCGGGACTCCTCCAGCAGCGCGGCCGGCTCCACCAGGACCTCGGTGTGCTTGGTGCCCAGGTGGCCGACGACCGCCTGGACGAACGGGGCGTCGCGGGAGTCGTGCAGCGCGTCCGCGGAGAACTCCTCCTCGCTGCCGGCGAAGTCGACCGAGTACGTGGCGAGCGGGTCCAGGCCCGCCGCCGACAGGGCGCCGGCGCCGAGCGCCGTGATGGCACTGGAGTCGATGCCGCCGGAGAGCAGGGCGCCCAGCGGCACATCGGCGTGGACCTGCTCGGTGACCGCCCGGCCGAGCAGCTCGCGGACCCGGGCGACCGTGGTGGGGACGTCGTCCTCGTGCGGGGCGCTCCGCACCTGCCAGTACCGCTGCTCGTGGGCGCCGCGGCGGTCGCAGCGGACGATGTGGCCGGGCTTCACCTCCCGCATGGTGCGGAACACGGCGTCCCCGGGGCGTCTGGCCGCCACCGTGAAGACGTCCACCAGTCCCTCGGCGTCCACCTCGGCGGCGACCTGGCCGCTGGCGAACAGCGCCTTCGGCTCGGACCCGAAGATCACTCCGGAGGGGTGTTCCGCGTAGAAGAGGGGCTTGACGCCCAGCGGGTCGCGGGCCAGCCACAGGGTCTCCCGGGCGATGTCCCACAGCGCGTACGCGAACATTCCGGCGAACCGGGTGACGGCCGTCTCGCCCCACTCGCGGTGGGCGGCCAGCAGCACCTCGGTGTCCGTGCCGGTGCGGAAGCGGTGCCCCCGCGCGGTGAGTTCGGTGCGCAGCTCACGGAAGTTGTGGATCTCGCCGCTGAAGGAGACCACCGCCAGCTCCCGGTCGTCGTCCGTGGCGTGGACGGCCATCGGCTGATGCCCGTGGTCCACGTCGATGACGGCGAGCCTGCGGTGTCCGAGCGCGAGGCGCGGTGCGCTCCACACTCCGGCCCCGTCCGGGCCGCGCAGGGCGAGCGTCTCCGCCATCCGGGAGACGACGGCCGCGTGACCGGTCATGTCGCGTTGCCAGTCGAGCCAGCCTGCTATGCCGCACATGTGCGTGGACTCCTCACTTCTCGGGCGTGGACGCGAGGTCGGCGAGGGTCGTCTCGACCACGCCCCGGATCGGATCGGGCAGCCGGTCCCGGTTGCGGGCGTCGTTGAGGTCGAGGACCCGCGACAGTTTCCAGCCGAGGTACTGGCCGAGCGAGGCGAGCGGCGGCAGCTTCTCCACCGGGCGCAGGGCCAGTTCGTAGCCGGGGAACAGGCCCTGGACCCGGTCCGCGGTCGCGCGCGTCCAGGCCTCGTCGACGGGTACGTCGGTGGTCGCCAGGCAGACGACGGCCTTGCCCTGGATGACCAGCATGTAGTTCAGGACCGTGGGACCGCTGTGCCGCTCCGGCCAGAGCGCGGCCTCGAAGTCGTTCTGCCGGATGCCGTTGCCCTCCAGGACGATCAGGTCCTGCGAACGTCCCAGGGTGCGCAGCAGCGGGGTCGCGACCCCGCACGGGCACGGTGTCCCGGGGATCTCCACGAGGTCGCCGGTGCGGTAGCGCAGCAGGGGCCGGCCCGGCATGTCGAGGGTGGTGACGACGAGTTCGCCGCGGTCGGGGCTGCCGTCCACGAACCGGGTCCCGGAGTCGTCGGTCAGTTCCAGGACGTAACTCTGCGTCTGGAGGTGCAGGTTGCCGCGTTCGCAGGTGACGGCGGTGGTGCCGGTCTCCGAGGAGCCGTAGGCGGCGACGTAGGCGGTGGCCCCGGTGAGCCGCTCCAGGTGGCGCACGAATCCGGGTCCGGTCTGCTCGGCCATCAGCAGCAGCTTGTCGAAGGCCGGCACCGGCTCGTCGTTGCGGTAGGCGAACTGGACCATCTCCAGCAGCCGCGACGGGGGCCCGACGAAGACGTTCACCCCGAGTTCCCGGGTGAGCCGGAGCACCCGGGTGTAGTCCCCGGTGATGTTGTCCACCCACGGCCGCAGGGACATCACCTGGAGGTACTCCAGGACCTTCTCGAACTGGTAGGCCGCCGGCGCGAAGGGGGCGTTGATCAGGATGAGGGCGCGGTCGGAACGCTCCAGGATCCTGCCCCACTGCTCGCCGATGTTGATCGTGTTCACGACCAGGTCGTCGAGGGCCTTCGGCGCGGCGACCGGGTTGCCGGTCGTGCCCGACGACTCGTAGTAGTGCAGGAACTCCGACAGCCCGCGGGTGAACGCCTTGTGCCCGCCGGTGCTCAGGCTCTGCTTGGGCAGGAACGGCAGCTGGGGCACGAGGTCCGCGACGACGGACTCCGGGGCGGCCGCCAGGGCCTTGTCGGCGAGTCCGGCGAGGGCGTCGCGCTCGTACAGGCCGGATTCCAGTGCGGCCTGCAGGGTGGCGGTGAACTTCCGGCCCAGCGCGCCGGGTTCGACCGTCCCCGCGTGGCTGTCGCGGACGAGGCCGGTGTGCTCACGGGCCGTGCCGAGGAGTGCCTCTTCCGTGGTGGTGTCACGCAGCAGCAGCATCGGTGTCCTTGTCGGATGAGTAGCCGGCCGCGCGGGCCAGGCTGCCGTCGAGAATCAACTCGCGGACGGTGGCGATGTCCCCTTCCATGCGCCGGTCGCCGTCGGTGAAGGGGACGTGGGAGCGGACGAGGGCGTGGACCCGGCGGACCGAGGGGGCGGCCTGCTCGGGGCCCCGCAGGTCGATGGCCTGGGCGGCGGCGAGCAGGGTGATCGCGGCCACCTGGCTCGTCAGCTCGTTCACGGTGCGCGCGTCGCGCGCCGCGATGGTGCCCATGCTCACCTTGTCCTGGTTGTGGGCTTCGGTGGAGCGGGAGAACACGCTGGCCGGAGCGGCGGTCTTGAGCGCCTCGGCGGTCACCGCGGAGGCGGCGATCTGCATGCCCTTGAAACCGTGGTGCAGTCCGGCCTCGGCGCTGAGCGAGGGCGGCACGAGGTTGGCGGGCAGTCCCCGGCTGAACTTCGGGTCCACGATGAGCGCGAGCTGCCGGTCCAGCAGGTCGGCCACACTGGCGGTGGCGGTCTTGAGGCTGTCCATGGCCTGGGCGACATGGCCGGCGTAGAAGTTGCCGCCGTGGTGCGCGCGTTCCTCGTCGACGGAGAAGAGCGGGTTGTCGGTGGAGGCGTTGATCTCGGTCGTGAGCCACTGGCGGACCCAGCCGAGGGTGTCGTGCAGTACACCGATGACGTGCGGGGCGCAGCGCACCGAGTAGTGGTCCTGGATGCGCTGTTCCAGCCGGCGGTAGTCGTCGAACAGCGGGTCCGTGGCGTCGAGGATCTCCTCGTACGTCGTGGCGAGGCCGGAGCCGGCGATCAGCCGGCTGACCCGCTCGGCCACGGCGACCTGGCCGGGGTGCGGTTTGGCCTCGTGCAGGAAGGCGGCGAAGTGCGAGGCGTTGCCCAGCAGGGCCTCGCTGACGAACGCGGTGACGATCTCGGCGCTGTGTGCGATCGAGGTGGCGTCATGGGCCGCGAGGACGGCGAACGCCGTGGTGAACGACGTGCCGTTGATGAGGGCCAGGCCCTCCTTGGCCTCCAGGGTGAGCGGCTGGATGTCCGCTTCCCGGTGGGCCTCGGAGGCCGGCAGCAGCCGTTTGCCGTAGTGGACGTCGCCTTCCCCGAGCAGCACGGAGGCGACGTAGCACAGCGGGACCAGGTCGCCGCTCGCGCCCAGCGACCCGCGTTCGGGTACGCGGGGCAGGACGTCGGCGTGCAGGTGGTCGAGGAGTCTGTCGATGACCACCGGCCGGATCCCGGAGTTTCCGCGGGCGAGCGCGTTGGCCCGGATGAGGAGGGTGGCGCGTACCACGTCGGCGGCGGTGTCCGGCCCGGTGCCGTTGAGGTGGTAGCGAATCAGATTCCGTTGCAGGTGCGCAGCGCGCTCGGGGCTGATCTGGTTGGTGACACTGTCTCCAAATCCCGTGGTGACACCGTAGATGGGCTTGCGGCCCTCGATCAGACGGTTCCGCAGGCGCACGCTTCGTTCCGTCGCGAGCTGGGCTTCCGGGCTCAGGGCGGCGGTGGCGGCCACCCCCTCCAACGGGGGCCGGGCCATGCGGACGACATCGTGCAGCGTGAGGGACCGGCCGTCGAGCAAGACCCTTTCGGCGTGGGTCGGGGCTGTCACAGGACCTTCTCCGGCGTAAATCGATTCGGCATACACCCAGCCTGTGTGATCGACCGTGCCCGGTGCTTCGGCCGACCGGCCAGTCTGAACCTCGACCGAAGACCAGGGAGATCGGAACCGGTCACAGTCTTTCGTTACAGCAGTATGTCTGGCCGAAAATGATTGAAAGCAAGATGGTTATGGGGATAGCATCGGCGCACCGTCGCCTGCTGGGTGAAGCTGCCCGCGCCATTCCGACCGCTGTCCGCCGGGAAGCGGCCCATTTGGTCATCAACAGGGGGTACTGTGATCGAGCGCGATACGAGTAACCGCAGCGTGACGGCCATTCACGTGGCCACCCCGAGAAGCCAGTCGATCCTCTCCGCCGGAATCGCGGCAGCCCTCCGGTCGACGCCGGGCATCCAACTCGTCGCGCGGCCGCCCGCCGGCCGGGAGCACTACGGTCCCAGGCCGCAGGCCGATGTCCTGCTGGTGGAGGACGTCGCCGCGTTATCGCCCAAGGAAGTCCTCCTGACCAGCGAGGAAGTCTCCGCCGGTGTCGGTGCGCAGCCGCCGCGGCGGCGGCCGGCCGGCGTCGTGCTGGTCATGCGCGACCCCCGCATCGAGCGCATCGTCGCCTATCTCCAGCTGGGTGTGCGCGCTTTCGTCTGTCACGACGCACCGCTGGACGATCTGGTGGGCGCCGTCCATTCGACCGCGCGGGACCAGGTTTTCCTGCCCCATGGCATCGCGGTCCGCATCATCGACGGCATACTGCCGCACCTCCCCTTCTTCACTCCCGGTACCGCCTCACCGCTGGAACGGCTCACCGCCCGGGAGAGGGAGGTCTTCTCCCATATGACCGCCGGCCGGTCCAATGCGGAGATCGCCGAGGCCTGCTGCCTCAGCCAGAAAACCGTCAAATTCCATGTATCCAATATCCTTCGGAAACTCGGGGTGAAGAATCGCCTCCAGGCCGTCACCCACGCACACCAGGCACTCGAATCGGCCGCCTGAGGCTTCCGTGACACCGTCGCCGGGACAACGGACAGGCTCCCGGCGGCACCTCACCGCCCCGCACGCGCAGCCCCTGCCCCCTCGTCCACGGAGGGCCCCGCTTCCGCGGTGACGGGCAGCCCGCGCCGCCGTACGCAGGCGGTCCCGCTCCGCCGTTCACAGGCGGCCCCGTTTCGCCTAAACTTCGATGTTTAGCGAACATGAGAATACTGGTCTTCTAGATCCGGAGTGTTACATGACCACGGATCCGCGTGGGCCGGCGAGCCTCTCCCGGCTCCCGTCCCTGACGGGCCTGCGCTTCGTCGCCGTTCTGTTCGTCTTCGCCTTCCACGCCTCGCTCGAAGCCCCGTTCACCGACGCCGGCTTCGGCCGGGGATACGCGAACGCCGTGGCCAACGCCGGCTGGCTGGGCGTGAGTTTCTTCTTCGTGCTCAGCGGTTTCGTCCTGACCTGGTCCGCCCGCCCCACGGACACGGCACGGGCCTTCTGGCGCCGACGGGCCGCCAAGATCTATCCGCTGCACGCCGTCACCTGGGCCGCCGCGCTGATCCTGCTGGCCACGGCCGGTACCGCGGCCACCTGGCGCCAGGCCGTCCCCAACCTGCTGCTGGTGCACACCTGGTTCCCCGACCGCTCGGTCTTCTCCAGCCTCAACGACGTCAGCTGGTCGCTGTCCTGCGAGGTCTTCTTCTACCTGCTGTTCCCGGTGCTGCTGCGGCTCGTGCGGCGCATCGAGCCCGGGCGGCTGTGGCGGTGGGCGGTGGTCACGGCGCTGCTCGTCCCGCTGCTCCCGCTGGTCTCGGAACTGCTGCCCGACTCCCCGGCCCTGCCGTTCGGCTCCGGCTCCGTGTGGCAGTTCTGGTTCGTGTACGTCCTTCCGGTCGGCCGCCTGCTGGAGTTCGGCTTCGGCATCCTGCTGGCCCGGATGGTGCTGGCGGGCCGGGCCGTCCCCGTGCGGGTGCTGCCGGCGGCCGTGCTGGTCCTCGCGGGCTACGCGCTCTCGCTGCAACTTCCGTTCCTGTACGGCCTCACCAGCGTGACCGTCGTACCCATCGGCCTGCTCATCGCGGCCGTCGCCCAGCGGGACGTGCGGGGCGCCGGTTCACCGCTCGCCCACCCCGTCGCCGTCCGGCTCGGCGAATGGTCCTTCGCCTTCTACCTCGTCCACCGGCTGCTGCTCCAGCACGGGCACCGGCTGCTCGGCACGGGCCGGACCTGGGAGACCTCCACGGCGCTCGGCCTGATGGCGATCGCCTTCGCCCTCTCCCTGCTGCTGTCCTGGGCCCTGCACGTGGCCGTCGAGCACCCCGCGATGCGCCTGTTCGGCCGGAAGCCGCCCGCGCCCGCGCCGGTACCGGCCATCGCCGTACCGCCGCTCACCGGCCCGCCCACGACCCCGGAAGCCACTTCGTCCACCCCCACGGCCTGACCGCCCGCCCACCGACCGCCCGAAGGGAACCCACGGCATGTCCGACGACACACTTCCGCAGTACCCGCTCCCGCTCGGCCCCCTCGGCGAGCCCCCGGAGGAATACTCCGAGCTGCGCGCCAAGTGCCCCGTGACCAAGGTGCGGCTGCCCAGCGGCGACACCGCCTGGATGGTCACCGGCTACGACGAGGTGTCGGCCGCGATGTCCGACCGCAGGCTGTCCCGGGCGGCACTGCGGGAGCCGGGGGCGGTCCGCACCGTCAGCGGTGAGGACTTCTCGGACAACCCCTACAACCTCCTCAACCAGGAGGGGCCGGACCACTCCCGGCTGCGCCGGCTCATCTCCCCCGCGTTCACCCCGCGCAAGGCGGAGCTGTGGCGGCCCCGGATCGAGCAGATCGCCAACGAGCTGATCGACCGGCTGGCCGAGGGGCCCCGCCCGGCCGACCTGCACCACGACTTCGCCGCCGTGCTGCCCGTCTGGGTCATCTGCGAGATGGTCGGCGCCCCCGTCGAGGACCGGGAGAAGCTCCAGCGGTGGACCGACCGGCTCGTGAGCATCACGGCGCACACACCGGAGGAGCGGCTGGCGGCACGCGAGGAGTCCGCCGCGTACGTCGCCGGCCTGGTCGCCAAGCACCGCGAGGAGCCGGGTGAGGACCTGCTCAGCACGCTGATCACGGCGCGGGACGCCGACGACCGGCTGAACGAGCGGGAGCTGGTCTGGCTCGGCATCAACCTGCTGGTGGCGGGCCACGACACCACGGTGAGCGCCATCTCGCGCGGCCTGTTCCAGCTGCTGCGCCACCAGGACCAGTGGCGGCTGCTCGCCGACGACCCCGGTCTGCTGCCGCAGGCGACGGAGGAACTCCTGCGCTACGCGCCCCCGTCCGAGATCGGCTTCATGCGGATCGCCACGGAGGACGTCGAACTGGCCGGCACCCGGGTGGCCAAGGGCGAGGGTGTCATCCCGGTGATGCACGCGGCGGGGCGCGACACCCGGCGGGTGTCCGACCCCGAGCGCCTCGACCTCACCCGCACCGACATCGCCCACCTGGCCTTCGGGCACGGCCACCACTACTGCCCGGGTGCGGGTGTCGCGCGCGTGGAGCTCCAGGCCGCGTTCGGCACCCTGGCCCGTCGGCTGCCGTCACTGCGCCTCGCCGTCCCCGCCGAGCAGGTGGAATGGGTGGGCGGCCTGCTGACGCTGCGCCCCAGGGCCCTTCCCGTGGAGTGGTGAGACCGGGCCACGGGCTCCGGACGGACCGGGGTGCGCGCGGGGGTGTTCCCACCCCGCGGGCGCCCCGGTCCGCCGCGTACCGCGACCGTGCGGACACCGCCGGCACGCGTGGAACATCCCGTAACTTGTTAGAGTTGAGTTCGATATATGTGGTAGTACAAACATTCTTGGCACCTCCTATGGCGAGGAAGTGCAGGGACGAGGAAGCCTATGACCACCAACCCGCCACGCACCCGGCGCACTTCGCCGAGCAGGGATGCCGAGGACACCAGCCGCCGGCGCTACTTCGCCACACTGGCCATGGACCGCCCGGACATCGCGATGTGCCGGGCCACCACCGTGGTGGCCCGGGCCGTCGACGCCGAACTGACCGGGTACAACGTCACCGCGGCCCAGCACCTGGTGCTGAAGATGCTCAGCGACGTGGGGCCCTGTTCGCAGCAGGAGCTGAGCGAGCAGTTGCGCATCGACCGCAGCGTGATGGTGGGCTGCATCGACGGCCTGGAGGACTCGGGCCTGGTGCGTCGCGAGCGGCATCCCAAGGACCGGCGTGCCAACGCGATCACCCTGACCGCGGAGGGGCTGGTCGCCCTGGCCGAGGTCGAGAGCGGGGTGCCGCGCCTGCTGGACCGCGCCTTCCAGGCCCTCACTCCCGCCGAGCGCAAGACACTGGCCCGCCTGGTCGCCAAGATCCTCGAGGTCAAGTAGGCGACGCCGAGCGGCTTCCGGGAGCACGAGACCGCCGGCCGCCCGGCCAGGGCACCGACGGTTCGGGCGGGGCGCCGTCGGGTCCGGCCGGACGCCGGCGGTTCGGACGGCACACCGGCAGGCCGGGCGGGGCGCCGGCGGTCCGGCCGAGGCGAGCGCTGAAACCGGAGCACCGGCCGGTCCTCCGAGTCACCGGCCGCCGCGGCCGGGACACCGGCCGCCCGGCCGAGAGGCCCGTCGACCCGACCCGTACCCCCCGGACCGGCCGAGGCACCGGCCGCCCCGCCCGGAACGCCGGCCGCCCCCGGTCAGGCCCCCGGCGCCAGGGCCTGGAGCGTGCGGATCATGCCCTCGGGGCCGGCGCCGGACTCCGGTGCCGGGATCACGGCGAGCAGCGGGGTGGTCACCCCGGCGTCCACGTAGCGCCGGATGTGCGCGCGGCACTCCTCCGGGTGGCCGTGGACGAGGAGTTCGTCCACGAGCCGGTCCGGGACGGCCGCCGCGGCCCCCCTGAAGTCGCCCGCCGCCCAGGCCCGGTGGGAGGCGGCCAGGACGTCGCCCCGGCCGAGCCAGTCGTGGAAGCCGGAATAGGTGCGGGCGTTGAGGATGGAGCCCAGCATGGCGCGCCCCTGGGCCCGGGCGTAGGCACGGTCGCGGGTGGGGCAGACGAAGAGCCGCGCGACGACCTCCTTGGTCTTGCCCTGCGGCCCCATCGCCTCGACCACCCGCGGAACGTCGTCCACGGTGAGGAAGTTGGTCACGAGCCCGTCGGTCTCCCGGCCGGCGAGGCGCAGCATCTGCGGGCCGAGCGCACCGATCATGACGGGCGGCGCGGGCCGCGGTACGGAGGCGAGGCGGAACCCCTCGATGGTGAACGAGTCGAAGTGCCCGGCCACGTACTCCCCGGCCAGCGCCGCCCTGAGGAAGCGCACGGTGTCGCGGACCTTGCGGTAGGGGTGCTCGAAGGGGATGCCGTTGATCCGGGTGACGAACGGGGGCCCGGACGACCCCACCCCGACGACGACCCGCCCCGGCGCCGCCTCCGCCAGCGTCGCCACCGTCATGGCCAGCAGCGCGGGGCCGCGCGTCTGCACGGGGACCACCCCGGTCCCGACCCGCAGGGAGGGTGCCCAGGCGGCGGCCAGCGCGAGCGGGGTGAACCCGTCGTAGCCGGCGGCCTCACCGGTCCACGCGTCCGTGTAGCCGAGGTCGGGGAGCCGCTCCAGGATGCGCCGGTGCCCGGACAGCGGAACGGTGTTGAAGGGGATCGTCACTCCGTAGCGGTCCAACGTCTCAGGCCCTTCAGTCCGATGCAGTTTTTGATTGTTCGCGAACCATCAAAATAGAAACCGCGCCGCGCCCGTGTCAATGCCGCCGGGCGGACGGTTCAGGCCCCGGCCAGCGGGTTCGGCAGAGGGAGGTAACGGGCGTCCGCGCCGTCCGCGCCGGTCCAGCGCAGCAGCAGGTTGGTCTTGCCGGGCAGGGTGGGCGCGCCGAGCAGCGCGGGGATCTCGGGCAGGTCGTGCCGGGCGAGTTCGCGGCGGGCGGCGGGCCACGGGTCGAGCCCGGGGTGGTGGTCGGCGAGGGCGCCGGCGATCTCGGTGAGGTGGTTGACGACCAGGCAGTACACCAGCCGCTCCCAGCCGGCGGCCCGGGTCACGTCCGGGAGCAGCTTGGTGCCCTCGGCGTCCCGGAACAGCGCCTGGACGGGCGTACCGGCCGCGTCCACCGCGACGAGGGTGTTCTGCAGATGGGCCTCCAGCACCACCCCGTGGGCGTCGAACGCGGTCAGGGCGGGCGGCACGACCTGCCGCAGATACGCCTCCCACCAGGCGGCCGGGTCGGTCGCGGCGGCCAGCGGGCTGCCCTCGAAACCCTCGGCGAGCCCCGCCGCGAGCAGCGGGGTGGCGCCCGGCAGCAGGTGGCCGCGCAGGCCGTCGCGGACCAGGACCGCCAGTTCCTCGAAGGCGAAGGCGGCGGTGCGGTAGCCCCGGTCGCTGAGCCAGGCCGCGGGCGGGCCCATCGCGGCGAAGGCGTCCGCGGCGGCCGTGTCGGTACGGCGGAGCCTGCGCAGGTCGTGACGCCAGAGCCGGCGGATGTCGTTGGTGATGCGGACGTCCAGGCTGAACTTCAGGAACAGGTCGCGGCGGGGCTCGTACACCGTGCGGACGGCGGCCGTCGGCCAGGTGTCGAACCCGGTCGTACCGAGCCGCAGCAGCCGGCCGTCGGCGAACGCGGGCGCGAGGTCGCGGGCGACGAGGTCGAGTTGCCAGGGGTGGGCGGGCAGCAGCCGGTAGCCGGGCGGGGCGGTGCCGAGGGCGTCCAGGGCCCGGGTGTCGCCCTCCTCGGCCACCTGGTCCTCGCGGACGCCGAGCAGCACCAGCGGGAAGCGGGCGTGCGCCTCGGGGGCGTACGGCAGCCAGGACGCGGCCGGGCCGCCGCCGCGGGCCTTGGGGGCCGGGTGGTGGGGGTGGCCGGTGAGCAGGGACTGCTCGGAGCGCACGTACGGGTCGTCGGGTGCGGTGGCGCGGGCGCGGGCGGTGAGCAGGGCGGCGATCGCCTCCCGGCTGTCGATCATCTCGGCGGGCAGGTCGCCGCCGGGCAGCCCGGTGTGCCGGCGCAGCTCCTCGGCGACCAGTTTCACCAGCTCCGGGTGGCCGATCCGGCGCCAGGCTCCGTCCGTGTACACCTCCGGGTCGGCGGGGCGCCGCCCGGCGCGCACCCGCAGCAGCCGGCCGTCCGGCAGCCGGTGGACGCGGCGGTCCCCGGTGTCCGGGAGCGGCTCGGCCACCTCCCGCAGCAGGCAGTTGAGCAGGGGTGCGGCCGCGTAGGCGTCGGCGCGGCGGCCGACCGCGCCGGTGGAAGGTGTGCGGCCGGCGCGGGTGGGGGGTGTGAGGTCCACGCGATCCATTCGTTCTTCGTCCAGGGGCCCGCGGTCTTCCCCGCGCACACCGGGTGCGCTCCGCGGGAGCCGGTGACGATCAGTATGGCTGCCGTCCCGGACAATCGTGCCGTCCCCGTGTACCCGAGGAGCCGACCGTGCACCGTCCCCCCACCGCCGAGGCCGAGATCGCCGAGGAGCTGGCCGCCGTCCGGCCCGGTCTGCTCCCCCGGTACACGGCGGAGCTGCCCGGTGCCCGCGCCGCCGTACTGACCCGGCTGTGGCGGGCGCTGGCCCATGAGCCGCTGCCCTTCGTCACCGGCCGCGTGCCCGGGGCGCACTCCCTCGCCCTGCGCCTGGCCGACGGCCGGACCCTGCACGGGCCGCACGCGGACCCGTACGCCACGAGCGCCTACGTCACCGGCGTGCGGCTGGACCGGGAACGGTACGACGATCCGGCGCGGCTGATGGCGGCGCTCGGGGTGCCGCACGGGTCCGCCTTCGCGGCGGAGCTGGCGCACGGCACGGCCTCGCTGGCGCTGTCCCGGGCCGGCGCGGATCACCCGAAGGAGTGGCCGGCAGCGGTCCCCCCGGCCGGAGGCCGGCCCACGGCGTGGGAGTGGGAGCAGCGGGTGGTCGACGGGCACCCGTACCACCCGAACTGCCGGTCCCGGCCCGGCTTCTCGGTCGCGGACCAGCTGGCGTACGGCCCCGAGCACGGCCCGGTGGTGCGGCTGCGGACCGTACCCGTGCCGGCGGCCGACTGCCTGCTGACCGGCGGCTGGCCGGCCGAGCTCCGCGACGGCGACCGCCTCCTGCTGCCGGTCCACCCCTGGCAGGCCGAGCACGTGCTGAGGCGCGCGTACGACCCCTGGCGCGCGGCCCGTCCGCTGATGTCCCTGCGCACCCTGGCGCTGCCCGGCGGCCCGCACGTGAAGACCGCGCTCAGCGCCCGGCTGACCTCCTCGGTGCGGGACATCTCCGTGTACTCGGTACGGTCCGCCGCGACCCTGTCCGACTTCGCCGGGGAACTGGCGGCGCGCACCGACGGCCTGCTGCACATCACCCGCACCCTGGGCGCGGCCACGGCCGGCTTCCCCGACCTGGCCGCCCTGCTGCGGGAGCCGCCGGAGGTGTACGCGGGACCGGACGAGCACGTCGTGCCCGTGGCCGCCCTCGCCACCACCTCCCTGCCCGGCTCCCCCGCCTGGCTGACCGCGTTCACCCGGCTGGCGCTCACCGTGGGCCTGCGCCTGCTGGACCTCGGTGTGGCCCTGGAGGCCCACGGCCAGAACCTCCTGGCCGTGCTGTCGGCCGACGGCACCCCGCTGCGCCTGGTCTACCGGGACCTGGCCGACATCCGCATCAGCCCCGCCCGCCTGACCCGCCACGGCATCACCCCGCCCGCCCTCTCGGGCCGCCTGATCACCGACGACGAACCCGCCCTGCGCCGCAAGCTGTTCGGCTCCCTGGTGGCAGGGGCGCTGGCGGCCACGGCGGGCTCGGGGCCGGCGCTGGCCGCGGCGCTGCGGGCCGCCCTGCCCGATCTGCCGCCCGGCCCGGACCTGGACGCGCTGCGCGACGGCCCGCTTCCGGCGAAGGCGTTGACGCTGATGCGTCTGTCGCCCGGCCGGAGCGGGGACCTGTGGACGTGTCTTCCCCACCCCCGCGCCGTACCGTTCCCGGCTCCGGACTGATTTCGCGCCATGTTGCCTGGCCCGAAATCATCGTTGTCGTCCGTCTCGCCGTCCGGCGGTGTACCCCTGATGAGCCAGCCAGGACACGAGACTTTTCGAGAGCAGCAGATGACTGACGACGACCGCAGTGACAGCCTGATGTCGCCGATCCGGCCCGAACAGCTGGATCCGGGGGCCGTGATCGCCCAGTCGCTGGACAACCAATGGGTGCCCGCGCCGCTCGCCAGGGAGATGATCGAGCGCGGCGAGTCCCTGGACCAGGTCGACCGCCGACGCGTGCGGGAGGTGCGGGCCGAGTACTTCCGCAGCCTCATCAACGCCGGCCAGGTCGTGATCAACCGTGCCTACTTCTACAACAACGACGCGATCGGCCGTGACCTCGCCGAGGAGGGGGAGGCCCGCGAGGCCCACCGGAAGCTGCTCGCCTCGGGCGCGATCGTCCCCTTCCTGCTGCGCGAACGCCACCCGGCGGAGGACCCGCCCGGCCATCTCCACCTGCGGCGCGACGGGTTCACCGCCTGGCAGGAGACGCTGGCCGGCATGTCCGCGAGCGACAGGGTGCGCTGTGTGCGCATGTCCTGGGACGATGCCAGAGGCGACCAGGAGAACAGGGACCGCACCCGGATACGCCTCTACCAGCCGTTCACCGAGAAGGTCCAGGGACTCACGGCCAAGGACATCGACATCCTCGCCGCGCAGGTCGGTGTGGCGCGCGAGGACACGGACCGGTTCGGCGAACGGCTCGGTGAGGTGGTCGCGTTCAGCAACGGTCTCAGCGTGCGCAGACAGCCGGTCGTGCGCAACACCCTGTACGAGGAGTTCGTGACCGTCCCGGGCACGAACGTGGCCGAGGGCAGATACGACCGCGGCAAGCCCTTCGCGGCGGAGATAAAGCAGCTCCTCGACCTCATCTACAACGTCAACCTGGCCGACGCGCTGGGGCGTTACCCCCTCACGCCGGTCGGCAGCCTGCGGCGCGTGGTGCTGCAGGAGGCCCGCGAGGCCACGTCCGCCACCGTGGGTGTCGTGCAGGACCCGGAACAGCTGCTGACGTTCCTGCGGCGGCAGACCTTCGCCGTCGTGCAGGACCATCTGACCCCCCAGGCGGTGAACGACCTGACGCTGCACGACATCTGGCGGCTGCGGCAGACCCCCGCCTGGAACTCCTACATCAAGGCCTTCGGGGCACTGACCGCCGCGCCGGAGGCGTTCCACGACGGTGTCGGGCAGGTCTTCGACTCCTACGTCCGGCTCAACGCGGAGATCCTCCGGCTCGCCCGGGAACGCCGGCAGGCCCGGCCGGCCCCCTGGCGCCCGGTGGTCGAGGTCGTCGTCACCGTGGGCGCGGCCGTGTTCACCGCCGTCAGCGGCAACGACGTCTGGCAGGTGGCCGGTGCGGTCCTGCCGCTCACGGTGAGCGGCTCGCTGACCGGCTCGGTGCAGCTGGTGCTCCGCAACCACGTCGCCGGACGGCAGGAACAGAGGTTCGCCCGCGAGATCGCCGGCGTACGACTGGCCAGTGAACGAGAATGGTCGCAGTTCCACGACCTGGTGCGCCGGCTGCCCGGCTACCGGGACACGGCCGGCCGGGCTCCGACGGGCACGGCCTCGACGACCACCCAGGACAACGAAGACCTGCCCGACTACTGATCGACCGATGAGCCGGAGTACGCCTGTGCCGAGCCTGCCGAGGCCCCGATGAACCGTTACGAGGCACTGCGCCGGATCGTCCCGGAGTGGTTCCGCGACGATCCGGGGGGCATCCGCATCCTCACGGACCCGGCGCTGGTCCGCGACGCGCGCCGCCAGGCGGCCACGGCCGGGCGACGCGGCCGCGGCGGTCCGTTCGCAGGCCTGTGGGCACGGCTGCGGGCCGTGCTGCGGCCGGTCCCGGCGGGTGTGGTGTCGGCCGGCCGCTACCTGTGGTACCTGCGCGACCCGGTGCGCTTCCCCGACGGCCGCCTGGGCCTGTACGACCGGATCCTGCCGCCCCCGGGCTCCACCCCCGGCGTGGTCGTCCTGCCGCTGCTCGGTCCCGAGCGCAGGGTGGTCCTGGTCGAGCACCACCGGCACGCCACCCGGAGCCGGCACTGGGAGGTGGTGCGCGGCTTCGGGGACCCGGGTGCCACGCCCGCCGAGAACGTCAGCCGGGAGCTGCGGGAGGAGATCGCGGCCACACCGGCGACGGTGGTCCCCCTGGGCGAGTTGCACCCCGACACCGGACTGCTCGCCCACAAGGTCCTCCTCTACGCGGCGTGTGTGGACGGCATCGGCGCGGTGGAGCGGGGCGAGGCGATCGTCCGGGCGATCACCGTGACGCCGGCCGAGGCGGAGGAGATGGTGGCCGACGGACGGATCACCGACGCGTTCACCGTCGCCGCGCTGTACCGGGCCCGCCTGGCAGGCCTGTTCGCGACCCCGGCGCCGGGTGACGGCGCGTGAGGTCCGGTCCCGGCGCCCCGGGCCGGCGGGGGGCGGTCGTTTTGGAGGACGGCCCGTCTGATCAATAAGATCCGGCGATGATCAGAAGACAACGGCTGGCGGCGGGCGTGTGTGCTCTGCTCGCCGCCCTGACGGCCGGGATCGCGTTCCCCGCCGGAGCGGTCGCCGACGAGCCGGAACAGGGCGCTCCGAAGGTCGAGCTGGTGCTGGACGTCAGCGGTTCCATGCGCACCCGCGACATGGACGGCGGCACCCGGATGGCCGCGGCGAAGCAGGCGTTCAACGAGGTGCTGGACGCGACTCCGGAGGAGGTCCAGCTCGGTATCCGCACGCTGGGCGCCAACTACCGCGGCAACGACCGCAAGGAGGGCTGCAAGGACACCGAGCGGCTCTACCCGGTCGGCCCGCTGGACCGGACCGACGCCAAGACGGCCGTGGCCACGCTGGCGCCGACCGGCTGGACCCCGATCGGGCCCGCGCTGCTGAAGGCGGCGGACGACCTGAACGGCGGTGACGGCACCCGCCGCATCGTCCTGATCAGCGACGGCGAGGACACCTGCCAGCCGCTCGACCCGTGCGAGGTGGCCCGGGAGATAGCCGCCAAGGGCATCGGGCTGACCATCGACACCCTCGGCCTGGTGCCGGACGCCAAGACCCGCGACCAGCTCAGCTGCATCGCGGACGCGACCGGCGGTACGTACACCGACGTACGGCACAAGGAGGAACTGTCCGACCGGGTCGGCCAGTTGGTCGAGCGGGCGGCCGATCCGGTGGTGACACCGGTGGCCACCGAGGGCGCGGACCGGTGCGAGAAGGCACCGGCGCTGAAGTCGGGGCTGTACACCGACCGCGCGGGGTTCGGGCAGCAGCGCTGGTACAAGGTGGACGTCGAGCCCGGCCAGGAGCTGCGTGCCTCGGTGAGCGTCGCGGACGACCGGGCCGTCCGGCCGGACTACGGTGTGCTGCTGCGGGCGGTGACCGTGCACGGCCGGGAGATCGTGCGCGGTGAGGCCGCCGGCACCGGCCGTACCGACGTCATCTCCACCGGCCTGCGCTATCCCAAGCCGGACAGCGACGACGACGCGGCGCCCGCGGAGACGGTGTGCCTCCAGGTGACCAGCTCCTTCTCGGCCGCCGCCGGCGTCAAGACCAGCCCCGGCCTGCCGCTGGAGCTGACCGTCGACGTCGTGGACGGGCCGTCGGGCCACCACGACGTGGCCGCCTTCGGTCTCGGCCGCGGCTGGTGGCTGCTCGGTCTGCTGGTGCTGGCCGGCTTCCTCGCCGGTCTGCTGTGGGGCTGGCTGTCGCGCTGGCGGGTCGCCGTCTGGAGGACGAACTGATGCGGATCACACGTGTGCTGGGCGCCGCCCTGCTGGCGCTGGGGCTGGCCGCCGTGCCGGCCGCCGCCGACTCCTCGCCCTCCCCGAGCGCCTCGGCCGACGGTGACGCGCCCACCCGGGCGGGTACCTCCTTCCGTACGGCGGCCGAGATCGAGCAGGGCCGGCAGGCCACCGCCTCCGGCTCCACCGGCGACTACCTGTACTGGTCGTTCCCCGCCGACACCGGGCAGCGCCCCACCGTCGAGGCGACGGTGAAGCTCCCCGGCACGCACGGCGCCGAGACCTGGCAGCTCGACGTGTACGACGGTCTGCGGCGCCGCCAGGCCTGCCAGTACGGCGCCCAGACCCGCACCGCCGCGCAGGGCGCCGCCTCGGTCGAACTGGCCTGTGTGCTGCGCACGGTGCGCGGCTGGTCGGAGCCGTGGGCGAACGACCCGCTGCCGGGCACCTACTACGTCCGGCTGACGGTGGTAAACCTCGCCGCCGCCGACCTCGGGCAGCCGGTGAGCGCCGAGGTGCGCGTCGACTCCAAGGACATCGGCGGCGCGGCCGCGGTCGACGGGTCCCTGGGCAAGCCGCTCGTCCCCGGCATCGCCGCCAAGCCGGAGGCGGCCAAGGGCGGTTCGAAGGAGGCCGTGCTCTCCAGCTTCGGCCGGGACGACGGCTGGTCGTCCGGCTGGTGGTCCGACCGCTGGGTGTGGACGGGCATCGGCGGCATCCTGGCCGCGCTCGCCGGCATCGGCGGGTACGCCCTGACGCGCGGCTCGGGACGGCCGTCGCGGGTGCCGCCGGGCGCCTGAGCGACGGCGGGGGCCCCTGAGCGGGCCGACGCCGGGACGACACACCGCGGGGCCCGGCCGGGGCGGTTTCCTCGGCCGGGCCCCGCGCCGCGCGGGCTCTTCCCCGGCCGGGCGGGAACGGGCCGCGGCCGGCCCCCGTCACGGACCCGCGGGCCGACGACACCGAGCGCGCGCCGCGCACCGGCCGCCGGCCGTCCACCCGCCGGTCCGGGCCGCCTACAGGCCGAACAGCCCGGGGTCCGCGGCCAGTTCCTTGAACACCTCCCGCGGGTCGGCCATCAGCTTGCGCCGTTCGAGGTCGAGCAGGCCGCCCACCGCGGTGACCTCGGCGGCGAGCGTGCCGTCGGTCTTGCGGATCTCCTGCCGGATCCGGAAGGTCTTGCCCTCCCCCCATTCGAACGCGCAGGTCACGTCGGTCTCGTCGCCGGCGAGGAGCTCCCGCAGGTAGCGGATGTTCGTCTCCAGCGCCACCGGGCCCACGCCCCGGCCCACGAGCCGGGCCTGGCTGATCCCGGCCGCCTGGAGGAGGGACCAGCGGGCGTGCTCGGCGTAGTTGAGGTACACCGCCTGGTTGAGATGGCCCTGGGTGTCCGTCTCGTAGCCGCGGACGGTCACCCGGACGGAAAACGGTTCGGCCACTGCATGCCCTCCTCGTGTACTTGTCTGACGGTCGCCCGATCCTGACACGCCGTTCACACCCGGCGCGGGGAGGCGAGGAGATACCGGGCCCTCGTCCGGGGCTCGGTGTACTCGCCCGCCTGCCAGCCGGCCCGCTCCAGCGTGGCCGCGCAGGCCGCCAGGGCCGGCGCGTCCGGTGCGTACACCGCGACCGCCTCCGGCTGCGGGGTGGCCCGGACCCGGTACCCGTCCGCGTCCCCGCCGGCCGGAGCGTGCCCGGCCGCCTCCAGCGCGAGCGCCGCGGCCCGCACGAGATGCGTCCGCTCCCATCCGCAGGGCCGGTCCACGGCACCGTCGGGGTTCGTCATCCGGCGCAGCTCCACCAGGCCCTGCCAGGCGCTGTGCACCTCGCGCCGGCGGGCCGGGCCGGACGGGGGCGGCTCCTCCTCGCCGCCGGCACGGGCCACGAACACCCCGGTGTCCGGCGCGGTCCGCGCGGGCTCCTCGGGCTGCTCGGGCACCGCCTCCCGTATCCGGTGGCCCGCCGGTGTGAGGAAGTGGTCGTGCGGCGGCCGCGGGTGCCGGAAGGCCAGCCCCCGCTTCACCAGCGCCGCGAGCTGGGCCTCCGTACCGCGCAGCCGGCCGGTGACCGGGTCGGCGCCCTCGATCACCCGCCGTTGCGCGGCGGTCGGCGGTCGGGTCACGGATGCTCCTTCCGGCGCCGTCGCTGCACGGGCCGCCGGGAGGGCGGCCTCTTCGCAGAGTACGGCCCGGGTCTGACAACGCCCTCGGCGCGCGGCGGGGCAGGGCGGACCACCCGGCGCCACCGCGGGCGTGCTCCCCGCGGGCCGCCCGGCGCGCGGGGCGGGCGGTGACCGGGGTGTGCCCCCGGCGCCACCGGGCCGGACGACGTGGTCGTGGAGGGGCCGGCCCGGGACCGGCAGGCGCCGGTCGCGGCGGTACCCGGCGGGCCGGTGCCGGTGCGCTTCGCTACTGCGGGGGCCGGATGTTCCAGCCCGCCACCACCGGGCGTCCGTGCTCCGTGCCGAGGCGGCACAGCGTGCCCGTCGCCAGTCGGAAGAGGGCCCCGTACCGGGGCGGCAGGCCCAGACGGCGGGCGGTGAGGACGCGGAGGAAGTGGCCGTGGGCGATCAGTACGACGACGCCCTCGGCGTCGGCGAGCGCGGCGTCGGCCCTTTCCAGCACCCGGTCGGCGCGCTCCCCGACCTGTTCCGGAGTCTCGCCCGGGTGGTCCGGGGGGCCGGGTGCGACGCCGTCCGTGAAGAGGAACCAGCCGGGCCGGGTCCGCTGGATCTCCGGCGTGGTCACGCCCTCGTACCCGCCGTAGTCCCACTCGCGCAGGTCGGCGTCGACCCGCGCGTCCGGGATCCCGATGAGCCGGGCGGTCTCCCGGGCCCGCTGGAGGGGGCTGACGAAGGCCCCGGCGATCCGGTGCGAGCGGATCAGCGGCACCAGGCGGCGCGCCTCCTCCCGGCCGTGCTCGGTGAGGGGGACGTCGGTGCAGCCGGTGTGCCGCCCGGACCGCGACCACTCGGTCTCACCGTGCCGGACGAGGAGGAGGTCACCCATGACGGCACGGTGGCACACCCCCGTCCCCGCCCGCAGGACGGACTGCGCCATACGGCGTCGGCGGTCCGCTGCCGTCGCCGTGCCGGGCACCCGTGCCGACCGGCCGGCGGGACGCGGTAACCGCGCGGGGCGTCCGCCGTCAAGTCACGAAGAGCAGGGGCTGGGGCTCCGGGCCAGTCCCGGGCGACGGTGTCCGTACCCAGCACCACCACCCCCCACCCCGGAGCAGGTCCCCCATGACTGACATCGCCATCGTCGGACTCGGCTGCCGCTTCCCCGGCGCCCCCGACAGCCGGGCGTACTGGCGGCTCCTCCTGAACGCGGAGCGTCAGTTCCGCCCCGTCCCGGAGGACCGCTGGAACCACCGCCCCTTCCACGCCCCCGCGGACCGGTCCGCGCCCGACACCGCCTACACCGACCGGGTCGCCTTCCTCGACGGCGTCGACCGTTTCGCCGCCCTGCACTACGGTCTGCCGCCCCGCCGCGCGGAGGGCATGGACCCGCAGCACCGGCTGCTCCTCGACGTGACCCGGGAGGCCCTGGACGACGCCGGCCTGGGCCGGGGCGGCTTCGACCGCGACGGCACCGGCGTCTTCTTCGGCCTGTCGGTCTCCGACCACAAGGACCTGGTGACGGCCCGGATGCGCGCCCTCGCCCTCGCCGACGGCCCCCTGGCGCAGGGCGCGCCCGGCGCCGCGCGCGCCCTGCGGGAGGGCGTGACCGCGCTCCTGCCGCCGCTGGACGCCTTCACCGTGCCGGGCGGCCTGCTGAACATGGCGTCCGCCGCGGTCAGCCGGCACTTCGGCCTGGGCGGCCCCAGCTTCGCCGTCGACGCCGCCTGCTCCAGCTCCCTGGTCGCCCTCGAACAGGCCGTGCTGCACCTGCGTGCCGGCACCTGCGGCACGGCCGTCGTCGGCGGCGCCTACGTCAGCCTCACCCCGGACACCCTCGTCGGCTTCTCCCGGCTGGGCGCGCTGTCGGCCGACGGGGTGTGCCGCCCGTTCGACGAGCGGGCCGACGGTTTCGTCCTCGGCGAGGGCGCGGGAGCGGTCGTCGTACGGCCGCTGCGGGACGCGCTCGCCGCCGGCGACCGGATCTACGCCGTCCTGGAGGGCGTGGGCACGTCCAACGACGGCACCACGCCGGGCCCGCTGTGCCCGACGCCGGAAGGACAGCTGCGGGCCATGCGCCGCGCCTACGCCGACGCGGGCGTGCCGCCCTCGGCGGTCGGGTTCATCGAGGCGCACGGCACGGGGACGGGCGTGGGCGACCGGGTGGAGGCGGAGGCGCTGCGCCGGTTGCGGGCGGACGGGCCGGGCCCGTGCTACCTGTCCGCCGGCAAGGCGCTGACCGGACACGCGCTGTCCGCCGCCGGCATCGCGGGGCTGATCAAGACCGCGCTGGTCGTCCACCACCGTACGGTCGTGCCCCAGCCGGACACCGTCCCGCACCCCGGTCTCGGCCTGGCCGCCGCCGGCCTGCTCATCGCCGACTCCGCCCGGCCGTGGCCGGACACCGGCACCCCGCTGCGCGCGGCCGTCAGCTCCTTCGGCTTCGGCGGCACCAACGCCCACGCCGTCCTGCGCGAGGCCCCGGCCCCCGGACGAGCCCGCGCCCGCGCCACGGCCGCCCCCGGTGCGGGTCCTCAGCTGGTGCTCGTCTCCGCGGGCGGCCCGCGCGCGCTCCTCCGGCACGTCGACGCACTGCTCGACACCCTCGGCCACCACCCGGCGGCGTCCGCCGGAGCCCTCGCCCACACCCTCGGCGGCCGTGAGGTGCTGTCGAGCAGGCTCGCCGTCGTGGCCGCCGACGCGGCCGGGTGCGCCGAACGGCTGCGCCGGGCGCGGCGGCAGCTGGCCGACGGTGCCCGGGGTGATCTCGGGGACGGGGCCTTCGCCGCCGACGCGGTGCCGCCGCCGGTTGAGCGGCGCGTCGCCCTCCTCTTTCCCGGCCAGGGCAGCCAGCGGCCCGGGCTGCTGCGCGCCGTGTACGAGCGGTTCCCCGGCTTCCGGCGGACCGTGGCCGCCCTGGGTGCGGCGGCCGGGGTCGAGGTCGCCGAGCTGTTGTACGGCGGCGCGGAGACCGACCCGGTCCGGCGGGAGCGGCTCGCCGCCACCGAGGTGTGCCAGCCGCTGCTCGGCAGCGTGCAGATCGCCGCGACCCGGCTGCTGGCCGCCTGCGGTGTCGTACCCGACCTGGTGCTCGGCCACAGCGTCGGCGAGTTCGCCGCGGCGGCCGCGGCCGGCGTGCTCGGCGCCGAGGAGACGGTACGGCTGCTGGCCCACCGGGGTGCCGTGCTGCGGGACGCCGAGGCGGAACCGCGCGGCGGGATGCTCGCCGTGCAGGCGGACCCCGAGACCTGCCGGCGTCTGCTCCGGGGCGTCGACGGCGTCTGGCCCGCCTGCTTCAACGCGCCCCGGCAGACCGTCGTGAGCGGCGGCCGGGCGGGCCTCGACACGCTGCGGCGGCGCTGCGCCGAGGAGGGCGTCGCGACCTCCGTCCTCGACGTGTCGCACGCCTTCCACTCCCCGCGGCTCGCCGCGGCCGACGAGGCGATGCGCGCCGATCTCGCCGGGCGCCCGCTCGCCGAGCCCCGCCTGCCGTTCGTCTCGGCCGTCAGCGGGACGGTGTGCCACGACCCCGGGCGGCTGCGCGAGCTGTGGGCGCGGCACGCCTCCGCGCCGGTCCGTTTCGGCGACACCGTCCGCGCCGCCCACGACGCGGGCGCCCGGATCTTCGTCCAGGTCGCCGGGGCGGGTTCGCTGCTCGCCGCCGTCCGCCGCAACCTCACCGGGCGTGACGGCGTCCACGTCGTCGCGGTGGACGGCGGCGAGCCGGACGACGCGTGGGCGCTGCCCCGGGCCCTGGGCCGGCTGGCGGTGCTGGGCGTACCGGTCGATCCCCGGGCCCTGGTATCGGAGCCCGAGCGCCGGCTGCTGGACCTGCCGGCCGCCCCGCTGGACGCCCGGCCCTGCCGGCTGCGCCACCCGGCCCGCACCCCCGCCCCCGCTCCCGCCGGCGTCCCCGCCCCCGGCCGCCGGCCGGCCCTCCCGGAGAACGCCATGGACGACAACCCCGTCGAGAACCCCGTGGGCCAGAGCCCCGTGAACGACGTCGAGACCCCGCTGCACCAGCTGCTCGACCTGGTGCAGCAGCAGGTGACCGTCCTCAGGCGCCTCGGCGGGACGCCGCCCGCCACGGCCGCCGCACCCCCGGCGCCCGGCCCCGTCGGGGAACCCGGTGCCGCGCATGCCGTACGGGAGCGGATCGCCCGCATCGGTGCCTTCCCGGTGGAGCACCTGAGGGGCGAGCAGCGGCTGGTCGAGGACCTCGGCTTCGACTCGCTGATGCTGACCGACCTGTTCGCCTCCCTCAAGCGCCGGTGGCCCGCCCTCGCCCTCGACGGCCGGTGGACCCGGCCGACCGTCGACGGCGTCACCGCGATGGTCGGGGCCGACGCGGGTCCGGCGGAACCGGACGCCGCCGACGGCACCGCGCGGATCGAGTGCTTCCCGGAGGTCGCCGCGCACCGCGCACGCGTGGCCGTACTGGACGAACTCCGCCTGCCCAACCCGTACTTCCTGGTCCACGAGCGCGGCATGACGGACCGGACGGTCGTCGGCGGACGGGAGCTGGTCTCCTTCGCGGGCTACAACTACCTCGGCCTGGCCACCGACCCCCGGGTGCGGGACGCGGTGACGGAGGCCGTGGCGCGGTACGGCACCTCCGCCTCCGCCAGCCGGCTGCTGTCCGGCAGCCGTCCGCTCCACGTGGAGCTGGAACGCGAACTCGCCGACACCCTCGGCACCGAGGACGCGCTCACCCTGACGAGCGGGCACGCCACCAACGTCACCGTGATCGGGCACCTCGTCGGGCCGGACGACCTGATCGTGCACGACGCGCTGGCCCACGACAGCATCCTCCAGGGCTGCCGGCTCTCCGGCGCCACCCGCCGGCCCTTCCCGCACAACGACGCGGCGGCCCTGGACGCACTGCTCGGCGGGGTCAGGGGCCGCTACCGGCGGGTGCTGGTGGTGGCCGAGGGCGCGTACAGCATGGACGGCGACATCGCCGACCTGCCCGCCCTGATCGAGGTCAAGCGCCGGCACCGGGCGCTGCTCATGGTCGACGAGGCCCACAGCATCGGGGTGCTCGGCGCCACCGGCCGCGGTGCCGGCGAGCACTTCGGCCTCGACCGTGCGGACGTCGACCTGTGGATGGGCACCCTGTCCAAGGCGCTGGCGAGCTGCGGCGGTTACGTCGCGGCGGGCCGCACCGCGATCGAGTGGCTGCGCTACACCGCCCCCGGCTTCGTGTACAGCGCCGGTATGACCCCCGCCGACACGGCGGCGGCGCTGGCCGCGCTGCGGCTGCTGCGGGCCGAGCCGGAGCGGGTGTCGCGGCTGCGGGAGAACGCGGCGCTGTTCCTGCGGCTGGCCCGCCGGGCGGGGGTCGACACCGGGGACAGCGGGGGCACGCCGATCGTGCCCTGCGTCGTCGGGGAGTCGGCGGCCACGCTCCGGCTGGCCCAGGGGCTGTTCGAGGACGGGATCAGCGTCAACCCGATCCTGCACCCGGCGGTGCCGGAGGAGCTGGCCCGGCTGCGCTTCTTCGTCACCGGCGCGCACACGCCCCCGCAGATCTGCCGTACGGTGACGGCGCTGGCCCGGCGGCTGCGGCCCGGCGACGACGCCGGGCGCGCCGCCGTGTGAGGGTGGTGTGTCGTGCACCGCGCGCCCGCCCTGGACGGCGGGCGCCGCGCACCGGCCCGGCGGACCGGGGGCGCGGTCCTCGTCCTGGTCCTCGCGCACACCCGGCGAGCGTCCCCGCGCCAGCGCCGTCGGCGCGGGGAGGCCACCGCGGTCAGGTGCCGGGGTGGACCAGTGTGTGCTCGGTGCCCAGGGACTTGGTGCCGGTGTCGGCGTAGAGCGTGGTCTCTCCGTCGGACCAGCGCACGACCAGGTCGTTGCCGGTGCGACCGTGGCGGAAGTCGCCGGCGGTGAGCACCTGCGCGTGCGTCCACAGGCCGTTCGGCCCGCGCATCCGGGTCCTGGTGCCGAGCCCGGCGGCCGAGGTGCCGGCGTACGCGTCGAGGGTGCCGTCCGCCCAGCGCACCAGCAGGTCCCCGCCGGCCGCGCCGTCGAACTCGCCGCCGGTCAGCAGGGCGGCCTTGGTCCAGGTGCCGTTTGCCGCGAGGAGTGTGCCGGTGCCGAAGCCGCCGGTCCCGATCCCGGGGTAGAGGGTGAGCGAGCCGTCGGACCGGCGCACCAGCAGTCCGGTGCGGCCGCCGTCCGCGAACGCGCCGGCGGTGAACTGGACGGCGTTCTTCCATGCGGAGCCGGGCGCCGCCATCCGGACCTCCCGGCCCAGTCCGGAGGGGCCGGGCTGCGGGTAGAGGGTGACCTCGCCGTCGGACCAGCGCACCAGCAGCCCGGACCGGTCGCCGGTGAAGGTGCCGCCCGTCATGGTCCGGGCGTGGGTCCAGGTGGAGTTGGCCTGCCGGAGCCGCTTCTCGGCGCCGAACCCGCCCTTGCCGTCGCCGGGGTGCAGGGTGACCCCGCCGTCGGACCAGACGACGAGCAGATCGCCGTGCCGGTCGCCCGTGTAGTCGCCGGAGGCCATGAGCGCGGCTCCCCGCCAGCGTGCCGCGCCGCCGGGCAGGGTGCCCTTCAGGCCCCGGTAGGGGGGCAGGTCGGTGGGCGGGGCCTGGTCGGCGACGGCGTCGGCGAGGAGGTTCGCGGCGTCGGCGCCGAACGCGGTGCCGTAGCTGATGTAGTCGACGTTGGCGTCGTTGCCGCCGCCGTTGTAGCCGCCGAGGTTGCCGATGACGTGTCCGGTGCGGGCGTCGTCCTTGTAGTCGGTGATCCAGGGGCTGCCGGAGACGCCGCCGTAGTAGCCGCCGCAGGTCATCGCCAGCTGCCGGTAGCCGCGCAGTTGCCTGGTCGGGACGGTGCACTTGACGGCCCGTCCGGCGCTGTTGTGCCGGTGGGAGGGGTATCCGGTGACGGTGACGTTCCGGAGGTTGTAGCCGGCCGGGCGGGTGAAGGTGAGACCGCCGCCGACCGCGTCCTGGAGGGACGTGCCCCACTGGTTGGCCGAGACCCGGGCGAAGGCGGTGTCCAGGTCGGACGCGGCCTTCTTGCTGGTGGCCGAGCCTCGGTCGGGGACGTAGCGGGGGTCGATGAAGACCCGCTGGATGTGGAAGATGCCGTACGGCTGCCGGTCGGGGGCGGCGCCCTTCACGAACTTGGGGACGAAGACGTAGTCGCTCTTCATGTTCAGCGCGCAGTGGGCCGCGGTGAGCACGATGTCCCGGGCCTTGGTGTCGATCACGCTGCCGGTGCAGTGCCAGGTGGTGCCGCCCGGCCCGTCGGAGCCGAAGAACGTGCCGACCAGACGGGTCCCCTTGAAGAGGGTGCCCTTCGGGCGGGCCGCGGCCGACGCGCCCGGCGCCGCCGGGGTCTGCCGTGCCGCGTCCAGCGGGCGTGCGCCGGCCATGCGCTGTGCGGTCCAGAACCGCGCGGCCTGCCGTGCCTCCTGCCCGGCGGCGGACGCGGACGGCGCGGCCTGAGCGGCCCCCGCGCCCGGGACGGCGGCGCCGAACAGCACGGCGCACAGCACGGCGACGGCAGGGCGGCGCCCCGCGGGGGTACGGCTGCTGCCGGCCGTACCGTCGCTTCCGGGTGTACGGCGTGGTCCGTACGAGAACACTGCTGGTCCCCCTGATCTGTGTGGTCTGCCGGAGCCGGACCAAGGGGCGGGCGGGTGCGCGGCGCTGGTCGGGCGCGCGCACCACGGCGCTCGGGCCCGTTTCGCGGGCGGCCCCCGGCCGGCAACGGGGGTGATCTTCGCACGGATGAGCGAAACGGGCCAGGCGGCTACTGCCGGTACCCGCTGAGGAACCTGCCGATCCGGCCGATCGCCGCCTCCAGGTCGTCGGCGTGCGGGAGGGTCAGGATGCGGAAGTGGTCGGGGGCGGGCCAGTTGAAGCCGGTGCCCTGCACCACCTGGATCTTCTCGCGCAGCAGCAGGTCCAGGACGAACTTCTCGTCGTCGTGGATGGGGTGCACCTTGGGGTCGATGCGCGGGAACGCGTACAGCGCGCCCTTGGGTTTGACACAGGTCACGCCGGGGATCTCGTTCAGCTTCTCCCAGGCGACGTTCCGCTGCTCGTGCAGCCGGCCGCCGGGCAGGGTGAGTTCGCGGATGGACTGGCGTCCGCCGAGCGCGGCCTGGATGGCGTACTGGGCGGGCGCGTTGGCGCACAGCCGCATGGAGGCCAGCATGGTGAGGCCCTCCAGGTAGTCCCTGGCGTGCTGCTTCGGACCGGTGACCACCAGCCAGCCGGAGCGGAAGCCCGCCACCCGGTAGGTCTTGGACAGGCCGCAGAAGGTGAGGACGACGAGGTCGGGGGCGAGTGAGGCGGCCGAGTGGTGGACGGCGTCGTCGTAGAGGATCTGGTCGTAGATCTCGTCGGCGAAGACCATCAGGCCGTGCCGGCGGGCCAGGTCGAGGATGCCCTCGACGACCTCCTTCGGATAGACCGCGCCCGTGGGGTTGTTGGGGTTGATGATGACCACGGCCTTGGTGCGGTCGGTGATCTTCGACGCCATGTCGGCGAGGTCCGGGGTCCAGTCGGCCTGCTCGTCGCACAGGTAGTGGACGGCCTTGCCGCCGGCCAGCGTGGTGACGGCCGTCCAGAGGGGGAAGTCCGGTGCCGGGATGAGGATCTCGTCGCCGTCCTCGACCAGCGCCTGCACGGCCATGGAGACCAGCTCCGAGACCCCGTTGCCGAGGAAGACGTCGTCCACGGTGACGTCGAGGCCGAGGTTCTGGTAGCGCTGGGCGACCGCGCGGCGGGCGGAGAGGACGCCACGGGAGTCCGTGTAACCGTGCGCCTGCGGCAGCATCCGGATCATGTCCTGGAGGATCTCCTCCGGCGCCTCGAACCCGAAGGCAGCGGGATTGCCGGTGTTCAGGCGCAGCACGCTGTGCCCCGCCTCCTCCAGCGCGTTCGCGTGCTCGATCACCGGGCCGCGGATCTCGTAGCACACCTCGCTGAGCTTGTTGGACTGCCGGAACTCCATGCGCCCCTCCGGAAACTCGTGTTGCTTGGTTTTACCAAGTGCGAGCTTGGAAAGTCCAACAACGCGTCTACACTGCGTCGCATGTCACCTCGCCGAAGCTACGACCAGTACTGCTCCGCGGCCCGCGCGCTCGACCTCGTCGGCGACCGATGGACCCTGCTGATCGTCCGGGAGCTGCTCGCCGGGCCCCGCCGCTACACGGACCTGCACGCGGACCTGCCCGGCGTCAGCACGGACGTACTCGCCTCACGGCTGAAGGACATGGAACGCGACGGCCTCACCACCAGGCGCCGGCTCCCCCCGCCGGGCGCGGCGTACGTCTACGAACTCACCGCACGCGGACGCGGGCTGCTCCCGGTCCTCCAGGCGCTGGGTACCTGGGGCGAGGGGGAGCTGGGCGGGCGCCGCCCCACGGACGCCGTCCGCGCCCACTGGTTCGCCCTGCCGCTGCTGCGGGCGCTGGACGGCGAGGGGGTCGTGGAAGTCGCCCTGGAGGAAGGCGACTTCCACCTCCACGTGGGCACCGGGGACGGCCCGGTCTACGGCGACGGTCCGGCCCCCGGCGAGGCGGACGCCCGGCTGGTGATGGACGCGGCCACCTGCGAGGCCATCGCCCGCGGCGAGACCCGCCTGCCGGACGCGGTACGGGCCGGACGGGTGACGGTGACCGGCGACGGGACCCTGGCGAAGGCACTGCGCGAGGGGTGACCTCTCCCGCGCGGCCTCCGCAGCGGCCGACGCCGCGTCAGGCGGGCCGTGGCACCCGGAACCCGGGTGCGCGCGCACGTCGCGGGTGGGATGCTGCCGGTCATGTCCGCCCGCCGCGTCAGGCCCAGTGTGTACATCTCCGTCGACATCGAGGCCGACGGCCCGATTCCCGGACCGTACTCGATGCTCAGCCTCGGGGCCGCGGTCGCCGGGGTGCAGGACGGTGCCGGCTTCACGGCCGCCGATCCCGAGGAGCGGACCTTCTACCGCGAACTGCGGCCGGTGAGCGAGGAGTTCGTGCCGCAGGCGCTGGCGGTGAGCGGGCTGGACCGGGACCGGCTGATCGCCGAGGGCGCCGAACCGGACGCGGCGCTCGCGGAGTTCGCCGCGTGGGTGCGGGAGGTGAGCGCGGGGGCGCAGCCGGTGATGTGCGGCTACCCGGCGTCGTACGACTGGATGTTCCTGTACTGGTACCTGATCCGCTTCACCGGCTCCAGCCCCTTCGGGCACTCGGGCTGTCTGGACATGAAGACGCTGTACGCGACGAAGGCCGGGCTTCCGCTGCGGTCGGTGGCGAAGGGCACCATGCCGCGTGAGCTGCTGTCCCGGCGCCGGCACACGCACCACGCGCTGGACGACGCGATCGAACAGGCCGAGCTGTTCGCCCACCTCATGCGGTGGCCGGGGGTGACGGTGCCCCCGTCTCCCCCGGCCGGCTGAGCCGGTCACGTCCTGACCGCCGCTCTCAGTGCACCGCGGCGATCTCCTCCCCCGACTCCATCGGATGGGTGACGTCCTGGGCCTCGCGTCCCCTGCCGAGGTGGTTGAAGAGGAGGTTGAGCACCACGGCTGTGACGCAGCCCGTGGAGATCCCCGAGTCCAGGACGATCTTCGCGGTCTCGGGGAACGCGTGGTAGAACTCCGGCGCGGTGATCGGGATGATGCCGACCGCGAGGGACACGGCGACGATCAGGACGTTGTTGTCCTTGTCGAGGCCGGCCCGGACCAGCGTCTGGATGCCGCTCGCGGCGACCGAGCCGAACAGCACGACACCGGCGCCGCCGAGGACCGGGCGGGGTACGACGGCGATGAGCGAGGCCGCCATCGGGCACAGGCCCATCAGGACCAGGAAGCCGCCGCCGGTCGCGACGACATAGCGGCTGCGGACCCTCGTCATCGCGACCAGACCGATGTTCTGCGCGAAGGCACTGCACATGAAGCCGTTGAACAGCGGGCTGATCGCCGAGCCCAGGGTGTCGGCGCGCAGGCCGGCGGCGATGGTCCGCTCGTCCGCCGGGCGCTCCACGATCTCGCCGAGCGCCAGCATGTCGGCGGTCGACTCGGTCATCGACACCACCATCACCACGCACAGGGAGAGGATCGCGGCGAGCTGGAACTGGGGGGCGCCGAAGTGGAACGGGGTCGGGAAGCCCACGACGTCGGCCTCGCCGACGGGACCGAAGTCCGTGACGCCGAACGGTATCGCGACGAGCGTGCCCGCGATCAGACCGAGCAGGACGGCGATCTGCTTGACGAAGCCCCGGGTGAAGCGGCGCAGCAGCAGGACGATCAGCAGGGTGACGCCGGCGAGGGTGAGGTAGGTGGTGGAACCGTAGTCGTCCGCCCGGGGGTCGGGGCCCTGCGCCCAGCCGAACGCGACCGGCAGGAGGGACACGCCGATCAGTGTGATGACCGAGCCGGTGACGACGGGCGGGAAGAAGCGCACCGCCTTGCAGAAGACCGGGGCGGCGAGGAAACCGAGGAGGCCGGCGACGATGACCGCGCCGAAGATGACCGGCAGGGCGTCGGACTTGTCCTCGGTGGAGGCGACGATCGCGGTCATGGGGGCGACACCGGCGAAGGTGACGCCGTTGACGAAGGGCAGGCGGGCGCCGATCTTCCAGAGGCCGAGCGTCTGGAGGAAGGTGGCGAGGCCCGCGGTGAACAGGCAGGCACCGGTGAGGAAGGTCAGGTCGGTCGCGCTCAGGCCGATGGCCGCGCCGACGATCAGGGGTGGGGCGACGACTCCTGCGTACATGGCGGCCACGTGCTGCAGGCCGCTGGTCGCCATTTTCAGGGCGGGGAGTTTCTCGTCTACGGGATGGGCGGCCACGGCGGGTCCTCCGGACGGGTAACACGTCGTCTGGGACGTGGGTTTCATGGAGGTGGTGCGTGTGGGCATGGGGCACCTCCCTGCTCGGGCGAAGCCGGGGGCTTGCCGGGCGCTATGGGGAGGGACCGTCGGGGGGGGTGGCGGCTGAGCGGTTGAGCGGTTGAGCGGACGGTGTGGGGGTGACCGTCTCCGGGGCGCGTGCGTCCACACGCGACCCGGAGACGGCGTGCCGTGGATCCCGCTCGGATCCACGGCCCCGGCCGGGAGCCGTCCCTCCCGGCCGGAGTCTGTGCGGCCCGGGGTCAGGCCTGTGCGGCGATCCGGGCCAGGCGCTGGGCCTCCGCGCGGGTGGAGGCGGCCACGGCGTCCTCGTCGACGGTGAGCAGGCGGCCGTTCTCCACGATCTGCCGGCCGTCCACGAAGGACGCGGTGACCGGGGCCGCCGCGCCGAAGACCAGCGCGGTCACCGGGTCGGCGATGGAGGCGTGGGCGAGGGTGTCCATCCTCCACAGCACCAGGTCGGCGAGCTTGCCGGGCTCCAGCGAGCCGATCTGCTCCGCCCGGCCGAGGACGCGGGCGCCGCCGTGGGTGCCGAGCCTGAGCGCCTGGCGGGCGTTCAGGGCGGCCTCGCGGTGGGCGCCCAGGCGGTTGATCAGCAGGGCGTTGCGCAGCTCGGTGTGGAGTTCACCGGACTCGTTGGAGGCGGTGCCGTCGACGCCGAGGCCGACCGGGACGCCCGACCGCAGCATGTCGGGGACGCGGGCGATGCCGGCGGCGAGGCGGGCGTTGGAGGACGGGCAGTGGGCGACACCGGTCTTCGTGCGGGCGAAGGCGGCGATGTCGGAGTCGTTCATGTGGACGCAGTGCGCCATCCACACGTCCTCACCGAGCCAGCCGGTGGACTCGAAGTAGTCGGTCGGGCCCATGCCGAACAGCTCGTGGCAGAACTTCTCCTCCTCCACCGTCTCCGAGCCGTGGGTGTGCAGCCGTACGCCGAGGCGGCGGGCCAGCTCGGCGCCCTGGCGCATGAGTTCGGTGGAGACGGAGAACGGCGAGCAGGGCGCGACCGCCACCTGGGTCATCGCGTCGAAGGAGGCGTCGTGGTGCCTGCGGACCGTCTCCTCGGTGGCGGCGAGGGCGCCGTCCAGCGTCTCGACGGCGAAGTCCGGGGGCAGGCCGCCGTCCTTCTCGCTGCGGTCCATCGAGCCGCGGGCCAGCGTGAAGCGCACGCCCGTCTCGGCGGCGGCCCGGATGATGGAGCCGGACAGGTCGCCGGAGCCGTGCGGGTAGACGTAGTGGTGGTCCATGGCGGTGGTGACGCCGCCGCGGGCCATCATGGCGAGGGACCCCTGCGCGGCGGCGTACGTCATCTGCTCGTCGATGCGCGCCCAGGTGGGGTAGAGCGCGACCAGCCAGTTGAACAGGTTGTGGTCGGTGGCCAGGCCGCGGGTGATCCACTGGTAGAAGTGGTGGTGGGTGTTGACCAGACCGGGCGTGGCCAGATGGCCGCTCGCGTCGATCCGGCGCACCACGTTCTCCAGGCCCTCGGGTGCCTTGCCGGCGCCGACCGACTCGATGCGGTTGCCGGCGAGGACGAGGTGTCCGCAGGCGTACTCCGTGTCGCCCGCGTCCACCGTGGCGATGGCACAGTTCTCGATGACGATGCGCTCGGCTGCCGATGGCGCCATGGTGCTTCCTTGTCTTTCAGTGGCGGCCCGTGGACGGGGGGTGTCCACGGGGAGGGCACGGCAGGACCCTAGGAGGATTTGAGTGCCGGAGCCGGTTGGCCGCTCCGGGTGCCGAGATGGTGGAAGAACAGGTTCAGCAGGACCGCGACGAGCGCGCCCGCGCTGATGCCGGAGCCGAGCACGGTCTGCGCCCAGGCCGGGAAGCCGGCGTAGAAGGTCGGAGCGGCCAGCGGGATGATGCCGGCACCGAGCGCCACGGCCACCAGGATGATGTTGGAGCTGTCGTCCAGGCCCGCCTCGGACAGTGTACGGATGCCGCTGACGGCGATGGAGCCGAAGAGGACGATGCCCGCGCCGCCGAGGACCGGCATGGGGACCAGGGAGACGACCGCGCCGAGGACCGGGAAGGCACCGAGGACCAGCAGGGTGGCACCGGCGACGGCGACGACGTACCGGCTGCGCACCCGGGTGAGGGAGACGACGCCGACGTTCTGGGCGAAGGCGGAGGTGGGGAAGCCGCCGAAGACGGGACCGACCAGGGTGGCGATGCCGTCGGTGCGCAGGCCCCGGGTGATGGTCCGGGCGTCGGCGCTGCGGCCGCAGATCTCGCCGAGGGCGAGCATGCCGGCGCTGGACTCGGTCATCAGCACCAGCATCACGATGCACAGCGAGAGGATGGCCGCGGGCTGGAACTCGGGTGCGCCGAAGGCGAACGGGGTGGGCAGCGCGGCGACGGGCGCGGACCTCAGGCCGCTGAAGTCGGCCATGCCGAAGGGGATCGCGGCGAGGGTGCCGACGAGCAGTCCGAACAGCAGGGCGATCTGCCTGACGAAGCCCTTGCCGAAGCGCTGGACCAGCAGGATGACGGCGAGGGTGAACCCGGCGAGCGCGAGGTGCCGCATGGCGCCGAAGTCGGCGGCGGTCGTGTCGCCGCCCTGTGCCCAGCCGACCGGGACGGGCATCAGGGTGACGCCGATCAGGGTGATGACGACGCCGGTGACCAGGGGCGGGAAGAAGCGCAGCAGCCGGCCGAAGAAGGGGCCGAGGGCCAGGCAGAAGACTCCGGCGACCATCACCGCGCCGTAGATCGCGGGGAGTTGGTGGCCCCGGCCGTTGGTCTCGGCGATCGCGAGGATCGGTGCGATGCCGGCGGAGGAGGCGGCGTTGACGAAGGGCAGCCGGTTGCCGACGAGGCCCTTGACGCCGATGGTCTGCAGAACGGTCGCGACGCCCGCGATGAGCAGGCTCGCGGCGATGAGCCGGGTGCGGGCCGCGATGTCGAGTCCGCAGGCCTGGCCGATGATGAGCGGAGGAGTGACAACGCCCGCGTACATCGCGGCGATGTGCTGGAGCGCGGCGGGGACGAGCCGCGAGAGGTGGAGCTTCTCGTCCACCGGGTGCACGGACGTGACGGCGTCCTCGGTGTGCTCCGGCGGGGTGGAACAGGGGGCTGTGTCGGGCCCCTTCGCAGGCTGTGCCATTTCGTTCCCTCCGGTGTCGCGCGCCCCCGGCCCGGGTGGCGGGGCCGGGGGGCGCGCGTCCCGCGTCAGAGGTTGGTCATGTCGACCGGGATACGGGCCTCACAGCCGTCCCGCAGGATCGTGGCCTCGATGAGGCCGTAGGGGCGGTCGGCGGCGAAGTAGACCTCGTTGTCGTTCTTGAGACCGAACGGCTCCAGGTCCACCAGGAAGTGGTGCTTGTTCGGCAGCGAGAAGCGGACCTCGTCGATCTCGCCGCGGTTGTTGATGATGCGCGCGCCCATCTGGTACAGCGTCTGCTGCAGCGAGAGGGAGTAGGTCTCGGCGAAGGCCTGGAGCATGTGCTTCCTGGTCTGCTCGTAGGACTTCTCCCAGTTGGGCATCTTCTGCTCGTCGTCGGTCCAGTTGAACCGCCAGCGGCCGGAGACCTGGGTGGCCAGGATGCGGTCGTACGCCTCCTGGAGGGTGGTGTACTTGTCCTTGACGTAGCCCCAGAACTCGGAGTTGGTCGAGTTCATCACGACCAGGTCCTTCAGGCCGGAGACGACCTCCCACTTCTCGCCGTCGTAGGTGATCTGGGTGAGGCGGGTCTCCTGGCCCTTGCGGACGAAGGAGTGCTTGACCTCGTCGGCGCCGATGAACCTGCTGTTGGCGTCGGAGGTCTCGATCCGCTCCCAGGAGTACTCCTCGATCCGGATGCGCGCCTGGTGGATCGGCTCCTGGCTGGTGACGAAGTGCCGGGCGAGGTGGATGCCGAACTGCTCGGCGGACTCGATGCCGTACTCCTTGGCGAACGCGAACACCGTGTTCTTGGTGGTGTCGGTCGGCAGGACGTTGGCGTTGGAGCCGGAGTAGTGGACCTCCTCCATGTCGCCGCTCAGCGCGACGGAGACGTTGAGGTCCTTGATGTGGTGGGTGGCGCCGTCCCGCGTGATCTTGACGACTCGGTTCTCGGCCTTGCCGTACTGGTTCTGTCCCAGGATGACCGGGCGGGCAGGGCGGGAATTGACGGTCATTTAGCTAGCTCCCTCGGTAAACGGAGTAGCCGAACGGGTTGAGCAGCAGCGGCACGTGGTAGTGCTCGCCCGGTACGACGGCGAACGTGATCGCCACCTCCGGGAAGAACACGGGCGACGCACCGCTGTCCCGAGTCGCGGGGGCGTCCTGCTGCGCATCGGCTTGCTTCTTCGCAGTTTGTCCTTCGAAGTACGGCTCGACGGCGAAGTCGAGCCGTACGTGGGTGGTCCCCTCCGGCAGCGCCGGCAGGTCCTTGCACCGGCCGTCGGCGTCGGTCGCGGAGCCGCCGAGCGCCTGCCAGTCCCCTCCTTGCCCGTAGTCGGCGGAGCTGCCGCGCCGGGCGGAGAGGTGGACGGCGACGCCCTCGGCGGGGCGGCCGATCGAGGTGTCCAGGATGTGCGTGGACACGGAGGCGGTGGTGCTGGTGCTCATGGTGTCAGGCGTCCTCTTCGACGAGTCGGGCCAGTCGGATGCGGTTGATCTTGCCCAGCTCGGTGCGGACGATCTCCCGCTCCTGCTCCGGCGCGTTCCCGATCCGCTCCTTGACCGCGTCCCGCATCTGCTCGCCGGTCCGGCCGGTGGCGCAGATGAGGAAGACATGGCCGAACTTCTCCTGGTAGGCCAGGTTGAGTTCGAGCATCTCGGCCTTGAGTTCCTCGGAGGCTCCGGCCATGCCGCGCTGTTCGCGGGCGGAGGTCGGGTCGCCGGTCTTGGGGCGCCCGATCGGCGGATGGCCGGCCATCGCCTCCTGGAGGTCCGCGGTGGTCAGCTCGGCCATGGCGGCGTCGCTGGCGGTGTACAAATCCTCCACGGTGGCGTACGGGCGGCCGGCGAGCAGCCGCCGGGCCCACTCGGTGGAGGCGCACGCCTCGTGGAGGGCGGCGAGGGCCGCGCTCTCCCCGAGATCGTTGAACCGGGCCAGGCCCGGGGGCGTGGAAGTCGACGTCACGGGAGCCTCCGTGGCCGCGATGGGCCGTCGTGCTGAACGGGCTGCCGATAGCTAACGCCCTCGGAAACATCACGTCAACACTTTGTTGAAAATTCCGCGTAACAAGCAGAGTGCCCCGCGATGACGCGGCGAACCGCGTGACCAGCCGCGTCGGCACAGCGGACGCGCGACGACAGCCACGGCGCCCCGGACGCCGCACCCCGCGCCGAGCGCTACGCCCCCTTCTCCCGGTTGAGGTAGTTGTAGACCGTGAAGCGGCTGACGCCGAGCGCGCTCGCCACGGTCTCCACGCCGTGCCGCACGGCGAACGCGCCGCGCGCCTCCAGGCTGCGCACGAGTTCCTGCTTGGCCTTGCGGTCCAGGTCGGCCAGCGGCCGGCCCTGCCTGCGCTCCATGGCGGCGAGGATGTGGTCGAGGGAGTCGGCGAGCTGGGGCAGGCGCACGGCGACGACGTCGACGCCCTCCCAGGCGAGGACGACGTCCTCGGGGCCGGCCTCGTCGGGCGGCAGCAGTGCCGCGCCCATCGCGTCGACCAGCGGCTTCACGGCCGCGATGAAGGGCTCTTCCCCGGTCACCTATCGCCCTCCCCGATCCCGTCGTCGATCACGTTGACCTGGAGCGAGACCCGCGTGGCACCGGCCTCCAGGGTCTTGCGCAGCAGCGCGCCCACCGCGGACAGCACACGGTCGGCACCGCCCTCGGCCGTGTTGCCGAAGGGGCCGACGTCGACGGCGTCCAGCTCGGCCTCCTCGATGACCTCCCGCGCCACCAGGGCGTGCGCGGGCGCCTCGTCCAGGTCGAAGGGTTCGGTCGTGAACTCCACTCTCAATCGCACGCGCTCAACCTAACGCCCGGCAGGGCCTTTGGGGCGGCCGGTGGCGGACCCCCCTTGACAAGCGGCGACACACGGCGGCAATCTTCCATTACGCAGAAACGAACTTCCGTAATACGGAATAATGACACGGAAGGGAGCGCGACCCGAATGGGATTTGCAGACCAGCGCTTCAACGTCAACCTGTCGATCCTCTTCACGGAACTCCCGCTCCTGGAGCGCCCCGCGGCCGCCGCCGCGGCGGGCTTCTCCGCGGTCGAGCTGTGGTGGCCCTGGATCGACTCGCCCACCCCCGCCCAGTCCGAACTGGACGCCCTGAAGAAGGCCGTCGAGGACGCCGGAGTCCGGCTCACGGGCCTGAACTTCTACGCAGGGCGGCTGCCCGGCCCCGACCGCGGTGCCCTCTCGGTCCCCGGCGAGGAGTCGGAGCGCTTCCGCGCCAACATCGACGTCGCCGCGGACTTCGCGGCCTCGCTCGGCTGCACGGCGCTCAACGCGCTCTACGGCAACCGCGTGGACGGCACGGACCCGGCCGAGCAGGACGCGCTCGCCCTGGAGAACCTGGTCCTCGCGGCCCGTGCGGCCGACCGGATCGGCGCGGTCCTCCTGATCGAGGCCCTCAACCGGCCCGAGTCGCCGCTGTACCCGCTGGTGTCGGCGCCGGCCGCGATCGGGGTCGTCGACAAGGTGAACGCGGCGACGGGACTCGGCAACGCCAAGTTCCTCATGGACCTCTACCACCTGTCCATGAACGGCGAGGACCTGCCCTCGGTCGTCGAGCGGTACGCGGCGAAGACCGGCCACGTCCAGATCGCCGACAACCCCGGCCGCGGTGCCCCCGGCACGGGCTCGCTCCCGCTGGAGGAGCTGCTCGACCAGCTCCGCAAGGCCGGTTACGACGGGTGGGTCGGCCTGGAGTACAAGCCCGGCGACCGCCCGAGCGCCGAGGCCTTCGACTGGCTGCCCGCCGAGGCCCGCGCGGCCCGCTGATCATCCTGTACTGAGAAAGGCACCCCCGATGAGTCTTCCCAAGATCGCCTGGATCGGCCTCGGCATCATGGGCTCCCCCATGTCCGAGAACCTGATCAAGGCGGGTTACCAGGTCACCGGTTTCACGCTGGAGCAGGAGAAGCTGGACCGGCTGGCCGCCGCCGGCGGTACGGCCGCCGCCTCGATCGCCGAGGCCGTGCGGGACGCCGACGTGGTGATCACCATGGTCCCCGCCTCCCCGCAGGTCGAGGCCATCGCCTACGGCCCGGACGGCATCCTGGAGAACGCGAAGCAGGGCGCCCTGCTGATCGACATGTCCTCGATCACCCCGCAGACCTCCGTCGACCTGGCCGAGGCCGCCCGGGACAAGGGCGTCCGCGTGCTGGACGCCCCGGTGTCCGGCGGCGAGGCCGGTGCCGTCGAGGCCGTACTGTCGATCATGGTCGGCGGTGAGCAGGCCGACTTCGACCAGGCCAAGCCGATCTTCGAGGCGCTCGGCAAGACGATCGTGCTGTGCGGTCCGCACGGCTCCGGTCAGACCGTGAAGGCCGCCAACCAGCTGATCGTCGCCGTGAACATCCAGGCGTGCGCCGAGGCCGTGGTCTTCCTGGAGAAGTCGGGCGTGGACCTGGCGGCCGCGCTGGACGTCCTGGGCGGCGGCCTCGCGGGCTCCACCGTGCTGACGCGCAAGAAGGACAACTTCCTGAACCGCGACTTCAAGCCGGGCTTCCGCATCGACCTGCACCACAAGGACATGGGCATCGTCACCGACGCCGCCCGCAACGTCGGCGCCGCCCTCCCGGTCGGTGCCGTGGTCGCCCAGCTGGTCGCCTCGCTGCGCGCCCAGGGCGACGGCGGCCTGGACCACTCGGCGCTGCTGCGGGCGGTGGAGCGCCTCTCCGGCGCCCAGGTCTGACCGCCCTCCCCCAGACTTCCGGGCCGCGGCGCCGCTGACACCTGTCCTGTCGCGCCCAGGCGGCGCCGCGGCCCGGAATCGCCTTCAACACATCGTTGATTTCTCTTCAACAAACTGTTGACGCCCAGTTGCCCCACTTCTAGGCTCCACGAAGCGGAAACAGGTTTCCGCTGACACCCGCACGGAAGGTCCACGATGTCGCAGCGCGTGCTCACCACAGAGTCCGGCGCCCCGGTCGCCGACAACCAGAATTCCGCCTCCGCCGGCGTCGGCGGCCCGCTCCTGATCCAGGACCAGCACCTCCTGGAGAAGCTCGCGCGCTTCAACCGCGAGCGGATCCCGGAGCGTGTGGTGCACGCCCGTGGCTCCGGCGCGTACGGCCACTTCGAGGTGACGGACGACGTCACCGGCTACACCCACGCCGCCTTCCTCGGCGAGATCGGCAAGCGCACCGAGGTCTTCCTGCGCTTCTCCACGGTCGCCGACTCCCTCGGCGGCGCCGACGCGGTCCGTGACCCCCGCGGCTTCGCGGTGAAGTTCTACACCGAGGAGGGCAACTACGACCTCGTCGGCAACAACACCCCGGTGTTCTTCATCAAGGACCCGATCAAGTTCCCCGACTTCATCCACTCGCAGAAGCGGGACCCGTTCACCGGCAAGCAGGAGCCGGACAACGTCTGGGACTTCTGGGCGCACTCCCCCGAGGCCACGCACCAGATCACCTGGCTGATGGGCGACCGCGGCATCCCGGCGTCGTACCGGCACATGAACGGCTTCGGCTCGCACACCTACCAGTGGACGAACGACCAGGGCGAGGCCTTCTACGTCAAGTACCACTTCAAGACGAACCAGGGCATCCGCTGCCTGTCCACCGAGCAGGCGCAGGAGCTGGCGGGCAAGGACCCCAACTCCCACCAGACGGACCTCCTGCAGGCCATCGAGCGGGGCGTCCACCCGTCCTGGACCCTCTACGTCCAGATCATGCCGGCGGCCGAGGCGGCCGAGTACCGCTTCAACCCGTTCGACCTGACCAAGGTCTGGCCGCACCGGGACTACCCGCTGCAGCGCGTGGGCCGCCTGGTCCTGGACCGCAACCCGGACAACGTGTTCGCCGAGGTCGAGCAGGCCGCGTTCTCCCCGAACAACTTCGTGCCCGGCATCGGCCCGTCCCCGGACAAGATGCTCCAGGGCCGCCTGTTCGCCTACGCCGACGCCCACCGCTACCGCCTCGGCGTCAACCACACCCAGTTGCCGGTCAACGCCCCGAAGGCGACGACCGTGCAGAACTACGGCCGCGACGGATTCATGGCCACCAACGCCCAGGGCCGCCACGCCAAGAACTACGAGCCGAACTCCTACGACGGCCCGGCCGAGACCGGCCGCCCGCTGTCGGCCCCGCTCGCGGTGAACGGCCACACGGGCACCCACGAGGCCCCGCTCCACACCAAGGACGACGACTTCTTCCAGGCCGGCGAGCTGTACCGGCTGATGTCGGAGGAGGAGAAGTCCCGCCTGATCGCGAACATCGCCGGCGGCCTCTCGCAGGTCTCCCGCGACGACGTGATCGAGAAGAACCTGGCCCACTTCCACGCCGCCGACCCCGAGTACGGCAAGCGCGTGGAGGAGGCGGTCCGCGCCCTGCGCGAGGACTGAGCACCAGGAACACGAGCAGCGTACGGGACCTGACGGGAGGTCTTGGTCCCGCACGCGGCCCGCGCAGTACGCCCGGCGGCCCGGATGAGGGGTGGCCGCGGGCGGAGGGCGCGGGCAGGGCGAGGACCGCGGCGGCCTGCGAGCCAGTGCGGTGGTGAAGGACCGGGTCCCCTTCTCGACCAGAGGGAAGGGCTCCCGGCTCCGTCGCAGCCACCGCGGTCCCACCCAGCCCCCTTTCCGGGGCCCGCCCACCCCGTCCGGCGGCGCGAACGACCTGTCGCGCCCGGCCTCGCGCCGTCGGACGGCAACCACACGGTGCCGAGAGCGCCCCCTGCTCCAGGGGGCGCTCTCGTGCGTTCGGCGCGGCACGGGACCGGCCCGGCGTGCGTCCGCACCGCTCGCGCCGCAGGCTGAAGGCATGGCGAATCCGACTCACTTTCCGCACATCGTGGTGCATGCCCCGGCTCTGGACGGTTCCCGGCGGGTGACCGAGGGGGACGTGATGCTGGGGATCGCCTCGCACCTGGACGACGTCGTGGAGATCCTGCGGCTGGCCGACCTGGACCGGATCGAGGTGGAGGAGAGCGACCTGATCGAATGGCAGGGCGGCGGCCCGGACGACTGGCCGGGGCTGTCGGAGCACGAGCTGTGACGGCGGCGCGTACGGCAAGGGCCGTAGGCCAGGTGCGCAACCCTCAAATGAACCTCTGAAGACCGCGGCGGAGGTTCCAACCACCCCCGCGACAGGGCACATTCAGGCACAGGGGCCCGTCGGCACGGGGGCGGCGGGCCCCGCTCGGGGGGGGTGTCCCGTGGGCCGTCCTCGCTCCGTGCCCGCGCGGCGCGGTCGAGGCCGGCCGGCCGGGCACGCTGCGCAGGACCGGGGCGGGCGGCGCAGGCGCCTTCCGGCATCCGCCGTAGTAGCCGGTCTGCACCGGCCCGCCGGAGCGCGGGAGCTGCCCGGCCGCGCGGCGGTGCGGCCGGCCCTGGCCCGGATGCGGGGCGCACTCGCGGCGGACGCACTGCTGTGGTGCCGCCGCCGTGCCGCCCGCCGTCTGCGGCGGAGCTGCGCGAGCGCCGTCCGCTGCCGGAGGCCCGACGGGCTGCCGGAGGCGGAGGTGCTGCTCGCGGTGACGCGGTGGCGCCGTACGGCGAGCGGCCCCCGACTGTGCTCGTGCCGCGGTTCGCCCGCGAGGCCGGGCTGACAGGCCGGGTTCGCCCGGGGCACCGGCCTGCGCCGCGTCGCCGGTGACGAGGAGCCGTACGGCGACCGGGCGACCGGGACGGCGACGACCCGGGGGGCGGCACGCGCGGTGGCCACGACCACGGCGGTCCGGGCACGGCGGTCACGACCACGGGGGCGGCAGCTACGGGAGCGGCGGCGTCGACCGAGCTTCCCGCCGACGCCCCGCCAGGCGTCGGCGGGCGGGTACGGCGAAGGGGCGGCCCGTCTCCCCTGGACGGGCCGCCCCTCGTGTGTGCCGGACGTGTCAGACCTTCAGCGGCTTGATCGACGTCGGCGCGTGGCCGGGCTCGGTGGCCAGGTCCTCGAATTCGCTGATGTCGCTAATGTCCATCGTGCGGCTCATCGAGATGTTGGTGATGCGCTCCAGGATCGCCTCCACGACGACCGGCACCCGGTACTCGGCGGCCAGCTTCTTCGCCTGCTCGAACGCGGCGCCCAGCTGGTCCGGCTCGGTGACCCGGATCGCCTTGCAGCCGAGGCCCTCGGCGACCTTGACGTGGTCCACGCCGTAGACGCCCAGCTCGGGGCTGTTGATGTTCTCGAACTCCAGGTTGACCTGGAAGTTGATGTCCAGACCGATCTGCGCCTGGCGGATGAGTCCCAGGTAGGCGTTGTTCACCAGCACGTGGACGTAGGGGATCCGGTGCTGGGCGGCGACCGCGAGCTCCTCGATCAGGAACTGGAAGTCGTAGTCGCCGGAGAGCGCGACGACCGGGGCGTCCGGGTCGGCCTTGGCGACGCCGATCGCGGCCGGGATGGTCCAGCCGAGCGGGCCGGCCTGACCGCAGTTGATCCAGTGGCGGGGCTTGTAGACGTGCAGCATCTGCGCGCCGGCGATCTGGGAGAGGCCGATCGTGGTGACGTACCGGGTGTCCGGACCGAAGGCCTTGTTCATCTCCTCGTACACGCGCTGCGGCTTCATGGGCACGTTGTCGAAGTGCGTACGGCGCAGCAGGGTCGCCTTGCGCTCCTGCGTCGAGGCGACCCAGCCGGAGCGGTCGGGGAGCTTGCCGGCGGCCTTCAGTTCCTTCGCGACCTCGACGAACAGCTCCAGCGCGGCCTTGGCGTCGGAGACGACCCCGTAGTCCGGCGGGAAGATCTTGCCGATCTGGGTGGGCTCGATGTCGACGTGGACGAACTTGCGCTCGCCCCGGTAGACGTCGAGCTTGTAGCCGGTGTGGCGGTTGGCCCAGCGGTTGCCGATGCCGAGGACGACGTCCGACTCCAGGAAGTTGGCGTTGCCGTACCGGTGCGAGGTCTGGACGCCGACCATGCCGGCGTTCAGCTCGTGGTCGTCGGGGAGCGCGCCCCAGCCCATCAGGGTCGGGACGACCGGGGTCTGGGTCAGCTCAGCGAACTCCACCAGCAGGTCGGAGGCGTCGGCGCCGATGACGCCGCCGCCGGCGACGATGACCGGGCGTTCGGCGGCGAGCAGGAAGGAGAGCGCCTTCTCGATCTGCGCGCGGGTCGCGGCCGGCTTGTAGACCGGGAGCGGCTCGTAGGTCTCCGGGTCGAACTCGATCTCGGTGAGCTGCACGTCGATCGGCAGGTCGATCAGGACCGGGCCGGGCCGGCCGGAGCGCATCAGGTGGAACGCCTGCTGGAACACGCCGGGCACCTGCGCGGCCTCCAGGACGGTGACCGCCATCTTCGTGACCGGCCCGGCGATCGAGGCGATGTCGACGGCCTGGAAGTCCTCCTTGTGGATGACGCTCGTGGGGGCCTGACCGGTGATGCACAGGATCGGGACGGAGTCGCCGATGGCGGAGTACAGGCCGGTGATCATGTCGGTGCCGGCCGGACCGGAGGTGCCGATGCAGACACCGATGTTGCCCGGCTTGGTCCGGGTGTAGCCCTCGGCCATGTGCGAGGCACCCTCGACGTGGCGGGCGAGGGTGTGGTTGACGCCGCCACCCTCCTTGAGTGCCTTGTAGAACGGGTTGATCGCCGCGCCCGGCACACCGAAGGCGTCGGTGACGCCCTCGCGCTTGAGGATCTCAACTGCCGCGCGGGCAGCGGTCATACGAGCCATCGAGTACTCCTGCTTCGGCTGTCGGATGCGTACTCCCGTCGCGCCCCGCGGTGAGCACCAACATCTTCCGCAATCTTTTCCGCAACGTTTTCACATTGCGGAAATTGATTTCTGCTATCTGGAAGCAATGTAAGTGGGAGGGGCAAGGTCGTCAAGAGTGGTCCGGACAGCGGAAAGCGCCGGACAGGAGCGGCCGGAGAGGAGGACCATGGGCGCGACGCCTACGCGACGCCTGGGGGTGGGCCATGCCCGAGAGCGTTCCGGTGCGCTGTCCGGTCTGCCGGCGCACGCACCTCTACACCGCGCCGGCCTATCCGTGCGCGTGCGGAGCGCCGACCGCGCCACGACTGGATCCGGCGGCCGAGCCGGCCGTGGCGCCGCACCGCGCCTGGGACGACGAGTGGCTCACCGTGCCGTGCGCCGCCTGCGGACGCGGCAACCACTGGCCCCGCCCGGAACTGGGCTGCCCGTGCGGCACGGTCCTGCGCGTTCCGGTGGCCGAGGGCCCGGCGGCACCGGAGCCGGGCGCGGCCGACGCCGACGGCACCCGGGAAACCGAGCGGCGGCGGCCGCCCTTCCGGCCCCGCCCCGTCCGCACCGCCCGCGACGCCGTCACGACCGCCGCGCTCTACCTGGGCTGGCTCGGCTACGGGGACGTCCGCCGTGCCGACCAGCGGCCCCCGAACGGCATCGGGCTCGCCGCCCGCGGGCTGCTCGCCCAGGTGGACCCCACCGTGCGGCCGGCCGGGCCGAGGGACGTGGAGTGCCTGTGGCTGACGGCGATGACCGAGTCCGCGCGGTGCGTGTACTTCTCCCTCGCCGGCTACACCGGCGCCGCCCGCACCGGCGCGGACGCGCTCGGCGTCCCGCTGTTCGTGCTCGACCTCGCGGGCGTCCCGCAGCCGGTGAACGGCCCCGCCGAGACCCTGCACACCACGGGCGCCCCGGACCCGGCTTCCAGGGCCCGGGACGGGCACGCCTGACGGGAGCCCGCAACCGGCACGCCCGGCTCCGGGCGCGGAGGCGGCCGCCCCGGCCCGCGCGCCCGGCAGACGAGTCCCGGGCCGGGTACGCCGCCGACAGCGCGCTCGGTCCGGGACCGCCTACTCCCTTCAGCGGATGTTCGGCCGCCGCCGTTTCACACCCCGTACTTCTCCCGCAGTTCCACCTTGCGGACCTTTCCGGACACCGTCATCGGGAAGGAGTCGAGAACGCGGAGCCGGCTGGGGATCTTGTAGTGCGCGAGCCGGCCCGCGCAGAACTCCCGCACCTCCTCCAGGGTCGGCGGGTCCGCCGGGTCGCCCGGGATGACACAGGCCAGGACCTCCTCGCCGTACCGCTCGTGCGGCACCCCGACGACCTGGACGTCCCGGATCCCCGGGTGGGCGTGGAGGAACTCCTCGATCTCGCGCGGGTAGATGTTCTCGCCGCCCCGGATGATCATGTCCTTGATCCGGCCGACGATCTCGACGTACCCGTCCTCGCGCATCACCGCCAGGTCCCCGGTGTGCATCCAGCGGCCCGCGTCGATCGCCTCGGCCGTCCTGTCCGGCTCGTTCCAGTAGCCGAGCATCACGCTGTAGCCGCGGGTGCACAACTCGCCCGCCGTGCCCCGCGGCACGGTGGCCCCGGTGGCCGGGTCGACGACCTTGACCTCCAGGTGGGGCAGGACCCGGCCGACCGTGGCGGTGCGGTGCTCCAGGTCGTCCTCGATCCGTGTCTGCAGGGACACCGGGGACGTCTCCGTCATGCCGTAGCAGATGGAGACCTGCTCCATGTGCATCTCGGCCACCACCCGTTTCATCACCTCCACCGGACACGGCGAGCCCGCCATGATGCCGGTGCGCAGGGAGGACAGGTCGTGGTCGGCGAAGTCCGGGAGGTTCAGCTCCGCGATGAACATGGTCGGGACGCCGTACAGGGACGTGCACCGCTCCCGCTGCACCGCCTCCAGCGTGGCCTTCGGGTCGAAGGAGGGCGCCGGGATGACCACGCAGGCGCCGTGGGAGGTGGCCGCCAGATTGCCCATCACCATGCCGAAGCAGTGGTAGAAGGGCACCGGGACGCAGATCCGGTCCTGCTCGCTGTAACCGAGCAGCTCCCCCACGAAGTACCCGTTGTTCAGGATGTTGTGGTGGGAGAGCGTGGCGCCCTTCGGGAAGCCGGTCGTGCCGGAGGTGTACTGGATGTTGACGGGGTCGTCGCAGGACAGGTCCTCGAACGACACGTCGGGCCGCGCGCGGCGGAGCAGTGCCTCCCAGCCCGGGTCGCCGATGTACACGATCTCGCGCAGCTCGGGGCAGTTGCCGCGCACCTGCTCGGCCATCGCCCGGTAGTCGCTCGTCCTGTGCCTGAGAGAGGCCACCAGCAGGGAGACCCCCGACTGCTTGAGGACGTACTCGACCTCGTGGGTGCGGTAGGCCGGATTGATGTTGACCATGATCGCGCCGATGCGGGCGGTGGCGTACTGGACCAGGACCCACTCCGGGCAGTTGACCGCCCAGATGCCCACCCGGTCGCCCTTGGCGATCCCGCTCACGGCCAGCGCCCGCGCCAGCTCCTCGACGGCGGCGCCGAACTCCGCGTACGTCCAGCGCCGCCCCGACGGTACGTCGACCAGGGCCTCCCGCTCCGGCCAGGCCGCCACCGCCCGGTCCAGGTCGGCGCCGATGGTGTCGCCGAGCAGGACGGTCGGGCTCGTCCCGTGCGTGTACGACAGCGGTGCGGTCACCGGAAGTCCTCCTCGCGGTACTCGTCCTGCGAGCCGGCCGCCGTGGCCTCGCGCAGCTCGATCCGGCGGATCTTGCCGGAGACGGTCTTGGGCAGCGCGCCGAACTCCAGCCGGCGGATGCGCTTGTACGGGGCGAGCACCTCGCGCGAGTGCTCGAAGACGGCCTTCGCGGTGTCGGGGCCGGGCTGCCAGCCCTCGGCGAGGACGACGTACGCCTTGGGCACGGAGAGCCGCAGCTCGTCCGGGGCGGGCACGACGGCCGCCTCGGCCACCGCCTCGTGCTCCAGCAGCGCGCTCTCCAGCTCGAACGGACTCACCTTGTAGTCCGAGGACTTGAACACATCGTCGCTGCGCCCGATGTAGGTGAGGTATCCCTCCTCGTCCCGGGTGGCGATGTCCCCGGTGCGGTAGTAGCCGCCCGCCATGGCCTCCGCGGTGCGGTCGGGGTCCCCGTGGTAGCCGGTCATCAGGCCGACCGGGCGCTCGGCGAGGTCGAGCGCGATCTCGCCCTCGGTGGCGCCGGGCGCGCCGGAGACCGGGTCGAGGAGTTCCACCCGGAAACCGGGGCTGGGGCGGCCCATCGAGCCGGTCTTCAGCGGCTGGCCGGGGCTGTTGGAGACCTGCACGGCGGTCTCGGTCTGCCCGAACCCGTCCCGGACGGTCACCCCCCAGGCCCGCCGGACCTGCTCGATGACCTCCGGGTTGAGCGGCTCGCCGGCGGCCACGATCTCGCGGGGCGGGGTGCGCAGCTGCCCGAGGTCGGCCTGGATGAGCATCCGCCACACGGTCGGCGGCGCGCAGAACGTGGTCACGCCCGCCCGGTCCATCTCGGTCATCAGCCGGGCCGCGTCGAAGCGAGTGTAGTTGAGGACGAAGACGGTCGCCTCCGCGTTCCACGGCGCGAACAGGTTCGACCAGGCGTGCTTGGCCCAGCCGGGCGAGGAGATGTTCAGGTGGACGTCGCCGGGCTTGAGGCCGATCCAGTACATGGTGGCCAGGTGCCCGACCGGGTACGAGGTGTGGGTGTGCTCGACCAGCTTGGGGCGGGCGGTCGTACCGGAGGTGAAGTAGAGCATCAGGGGGTCGTCGGCCAGGGTCGGGCCGTCGGGGAGGAACTCGGCGGGGGCCGTGTACGCGTCCTCGTACGGCTCCCAGCCCTCCTCCGGCAGACCGCCGACCGAGATCCGGGTGTAGGCGCCGGGCACGTCGGCGAACTTCGCCGTGTCCTCGGCGCGCGCGATCACGTGCTTGACCCGGCCGCGCTCCACGCGGTCGCGCAGGTCGGCCGCGCCGAGCAGCACCGTGGCCGGGATGACCACCGCGCGCAGCTTCATCGCGGCCAGCGCGGTCTCCCACAGCTCGGCCTGGTTGCCGAGCATGACGAGGACGCGGTCCTCGGCGGCGACTCCGCGCTCCCGCAGCCACCGGGCGAGACGGTTGGACCGTTCGGCCAGCTCGGCGAAGGACAGCCGGGTCTCGGTGCCGTCCTCCTCGACGATGTGCAGCGCGGTGCGGTCGTTGCCGTCGGCGATCACGTCGAACCAGTCCAGCGCCCAGTTGAAGTGGCCGGGCCGGGGCCAGCGGAAGCCCTCGTAGGCCGTGGCGTAGTCCTCGCGGTGCTCCAGCAGGAAGTCCCGGGCCCTGCGGAACGACTCGGTCGCCGTGGTCATCGCACACTCCTTGCTGACGGTTCACTCCGGCTCTTCCGGACCATTGCCGGGCGGCTCTCTGGCATCGTCTAATCCGTGATGCAGGTCTCACTACCCCCGAACGGGGGTGTGGGCGGCCGAAGGGGCGTGTTCGTGACGGCAGACGCGGTGGGGGCGGTGGAGATCGGGGGCGCGCTGGCCCGGCTGCGGCGGGCGACGGGGCTTCCCGTCGCCTTCGGCGGCCTGGTGGAGTCCGGCCGGCCGCAGATCCGGATCAGCGAGCTGAGCGGCACGACCACGGCCGCGCTGCGCTCGCTCGCGGTGACCTCCGGCAGCGGGCTCGGCGGCAAGGCGGTGGCACTGGCCCGGCCGTGCGCGGTGACCGACTACTCCAGCTCCCGGCAGATCAGCCACGAGTACGACGTGCCGGTGGCCGCCGAGGGCATCCGCGCGGTGCTCGCGGTGCCGGTGGTGGTGCGGCGCCGGGTGCGGGGGGTGCTGTACGGTGCGCTGCGCTCGGCCCAGCCGCTCGGCGACCGCACGCTGGGCGCCGCGGTGGCGGCGGCGCGGGACGTGGAGCAGGCCCTGGTGGTACGGGACGAGGCCGGGGGGCTGCTGGCCGCGGCCCGGCCGGAGCGGACCGGCGCCGAGCAGGGGGGAGCGTGGGAACAGGTGCGCGAAGCGCACGCGGCGCTGCGGGCGCTCGCGCCGCGGATCGCGGACCCGGGGCTGCGGGCCGAACTGCTGGCCGCGTGCGGTCTGCTGACCGCGCCGCCACGAGCCGGGGGCGTGACCCTGGCGCCACGGGAGCTGGACGTGTTGTCCTGGGTGGCGGCGGGGGCCACCAACGCGGCGGTGGCCGAGCGGCTGGGGCTGCGCCCGGAGACGGTGAAGGGTTACCTGCGTTCGGCGATGCGGAAGCTGGGCGCGCACACACGAGGGGAGGCGGTGACCGCGGCCCGCAGGGCGGGGCTGCTGCCGTAGCGCGAAGGCGGTAAGGAAACCTGCCCATTCATCCGGCGTCGCTTTGAATTTCCCTCTGCTTGACCGTTTGTTATTTCCCTCACCACGGCTTCCGTCCGAATTTCAAGGATCGTTGCCTAGAATTTGGCCCGGACACGACACACGAGGGGAGCGGTGACCGTGCGACGGGACTTCCAGGAGCCTGCCAGGTGCCGCCCCGACCTGGTCATCGGCCGCGAGGAGCTGTTCGCCGGCGCTCGCGAGCAACTCGCCTCGGGCGGCAGCGTGCTGCTCCACGGCCCCGCCGGAATAGGGAAATCCACGGTCCTGCGGGCATTGGCCGAGGAATACGGCGCCACCGCGCGCACGGTCCTGCGCTGCTCGGCCACCGAGTCCGAATCCCACCTTCCGTTCCTCGCCCTCGCCGACCTCCTCGGTCTGGTCCTCGACCACGTCTCCCCCCGGCTGCCCGCCGCCCAGCGCACCGCCCTGGAGTCGGCGCTCACCGGGCGCGGCGAGTCCAGCCTGCAGCGCGACGGCCTCGCCCTGCGCCTCGCGGTGCTCTCCGCGCTGCGTGCCCTCGCCGCCGACGGCCCGGTCCTGGTCGTCGCCGACGACCTGCAGTGGCTGGACCCGGCCAGCGCCGAACTCCTCGGCTTCGCCGCCCGCCGCCTGGAGGGCACCCCGGTGCAACTGCTGTGCGCGGTCCGCACCGAGGGGCAGGAGAGCCAGGAGTACGACCGTCAGCTGCGCGCCTGCCCGCCGGGCACCCTCGCGGTCCGGCTGGGCCCGCTCTCCCGCACCCAGGTCGCCCAGCTGCTCGGCCACCGCGGCCACGGCGGCCTGTCCCGCTCCACGCTCCGCGAGATCCACCGCACCAGCGGCGGCAACCCGCTGTTCGCGCTGGAGCTGGGCCGCGCCCTCGCCGACAGCCCCACCCCGCCCCGGCCCGGCGAGCCGCTGCCCGTGCCGACCTCGTTGCGCGCCCTCGTCCTCAGCCGCCTCGACATGCTGTCGGTGGAGGCCCGCCGCACCCTGCTGGTGGCCAGCGCCGGCGCCCGCCCCACCCTCGCGCTGCTGCACGCGGCCGGCCGGGGCAACGCCGAGGCCGAGTGCGCCCAGGCCGCCGAACTCGGGCTGCTGGCCACCGAGCCCGACGCGCCCGCCGTACGGTTCGCGCACCCGCTGATCTCCGCCGCACTGTACGCGGAGGCCCCCGCGCACGAACGGCGGGCCGCGCACGCGGCGCTGTCCACCGCCGCCTCCGACCCGATAGAGCGGGCCCGGCACCTGGCCCTCGCCACCACCGGCACCGACCCGGAGGTCGCCGCCCGGCTCGCCGGGGCCGCCGCCCTCGCCCGGGACCGCGGGGCACCCTCGGTCGCCGCCCAGCTGGGCCTGCTCGCCGCCCGGCACACGCCCGCCGACGGCACCCCGAGTCCGGAGGAGCGCCGGCTGGCGGCCGCCGAGGACGCCATCACCGCCGGCGAGGTCGACCTGGCCCGGGACATCGCCCGGGAGGTGCTGGCCCGGGCGACCGTACCGGCCGACCGGGTGCGGGCCTGGATCGTCGTCATCGACACCGCCGGCCACACCATGGCCGAGGTCGACGCCGTCTTCCCGCAGGCCCTCGCCGACGCCGGCGACGACCCCCGGCTGCTCGCCCTCGTCCACTACCAGCTGGGCTGGCGGGCGCTGATCGTGGAGGGCGACTTCACCGAGGCCCGGGAGGCCGCCGCGCACGCCGCCGAACTGGCCGCGCGGGGCCAGGACCGGCGCACCGAGCTGCTCGCCCTCGCCTTCCAGGCGCAGACCGAGACCCTGATGGGTCATCCGGAGGCGCCCCGCACCATCAAACGGGCTCTGCGGGAACCCCAGGACCCCCGGGTGGCCTGGCATCACAACGGCGCGGGCAGCGCCCGGTTCCGCTGGCTGGTCATGGGCGACCAGCTGGCCGAGGCCCGCACCACCGTCACCGCGCTGCTGAGCGAGGTCCGGCGGCGCGGCTCGGTGGAGAGCGAGGTGCACTTCCTGCGGGGCCTCGCCGAGACCGAACTGCGCGCCGGGCACTGCGGGCGCGCCCTCGACCTGGCCCGCGACAGCCTGCGGCTGGCCCGGGACTCGGGGATAGGCGAGACGGCCTCGGCGATGCTCACCTCCCTCGCCGAGGCCTCCGGCGGCGATGTCGGCCGGGCGCTGGTGCTCGCCCGGGAGGCGGTGGACCACGCCGAGGAGGACGGCGACCAGATGTACCTGTCCCGGGCGCTGGGCGCCCTGGGGTACGCCCAGCTGGTGGCCGGGGACCCGGCGGGCACCGTGCGCTCGCTGCGCCGGGTGCGCAGCCTGGAGCTGGGGCTCGGCATCACCGACCCGGCCCGGGGCCGCTGGCAGGGCGACCTCGCCGAGGCACTCGTCCGCACCGGTGAACCGGCCGAGGCGCAGGACGTCATCGACGTCAGCCGGGACCACGCCCTGCGGCTGGGCCGGGAGAGCGTCCTCGCCGTGCTGGACCGGTCCGAGGCGCTGGTGCGGGCCGCCCACGGCGACCTGGAGGCCGCACTCGCCCAGCTGACGTCCGCTCAGGACCGGCTCGGTAAGCTGGGCTACGGCCTGGAGGAGGCGCGGGCCGCGTTCGCGCTGGCCCGTCTGCGCGGCGGTGTCCCCGCCTCCGCGGCCTACGACGAGGCCGCCCGGATGTTCCGGCGCTGCCGGGCGGTGCCCTGGCTGCGCCAGGTGGAGGAGTCCCGCACCGCACCCGAGCCGTCGCCGGCACCGGCCGCACCCGACGCGCCGGCCGCCCTGGGCGTGCTGGCCGCGATGGAGCGTCAGGTCGCCGCACTCGTCATGGAGGGCGCCACCAATCGGGAGATCGCGGCCCGGCTGTTCATCAGCGTGAAGACGGTGGAGGCGACCCTGACCCGGGTCTACCGCAAGCTGGGGATCCGATCGCGGGTCGACATCGTCCGATTGGCGGCAGGTCGCCGCGCGCCGTGAAGAGCGCTCTTGTTAACTGAACCGGACCGAGGGTTTTCCCTCACCCAACCCCCTAGGGGGTTCCCTCATTGGGAGCCGAGGGTTCCGGGTCCTAGCGTAAAGGGCGTGCCGCTCGCCCGGGCATACGGGGGTCGGTCCCGCGACCCCCATACACACCCACACCCGCGCGACCCCCCACCGGTGCAACCCCCACTGAGGAGACTCATGTTCGGGCTCACACGTGCAAGACAGACCGCCGCGACCCTGGTGGCCACCGCCGCCGCGGCGGCGACCGCGCTGCTCGCCTCCCCCACGGCGAGTGCCGCACCCCAGCCCGTCGTCGGCGGTACGACCACCACGACGACCGCGTACCCGTTCATGATGCAGATCACGGACGCGTCCGGAAACCAGTTCTGCGGCGGCACCCTGGTGTCCGCCAGGAAGGTGGTGACGGCCGCGCACTGCATGGTCGGCGAGACCACCGGCAGCGTCCGGGTGGTGGGCGGCCGGACGTACCTGAACGGCACCAACGGCACGGTGAGCCGGGTCAGCGACATCTGGGTCAACCCGACGTACACGGACGCCACCAACGGCGACGACGTGGCCGTACTGACCCTCTCGACGTCGATGCCGTACACCGCGACGAAGTACGTCACCTCCTCCCAGACGAGCGTGTACGCGGCCGGCACCACGGCCCGCATCCTCGGCTGGGGCACCACCTCGGAGAACGGCAGCTCCTCCAACCAGCTGCGGACCGCGACCGTACCGATCGTGTCCGACTCCAGCTGCCGTTCCTCCTACGGGTCGGACTTCGTCCAGTCCGACATGGTGTGCGCCGGATACTCCTCCGGCGGCGTAGACACCTGCCAGGGCGACAGCGGCGGTCCCCTGCTCATCGGGGGCGTCCTGGCAGGGATCACTTCCTGGGGCGAGGGGTGCGCGGAGGCCGGTTACCCGGGTGTGTACACCCGGCTGACCACCTTCTCGGACCTGGTGACCGCGCAGGTCACCTCGTGACCCGGAGGATTTCCCGAGCATCCCTCGGGTAACCGCCAGGGGGCGGTTGCGAGCCACCACGAGCGGCCCGCAACCGCCCCCTATCCAATGGCCGGTTCCCACGGCCGAGGTCGGGTCACGCCGTCCGGCGGCCGGTCGCGGAGGCGAAGCCCAGCCAGGTGTGCCGGTTGCCGGCCCAGCACCAGCCGACCTTGGGGGCGTTGCGGCGCTCGCGGCCGTCGCGCCCGGTGCCGTTGCTGATCCAGAGCGCCGGGGTACGGGCGTCCAGGCGCCCGTCGGCCTTGCGCAGCCGGGAGCCGATCGTCATGAAGCAGTGGTTGCGCTCCAGGACGGCCGGCTGCTGGAGCACCCAGTGGATGCCCTCGGAGAGCAGCAGCGGGGTGCGGGCCTCGGCGGTGAGGGCGGGCAGCGCCTCGTCCGGGCTCCAGCCGGCCATCCGGTCGCCCCGGTCGACCCCCGTGAGCAGGTAGAGCGGGGCGTCGGGCAGCGCGACCGTGTCCAGCGGGGTGAAGAGGTCGACGTCGGCCATGTCGGTGACCACGAAGCCGGCCTTGTCCTCGCGGCGGAGCAGCGGCGCGAGGGCGGAGGCCGGGACCCGGTCCGGGTGGACGGCGAGCAGGGCCCCTCCGTCCTCGGGCACCCCGGCGCTCCGGGCGAAGGCGCGCAGCTCGGCGGCGGCCAGCCCGGCGAGCCGGTGCACCCCCAGCTCGATCAGCCGCTCGGCCTGGGCGCTCGGGGCCGGGAGGGCCGGGGGGACGGGGAGGGCGGGGAGGACGGTGGCGGGTGCGGGCGTCGTCTCGGGCACGATGCTCCCAGGGTCGCTGACAGGACGGACCCAGGGGGAACGGCACGGCCCCGCCGGAACGTTCCCGTCCGCATACGCCCGCGCCACCGGTGCCCTTCCGCCGTACGGCGCCCCCGCGCCCCGGGTGCGCTCACGACCCCACGACCGCCCCGAACCGGATGTCGTGCGCGGTACCCGGGTGCATCACCGCGAGCATGCGCTCCCCTTCCGCGGTGACCTCCTCCCGCTGCGCCCCGGTCAGCTGTTCGAAGGTCTCGATGACGAGGGTGTCGCCGTCGAGCTTCCACACTCCGGCCAGGAAGCCGTCCACGAGCAGGGTGCGGTAGGCCTGGTTGCCCCGCCAGTGACGGCCGCGGTGGGCGGGCGGTACGACGCGGGTGCGGTCGGCGTGGGAGAGCAGGAGGTTGTCGAACTCGGGCAGGAAGCGGGGCGGCGCGGGGGTGGCCGGGTCGGGGCGCGGGGCGTCGGGAAGGTCGAAGAGCTCGACCCCGTTCGGGTCACGGAAGGTCAGCAGCCCGGGGCGCAGGCGTTCGAAGGCCGGTCCGAGGCGGGTGAGCCCGGACCAGGTCTGCATGTCCCGCACGGAGGCGGGACCGAAGGCGGCGAGGTAGCGCGGGACCACGGCGTCCGGCGCGGGGGCGGGTTCGGCGGGCCGGCCCAGCCAGTGCTCGACGGTGGTGAGGGCGACCTGGCCGCTCTCCTCCCACAGCCCGCGCGGGGTGACCTGGACGAGCGGGAGCCGGCACCGGGCGGCGACGGCGAGGGCCCGCGGGTCGGCGTCCGGCCACACGGCGCCGAGCGCCTCGCGCAGCTGGGCCATGGTCCGCGGCCCGGCCTCCACCAGGTCCCGCGCGACGGCGCCGAGCCGGTCCAGGTCGACACCGGCCAGCCCCGCGCGGAAGTGCCGCAGCTCCCGGTCGCGGGCCGGCTGGACGAACGGCCGCAGCGCGAGGCAGTCGTCGGCGGTGTGGGTGTGGATCGTGGACCGCAGGCTGACGATCCGGGCCACCTCCCGGCCGGCCATGAGCGCGGACAACCGCTGCGGCGCGAACCCGTCCAGCCGCGCGGCGAGGGCGTAGTACGGGGGCCTGGTGTTCTGCGACTGGAGGCCGAGGAGATGACGCACCGCGTCCGGCACCGACCGCGGGGAACGGTCCAGCAGGAGCTGCCGGGCGAGGGTGGCGCGGTTGAGGGCACGTCCGTCCATCACCGGGGCACCGTCCGCACCGCTCCGGCCGCTCCGCTTCCCGCTGCTCTTGGTCATGACGGCACGGTAGCGTCCCTGGAGGACACCGGTCGGCGGAAGGAGCGGGCGTGCGTGAGGCGTTGGTGCTCGGTGGCGGCGGAGTGGGCGGGATCGCCTGGCTCACCGGGGTGTTGGCGGGGCTCGCCGATGCCGGACGGGACGTGACGGGGGCCGGTCTGCTCGTCGGGACCTCCGCGGGGTCCACCGTGGCGGCCCAGTTGGGCAGCGGGCTGGACCTGGAGGAGTTGTACGCGCGGCAGGCGGATCCCGCGGCGCAGACCGCCGAGCTCGCGGCCGGGACGGACCGGGAGAAGTTCGCCGCGGAGCTCGGCGCCGTCACCGGACCGGCCGCCTCGGCCGAGGAGTTGCGGCGCGCGGTCGGGCGGATGGCGCTCGCGGCGCGGACGGTCTCCGAGGCGGAGCGGCGCGCGGTGATCGCGTCGCGGCTGCCGGTCCACACGTGGCCCGAGCGGGCGCTGAAGGTCGTCGCGGTGGACGCGGAGAGCGGTGAACCGCGGGTGTTCGACCGGACCTCGGGCGTCCTTCTGGTGGACGCCGTCGCGGCGAGCTGCGCGGTGCCGGGGGTGTGGCCGCCGGTGACCATCGGCGGGCGCCGGTACATGGACGGCGGGGTGCGGTCCGTCGCCAACGCCGACCTCGCCGCCGGTGCCGAGCGGGTGCTGGTGCTGGTGCCGCTGGGCGTCACCGAGCCGTTCCCCAGCGAGCAGCCGCTGGAGCGCACCGTGGCCGAGCTGCGGGAGCGGGGGGCCGAGGTCGTGGTGGTCGGGCCCGACGAGGCGTCGGCCGCGGCGATCGGCGACAACCCGCTGGACCCCGCCACCCGCGGCCCGGCCGCCGGGGCGGGCCGGGCACAGGGGCGGGGGCTCACGCTGCCCTGGGGGCGGGGCTGACCCGGGCGGTCAGCCCGGCGGGCGGTCGCAGACCGACGGCAGCCAGGTCAGGCCGTCGCTGTTGCTGAGGGTCTCCAGGGAGCGCAGCAGGGTCTCCAGGTGGTCGCGGTGGGCGAGGAACTCGATGGTCGCCTCGGCGAACGCGTCGCGCACCGCGGGCGGCATCGCGTCGGAGGCGTCGAAGCAGTGCGCCTCCTGCCGGTCGCGGAGGGTGCGGGCCAGCGGGAGGCGCCAGTCGGAGTCGGGGTCGCCGGGGCCGGGCTCGACGTCGGTGTGCACCGAGAACCCCGACTCCTTCGCCGCCCAGGCGCGTTGGGCGTCGGCGGAGGCCAGGTAGCGGATCAGTGTCCTGGCCTCCGGGGTGGTGTGCAGCAGGGCGACCAGGTCGCCGGAGACCTCCCAGGCGCGGTTGGCGGCCGTCCCGACGAGCAGCGGGGCGGAGGGCGACCAGCGGCCGTGGGCCAGCTGCCAGGCGTGCCGGCCGCGGATGAAGGAGGCCTGGTGCTCCAGGGTGCAGCCCCGGGGCTCCGTGGTGACCAGCTTCGACACGTCGCCGAACGGGGTCTTCAGCGACCGCCGGACGAGGTCCCGGTCCCCGCCGGCGTCGACCAGGTCGCGCCAGGTGGTCCAGGCGTACTTCACCTGCTTCGACCGCCAGGACAGATCACCACGCGCCCACTGCTCGTAGACCTCCGGGCCGTACCGCTGGAGCAGGATGTCCTCGATCCAGTCGGTGCCGGGCCAGCCGCTGGTGGCGCCGGAGCCCATGCCGACGCACCACTGGGCCGGTTCGTGCGCCGCCTGGCCGCGCTGTTGCTCACCGACGTCGCCCGGATACCAGACGATGCTCTTCAGGTCGGCCTTGAGCGGGAACCAGTACACGTGTCCGTCCGCCAGCGGCTTGGCCCAGGACTTCCCGAAGTCCTCGGTGTCCACGAGGTCTTCGAGGGGCAGGAGGTGCTTCTGCCGCGCGTACTCGGCGAGTTCGCCGGGGCCGGTGAGCACCACCACGTCGGGCGGGGTGCCGGCTTCGACGTCGGCGCCGAGCACCTGGCTCTCGGCGTTGCTGCCCTGGTAGTCGACGTGGATGCGGTACTTCCGCTCGAACGGCTCGATGACCGCCTTCCGGAAGTCCGTCTCGTCGTCGCTGGTCCAGTTGGCCAGCAGGGTGACGGTCGGTTCCCGTCCGAGGACGCGCGTCCCCACCACCACGGCCGCGGCCAGGAGGACCAGGCAGCCCGCCACCACCGTGACCGTGCGGACCAGGCGGCGCGAGGGGCGGGGCCGGATGCCGGGGGCGGCCGTCGCCGGGCCGCCGGGGCGCGCGCTCACCGGGGCCTGAACCGGTAGTCGTCGATGTGCCTCCGCAGGCCCGTCTCGACCAGTGCCATCAGCAGGACGCCTCCGATCAGGATCCACACCGCGGCCGCGGCGCGGAAGCCGGTGTGCGCGAGGTACGAGGCGGTGTGCCGCCCCGCGTCGGGGATGTGCGGCCCGGGCAGCGGGCTGTCGAGCAGGTGCCGGGTGTCCGTCATGCCCGCCTGGGTCCACACGGTGAACAGCACCGCGGTGACGACGCCGGCCGCCGACAGGGCGACCGACGCGAGGAGCTGGCGGTTGTAGCGGCGGCGGAACCGGTGCCGCAGGAAGAGCTGGGTCTCCAGCAGGGCGGCGCCGAGGGCCAGGGTCAGCAGCAGGGTGACGCTCCAGCCGAGCCACAGCAGCGGGCCGAACGAGGTCTGCCGGTGCACGGCGGCGCGCTGCTGCCGTTGCAGGCGCTTCAGCCGGTCCTGTATCCCCGAGCGCTTCTCCGTCAGGATGCTCGTGGCGTAGCTGAGGTACGCCTCGCGCAACACGCTGCCGTCGGGCTGGAGTTGGGACTGCTGGACCTTGACGGCGTAGACGGTGATGAGTCCGGCGACGGTCTGCAGGGCCTGGCGGCCCGACGGTCCGCCCACGTCGTCGTCCGCGGCGGCGGCCGCCAGGCTCTGCGCGGCGACCGAGATCTGCTTCTGGAAGTCGCTGGTCGGGGTCGGCGAGCCGGCGTCCTGCTGGGCCTGGTGGAGCGCGTACAGGGCGGTGTCGAGGGACAGCACGGCCGGGGCGCTGGAGGTGCGCAGCGGGTTCGCGTCGCCGTGCACGCCCTGGTACGACGCGAACAGGGACAGCGTGAGCAGCGCCGACAGCACCAGCAGCAGCCGGTGGCGGACCGCGAGGTCGCGGGCGGTCGTGCTGCCGCCGTCCGGCGGGCGCCGGCGGGTGCCGGGGAGCCTGGCGAGGAGACGGGCGGGCAGGCGGGGCACTCCCGGTACCCGGCGATCGGCCGGGCGCATCCGCGGGTGCGGCACGGAGAAGGCGGACGAGGGGGACGAGGGGGGTGAGGAGGGTGAGGAGGGCACGGCGGGCGTGCCGGCGCCCGGACGGTGCTCCGCTCCGGGGTGCGTCCCCCTGCCGGTGCTCATGAGGGCACCCCCCTCAGCAGCCGGCCGCACTTCCCGCCGCAGTAGACGGATTCGGCGGGGCCGAGCCAGTGGCAGTCCGGGCACTCCACGAGTCCGTCGGGGCGGACGGGGAGGGCGGGGCTGGGCGGGGCGGCGGGGGGCTCGGGGGGCGGGGCGCCGTCCGGCCGCGCGGCGGCGCGGGCCGCGGCCGGGCCCGCCGTCCGCGACGAGGCCTCGTCCGATGCGACCGGGGACGAGGCCGCCGAGGGGTCCGGCGGGGTGGCGAGGGCGCTGGAGAGGATCAGGTGCTGCCAGTCGACGTCCTTCAGGCCGGTCCGGACCCGGCCGGTGCCCGGTGCCGCCTCGATCAGCCGGAGGGCACCGAGCAGTTGGGTGTCGCCGAGGTCGCCGGCCAGCGCGAGGGCCCGGGCCAGTTCCCGGTCCGCGGCGTCCCGGCCGTCGGCCCCGCGCAGCCAGGCCCGGTAGGCGCCGACGACGGCGGCGCTCGCCTGCTGGTACAGCTCGTGCCGGCGCACCCCGGGATGCAGCACGGAGGAGGCGTCGCGCGGGTTGTCGGTCCAGCGCACCAGGACGGGCTTCGGCTCGGGCAGCCGTACCGGCCGGACGAAGTCGGGTACGACGACCTCCACGGCGGCCAGCTGGAGGTCCTCGCCGGTCTCCCGGCCGCTCGGGTCGGCGGTCAGGACGACCTGGTAGTGGCGCACCTCGTCGCCCCAGGCACGGGTGATGTACTCCACGCCGCGCCCGCCGCGGCCGGCCGGGACGGGAGGCAGCTCCTGTTCGCTCGGCACCACCTGCTTCACCTGGCGGATCACCGTGCCGGCCGTGGGGGTGATCCGGATCCGCAGTTCGGGCACCGCCGTGCCCAGCAGTCCCGCCACCACCCCCTCGTAGGCGGCGGTCAGTTCGGACTCGGCACGGACGGCGCGGGCGCGGCCGTGCAGCCGCCGGGTGATGCGCAGCAGCAGTTCGGCGTCCCAGTCGTCGCCGATGCCCCAGGCGTCGCAGACGAACCGGCCCTCGCAGGCGTCGAGGGCGGTGTCCAGGGCCATGGCGGCCCGGTGGTCGTGCTCGTTGCGTCCGTCGGTGAGCAGCAGGACGTGTTTGACCGGGGCGGGGTGATCCTTGAGCAGCCGCCGGGCGAGGTCGAGCCAGGTGCCGATGGCGGTGCCCCCGTCCGCGTCCAGGATGCGTACGGCGCGTTCGGCGGCCTCGCGTTCGGCGGGATCGGCGACGGCGAGCACCTCGCTGCCGGGGCCGGGGTGGACCAGGGTGGCGTGGAACTGGCCGGCGAGCACGGCGAACGCGGTGCCGTCGGGCAGCATCCGGACCGCGGCGGCGGTGGCGTCCTTGGCGGCGTGCAGCTTGGCGGCGGGGTGCAGCATGGAGCGGGAGGTGTCGACGATCAGCACCTCGGCGAGCGCCGGCCCGGTGCCGGACACGGGCGCGCCGGCGTGTGCCGGGCGGTCCCCGCCCCTGACCCCGATCTCCAGGATGGCGTGCATCTCCCGGTCCCGGTGGCGTCCCCCGGGGGCGGGCGCGACGGACAGTTCCTTCTCCTGGCTGACCTCGAGCGTCACCTCGGACTCCTCGGACACGGTCATCGGTGCCTCTCCCCTGGGCGGTCAGGACGTCTGGAAGGTGGTCGGTGCGGGCGGCCGGAGCGTTCCGCGTGGCGGTCCGGGTGTTCCGGGCGGTGGCCAGGGGTTCTAGAAGGTGGTCATCGGCCTCACGGCGTGGGCCAGGTCGAGGAGCCGGCCGTGTTCCCCCGCGGTGCGGGCCTGGGCGGCCAGCTGACGGAAGGACTGTTCCAGCCGGGTGCGCAGGCCGTCCTCGTCCCCGGGGCCGAAGAGGTCCCCGGGCGGGAGGCCGGGTTCCCGGCCCTGGACGGGCCGGCTGTGCAGGGCGTTCTCGCGGACCTCGGCGATCAGCCGGGCCCGGGACTCGCCGCTCGCCGCGCCGCCGTCCAGGCGCAGTCCGGGCAGCCGCCGGGCGGCGTCCCGGAGGCCGGCCGGGGTGGGCGGGCCGCCGTGCAGGAGGCCGGCGCGGACGCGTACGGCGGCGATGCGGGCGGCGTCGTGGTGCCGGGAGGTGGCGGGGACCTCGTCGAGGACGCGCACGGCGGCGTCCCGGTCACCGCCGGCCAGGTGGCCGCGGGCCAGGCCGAACGCGGCCGCGGTGTGCGCGGAGTCCCGTTTCCAGACGGCCTCGTAGTACCGCATGGCCCGGACCGGGCGCCCCGCTCCGGGACGGTCGGCGCGGGCGTGCTCGGCGCAGTAGCCGAGGGCGAGCTTGGGCACGTACTCGCCGGGCAGGGCCGCGTAGACGGCGTCGAAGCGGGCACCGGCCAGGTCCACCTCGCCCTTGCTGAGGTGCAGGACGCCGTGGTGCCAGGCGATGCGCCAGTCGTGGGCGGCGCGTTCGCCGAGCTGGGTCTCGGCCTCGGCGAGCCAGCTCTCCGCCGCCTGCTGTTCCCCCTTCCTGAGGTAGGCCCGGCACAGCCACAGCGCGGTCTCGGGGGTGCCGAGGCGGGATTCGCGGGGCCACTGCCGGGCGACGCGGTCGGGGGCGTCGGGCGGGAAGGTGTCCAGCAGCAGGGCGGCGCCGTCCTCCGGGTCGGGCACCGGGTCGGGCAGGGCGCCGGCCACCTCGGCGGCGAGGGGCGGCGAGACGTCCAGTGCGGCGGGCCGCTCGCCGGGCCGGCCGGTCCAGTGGGCGAGGGCGGGGATGGCGCCGAGCCCGGCGTCGAGGCTGGCACCGGAGGCACGGAACCGGGTGGAGCTCTCCGGCAGTTGTTCGCCGAACTGGAGGGAGCGGAACTCGCGGAGCACTTCCCACAGTTGCCGGGACATCTCGGCCGCGGAGCGGAACCGGGCGCCGGGTGCCCTGTGGGTGGCGCGGTCGACGAGGCGGCGGAAGGAGTCGGGCGCGAGGCCGCGGGCGGGCTCGGTGCCGCGGGCCAGGGCCTGGAGGGTCATGCCGACGGTGTAGAGGTCGCTGTCGACGTGCCAGCCGCGCCGGTCGATCTCCTCCTTGGGCGGGGCGAAGCCGTCCGTGTAGACGTAGGCGGAGGCGCGGTCGCCGATGGCGCGGGCGGCGCCGAGGTCGACGACCTTGATCGCCCGGCCGAAGTGGATGACGTTGGCCGGCTTCATGTCGCAGTGGAGCAGGCCCCGTTCGTGCATGTACTCCAGCGCGCCGAGGATCTTGCAGCCGTAGGTGAGGACGTGGTCGAGCCGGGGGCGGCCGTGGAAGATCCGTTCGGCCTCGTCGTCGTCGAAGAGCTGCTGGAGCGAGCGCCCGCCGATGTAGTCCATGACCAGGTACCCGGTGAGCGAGCCGTCGAGGGCCGGGTGTTCGGCGTAGGTGACGAAGCGGACGATGTCGGGGTGGTGCAGGTGGGTGAGGGAGCGGCGCTCCTCGACGGCGGAGCGGCGGGCGAGGGCGTCGTGCACGTTCATCTGGCCCTTGAGGACGACCCGGTAGCCGTCGGCGCGGGTGTCCTCGGCGAGGTAGACCCAGCCGAGGCCGCCGTGGGCGAGACAGCCGAGCACCTTGTAGTGGCGGTCGACGATGTCGCCCTCCTTGAGCTGCGGACGCAGGTCGTAGCGCGTGCCGCAGCGGGGGCAGCGGCCGGTCGGGAGGCCGGGCTGGCCGCCGTAGCCGACGCCGATGGTCATGGTGCAGCCGTTCGCGTTGCAGCGGCGGCCCCCGGTGGGCGGGCGGGGGTCGTCGACGAGCACCTTGCCGGGTTCGGGGATCTCGGGCAGCACGACCAGTCCGTGCTGGTCGAGTTCGCCGAGCCCGGCGACGGCGTGCACGGCGGCCGGGCCGGCGGCTTCCTCGGCGGTGCCTGCCGTGCCGGTGGCCCCGGCGGTGCCGGACCGGGGCCGGACCGGCGGCGCGGTACGGGGCTCGGCGTGCCGGTGGCCGCAGGTGTCGCAGTAGCCGGTGCCCATGATGCGGCCCGCGCAGCCGGGCCGGACGCACGAGGTCACAGGGCACGCTCCTTGCCGGGCCGGGTCGCGAGAGGTTCTCCGGGCCGCGCGCGCGACGTCATGAGGCGCCCTCCTCTTCGGGTGCGGTGGTGGAGCAGAAACGTACGAAGCGCTCGACGGCGGCCTCGGCGCGCTCGATGTCGCACGGGGTCTGCCGCAGGACCGACATGGCGCGTTCGTAGAGCCGGTAGGCGGCCATGACCCGGTCGCCGTGCGCGGCGGCCCGCTGCCGGCACAGCGGCCACTCCGCGCCGACGCGGCCGAGGAGTTCGTCGCGGCGGCGCAGCCGGACGTCGAGCAGCCCGATCGCCTTCTCCAGGCGCCGGCGGCGGCGGTCGGCGGCCAGCTCGTAGGTGCGCAGCAGGTCCGCGCTCCCGGGGTCGCGTTCCTGCTCGGGGCTGCGGGCGATCCAGGTGCGCAGCATCCGGCTGCGCCGCACCCCGGCCTCGGCCCGGTCGAGCAGCGGCCGGGTGCCGGGCGCGGGCAGCACACGGCTCCGGCTGACGTCGAGGGCCGGCCCCAGCTCGTCGGTGATCCGGGCGAGTTCGCTCTCCAGGCGGGCCCAGCGGTCGCGCAGCGGGCGGTGTACGAGGGTCTCGGCGGCCCGGGTGGCGCGCTCGCCCGGGCGGCGGAACGCCAGCAGCAGCCGGGCGCCGTGCCGGGCGAGCCGGTCCAGCAGGACGAGCAGGGCGTCGGGTTCGGCGGCCTCGTCGACGGCGACCAGGACGGCGGCGAGCGGGACGCGCAGGGAGCCGAGCCGTTCGGGCCGGGGGTCGTCGCGGATGCCGAGGCGTTCGGCGATCCGGTCCATGACCTCCGCGGCCGTCATGCCGCCCACGTCCAGGGCGAGGTCGTGGGCACCGGCCGGCGGCACGGTCTCGGGCGGGTCGTGGCTGACGGCACTGGTGTTGCGGTGGGTGCGCAGTTCGCGGTCGGCCAGGGTGACGGCGCGTTGCAGGGTCCAGGCGCGGTCGCCGCGGGCGGGGACGACGGTGACGAGCACCGGGCAGCCCTCGCCGCGGAACCAGGAGGCGAGTTCGGTGGCGAACCCTACGTCGAGCCGGCCGGCGGCGGCGACGCCGGTGCGCAGCCGCGGGTCGACGGCCTCGGCGCCGTCGGTCCACTCGGCGGCCTGCGGCAGGTGCCGGAGGATGGTCTCGGTGGGGCTCATGTAGCTGAACACGGAGCCCGGCCCGTCGTCCACGCTGAGGACGATGCCGATGACCTGGTCGGTGGTGTGGTCGACGACGCCTCCGCCGCTGAAGCCGGGGGCGGCGAGTTCGCCGGGGGTGAGCGGGCGCAGCTGCACCTGGCTGTCCCGGCCGCGGGCGGCGACCAGGGTGGCGCCGTGCCAGCGCCCTCCGTCGTCGCCGTCCGGGAAGCCGTACATGCTGACGGGGCCGTGCGGGGCCGCGAGCCGGTAGAGCCGGGTGGCGTGTTCGGCGGGCAGCGGAGCGGACAGGCGCAGCAGGGCGAGGTCGCCGCTGCGGTCGCCGAAGGCGTCCTCGCGCTGGGGCACGTGTTCGTCGGGGCGGACGGTGGCGGTCACGGCGTCCAGTCCGGGGACGCCGACCAGGCGGACGGTGTAGTGGTGGCCGGGGCTGACGACATGGCCGGCGGTGAGGACCCGCTCGGGGGCGAGCAGCACGCCCGCGCCGAGGACGCGCCCGTCCGGTGTCTCGATGCGGGCGATCCAGGACGGTGTCCGTAAGCGTGATGCCACGACTCGCTCCCCCGTGCGCGTCATGGTCCCGAGGTTACTCCGCGTACCCGCCCGGTACTACTGGTGTGCACGAGGTCGCCGCGGTGGGCCGGAGACAGGGACTCCAGAGAGAGAAGCAGATTCGAACATGTGAGCTATACACTCGGTGTATAGTCCCGGCATGCCTCTTTCGACCGACACGATCCCGACGCCGACCGACGCGCCCCGCCCCAGCCGCCCGGGCGGGACGACCAGGAAGATGCGCGCAACGGGCCGCGGGTTGCGTGGCTGGGCGCTCGCGTCCGCCGCGGCCTGCCTGGCGCTCACGCTGACCGGCTGCGCCGAGGTCGACACGACGGCACCGAGCACCGCCCGCGCCGAGGCGGCGAAGGGGGCGCACGGGGCGCCGGCCCGGTTCGGCACCGTCGACTGCCGCGAGGCCAAGTGCATCGCGCTCACCTTCGACGCGGGGCCCAGCGAGAACTCGGCGCGGCTGCTCGACATCCTGAAGGAGAAGAAGGTCCCGGCCACCTTCTTCCTGCTCGGCAAGCGGCACATCGAGAAGTACCCGGAGCTCGTGCAGCGGATGGCGGCGGAGGGCCACGAGGTCGCGAGCCACACCTGGGACCACAAGATCCTCACTCGCATATCCGACGCGCAGATACGCGAGGAACTGAAGCGGCCCAACGACGCGATCGAACGGCTCACCGGGCACAAGCCCACGCTGATGCGCCCGCCGCAGGGCCGTACGGACGCCGACGTGCACGAGATCTGCAAGGAGCTGGGGCTGGCGGAGGTGCTGTGGAGCGTCACCGCCAAGGACTACACGACCGACGACTCGGCGCTCATCACCAAGCGCGTCCTCGACCAGTCGTCCCGGGACGGGATCATCCTGCTGCACGACATCTATCCCGGAACCGTGCCCGCCGTGCCCGGCATCATCGACGCGCTGAAGGCGCGCGGCTACGTCTTCGTGACGGTCCCGCAGCTCCTGGCGCCCGGGAAGGCGGAGCCCGGAAAGGTGTACCGGCCGTAGCCACGGCGTCCCCGCCGCCCTTCGACCGGGCGGTGAACGGGTGCCGGACGTGCCTACGATCGTGCCGTGCCCACCTTCTCCCTCGAACGTACGACCCCGCTCCCGGCCGACGTCGCCTGGCACCGGCTCACGGACTGGCCCCGCCACGCCGGCGCGGTACCGCTGACCCGGATCAGCGTGCTCACACCCGCCCCGACCCGCGAGGGCACCCGTTTCGTGGCCCGCACGGGTCTCGGCCCGCTCGTCTTCGACGACGTCATGGAGGTGACGGTCTGGCGTCCCCCGGCCGCCGGCGAGAGCGGCCTGTGCCGGCTGGAGAAACGCGGCCGGGTGGTCCTCGGCTGGGCGGAGATCGAGGTCCGCCCGGGCGCCGGCGGCCGCACCCGCGTCCTGTGGCGCGAGCACCTGCGCGTCCGCCTGCTGCCCGCCGCCTTCGACGGCCCCCTGAAAGCCGCGTCCCTCCGTCTGTTCGGCCGCACCGTGAACCGACTGCTGAGGCAGGGGTGAGCGGTCCCCGGTCACCCGTCCGGTCCCGCGAGCGGGGTCTCAGTCCTTGCGGCCCGTCAGCGCGACCGTGACACCCAGGCCGATCATCGTCAGACCACCCGTGCCGCCGACCGCGGACAGGCGGCGGGGCGAGCGGGCGAACCAGTCGCGGGCGGCGGAGGCGGCGAGGCCCCAGACGCCGTCGGAGACCACCGCGATGGCGTTGAAGACGAGACCGAGCAGCAGCATCTGGGCCGGGACGCTTCCGTACTCGCGGTCCACGAACTGCGGCAGTACGGCGGCGAAGAACACCATCGTCTTGGGGTTGGCCACACCGACCGCGAACCCCTCCCCCAGCGTGCGCAGGCCGCCGCGGGCCGGCCCGGACTCCGCGACCGCGGCCCGCAGCGAGCCGCGCTGCCGCCACGCCTTCACGCCCAGGTACACCAGGTACGCGGCGCCCGCGAGCTTCAGGGCGGTGAAGACGAGGACCGAGCGCTCGACGACCGGGCCGACACCGAGCGCCACGGCGACGACGAGCACGTACGCGCCGAGCGTGTTGCCGACCACGGTGGTCAGCGCGGCCCGGCGGCCGTGGGCCAGGGCGCGCCCGACCACGAACAGCACGCTGGGGCCGGGCACCACGATGAGCAGGAAGGACAGGGCGGCGAAGGCCGCCAGCCGGTCGGGGGACAGCACCATGCCGCCATGCAACACAGGGCCGGCGGGGCCGCGCAACCGCATTCCGGCCGCCGCGGGACCGGCGGAGCGACCGGGCCGGACCGACGAAGCCGGCGGGGCCGCGCAACCGCATTCCGGCCGCCGCGGGACCGGCGGGGCGACCGGGCCGGACCGACGAAGCCGGCACGGTGGACGATGCCGACCAACCGGCACGGCCGACGAGGCCGAGGAGGCCGGCGGACGAGGCGTGTGCCGTGTCCGCGGTCCGGCCGCCGCGGGACCGGCGGGGCCACCGGGCCGGACCGACGAGGCCGGCACGGCGGACGAGGCGTGTGCCGTGTCCGCATTCCGGCCGCCGCGGAACCGGCGGGGCCACCGGGCCGGACCGACGAAGCCGCGGCACGGCGGACGATGCCGACCAACCGGCACGGCCGACGGCGCCGGCGGACGAGGCGTGTGCCGTGTCCGCGGTCCGGTCAGGGCGGGGCGGCGCCGCCGTTCCCTAGGCCGGGTCCCGCCGCGAACCGGTTCCACCGGGCTCCCGGACCCGTCACCACCCGCCGTCCCGGTCCCGAGGCCGCCGCCCCGGCCACGGATCCGCCGTCCCGGCCGCGAGGCACGCGCAGACCACCGACCCGCCCACGCGGGCGCCGCCCCGGCCCCGGGCCCGACGCCCCGACCACCGCAGGCACCGCAGCACCGCAGCACCGGCCGCGAACGCGCCGCCCGGCCACGGGCCCGGCGCCCCGGCCACGGGAGGGCCGTCCCACTCGTGGGAGCGCCGCCCAGGGCACGGGAGGGCCGCCCCACTCGTGGGAGCGCCGCCCCGGCCACGGGCCCGACGCCCCGACCACCGAGGCACCGCATGCACCACACGCACCGCAGCACCGCAGCACCGCAGCACCGCAGCACCGGCCGTGAACGCGCCGCCCGGCCACGGGCCCGATGCCCCGGCCACGGGAGGGGCCGCCCCACTCGTGGGAGCGCCGCCCCGGCCACGCGCGCGGGCCCGGCCACCGGACAGCCGGGCCGGTCGCGAACGCGCCGCCTCCCCGCCCCGCGTTCTCAGGCCACCGACCCGATCCGCCGCGTCGCCGGTGTCGTCGTGTCGTGGTGGATGGGGGTGTGCGCGCCGGTCAGTGAGGTTCCGCTGCCGCCGCGGCGGGCCGCGACGATCTCCGCCGCGATGGACAGGGCCGTCTCCTCCGGGGTGCGGGCGCCGAGGTCGAGGCCGATCGGGGAGCGCAGGCGGGCCAGCTCCAGTTCGGTGACGCCGACCGCGCGGAGCCGCTCGTTGCGGTCCAGGTGGGTGCGGCGGGAGCCCATCGCGCCGACGTAGGCGACCGGTAGCCGCAGCGCCAGCTTCAGCAGCGGTACGTCGAACTTGGCGTCGTGGGTGAGGACGCACAGGACGGTCCGGCCGTCGACCTCGGTGCGCTCCAGGTACTCGTGGGGCCACTCGACGACGATCTCGTCGGCCTCCGGGAAACGGGCCCGGGTGGCGAAGACCGGGCGGGCGTCGCACACGGTCACGCGGTAGCCGAGGAACGCGCCGACGCGGACCAGCGCCGACGCGAAGTCGATCGCGCCGAAGACGATCATCCGGGGTGCGGGGACGGAGGACTCCACCAGGACGGTGAGCGGGGCGCCGCAGCGCGAGCCCTGCTCACCGATCTCCAGCGTGCCGGTGCGGCCCGCGTCCAGGAAGGCGCCGGCCTCGGCCGCGACCGTGCGGTCCAGCTCGGGGTGGGCGCCGAAGCCGCCTTCGTACGAGCCGCCGGGACGGACCAGCAGGGCCCGGCCGCGCAGCTCGGCGGGGCCCTCGGCGATCCGCGCGACCGCCGCCGGCTCCCCGTGGGCGGCGGCGGCCAGCGCGGTCGCGAACACCGGCCGGGCGGGACCGTCCGCCCGGACCGGGGTGACGAGGATGTCGATGACGCCGCCACAGGTCAGGCCGACGGCGAAGGCATCCTCGTCGCTGTAGCCGAAGCGCTCAAGCACGGTCTCGCCGTCCTCCAGCGCCTGCCGGCACAGCTCGTACACGGCACCCTCCACGCACCCGCCGGAGACCGAGCCGATCGCCGTGCCGTCGGCGTCCACCGCGAGGGCGGCGCCGGGCTGGCGCGGAGCGCTGCCGCCGACGGCCACGACGGTGGCGACGGCGAAGTCACGGCCCTGCTCGACCCACCGGTTCAGCTCCTCGGCGATGTCCAGCATCTGTCGGTCTCCTTTGACGGGTTGGAGGGATCGGGGGGCGGGCGGCTAGTGGACGCCCAGCCAGGTCTCGATCGGATGGAGGGCGAAGTAGACCAGGAAGACGACCGTCAGGCCCCACATGAAGGCGCCGATCTCGCGGGCCTTGCCCTGGGCCGCCTTGATGGCGACGTAGGAGATGACGCCCGCGGCGACACCGGTGGTGATGGTGTAGGTGAACGGCATCAGGACGACGGTCAGGAAGACCGGGATGGCGGTCGCGCGGTCGGCCCAGTCCACGTGCCGGGCGTTCATCAGCATCATCGCGCCGATGACGACCAGGGCGGCGGAGGCGACCTCCTGCGGGACGATCGCGGTGACCGGGGTGAAGAACAGGCAGGCCGCGAAGAACAGTCCGGTGACGACGGAGGCGAGGCCGGTGCGGGCGCCTTCGCCGACGCCGGTCGCCGACTCGATGAACACGGTCTGGCCGGAGCCGCCCGCCACGCCGCCGATCGCGCCGCCGGCGCCGTCGATGAACAGCGCCTTGGACAGGCCCGGCATGCGGCCCTTGTCGTCGGCGAGTTCGGCCTCGGTGCCGACGCCGATGATGGTGGCCATCGCGTCGAAGAACCCGGCGAGCACGAGGGTGAAGACGATCATGCCGATCGTCATCGCGCCGACCTTGCCCCAGCCGCCGAACTCGACGTGGCCGAAGAGCGAGAAGTCGGGCATCGAGACCGCGCCGCCGTGCAGCTCGGGTGCGCCGTTGGCCCATTGACCGGTGTCGATGACGCCGAGCCCGTTGAGGACGGCGGCGGCGACGGTTCCGGAGACGATGCCGATGAGGATGGCGCCGGGGACGTTCCGGGCCTGCAGCATGAAGATCAGCAGCAGGGTGCCGGCGAAGAGCAGCACCGGCCAGCCGGCGAGTTCACCGGCCGGGCCGAGACTGAGCGGGGTGGCCTTGCCCTGGTGCACGAAGCCGGACTTGTAGAAGCCGATCAGGGCGATGAACAGGCCGATGCCCATGGTGATCCCGTGCTTGAGCGCGAGCGGGATCGCGTTCATGATCATCTCACGCAGGCCGGTGACGACCAGCAGCATGATGACCACGCCGTACATCACGCACATGCCCATGGCCTGCGGCCAGGTCATGTGGGGGGCGACCTGCGAGGACAGGACGCCGGAGACGGAGAGGCCGGCGGCGAGGGCGAGCGGCACCTTGCCGACGAAACCCATCAGCAGCGTGGTGAAGGCCGCCGCGAACGCGGTCGCGGTGATCAGCGCCTTCTGGCCGAGCGTGTCCCCCGCCGCGTCCTTGCCGGACAGGATGAGGGGGTTGAGCAGGAGGATGTACGCCATCGCCATGAAGGTGGTGATGCCGCCGCGCACCTCACGCGCGACCGTGGATCCTCTTCTGGATATGTGGAAGTACCGGTCGAGCCAGGACCGTCCCGCCGGGACGCGGCTGCCTTCGCCGGCGTCCTCCGCTGCGGTCCTGGGCTCCACTGACTGCTGGGTCATGGTGCCATCTCCCAAGGTTCAAAGGGGCACCCGTACGACTTCCCTGTGGGGTACGGGATTTGGGGAATGGACGACCCGGGGGACGGCCCGAGACGAACGTTTTCTGGTACTTCAAGGACCGCGAGCGGAGCGGAACTCAAAGAGGGGTTCCCCCGGGCGGCGCGTGGAGTGTGTGACGTTCCCTGCGCCGCCCGGGGAGCTGTGGGGGTGCTACGCGGTGCCGGTGAGGTGCTCGGGCCGTACGGGGGTGCGGTTGAGCTCCAGCCCGGTCGCGTTCCGGATCGCCGCGAGGACGGCCGGGGTGGACGACAGGGTCGGCGCCTCGCCGATGCCGCGCAGCCCGTAGGGGGCGTGCTCGTCGGCGAGTTCGAGCACGTCGACCGGGATGGTCGGCGTGTCGAGGATGGTGGGGATCAGGTAGTCCGTGAAGGAGGGGTTCCTGACCTTCGCCGTCTTGGGGTCGACGATGATCTCCTCCATCACGGCGACGCCCAGGCCCTGGGTGGTACCGCCCTGGATCTGGCCGATGACGGACAGCGGGTTGAGCGCCTTGCCGACGTCCTGGGCGCAGGCCAGTTCGACGACCTTCACCAGGCCGAGCTCGGTGTCGACCTCGACCACCGCGCGGTGGGCGGCGAAGGAGTACTGGACGTGTCCGTTGCCCTGGCCGGTGCGCAGGTCGAAGGCCTCGGTCGGCCGGTGCCGCCATTCCTCCTCGACCTCCACGGCCTCGCCCTCCAGGACGTCGGCCAGGTCGGCGAGGACCTCGCCGCCGTCGGTGACGACCTTGCCGCCCTCCAGCAGGAGCTCGGCGGTCGCCCAGGCCGGGTGGTAGGAGCCGAACTTGCGCCGGCCGATCTCCAGGACCTTCTCCCGGACGATCTCGCAGGCGTTCTTCACGGCGCCGCCGGTGACGTAGGTCTGCCGGGAGGCCGAGGTGGAGCCCGCGGAACCGACCTGGGTGTCGGCCGGGTGGATGGTGACCTGGGTGACGCCCAGCTCCGTGCGGGCGATCTGGGCGTGGACGGTGACACCGCCCTGGCCGACCTCCGCCATGGCGGTGTGCACGGTGGCGACGGGCTCGCCGCCCACGACCTCCATGCGCACCTTCGCGGTGGAGTAGTCGTCGAAGCCCTCGGAGAAGCCGACGTTCTTGATGCCGACCGCGTAGCCGACACCGCGTACGACGCCCTCGCCGTGCGTGGTGTTGGACAGACCGCCGGGCAGCTGCCGTACGTCGGCGCCCTCGCTGGACTCCCACTGGCGCTCGGGCGGCAGCGGCATCGCCTTGACGCGGCGCAGCAGGTCGGCGACGGGGGCGGGCGAGTCGACGGGCTGGCCCGTCGGCATGATCGTGCCCTGCTCCATCGCGTTCAGCTGCCGGAACTCCACCGGGTCCATGCCCAGCTTCTTCGCCAGCTTGTCCATCTGTGCCTCGTAGGCGAAGCACGCCTGGACCGCGCCGAAGCCGCGCATGGCGCCGCAGGGCGGGTTGTTGGTGTAGAGGGCGATGGCCTCGATGTCGACGTCGTCGATCACGTACGGGCCGACGCTCAGCGAGGAGGCGTTGCCGACGACCGCCGGGGAGGCGGAGGCGTAGGCGCCGCCGTCCAGGACGATCCGGCACTTCATGTGCGTGAGCTTGCCGTCCTTGGTGGCGCCGTGCTCGTAGTACAGCTTGGCCGGGTGCCGGTGGACGTGTCCGAAGAAGGACTCGAACCGGTTGTAGACGATCTTCACCGGCTTGCCGGTGCGCAGCGCCAGCAGACAGGCGTGGATCTGCATCGACAGGTCCTCGCGGCCGCCGAAGGCGCCGCCGACGCCGGCCAGCGTCATGCGTACCTTCTCCTCGGGCAGTCCGAGGACGGGCGCGATCTGGCGCAGGTCGGAGTGGAGCCACTGGGTGGCGATGTAGAGGTGGACGCCGCCGTCCTCCTCGGGGACGGCGAGGCCGGACTCGGGGCCGAGGAAGGCCTGGTCCTGCATGCCGAAGGTGTACTCGCCCTCGACGATCACGTCGGCCCGCCTGCGCGCCTCTTCCACGTTGCCGCGGATGATCGGCTGGCGGTGCACGATGTTCGGGTGCGGGACGTGTCCGCTGTGGTGGTCGTCGCGGTCCTCGTGGACGAGGATCGCGTCCGGCGCGGTCGCGGAGGCCTCGTCGGTGACGACCGGGAGTTCGCGGTAGTCGACCTTGATCTTGGCGGCGGCGCGGCGGGCCGTCTCCGGGTGGTCGGCGGCGACGATCGCCACGGGCTCGCCGTGGTGGCGCACCTTGCCGTGCGCGAGGACCGGGGTGTCCTGGATCTCCAGGCCGTAGTTCTTCACCTCGGTGGGCAGGTCGTCGTACGTCATGACGGCGTACACGCCCGGCGTGGCGAGGGCCTCGGAGGTGTCGATCGACACGATCTCGGCGTGGGCGACGGTGGAGCGCAGGATCTGCCCCCACAGCATGTCCTCGTGCCACATGTCGGACGAGTACGCGAACTCGCCGGTGACCTTGAGGGTGCCGTCCGGGCGGAGCGTGGACTCTCCGATGCCGCCCTTGGTGCGGTAGCCCTGCGTGATCTTCGTAGGAGCGCCGTTGGCCGGCATGGTCAGACCCCCTCGGACTGGCGGGCGGCCGCCAGGCGGACCGCGTCCATGATCTTCTCGTAGCCCGTGCAGCGGCACAGGTTGCCCGACAGCGCCTCGCGGATGTCGGCGTCGGTCGGGTTCGGGTTGCGCTCCAGCAGCTCGTCGGAGGCGACGAGCAGGCCCGGGGTGCAGAAGCCGCACTGGACGGCGCCGGCGTCGATGAACGCCTGCTGGACGGGGCTCAGTTCGGTGCCCTCGCCGGTCTGCGAGTCGGTGCCCTTGGCCTTCCAGCCCTTGGCCTCGTCCAGGCTCGTGCCACCGCAGGCGCCGGTGGCGCACCCGCCCTCGGCGCGCTGCTTGGCGAAGTCCGCCAGCCCCTCGACGGTCACGACGTCCCGGCCCTCGACCTGGCCGGCCGCGACCAGGCAGGAGCAGACGGGCACGCCGTCCAGGCGCACGGTGCAGGAGCCGCACTCGCCCTGCTCGCAGGCGTTCTTGGAGCCCGGCAGGCCGAGGCGCTCGCGCAGGACGTACAGCAGGGACTCGCCCTCCCAGACGTCGTCGGCCTCCTGCGGGCGTCCGTTGACGGTGAAGTTGACGCGCATCACGCAGCTCCCTCGGTGGTACGGCGGGCGCCGCGGTACGACTCCCAGGTCCAGGTCAGCGTCCGGCGGGCCATGACGCCCACCGCGTGCCGGCGGTAGCCGGCGGTGCCCCGCACGTCGTCGATCGGGTTGCAGGCGGCCGCGCACAGATCCGCGAACTGCTTGGCGACCGACGGGGTGACGATCTTCCCGCTGTCCCAGAAGCCGCCCTCTTCCAGGGCCGCGTTCAGGAACTCCTCGGCGGCCTTGGCCCGTACGGGGGTGGGGGCCGCCGAGCCGATGCCGGTCCGGACGGTACGGGTCTCGGGGTGCAGGGCGAGCCCGAAGGCGCACACGGCGATGACCATGGCGTTGCGGGTGCCGACCTTCGAGTACTGCTGCGGGCCGTCGGCCTTCCTGACGTGCACGGCGCGGATCAGTTCGTCGGGCTGGAGGGCGTTGCGCTTGACGCCCGTGTAGAACGCGTCGATCGGGATGAGGCGGGTGCCGCGGGCCGCCGACTCCACCTCGACCTCGGCGCCGGCCGCGAGGAGGGCGGGGTGGGCGTCACCGGCGGGCGAGGCCGTGCCGAGGTTGCCGCCGACGCCGCCGCGGTTGCGGATCTGCGGGGAGGCGACCGTGTGCGAGGCGAGCGCGAGGCCCGGCAGCTCGGCCCGCAGGTTCTCCATGATCTTGGTGTACGGGACGGAGGCACCCAGCCGTACGGTGTCCTCGCCGACCTCCCACTCGGAGAGGTCGCCGACGCGGTTGAGGTCGAGGAGGTACTCGGGCCGGCGGTGGTCGAAGTTGATCTCGACCATCACATCGGTGCCACCCGCAATCGGCACAGCGGTGGGGTGCTCGGCCTTCGCGGCGAGCGCCTCCTCCCAGCTGGCGGGGCGAAGGAAGTCCATGACCGGCTCTCTTCTTCGTCTCGTGAGTCGTACAGATTGAGCCAATCCGTGTGCGGCGGGCCCGGCTCGTTCATGTGCTGTTAACGCGGAGTGGACTCAGTACACCGCTCTGTGCTCCGGCGGGGTCAGTCACCGAAACCATGAAGGAGTTCGCTGGCCAGGCGGAGCATCTTGTAGATTCGTATGAACGGAGGTCATCGGCAACCTCTCCGTTTTCCTGGGGAAACGCAGGTAACGGCACGACGGGCCCGGTTTCCGGCCGGTGCGGCCCCTCACCGGGCCCCCTGCCGGCCCCTCTCCAAGATCCATCGTAGATTTCGAGACAAAGAACGGCGGCGACGAGATGCGGCTGCGCGCACTGCTGGACACCGACGCGCTGGGCCTGCGGCTGCTCGGCGGCGAGGACGAGCTGGACCGCTCGGTACGCGGGGTCATGACCACCGACCTGCGCGACCCGAGCCGCTACCTGTCCGGTGGCGAGCTGGTGCTGACCGGCCTGGCCTGGCGCCGGGACTCCGCCGACTCCGAGCCGTTCGTCCGCATCCTGGCGCAGGCCGGGGTGGCGGCCCTCGCGGCCGGCGAGGCCGAGCTGGGCGATGTGCCGGAAGACCTGGTGCTGGCCTGCGCCCGGCACCGGCTGCCGCTGTTCGCGGTGCACGAGTCGGTGGCGTTCGCGACGATCACCGAGCACGTCGTCCGGCAGGTCTCCGGGGAGCGCGCCGGCGATCTGGCGGCCGTGGTGGACCGGCACCGGCGGATGATGACCTCCGGCCCCGCGGGCGGCGGCCCGGACGTGGTCCTGGACCTGCTCGGCTCCGACCTGGACCTGCGCGCCTGGGTGCTCTCCCCCACCGGCCGGCTGATCGCCGGTTCCAAGGAGGCGGGGCCGGCGCTGCCCGCGGAGACCTGCGCGAGGCTCGCCGCCGAGCACCTGGCGGCCACCCGCACCGGCCGCCGCGGCCCCCACCGGGTCCAGCTGCACGGCAGCACGTACTCCCTGTTCCCGATCCGCTCCTCCGGCCGCTCCCCGCAGGCCTCCCGCGATGTGCGCGAGACCGTCCTGTCGGACTGGCTGATGGCCGTGGAGGCGGACGCGGGCGACTGGCCCGGGGAGCGCCTGGACCTGCTGCAGGGCGTCACCCAGCTGATCGCCGTCGAGCGGGACCGCCGGGACGCGGCCCGCACGGTCCGGCGCCGGCTGGCCCAGGAGGTGCTGGAGCTGGTGCAGACGGGCGCCGCGCCCGCCGAGATCGCCGCCCGGCTGCGGGTGGCGGCGCCGGTGCTGCTGCCCGGGCTCGGGGCGGCCCCGCACTGGCAGGTCGTGGTGGCCCGCGTGGAGTGGGACGGGGACGAGGTCGACGGCGGTCCGGTCGCCCAGTCCCTGCTGGAGGAGATGCTGGTCGACCCGCAGGCGACCGGCCCCGAGCCCTCCGACCGGATCGCCGTCGCGCACTCCGGCGGCGAGGCGATCGCCCTGGTGCCGCTGCCCGCGGTCGCCGCCGAGCACGACGGCTCGGACACCGGGCTGCTCGCCGACGCCCTGCTGCGGTCGGTCCGGGAGCCGCTGTCGGCGGGTCTGGACGATGACGGCCGGCTCACCCTCGGGGTCAGCGCGGCCGTGCACTCGGCGGAGGGCCTGCGCGGCGCCCTGGAGGAGGCCCGGCACGCCCGCCGGGTCGCCGCCGCCCGCTCCGGCCGGGTCTGCGCGGCCGGCCACCAGGAGCTGGCCAGCCATGTCCTGCTGCTGCCCTTCGTCCCGGACGACGTGCGCCGCGCGTTCACGGCCCGGCTGCTGGACCCCCTGAAGGACTACGACCGCCGGCACCGGGCCGAGCTGATACCGACCCTGGAGGCGTTCCTCGACTCCGACGGCTCCTGGACCCGCTGCGCGACCCGGCTGCACCTGCACGTCAACACGCTGCGCTACCGGGTGGGCCGGATCGAGCAGTTGACGGGACGGGACCTGTCCCGCCTGGAGGACAAGCTGGACTTCTTCCTGGCCCTGCGCATGAGCTGAGGTCAGCGGGGGCGTGCGGCGGCCGAACCCGGTCACGCCCGCGTCCCACGACTTTGTGAATTCTTTCACCCGCCCTCTTGGCCGGGCCCCGCGATTGGTGCTGGAATGCCGCCACCACTCAACAGCTCGATGGCGCGCTCGGGGAGGGCAACGTGGCGTATACCGCCATGTCTGGTAACGGAACCACCGGTGACGATCCGCTCCAGACCGCGGTATGGCGGTTGCGCAGCCGGGCCTGCTGGGCCGACGCGGCGGCCCTGCTGCCCGCCGACCGGCCCGATCCGGCGTTGCAGCGGGCCGCCCTGCTGGCCGAGCGGTGTCTGTACACCGAGCGGGGCTGGGAGGAGGCGGAGGACGCGCTGCGGACGGCGGAGGCGCTGGCGCACAGCGACGAGGAGCGGGGCGCCGCCGCGTGCGAGCGGGGCTATCTGGCGTACGCGGCCACGCTGCTCCAGGTCCGCGACCGGGCCGACGAGGCGCGGGCCGCGCTGGGCCGGGCGGCGGCGCTGATCCCTCCGGGGGCGGCGGGGCGGGCCCTGCTGGACTTCCGGCGCGGGTTGGTGGCCCAGAACCTGGCGGGCGCCCCGCAGGCGGCCCGCGCCGCGTTCCGCCGTGCCCACGCCGGCGCCGCCGCGCACGGCGACGAGCTGCTGCTGTCCTTCACCTGGCGGCACCTGGCGGGCCTTGCCCTCCGGGACGGCGAGCTGACCGAGGCGCGGCACGGCTTCGCCGAATCCCTGCGGATCCGGGAGGAGTTGGGCTATCTGGTCGGCACGGCGCCGGCACTGGCCTCGCTGGCGGACACGGAGGAGGAGCCGGAGGCGTCCCGGCTGCGCGAGGAGGCCCGCCGGCTCTTCCGGTTGCTGGGCGGGGTGCCCACCTGGCTGGCGAGACAGCTGGCACCGCCCGCACCGGGGGCGGCGACGGCGTAGGGGGACGGGCCGCCGCTTTCGTCGCCGAGTCCGGGTGCGGGGGGCACGCGGTTCCCCGCGTGCCTCCGGGGCGCCTTCCGGCGCCGGGGCCGCGGCCGGCCGTCAGTTCGCGCCGGCGAAGTGCTCCCCGACCAGGGCCCGCACCACGTCCGCGTCCCCGGCCGCCAACGCGTCCAGCAGAGCCAGGTGTTCCGCCGCGTCGGCGAGCAGCTCGGCCCGGCCCCGCCGTACCGGCGGCCACTGGGACCGGCGGTGCAGGTCCTCGGCGATGCGGACCAGCTGCTCGTTGCCCGCGAGGGCGAGCAGTGCGCGGTGGAAGGCGCGGTCGGACTCGGCGTACGCCGCCGGGCAGCCGGAGGCGGCGGCGCGGACCGTCTCCTGCGCGAACGGCCGCAGCTCGGACCACCGCTCGGCCGGCACCGTGCGGGCGAGCCGCAGCATCACCGGCACCTCGATGAGCGCGCGCACCTCGGCCAGCTCGGCCAGCTCCCGCGCCCCGCGCTCGACCACCCGGAAGCCCCGGTTGGGCACGACCTCGACGGCGCCCTCCTGGGCCAGCTGCTGCATGGCCTCCCGCACGGGCGTGGCCGAGACGCCGAAGCGCTCGCCCAGCACCGGTGCCGAGTAGACCTCCCCGGGCTTCAGTTCGCCGGTGACGAGCGCCGTGCGCAGCGCGTCGAGGATCTGCCCGCGCACCGAGGAGCGCTGTACCACGGCCCGCGGCCCGGGGACCGGCCGCTCGCCGTGGGTGTGCTCACCGCGTGCCGCGTCCGGCGGCCCGGCGTCCCGCTCCCGGCCGCACTCCGCGCCGCCCGCGGGCCGCTGCCGCTCCGGCGCCCGGGTGGCGACCGGAGTGCCCGGGGGGCCCTGCGCGCCCTGCTTCACGGGTCCTCCTGGCGGCTTGTCGGTACTTGGGGTCATTAACGACGGGTTGTCGCTCGTCCGTCAAGCACCTTAGGCGCACCGGGCGACAGTTCAAATTCCCACGATCGTGGGTAAGGTGAGGCTTACCTGTGTAGTCCAGTCCGTGATCGCGGACGCGTCCGAGGACCGGTGATCCCGTCATGCCCGCTGCGGCCTCGCCGCTCTCCGCCGCGTACGACCGCCTCGGCGCGGCCTTCCCGGGCCTGACCGTGACCGAGCGGGGCCCGGACGAGCCGATGCCCGCGGGCGGGGGCTGGGTGGGCGCCGACGGGCTCGCCGCGGGCGGCGCGGAGCTGGACGCCTTCCTGGCCTGGGACGCCGCCCAGGTGGTGCGCGACCACGGGCGGCCCGCCCGCCCGGACGTCGTCGCGAGCCTGGGCCTGCACCGCTACGCCTGGCCGGCCTGCCTGCTGTTCACGGTCCCGTGGTTCCTGCACCGCCGGGTCCCCCGGCTGCCCGTGACCCACGTCCGTTACGACCGCACGGCCGGCCGGATGGCCGTGCGCCGCCCCGTCTCCCTCGCCTGCCTGCCGGGCGACCCCGCCGCCGCGCTGCCCGGCACCGTCGTCGTACCGGACGAGGAGGCGCTGCGGGCCGAGGTGCGGGCGGCCGTGGCCGAGCACCTGGAGCCGGTGCTCGCCGCGTTCGGGCCGCGGATGCGGCGGCGCGGACGCGCGCTGTGGGGCATGGCGACCGACGAGGTCGTCGAGGGGCTGTGGTACGTGGCCGGGCTGTTCGGCGAGCGGGAGGCGGAGCGGGCCGTGCGGGAACTGGAACTGCTGCTGCCCGGGCCGACCCGCCCCTACGCCGGTGCCGCCGGGTTCCGCACCCTGACCGGGCCGGACGGCACGCCGCTCGCCACCCGGGACCGGGCGAGCTGCTGCATGTTCTACACCGTCCGCCCGGAGGACACCTGCGCCACCTGCCCGCGCACCCGTGACGGCGACCGGATCGCCCGACTCACCGCCACGGCTGCCGCCTGAGTGTCACACTCTCCCCGGGTGCCGCACGAAGTTCCCACGGAACCACCCGTCCGGGTAGTCTTATTCGAACTCAACTCCCGCCGGTCACGCGGCAGTTCGAGCAGAACGCCGTCCCGGGCATCCCCTTGCACCTCTATGGCGGCCTCTTGCCCCGAAACCGCCTGAGGCCCCTCGGGAGTGGGCCACTATGGCGGGCGTTACGCCCTATCCCAATGCAAGGGACCCCTGATGAGACTGACCGACATATCGCTGAACTGGCTGCTTCCGGGCGCCGTACTGCTCCTGGGGATGCTGGCGGCGGTGGCGGTGCTCGCGCGCGGCAAGCGCTCCTCCGGGGAGACCGCGAGCGCGGACGACTCGTGGGAGCGCAGCGAGGAGCGCCGCAGGCGCAAGGAGGCCGTCTACGGCACGGCCTCCTACGTGCTCCTGTTCTGCTGTGCGGCGGTCGCGGCAGCCCTGTCCTTCCACGGCCTCGTCGGCTTCGGCGAACAGAATCTCGGGCTGACCGACGGCTGGCAGTACCTGGTGCCGTTCGGCCTGGACGGCGCGGCGATGTTCTGTTCCGTCCTCGCGGTGCGCGAGGCCAGTCACGGCGACGCCGCCCTCGGCTCGCGGCTGCTGGTCTGGCTGTTCGCGGCCGCCGCGGCCTGGTTCAACTGGGTGCACGCGCCGCGCGGCGCGGGTCACGCCGGCGCTCCGCAGTTCTTCTCCGGCATGTCGCTGTCGGCGGCGGTGCTGTTCGACCGGGCGCTGAAGCAGACCCGCCGGGCCGCGCTGCGCGAGCAGGGCCTGGTGCCGCGTCCGCTGCCGCAGATCCGGATCGTGCGCTGGGTGCGGGCGCCGCGCGAGACCTACAGGGCCTGGTCGCTGATGCTTCTGGAGGGCGTGCGCAGCCTCGACGAGGCGGTCGAGGAGGTCCGCGACGACAGGCGGCAGAAGGAGGAGGCCCGGCAGCGCCGGCGGGACCAGCAGCGTGTGGAGCGCGCCCAGCTCAAGGCGATCAGCCGGGGGCACCGCGGCTTCGTCGGCCGGGGGTCCGGCCGCGAGGTCGAGGTGCAGGTGGAACGTGGCCCGGCGCCGGCGACCGCGGAGCCTGCCATATCCGGCGCGGAGCAGCTGCCCGTCCGCGCCCGTCCCTCCCTTCAGCCGGTCCGCGGCGGGGCTGAACCGGTGACCGTCGACCTCACCGCCGAGGACGACACGATGGCCCTGCCGCGCCTGGACTCCCTGGAGCGCAAGCTCAAGGACCTGGAGCAGCAGTTCGGCTGAGGGTCCGACCCGCGGCGGGACCGCGGCACGGGGACGGGGGCGTGACCGCGCGGGTCACGCCCCCGTCCCGTCGTCGCCCTGCCTCCGTCGCGCCGGTGCCGGCCTCACGCCGCCTCGGCGCCGAGTTCGAACCACACCGCCTTGCCCACCCCGTGCGACCGTACGCCCCAGGCGTCGGCGAGGGACTGCACCAGCATCAGGCCGCGGCCGTGGGTGTCGTCGCCCGTGCCCGGGACGCGCAGCTCGGGCCTGCGGGCCACGAAGTCCCGTACCTCCACGCGCAGTCCGCCGTCCTCCACGACCGCCGTGAGGACGGCGTCGTCGTCGGTGTGGACGAGGGCGTTGGTGACGAGTTCGCTGGTGAGCAGTTCGGCGATCTCCGAGCGGCCCGGTTTGCCCCAGTGCCGCAGCAGTTCGCGCAGCGCCCGGCGGGCCTCCGGCACCGCCCTGAGGTCGGCCCGGCCGAGCCTGCGCCTTAGGCGCCGCGCGTGATCGGTGATGGTGTCGGTCTCTTCCCCCGCTGTCACCGAGAAGGCCCCTACCGTCATGGGACCGCCTCCTCGTGCCTGCCTCTTCATGACCCCCGCCCGCACGCCGCCGGTCCCTGTCCCTCCTGGTCGAACACGTTCACGGGGGATGCTTGCCCAGCGGGCTCCGGGGCAGTCCTGGCGTATGCCCGATCACCGGTGGTTCGGCCATGTCCGTACAAGGTCCCGCCGGGTCGCCCGGCCGCTCCCGGCCCCCGTCCCGGGGTCCACGGACGCCGCTGTACGCCACCGACGTCCCGCGACACCGGTCGGGACACCTCCGGTACCGGCTGCCGTCACATCGTCACGCGACGTGAAACTGGCCGAAATCATTCCTCTACGGCCGGGGTACGTTGCGCAGGTTGGAGCGGGCCATCTGGAGCATCCGGCCCACCCCGCCGTCCAGCACGATCTTGGAGGCGGACAGCGCGAACCCGGTGACCATCTCGGCGCTGATCCTCGGCGGGATGGACAGCGCGTTGGGGTCGGTGACGATGTCCACCAGGGCCGGCCCCTTGTGCCGGAAGGCGTCCCTGAGTGCCCCGGCGAGCTGCTTCGGCTTCTCCACCCGCACCCCGTGGGCGCCGCAGGCCCGGGCGACGGCGGCGAAGTCGGGGTTGGTGTTGGCGGTGCCGTACGAGGGCAGGCCGGCGACGAGCATCTCCAACTCGACCATGCCGAGGGAGGAGTTGTTGAAGAGGACCACCTTGACCGGCAGGTCGTACTGCACCAGCGTGAGGAACTCCCCCATCAGCATGGAGAATCCCCCGTCACCGCTCATGGAGACCACCTGCCGGCGCCGGTCGGTGAACTGCGCGCCGATCGCCATCGGGAGCGCGTTCGCCATCGACCCGTGCGAGAACGAACCGATGATCCTGCGGCGGCCGTTGGGCGAGATGTACCGGGCGGCCCACACGTTGCACATCCCGGTGTCGACGGTGAACACGGCGTCGTCGTCGGCGACCTCGTCCAGTACGGCGGCCACGTACTCGGGGTGGATCGGGATGTGCTTGTCGACCTTCCGGGTGTACGCCTTGACCACGCCCTCCAGCGCGTCCGCGTGTTTCCTCAGCATCCGGTCGAGGAACCGCCGGTTCGTCTTCTCCTTCACCCGCGGGATCAGGCAGCGCAGCGTCTCGCGCACGTCGCCCCACACGGCCAGGTCGAGCCGGGAGCGGCGGCCGAGCACCTCGGGCCGCACGTCGACCTGCGCGATCCGCACGTCGTCGGGCAGGAAGGCGTTGTACGGGAAGTCGGTGCCGAGCAGGAGCAGCAGATCGCACTCGTGGGTGGCCTCGTAGGCGGCGCCGTAGCCGAGCAGCCCGCTCATGCCGACGTCGAACCTGTTGTCGTACTGGATGAACTCCTTGCCGCGCAGGGCGTGTCCCACCGGTGACTTGATCTTCTCCGCGAACTCCATCACCTCGGCGTGCGCGCCGGCCGTGCCCGCGCCGCAGAACAGGGTGACCTTCCCGGCCGCGTCGATCATCTCCACGAGCCGGTCGATCTCGGTGTCACCGGGCCGGACGGTGGGCCGGGAGGTGACGAGCGCGCTCTGCGCGGCCTTCTCCGGGGCCGGTTCGCCGGCGATGTCCCCGGGCAGCGACACCACGCTCACCCCCCTCCGCCCGACCGCGTGCTGGATGGCGGTCTGCAGCAGCCGGGGCATCTGCTTCGGGCTGGAGATCAGCTCGCTGTAGTGACTGCACTCCTGGAACAGCCGGTCCGGGTGGGTCTCCTGGAAGTAGCCGAGGCCGATCTCGCTCGACGGGATGTGGGAGGCGAGCGCGAGCACCGGGGCCATCGAACGGTGGGCGTCGTAGAGGCCGTTGATCAGGTGCAGGTTGCCCGGGCCGCAGGAGCCGGCGCAGGCGGCCAGCCTCCCGGTGACCTGGGCCTCCGCACCGGCCGCGAAGGCGGCGGACTCCTCGTGCCGCACGTGGATCCAGTCGATGGCGGCGTTGCGGCGCACGGCGTCCACGACCGGGTTGAGGCTGTCGCCGACGACACCGTAGAGCCGGCGCACCCCGGCGCGGACGAGGATGTCGACGAACTGCTCGGCTACGTTCTGTCTGGCCATACCCCCCATACAGGCACAGGGACCGGGATCACGCCTCCCACACGGCCGCGACCGTACGGTCGTCGGCGTAGCCCTTCACCCGTACCTGGGCGTCGGCGAGGAAGGCGGCGAGACCCGGCGGAGTGCGGCAGGACCAGCGGCGGGCCAGGTAGGCGCAGAGGGCGGGCTCGCCGCGCAGCGGCTCGGCGAGGCCCGCCGTGCACATCACCAGGACGTCACCCGGGCGGGCTATCGAGGCCCGGAACCGGAACGGCTCGCGCGGTGGCTCCGGGGCCGCTCCGGCGGGCTCGAACGGGCTGGGCGGACTCGGAATGCCGAGGTCCATCGTCAGCCGGTCGCCCTCGGGGGTCCGCTCGGGCGGCGAGCCGAAGCCGACGACGGGGGCGCCGGTGCCGCCGTCGGACGGCACGCTCGGCTCGATGTCCTGCCAGGTGCCGTCCCGCAGCCGGAACAGCCCGCCGTCGCCGACGCCGAAGAACACGCGGGTACGGCAGTCCGGGCCGGCCGGCAGCAGCAGGCAGCGCAGGCTCGCCGTGTACTCCTCCGGGTCCAGGCCCTGGTCGGCGGCGCTCGCGCGGAGCCTGCCGAGGGCGCGGTCGGTGAGCCGGTGCAGGCCGGACTTGAGGTCGCCGCGCCGGGCCGCGTGGAGGTCCTCCACGAGCCGCTGGTGGCTGCGGCCCACGGCCCGTCCGATCCACCGGCACGCCTCGGCCGCCGCCAGGTGCGCGCCGGGCGTGGCCCGCGCGCCGGTCGCCATCGCGACCAGGACCAGCGCCTGCTCCCCCGCTCCGAAGCGCGCGGTGAGCAGCGCGTCCCGGCGTGGCTCGCCCCGGTAGCGGGGCGAGTCCCCGCGCAGGGAGACGGCCCGCAGGGTGCAGGACCCGTACCGGGCGCCGTCCAGCACGGTGTCCGCGACCAGGTCACCGAGCGCGTCCGGGTCGGCGGGCGGCAGCGCGGTGGGTTCGGGGTCGTAGGTGGGAGGGCCGGAGCCGACGTAACCGACGGAGTCGATGGGATCGGCGGAGTCGATGGAATCGTCGATGCGGCCGGGGGCTGCCGGGGGCACCGGGGGTGCCGGGGACGGCGGTGGGTCGGGGGCGGTGCGCTGCGGGGGCACCTCGGCTCTCGCGGGCTCCGGTCCGGGAGGCGCCGGCGGCTCGGGCGGGGCCGGTCGTGCCGGGGCCCGTTCCGCGGCCGGGCCCCGTTCCGGGGTGTCCGGGGGCCGCCCCGCCACCGTGCTCCGCGCCGAGGCGAACCGGTCGTCCAGGGAATCGGGCGCTGCCGTGCCGCCCGTGTCCTCGGTGGAGTCGTCGTACAACTGCCCCCACCAGTCGTCCTCGCGACGGGCGGGTCTTCCCCCCTGCTGGCTCATGCCTCTGATTGTCCACCGCACGGGCCGTGTGAAAACGGGACATCAGGAAAATCCGGGCCCATCGGCCGCGCCGAAGGGCGTGTCGAGTGAGGGGGCGAACTCCCGTACGGGAAAGGGAGGGTGACCGCCGGGTGGCCTCACTCCCCGCGGGGGGCCGTCCGGTGACGTCGCCCGGCTGGGCCGGCACGCCCGGGAGCGGGACCGGGTGGGACGGGAGGCCCGCCGCCGGTCGCGGTCCGCTTGGGCCGCGACCGCGTCTCACGGCCGGGAGCCGTCCGGCGTTGTCGTCGCGGCGATGCGGGCGCGGCGGGGGGCGGGGCGCGGCGCGGTCGGGGGTGCGGACGGGCCGCTCCAGGGGCCGGCGGAGCCGTTCGCGGTCAGGGCGCGGTGGACCGTGTCGGCCACGGCGGCCATGCCGGCGTCGTTGAAGTGCAGATGGTCGCCGGGGTCGTAGGCGGGCAGGATGCGCCCGGGATCGGCCGGGTCTCTCAGCACGGCGTCCGCGTCGGCGACCGCGTCGAAGGCGCCGCCGGTGCGGATGAAGGCGTTCACCCGCTGCCGTACCTCCTCGCCGGCGTCGGTCCAGGCGGGGTAGCCGCGGTACGGGGTGAGGGTGACGCCGACGACCCGGATGCCGCGGGCGTGGGCCCGGGCCACCAGGGTGCGGTAGGCGGCCGCGAAGGCGGCGGGGTCGTCGGCCGCGGGGACGCCCTTGATGTCGTTGATGCCCTCCAGGACGACGAGGAACCGTACCCCGGCGCGGTCGAGGGCGTCGGCGTCCAGGCGGGCGAGGGCGCTGGGTCCGGTGCCGTCGCGCAGCAGCCGGTTGCCGGCGACGCCCGCGTTGAGGACGCCGGTCCGCCGGCCGGACAGCCGCTGGGCGAGCCGGTCGGGCCAGCGGCGGTTGGTGTCGGGGGTGGAGCCGTTGCCGTCGGTGAGCGAGTCCCCGAACGCGACGACGCTGCCCGTGGCGGGCCCCCGGACGTCGACACCGGTGACGTAGTACCAGCGGCTGGTGGTGTCCGTGTACGCGGCGCCGGTCTCGTCGGCGGCCCGGCCGGCGCCGGGCCGGGCCAGGTAGCTGGTTTGGAGGGCGGTGCGGTGGTAGGTGGCGGGCCCGGAGTCCTCCGGCGTGTACACGGTGACGAGCAGGTCGGCCGCGTCCGGGGCGGACAGCGGCACCGGATCGGTGACCGTGTCGGTGCCCGGCGGGACGGTCGTCTCCGGTCCGCCGTGGAAGGTGGCGGTGCGCAGGCTGCCGGGGACGGCGTCGGGGCCGGCGGCGCGGCGCAGGGCGACGGTGACGGCGCCGAGGCGCAGCGGCCGGGTGCCGAGCCGGTTGCTGAGCCGGACGCGGACGGCGGTGCCGCCGGCGCTGAGGTGGACGACGTTGCGGACGGCGGCGCCCGGCAGCGCGGCGGCGGTGCCGGAGGGCGCGGTCTCCCAACTGCCGGTCCAGGGCGGCGGGGACGGCTCGGCGACGGCCGGTGCCGTGAGTCCCGGCAGCAGTGCCGGGAGGAGGACCGCGAGGACCCGAACGAACCTGGCCATGTCTGCCCGCCCTTCCCCGAGGCCGGCCCGGGGACTTCCCCGTGGCCCTCGGAGGCGACCGTGCCACATGGCCGGGCCGTGCCGGCGGAGGACCGGGAGCGGTCCACCCGCTCGGCGCAATGCCGTGAACGGCCGCGCGGCGGCCCGGAGAAGGGGCGGGCGGTCAGCGGACCGGTTCGCCCGCCACGCGCAGGTGCTGGACGGCGTACGACCGCCAGGGCCGCCAGCCGTCGGGGAGGCCGGCGCCGGGCGGGGCGACGTCGGGGTCGCCGAGGGCGCGGACGCGGAGGGTGGCGACGGTGGCCGGGTCCATGCCGGGCAGGGCGAGCAGGGCCTCCTCGGCGTCGTGCCGGTCGGCGCCCGGGTCCAGACGTACGGTGCCGTCGGCGAGGGCGGCGGCGAGCGCGCCCAGCGGGCCGTGGGGCTCGGCCTCGGCGAGGACGGCGGGCTCGGGGAAGAGGTGGGTGAGGCCGCCGTGGGGCGCGTCGAGCAGCTTGCCGTACCTGCGCACCAGTTCCTCCGCGCCGTGATCGCCGGCCAGGGCGCGTACGGCGGGTTCCAGCGGGTCCACGGCGCCGGGCGAGCGCAGCCCGGGCCGGGCGGCGACCAGCGGGGCGAGCCGGGGGTCGGCGCCGAGCCGCTCGTCGACCGCGTACGGGTCGGCGTCCAGGTCGAACAGCCGGCGCAGCCGCTGCACGGCGGTGGTGAGGTCCCGGGGGTCGGTGAGGTGCAGCCGGGCGTCGAGCCAGCCGCCCGGGTGGGTGCCGCTGCCGGTCCGGGGGGCGCGGGTGCGTTCGTGGACGGCGGCGAGGGCGGTGCCGTAGGGCAGGCGCAGGGTGCGCCGGTAGGTGCGGGCGCCCAGGGCTCCGGTCACTTCTTCGACGCCGGGTACGGCCTCGCGCGCGAGCTGGTCGAAGACGGCGGCGGCCTGGTAGGGGCCGCGGTGGGCGAGCCGGAGCGGGATGGCGGTGCCGGGGGCGGCCCGGCGGGCGGAGCGGCCTCCGGGGGCGGCGGCCCGCAGCTCGGTCGGCGTCGCGGCGTACACCTCCTTGATGGTGTCGTTGAACTGCCGCACGCTGGCGAACCCGGAGGCGAACGCGATCTCGGTGACCGGCAGTTCGGTGGTCTGCAGCAGGACGCGGGCGGTGTGGGCCCGCTGGGCCCGGGCGAGCGCGACGGGCCCGGCGCCCAGTTCGGCGGTGAGCTGCCGCTGGACCTGCCGGGCGCTGTAGCCGAGCCGTGTGGCGAGCCCGGCGACGCCCTCGCGGTCCACGACGCCGTCGGCGATCAGCCGCATGGCCCGGCCGACGACGTCCGCGCGGACGTTCCACTCCGCGGAGCCCGGCACGGCGTCCGGCCGGCACCGCCGGCAGGCCCGGAAACCGGAGCCCTGCGCGGCGGCGGCCGTCGCGAAGAAGCGCACGTTGCGCCGTTTCGGCGTGACCGCCGGGCAGCTGGGCCGGCAGTAGATGCCGGTGGTCCGGACGGCGAAGAAGAACACGCCGTCGAACCGCCCGTCCCGGCTCCGCACCGCTTCGTACCTGCTGTCCTCGTCCTTCACAGGTCCCAGTGTGGGGCGGGTGCCGGGGGGCGGGCCAGCGGAAATCGGACACGGAGGTGACGGGCGGCGGCCGGAGGGGCCGGCCGTCCGGCCCGTGACGGCGAGGAGCGGGCGGCCGGAGCGGGCGGCCCCGGCCGCCCGTCCCGGCACGGGGCGCCTACGGCCGGCGTCCCCGCTTCGCCTCCATCATCGCCTTGCCCAGTGCCCCCATCCGCTTCCAGTCCTTCTTGATCTCGGCGCGCACCCGCGCGTCGGTCTTGGCCACGATCCACCGGTTCTCGCGCACCAGCTTCCGGTAGCTCTCCAGCCGCCGCCGTGGAAGCTCCCCGCTCTCCACGGCGGCCCGCACCGCGCATCCCGGTTCCGTCTCGTGCGCGCAGTCGTGGAACCGGCATCCCTCGGCCAGTTCCTCGATCTCGGAGAACACCTGCCCGACACCGGCCTCGGCGTCGAAGAGGCCGACGCCCCGCAGCCCGGGGGTGTCGATGAGGACCCCTCCGGAGGGCAGGGCGAGCAGGTTGCGGGTGGTCGTGGTGTGCCGCCCCTTGCCGTCGACGTCGCGGATCGCCTGCACGTCCATGACGTCGGCGCCGGCGAGCGCGTTGGCGAGGGTGGACTTGCCCGCGCCGGACTGGCCGAGCAGCACGCTCGTACCGGAGCCGACGAGGGCCACGAGCACGTCGAGCCCCTCGCCGTGCAGGGCGCTGACGGTGAGCACGGGCACGCCGGGCGCGCTGGTCTCCACGTCCTGCACGAGGTGGGCGAGGGTGACCGGGTCCGGCACGAGGTCCGCCTTGGTGAGGACGACGACGGGCTGGGCGCCGGACTCCCAGGCGAGGGCCAGGAAGCGTTCGATGCGGCCGAGGTCGAGTTCCAGGGCGAGGGACACGGCGACCACGGCGTGGTCGACGTTGGCGGCGAGGATCTGCCCCTCGGACCGCTTGGAGGAGGTGGAGCGGACGAAGGCGGTGCGGCGCGGCAGGTAGGCGCGGACGTACCGCGGGTCGCCGTCGGGGTCGACGGCGACCCAGTCCCCCGTGCACACGACCTTCATGGGATCGCGGGGCACGACGAACTCGGTGTCGGCGCGGACGGTTCCGCCCGCGGTGACGACGTCGCACTGGCCGCGGTCGACCCGGACGACCCGGCCGGGCAGCAGGCCGTCGGCCGCGTAGGGGGCGAACGCGTCGGCCCATGCCTCGTCCCAGCCGTAGGGAGCGAGTGCGGAGAACACAGCGGAGGTGGAAGTCAAGGGAGACCCTTCACAAGGGTGGCCCCGGTCGGGCGCGTGGGTGCGCCGGCGCGTTCGGTGCGCGCGGTGGGTTCAGCCGGTGGCCACGGAGGTGGACTTGGGGAGTTCCTGGATGCGGGCAGCGCCCGGCACAGTGACAGCCATCGGTCGACACCTCCTCGTCCTCGCTCGCTCCTGCGCACACCGCCTCGGTGTGCCCGGCAACTGTAGCCCGCGGACGGGCCGGTGCGTCAAAGGGTTTTTCCGGCGGGGGCTCAGCCGGCCGTGCAGGGCTCCCCGTTGAGGGCGAAGGCGCGCGGGGTGCGGTTGGTCTCCGCCCAGCTGCCGAGGAAGCCGAAGGACAGGGTGCCGTGCGCGGCGACCGTCTTGTTGTAGTCGGCGGCGGTGGCGGTGACGCGGGAGCCGTTCTGCCGGACGGTGGCGTCCCACATCTGGCCGACCTGCTGGCCGTCGCGGAAGGTCCAGGACAGCTGCCAGCCGCTGAGGGCCCTGTCGGTGGTGACGGAGACGGTGGCCTGGAAGCCGTCGGGCCACTGGCTGTCCAGCTCGTAGGCGACCCGGCAGCCGGCCGGCGGGGTGGCGGCGGGCGCGCCGGCGGGGCCGGAGCGGTGGGTGGCGGAGGAGGTGCCCTGGGGCTCGGGGTCGGGCTTCTTCCGGCGGGGGGTGTCCTGCGGCGCGCTCGGGGACCGGGGGGCGGAGGACGGGCGGGTGGGGCGGGGTGCCGGGCCGGACGGGTCCGGGTCGGCGACCGGCTGCCGGTCGTCCTGGGCGGCGGCGGTGTCGTCGCCGGAGCCGCCGAACGGCATCATCGACACGCCGAGCGCCAGCGCCGACAGCAGGACCGCGGCGGCGACGAGCCCGCCGCGCAGCACCCGGCTGCGGCCCGTTCCCTCGTCGGGGCCGCCGGGGTCGGCGGTGCCCGGGCGGCCCGCACCGAGGCGGACCTCGGTGGCGCGGCAGCGCCGCTCCAGGTAGGCGAGGCCGCCCCAGCCGATCACTCCGCCGGCCAGCGCGGCGGGCAGTCCGCCGCCGTGCAGGCGCAGGCATGCGGCGGCCTCGGCGCACCGCACGCAGGTGGCGAGGTGCCGGGAGAGGTCGCCCGGGGTGTCGGCGACGGCCGAACGGGTGACCGCGTCCAGCAGGCGGGCGTAGCTGCGGCACTGCGCGTCCATCGGGGAGTCGAGGTGGGCGCGGTGGCAGCGGTCCCGGAACAGGGTGCGGACCTGGTCGAGTTCGTCGGCGACGGTGGCCGGTTCCAGGCCGAGCCGGCGGGCCACGGTGGGCAGCGGAAGCGCCTCGACCTCGGCCAGCCAGAGCAGCGCGGCGTCCGCCTCCTGCATGTCCCGCAGTCCGCGCAGGGCCACGGGACGTCCGAGCGGCGGCCCCGAGAAGCGCGCGGCGGCCTCGGAGTTGAGCCAGAGCCGCAGGTCGGGGTCGAGCCGGTGGCCCTGTCCGCCGGCCTCCCAGGCGGCGGCGGTGGTGCGTACGGCGGTGAGGAGCGCCGGGATCGTCGGCAGCCGTGCGGCACGCCGGCCTGCGCCGCGCACGGGGGTGTGCGCGGCGGCGCGGACCTCGCGCATGCCGAGCGTGAACGCCTCGGTCGCCAGTTGCTGGGCCGTCAGGGACCCGGAGGTGCACAGGTCCGCGTACGAGAGCACCGCGTCCCAGCACTCCGAGAACAGCGCGGCCTCGGTGTCGTCCTGGGGGGTCGGCAGGTCGGGCATGGGACTCCTGCATCCAAGCGAGGTCAACTCACCAAAGGGAAAGGGGAGTTGAGGGGAACCTCGCGGCAGCGCACAGAGCCTTTCACGTCCTCGACACAACTGACAAGCGGCCTGTTCACATCCGGCTACCGACCGTGGCGGCCGGTGTGCGCGCCGCCACGGCCCCCGGAACTCCGGCCTCTGGTACGGATGCGGAGGCGGTTCGTCTCACACGGGTACGGACGCGTCGGCGGGCAGGCTGTCCATGAAGGAGCTGACGGAGAACACCGCGCGGCCGGGGCCGGGCGGGCCGTAGCCGGGCGGGGAGGACAGGCCGAAGTCGTCCATGGTCTGCCGGTAGGCCTGCAGCAGCCGGATGTGGTACTCCAGCGGGGCGCCCTGCGGGTTGGCCTTGCCGAGCGGGGTGGTGGGCTCCGGGCACCAGGTGGTGAAGCGGGGCGTGATGCCGTGCGACATGAAGAAGCGCAGGCCCTCGGTGGTGGAGTCGATGGCCTCGTCGACGGTGGTGAAGCCGAACGGCTCGGCCATCTCCACGCCGGCGACGAAGTTCGGGATCACGTTGCGCGCGCCGAACACCTCGGCGGAGTCCAGGATCCGGCGGTGCCACTCGTCCCGGCCGACGTAGCGCTCCTTGCCGGGGCAGTACAGCTCGAACAGCCGGCGGTCCCACACCTCGAAGTTGGGGTGGTAGATCTGTACGCCGTAGTCCTTGAACCGCTGCACGTCCGCCTTGGGCAGGGCCTGCGCGACGACCTTGCCGATCCAGCGGCCCGGGAAGCGTTCCTCGATGGCCTTGGCGTAGTGGCCGTAGAAGTCGGCCTCGTCCCGGCCCGCCACCTTCGACGTGATCGCGCCGCCGGTGAGGGTGTAGGCGGTGGACGCCTTCGCGGTGTCGTAGCGGTCGATGATCTCCAGCGCCTCCAGGACCTCCTCCACGTCCTTGACGCCGGTGTACGGCCGGCCGGCCGCCTTGTGCTGGCGCCAGTTGTGGTTGATGTCGCAGTACTGGCACTCCTCCTTGGCGCCGAAGTACTGGCAGACCCGGAAGACGGTGAGGTAGATCAGGTAGCCCCACTGGATGGTCGGCGCGACCTCCATCACGGACTTCCCGTTGGACAGGGTGTGCCGGTAGTACTCGGGCATCGGCGGCACGCCGACGTCGGCGATGCGCCGGCCGTCGAGGTAGAGCCCGAGCAGTCCCTCCTCGTCGGCGGCGACCCGGTACGGCGAGGCCGGGTTCACCCGTACGGAGACGACCGTGCGCCGCAGGTCGTACGGGCCGCCGGTCAGGATGATCTCCTCCGGGGGCCGGCGCAGCGCGGCCTCGCCCAGTTCGGGCAGGGTGCCGTGGTCGAAGGAGAAGATGAAGTACGACTTCGGCTTGACGTCCCCGGCCGCCTCGTTGGCGGTGTCGCTCAGGGCGGATTCGTCGAAGGCGACACCGCCCCGGAGCAGGTCCTCCTTGAAGACGGCCTCCCGCGGCACCTGCGGGAACCGCTCCATCAGATCCTCGACCAGCGCGGTACGACTGCCCATCCGTCTGTCTCCTCCCGGCTCAGGCGTACGGATCTCACCGTATGCCCCCTTCACCGGCTCCTCCCTGCCGGGTCCCCGCCCGGCGCGCGATGTGTTCCGGTACGGCCGTCCCGGGCGGCAGGGCCGGGTCGGGCACGGGATCTCCCCAGGTCCGGGTCAGCGGGAGCACGCCGGCCCACAGGCCGAGGGCCGCGTCGGGGCCGTCGCCGTCGTCGGGGGCGCCGGTGCGGATCTTGACCGAGGCCTCCTCCAGGGAGAGGGCGAGGAGGGTGGTGGCGGCGAGTTCCCTGCGGTTCGGGCGGCGGGCGTACGACCACTGTCCGGGCGTCGCGTGCTCGGTGAGCCGGCGCAGCCCCTCCAGCTTCTCTTCGGGGTCGGTGACCTTGCGCGCGTCGCCGTGGATCACGGCGCTCCGGTAGTTGACCCCGTGCTCGAACACGGACCGGGCGAGCACGAGCCCGTCGACGTGCGTGACGGTCACGCAGACCGGGAGGCCGCCGGCGAGGCTGCGGCTGGCCACGGACCCGTGGACGTACAGCCGCCGCTCGTCCCGCCCGTACACGGTCGGCACGACCAGCGGCCGGCCGTCGACCACCACGCCCAGGTGGCAGACGAACCCGGCGTCCAGGATCGCGTCGAGGTCGGCCCGCTCCAGGCTGCCCTGCTCCCGCAGCCGGCGGTGACGGGTGCGGTCGGTCTCGGGGAGGCGGGCGGGGAGGGGGTCGGCGGGGGCATCGGTGAGGGGGGTGTGCAGGGGGTCGGAGGACATGGGCGTGAAGCTATCGAGGAAGACAGCGGGCGGCCGTGTTTTTTGCGGATTCCAGGCGTCTGAGGCGTTGTCTCGACGAAATCCGTTGCCGTGTCCCTCCGGCGTCGGCCAGGGCGTGTCGCGGCGGATGAGAGGGTCGGGGGACACGCAACTCTCCTGGAGGGACGCACGGATGACCGAGACGGCCGACACGGGGACCCGGGACGGCGCGGGCGCGCCCACGAACTGGGCGGGCACCGTCACGTACGCGGCGCGGGAGTTCCACCGTCCGCGTACACCGGAGGAGCTGGCGGCGCTGGTGCGGGACAGCATGCGGGTGCGGGTGCTGGGCAGCGGGCACTCCTTCAACCGGATCGCCGATCCGGGCCCGGACGGCGTCCTGATCTCCACCGCCGGGCTGCCCCGGACCATCGACGTGGACACGGCGGCGCGTACGGTCCGGGTGGCGGGCGGGGTCCGCTACGCCGAGCTGGCCGGCGCGGTCCACGCGCACGGGCTCGCCCTGGCCAACATGGCCTCGCTGCCGCACATCTCGGTGGCCGGTTCGGTGGCGACGGGCACGCACGGCTCGGGCGTGCGCAACGGCCCGCTGGCCTCGGCGGTCCGGGAGCTGGAGATGGTCGTCGCGGCCGGCGACCGCGGGACGATAGGCCGGGACGACCCGCGGTTCGACGGCTTCGTGACCTCCCTCGGCGCGCTGGGCGTCGTCACCGCGCTCACGCTCGACCTGGAGCCGGCGTACGAGGTGGAGCAGCGGGTCTACACCGAACTTCCCCTGGAAGGGCTGGACTTCGAGGCCGTGGCGGCCGCCGGGTACAGCGTGAGCCTGTTCACGGACTGGCGGCGGCCCGGCTTCCGGCAGGTGTGGGTGAAGCGGCGCACGGACCGGCCGGCGGTGGACTTCCCGTGGGCGGCGCCGGCACCCGGCCCGCTGCACCCGGTGCCGGGCATGCCCGCGCGCAACTGCACCGGGCAGCTCGGTGTGCCGGGGCCGTGGCACGAACGGTTGCCGCACTTCCGGGCGGAGTTCACGCCGAGCAGCGGGGAGGAGATCCAGTCGGAGTACCTGCTGCCACGGCCGGCGGCCCTCGACGCGCTGCACGCGGTCGACGGCGTCCGGGAGACGGTCGCCGGGGTGCTGCAGACCTGCGAGGTGCGCACGGTCGCCGCCGACACGCAGTGGCTGAGCCCCGCCCACGGACGGGACTCGGTCGCGCTGCACTTCACCTGGATACGGGACGAGGCGGCCGTCCTCCCTGTGGTGCGCCTGCTGGAGGAGGTGCTGGCGCCGTTCGACCCGCGCCCGCACTGGGGAAAGGTCTTCGAGACCCCCGCGGCCGTGCTCCGCGGGCGGTACCCGCGGTTCGACGACTTCGCGTCCCTGGTCCGCCACACGGACCCGTCCGGCACGTTCGCCAACGCCTTCCTGCGGGATCTCCTCGGCCTGCCCGGCGACCGGTAGCCGGCGTACTTCCTCCAGCCCCTTTCCTAACCCCTTGTCGGAAGTCCCTCCCGGCCCATAGCCTGACGCCCGCGCCGGTGCCGAAGCCGCCCCGGCCTGGACGGGTCCGGACGGGAGGGGCAGCCGCGTGAAGCGCACATCGCGTGACATCCGCACCGCGAACCGCTACGAGGTGCTGCGCCAGATCATCGCCGAGTCACCCACCTCCCGGCAGGAGCTGGCGGCGGCCACCGGGCTGAGCCTCGCCACGGTGGCCACGCTCGTCGGCGAGCTGCTGGACCTCCGCATGATCACCGAGGTCGGCTTCGAGGACTCGGCCGGGGGCCGGCCCCGGGGGCTGGTCGCCGTCAACGCGTCGGGGGGCGCGCTGATCGGCGTGGACATCGCCGAGACCTACGTCCACGTCGAGCTGTTCGACCTCGCGCTGAACGTGCTCGCCCGGGCCGACGAGGACATGCGGCCCGGGGAGAGCCGGCCCGAGCAGGTGGTCGGGCACGTCGTCGCCGCGGTCGGCTCGGTGGTCGCCCAGGCAGGCGTCGAGGCGGCCCGGGTGCTCGGCGTCGGTGTGAGCGTGCCGGGCCAGGTGGACCGGGAGACCGGGATCGCCGAGTACGCGCCCAACTGGGACTGGCACGACGTGCCGCTGCTCGACCTGCTCGCCGAACACATCGCCCACCCCCTCCACCTGGACAACCCGCTGCGCGCCTGCACCGTGGCCGAGCTGTGGTTCGGGGCGGCGCGGGGCCGCGGCGACGCCGTGGTGGTCAACCTCGGCACCGGCGTCGGCGCCGGCCTGGCCCTCGGCGGCGGGCTGCACCGGGGCGTGAGCAACAGCGCCGGCGAGTGGGGGCACACCACGCTCGTCCTGGACGGCCGGCTGTGCCACTGCGGCAATCACGGCTGTGTCGAGACGTACGTCGGCGCGCCCGGCATCATGCAGAACCTGCGCGAACTCAGCCCGCGCTCCGCCCTGTTGCACCCGGAGGACCAGACCGCCACCATCGACGCGCTGGCCGCCGCGGTCGCCGAGAACGACCCGGTGGCGCTCAAGGTCGTCCGCGACACCGCCCGCTACCTCGGCGCCGGCATCGCCGACCTGGTCAATCTCCTCAACCCCGAGGTGGTCGTGCTCAGCAGCTGGGTGGCCGCCCGGCTCGGCGAGCCGCTGCTCGACGAGGTCCGTCAGGCGGTCGCCCGGCACGCCCTGCGCCGGCCGCTGGCCGCCACCGAGATCGTCCTCTCCCCGATCCCCACCGACCCGGTGTCCCTCGGCGCGGCCACGTTCGCCCTGGAGGGGGCGCTGCAGTCCGTCGGACAGAGGGCGGTGAAACGCACGCACGCACGGAGCCGTACCGCACCGCCTTCATGACGACGGAAGGGATGCACGTGTCTCACCCCCGCACCTCCCGCACCCCCTTCAGGAGATCCTTCCTGCCGACCGCCTCGGCCGCGCCGGCCGTCACGGGAGCCCTGCTCGCCTCCCCGCCCGCGGGCGCCGCCGGCACCCCGGCCACCGCCGAGGTCTCCCCGCACGCCGCGCAGACCATCGACGACATCGGTGCCTGCGGCACCTGGTCCAGCTGCACCGGCGGCGCCGACGAGGCGTGGACCAGGCGCTAGCGCGACCGCTCCCCCGCGCGAGGGCCGCCGGTCACTCCCCTGACCCGGCGGCCCTCAACTCGCCGTGCCCGCAGGCGCGTTCGCTATCCCGAAACCGCGTACAACAACTCGTACGCACTTCGTCCAACCCCTTGCCGAAGTCTTAGCCGAAGGTTAGCGTCCCGCACCACGTCCCGTTGCGGGCCATCCGGCCCACGCCGGCAGGGCCGCCGGGCGGACGAGCCGCGACCGTCGAACCCGACGCACTCCACAGACAAGGACGTCAGCGATGCCGGCACAGAGCAGCACCTGGGACCGCCGATCGATACTCCGCGCCGCCGCGGGCCTGGCCGCCGCCGGCCCGCTCGCCGCGTGCGGCGGCAACAACGGCCGGGGCGGCGGCTCCGGTTCGGGCAAGCGGCTCGTCCAGTACTTCCACGCCTACGGCGAGCCGGGCACCGAGCAGGCGATCAAGCGCTACGCGAAGGCCTACCCGAAGGCGGACGTGACCACGCAGTGGATCACCGGCTCCAACTTCGAGAGCAAGCTCTTCGCCTCGCTGCTGACCGGCCAGGCACCGGACCTGTTCGAGTTCCACCCGCAGATCCAGCTGGTCAGAAGCGGGCAGGTGGCGGACCTGACCGACATCATCGAGCCGGTCAAGGACGACTTCGACCAGGCCGACATCCGGTCGCACACCGTCGACGGCAGGATCTACGGCGTACGGATGATCGACGACCCGCAGTTCTTCTTCTACCGCAGGTCGATGCTGGAGAAGGCGGGCGTCGAGCCGCCGCGGACGCTGGACGAACTGATCGAGGCCGCCGCCAAGCTGACCACGAGCAAGGTCAAGGGCCTCTTCCTCGGCAACGACCTGCACGCGGTGATCAACCCGCTGATCTGGTCGGCCGGCGCCGACACCCTGAACGAGAAGAACGAGATCGCCTATCACACCGACGGTGTGGTCGCGGGCCTGAAGCAGATGCGGAAGCTGTTCACCAGCGGCCATCTGCTGCTGGACGCCCCGGCCGACTTCTGGGACCCCTCCGCCCTCAACCAGGGCCTGTGCGCGATCCAGTTCTGCGGCATGTGGGCCATGCCGCAGTTCCAGCAGACCCTCGGTGACGACCTCGGCATCATGCCGTTCCCGAAGGCCGGTGACGCGGGCAAGCCGTCCGTCTACAACGGCGGCTGGTCGATGTTCGTCAACGCCAAGGGCCGGCACGTCGACGCGGCCAAGGAGTACGTGAAGTGGCTGTGGATCGAGCAGAGGAAGTACCAGGAGGACTGGGCGACCTCGTACGGCTTCCACATCCCGCCCCGCACCTCCATCGCCCGGTCGGCGGGCACCCTGAAGTCGGGCCTGCCGGCCGAGGGCGTGAAGCTCTTCAACCGGTACGGGCACTTCGACAACATCGGCTGGACCCAGGCGATGATCACCGCCACGGAGGACGTGTTCGCCGACTGCGTCCGCAAGGGCGGTGACCCGGAGGCCGCGCTCGACAAGTGCGACAGGACGGTCGGCGCCGAGCTGAAGAAGCTGTTCGGATAGGCCGCCGGACGGATCACACCATGTCGACCACCACCACGCGCGGGGTCACGGGCCCCGCCCCGGCCAAGGCGACCGGGGCCCGGCGGCGGCGCGGACCGCGCGGCAGCCGCACCCTCGCCTTCTGGCTCTTCTCCGCCCCGTTCCTGATCGGGCTGACCGTCTTCGTCTACGTCCCGATCGGCTGGAGCCTCTACCTCAGCTTCTTCGAGGCCCGTTTCACGGTCACCCCCAGCGATTTCGTCGGGCTGGGCAACTACCGTGAGATCCTGTCCGACCCCGATTTCACGGGCTCGCTCGGCACCTTCACCGTCTTCGCCGCGTTCATCGTGCCCACCACCTGGGCGCTCTCCCTGGGCCTCGCCCTGCTGCTGAACCGGCTGCGGTTCATGCGGGCGTTCTACCGGTCGGTGTTCTTCCTGCCGACCGCGTGCAGCTATGTCGCGGCCTCGCTGATCTGGAAGATGTCCGTCTTCAACGGCGTGCGCTTCGGCCTGGCGAACACGGTCCTCGGCCTGTTCGGCGCGGACGACACCGCCTGGCTCGCCAACCCGGACCCGCCCTGGTACTGGCTGGTGGTCATCACCGCCCGGCTGTGGCTCCAGTCCGGTTTCTACATGATCCTGTTCCTGGCCGCGCTGCAGAACATCCCGCACGAGCTGTACGAGGCCGCCGCCCTCGACGGCGCCAAGCGCGGCTGGCAGACCTTCCGGTACATCACCCTGCCGCAGCTGCGGGCCACCTCCACGGCCGTGGTCCTGCTGCTGCTCGTCGCCGCCTACCAGGCCTTCGACGAGTTCTTCAACCTGCTGTCCAAGACCACCTGGGGGCGCCCGCCGCTGGTCGAGCTGTACTACACCGCCCTCGGCCAGGACCAGAACTACGGCAGGGGCAGCGCGGGCGCCGTCGTCCTGACCGTGCTGATCTGTGTGGTCACCCTGTTCCAGGGGCGGATCATGGGCTTCGGAAGGGGGGAGGGGTCCACGTGACCACGACCGCACCCGACACCGGCAGGCGTACCCGGCGCGGCGGGGTGATGAGCTCCACCGGCCTGTACATCGCCACCAGCGTGGCCGCGCTCCTCTTCCTCGTCCCCTTCTACCTGCTCGTCCGCAACGCCCTGTCCACCGACCCGGAGATCACCGGCGAGAACTGGAAGTTCTTCCCGGCCCACATCCAGTGGGGCAACGTCACCGAGCCGTTCGAGGACCCGACGGTCGACTTCGGCCGGTCGATGTGGAACTCGCTGGTGGTCGGCGTCCTGCACACGGCCGGCACGCTGTTCGTCTGTTCCCTGGCCGGCTACGCCCTCGCCCGCATCCCCTACCGGCACGCCGGCAAGGTGTTCCACGCCGTTCTGGTGACCCTGATGGTCCCGGCCGCCGTCACCTTCGTCCCCAGCTTCGTGCTGGTGTCGTCGCTCGGCTGGGTGGACAGCTACCGGGGACTGGTCGTGCCGGGGCTCTTCAGCGGTTTCACCTGCTTCCTGTTCCGGCAGTACTTCCTCGGGTTCCCGAAGGAGCTGGAGGAGGCGGCGCGCGTGGACGGGCTCGGTTACTGGGGCGCGTACTGGCGTGTCGTGGTGCCGAACTCGCTGAACTTCTTCGCCGCGATCGCCACGATCACCTTCGTCAACGGCTGGAACGCCTTCCTGTGGCCGCTCGTCATCGGCCAGGACCCCAGCGCCTGGACCGTCCAGGTCGCGTTGTCGTCGTACATGACCAACCAGACCGTCAACTACCACCTGATCTTCATGGCGACCGCCATCTCGATCCTGCCCCTGCTGTTCGTGTTCCTCTTCCTCCAGCGCTGGCTGGTGCAGGGGATCGCGCAGACCGGCATCAAGGGCTGAGCTAGGAGACCGATGTCTTTCCGTACGACCACCGCCTACGTCGAGGACGTCTCGCCGGGTTCGGGGGCGCTGCCACCCCGCGCCTGGTACGCCTCCTCGGACGCCAGGTCCCTCTCCCTGAACGGCAGCTGGCGGTTCCGGCTGTCGGACACGGCCGACGCCGAGGACGACTCGTTCGCGGCCGAGGGGTACGACGCCGGTGACTGGGCGGAGGTCACGGTCCCCGGTCACTGGGTGCTTCAGGGCGACGGTTCCTTCGGATCCCCCGTCTACACCAACCACCTCTACCCGTTCCCGGTCGACCCGCCCCGGGTGCCCACCGAGAACCCGACCGGCGACCATCTGCGCGTCTTCGACCTGCCCGCCGACTGGCCGGCCGACGGCGGCGCCACCGTGCGCTTCGACGGCGTGGAGTCCTGCGCCCGGATCTGGCTGAACGGCACCGAGCTGGGCGAGTTCAAGGGCTCGCGGCTGCCGCACGAGTTCACCGTCGGACACCTCCTGAAGCGCGCAGGGAACGTCCTCGCCGTCCGTGTGCACCAGTGGTCGGCGGGCTCCTACCTGGAGGATCAGGACCAGTGGTGGCTGCCGGGCGTCTTCCGGGACGTCACCCTGCTGCACCGCCCGGCGGACGGCGCCCGGGACTTCTTCGTCCACGCCTCCTACGACCACAAGGCCGGCACCGGCACCCTCCGCGTCGACTCCGAGGTGCCGGGCCGGATCACGGTCCCGGACCTCGGCGTCGACGTCGCCACCGGGGAACCGGTGACCGTCCCCGTCGAGCCGTGGACGGCGGAGACACCGAGGCTGTACGCCGGCGTGCTGGCCACCGCCGGCGAGCGGGTGCCGCTGCGCATCGGCTTCCGCACGGTGGCACTCTCGGACGGCCTGATCACGGTGAACGGCCGCCCGGTGCTCTTCCGGGGCGTCAACCGGCACGAGTGGCACCCGGAGCGGGGCCGCGCCCTGGACCTCGCGACCATGCGCGAGGACGTGCTGCTGATGAAACGGCACAACATCAACGCGGTCCGCACCTCCCACTACCCCCCGCACCCCGCCTTCCTCGACCTGTGCGACGAGTACGGCCTGTGGGTGATCGACGAGTGCGACCTGGAGACGCACGGTTTCACCGAGCAGGGCTGGCGGGACAACCCCGTCGACGACGACCGCTGGACCCCGGCCCTGCTCGACCGGGCGGCCCGCATGGTCGAGCGGGACAAGAACCACCCGTCGGTCGTCGTCTGGTCACTGGGCAACGAGGCGGGCACCGGCCGGGGCCTGACCGCGATGGCCGAGTGGATCCACGGCCGCGACCCCTCCCGGCTCGTGCACTACGAGGGCGACCACGACTGCCGGGACACGGACCTGTACTCCCGCATGTACGCCGACCACGCCGAGGTCGAGCGGATCGGCCGCGGCCTGGACGGCGGACCCCGCAGGCGCCGCGCCCTCGCCTTCATCCTCTGCGAGTACGCCCACGCCATGGGCAACGGACCCGGCGGCCTAGCCGACTACCAGCGGCTGTTCGAGGCCCACGACCGGCTCCAGGGCGGCTTCGTCTGGGAGTGGATCGACCACGGCATCGCCCATCCGGAGCTGGGCTACGCCTACGGCGGCGACTTCGGCGAGGAACTGCACGACGGCAACTTCGTCTGCGACGGCCTGCTCTTCCCGGACCGGCGGCCCTCCCCCGGTCTGGCCGAGTACCGGAAGGTGATCGAACCGGTCGCGATCACCGGTGACGGCACGGCCGGCACGGTACGGATCACCAACAGGTACGACTTCGCGGACCTGTCGGGGCTGGCGTTCTCCTGGTCCTACGAGGTCGAGGGCGAGACGGTGGACCGCGGCACCCTGTCGGTGCCCGCGTCGGCACCCGGCGAGTCCGCCGAGGTGAGGCTGCCCGCCGTACCGGCAGGGGCGCCGGCCGGGGAGGCCCGCTGGACGGTCCGGGCGGTGCTCGCGTCCGGTACGGCCTGGGCACCGGAGGGCCACGTCGTCGCCTGGGGCCAGCTGCCGGTGTCGCGGCGCCGGGTGCCCCAGGTCGCCGCGTCCGCGCGCCCGGCCCACGGGGACGGGGAGATCACCCTCGGCCCGGGCGTGTTCGACGCCCGCACCGGGGCGCCGCGGGCGATCGGCGGGGTGCCGGTCACGGGTCTGCGGCTGGACGTGTGGCGGGCCACGACCGACAACGACGACGGCGCCGCCTGGCAGAGCGACCTGCGCTACGGGGTGCTGTGGCGCACGCTCGGCCTGCACCGGATGCGGCACCGCCTGGACGCGGTCGAGGCGGGCGAGGACGCGCTGACGGTCCGCACCCGGGTGGCGCCGGCCGCCCGGGAGCTGGGGCTGTCGACGGTGTACCGCTGGACGTCGGACGGGGACCGGCTCCGGCTGACCGTGTCCACCACCCCGGACGGCGCCTGGACGGTCCCGCTGCCCCGGCTCGGCATCCGCTTCGGCCTGGCCTCGGCCGACGCCGTGCGCTGGTACGGCGGCGGCCCCGGCGAGGCCTATCCCGACACCCGGTCGGCGTCCCGGATCGCCCGTTGGGAGTCGACCGTGGACGGCCTGCAGACCCCGTACGTCCGCCCGCAGGAGAACGGCGCCCGGGCCGACGTCCGGTGGGCGGAACTGGGCGGCCTGCGCGTCGAGGGCGACCCGGCGTTCTTCCTCACCGCCCGCCGCTGGACCACCGAGCACCTGGACGCCGCGGCCCACCGCACCGACCTGGTGCCCGGTGACACGGTGTGGGTCAACCTGGACCACGCCCACCACGGCATCGGCTCGCAGTCCTGCGGCCCGGCCCCGCTGCCCCGGTACCGCCTACGGGCCGAACCGGCGGAGTTCTCGTTCGTCTTCTCCGCCTGCGGCACCGGCTGAACCGGCGGTCCCGGGGCGTCCTATCGCGGCCGGCCCTCCTCAAGGCCGGCCGCGGTCGCGGACACCCCGGTGCTCATCGTGGTGACGAGGGTGGAGGAGATGTGGGCCAGGGTGGGGTCGGCGGCGATGAAGAGAGTCTCGACTCCGGCCAGCTCGTGGTTCATGCGGGCCATCGGCATCTCGTAGTCCAGGTCGCGGACGCCGCGGACGCCGCGGACGACGACGTCGATCCCGGCTCGGCGGCAGTAGTCGGCCAACAGGCCGCCGGTGTGGGAGTCGACCGTGACGTTGCTCAAGCCGGCCGCCGCCGCGCGGAGCCGGTCCAGGCGTTCCGCGACGGGGAAGCGGCCGGTCTTGTTCGGATTGGCCATCACGCAGACGACGACCTCGCCGAACAGGCGGGCAGCGCGCCGGAGTACGTCCTGGTGCCCCTGGGTGACCGGGTCGAAGGATCCTGGGAAGAGGGCTCGCATGACCGGAGAGTAACAAGCGGCCGCTCCCGGTGGTGAGGCTCCGGAGCGGCCGGACCACCGGGATCACGGAGCGGCGAGCACCGTGCGGCACTCCAGCCAGGCCTCGGCACTCAGCAGGTCCTGGAGCCGGGTGAAGAGGGCGAGCAGTCGGGGGCCCCAGGTGAGGCGGAAGGCCGGATCGACGACGGCGAGGTCGAGTTCGTTGGCCGCCGTCAGTTCGGTGAAGTCCCGGCGCGACCGGGGCGCCGGAACGTGGGAGCGGCCGGTGAACCTGTCGTGGAAGGCGGCATCGGGCTGGTGGAGAGCCGGGTACGTCGCCTTGCGGTCGCATGAGGCGTACAGGTACACGATGGCCTCGGCCTCGGCGCCGATCACCGCTGCGAGGTCGTCGCGACGGTCCGGTGACAGCAGTGCCGAGGGAAAGCCGTCCGTGCCGTAGAACGCGTGACACAGACCGGCGAGCCGGAGGGCCGGACGGGCCTGCCACGTCTCCAGGCGCGCCTCCACGCGCTGGAGGTGGGCGAGGAGCGTGCCGCCGGGGTGGGGGATGCTCTCGGCACCGAACTCACGCAGCAGGGTGACAGCCCGGTCGGCCGGGGCGGGGAGCGCAGGCGCCATGTCCGTGTCCTTTCGGCAGCGGGCCGGCCGGCGCCCGTACAGCGCGCTCGCCGGCCCGGTCCCGTACGAAGGCACCGGACGGGTTGCCGCCCGGGTCCTGCGACGAGCTTCCGGCGGTGCCGATGGTCCCGTCAATCCCGGGGACGGCTCCCCGCCGGAGGGGCCCGGGGTCCGGCACGCGCGCCGAGCCCGGCGTCCCCTGTTTCCGCAGTCGTCTTCCCAACCCCCTGCACAACGCCCGGATTTGACGTGAGCATGGTCGTATGCGACCCATGGGACGACTCTTCGGCACGCTCGCCGCCGGCCTGCTGGCCGCGTCCGGGCTCACCGCCTCGACCGGTACCGCACAGGCCGCCGAATCCGGCGGGTTCAGTGTCCTGACGTACAACGTGGCCGGACTCCCGGAGGGCCTCAGCTCCAGCCATCCGGCCGCCAACACCCCGCTGATCTCACCGAGGCTGGCGGGGTACGACATCGTCAACGTCCAGGAGGACTTCAACTACCACGCGGCGCTCTACGCCGGCGACCACCACCCCTACCGCACGGCGACCAGCGGCGGCGCGGGCGTCGGCGACGGCCTCAACACCCTCTCCGACCGCCCGTTCGAGGACGTCGAGCGGGTGAGGTGGAACGACTGCACCGGCACCAACTGCCTGACGCCGAAGGGCTTCACCCTGGCCCGGGTACGGCTCGCCGAGGGCGTCTACGTCGACCTCTACAACCTGCACCCCAACGCCGACGACACCGCCGACGCCCTGGCCGCGCGCCGCGCCAACATCGCGCAGCTGTCGGCCTTCGTCCGGGCCAACTCGGCGGGCAACGCGGTGATCGTGATGGGGGACACCAACACCCGGTACACCCGCTCCGGCGACACCATCCGCACCCTCCTCACCGACAACGGCCTGACCGACGCCTGGGTACGGCTGGTCAAGGACGGTACGGCCCCGGCCCAGGGCGCCGACCCGCTGCTGTGCCCGGCGTCCGCGCCGCCCGACGACTGCGAGGTGGTCGACAAGATCCTGTACCGCGGCAGCGCCCTGGTCTCCCTGACCGCGACCCGCTACCACGACGCGTGGGCGTCGTTCCTCGACGCGGCCGGCGGCAACCTCTCCGACCACTTCCCGCACACCGTCGACTTCTCCTACACGCCGAACCCGCGGCTGCGGGCGAGCGACTTCTTCGGCGGCCCGCACGGCACGGCCTTCAACGACGCCGACGACCTCCCGGCGGCCCCGTCCCCGCGCACCCTCACCCTGCGCGGCGGCGCCCGCCTGGACGCCGTGTCCCTCACCCACGACGGCGGTACGGTCCTCGCCCACGGCGGCACCGGCGGCACGGCCGCCTCCCTCACCCTGGCCGCCGGTGAACACCTCACCTCGGTGAAGCTCACCGAGGGCCGGAAGGACGGTCGTACCCGCCTCTTCTCCGCCGCCTTCGCCACCGACCGGGGCCGCACCCTCTCGGCGGGCACCCCGACCGCCGACACCACCACCTTCACGGCCCCCGGCGGCTGGCAGATCGTGGGCTTCACCGGCCGCTCGGGCGAGGAGGTCGACAAGCTGGGGGTGCTGTACGCGCCGATCGGCTGACACCCGGTTCCTAGATGCTCTAGGCTGAAACCTAGTCATCCAAGGGAGGTGGGCGTATGGCCCGGGCAGGACTCAGTGCCGAGCGGGTGGTGGCGGGGGCCGCGGAGCTGGCGGACGAGGCCGGGTTCGAGAACCTCAGCGTCTCCGCGCTGGCCCGGCGCTTCGGCGTGAAGGACGCGAGTCTCTACTCGCACGTCCGCAATCTGCAGGACCTGCGCACCCGGCTCGCGCTGTACGCGGGTGGTGAACTGATCGACCGGATCGCGGCGGCCGTGGCCGGCCGGGCGGGCAAGGAGGCGCTGACGGCGTTCGCCGGCGCCTACCGGGACTACGCCCTGGAGCACCCCGGCCGGTACGCGGCCACCCAGATCCGCGTCGACCAGGCCCTGATCGCCGACTCCCCCGCCCTGCGCCGCACCGCGCAGATCACCTACGGCATGCTGCGCGCCTACGGGCTCCGGGAACCGGACCTGACGGACGCCGTCCGCCTGCTGCGCAGCACCTTCCACGGCTACTGCGTGCTGGAGGGCGCGGGCGGCTTCGGCGCGGACCGGGACGTACGGGCCTCCTGGGACAAGGCGGTCGACGCCCTGCACCTCGCCCTCACCCACTGGCCGCGCGAGAACGGGGAGCGGACCGATGACTGACGCGCCGCACTACGACGTCACGGGCCGCGGTCCCGTGCTGCTGCTCGTACCGGGCGGTGCCGGGCATCCGATGGGCCTCGGACCGTTCACCGAGCGGCTGGCCACGCGTTTCACCGTGGTGACGTACGACCCGCTGGGCCTCGCGCACGGCAGGCTCGGCGCGCCGGTCGCCGAGCAGCGGGTCGCGGACTGGAGCGAGGGTGCGCGGCGGGTGCTGGAGGAGGTGCTGCCGGCTGGCGCGCCGGCGTCCGTGTTCGGGACCAGTTCCGGGGGCATCGCGGTCCTGGACCTGCTCCTGAGGTATCCCGGACGGCTGGCGCACGTGGTCGCGCACGAGCCGCCGTGCGTGACCGTCCTGCCGGACGGGGCGGCGCGGCGGGCCGAGCTGGTCGACCGGCTCCGCCGGCCCGGACGGCCGCCCGCCGAGGGCGAGTCGGCGACTCCGGCGGGTGTCTTCCTGGACCGGGTGCTGCGCCCGTTCACCGCCTACGTGCCCGCCGCCGCCCCGCCCCCGGGCCGGCTCACCCTCGCCGCCGGAACCGGTTCGCGCGGGCAGCTCCTGCACCGCACGGCCGAGTTCCTCGCCGGACGGCTGGAGTGTGCGTTCACCGAGTTCCCGGGCGGTCACCTGGGCACACTGGAGCACCCCGTGGAGTTCGCCGACGCCCTCACCGAGGCGCTGCGCTCCAGTGCGCGGACGTCGGCGTAGGACGGGGTGGTACCGCCGGGGGCCCGCCCGGCCGCGATGTCGGCCACGGCGTCGAGGGCCGCGCCGAGCGCCCGCCGGTACAGCAGCGAGCCGAGGCTGATCCGGCGCACGCCGAGGTCGGCGAGGCGGGCGACCGTGGGACCGGCGGGCGAGTACAGGACGTTGAGCGGGACGGCGGTGTGCCGGACCAGGGCGGCGATGCGCCCGGGATCGTTCACGCCCGGGACGAAGACCCCGTCGGCGCCGGCCTCCTGGTAGGCGTCGAGCCGGCGCAGGGTGTCCCTCTCGTCGCCGTCACCCGACCAGTACGTGTCCGTGCGGGCGTTGACGAAGAGACCGGGTACGGCCGCCTTCACGGCGGCGATCTTCGCCGCGTGCCGGCCGGCCGGACCCAGGCCGTCCTCCAGGTTGACTCCGACCGCGCCCGCGGCCCACAGCTCCCGGGCGAGGGAGGCGACGTCGTCCGGGTCGTCGCCGAACCCGTCCTCGGCGTCGACGGAGAGGAGCCACGGCCCGGAGCCGAGGGTCAGGGCGAGCCGGACGGTCTGCTCGCGGGTCGCCGCCTCCCCGTCGGGCAGGCCGACGGCCGCCGCGGCCGCCAGGCTCGTCGTGGCGATCGCCGGGAACCCGCGGGCGGCGAGGGCGGCGGCCGAGGCGTGGTCCCAGGCGTTGGGCAGCAGCAGCGGCTCACCCGGACGGTGGTGGAGGCCGGCGAAGGAGGGGGCCGGAGCGGGCTCTGCGGTCATACGGCCACGCTAGACCCCGGACGGTTCGGTCCCCGCCGAACCGTCCGGCGTCCCTCGTTCCCCGTCCCTCCCCCGGTCAGTGCGGCGCCACCGACCACTCCTCGGCCGTCGCGCCGTCCGGCGCCGTGAACCGGAAGGCGGCGCTCTCGCCGGCGGACCAGCTCACCCGCACCTCGTGGCCCGGCCTGCCCTCGCCGTCCTCCCGCACCGCCACGGACACCAGTGCCGCGAGCGGCAGCGGGTCCGGCTCCCCGGTGAGCCGGGCGAGCGCGACGAAGAGCGTGGCCCCGCCGTCCCCCGTCACCCCGGTCAGCTCCGCCGACAGGCCGCTCACCGGGACGAGTTCGCTCCGCAGGCCGGGCGCGTCCGGCCAGCCCGTCACCCGCACCCGGGTGCCGGGTGCCGCGCCCGCCACCAGGTGGGCCCGCACCTCCACGGCACCCCGGACCACCACCAGACTGGTGACGGTGACCCCGCCGCCGGTGGTGTGCCGGGAGGCGATCCACCCCTCGCCCGTGCCGAGCGGCTCGATGCCCGTACGGCTCGGATCGCCGCCGACGATCACGCTGTTGTCGTACGACGGCACGGGCGCGGTGGCGGTCGAGTAGGCGAGCCGGGTGTAGTAGGGGTCGTAGCGGACGTCCTCGCTGCCGTGGTTGTGCAGCCGGACCAGTCTGTCCGAACGGGTCGATTGGAGCAGCCAGTTGGGGACGGGCACGGGGTGTGCCGCGTCGGCGCGGTCGGCCGGTCCGGGTTGCTCCGGCGCCGTCCAGACCTCGTGCTCGGGTGGCAGCAGCAGGCCGAGGAAACCCTTGCTCGCCCAGTACGGCGAGGCGGGGCCCGAGTAGTTCTGCACCAGGGACTCGTCCGGGCCGAGCCAGCCGAGCGGAAGCAGGCCCCGCTCGTCGACCGCGCCGCCGTCCAGGAAGTACCGCAGCGCGCCGGAGGCCAGGCGCCGGGTCTCGCCCGGCGGCAGGGGTGTGTGTCCGGTGAGGGCGCCGAGCCAGAGCGGGGCCGTCGTCGCGAACCGGTAGGTCAGCGAACGGCCCTGGTGCATCGGGGCCCCGTCGGCGCCGAAGAGGCGGGCGTAGTCGGCGAGGTGGCGGGAGAGCCGCCGGCCGTACCGGTCCAGCAGGTCGCCGTCGCCGGCCAGCCAGGCGTGGAGGACCGTGTACAGGTGCAGGGCCCAGCCGTTGTAGTAGTCGAACTTCCGGCCGTCGCCGTCGGTGTACCAGCCGTCGCCGAGGTACCAGTCCTCGATCCGCTCCAGTCCCCGGGCGACCGCCTTCCGCGCCGCCTCCTCCCGGTGGCCGGTCTCCAGGAGGAAGCCGCCGACGGTGACCGGGAACAACTCCCAGTTGCACGGCCAGGGTTCCGCGGTGAGCGCGTCCGCCAGCCAGGCCGCGGTCCGCTCGCGCACCGCGTCGTCCAGGCGGTCCCAGAGCAGCGGCCGGGTGAGCCGCAGGGCGAGCGCGACGGAGGCGGACTCGACCAGCGGCTGGCCACGGTCCGTGACGCGCGGCCAGACCCCGCCGGGTCCGGTCGCGAGGCCCTCGGCGTACCGGCCGAGCGCGGTCTCGTCACGGCGGAACGCGGCCAGCAGCAGCGTGCGGGCGTAGCCTTCGAGCCCGTCGGAGAGCCGTCCGGAGCGGCTCACCCGGGTGCCGGGCAGGTGGTAGAGGGCGCGGTCGGGGGTGGCGTACGGCTCGACGGCGGCGAGGAGGGCGTCGGCGGCGGCTTCCCAGTGGGCGCGGGTGTAGCCGGTGCGGGGGCTGGTCGCGCGGTCGTCGGCGGGCAGTCGGATCACGGCGGTGGCCTTCCTTGCTGACGGGACCTGGGACGCCCCGGTTCCGGTCGGGGCGCCCCAGGGCTTCATCCCACCCGCACGGCGCCCTCGGGCGCCAGATGCCGGGCGGGGAGTCCGTCGCGGACGAGGCCCGCGTGGACGCTGGCCAACCAGCGGTGGACGCGCGGCCCTGAGGTGGGTTGACGGTGACGTACGAGCCGGGGGGACACCGCCGCCGTGGGCGTGCACCGGGTTGCCCGACGCGCCGGTGAACCGGGGGCCGTTGACGATCGTCCGCGGTGCCGCCCGGGCCGGTCCGGCCGTCGCCAGGGCGGCGGCGAGAGCGCAGCACAGGCGCGCAGGATCGCGTGCGCGCGTCTCATCTCACGCACCCTCCGTCACGGTGTCGGCCACGGGGACACCGAAGTCCGGGGTGCCGTCCGGCTTCCAGCCGAGCTTCTGGATCCGGGTGTGCCGGTTGGGGTCGTTCAGCGGGTCGCCGGTGATCTCCTCGTACTGGCGGGCGTGGTAGACGAGGACGTCGGTGCGGCCGTCCTCGGCGACGGTGAAGCAGTTGTGGCCGGGGCCGTACTGCCGCGTGGTGTCGTTGCTGGTGAAGACCGGAACGGGCGACTTGTTCCAGCTCCGCGCGTCGAGCAGGTCGCTGCGGGCGTCGGCGGTCAGCAGGCCCACGCAGTAGTGCCGGTCGGTGGCGGCGGCCGAGTAGGTGAGGAACACCCGGCCGTTGCGCCGGAGGACGTACGGGCCCTCGTTGACCTTGTAACCGACGCACTCCCAGTCGTACTCGGGCGTCGACAGCCGGACCTGGGGGCCGGTCAGCGTCCACGGGTTGGCCATCTTCGAGATCCACAGCGCGGTGTTGTTGTCCATGCCGGGCTCGTGCTGGGCCCACACCAGGTAGCGGGTGCCACGGTGTTCGAAGGTGGTGGCGTCCAGGGAGAAGGTCTCCCACGCGGTCTTGATCTGGCCCCGCTCCACCCAAGTGCCTCGGAAAGGGTCGGCGTGGGAGTTCTCCAGCACCCAGATGCGGATGGCCCACACGTCCTCGGCGGGGGCCGAGGCGAAGTAGATGTACCACTTGCCGCCGATCCGGTGCAGCTCCGGCGCCCAGATGTGCGCGCCCATCGGACCGGTCGCGTGCGCCCGCCAGATCACCGGCTCGGCGGCCGTGGACAGGCCGTTCAGGGTGCGGGCGCGGCGCAGGACGATGCGGTCGTACTCGGGGACGGTCGCCGTGAAGTAGTAGTGGCCGTCCGTGTGCCGGGTGATGTGCGGGTCGGCGCGCTGGTGGACGAGGGGGTTGAGGTAGGGGGCCGCCTTGCCGGACGCGGACGTGACCGCGCGTGCGCGGGGCGCGGTGGTGACCGCCAGGGCACCGGCGGCAGCGGCGCCCTTCAGCAGCAGGCGACGGGCGGGGGCCGGGGGAAGGTGGGGGTCGCGGCTCATGCGGACCGCCTCTCGATGACGAAGTGTGAGATCGGTATGTCGAACACCATCTGTCATTCCGAACGCCGAAAAGGTAAGGGCGAGCCGCGAGAGGGTCAATGGGCCGGGAGGGAGGAAGAGGAAGAGGAAGAGGAAGGGGCAGAGGAAGGGGGAGAGGAAGGCGAAGGCGAGGAGGAGCGCGGCGACGGCGGGGACGCGGGACGGGCCGGGCGGGCGGGCCCGGGTGCGGGAACCCGGGGCGGGCCGGGACGGCCGGGCCACGGAGAACGGGGAGGCGGCGAGGCGGTCATCGCTGCGCGGGCGTCCCCCTGCCGGTCGTGCTGGTCGGCCCGTTCACGAACCGGACGCACCGGCCGGCCCGCTCCCGCTGCTCCGCCCCTGGTTTGCGCAGGTCAGGAGAACCATGGCGGCTGCTCACCCACTGGACACCGGGGCCCGTCGCCGCCGCGCTTCGACTAGCGTCGTGACATGACCAGCGACACCTCCCCCCGCCTCGCCGACGCCCTCGCCGCCGGGACCGTCGTGCTCGACGGCGGCATGTCCAACCAGCTGGAGGCGACCGGGCACGACCTGAGCGACGAGCTGTGGTCGGCGCGGCTGCTCGCCGAACGGCCCGAAGCGGTCACCGAGGCCCACCTCGCCTACTACCTCGCCGGCGCGAGCGTGGCGATCACCTCCAGCTACCAGGCCACCTTCGAGGGCTTCGGCAAGCGCGGCATCGGCCGGGACGAGGCCGCGCGACTGCTCGGACTGAGCGTGGGACTGGCCAGGGACGCGGCCCGGCGGGCCCACGCGGCGGGTGTCTCGCGCCCCCTGTGGGTGGCCGCCTCGGTCGGGCCGTACGGGGCGATGCTCGCGGACGGCTCCGAGTACCGGGGCCGCTACGGGCTGGGCGTGGCCGAACTGGAGCGGTTCCACCGGCCCCGGATGGAGGCGCTGGCCGCCGCCGCGCCGGACGTGCTGGCCCTGGAGACCGTCCCGGACGCCGACGAGGCCGCCGCGCTGCTGCGGGCGGCGCGCGGGCTCGGGGTGCCGGCCTGGCTGTCGTACACCGTCGACGGCCTGCGGACGAGGGCCGGGCAGCCCCTGGAGGAGGCGTTCGGTCTCGCCGCCGACGCGGACGAGGTGATCGCGGTCGGCGTCAACTGCTGCGCGCCGGAGGACGTGCGGGGCGCGGTGGAGATCGCGGCACGCGTCACCGGCAAGCCCGTCGTGGTGTACCCCAACAGCGGGGAGGCCTGGGACGCCGACGCCCGGGCCTGGCGCGGGCGGGGCACGTTCGGCACCGAGCAGGTCGAGGCGTGGCGGCAGGCGGGGGCACGGTTGATCGGGGGCTGCTGCCGGGTGGGACCCGAGGCGATCGGCTCGATCGCGGGGGCGCTGGGTTCGGCCTGAACGGCATGCGGCGCCGGCGGGGACACTGGGCCCGGCCTCAACGGCATGCGGCGCCGGCGGGGACACTGGGCCCGGCCTCAACGGCATGCGGCGCCGGCGGGGACACTGGGCCCGGCCTGTGCGGCTTGTGGCGCCGGCGGGACGCGTGGCGGGGGCCGGGTGCCGATCGTGTCGGGCGGGGTGGTGTGTCCGCAGGCCGTGCCGCGAAAACGGGGGCGCGGGCACCAGGCCCCCCCGTGCCGGCGGTGCGCGAAGGCGCGGGCACCGGGCCGGGCGTGCCGACGGTACGCGAACCCGCGGACACCGGGGCCGGGCGTGCCGGCAGTACGCGAACGCGCGGACACCAGGCCCAACGTGCCGACGGTACGCGAACGCGCGGACACCGGGGCCGGCCGTGCCGGCAGTACGCGAACGCGCGGACACCGGGCCGGGCATGCCGGCAGTACGCGAACGCGCGGACACCGAGCCAGGCGTGCCGACGGTACGCGAACGCGCGGACACCGGGCCTGGGCGTGCCGACGGTACGCGAACGCGCGGACACCGGGCCCAGACGTGCCGACGGTACGCGAACGCGCGGACACCGGGCCGGGCATGCCGACGGTGCGCGAACCGGTCCCCCGCGAGGAGCCGGCCGGCTGTGCGCGCCCGGCCGGCCGGGCCGTCGGTGGTGCACCGGTGTGCGGGCGGCTAGCGGCGCAGCGTGGTGCCCACCGAGCGGCGCAGCCGGCGCATGGCGGCGGCGAGTTCGGCGCCGGGGGCCCGGGGCACGGAGGACCGCGGTGGTTCCGGGAGCGCGGGCGCGGCCGACCACAGGGCGACCTCCGCGTCCCGGGGGCCGTACACGGTGTGCGGGACGCCGTCGCCGAAGACCCGTACCGGGTGGGTGGCGTCCCACGCCGCCCAGCCGGGGTCCCCGGTCGTCGCGAACCGCACCCAGGCGGCGTGCATCGCGTCGCACAGCTCCCGCGGGGCGCCCTCGCCGGCCAGCCGCTTCGACTCGGGCGCGTCCCCGGTGTCGAAGACGAACCCCAGTTCCAGGGCGTGGCAGGCGCCCAGGCCGGGGAGGCGGGACGGCCAGGCGAACTCGTACAGGTAGGACGTGCCGGGGCGGGCGTCGGCGAGCCGGTGCAGCGGCACCCGCAGCACGTGGTCGGTGACCATCTGGCCGACGATCTCGGCGGTCCCGGCGTCGGGGTGCAGCGCACGGTAGCCGCGCGGGATCTCGTGGCCGGCGCGGCAGCGGGCCATGGCGGCGGCCAGGGCGACCGCGCCGAGCCGGTCGACGCGCTCCAGCAGCCCGCCCGGCACCAGCCACAGCCGGTACTCGTCCCGCGTCCAGCCCATGAGCAGTTCCACGTCCCGGGCGGCGGCGCCCTCGGTCAGCGCCTTCAGCGGGTCGCGGGGCACGAGGTCGCCGTCGACGACGACGCCGAACGCGGGCCCGCCCAGCACCGGGCTGCTGAGCCGGCCGGCCTCGGCCTGGGCGCGCAGCAGCAGTTCGCGGTCGACGGCGGCGAACGCCTCGGCGGTGGCGGGGACGCGGAGCCGGGTGGCCATCCGGCGCACCATCCGCCGTACCTTCTCGCGGTCGACGGCCTCGGGCGGGCCGCTCTGCAGCACCGCCCGCCGGACCAGGCCCCGCGTCCGGGGCGCGGCGAGCAGGGCGCCGGCGCTGATGGCACCGGCCGACTGGCCGCACAGGGTGATCCGGCCGGGGTCGCCGCCGAACGCCTCGATCGTCTCGTGCACCCAGCACAGGGCGGCGAGCTGGTCGCGCAGGCCGGGGTTCGGGGGCGCGTCCGGGAACAGTCCGTACCCCTCCACTCCCAGCCGGTAGTTGACCGAGACGCAGACGACGCCGTCGCGTGCGAAGGCGCTGCCGTCGTACACCGGTACGGCCGAGGAGCCCCTGGTCAGCGCGCCGCCGTGCAGCCAGACCAGCACCGGCAGCCGCGCGCCGGGCCCCGGCTCGGGGGTCCAGACGTTGAGGTTGAGGCAGTCGTCGCCGGGGATCACCGGATCGGACAGGTAGGGGGCGAAGGCCTCGGAGTACGGCGGTTTCGGCGCGGTCGGCCCGAACGCGCCGGCGTCCCGCACCCCGTCCCACGGCTCGGGCGGCCGGGGCGGGCGGAACCGGCGGGGTCCGAAGGGCGGGGCGGCGTACGGGATGCCGCGGAAGACCGCGACACCCCGCTCGTACCGGCCGCGTACGGCTCCGTGCGGCGTTCCGACCACAGGGCCCGTCTGGTCTGCCGTCATCGCCCACCCGCCCTTCGCCGCGCGTGCAGTGTTCCTTCAGAGCACCACACCGGCCGGAGGTATTCCGCTGCGGGGGCCCCGCCCGTGGGCCATTCGGCGTACGTCCGGGTGCCGGAGCCCGGCCGGCCGCACCCGCCGGAGGTGGCGCGGTGGCACACGAGTTCGACGGCGGCCGGGAACCGCCACCCGGCATCCGCCGATTGACCCGCCGTTCCCGGCGGATCTACGGTGGAACGCGCTTTCTGAAACTCCGCCTTCCGCAGCCGTTTCCACGCCGTTCGTCAGGGGAGCCATGCCCAGCCCTCAGCCGCCGCGGGCCGTGTTCGCGATGGACCCGGTACACCTCCCGCTGCTCTTCCCCCCGCCGCTCATGGACCGGCTGGGGCGGACGGCCCGCATCGACCCGGCGCTCGTCGTACGGGACTTCGCCGATCCGGCGGTGGCCGGCACCCTGGCCGCGGCCGAGGTCCTGATCACCGGCTGGGGCTGCCCGCCCCTGGACGGCGGCGTCCTGGCCGCCGCCCCCGGGCTGCGGGCCGTCCTGCACGCCGCGGGCTCGGTCCGCTCCCTGGTCGGCGAGGCCCTGTGGAAACACGGCGTCACCGTGTCCAGCGCGGTCACCGGCAACGCCCTGCCGGTGGCGGAGTACACGCTCGCGATGATCCTGCTCGCCGGCAAGGACGCCTTCGGCCACCGCGAGCGCTACCGCCGCACCCACGCCCGGCCGGGTCCCGCCGAGACCGCGGCCACCGGCAACCTCGGCCGCCGCGTCGGGGTCGTCGGCGCCTCGCGGGTGGGCCGCCGGCTCCTGGAGCTGCTCCGGCCGTTCGACCTCACGGTGCTGCTGTACGACCCCTATGTGAGCCCCGCCGAGGCCGCCGCCCTGGGAGCGGAACCGCTGCCGCTGGAAGAGCTGCTGCTGCGCAGCGACATCGTCACCCTGCACGCCCCCGACACCCCCGAGACCCACCACATGCTCGACCGCGCCCGGCTCGCCCTCGTCCGGGACGGGGGCGTGCTGATCAACACCGGGCGCGGTGCCCTGGTCGACCACGAGGCGCTGACCGAGGAGCTGGTCTCGGGACGCCTGTCCGCGGTGCTCGACGTCACCGATCCCGAGCCGCTGCCCGCCGGTTCCCCGCTGTACCGGCTGCCCAACGTCTTCCTCACCCCGCACATCGCGGGCTCGCTCGGCAACGAGCTCGAGCGGCTGGGTGTGATCGTGGTGGAGGAGCTGGAGCGGCTGGCCGAGGGGCTGCCACCGCGGCACGAGGTGCGGCACGCGGATCTGGCCCGGGTCGCCTGACACCGGCGGACGGCCGCCGACGACCCCGTCCGTCCGGAGCAGCCAGGGGACACGGTTCCCGGTCCGCGTGAGCGGAGCCGGGGACGGTGGGACCCGGCAGCGGTGACACGGGCCGGCGCGCCCCGGAACCGGCGGGATCCGGGCACCGCGACCCGCGGCCGGTCGGTCCCGGACAGCCGGCGGCGACGGCGCTCCGCCCGCCGGTGCGGACGATGCACGGCGAGCGCCCCGAGGGCACCCGGGCGGAGCTGTCGACCCGGCCGGGCAGCGCGCCGGCACCGCGCGGCCCCCGACACGTCGCCCGGGCCGCGCCTCCGTGCCGGCCGGGCGACCGGGCGGCCGACCGCGTGACGCCGGCCGCCGGTTCCGGCACCCGGCGGTGACCCCGCCCCCACGGAGATCGTTGGCCGGGCATGAACCACACCACGCGTATCGCCGCGGCCCTGGCCGCGGCCGCAGTCGCCCTGGTCACGGCCTACGGCTCGGCCCACGCCGCGGGCCGCGTCCTCGCTCCCGGCCCGCACCGCGCCACCGTGGCCTCGCCCGCCGACGAGCACGACCCGAAGGAGGACGTCGAGCTGGACGAGAACGGCCGCCCCGACCTCACCGAGGACTGAGTCTGGGGAGGTGCGCGACCGCACGCGAGCGGCCGGGCACCTCCCGCACGGGGGGCCCGGCCGCTCGGCTGTTCCCTGTCGTTCAGTCCTCCTCGCCCCGGTCGGCGCCGACGAGGGCCTCCACCACGTCCACGGCGCTGCCGTCGTGGTCGCTGCCCGCGGTGCCGCTGCCGTTCTGCACGTTGCCCGTGCGGTCGACCTCCAGGATCGAGTCCGTCTCCGAGTTGTCGGTTCCGGTCCGCGAGTTGTCGATCACGGTGATCAGGCTTCCCCCCGAGGCGACGGCGGGTACGGCACCGGCTCCGAGGAGCGTGGCGGCGACCGCCGTGACCACGCCCATCCGGGGTGACGCACGGGTCACACGCCCACGCCCTCGGGGCTGAGCCGGTCGCGGGCGATGTTGCGCTCCAGCAGGGTGGTGGCCGCCTTCACGCCGACCCCGCTCGCGGGATCCACCTGGGGCAGCCGGCCGTCGGCGGCCTTCAGGTCCGACAGCGCGGAGTCCATCGCCTCGTGCGCGGCGAACAGGCACGGGGTGCTGTAGATGGCGACGTCCACGCCGAGGTCGGAGAGCTCGCCGAGGGACAGGCGCGGCGACTTGCCGCCGGCGATCTGATTGAACAGCAGCGGCTTGTCCCCGACGACCTCGCGGATCCGCTTGATCCACTCGACGCTGCGCACTCCGTCGACCAGGACCACGTCGGCGTCGGTGGCCGCCAGCTGTTCGGCGCGGTGCAGGATGTCGTGCTCGTCGGTGGCGTCCGTACGGGCGACGACGACCAGGTCCTTGCGGGTCTCCAGGACCTTGTGCAGCTTCTCCAGATACTCGTCCAGGGGCAGCACCTGCTTGCCGTCGGCGTGGCCGCAGCGGCGGGGCCGCTTCTGGTCCTCCAGGATCACCCCGGAGGCACCGATGCGTTCGAGTCCCTCGACGACATGGCAGGCGACCTCCGGGTCGACGTACCCGTCGTCGATGTCGACCAGCAGGTGGTGGTGCGGGAACGCGCCCCGCAGCCGCTGGACGAAGGCCACCATGTCGGGCCAGGCGATGAATCCGATGTCCGGCAGTCCGTAGTACGAGGCCGCGAACCCGAAACCCGAGACGAACATCCCGTCGTAGTGCTTGGCCGCGATCGACGCGGAGTACATGTCGTACACGCCGATCAGCGGTGTGGTCCCGGGCCCGGCGATGCGCTCGCGCAGCTTGTTCCCGTAAGTCAAGGTCCGGCTCCTCCTGTGGGTGGGTGACGCGGGCGGAAGGGGTGGCCGCCGCGTCCGGCGCCCTTTGCCAAGACAAGAGCATCTCTAGGTAGTCACGTGACCATCCGTCTACGCCAGCTTTACTCACTCCAATGGCGGAACCGGTTCACCGCAGAAACGTCACTCGGCGAGCCGCCCCGCCCGGACGAGTCCGCCGTTCAGGCGGCCCGGGGGAGTCCGGGTCGCGGCAGGCCTCGGCGCGGTGACCCAGGGCGGTGCGGAGCACGCGCCCGCCGGCGGGTGATGCGAGCGCCGGGCGCTTCGCCGTAGTACGGCCATTCGTACGTAGTACGGCCATCCGTACCCGGTGCAGGCCGCCGCGTGCACGCCGGCGAAGCCGCGGCCCGAGCCGACGTACCGCTCCAGCCGCGCGCGCCCGTCCGGCGGACGCGGGGGGCGACCGGTGGCCGGACCGGTCAGCCTCCCTCGCCCACGTGGTTGTCGGGCGCTCCGTCCCCGTACGACGGAAGGTCACCGCGCCGCACCGGGACCGTGGCCGTGGGGGCCGGCGGCAGCAGGGCGGCGAGTTCCGCCGGCGTGGGACGGTGGACCGCGTCCGCGGCCCTGCGGAGCACACCGGACCCGAGCTTCTCACCGTAGATCCGCACCACTCGGCCCTTCGCCGGCGCCAGGCAGGCGTAGCCCGCGGGGCAGTCGGCGGCGCTGCCCCGCTCGACGTAGAGATGGAGCACGGCACCGCTCTTCGCCCAGTACGCGGCGGAGAAACCGTCGTCCCCGTTCACCCCGACCGACTGCTGCGCGAGCGTGAAGCCCGGTACGTCCGTGACGTAGACCAGTTCCGGTGCGATGCCCAACGCCCGCAGCCGGGAGTCCGCTTCGGGCTGCGGAAGGGTGGCCGGCGGGGACTGCCGGGCGGTGGCCGGCGCCGGGCCCCGGGTGCCACCGGTGTCCGTCTTCTCGGTGCCGCACGCCGTGAGCAGTGCGGGGAGGAGGAGCAGCGGCAGGGCGCGTGCGGCACGGATCATGTGCCCATGGTGCCGCACGGCCGTTCCCCGCGGGCCCCGGTCCCCCGGCCTCCTCGGCGACGAACGCCGTTCCGGCACCCGGCGGTCCGCGCCCGGGGGTTGGGGGCGCGATCACCTGGTGAGACCGTGCGGCGGGAGCCACCTGGAGGTCCAAGGGCCCGGTCCGACCGGCACTCGCCCCCCGGCACTCGCCCCCCGGCACTCGCCCCCCGGCACTCGCCCCCCGGCACTCGACCGGTGGCTCCCGGACGGACCGGTCGCCTCCGGTCGAGTGCCGGACCCGTCCGCCGTCCGGGAGTGCCCGGCTGCCGGACACGGTTCCGCGGCCACCGGCCGCGTACCGCCTCGCCGACGAAGGATCAGGGGGCGGCGGGGAGTTCGTCGACGGCCCGGTCGGCGGGTACGCCCGACACGGCGACCGTGACCGCCGGCCGACCGCGCAGTCCGAAGGCGCCGATCAGCGCGGCGAGCAGGGCCGCGGCGAGCGGGACCCACAGGGCCGCCCGGTAGCCGTCGAGCAGCGCGGCCGGTGACGACGACGCGGTGGCCGACACGTTGACGGCGGTGGCCGTGGAGAGGCCGATCGCGGCGCCGAACTGGAAAGAGGTGTAGAGCAGTCCGCCGGCCAGGCCCTGCTCCTCCTCCTCGACGCCCTCGGTGGCGACGATGGTGAGAGGGCCGTAGGCGAGGGAGAAGGCGATGCCGAGGGTGAGCAGCCCGGGAAGCATCGCCAGGTACGTCCAGTCGGCCCCGAGCGGCAGGAACAGGGCGTACGACAGCGAGGCCAGAAGCAGTCCGGCGAAGATCACCCGTGGGTTGCCGAAGCGGTTCACCAGCCTGGGGGTGAGGACCGGGGAGAGGATCGCGTCGACACCGATGACGATCATCGCGAAGCTGGTCTGCACTGTGGACCAGTCCCGCAGCTCCTGGAGGTAGAGGACGACCAGGAACTGGAAGCCGAAGAAGCCCGCGGCGAAGAGCAGTCCGACGAGGTTGGCGCGGACCAGGGCGCCGCTGCGGAAGATGCCGAGCCGGACGAGCGGGGATGGTGAGCGGCGCTCCAGGGCGATGAACGCGGCGAGGAGGACGAGGCCGGCGCCCAGCGTGCCGAGGGTCCACAGGACGCTCGTGTGGCCGGCGCGCTCCACGCCGAGGACGAGCAGGATCACGGCCGCGGTGATGGTGAGGCCGCCGGCCAGGTCGACGCTCCGGCCGGTGCGGTCGGGACGCGGCGCCCCGGGCACGAGGACGAGCGCCGCGAGGAGGATCAGCGCGGCGAGCACGACCGGTGCGAAGAACACCCAGCGCCAGCCGACCGAGGTGAGCAGCCCGCCGACGACCAGGCCGACCGAGAACCCGCCGGCCGCCGTGCCGGAGTAGAGGAGCAGGGCCTTGTTGCGCTGCGGGCCCTCCTCGAAGCCGGTGGTGATGAGGGACAGGCCCGCCGGGGCCATGAAGGCGGCGGCGACTCCGGTGACGAACCGGGCGACGATCAGCATCCAGCCCTCCGTGGCGAATCCGCCCAGCCCGGAGAAGAGCAGGAAGACCGAGAGCCAGAGGACGAACATCCGGCGGCGCCCGAAGAGGTCGGCGGCGCGTCCGCCCACCAGCATGAAGCCGCCGTATCCGAGGACGTACGCGCTCATGACCCACTGCAGGGAGCCGGTGGACAGACCGAGGTCGGCCCGGATGGACGGCAGGGCCACATTGAGCATGGCCACATCGATGCCCTCCAGGAAGATCGCGCCGCACAGGACGAGCAGGACACCCCAGCCCCGTGCGCTCAGAGCGGACGCCGTTTTCCGTGAAGTCATGTCGGTTCCTCGCAGATCCGGGGACGTTGTCGGCTCGACCACCTTGGGCCGGGCACGGAGCAGGAACAACGGCGAAGATCGCAACGTTCGTTCAGTCAGGCTTACCGATCCGAGGGACCCGGGGACGTCGATGGAACGCGATGAACTGGAGTGCTTCCTCCTGCTCGCCGAGGAGCTGCACTTCGGGCGGACGGCCGAGCGCATGAGGTTGTCCCGGGCCCGGGTGAGCCAGCTCGTCCAGCGCCTCGAACGCCGGGTCGGCGCCCCGCTGTTCGTCCGGACCAGCCGCCGCGTCGCCCTCTCCTCGCTCGGCCGGCAGTTGCGCGCCGACCTGGAACCGCACCACCGCGCGATCGAGGCAGCCCTGGAGCGGGCCGCCGCCACCGCGCGCGGCGTCGACACCGTGCTGCACGTCGGCTTCTCGAACCCGCTGGCCGGCGAGATCGTGATGAGGACGACCGAGATGCTGCGCGCCGGCCACCCCCGGCTCGCCGTGGAATTCTGCGAGGTGCCGCTCGCCGATCCGTACGGTCAGCTGCGCAAGGGCGAGTTCGACCTCCAGATCGCCGAACTCCCCGTACGGCAGCCGGATCTCGTCGAGGGTCCGGCGCTGCTCGCGGAGGCACGCGTCCTCGCGGTCGGTGCGGCGCATCCGCTCGCCGCCCGGGAAACGGTGTCCCTCGAGGACCTGGCCGGTGTACCGCTGCTCACGATCACCGGCGACGTTCCCGACCACTGGCTCGAACACCACGCCCCCACCCGCACACCGAGCGGCCGGCCCATCGCCCGCGGCCCCGGCATGACCCACATGCAGGAGGCGTTGATGCTGGTCGCCGCCGGCAGGGGCGCGATGCTCGCACCCGCGCACACGGCCCTGTACCACGCCCGCCCCGGTGTCGCCTACGTTCCCCTCTCGGACGCGGAGCCAGCCCGCTACGGGCTGGTGTGGCGGGCCGGACACGCCACCGGCGCCCTCCAGGCCTTCGCCGGGGCCGCCCGCGAAGCCGCCCGGACCGTGACGCGGCAGCCTCCGCGAGCCGGGGTGCCGGCGGCCGCGCCCACGGCGTACGGCCACCCGGACCCGGCCGCACCGGTACCGCACCCCCGCGTTTGAACGTGTTCAATTCCATGCCTAGGATCAGCCCCCTCGCTGTCGCACGAAGGAGGGGGCATGCGCGACGAGCAGCGGTCCGCCGTGGGCGGGCTCCGGCACGGGTCGGCCCAACTGGTCCGGTTCGGCGTGCTCCAGGTCCGCGCCTGCGCCTTCGCCGGAGCGCTGCTGGCCGGGATCGGCGCCTCCCGCCTGCTGCCCCCGCTGCCCGTGGCGCGGTACGACCTGGTCCTGGTCTACGGCGTGCTGCTCACCCTCGTCGCCCGCCGGGTCGGCTGGGAGACCCGGCGGGACACCGTCGTGATCGCCGTCTGTCATGTGCTGGGCCTCCTGTTCGAGCTGGTCAAGGTGCGCCTGGGTTCGTGGAGCTACCCGGAGCACGCCCTCACGAAGATCGCCGGGGTGCCGCTGTACGGCGGTTTCATGTACGCCGCGGTCGCCGGTTACGTCTGCCGGGCCCGGCGGCTGATGCGACTGAGCTACACCCGCTACCGCGCCGCCGCCACGACCCTGGTGGCCGCCGCCGTCTACCTCAACTTCTTCACCCACCACTGGATGCCGGACCTGCGCTGGCCGCTCGCGGCGGCGATGACCGCCGCGACCGCCGGGACCTGGGTGGGTTTCAGCGTGGGCGCCCGCCGCTACCGCATGCCGCTCGCCGTCTCCTTCGTCCTGATCGGTTTCTTCCTGTGGATCGCCGAGAACGCCGCGACCTACGCGGGCGCCTGGAGCTACCCGCAGCAGCTCGGCGGCTGGCAGCCGGTGCCCCTGACCAAGTTCGGCGCCTGGTCCCTGCTGATCAGCGTCACCTTCGTGCTCGCCGAGCGTCTCGGGGCCGCCCGGCCCGGATCCGCCGCGCCGGACGCCCCGGATCCGGGCGGCGGCCGCCGCGGGTCTTCCCGGTGTCCGGTTCCTTCAGGACCGGCTGACCGGCCGCCGCCCACGGTGACCGCACGACCGTACGAGGCGCCGTGACCGGTCTGGTGGGCCGGCGGCACCCCGCTCGGCGACGGAGCGCGCCTGACCGGCACCGGGTCCGGGGATGCGCAGCGGACGAGGAGCGGTGGGAGGATGCCCCGGCGAGGGACAGCAGAGCGCCGCGAACCGCTCCGGGCGGCTTGGCTGCCCTGGGTCCGGGCCGCCTGGGCGGCCGCGGGGACTTCGTCGCACCGGCCGTCCCCCGCGCCGTGCCCCGTTCCGCATGTGTGCCGCCGGTTCCGTCGGTCCCGTCGGTTCTCCCGGTCCTGCCGGTTCCGTGGGTTCCACCATGTCCGCTGCCTCCTGCCGGTCCCGGAGCCGTAACGCCTGTGCCATCACGCTAGGCGCGGGACCGTGTCCGGCGGATCGGCGCAGGGGTGGAGTGCGGGGTGGACATCCCGGGGACAAGCGCAGCCGCCTTCTCCACCGTGGGGTCGACACCCGAAGCGCCCAAGGGTGGAGACGGAGATCGCCGGGAGGAGCCGGACATCGCCGCCAGGAACCGGAGACCGCCGCGATCAGGAAGCGCCGGCGCTGCCACCATGGCCGCCGTGGTCACCGTATCCGCCGTACCCACCGTGGCCGCCACGGTCATCGTGTCCGTCATACCCACCGTGACCACCGTCGTCACCGTGTCCGCCACGGCCGCCGTGCCCCCCGCCGCCCTTGTGGGCGTGGTGCGAGTTCTTCGCATGGGTGCGCAGGCGGGCCGTCACGTCCTCCGGGGGGAGGAAGCGAGACCAGCGCTCGGGGAACTCGGAGGGCATGTCCGGGTCGTCGGGGTCGTCGGGGTCGTCCTCGCGGGCCGCCGCGGCGCGGGCGACGTACTCGGCGACCTGCGCGTGCCGCACCCGCTCGTTGGCCTCGCGTGCCGCGGCCGTGGCCGCGGCGGGCCAGACCCGGTCGATGGCCGCGTTCACCGCCGCGCCGACGAGCACCGCGAAGGCGGACACACCGATCCACAGCAGCACGGCGACGGCGGCGGCGAGGGAGCCGTAGATGGTGGCGCCCTCGATGGAGTGCGTGAGGTAGATGCGCAGCAGGAAGCTGCCCAGCACCCACATGGCGAGGGCGACCAGGGCGCCCGGCACGTCCTCGATCCACGGGGAGCGGACCGGCACCGACACGTGGTACAGCGTCGTCAGGAAGACGATGGACAGGACGATCACGACCGGCCAGTACAGCACCTGGACGACCGTCTCCGACCAGGGCACGATCCGGACGACCGCGTCCGGCCCCGCCACCATCAGCGGCAGCGCCACCGAGCCGATCAGCAGGGCCACGATGAACAGCAGGAACGCCATGATCCGGGTCTTGACGATGCCCCGGACGCCGTCCAGGCCGTACATGACGGTGATGGTGTCGATGAAGACGTTCACGGCGCGCGAGCCCGACCACAGGGCGAACAGGAAGCCGATGGAGATGACGTCGGGCCGGCCGCCCTTCATCACGTCGTCCAGGATCGGCTCGGCGATCTCCTTGACGCCCTTGTCGGAGAGCACCGTGCGGGATGCCTCCAGCAGGTTGGTCTCCAGGCTGTGGATGGTGTCGGCGCCGGTCCAGTCGTCGACGTAGCCGAGCAGGCCGATCAGGCTCAGCAGCAGCGGAGGCACGGACAGCAGCGTGAAGAACGCCGCCTCGGCCGCCAGGCCCAGGATGCGGTACTCCATGCAGGAGTTGACGGTGTCCTTGAGCAACAGCCAGGCGGTCCTGCGCTTGGATACGTTCCGGTAGAGGGCTCTGGCCCGGTGGAGCCGACCGGCCGGCTGCTCGGGGATGTCACTTGCTGGCTGCACGTCCTAACGGTATCCGCCGCACGGGGCCGCACTCACCTTCCGGGCCCGGTCGACGGTTCTCCGCCCCGGACCGGCCGCGCTGTGCCACTCTGGGGCCGTCACTGCGTCATCGCCGCCGTCCCGGGTAGGTTCGCAGTCATGGCAGGCACCTCCACCCACACCGTGACGAACCAGCCGCCCCCTCTGGTCGGCTACGACGTCTTCACCGCCGACCGGGCCCTCGTGGAGGCCGTCGACCGGTACACCGGCCCGGACGTCCTGGACGAGGTGCGCGGCGAGCTGTCGGCGCTCGGCCGGGCCGCCGGCTCGGCACAGCTGCAGGAGTGGGCGGCACAGGCGAACGACTGCCCGCCCCGGCTGCGCAGTCACGACCGGTACGGCCACCGGATCGACGAGGTCGAGTTCCACCCCGCCTGGCACCGGCTGCTCGGCAAGGGCGTCTCGGCCGGCCTGACCGGCGCCTGGACCCGGCCGTCCGGGCACGTGCGCCGGGCGGCCGGGTTCCTGGTCTGGACGCAGGTCGAGGCGGGCACCTGCTGTCCGCTGTCGATGACGCACGCGGCCGTGCCCGCGCTGCGCGCCGACCCGGAGCTGGCCGCCGAGTGGGAGCCCCGGCTGGCGTCCACGGTGTACGACCGGGAGCTGCGGCCCGCCGGCCGGAAGCCCGGCGCGCTGTTCGGGATGGGCATGACCGAGAAGCAGGGCGGCAGCGACGTCCGCGCGAACACCACCCGGGCACGGCCCCTCGCGGAACCCGGGACGTACGCGCTGACCGGGCACAAGTGGTTCTGCTCGGCGCCCATGTCGGACGCCTTCCTGGTGCTCGCGCAGGCGCCGGACGGGCTCACCTGCTTCCTGGTCCCGCGGGTCCTGCCCGACGGCGGCCGGAACACCTTCCTGGTCCAGCGGCTGAAGGACAAGCTGGGCAACCGCTCGAACGCCTCCGCCGAGGTGGAGTTCGACGGCACCTGGGCGCGCCGGGTCGGCGAGGAGGGGCGCGGGGTGCACACGATCATCGGGATGGTCGCCGCGACCCGGCTGGACTGCGCGCTCGGCTCGGCGGGCCTGATGCGGCAGGCGGTGGCGCAGGCCGTGCACCACTGCACGTACCGGGAGGCGTTCGGCGGGAAGCTGGTCGACAAGCCGCTGATGCGCAACGTCCTCGCCGACCTCGCGCTGGAGTCCGAGGCGGCGACCGCGCTCGCGCTGCGGCTGGCCGCCGCCTACGACGACGGGGGCGAGCAGGAGCGCGCGTTCCTGCGGCTCGCGGTGCCCGCCGCGAAGTACTGGATCACCAAGCGCTGCGCCCCGGTGGCCGTGGAGGCCGCCGAGTGCCTGGGCGGCAACGGGTACGTGGAGGACTCCGGCATGCCCCGGCTGGTGCGGGAGTCGCCGCTGAACTCCATCTGGGAGGGCGCCGGGAACGTACAGGCGCTGGACGTGCTGCGGGCCCTGCAGCGGGAACCGGGTGCGCTGGACGCCTGTCTCACCGAGATCGGCCGGGCCCACGGCGCCGACCACCGGCTGGACCGTGCGGTGAAGGACCTGTTCACCGAACTCGCCGACCTTGACGGCATCGAGGGCCGGGCCCGGCGGCTGGTGGAGCGGCTGGCCCTCGCCCTCCAGGGCTCCCTCCTGGTACGGCACGCGCCCCCGGAGGTCGCCGACGCCTTCTGCGCCTCCCGCCTGGGCGGCGATCACGGAGCGTCGTTCGGCACGCTGCCGGCGGGGCTGGACCTGGAATCGGTGGTGGACCGGGCAAGGCCGGCCTGACCGCCCCCGGTCGCCCGCACGCCCCGGGCCGCACGCCCGGGCCACGCACCCGAGGGTTCCCCGGAGGGAGGGGGTGATGCTGCGCCGACACGGCACCACCCCCCACCGCCTGGGTCAAGTCTCGGCCACCTCGCGGCGGTCCACCAGGGTTGCAGGGGGTTGCAACTTATGGGGGCACGTGCGCGGAGTCTGTGCCTCCGCCATGCCCGGAGCGGCAGTATGAGGGGCACAGTCGGACCGGATTCCGCCACCCGGACGGCTTGACACGTGTGTTCGACGGCCTTTCCGGGAGGACCGCAGTGGGGAACCCGCCGATGAACGTGGCGCGCCTGGCCGCCGTGGACGCGGCACAGGCGGCGCGGGTGCTGATCGAGGTGCGCGAGGCCGCGCTCTCCGGACGACGTGCGCGGATCGCGCCCCGGCCGGTGATCGAGCAGTCGTGGGAGCGGGCGCTGCGCAGCGGCGTCGACCCCGAACACGACGTCCGGTCACGGCTGTTGCCGTCCGAGGAGGTGCGGCGCCGGCGGGAGGAGTCGCCGCTGCGGCACGTCCTGCCGGTGCTGCGGGAGGGTCTGCTTTCGGTCGCGGACGTCGCCCAGCACATCATGGTCGTGGCGGACGCCGACGGGCGCGTGCTGTGGCGGGAGGGGGCGGCCGCGGTGCTGCGCAAGGCCGACGGGCTCGGTTTCGAACTCGGCGCGGACTGGCGGGAAGACGTCGTCGGTACCAACGGGGTGGGCACCCCGGCGGTGGTGCGGCGGCCGGTCCAGGTGTTCGCCGGCGAGCACTTCGTACGGTCGCAGACCGCCTGGACGTGTACGGGGGCGCCGATCACCGATCCGCGGGACGGCCGGCTGCTCGGCGTGGTGGATCTCAGCGGTCCGCTGGAGACGATGCACCCGGCCACCCTGGCCTGGGTGGACTCGGTGGCCAAGCTGGCCGAGGCCCGGTTGCGCGAGCGGCACCTGGCCTCGCTGGAGCGGCTGCGGGCGGTGGCGGCGCCGGTGCTGGCCCGGCTCGCCGGGCGGGCGGTGGTGGTGGACCGGGACGGCTGGTCGGCGGCCGTGACCGGAATGCCGTACGTACGCAGGGTGACGCTGCCGAAGCCGCTGACACCGGGCCGCCGGTGGCTGCCCTCGCTCGGGTCGTGCACGGTGGAGCCGCTGGCCGGGGGCTGGTTGCTGCGGGCGGAGGACGAGCCGCGGGCCGGCGCCGTCCGCCGGGTCGTGCTGGACCTCGCCCGGCCGGGGCGCTGCACGGTGACGGTCGAGGAGTCGGAGGTCTCCTGGTCGCGGGAACTGAGTCCGCGCCACGCGGAGTTGCTGTTCCTGCTCGCCGAGCACCGCACCGGGCGCGGGGCGGCGGAGCTGGCCGAGGACCTGTTCGGCGACCCGTCCCGGACCGTCACCGTACGGGCGGAGATGTCCAGGATCCGGCGGTATCTGGGGGAACTCCTCCAGCACCGGCCGTATCGTTTCAGCGAGGATACGGAAGTCGCGGTTGTCCTCCCGGACGATCCGCGTGACCTGCTCACGCAGTCGACGGCACCGGCGGTGGCCCTGAAACGGAATGCGGGGGGCGGCGGTCGGCCCGGATAGCCGCCCGACGGACCGGCGTCCACCCCGCCCGCACGTCTTCCGCCCATCTGCGGGGTCTTGGCCCTGCCCGGCCCGTTCCTGCCGTAGCATCCGGTACGGGCCCCCCACCTGCTCCTCGCGTCAACGTACGGATCACGAGGCGCAGTTGGCCCGCCGTCTGGAGGAGAGATGAAGCATCGCGGCAGACACCGCAGGCGCAGGCGGGGCGCGGCACTGCGCGCCGTCCTGACCGGTACCGCGTTGGCGCTCACCGCCACCGCCACGCTGATCAGCGTCTCCCAGGCCGAGGTCACCGAGAGCCCGGGCGCGCTGAAGCCGCTGACCTCCCGGGCCGACACCGGTCCGCTCCGGCTCCAGGAGGACCTGGTCCCGGCCCGCGCGCTGGACCGGCTCACCGCCGCGATGGGCCGCCCGGTCGGTGTGGACGCCGTCCTGCGGAGCGCCGACCGCGGACTGCGCGAGGCCGCCGACTGCTCCTCCGGCGACCGCGCCTCCCTGCCCGTCGCCCCGGCCCCCGCCCGCGCCTACTGCTGGGACCCGGCCGACGCCGCCGGTGACACCTGGCGGCCGGCCTCGGTGACCACCTCCGGGGCCGCCGACCACGACGGCGTCTGGGGCACCCACCGCGTCGTCCTCGCCGGCTGGACCCACAGCACCACCGCCGGCCGTCCCGCCGAGCGCGGCCTCACCCGGGTCGCCTTCGTCGACGCCGACGACCCCGCACACCCCGCCTACCGCTGGGTGCTGCTGGTGGTACCGGTCGACGGCGGCCGGGACTACCGGGGCCTGGCCTCCGGCGTCTCGGGCATGGTCTGGTACGGGAACAAGCTGCTCGTCTCCACCACGGCGGGCGGCGCCGACGCGCTGTACGTCTACGACCTCGACCGCATCCAGCGCACCACGGTCGACGGGCCCGCGATCGGCCGGGTGCCCGGCGGCTGGTCCGCGGACGGCTACGGCTACGTGCTGCCCGCCGTCGGCTCGTACCGCTATACGGACGGCCGCTGCACCCCCTCCGGCCCGCCCTGCCCCGGGGCGCTCGCCCTCGACCGCGGCACGGCACCCGACAGCCTGGTCGCCGCGGAGCGGACCGAGCCCGGCGCCGACCGGCACGCCCGGCTGTGGCGGTACGCGTTCAGCACCGATCCGGCGCGCCCCGGGCTGCTCGCCACCGACGCCCGGGGCCGGGCGGACGCGGTGGAGGCGTTCCGGACCCGGACGGGCGGCATCCGGGGCGTGCTGTCGTACCGGCCGGCCGGGGCGGACCGGGCGTCCTGGTATGTGGGACGGCTGCCCGCTTCGCGGGACGGGCACGGCGGACTGTGGCGGCAGGACACCGAGGGCGCCCGGCCGGCGCGCTGCGGCGCCGACGCCTCCGACCGCTGCTGGGCGCGGGAGGCGGGCTCCCTCTCCTACTGGCCGGCGACCGGCGAGGTGTGGTCGCTGTCCGACCGGATGCTCTTCGCGGTGCCGCTGGCCGGTCTCGACCGCTCCCTGGACTGACCACGCGGGCCGGGGTTCCGTCGCGGGGGGGTCGGCTAGGGCCGGGGCCGCCGGGAGCCGATCGACAGACCGGGCCGCGGGATGGTTCCCTGGCCGCATGAGCAGCGTCCCCGTCACCACCTGGTCCCTGGAGCAGACCTCTCCGGCCGACCTCCTGCCCGCCGCCGCGCCCGACGGCGAGGTCCGGATCGTCCGCGCCGAGGTGCCCTCCCCCGAGTTCAGCCGGTTCCTGTACGCCTCGGTCGGCGGCGACATCCACTGGACCGACCGGCTGGGCTGGACGTACGCGCGGTGGCAGGAGTACCTGGAGCGGCCCGGCGTGGAGACCTGGGTGGCCTACGACCGCGGGACCCCGGCCGGCTACGTCGAGCTGGAGCCGCAGGACGAGGGCGCGGTCGAGATCGTCTACTTCGGGCTGATCCCCGCCTTCCGCGGCCGGCGCATCGGCGGCCATCTGCTGGCGCAGGGCACGGCCCGCGCCTGGGACCTGGCCGAGCGGTGGCCGGGACGGACGCCGACCAAGCGGGTGTGGCTGCACACGTGCAGCAAGGACGGCGAGTTCGCGATGGACAACTACCAGCGGCGCGGCTTCAAGCTCTTCGACACCAAGGTGGAGCCGGAGCCGGACGCGGCCACGCCGGGACCGTGGCCCGGGGCATACTCCGCCTGACCCGCCGGGACAAGCCTTCCGGCGGCACATGTGAGCGACGACACCCTTGTCCCACCCTTCGGGACAAGGGTGTCCGCATGATGGACGAAGCTGGACTGTGTCCAGATCGCCGTGACACGCTGCCGTCATGCCTGGAACTGGAATTGCCTTGGTGAGTCGGCGGCACGTCGACCTCGGCCGCATGTCCAGCGCCATCTGTCCGGCGAGCTGACGCCCCAGCACCGCCGCGAACACCCGCATTCCACTCTCCTTGCGCAAGGACGCGCACGCCTGCCCGCGTGCGCGCGTCCGCGCAGGTCAGACCTGACTCCCCCGGTCCGAAGGACGTACAACCATGGCCGCCACCCCACAGAACCCCGCCGCCTCCGCGCCCCGCCGCAAGGTGAGCCGTCACCGCGGTGAGGGCCAGTGGGCCGCCGGCCACTTCACGCCCCTCAACGGCAACGAGCAGGTCAAGAAGGACGACGACGGTCTCAATGTGCGGACACGCATTGAGACGATCTACTCCAAGCGGGGCTTCGACTCGATCGACCCGAGCGACCTGCGCGGCCGGATGCGCTGGTGGGGGCTGTACACCCAGCGCAAGCCCGGGATCGACGGCGGCAAGACCGCGATCCTGGAGCCGGAGGAGCTGGACGACAGCTACTTCATGCTGCGCGTCCGCATCGACGGCGGGGCCCTGACGACGCGGCAGCTGCGGGTGATCGGTGAGATCTCGCAGGAGTTCGCGCGCGGCACGGCGGACATCACCGACCGGCAGAACGTCCAGTACCACTGGATCCGGATCGAGGACGTGCCCGAGATCTGGGACCGGCTGGAGGGTGTCGGCCTGTCCACGGTCACCGCCTGCGGTGACACCCCGCGTGTGATGATCGGCTCCCCGGTGGCGGGCATCGCCGAGGACGAGATCATCGACGCCACACCGGCGCTGGAGGAGATGAAGCGCCGGGTCCTGAACAACAAGGCGTACTCCAACCTCCCCCGGAAGTTCAAGACGGCCATCTCGGGTTCGCCGCTGCTGGACGTCGTGCACGAGATCAACGACGTCGCGTTCGTCGGCGTACGCCACCCCGAGCACGGGCCGGGTTTCGACGTGTGGGTGGGCGGCGGTCTGTCCACCAACCCCAAGCTGGGTGTACGGCTCGGCGCGTGGGTGTCGATCGACGAGGTCCCGGACGTCTACGAGGGGGTCATCTCCATCTTCCGTGACTACGGCTACCGCCGGCTGCGCAACCGCGCCCGGCTGAAGTTCCTCGTCGCGGACTGGGGCGCGGAGAAGTTCCGGCAGGTGCTGGAGGACGAGTACCTGGGACGCAAGCTGACCGACGGGCCCGCCCCCGAGCAGCCGGTGCAGCAGTGGCGCGACCACATCGGTGTGCACCGGCAGAAGGACGGCCGGTTCTACGTCGGTTTCGCGCCGCGCGTCGGCCGGGTCGACGGGGCGACGCTGACGAAGGTCGCCGACCTCGCCGAGGCGCACGGCTCGGGCCGGGTCCGCACCACCGTCGAGCAGAAGATGATCGTCCTCGACGTCGAGCAGGACCAGGTCGACTCGCTGGTGGAGGGCCTGGAGGCGCTGGACCTCACCGCCCGGCCGTCGTCCTTCCGGCGCGGCACGATGGCCTGCACCGGCATCGAGTTCTGCAAGCTCGCCATCGTGGAGACCAAGCAGCGCGGGTCGCAGCTGATCGACGAACTGGAGCGGCGCCTGCCGGACTTCGACGAGCCGATCACCATCAACCTCAACGGCTGCCCGAACGCCTGCGCCCGCATCCAGGTCGCGGACATCGGCCTCAAGGGTCAGCTGGTCCTCGACGACCGGGGCGAGCAGGTCGAGGGCTACCAGGTGCACCTCGGCGGCGCGCTCGGCCTGGAGGCGGGTTTCGGCCGCAAGGTGCGCGGTCTGAAGGTGACGTCGGAGGAACTGCCCGACTACATCGAGCGCGTGCTGAAGCGGTTCCAGGAGGAGCGCGAGGACGGCGAGCGGTTCGCGGCCTGGGCCTCGCGAGCCTCCGAGGAGGCCCTGTCATGAGCGAGCGCGCCGCACCCTTCTACTGCCCCTACTGCGGCGACGAGGACCTGCGTCCGAACGACGAGGGCCACGGCGCCTGGGAATGCGGGGCGTGCAACCGCGCATTCCGGCTGAAGTTCCTCGGGCTGCTGGCCCGGGGTCTTCAGCGAGCCGACGACGGAGGGGACGACCGGATATGACGACCACTCAGGAAGAGCGAACGGCCGAGGAGTTGAAGGCCCTCGCCGAGCAGGCGGGCCGTGATCTGGAGGACGCGTCCGCGCTGGAGATCCTCCAGTGGGCGGTGGACACCTTCGGCGCGAAGTTCTGCGTCACCTCCTCCATGGAGGACGCCGTGGTCGCCCATCTCGCCTCGCGCGTGCTGAAGGGCGTCGACGTCGTGTTCCTCGACACCGGCTACCACTTCCCGGAGACGATCGGCACCCGGGACGCCGTGGAGGCCGTGATGGACGTCAACGTCATCACCCTCACCCCGCGGCAGACGGTCGCCGAGCAGGACGCGGAGTACGGCCCGAAGCTGCACGACCGCGACCCCGACCTGTGCTGCGCGCTGCGCAAGGTGCGGCCCCTGGAAGAGGGCCTGAAGGGCTATCAGGCGTGGGCGACGGGCCTGCGCCGCGACGAGTCCCCGACCCGGGCGAACACCCCGGTCGTCGGCTGGGACGAGAAGCGGCAGAAGGTCAAGATCTCGCCGATCGCCCGCTGGACCCAGGACGACGTGGACGCGTACGTCACCGAACACGGCGTGCTCACCAATCCGTTGCTGATGGACGGCTACGCCTCCGTCGGCTGCGCCCCCTGCACCCGCCGGGTCCTGGAGGGCGAGGACGCGCGGGCCGGCCGCTGGGCCGGCCGCGCCAAGACCGAGTGCGGGCTGCACGGATGACGGCGCGCACAGCGACGCACACGTCGTCCACAGCCCCCGCCGCCACCGTCGCGGCGGACACGACCACTGCGATTCAGGAGAACCACGTGACGACCGGAGCCACCGTCTGGCTCACGGGTCTGCCGAGCGCCGGCAAGACCACCATCGCCCACGAGCTGGCGGGCCGGCTGCGCGGCGAGGGCCACCGGGTCGAGGTGCTCGACGGCGACGAGATCCGCGAGTTCATCTCGGCGGGCCTCGGCTTCTCCCGGGAGGACCGGCACACCAACGTCCAGCGCATCGGCTTCGTCGCCGAGCTGCTCGCCCGCAACGGCGTCAAGGCGCTGGTGCCGGTGATCGCACCGTACGCGGACAGCCGGGACGCCGTCCGCAAGCGGCACGAGGAGAACGGGACGCCGTACCTGGAGGTCCATGTGGCGACCCCGGTCGAGGTGTGCAGCGTGCGGGACGTGAAGGGCCTGTACGCCAAGCAGGCCGCGGGCGAGCTGTCCGGGCTCACCGGCGTGGACGACCCGTACGAGGAGCCGGAGACGCCGGACCTGCGGATCGAGTCGCAGCACCAGACGGTGCAGGAGTCCGCCGCGTCGGTGTACGCGCTGCTGAGCGAGAGGGGACTGGCATGACCACGGTCGCCAAGGTGGAAGAGGGCACGGACAGCCCGTACGCCCTGTCGCACCTGGACGCTCTGGAGTCCGAGGCGGTGCACATCTTCCGTGAGGTGGCGGGCGAGTTCGAGAACCCGGTGATCCTGTTCTCCGGCGGCAAGGACTCCATCGTCATGCTGCACCTCGCGCTGAAGGCGTTCGCGCCCGCGCCGGTGCCGTTCTCCCTGCTGCATGTGGACACGGGACACAACTTCCCGGAAGTCCTCGAGTACCGGGACCGTGTGGTGGCCGCCCATGGGCTGCGCCTCCATGTGGCCTCCGTCCAGGACTACATCGACCGCGGTGTGCTCAGGGAGCGCCCCGACGGCACCCGCAACCCGCTGCAGACGCTCCCCCTCACCGAGAAGATCCAGTCGGAGAAGTTCGACGCGGTCTTCGGCGGCGGACGGCGGGACGAGGAGAAGGCCCGCGCCAAGGAGCGCGTGTTCTCGCTGCGCGACGAGTTCTCCCAGTGGGACCCGCGCCGCCAGCGCCCCGAGCTGTGGAACCTGTACAACGGCCGGCACGCCCCCGGCGAGCACGTCCGGGTCTTCCCGCTCAGCAACTGGACCGAGCTGGACGTCTGGCAGTACATCGCCCGCGAGGGCATCGAGCTGCCGCAGATCTACTTCGCGCACGAGCGCGAGGTGTTCCAGCGGGACGGCATGTGGCTGACCGCGGGCGAGTGGGGCGGCCCGAAGGACGGCGAGACCGTCGAGAAGCGGCAGGTGCGCTACCGCACCGTCGGTGACATGTCCTGCACCGGCGCCGTCGACTCCGACGCGACCACGCTCGACGACGTCATCGCCGAGATCGCCGCGTCCCGGCTGACCGAGCGGGGCGCGACCCGCGCCGACGACAAGCTCTCCGAGGCCGCGATGGAAGACCGCAAGCGCGAGGGGTACTTCTAAGCATGAGCACGACCACGACCGAGGCGCTCTCGGCCACCACGCTGCTGCGGTTCGCCACCGCCGGCTCCGTCGACGACGGCAAGTCCACCCTCGTCGGACGGCTGCTGCACGACTCCAAGTCGGTCCTCACCGACCAGCTGGAGGCCGTGGAGCGGGCCTCCGCGAGCCGCGGCCAGGAGGGCCCGGACCTCGCGCTGCTCACCGACGGCCTGCGCGCCGAGCGGGAGCAGGGCATCACCATCGACGTGGCCTACCGCTACTTCGCCACGCCCCGCCGCCGGTTCATCCTCGCCGACACCCCCGGCCATGTGCAGTACACCCGCAACATGGTCACCGGCGCGTCGACGGCCGAGCTGACCGTGATCCTGGTCGACGCCCGCAACGGCGTGGTCGAGCAGACCCGCCGGCACGCGGCCATCGCCGCCCTGCTCCGCGTCCCGCACGTCGTCCTCGCCGTCAACAAGATGGACCTCGTCGGGTACGGGGAGAAGGTCTTCGCCGCCATCGCCGAGGAGTTCACGGCGTACGCGACCGAGCTGGGCGTCCCGGAGGTCACCGCGATCCCGATCTCCGCGCTGGCCGGCGACAACGTGGTGGAGCCGTCCGCGAACATGGACTGGTACGGCGGCCCGACCGTGCTGGAGCACCTGGAGACCGTTCCGGTCAGCCACGACCTGGCGCACTGCCACGCGCGGCTGCCCGTGCAGTACGTGATCCGGCCGCAGACCGCCGAGCACCCCGACTACCGCGGCTACGCCGGCCAGATCGCGGCCGGTACCTTCCGGGTGGGCGAACCGGTCACCGTCCTGCCGTCCGGCCGCACCTCGACGATCTCCGGCATCGACCTGCTCGGCCGGCCGGTCGACGTCGCCTGGACCACGCAGTCGGTGACGGTGCTGCTCGCGGACGACATCGACGTCTCGCGAGGGGACCTGATCGTGCCGACGAAGGACGCGCCGGCCACCACCCAGGACGTGGAGGCGACCGTCTGCCATGTCGCCGACGCCCCGCTGACCGTCGGCCACCGGGTGCTCCTCAAGCACGGCACGCGCACGGTCAAGGCGATCGTGCGGGACATCCCGTCCCGGCTGACGCTCGACGACCTGTCCCTGCACCCGCACCCCGGACAGCTCGCCGCCAACGACATCGGCCGGGTGAAGATCCGTACCGCCGAGCCTCTGCCGGTCGACTCCTACGCCGACTCGCGCCGCACGGGCTCGTTCATCCTGATCGACCCGAACGACGGCACCACGCTCACCGCGGGCATGGTCGGCGAGTCGTTCGCGTCCCCGGAGCCGGTCAAGGACGAGACCGACGACGACGGTTGGGACTTCTGAGCATGAGATCCCCTGACGTCTACTCGACGTTCGCGAAGGAGGGCGGCCGTGTCGGCAGCGGCGCCCTGGGCAGCGGGCAGGGCGGGGTCGCGCGATGTGTGAGCTGACGTACGCGCACCGCTCGCGCGCCCACTCCCCCCACCCGACGTCCCGGATGCGACGAAGACCCTTTGCCGACCTCCCGGCCACGACCTGAGAGACCGTGACCGCCGGGCCAACGAGAGGAAAGCCTCCCGTGCCTGCCATCCGCTCCACCTTCCTGCGCCGCGGCGCAGCCGCGCTCGTCGCACTCCCCCTGTTGACCCTCGCAGCCTGCGGCTACGGGTCCGAGTCCCAGGACGACACATCCGCCAAGGTCGCCGCCGGCGCCGAGAAGACCGACGGGCTGGGCTCCGTCAAGATCGGGTACTTCGGCAACCTCACCCACGGGACCGCGCTGGTCGGCGTGCAGAAGGGCTTCTTCCAGAAGGAGCTGGGCGCGACCGAGGTCAAGCCCGCCGTCTTCAACGCCGGGCCGTCCGAGATCGAGGCCCTCAACTCCGGTTCCATCGACATCGGCTGGATCGGCCCGTCCCCGGCGATCAACGGCTACACCAAGTCGAACGGCAAGAGCCTGAAGATCATCGGTGGTTCGGCCTCCGGCGGTGTGAAGCTGGTGGTGAACCCGGAGAAGATCAAGTCCCTGAAGGACGTCAAGGGCAAGAAGATCGCCACCCCGCAGCTGGGCAACACGCAGGACGTGGCGTTCCTCAACTGGGCCGCCGACCAGGGCTGGAAGGTCGACGCGCAGAGCGGCAAGGGTGACGTCACCGTCGTCCGCACCGACAACAAGATCACCCCGGACGCCTACCGGTCCGGCTCGGTCGACGGGGCCTGGGTGCCGGAGCCGACCGCGTCGAAGCTGGTCGCCGAGGGCGGCAAGGTGCTGCTGGACGAGTCGTCCCTGTGGCCGGACAAGAAGTTCGTCATCACCAACATCATCGTGCGGCAGGGCTTCCTCAAGGATCACCCGAAGGCGGTCGAGGCCGTTCTGAAGGCGGCCGTCGAGACCAACAAGTGGATCAACGCCCACCCGGACGAGGCGAAGGCCGCCGCGAACAAGCAGCTCGAGGCCGACTCCGGCAAGGCGCTGTCGGCGAACGTGCTGGACCCGGCGTGGAAGTCCATCCGGTTCACCGACGACCCGCTGGCCGCGACCCTCGACACCGAGGCCCGGCACGCGGTCAAGGCCGGCCTGCTGGACAAGCCGAACCTCAAGGGGATCTACGACCTCACGATCCTCAACAAGGTCCTCAAGGCCGAGGGTGCGAGCCCGGTCGACGACGCCGGCCTCGGCTCCAGCTGACGCCGGTCCCCGATGAGTCCCCAGGAGGTGACGACCATGGCCACGACCTTCGCCAAGGCCGACGAGACCGTCGACTTCGCGGCACGCCTCGAACACGTCTCGAAGTCCTTCAGCGGACCGGGCGGGCAGCAGCTCGTCCTGGACGACATCAGCATCGATGTGGCGCCGGGCGAGTTCGTCACCCTCCTGGGGGCCTCGGGCTGCGGCAAGTCCACGCTGCTGAACCTGGTGGCCGGACTGGACCGGCCGACCGCCGGGTCCATCACCACGGACGGGCGGCCCGCCCTGATGTTCCAGGAGCACGCGCTGTTCCCGTGGCTGACCGCGGGCAAGAACATCGAACTCGCCCTGAAACTGCGGGGCGTGCCCAAGCCGCTGCGCCGCGACAAGGCCGAGGAACTGCTCGAACTGGTCCGGCTGAAGGGCGCGTACGGCAAGCGGGTGCACGAGCTGTCCGGCGGTATGCGCCAGCGCGTGGCGATGGCCCGCGCGCTCGCGCAGGAGAGCAACCTGCTGCTGATGGACGAGCCGTTCGCCGCGCTCGACGCCATCACCCGGGACGTGCTGCACGACGAGCTGACCCGCATCTGGGCGGAGACCGGTGTGTCCGTGCTGTTCGTGACGCACAACGTGCGCGAGGCCGTGCGGCTCGCACAGCGCGTGGTGCTGCTGTCCTCCCGTCCGGGGCGGATCGCCCGCGAGTGGGAGGTCGACATCCCGCAGCCGCGCCGTATCGAGGACGCGCCGGTGGCCGAACTGTCCCTTGAGATCACCGATGTACTGCGTGGGGAGATCCGCCGTCATGGCCAGCACTGAGACGACGCCGGTCCAGGACGCCGGGAGCGTCGAGGCGGGCCTGGACGCGCTGGAGACCACGGCCACCGGCCGTCCGACCCTCCGGCAGACCCTCGTCAACAAGATCCTGCCGCCGGTCATCGCCATCGCGGTGGTGCTCGTGGCCTGGTACGTCCTCTACCCGGTCGTGGACGATCCGACGAAGCTGCCGTCGCCGGGCGCCGTGGCCGGCGCCTTCCAGGACGCGTGGCTCAAGGGCGACCTGGTCGGCTACATCTGGACCAGCGTCTCGCGCGGTCTGCTGGGCTTCGTCTTCGCGCTGCTCATCGGCACCCCGCTGGGTCTGGTGGTGGCCCGGGTGAAGTTCGTGCGCGCGGCCATCGGGCCGATCCTGTCCGGCCTGCAGTCGCTGCCGTCGGTGGCGTGGGTGCCGCCGGCCGTGATCTGGCTCGGGCTGAACAACTCCATGATGTACGCGGTGATCCTGCTCGGTGCCGTCCCGTCCATCGCCAACGGGCTGGTGTCCGGGGTCGACCAGGTGCCGCCGCTGTTCCTGCGGGCGGGCCGCACGCTGGGCGCGACGGGCGTGAGGGGTGTCTGGCACATCACGCTGCCGGCGGCGCTGCCCGGCTATGTGGCGGGTCTCAAGCAGGGCTGGGCCTTCTCCTGGCGTTCGCTGATGGCCGCCGAGATCATCGCGAGCTTCCCCGACCTCGGTGTGGGTCTCGGCCAGCTGCTGGAGAACGCCCGTACGGCCAGCGACATGGCCATGGTGTTCGAGGCGATCCTGCTCATCCTGTTCGTCGGCATCGCGATCGACCTGCTGATCTTCAGCCCGCTGGAGCGGTGGGTGCTGCGCAGCCGCGGCCTGCTGGTGAAGGGCTGACCATGCGCGACAGGCCCGTTCTCCTCGTCATCGCCCACGGCAGCCGCGACCCGCGGCACGCGGCGACCGTGCACGCCCTCGTGGAGCGGGTGCGGTCGCTGCGGCCGGGCCTGCGCGTGGAGACCGGGTTCCTGGACTTCAACGTCCCGTCCGTGCACGGGGTGCTGGAGTCGCTGGCGGCGGAGGGGGTGCGGGAGGTCGTCGCCCTGCCGCTGCTGCTGACCCGCGCCTTCCACGCCAAGGCCGACATCCCGGCCGTGCTGCGGGACGCGCCGGCGCGGCTGCGGATCCGGCAGGCGGAGGTCCTCGGACCGTCCCCGCTGCTGCTGACCGCGCTGGAACGGCGCCTGTACGAGGCGGGTCTGACGCCCGCCGACAAGTCCTCGACCGGGGTCGTGCTGGCCTCGGCGGGGTCCTCCGACCCGGAGGCGATCGCAGTGATCGCCGACATCGCGCGGGAGTGGTGGCACACCGGTTGGTGCGCCGTGCGGCCTGCGTTCGCCTCCGCGTCCCTTCCCCGCACCGAGGACGCGGTGGCCGAGCTGCGCGCCCTCGGCTGCGACCGGGTCGCCGTCGCGCCGTACGTCCTGGCCCCCGGTTTCCTGCCGGACCGCATCGCGCGGGGCGCGGCCGGAGCGGACGTCCTGGCCGACGTGCTGGGTGCCGCGCCGGAGGTGGCCCGGGTGCTGCTGGAACGGTACGACGCGGCCAGGCGGCCGGCTCTGGCGGCGCTCGGCGCGTGAGCGCCGTGCGAACCCGGCGCGTGAGCGCCGTGCGAACTCGGCGGCGTCGACGGCTGTGCGGCCTCCGCCGCGGGTGCGTGGTGGCCTGTCGCACGCCTGCGCGCCCCGTCGGGGGCCGCGGGGCCGGCCGGGGACTCGGTCTCGGTGGCGGGGTCCGCGTGGTGGTGCGGGCGGTGGTCCGCGTGAGCCGGAGCCCCGTGGCGGCGGGGCTCCGGCGGCTCACAGGCCGAGGGCGGTGAACATCTGCCGCGTGAAGGCGAGGCTGCCGGTGCCGGCCGAGGCCGCGATGGCGATCGTCTCCAGCGCGGAGCGGATCCGGCCCCGGTTCGGGGGCAGGCCGTCGTCGACGGACTCCTGGAACTGCGCCTGGATGATCTCGCCCTGGGGCACCAGTTCCGGGTACTCCGCGCGGAGCGTCTCGATGAGCCGCTCGGTGAGGTTCATCATGGCGGGCAGGTCGGGGTGGGCGTGGTCGGTCCGGATCTGCCCCTGGTCGCCGAAGTCGGCCGGGCCGTTGACGTTGCCGTAGTGGTAGGTGCTCATGTCCTGTTCCTCGCTTACGCTCCGGCGGCTCGGTTCCGGGCCGGAGGAGCCGTCGGGTGGAGGGGGTCACGGCTCCGGCGCGGGCCGGCCGGGTCCCCCGGGGCCTTGCCGGCCGCCCGGGAGGGCCGTCCCGTGCGTGCCGAAGTCGCTGGGGCCGCTGACGTTACCGATGCCGTGGGTCCGTGTGCCGGTGCCCCGTACGGCCTCGCGCGGGCCCGGTGTGCCGGGTGGCGTGGCCCGGGGTTCCCGCCGCCGGGGCGTCGGCGGGTCCGGTGGCGTCGAGGGGCTGCCGGGGGACTTCCCCGGTCTTGTGGCCGCTGCCGGCGAACGAACGGACGGGGGCGGGCGGCGGCGCCGGCGCACGGCAGGGCGCCCACGCGTTCCACGTCGTGCGGCACGGCCTCGGCCACGGCTTCCGCCGGGGGTGCCGTCCGTTCGGGTCTCCCGGTGGGGAGACACGCGGCGGGTACCGTGTCGCGGCCCGGGGTCCCGGTGTGGCGGACCGGGGTCCACGCGACCGTGCGGGCGCCGAGAGGGCCGAAAATCGCCACCCGTCCGAGTGACGGGTGCGCGTTGACCAGTCCCCGGAGCGCGACGAGGAGCGCGACGGGTACGGCCGTCAGGAGGCAGGCGAGCCGACGGTCGAGGGCGGCGCGCCGGAGGGTGGCCGCGCGGGCGGGCCGGGCGAGGGCGACGACGTCCATGCCGAGGCCCGGCCCCGGCGCGTCCGGCCGGTCCGCGGCGGGCACCCGGCCGGCGCACCGGGCGAAGCCGCCGTCGAGGCGCACCGGTGCGCTCGGGCGCCGGGTCGCCCCGTCCTTGCCGTACCGCGGCAACGACGGCCGTGGTCTGCCGGTCACACTCATCCGTCCGTCCCCTTCAGGCGTTCCTCGCGCCTCACCCTAGGGACGGCGCCGCGGCCGTGTCGCGGGGTTCGGTGAGGAGCGGTACCGGGAGGCGGGAGTGTGGTAACGGCCGCCGCGGTCCGGCGCTCCCCTGTGACGTCGGACCGCGGCGGCTCTTCGTTCTGCGCCGGTCGGGGCTGCCGTGTCACACGTGCGCTGCGGTCGGTCCGCCGGAGGGGCGTTTATCGGCCAACTCCGCTGCGGGCCGGCCGGGGTGGGGCGCCCGCGTGTGACGTGCCCGGGGTGGCGACGGCGGACGCGTCCGGCTCAACTGCCGTGCCGTACCGCCTCGTCGGCCAGCCGCGTCAGTTCCGGGACCGGCAGGGAACCCGCCGCCCGGTGTTCGCGGGCGAACCGGTTCGCCAGCCGTTGCAGGAGCTCGTTCAGCGGGGTGGGGACCCCGTGCAGCCGGCCGAGCAGGACGATCTCGCCGTTGAGGTGGTCCGCCTCGATGGTTCCGGTGCCCCGGACGAGGGACTGCCAGGAGGAGCCGCCGCCGCGCGGGGTCCCGTCCAGCGGGACCAGGGTGACCTTGTCGCCGCGGGCCGCGCGCTGTTCCTCCGTGCCGGCGTAGGGGATGCCGGCGGCGGCGAGCACCGCCTCGCCCTCGGCCCGCACGCGGGCCAGCAGGGACTCTGCGGCCTCGCTCGCCACGGGTCCGCTGACCGCTTCGAGGGCGTTGCCGAGGTTGCCGAGCAGCTTGGCGTACTGCCAGCGGGCCACGTCGGGCACGACGGGCGCCTCGAAGTGCGCGTCGGCGAGGTCGGCGGCGATCCGACGGGCGGTGTCGTCGGTGCCGTGCGGGATGCGGCCGAGGTGCAGGACGCCGGTGAGCGGGGCGCCGGCGGCGGAGACGACGCCGGGTTCCACGAAGGTGGACGGCAGCCAGACGCAGACGCCGTACACGTGCCGGAAGCGGCGCAGCGCCAGCCGGCCGCTCTCGACACCGTTCTGCAGGCAGACGAGGGGCAGCCGTTCGGCCGCCGTACCACCGCCGGCCACGGGCACGTCGGCCCAGCTGTCCAGGGCGGCCACGGTGTCCTGGGTCTTCACGGCGAGGAAGAGGACGTCGTCGGCGCGCAGTTCACCGAGCGGGGCCGGCCCGTCGACGGCGGGCAGACGGTACGTCGCCTCGCCCTGGGGGACGCGCAGTCGCAGTCCGTTCTCCTGCAGGGCGGCCAGGTGCCGGCCGCGGGCGACGAGCACGACCTCACGTCCGGCCTGGGCCAGCCGGCCACCGACGGTACCGCCGACCGCCCCGGCCCCGATGACGATGTAGCGCATGCAGCAGAGCCTCGCACACACGGCCGGACGCGTGGCGCCCGGGCACCCGGTGGTGGGGTGCGGGCGTCGTGCCCCGTGGGGGCGGGCACGACGTCCGCGCCGGGCGTACGCCGGGCTGCGCGAAACTCTGGCCGATCAACGGGGGGTGGTTCAACTCCCCCACGCGGCTGTGACTTGTTCAACAGGCCTTCGCCCTCTCGAAGGGGGGCCCTGTCGGCGGATCGGGCACCGGGTCCCTGAGGGGCACCCCCGAGATCCGGCGATAGGTGTAAGGGGCCACTGTCCTCCCCAGCGGTGACCCGGGCCCCTGACGGTTCACCGGACAGTACGACGAGATGGCTTTATTCCGCCCCTACCGTCGAACCGGAGCAAGCACGGAGGTGGCGGCAGGGGGCCGTCACCGCACACGAGGGGGGCAGGCCCGTCATGGGGAACACAGAGGTGCGGGTGCGGGGGCTGGCCGCCCGCGCCGGCGGCTGGAGCGCCCGGCACCGCTGGGCGGCCGTCGGCATATGGGTACTGTTCGTCGTCCTGGCGATGGGACTCGGCTCGGCGGCGGGCCGGGTCGACGTGAGCGAGAGCGACCAGCTCAAGGGCGAGACACACACCGCCGCGAAGATCATCGATGACGCCGGGATCAAGGAGCCGGCCGGGGAGACCGTCCTGCTCCAGGCGAAGGACAGTGCCGTCACGGCCGACAGCGCCCCGTTCCGCGCCGCCGTCGCCGACGTCGTGAAGGCCGTCGAGGGCACCGGTCAGGTCACCAACGTCACCTCGCCGTACGACACGCACACCGTCTCCCGCGACGGCCGCACCGCCCTGGTCCGGTTCGACCTGCGCGGTGACGCGGAGACGGCCGCCGACCGGATCCAGCCGGTGCTGGACGCCGTCACCGGAGTGCAGAAGGAGCACGGCAGCCTGCGGATCGAGGAGATCGGCGGCGCCAGCATGCAGAAGCAGTACAAGGACGCCTTCGGGAACGACTTCCAGCAGGCCGAGTACTCGGCGGTGCCGGTCGCCCTCGGCATCCTGCTGATCGCGTTCGGCGCGCTGGTGGCGGCGCTGCTGCCGGTGGCCCTCGCGATCACCGCCATCATGGCGACGATGGGCCTGATGGGCCTGGTCAGCCACCTCCAGCCGATGAGCGACACCGCCAACTCCGTGATGCTGCTGGTGGGTATGGCCGTCGGCGTCGACTACTGCCTGTTCTACCTGCGCCGCGAGCGGGAGGAACGGGAGGCCGGCCGGGACGCGGGCACCGCGCTGCGGATCGCCGCCGCCACCAGCGGGCGGGCGGTCATCGTCTCCGGTGTCACGGTGTGCGTGGCGATGGCGGGCATGCTGTTCACCGGGCTCGCCGAGTTCGAGGCGATGGGCCTGGCCTCGCTGATGGTCGTGGCGGTCGCCATGGTCGGCTCGGTGACCGTGCTGCCGGCGCTGCTGTCGCTGCTCGGCGAGCGCGTCGAGAAGGGCCGCATCCCGTTCCTGGGCCGGCGCAGGCGCCGGGGGAACGGAGAGAGCCGGTTCTGGACGGCCGTCCTGCGGGGCGTGCTGGCCAAGCCGCTGGTCTCGGTCCTCGTCGCGGCCGGCGCGCTGCTGGCGGTCGCCGCGCCCGCGCTCGGCATGAAGACGCAGCAGCTCACCCTGGACCAGGAGTTCGGCGACTCGCTGCCGATGGTGCAGACGTACAACCGCCTCAACGACGCCTTCCCGGGCGGCAGCGAACCGGCCCAGGTCGTCGTGAAGGCCAAGGACGTCAACTCCCCCGAGGTACGGGAGGCGCTGGCCGACTTCAGGAAGCAGGCGGTCGCCTCGGGCGCCTCGCGCGGCCCGGTCGACATCAAGCTGTACGACGCGCAGAACGTCGCCCTCGTCTCCGTACCGCTGGTCGGCGGCTCCGACATGGACCGGGCGACGCGGAGTCTGGAGAAGCTGCGCGACGAGGTGCGGCCCGCCACGCTGGGCAAGGTCGACGGCGTACAGGCACCGGTCACCGGTCAGGTCGCGGGCAACCACGACTTCAACGACCAGCTGATGGGCTCCGTCGTCCCGGTCTTCGTGTTCGTGGTCGTCTTCGCCTTCCTGCTGATGCTGCTGTCGTTCCGTTCGCTGACCGTCGCGATCACGTCGATCGTGCTCAACCTGCTGTCGGTGGCCGCCGCCTACGGCATCCTCGTCGCCGTGTTCCAGCACGGCTGGGGTGCCTCGCTGGTGGGTGCGCAGGGGGTGGGCGCCATCGTCACCTGGCTGCCGCTGTTCCTCTTCGTGATCCTGTTCGGGCTGTCGATGGACTACCACGTGTTCGTGGTCTCCCGGATCCGCGAGGCCCGGATGCGCGGCCGTACGACGAAGGACGCGATCCGGCACGGCGTGGTCACCACGGCCGGGGTCGTCACCAGCGCCGCGGTCATCATGGTCGCCGTCTTCGCGATCTTCGGCACGCTGTCCATGCAGTCCATGAAGCAGATGGGCGTGGGCCTGGCCGCGGCGGTGCTGATCGACGCCACGGTCATCCGCGGGGTACTGCTGCCGGCGGTGATGGCGCTGCTCGGTGAGCGCAACTGGTACCTGCCGAAGTGGCTGCACCGGCTGCCGGACCTCACCCACGACGAGGCGCCGGAGCCGGCCGCCCCGCCGGTGCCGGACCGGGGCGAGCGACTGACTGTCTGATTCCGCCCGTCGGCGCGGGGCCCGCCGGTTCCCGTGGGAACCTGCGGGCCCCGCGCGGCTTCTCTCCGTCAGGACGGACGCGACCGTACGGGGAGGACCACATGGACGAACTGGGCAGGCTGGACGCACTGGACGGGTCGTACGGACCGAACGGGCTGAGCAGGCGGGGTCTGCTGAAGGGCGCGCCGGCCGTGCCGGCGGCCGTACTGCCCGCCGCGGCCCCCGCGCACGCGGCGGCGCCCCCGGCGTTCGACGTGCTCATCGGGGACGTGAACTCCGGGAAGATCCTCCTCTTCGACCGCAACAGGCCGTTCACCGACGCCCGCGTCAAGTGGCAGCTGAACCCGGTGGGTTCGGGCCATCCGATGGAGCACCGGTTCCGCGACACGAGCGGTGACGGCGAGATCCTGCTCGCCGCGACCGGCACCCCGGACAGCGGGACGGCGAGCATCTACCGGCGCCGGGACAGGAAGCTGCTGTGGTCCGCGGACGTCCGCAACCACCCGCACGCCATCGAGCGGGCCCGCGGCACCGGTGTGGTCGTGGTGGCCGGGCGCAGCAAGGGCCCGGGGGGCGGCGAGGCCAAGGGCGGCAGCCTGCACGTCTTCCGGCCCACCGGCGGCCACAGCGGCTCCCTGGTCCGCGCGGGCTCGCCGGTCCCCTTCCACCAGGCCCACGGCCTGCTGTGGGACCCGCAGCTGGAGCGGATGTGGGCGGCGGGCGGCTCGGTGCTGACGGCGTACCGGATCGTGACGACGGCGAACTCGGCGAAGCTGGTGGAGGACACCGCCCGCCGTCTCACCGGCTTCCATCACCCGCACGACCTCCAGCCGGACCACCGGCAGCCCGGCCGGCTCCTGGTCACCGACACCAACGGTGTCCACGCGGTCGACAAGTCGACCATGCGGCCGGCCACCCTGCACACGCGCAAGCTGGTCAAGTCGTACGTCCACCACGCCTCCGACGAGCAGATGTGGACGGGCGCGGTGCCCGGCGGCAACGCCTTCGGGACGCGATACGTCCACTTCGACGTGAGCGGGGTGGCCCGGGCCCGGCAGGGCGCGGTGATCTACAAGGCCCGGCTGGACACGACCGCCTACCTCTGACGCCCGCCTAGCTCCTGTCACGGCCCGGCAGTTCGGCCTCGACGAGGTCGGCCGCCCGCCGGGTGCCGCCCTCCCGGGCCATCTGCTCCCGCACCTCCTCGAGCCGGCGGGCGACCTCCGGGTCGTCCACCAGGGCGAGGGCGGCCTCGCGGAGGCGCTCGGCGGTGGCCTCCTCCGTGGGCAGGTGCCGGGCGACCCCGAGGCCCTGGAGCATGTCGGCGTTGCCGAACTGGTCGGCCGCCTGCGGTACGGCGATCATCGGCGTGGCGGTGGCCAGCCCCTCCTGGCTGCCGCCGGCGCCCGCGTGTGTGACGAACAGGTCGGCCTGCCGCAGGATCGCCAGCTGCGGCACCCAGCCGTGCACCTCCACATGGTCCGGTACCTCGCCCACCTCGGCGCGGGTCACATGCCGGCCGACCTGCAGGACGACGTGCCAGCCGGGCAGGTCCGCGAAGGCGCGCACGCACTCGCGGTAGAACTCGGGCCGCTTGGTGAAGGCCGAGCCGAGCGACACCAGCACGACCTTCTCCGCGTCCGCGGGGCGCTGCCAGTCGCCCTGGTCGGCGCGGTCGCCCTGGCAGGCGCCGACGAAGGTGTGGACGCGCTCGTCGACCCGGTCGGCGTGCGGCTGGAGGGCCTTCGGAATGAGCACGAGGGACCGGTCCGGGCGGCCGACGAAGGAGTCCGGGTCCCGGGTGATGCCGTTCTCGGCCAGCCAGGCCTCGAACCGGGCGTAGTAGGCACGTCCGCGCTCGGTCTGCCGCGGCTCCTTCCACATCGGCTCGGCGACCTCCTCCTCGTACCCCTCCCAGGCGACGAGGTTCGGGGAGAGGGAGATCGCCGGGACGCCCCAGCGGTGGGCGAGGACGCGGGCCGGGTAGGAGGTGATGTCGTGCAGCACGAGGTCGGGGGTGTCGCCGGCGTAGGCCTCGACGAGCTGCGGCAGCGCCTGCACGGCGTCGGCCAGGAACGGTTCCACGTGGTCGAGCAGGGTGGTCCCCCAGGCCTCGGGGTCGGCGTCGGGGCCGGGCAGCGTGGACGTGTAGGGCACGGGCTCGGCACCGGTGGCGGCCACCTTGTCGGCGAAGGCCGGCGGGATGGCGTAGGTGACCCGGTGGCCCCGGGCGACGAGTTCGCGGATCACTTCGATGCTGGGGTTCACATGGCCGTGGAGGGCAGCGGAGAACATGGCGATATGGGCGGGTGCGGTGACTGTGGTCATGCCGTCGAGACTAGGTGAGACGATACGTCTCGTCTAACGCATTGCGGAGGGCGGCCCTCAGCGCTGGTACCGGGCCAGCACGAGACCGCCGTCCCTTTCGAGGCGGTCGCGCAGTGCGGCGAGGCCGATGGCGCCGCTGTAGTACTCCTGGTACGCCGGGGTGGCCACCTTGTCCTTCCACTCCGGGTAGCCGCGCACGGACTGGGCGGGCGCCGGGCGCAGCCGGGCGGCGAGGGCGGTGCCGGTGGCCCAGCCGTACCTCGCGGTGTGCAGGGCCGGGTCCTTCAGGGCCTGGGTGCCGGTGGGCAGCATCCAGTCGCCGAGGGCGAGGCGCACCATGTTCTTCGGCCGCAGCAGGAAGTCGATGAACGCGGCGGCTTCCTTCTTGTGCGGGCAGTCGGCGGACACGGACAGGGTCTGCGGGCTGACGCCCTGGGCGAGCCCGTCGGCACCCGCCGGGGGCGGCAGCACCGTCCAGTGGAAGTCCTTGGGTGCCTGCTGCGCGATCTGCTGGCGGTAGGAGAAGCCCAGCGGGACCATCGCGTACCGGCCGCCGAAGAAGCCGGGCAGGGTGTCCGAGCCGCCGCTGCCGAGCGTCGAGGCGGGCGCGCTGCGGTCGACGGCGACCTGGTCGTGGATGGTCCGCGGCACGACCGCGTCCCCGGCCCCGAACCGCACGGTCACCTTGCCGTCCGCACCCCGGTGGAAGAGCCGGCCGCCCGCCGACAGGGACAGGTTGAGCGTGGCGGAGACGGGCTCCTTCAGCGGCCAGGCCACGCCGTACCTCCCGGGCCCGCTGAGGCGCTTGGCGACCTGCCGGAACTCCGCCCAGCTCCAGGGGTGGCCGGGCGTGGGGACGCGCACCTTCGCCGCGCGCAGCCGGTCGGCGTCGGCGATCAGGACCCGGGGCTCCTGGAGGAAGGGCACGCCGTAGACGCCGCCCCCGAAGGTGGCCGTCTCCCAGCTGCTCGGCGGTATGCCGGACCTGAGCCGGGCGGGCAGCAGGTGTCCGAGATCGGCGAGGTAGCCGCCGTAGGCGAAGTCGGCGAGGTCGTCGGAGGCGTCGTGGATGACGTCCGGGGCCTCGCCGCCCTCGAAGGAGGTGAGCAGCTGGTCGTGGACGCCGTCCCAGCTTCCCTGGACGTACGCGACCCTGACGTCCGGGTGGGCGGCGTTCCACTCCGCCACCAGCTCCTTGTTGGCGGCGACGGACTCCTGCTGCCAGGCCAGGGACTGGAAGCGCAGGGTGATCGGGCCGCCGCCGGCACGGCCGCCCGGGGAGCAGCCGGCGAGCAGCAGCAGGAGTACGGCGAGGGTCGTGGCGATCGCGGTCCGCATCAGCTCTTCACCGCCCCGGCGAGCAGTCCGCCCGTGATCCGCCGCTGGAGGAGCCCGAAGAGGGCCACGGAGGGCAGGGTGGCGAGGAACGCGGCGGCGGCCAGCGGACCGAGGTCGGCGACCCCCTCCGCACCGATGAAGTGGGTGAGCACGACCGGGAGGGTCTGTCTCCCGGGACTCTTGAGCAGCACCAGCGCGAAGAAGAACTCGTTCCAGGCGGTGACGAACGCGAACAGCGCCGTCGCCGCGATGCCGGGACCCAGCAGCGGCGCCGTCACGGACACCAGGGTCCTCAGGCGCCCGGCCCCGTCGACGGCCGCCGCCTCCTCCAGCTCGGCGGGCACCGCCCGGACGTGACCGACGAGCATCCACAGCGCGAACGGCAGCGCCCACACCACGTACACCAGCGTCAGCCCGAGCAGGGAGTCGATCAGCCGCAGGTGCTTCAGCACCAGGAACAGCGGGATGATCACGAGCACGAAGGGGAACGCCTGGCTGACCACGACCCAGCCCGTGGCGGCGCGGGCCGCCCGGGTGCGGTGCCTGGCCATGACGTAGGCCATCGGGGTCGCGACGAGTACGGCGACGACGGCGGTGCCGAGCGCCACCAGCAGGGAGTTGAGGGCGGCGTGCGCCAGCGGCTGCTCCGCGAAGGCCTGCCGGACGTTGGCCAGGGTCGGCTCGCGCGGGATCCAGGCCGGGTGCAGACTGCCCAGCTCGCGCGGGGACTTGAGCGCGGTGGACAGCAGCCACAGGAAGGGGAAGGCCAGGAACAGCAAGTAGCCGAGGAGGGCGGCGTACTGGCCGGCGCGGGCGGCGCGACGGGTCCGCCTCCTCGGCGCGGGCGGCCGGCCGGGCGCGGACCGCTTCCCCGGCGCGGGCCGTCCGGACCGCGGGGGCCTCGTGTCCGTCATGCCTCGTCACCGCCCCGCAGCCGCCCCGCCAGGAACACCGCGAGCAGGACCGAGACGACCGCGACGAGCACACAGCCCATCGCCGCCGCGTAACCGAACTGGCCATAGCGGAAGGCTTCTTCGTAGGCGAAGAGCATCGGCAGCCGGGTCTTCCCGCCGGGTCCGCCGCTCGTGAGCACGTACACCAGGGCGAAGGAGTTGAGGTTCCAGATGAGCTGGAGGGCGGTGATGGCGAGGGCCACCGGTCTGAGGGCGGGCCAGGTGACGGTGCGGAAGCGGCGCCAGGCACCCGCGCCGTCGACCGCCGCCGCCTCGTGGAGTTCGCGCGGGACGTTCTGCAGTCCGGCGAGCAGGGCGACCGTGGTCTGCGGCAGGCCCGCCCAGACGCCGACGACGATGACCGCCGGCAGCGCGGTGGCCAGTCCGCTCAGCCAGTCCCGGCCGGCGCCGAGGCCGAGGTCGCGCAGGGTCTCGTTGAGGACGCCCGCGTCCGGGTTGTAGACGAGCCGCCACATGATGCCGACGACGACCTCCGGCATCGCCCAGGGCACGATCGCGAGGGCGCGGGCCAGGCCGCGCAGGCGTAGGTCCTGGTTCAGCAGCAGGGCGAGGCCCAGCGCCAGCAGGAACTGGGGGACGGTCACGCCGGCCGCCCAGACCAGTCCGATCCGGAACGACTCCCAGAAGAGGGTGTCGTGCAGCAGGTCACGGAAATTGAGGGCGCCGATCCACCGGGTGGGCGCCGTGCGGCCGGACTGGGCGTCGGTGAAGGCCAGCAGGATGCCGTAGAGCAGCGGGCCGACGCTGAAGACGAGGATCGGGACGAGGGCGGGCAGGACCAGGAACCAGGTGCCGTGACCGGTGATCCGGCGCCCGGCAGGCCGTCGCACCCGCGTCGGCGGTGTCCGCGCTTCGGTCACTGATGTCACGGAACCAGCCCCTTTGCCGGCCACGGTTGGCGTGTTCATGGTCGTAAAGGCCCGGTATCGCGTCAAGGGAGCGCGCACGGGAGCCGGGCCCGCGCACGACGGCCCACCAGGACGGATGCGAGACTGGCCGAGGACCGGACACGCGGGGAACGGGAAGACGGCACGGAGGCAGGACGATGGACGAGGCACGTGCGCGGGACGTACTGGCCGCGGCGGGAGTGCTGCCGGATCCGGCCGCCCGGGACGCACGGCTCCTGGCCCTCGGCGAGAACGCGGTGTTCGCGGCCGGCGATCTGGTGGTGAAGGTGGGCCGGGACGCCGAGCTGCTGCCGCGGGCCGAGCGCGAGCTGGCCGTCGCCGGATGGCTGGCCGAGGCCGGCGTGCCGGCGGTGCGGGCGGCCGAGCCGAAGCCGTTGCTGGTGGACGGCCGCCCGGTGACCGTGTGGCACCGGCTGCCGGACGCCGTACGGCCCGCCGAGCCGCGGGACCTGGCCGGTCTGCTGCGCGTCGTGCACGCACTTCCCTCTCCTCCCTTCGGGTTGCCGCCCCGTGAGCTGCTGGGCGGGGTGGAGCGCTGGCTGCGGCTCGCGGGTGACTCGATCGCCCCTGAGGACGCCGCGTACCTGCGCGCGCGCCGCGACGGCTTCGCGGCTCAGGCGGCGGCGCTGACGCCGCGTCTGACGCCGGGGCCCGTCCACGGCGACGCGCTGCCCCGCAATGTGCACATCGGACCGGACGGGCCGGTCCTGGTCGACCTGGAGACCTTCTCCGCCGACCTGCGCGAGCACGACCTGGTCGTCATGGCGCTCTCCCGCGACCGCTACGGGCTGCCCGCCGAGGCCTACGACGCCTTCACCGAGGCGTACGGCTGGGACGTGCGCGAGTGGGAGGGCTGTGCGGTGCTGCGGGGGGCCCGCGAGACGGCGAGCTGCGCGTGGGTGGCCCAGCACGCGCCGTCCAACCCGAAGGCGCTGGCCGAGTTCCGGCGCAGGGTGGCGTCGCTGCGGGACGGCGACGAGTCGGTGCGGTGGTATCCGTTCTGACGGCGGGCGCCCCGCCGGCCGCACGCTACGCGGGCTGGCTCTCGGTCAGCTCCCGGAGCGGCCACACCCCGTCCACGACCGCGTTCGCCTCCCCCTTGCGCCGCAGGAACGCCTGGAAGTCCGCCGCCCATTGCGCGTACCACTCGATCTGCCGCTGGTGCAGCTCGGCCGGGCCCAGGGACGCGATCTTCGGATGGCGCTCGGCTATCGCGGAGGCGAGCCGCGCCGCGGCGAGGGCGTCGGCGGTGGCGTTGTGGGCCGTGCCGAGGACTATCCCGTACTCGGCGCAGACCGCCTCCAGGTTCCGCTTACCGCGGCGGTAGCGGTCGGCCCAGCGGTCGATGGTGTACGGGTCGATGACCGGGGCGGGAGCGGCACCGCCCAGCCGGTCGGTCAGGGACGGCAGGCCGTACCTGCGCAGTTCCGCGGAGAGCAGGGTGAGGTCGAAGGCCGCGTTGTAGGCCACGACCGGGACCCCCGTCTTCCAGTACGAGACCAGGACGTCCGCGATGGCGTCGGCCACCTGGTCGGCGGGGCGGCCCTCGGCCGTCGCGCGCTCGTTGCTGATGCCGTGGACGGCGACCGCGTCGGCCGGGATCTCCACGCCCGGATCGGCCAGCCACTCCCGGCGCCCCATGGGCTCGCCGGCCCTGACCTCGATCACGGCACCCGTGACGATGCGCGCCTCGCGTGGATCGGTCCCGGTCGTCTCCAGGTCGAAGCCGATCAGCAGCTCCCGGTGCCAGCCCATGGGCGGCCCCCCTTCTTGGTGGTGCTTTCCCCCAGTGGCCTCCACCATCGCACGCGGCACTGACAATCCGAGGCCGGCCTTCCGCTTCCCGGCCCGAGCAGGCCCGGATCCCTGGCCCGAACAGGCCCGGAGCCCCGGCCCGAACAGGCCCGGAGCCACCCCGGGACAGGCACGGATTCCCAACCCGCCCGGGACGACCCCGTGCTTCACCCCCGGCAGGCTCGCAGCCGACCTCGACCAGGCACCCCGCTGGCGGCCCGAACGGGACCGAGACCGGCCCCCGCCTCCCGCCGGCCGTTCAGGACACCGGCCGCGAGTCCGCCCAGGCCAGTTCGAATTCCTCGCGGTATGTCGGGAAGAGGCCGGATTCGCCCACCTCGTTCGACTTGACCAGCCGGCTGCCGTTGCGCAGCACCAGCACCGGCGACTCCATCCCCCGCGCCCCCCGCAGATAGGACTGCACCACGGCGATGCCGTCCGCGCCGTCGCCGTCCACCAGGTAGGCGGTGAAGCGGGGCGTCTCGTCGTACACCTGGATCTGGAAGGCGTCCGGGTCGCGCAGCCGGGACCGCACCCGGCGCATGTGGAGGATGTTCATCTCCACCGAGCGGCTCAGTTCGCCCCGTTTCATCCCGAGTTCCCGCTCGCGGCGCTTGACCGAGCTGGAGGCCGGGTTGAGGAAGAGCAGCCGGACCCGGCACCCGGACTCGGCGAGCCGGACCAGGCGGCGCCCGGAGAAGTTCTGCACCAGGAGGTTGAGGCCGATGCCGATGGCGTCGAGGCGGCGGGCACCGCCGAAGATGTCCTCGGCCGGGAACTGGCGCATCAGCCGCACCCGGTCGGCGTGGACCGCGACGACGTCGGCGTACCGGTCGCCGACCAGGTCCTCGACCGCGTCGACCGGCAGCCGGCGCGCGGAGGGGACGTCACCGCCCGCGCCGAGCATCTCCAGCAGCCGGGCGGAGGCCCGCTCGGCCTGGCCGAGGACCGCCTCGGACAGGGCGCGGTTGCGGGAGACGACGTTCCGGGTCACCTCCAGCTCGTCCAGGGCGAGTTCGAGGTCCCGGCGTTCGTCGAAGTACGGCTCGAAGCACGGCCAGTGCTGCACCACCAGCTCGCGCAGCTGGGGCAGGGTGAGGAAGCTGAGCACGTTGTCGTCGGCCGGGTCGAGCAGGTAGCCCTTGCGGCGGCTGACCTCGCGCACGGCGACCGCCCGCTGCACCCACTCCTGCCCGGCCGGTCCGGCCGCGGCCACCACCCACTCGTCGCCGTGGACGGGTTCGTACACGGGCCGCAGCACAGCGGCCACGACCGCGCGCAGCCGCTGTTCCACGAGGTTCAGCCAGATGTAGGCCCGGCCGGCCCGCTGGGCGCGGGTGCGCACCTCTAGCCAGGCGTCGGCGTCCCACTCCAGCTCCGGCCCGATGGACCCCGCGTCCATCGGGCGGGCCAGGGACACCGCGCCGGGCGGGACGTCTGTGGAGTTCCCCTCGTGACCCTCGTCACCAGGAGGCAGCTCCAGCCCTCCCGAGCCCACCCGTGCACCGCCTTCCGCTCCCCCGGGCCTTTCCCGTGTCAACGATCAAGGAAGGGTACTCCGCGAGCGGCCGGCGGTGCAGCCGGATGGACAGGTCGGTTTCCCGACGGGTGTGCTCAACTACGCGGTTCCCAGTGACCGTTCTCCCATGCCAGCTCCTGGGGCGTGAGCGGATTCATAGCCGTGACGTCCCGCGGGGAGATGGAGAATCCCTGCCAGTGCACGGGCATGGGCTGCTGGTCCTCGTCCCGGGCGATGTGGTGGAAACCGACGTTCATCCAGACCACGGGGTGGGTGAGGGTCTGGCCGCCGACCCATTTGTCGACGGACTTCGGGTGGCCGGCCGCGCACTGCTGGTTGTCGCTGGCGAACAGCTCGCACTTGTCGTACTCGGTGACGTACACGTCGTGCCTGGTGAAGCTGCGCCCCGGATACCTGGTGGTGGGCCCGGGGACCAGCTCGTAGGAACGTGCGTGGCCGTCCTTGTTCTTGCCGGCCGCGCTGACCATCCGCCACCAGCGGTAGGTCTTGTAGTCGGCGGCGAGTTCCTTGCCGACCTTGGTGCGGGTGGTCTTGGCGGTCGGGCCTTCCTGGCGGCCGGAGGGGGCGCTGACGGTGGAGTCGTACTGCTCGACCTTCGTCTTCGAGGAACCGTCGAGGCCGAAGTCGAGCCGCCAGAAGATGTTGTGGCTGTGGCTGGTGGCGTAGTCCCTGGCGCCCTTGCCGATGGGCCAGCCGCGGCCGTCCTGGGCGTTGTAGTCCTCGTAGGAGAGGCTGCCGGTGGCGCCGGCGTTCATGGAGATCGTGCCGTCGTCCTGGAAGCGCCACTCGGTGATGTACTCGTACCAGCCGACCTGGTTGACCGTGTAGACCAGCAGGTCCTTGCCCTGCTGCTGGTAGGTCTTGTCCGGCTGGAAGAGGTCGTGCATCCGGTAGGCGTGGCCGCGCGAACGGGTGGTGGTGCACAGGCCCTTGACGTCGGGATGGCGCGGGTCCCCGTCCGGGACCTTGACGGTCTTGATGGTGCCGCCGGGGCATTCGGCGGGTGACAGGTCCATCAGCTCGGCGGCGAAGTCCTGGCCCGTGAGGTCGTAGTACTCGTGCTTGCCGTCGTCGTACGGGACGTGGATCTGGGCGAGTCTCGCGCTGTTGAGGACCTTGATGGGCTTGCTCTCGCCCTTGGGCTGGTAGGAGACGTTCTCCAGGACGAGGCCGGCCTTGCTGTCGTAGCGCCAGCACATCCGCCAGGTGGTGCCGGTGGAGAGCTTCTGTTCGATGGTGTACGCGGCGCTGCAGCCGGGGGCCGCCGCGGCGGGCGCGGTCTGCGGCCGGGCCGCGGCGGGTCCGGCCATCGTGGTCGCGCCAGCGGCCAGCGCGGCCAGGGTCAGTCCGACGGCCGCGGTCTTGCGCGCGGCGCGGCTCCTGACGGCGGCGCGGCCGAGGGCCCGCGGCTGGACACTCCCGGGCAGGTGCTGTTCGGGCATGAAGAGGTGACTCCCTTACCGGAGGTACGGGTGTGAAGGTCGGTCGGCGGCCGGTCAGCCGCGGTCGAGGGCGGCGGCCTTGCGGGCGCTCAGGTCGATCACGAGGTCCCGGGTGTCGATCCAGGGCCCGTTGAGGACCTTGGAGAACAGCCGCACGCACCGGTGCTCGCCGCACTTGTCGAGCACCGCGGGCTGGGCGCCCGGCGAGGCCTCGTAGATGCCGCCGCTCAGGTCCAGCTGGTCCGGAGAGGTGAGCGCCTTGCCGGTGGCGTCCTTGTAGTCCGCCCTCAGGCCCGCGCCCAGCGGGCCGGCGATCAGGACGCGGGCCGCCTCGGCGTTCTCGGCGCGGGTGGGCGGCGGCTGGACGCCGCGCTGGACGCCGGTCTGCTCGACCTTCCCGGTCTTCAGGTTGACGGTCTTGGTGACGAGTGTGTCGTTCCCGTAGTCGTAGTAGGTCACGTCGGCCCGCCGTGGCGCCCGCGGGTCGTCCGCCTCGGCGGCCTCGGGCTCGGCGAGGTCGACGCTCAGTCTCTGCGGTCCGCGGTCCCCCTCGACGTCCCGGCCCGTGGCCGAAAGCCGTCCGGCCACGGCGATCTTCTCGACGCGCCGCAGCTCGTCGTCGGTGAGCGGGTCACGGCCGGTGCCCTGCTTCTGCTCCGTGGGTGCCTGCTCCACGACGCCCGGCGGTGCGGCGTCCGGAGCCTGCCCGGTCCGCCCCGCGGCCCGCGTACCGCCGCCGGCCCCTCCGGAGTCGTCCGCACCCGCCGTGCCCGGCAGCGTGACCGCGACCATGGCGGCGGTACCCGCCGCCGCGAGGGCCGCACCGGTCAGTACTTTGCCCAGATGGCGGTGGACTTTCTCGCGCACATTTTCCCCCTACTCCCCCCTGCTCCCCGGGAGTACGTGTCTGCCCCGCATGTTCGGCGCACGGCGGGTACCAGAACCGCCGTGCGTACTGGTCACTTGATAAGAGGGCGGGTGAGCCGCGGAAGGTTGCCTCACTTTCGGACGAGAGTCGGGGCCGACACGGCCCCGGCCGGACGGCACACCTGGGAGAGTCGTCACCATGCAGGTCTGGCCTGGAGAGGCGTATCCGCTCGGCGCCACCTATGACGGCGCCGGAACCAACTTCGCGGTCTTCACGGAGGCCGCGGACCGAGTAGAGCTGTGTCTGCTGCACGACGACGGCTCGGAAACGGCGGTGGAACTGCGCGAGAGCGACGCGTTCGTGCGGCACGCGTACCTGCCGGGCGTGATGCCGGGACAGCGGTACGGGTTCCGGGTGCACGGCCCGTACGACCCCGGGCGCGGGCTGCGCTGCAACTCGGCGAAGCTGCTGCTCGACCCGTACGCGAAGGCGGTCAGCGGCGCCGTCCGGTGGGGCGAGGAGGTGTACGGCTACCACTTCGGCGCGCCGGAGGGGCGCAACGACCTGGACTCGGCGCCGCACACCATGACCTCCGTGGTGGTCAACCCGTACTTCGACTGGGGCGACGACCGGCCGCCGCGCACCGACTACCACCACACCGTGATCTACGAGGCCCACGTCAAGGGCCTCACCATGCGGCACCCGGGGCTGCCGGAGGAGCTGCGCGGCACCTACGCGGCCCTCGCCCACCCGGCGATCATCGAACACCTGACCAAGCTCGGGGTGACGGCGCTCGAACTGATGCCCGTGCACCAGTTCGTCAACGACCACCGGCTGGCCGACATGGGGCTGAGCAACTACTGGGGCTACAACACCATCGGTTTCTTCGCGCCGCACAACGCGTACGCCTCCTGGGGCGACCGCGGCCAGCAGGTGCTGGAGTTCAAGTCGGCGGTCCGGGCGCTGCACGAGGCGGGGATCGAGGTCATCCTCGACGTCGTCTACAACCACACCGCGGAGGGCAACCACTTGGGCCCGACGCTGTCCTTCAAGGGCATCGACAACCCGTCGTACTACCGGCTCACGGACGACCCGCGCTACTACATGGACACCACGGGCACCGGGAACTCGCTGCTCATGCGGTCCCCGCACGTGCTCCAGCTCATCATGGACTCGCTGCGGTACTGGGTCACCGACATGCACGTCGACGGCTTCCGCTTCGACCTCGCGGCGACGCTCGCCCGGCAGTTCCACGAGGTGGACCGGCTGTCGTCGTTCTTCGACCTGGTCCAGCAGGACCCGGTGGTCTCCCAGGTGAAGCTGATCGCCGAGCCGTGGGACGTCGGCGAGGGCGGCTACCAGGTGGGCAACTTCCCGCCCCTGTGGACCGAGTGGAACGGCAAGTACCGCGACACCGTGCGGGACCTGTGGCGGGGCGAGCCGCGCACCCTGGCGGAGTTCGCGTCCCGGCTGACCGGTTCCTCCGACCTCTACCAGGACGACGGCCGCCGCCCGCTGGCCTCCATCAACTTCGTCACCTGCCACGACGGTTTCACCCTGCACGACCTCGTGTCGTACAACGACAAGCACAACGAGGCCAACGGCGAGGACAACCGGGACGGCGAGAGCCACAACCGGTCCTGGAACTGCGGGGAGGAGGGTGAGACCGACGACCCGGAGGTGCTGCGGCTGCGGGCCCGGCAGAGGCGGAACTTCATCGCCACGCTGATGCTGTCCCAGGGCGTGCCGATGATCAGCCACGGGGACGAGTTCGCGCGCACCCAGCGCGGCAACAACAACGCCTACTGCCAGGACAACGAGCTGTCGTGGGTCGACTGGCCGGAGTCCCTGGAGAGCGACCTGCTGGAGTTCACGCGCGCGATGGTGTGGCTGCGGCGTGACCACCCCGTCTTCCGCCGGCGCCGGTTCTTCCACGGCCGCCCGGTGGAGGGCACGCACGACGACCTGTCGGACATCGCGTGGTTCACCCCGGAGGGCGCCGAGATGACACAGCGGGACTGGAACTCGGCGCAGGCGTCGGCGCTGACGGTGTTCCTGAACGGCAACGCGATCTCCGAGCCCGGTCCGCGCGGGGAGCGCATCACCGACGACTCTTTCCTGCTGATGTTCAACGCCTCGCCCGAGCCGCTGGACTTCGTGGTGCCGGTCGACCACGGCCGGCAGTGGCAGGTGGTGGTCGACACGGCCCGCCCGGAGGGGGTGCCGCCGGGCGCCGGCGCGAAGGTCGCGGCGGGCGAGCGCATCACCCTGCCGGACCGCAGCCTGACCGTGCTGCAGCGGCCGGCGTAGCGGGGTGCCGCAGCCCCGGGGGGCCTTTCTCGCGGATCGGGCCGGGTCCCGGCGGTTGCCCGCCGGGCGTCCCGAGCACGTTCCGGGAGAGAGGCCCTCAGGGGGGCCGCGCGTCCCGCACGCGCGCGTGGAGGGCCTTTCCCGGCGCCGCCGCGTAGCGCCGTCGGGCGCACCGTGAGGGCGGACACGAAGGCGAGGCCGACGGCCGTGCTCGCCGCCGCGGAGGCCGCCCAGGGGCCGTGGGCCTCCGCGAGGCGCCCGGTGACGGCGACGGCGACGGCGAGGGCGACGGCCGGGGCCTGACCGCCGGCGAGGGCGCTCGTGGCCCCGGCCGTCGCCTCGGCCGGGCGGGCGGCGCTACCGCGCGCTCCAGGGGCCGGCCGGGGCGCCGCGTGGTCCCACGCGTGGCCCGCGCCGTCCGTCGCCCCGAGGCCGGACACGGTGATCAGGTGCCGGGGCGCAGGCGACACCCGGGACGGTCACGACGGCGTACAGGCCGCACAGGCCGCTCGTGCCCGGCAGCGGCAGGCAGAGCGCGCGGCCGGCGGCGGTCGACGGCCGCCACCGCGTCCGGGACCCCACCCGCTCCGGTACGGCGGCCATGGCGAGCCCCGCCACGGCGCTCATCACCCCCATGGCGGCGTGCACGAACCCGGCCTGGTCCTGCTGTCCGAGCCGGGGGCCGAGCGCCGTGATCCCGGCCTGGCAGACCCCGGACACGGCGCCCTGGAGGGCCGGCGCGCGGTGAACAGGGCGGGAAGGCAGCGGGCCGAGGGCATGTCCGGCCCCGCTGCCGGGCGGGGGGCGGGCCCCGGGCGTCCGGCCCAGGTCCAGGCGGGTGCGGGCCTGGCCGTCCGGACGCGGCCGCGCCGCCCGGACGGGGCGCCACGCGCGCGCGTGCCACCGCCCGGGCCGGCCGGTGGAGGGCGAACGCGCTGCCGCAGAGGGCCGCCAGTGCTGCCGCGGCGGCCATCGCGTGGGCCGGGTGGGCGAGTACCACGGCCAGGCCGACGAGCGCGGGGCCGAGGACGAACGACGGCTCGTCCAGGGCGCTCTCGAAGGAGAGGCCCTCGCCGACGACGGTCATAGGGACGTCGGCACGGCGGGCGAGCGCGGGCAGCCGGGCGCGCGCCGGCGGACCGACGAGCGGCACGGGGGCGCCCGCGGCGGCCCCCCGGAGGGCCAGGACGGGCGCCGGCAGCCCGGCGAGCGCGCCGGTGACGGGCGCGGCCGCGGAGAGGGCGTTGGCGAGCGAGAACGCGAGCACCACCGGCCGCCGGCCGTGCCGGTCCGCGAGCCGCCCCACCAGCGGTCCGCAGGCCGCCTGACCGACCGAGTGCGCCGCCGGTTGGTCCGGCCGCGCCGGGGGCCACTCGTGCGGGCGACGAGCAGCACGCCGCCGAACCGGAGGGTGGCCGCAGGCAGCCGCCCCGGGAACGACACGCACGGCGGCAGCGGCCCCGTCGGCCCGGTCACCCGCCGGTGGGTGTCCCGGGTGCCGTGCCGTCCCGGTCCCGCCGTCGTCCCGATCGCCCGAACGTGGACACGCGCGCGTGATCCGGGCGGCGGCCGATGACACGAAAGCCGGTGAGCGGGGTACGTAGGTTCCCATGACTTCTGCGCGATCCGGACCGGGGGTGCCCACGGCCACCTACCGACTGCAGCTCCAGCCCGCGTTCCCGTTCGCCGCCGCCGAAGCGGCCGTACCGTACCTGGCGTCGCTCGGCGTCTCGCACCTGCACCTGTCACCCGTCCTGGAGGCCGTGCCGGGCTCCGCGCACGGCTACGACGTCGTGGACCCCACGCGCGTGCGCGAGGAGCTGGGCGGCGAGGAGGGGCTGCGCGCGCTCGCGCGCACCGCGCGGGAGCACGGCCTCGGCCTGGTGGTGGACATCGTGCCGAACCACATGGCGCTGTCGCCCCGGCACAACCGCGCCCTGTGGGAGGTGCTGCGCGAGGGACCCGGTTCGCCGTACGCGCGCTGGTTCGACATCGACTGGGAGGCGCAGGGCGGCCGGGTGCTGCTGCCGGTGCTCGGCGCTCCGGTCGGCTCGGAACTCGCCCACCTCGTGGTCGACGGTGACGTGCTGCGCTACCACGACCACGTCTTCCCGCTCCGCCCGGGCACCGAGCACCTGCCGCTTCCGCAGCTGCTGGACGCCCAGTGGTACCGCCCGGTGTGGTGGCGGCTGGCCCGTACCGAGCTGAACTACCGGCGGTTCTTCAGCATCTCGGAGCTGATCGGGCTGCGGGTGGAGGACCCGGAGGTGTTCGACGCCACCCACGGCACGATCCTGCGGCTGCTGGCGGAGGGCGTGGTCGACGGGCTGCGGATCGACCACCCCGACGGACTCGCCGACCCCGACGGCTACCTGGCGCGGCTGCACGAGGCGACCGGCGGACGCTGGACGGTGGTGGAGAAGATCCTCGCCGACGGCGAGCACCTGCCGGCCTCCTGGCCGGTCGCGGGCACCACGGGCTACGACGCCCTGCGGCACGTCGACGGCCTGTTCACGGACCGCACCGGGGCGTACGAACTGCTGGGCCGATACCGGGCGTTCGCGGCGCCGCAGACGGACCGGGGCGGCAACTGGGAGGCCACGGTACGGCGGGCCGCGTACAAGGTGCTCACCCATGAACTGGCCACCGAGACGGACCGGCTCACCCGGGTGGCGGCCCGGCTGTGCGCCGCCTCGCCCGATCTGTCGCTGCGTGACCGGGCGCCCTGGGCGCTGCGTACGGCCGTGGAGGAGCTGCTGGTCCGGATGCGGGTCTACCGGCCGTACGCCTCCGGTGACGCCTCGGCCGTGGTCACCGAGGAGGCCGCCGAGGAGGCCCGGCTGGCGTTCGTGGTGCCGGAGGAGGCCGAGGCCGTCGGCATCGTGCGCCGGCTGCTCGTGGAGCCGCCCGGCGAGGTGTCGACACCGGACCACGCCGACCGGGTGGAGTTCCGCACCCGGTTCGCGCAGACCGCGTCGGCACTGCGCGCCAAGTCGGTGGAGGACACGGCCTTCTACCGCTACGTGCCGTTGCTGTCGACAGCCGAGGTGGGCGGCGACCCGGGCAGCCCGGGTGTGTGGCCGGAGGAGTTCCACGCGTACTGCGCGCGCGTGCAGCGCGACTGGCCGCTGACCGGCACGGTCGTCTCCACGCACGACACCAAGCGCAGCGCGGACGTGCGGGCCGCGCTGGCCGTGCTCACCGAGTGCCCCGACCGGTGGGCGAAGTTGCTCGCCGAGGTCACTCTGGCCGAGGAGGGCGTGCCGGACGGGCAGCTGGCGTGGGCGGCGTGGCAGACGGTGTTCGGCCTGGGTCCCGCGGAGGAGGAGCGGGTCCAGGCGGCGCTGCTGAAGCACGTGCGCGAGGCGGGCATGTACACCAGCTGGACGGAGCAGGAACTGCCGTACGAGGAGGCCGTGGCGGCCTTCGTCGCGGCGGGGCCGTGCGGGCCACCCGGTGAGCGTGTGGCCGCGTTCCGCAAGGCGCTGGACCCGTACGTCCGGGCCAATGTCCTCGGCACCGCGCTGGTCCACCTGACGATGCCCGGGGTGCCGGACGTGTACCAGGGCACGGAGGGCGAGTTCCGGGCGCTGGTGGACCCGGACAACCGGCGGCCGGTGGCCTTCCCGCCGGAGGCACCCGGTGAGAAGGACGCGGTGACGGCGGCGGCGCTGCGGCTGCGGGCCCGGCGACCGGCCGCGTTCGGGGCGGGCGCGACGTACGACCCGCTGGCCGCCGAGGGCCCGGCGGCCGAGCACTGCCTCGCCTTCGCGCGTTCCGGTGAGGCGGTCACGGTGGTGACCCGGCTGTCGCTGCGGCTGGCGGAGGCGGGCGGCTGGCGGGAGACGCGGCTGCCGCTGCCGCCCGGCCGGTGGGCGGACACGCTCGTCCCCGGCCGGGAGTTCACCGGGGACGTGCCCGTGGCGGACCTTCTGGACCGGCTGCCGGTGGCCCTGCTGGAGCGGGTCGCGGAGGACTGAGCGGGCCGAAGGGGCGGGTGGCCACCGGCCGAAGGGGCGGGTGGCCACCAGCGGAAGGGGGCGGACGGCCACCAGCCGAAGGGGTCGGGCCGCTGCGGGCCGAAAAGGTCGGGCGGCTCGGGTGCCGTAGGAGTTCGGTGGCCCTACGCCGAAGAAGTCGGGCGGCCCGGGGGGCGAGGGACTCGGGTGGCCCCACGCCGAAAAGGTCGGACGGCCCCTGGCCGAAGGAGCCAGGCGCCACGAGCCGAAGAGGTCGGACGACCCGGCCGTAGAAGTCCGGTAGCCCCACATCGAAGAAGTCGAGCGGCCCGGGGGCCGAGGAAGGCCGGACGACCCGGCCGTAGAAGTCCGGTAGCCCCACGCCGAAGAAGTCGGGCGGCCCGGGGGCCGAAGCACTCGGGTGGCCCCACGCCGAAAAGGTCGGACGGCCCCTGGCCGAAGGAGCCAGGCGCCACGAGCCGAAGAGGTCGGACGACCCGGCCGTAGAAGC
>NZ_JBVHWQ010000001.1:1481816-1527137 GCF_055564315.1 Streptomyces sp. NPDC029151
GTCCGGTGGCCCCACGCCGAAAAGGTCAGGCGCCCGGGGCCGAAGGACTTCGGTGGCCCCACGCCGAAAAGGTCGGACGGCCCGGGGGGCGAAGGAGCCAGGCGGCCTCTATCCGAAAAGGTCAGGCGGCCCGGCGGCCGAAGGAGCCGGGCGGCCACGAGCCGTAGAGACCAGGCGGCCCCACGCCGAAGAGGTGAGGCGCCCACTAGCCGGAGAAGCCAGGCGGCCGCAGGCCACAGGGTTCAGGTGGCCGCGGGCCGAGGCGGCCGGGGGCCCCACGCCGAAGAGGTCAGTCGTCCACTAGCCGGAGAAGCCAGGCGGCCGCAGGCCACACGGTTCAGGTGGCCGCGGGCCGAGGGGGCCGGGGGGCCGGTACGGCGGAGAGTTCGCAGTCCTCGTGCGGTCCAGGGGCGCTCAGGGCCGGCCAGGTGGCGCGCAGGAGGTCCACGAAGGCCGCGGCGGCCCCGATGGGCGGCACGCGCGCGTAGACGGCCAGGGAGCGCTTCCAGGCGGGGTCGGGGGTCAGGACGACGCAGTCCTCGCCGACGGCGCCGCGTACGAGGTGGGCGGGCGCGGTGCACACGCCGACGCCGGCCGCGGCCATGCGGACGGCGGTCGAGGTGTGCTCGGTCCATACGGCCGTCCGGGGGCGGAAGCCGGCCTTCCCGCAAGCCCAGTCCAGGAAGCGCTCGCCGTGCACGACCGGTTCCATGGCGCAGCGGATCCAGGGGCGGTCGGCGAGTTCCGGGAGGGTGACCGTCGTACGGCCCGCGAACCGGTCGTCGAAGGGCACGACGAGGACCAGTTCCTCCTCGCCGACGGGCACGACGGTGCCGGGCCGGCCGGCGGGTTCGGGGCCGACGGCGAGGTCGGCGGTGCCGCGCTGCACGGCCTCCTCCAGGGCCTCGGCGGTGGCGTACTCGTGCAGGCGCAGCAGGACCCTGGGGTGGGCAGCGCGCCAGCGGGCGAAGACGTCGGGCAGGGCACCGACCGCGATGGAGTGCAGGGCGGCGACATGCAGTTCGCCGCCCTCGGCGCCGACGGTGGCGCGGGCGGCGCGGCGGGCCTGCGCGGCGCTGCGGACGGCGAGTTCGGCGTGCGGCAGGAAGGCGCGGCCCATGGGGGTGAGGCGTACGCCCCGGGGCAGGCGCTCCAGCAGGGCGCCGCCGACCGACCTCTCCAGCGCCTTGATCTGGTGGGAGAGCGCGGGCTGGGTGACGTGCAGGGCGTCCGCCGCACGGGTGAACGACGCCTCCTCGACGACCGTCACGAAGTACTCCATCTGACGCAGGCTCACCCTCACGCCCTCCCATAAGGATCATGCATGGATTCCACAAGAACATTGCCTTGGACTCATGACAAGGGGGAACGGAGGGTGGATGCCATGACCATCGATACGGGCATCCATACATCCGACGTGATCGTCATCGGCGGCGGCACCGGCGGCTACGGCACCGCTCTGCGTGCCGCCTCCCTGGGGCTGGACGTCGTCCTCGTGGAACGCGACAAGGTCGGCGGGACGTGCCTGCACCGGGGCTGCATCCCGAGCAAGGCGATGCTGCAGGCCGCCGAACTGGTCGACGGGATCACCGAGGCCCGCGAGCGCTGGGGCGTGAAGGCGACGGTGGATTCCGTCGACTGGGGCGCGCTGGTGGCCACCCGGGACGACATCGTGGCGCGCAACCACAAGGGCGTGGAGGCGCATCTCGCGCACGCGGGCGTGCGGGTGGTGCGGGGCAGCGCACGGCTGACGGGGACGCGCACGGTGCGTGTGGAGGGCGTGCGCGCGGGTGCCGGTGGCGCGGGTGACGGGAACGCCGCCGACGGGGGCGCGCACGGCGATGTCGTGCACGGCGTGCGCGACCTGACCGCGCGCCGCGGAATTGTCCTCGCGACCGGCTCACGCCCGCGCACGCTCCCGGGGCTCGCGCCCGACGGGCGGCGCGTGGTGACCAGCGACGACGCACTGTTCGCGCCGGGGCTCCCCGCGTCCGTCCTCGTGCTGGGCGGGGGCGCGATCGGTGCGGAGTACGCCTCCTTCCACCGGTCCATGGGCGCGGAGGTCACCCTGGTGGAGGCCGCCGACCGGATCGTGCCGCTGGAGGACACCGACGTCAGCCGGCATCTGACGCGCGGCCTGAAGAAGCGCGGGATCGACGTGCAGGCGGGTGCGCGGCTGCTCGACGCGGAAGTGCTGGACGACGGCGTACGCGCGCGCGTGCGCACGGCGCGGGGGGAGACCCGGACGGTGACGGCGGACCGGCTGCTGGTCGCGGTGGGCCGGGCACCGGTCACCGGGGGGCTGGGCCTGGAGGCGGCCGGCCTGACGACGGACGAGCGGGGGTTCGTCGTACCGGCGGACTGGCGCCGGCTGGAGACGGCCGTGCCGGGCGTCCACGTCGTCGGCGACCTGCTGCCGCCGCCTTCGCTCGGTCTCGCCCACGCCTCGTTCGCGGAGGGCCTGCTGGTGGCCGAGACGCTGGCCGGGCTGGAGCCGGCGCCGGTCGACTACGCGGCCGTGCCCCGGGTGACGTACTCCTCGCCGCAGACCGCCTCGGTCGGGCTGACCGAGGCCGAGGCACGCGCGCGCGGGCACGACGCCGACGTCAACACCATGCCGCTGACCGCCGTCGCCAAGGGGATGGTGCACGGGCAGGGCGGCATGGTGAAGGTGGTGGCGGAGGCCGGCGGCGGACAGGTGCTCGGCGTCCACCTGGTCGGCCCGCACGTGTCGGAGATGATCGCCGAGAGCCAGCTGATCGTCGGCTGGGACGCCGAGCCCGCGGACGTGGCCCGGCACGTGCACGCGCACCCCACGCTGTCGGAGGCGGTGGGCGAGGTGTTCCTGACGCTCGCGGGGCGCGGTCTGCACCAGCAGTGAGCCCTCGGTGCGCGGTGGCCCGTACGGGGGGCGGGCCACCGCGTCCGGGCGCCCCCGGGAGCCTCCCCCGCCGTACGCTTGACAGTTCCCCCGCCGCGTGGGGGACTGGGAGGGCGAGGCCGGGCGGACAAGTCGGGGGTGAGTCCACTGCCGGAGCTGCGCTATCCCAGCGTTCCCGAACTGGTGTCCTCCGCGCGCGCGTTGGCGGCCCGGGAACCCGGGCTGTGCGCGCTGCGCCAGGTGGGCCTCTCGCGCGCGGGAAGACCCCTGCACCTGCTGTCGGTGGGACACGCCCGCCGTGCCGTGCTCGTGGTGGCGGGTGCGCACGCCAACGAGCCGACGGGCGGTTCCACGCTGCGGGTGCTCGCCGAAAGAGTGCTGGAGGAAAGGGAGTTGCGGGCCGACACCTCCTGGCACTTCCTGCTGTGCGCGGACCCGGACGGCGCGAGTCTGCACGTGACCCCGGCGCCGCGCAGCCTGCTCGACTACCACCTCGGCTTCTACCGGCCGACGGGCGCGGAACAGCCGGAGTGGTCGCCCGCCGTGCTGCCGCCGGACCGGCTGCCGCCCGAGACACGGGCGCTGACCGGGGTCATCGACGAGCTGCGCCCGTACCTCCAGGTGACCTTGCACGGCACCGATCTGGGCGGCAGCTGGGTGCAGCTGACCAAGGACGTCCCCGGCCTCGCCGAGCCGTTCGCCAAGTCGGCCGCGGAGCTGCACATTCCGGTGGAGACGGGGGCGTCGGACGCGGCGGGCTGGCCGGCCTCCGGCCCCGGGGTGCACGTGATGCCCGGCCCGGAGACCGGCGTGGCCTACCCGAGCATGCCGGACGACGCCCGGCACAGCACCTGGTACCACGCGCACCGGTACGGCGGCCTGACGGCCGTGGTGGAGGTGCCGATGTGGGCCAGCGACCTGGTGGACGACCCGGCGCCGCACCCGGCGCCGGCGGCGGCCATGCGCCGGCTGGCCGGGCGGCTGCTGCGGGACGCGTGCGAGGTGGAGCGCGTCCTCGCCGACGCGCTGCCCCGGCTGGAGGGCGTGGACGGGCCGCTCCTGCGGGCCGCGCGCTGGGCGCTGGGGCTCATCCCGGGCCTGGCCGAGGACTGGGTGCACACCTCCCCGGCGAGCACGACGATGGCGTACGTCGGCAGTGTGGACGCCTTCGGGCGGCGGCTGCCGCTGCGGGCCGCGGCGATGCTGCTGCGGGTGCTGCGGGAGACGGACGACCGGGCGGCGCCGCGCCTTGAGCGGCTCGTCGCCGACTGGTGCGACGCCTTCGCGGAGCGGTTCCGAGCCCGCTGGGTGCCGTTGGAGCACCAGGTGGAGCACCAGTCCCGGACGGTGCTGGTGGCGGCGCAGCAGGCCCGGGAGCAGGAGGCCTGAGCCGTCCCCGCTCCCGGGGTGCGCCGGTCAGCCGTCCAGCCGGAACACGGATCCCGTGCGCGCCTTCATGACGCACGCGCTGCTGTACGTCTCCTCGAAGTGGACCCAGCGGCCGTTCCAGCGCCCGCGCGCGTGGGCGGTCACCGGGGCGAAGATCATCGGGCAGAAGACGTGCGCGGCCGGGATGCGGTCGATGTTCCCGTCGACGGCGTCCAGTTCGGCGCAGGCCTCGGTCGCGTGGGCATGCCCCAGGGGCGGGTCGCACAGCAGCAGCGCGCCGGGGGCGTCACCGGACCGGGCGACGCCCTTGGCGACCGTCAGGTGGAGCCAGTTGCCGGTATGGGTGTCACGGGAGGCGGCCCGGGCCGGGCCCGCGGTGAGGAGGCCGACGGCGGCCAGCAGGGCGCCGGCCGCCGCTGCCGTTCTGGTGAGATACGTCATGCCCGTTCCATCGGCACGGCGGCCCGGCATCCGCAGTGCGGCTCACCCGATCGGGACCCCGCACCCGCGCGTGTCCGACCGCCCGTTCGAACGGTCCGGCCCGACCGGTCCAGGGGGACGGTCAGCCGGCCCAGGAGGACGGTCAGCCGGCCCAGGGGGACGGTCAGCCGGCCCAGGAGGAAGGACGGTCCACGGCACCGTCCAGCCGGCCCGGGAGGACCGCTCAGGGCGCCGTGAGCCGGAACGCCATGCGGCCGAAGCCGACCTGGTCGCCCTCACGGACGGCGACCGCCCCGACCACCCGGCGGCCGTTGACGGTGGTTCCGTTGGTCGAGCCGAGGTCCCTCAGGACCCACAGGCCGCCCTGGTGGCGCAGTTCGGCGTGCACCCGGGAGACGGTCTCGTGGTTCAGGCGCAGCCCGTTCGCGGGGTCGCGGCCGATGCGCAGCGGATGGGTGTGCGCGGGGTGCGGCAGCAGCAGCTTGGGCAGTCGCTCGGCCTGCCAGGCCCGGCGCAGCCGCACGGTGAACCCGGAGACGGCCTCCACGGTGCCGAGGACCGCGCGGGAAAACCGGTTCTCCCGGGGCAGGTCGGCGACCAGGGCGGCGAGTTCGTCGGAGTGGCGCGCGGCGAGCGCCAGCTCCATGCGGCGCACGAACGTGTCGTGCGAGAGCCGGCCCAGGGCGACGCCGTCGCGCAGCGCCTGCAGCGCCTTGTCCCGCTCCGCGTCGGACAGGCGCGCGGGGTAGGTGGAGAACTCGAAGGACGACGTCACGCTGGTGATTGTCGGGCAGTGGAGTCCGGGTGTCCAGAAAACGCGGAACCGGTGCCGATATGCGGGTACTTCCACGACACCTGCCGGCAAAGGACCGATTCGAAAGCGGATCGATCGTCCGGGACGGCACGATGGGACCGCGGGACATCACGGTGAGCAGACGAAGGGGAACCGTCCGTGCAGTTCGAGGTGTGGGCACCGCAGGCAGACCGAGTGACGCTCCATTGCGAGGGCACCACGCGCGCGTTGGCGCGCGATCCCGCGCGCGAGGGCTGGTGGACGGGCGAGGCGGAGGCGGGGGACGGCGCACGGTACGGCTTCGCGCTGGACGACGGCCCCGTGCTGCCCGACCCCCGCTCACGCCGCCAGCCGGACGGCCCGGACGGGCTGAGCGCCGTCGTGGACCACGGCCGCCACCAGTGGCGCGCGCGGTGGGCGGGGCGTGGGCTGCCGGGCGCGGTGCTGTACGAGCTGCACGTGGGCACGTACACCCGCGAGGGCACCCTGGACGCCGCCGCCGAGCGGCTGGAGCACCTGGTGGAACTGGGTGTGACTCACGTGGAGTTGATGCCGCTGTGTCCTTTCCCGGGGCGGCACGGCTGGGGCTACGAGGGGGTGTCGCTGTGGGCGGTGCACGAGCCGTACGGCGGCCCCGAGGCACTGAAACGCTTCGTCGACCGGGCGCAGGGACTCGGGCTGGGCGTCGTGCTGGACGTCGTGCACAACCACTTGGGCCCGTCGGGCAACCATCTCCCGTCGTTTGGGCCGTACTTCACGGACACGCACACCACGCCGTGGGGCACGGCGGTGAACCTGGACGCGCCCGGCTCGGACGAGGTGCGCGCGTTCCTCCTCGGCAGCGCGCTGGCGTGGCTGCGGGACTACCGGATCGACGGGCTGCGGCTGGACGCGGTGCACGCGCTGTACGACACGCGCGCGTGCCACTTCCTGGAGGAGCTGTCGGCCGCCGTGGACGACCTGGCCGCCGAGGTCGGCAGGCCGCTGTTCCTGATCGCCGAGTCGGACATGAACAACCCGCGGTTCATCACCCCGCGCGCGGAGAACGGCCTGGGGCTGCACGCCCAGTGGAACGACGACTTCCACCACGCCCTGCACACCGCGCTGACCGGGGAGTCGCAGGGCTACTACGCCGACTTCGCCCGGGCTCCGTTCGCCGCGCTCGCCAAGACCCTCACCGGCGGCTGGTTCCACGACGGCACGTGGTCCAGCTTCCGGGGCCGCCGCCACGGCCGCCCGCTGGACCGCTCGCGGGTGGGCGGGCACCGGCTGCTCGGCTACAGCCAGACCCACGACCAGGTCGGCAACCGCGCCCAGGGCGACCGGCTCGCCGCGCACCTCTCCCCCGGCCTGCTGGCCTGTGCGGCCACGCTGACGCTGACCGCGCCGTTCACGCCGATGCTGTTCATGGGCGAGGAGTGGGCGGCGGGCACGCCCTGGCAGTTCTTCACCGACCACACCGACCCCGAGCTGGCCGAGGCGGTACGGCGGGGCAGGCGGCGCGAGTTCGCCGCGCACGGGTGGGCCGAGGAGGACGTGCCCGACCCGCAGGACCCGGCGACCCGGGAGCGGTCCTGCCTGGACTGGTCGGAGCCGGAACGCGAGCCCCACGCGCGCGTGCTGGACTGGTACCGCCGGCTGATCGCGCTGCGCCGGGAACACCCCGACCTCACCGACCCCGACCTCGCCGACACCAAGGTCGCCTACGACGCGGACGCCCGCTGGCTGGCCTTCCGGCGCGGGGACGTACGGGTGGCGGTGAACCTGGGCAAGGAGGAGGCGGCGATCCCGCTGGGCACCGGCCGGGTGGAGGTCCTCGCCGCCTGGGACCCGGTGGAGGCTCCGGGCCCCGACGGGCTGCTCCAGGTGCCCGGGGAGTCGTGCGTGGTGCTGACGCAGCCCTGACGAGCCGTCGGTGCGACACCGTCCTGACGGGCCGCCGCGGCCCGTCAGGGCTCCGGTTCGTCCTCCGGGAAGTCCGTCACCCGCTCCAGCAGGATCGGCTCCCAGACGCGCCGCAGCTGGGTCCGCAGGAGGAGCAGGGAACCGGTCGTCCGGCCCTCCAGGTACGCGGTGAGGCGGATGACGGTGTCGCAGCGGGCCAGCCACAGGCCGCGCAGGCAGGGGCGGGCGCCGTAGCCGGCGAGGGTGGCGGCGCGGACGGCCGCCGGGGAGCCGGCGGCGACGGCGAGCCCGGCGATGTCCTCGGCCGGGTCGCCGAGGGCCGCCGCGGTCCAGTCCAGGATGCCGCGCACCCGGCCGTCGGCGCTGACCACCACGTGCGCGCCGGTCAGCCCGTGGTGGGTGAGGACGGCGGTGCCGGGCTGCGCGGCGAGCTGGGCCGCGCCGGGCGGGGTGAGCTGGTGCAGCCGGGCGGCGTCGAACTCGTCGGCGGCGGCGAGCCGTTCGGCCGCGTGCACGGCCATCCGGCGCAGCGCCTCCAGCGAGCGCGGCGCGACCCGCGGCACACCGAGCGTCTCGGCCTGGCGTACGGGCACCGCGCGCAGTCCGCCGAGCAGCCCGGCGAGGTCCGCCTCGCCGACGGCGGAGACGTCGTACTCGTCGGCCGTGCCGCCGGGCACCCGGGTGTCGAGCGTGTAGGCGAGGCCGGGCGCCCAGTCGCCGTGCGCGACGCTGGTCGGCACGGCGACCGGCAGATGCGGGCGGACCACGTCGCGCAGGCGCAGTTCCCGGCGGCGGCGGACGGAGGCCTCGCGGTCCGGGGCGAGGCGCAGCACATGGCGGCCGCCGACCCACCAGGTGTGCTCGCGGTCCTCCGTCACGGGCCGCACTTCGGGCCCACCGGTGCCGTCGTCGCCCTCCTTGAGCAGCGAACGGACCAGTCTGCGGACGGTGTCCGCGGTGGGGGTCGGTGCCTGGGTCATGGGTCGGGGGTAGCCGTTCCGGGTGTCGTCGCGAGGTCTCCTGGGCCTGTCAGTCCACTATGACCATCTCACGGGTGGTGTTGTTGAGGCGGCGTGCGCCGTCCTCGGTGACCGTGACGATGTCCTCGATGCGCACGCCGAAGCGGCCGGGCAGATAGACGCCGGGTTCCACGGAGAAGCACATGCCGGGCACGAGCGGCTGCTCCTCGCCCTCGATCATGTACGGCGGCTCGTGCGTGGTGACGCCGATGCCGTGCCCGGTGCGGTGGATGAAGTACTCGCCGTACCCGGCGTCGGTGATCACCGCGCGGGCCGCGCGGTCGACGTCCTGGCAGGCCACGCCCGGGCGTACGGCCTGGACGCCGGCCTCCTGGGCTGCGCGCACCACGTCGTGGACCCGGCGCTCCTCCTCGGTCGGCTCGCCGACGTGGACCGTGCGGGTGGTGTCGGAGCCGTAGCCGTCCATCAGGCCGCCGAAGTCGAGGACGACCATGTCGCCGGGCCGGATCACCCGGTCGCCGACCTCGTGGTGCGGGTTGGCGCCGTTCGGGCCGGAGCCGACGATGGTGAAGTCGACCTGGGAGTGGCCGAAGCGGCGCAGCAGACCGGCGAGGTCCTGGCCGACGTCGGACTCGCGGCGGCCGGCGAAGGAAACCTTCCGGATCTCCTCGAACGTGGCGTCCGCGGCCGCTCCGGCGGCTGCCAGGAGGTCCAGCTCGGCCGCGTCCTTCACCGCGCGCAGCATGGGCAGGGCGTCGGTGAGGGAGGCGTAGGAGGTGTCGGGCAGGGTCCGCTGGAGGCCCAGCAGGTGCATCGCCCAGGTGTTGTCGCTGATGCCGAACCGGCCGCGGCCGTCCAGGAGACCGGCGGTGACGGCGTAGGGGTCCTTCCCGTCGGTCCAGTCGCGCAGGGTCAGCGCGGCGGCGCCGGTGGCCTGCTCCGCGTCCGGGGCCTCCAGCGTGGGCACGACCAGGACGGGGTCCCGGCCGGGGGCGAGGACCAGCACGGTGAGCCGTTCGGTGACCGCGGTGGGGGTGTAGCCGGTGAGCCACACCATGTCCGGTCCCGGGGCCACGAGCAACCCGGCGAGGCCGGCGTCGGCGGCGGCGCGCGCGGCGCGCTCCATACGGGACCTGTAGTCGGCGGCGGTGAAGGGCGCGGGCGTACTACCGGTCATCCGGACCTCCGGGCGCGGGCGGGAGAAGGCAGCGGGGCGGGCGGTGTGGCGCGCCGGCGTCCCGGGCGGCATCCTGCCCGCCCGGGCGGGGCCACGCGAGCAGGTCCCGCGGTCCGGCGTCCCGCCGGTGCGCGGTCCGTGGTGAAGGAACTCCGCATGGGCCCATGATGACGCGCGGGACGGACGGTGACCAGCGGGTTCCGTGGCGTGTGCGGGACCGGGAGCCGTGCGGACGCGGCGCGGTCAGGTGACCAGGCCGGGCGCCACCGACAACTGCTGGTAGCCGCCGCTGCGGTGGCGCACGGTGAGCAGGACCGCCTTCCCGGTGCGGGCCCGGGTGACGGCGCGGGCGAGGTCGGCGGCGGTGTCGACCCGGGCGGCGCCGAACTGCAGGACCACGTCCCCGCGGACCAGGCCGGCCGCGTAACCGGGGCCGGGCACGTGCACGCCCACCACCAGCGCGCCCGCCTTCTCGGCGTCGACGACCTCGACACCCAGTGTGGCGCCGGGGGCGGCGGGAGCGGGGGCCGGTACGGCGGTGGGGGCGGCCGAAGGGGCCGACGGCGGGGCCTGGTGCCGCAGGTCGGCGAGCCGGCCCATGCCGATCACCGTGGCGCCGACGGTGCCGATGCCGACGCCGGAGAGCACCAGCGCGGTGCCGGCGCAGACGCCGACCAGCACGGTCCGCAGCCGCCGTCCGCGCCGGGGAGCGGCGTGCGGCCGGCGGGCGGGGCCGGCCGTGGCGGTGGTGCCGGCGGTGCCGTCGTCCCGCCGGTCCTGGCCGGGGATCGGCTTGGGACGCAACGCAGTCTGTTCCATGGTTCGCTCGCCTCCGGCTGGTGCCTACCCGGAGCGGCGGGCCGCGACGAGACACGAACGAGTGAGAATGGCCGAAGGCCGGCCGAGGGTAGTGAGCCCCGAGGGGGCGCGCGGGCCGATACGCGACCGGCCGTGGCGGCGGGGACCGGCCGGAACGGCGGTGATGCGGCCGACGCCGGGGCGGAACGGGCGGGCGGGCGGGCACGGTGCCGTAACCCACGGGCCGGTCCACCGACCGGCGCCCCCTCGGCTCTCCTCAACGGCTCCGGCGCCCCTCGGCTCCCCTGCCGGTCCCGACGCACCCTCGGCTCTCCCGCCGGTCCCGACACCCCCCTGCTCCCCCCACCGGCTCGGCGCCCCCTCAGCTCTCCTGACCGGTCCCGACGCACCCCCGGCTCCCCCCACCGGTCCGGCGCCCCCTCAGCTCTCCTCACCCGGCCCCGACGCACCCCCAGCTCCCCCACCGGTCCCGACACACCCCCAGCTCACCCCACCCGGCCCCGACACACCCCCAGCTCCCCCACCGGTCCCGACACACCCCCAGCTCACCCCACCCGGCCCCGACACACCCCCAGCTCCCCCACCGGCCCCGACACACCCCCAGCTCCCCCACCGGCCCCGACACACCCCCAGCTCTCCTCACCCGGTCCCGACACACCGCCAGCTCTCCTCACCCGGTCCCGACACACCGCCAGCTCTCCTCACCCGGTCCCGACACACCCTCGGCTCCCCCACCGGCTCGGCGCCCCCTCCGCTGTCCCGCCAGCCCCGGCGCCCCCAGCTCACCCCACCGGCCCCGGCGCGCTCACCGCTCGTTCAGAAGCCGCCGTACCACCTCCGCCGCCGCTCCCCCGGGGCTGCCGCCGTGGAGGAGTTCCGTGCGGTGGACGAGGCGGGGCGCGGTCAGGGGGACGGCGACCGTGCCGGGGACGGCGGTGGCCGCCGAGCGGGGCAGCAGGGCGAGGCCGTGTCCGGCCGCCGTGAGGGCGGTGAGGGTGCGGATGTCGGTGCCCTCGTAGCGCAGGGAGGGCCGGAAGGCGCCGCCGCCCTCGGTCGCGGCGCGCAGGTGCGCCAGCGGGAGTGCCGCGTCGGGCGCGTCGAGCCAGCGGGCGTCGCGGAGGTCGCCGAGGCGCAGGCCGGGGCGGCCGGCGAGGGGATGGCCTGCGGGCAGCAGGACGCTCACGGGTTCCTCGGCGACCCCGTGCGTGGTCAGCGGTGCCACGTCGGGCAGCCGCAGCGGATCGCTCGGCGCGGCCGGCCCGTCGACGAGGCCGAGGTCGGCGGCGCCCGTGGCGACGGCGGCGGGGATCTCCGCGCGGGTGAGGACGCGCAGGGTGACGCCGGCGGGCGGGAGCGCACGGAGGACGGCGGGGCCGAGCGCGGTCGCGGTGGTGACGAGGGTCAGGCCGTGCTGGGGCGCGGCAGCCATGCGGACGACCTCGGCGCGGGCCGCGTCGAGCCGCAGCAGCAGCGGACCCGCGTGCTCCAGCAGCCGTTCGCCCGCTGCCGTGGGCGCGACCGGCCGGCGGGTCAGCAGCGGTGCGCCCAGGTCCTGTTCGAGGGCGGCGATGTGCTGGGAGACCGCGGACTGGGTGTAGCCCAGCTCGCGCGCGGCCTCCGAGAAGGAGGCGAGACGCGCCACGGTGACGTACGTGCGGAGCAGATGGGGGTCCATGCCGCCCAGCATGTCACTCCATCAGCAGTGCTTATCGACCGTGCAGGAACCATCGTTGGACGTGAACCACCCGGCGTACCGAGGATGGTGGCCATGACGAACACCGCCACCCTCGCCCTCGTCGGCGACCGCTCCCCGCACGTCGTCTCGCACACCCGCGTCCCGCTCCTGCTGGACGCCCTGGCCGCCCGTGACCGGCTGGTCCTGGACGCGTACTGGATCTCCTCGCAGGACGCCGCGACCGAGGGCGCGGTACGCGGGTTCGACGCCGTGTGGGTGCTTCCGGGCAGCCCGTACCGCAGTGAGGCGGGCGTCCTCGCGGCGGTGCGCACCGCGCGCGAGGAGGGCATCCCGTTCCTGGGCACGTGCGGCGGCTTCCAGCACGCGCTGCTGGAGTACGCCCGTGACGTGTGCGGGCTGACCGCGGTGGCGCACGCCGAGAACGACCCGGACGCCGAGGACCCGCTCATCGAGCCGCTGGCCTGCTCGCTGGTGGGTCACGAGGCCGCGGTGGCGGTGGAACCCGGCTCGCTGGCCGCGTCCGTGATCGGCTCGGCGCGCACGGTGGAGCGGTACTTCTGCGCCTACGGCCCCACGCGCCACCTCGACACGCTCCGCGCCCACGGGCTGCGGTTCTCCGGCCACGACGAGGACGGCCAGGTCCGGATGGCCGAGCTGCCCGGCCATCCGTTCTTCCTGGCCTCGCTGTTCCAGCCGGAACTGGCCGGCGACGGCTCGCGGCCGCACCCGATGATCCGGGCCCTGGCGCGCGCCGCGGTCGAGCACGCGGCGTCCGGGGCCGTCGCCCGGCCGGTGTGACGCCCGCAGGCCGGCACCCGCGGCCGCCCTGGAGCGCTGTCAGCCCGTGTGGCCCTCGCCGTGGCCGCCGTGCGCCCCACCGTGGTCGAACTTCAGGGCCTCCCGCGGCATGACGACGAAGGGCCGCATCATGCCCATGTCCTCGTGCTCCAGCAGGTGGCAGTGGTACATGAACCGGCCGTACGCGCCGTCGAAGCGGCCCATGACCCGCAGCATCTGGCTGCCCGGGACGCGGAAGACGTCCTTGTGGCCGCGCTCGTTGGGCGCGAGCGGTGTCGCCGTCCCCGCGTCGTACCGGATCGGGGTGCGGGTGCCGCCGAGCGCCGGGTCGAAGCCGGAGACGTCGTAGGCGTCCCGGCCCAGCAGCTGGAAGTCGGCCAGGTGGATGTGCATGGGGTGCACGATGGGCGCGAGGTTGAGGAAGCTCCACTGCTCGTGGCTGCCCTCGGCGATGGTGAAGCCGAGCCCGTCGTTGAAGGTCCGCGCGGTGCGGCGGTACGTCTTCGTGGTGCCGTCGGGTCCGGTGACCTGGACGATCCCCTCGGCCGGCAACCGCAGCCCGGAGGCGTCCTGGACCTCGGTCATCTCCCAGATCTCGGGGTGCCCGCCGGCGCCCTTGGTGGTGGGCGGGGTGAGCAGGACCAGGCGGTGGCCGTGCGGGATGTCGTGGGTGAGGCGGCGGAAGGAGTTGGAGAGCACCTCCGGCAGTTCGAAGGCGTCCTCCTCGCAGGTGTCCCGGACCCGGAACTCCAGCACGTCCGGGCAGGGCACGTCACCGGCCGCGTCGGGCACGCCCGCGGGCTGGTTGGGGCCCTTGTTCACCAGGCGGAGGGTGCGCCCGGCCAGGCCGCGGAAGTCCACCAGCAGGTCGAAGCGCTCGGCCGGCGCGGCGGTGAGGGCGGGCAGCCGCTCGTCGAAGTCGACCGGCACCGGGCGCGGCAGCAGCCCGCCGTCGCTGCCGATCTGGTGGACGATGCCCGGCACCGGCTCGCCGTCCTCGTCGATGAGGACGAGGTCGAAGATGCGCGCGTTGGAGGCGTTGACCAGCCGGAAGCGGTACCAGGCCGGGTCCACGTCGGCGTAGGGCCAGATGCGGCCGTTGACCGTGGTGTACGGGCCGCTGAACGGGACGGAGACCGGCTTGCCCGTCTCCGGGTTCTTCTCCTGGACGATCACCGTCTTGTGCAGCAGCCGGCCGTTGAGGCGGCCGTCCTCGTCGGTGTCCAGGTTGCGGTCGGCGATGAGCAGCGGGATCTCGCGCTCGCCGGAGGGCAGGTGGAGGGCGTCCTCCTCGTCGTCCCGGACGAGGTAGGTGCCGTACAGGCCCGCCATCACGTTCCACCGGGTGATGTTCATGGCGTGGTCGTGGTACCACCACTGCACCGCCTGGTGGTCGTTCGGGTACTCCGACAGCTGGGCGTCGCCGTGGCCGACGGCGTTGTCCGCCCAGCCGTCGTTGCCCCCGCCGGTCTGCGCGCCGTGCAGGTGGGTCACGGACCAGGCGGGCAGGGCGGCGACGTCCTTGTTCGGCTCGACGCCCTCGCGGCCGGGCTCGGTGGTGGCCTGCGGGCGGCCGTCGGTGCGCAGCGGCACCTCCACCGAGGTGACCGGGTACTCGCTGTCCTTGGGAATGCGGTTGGTCCAGGCGATGCGGACGCGCTGTCCGCGCCGCACCTCGATGGTCGGGCCCGGCACGTGCCCGTCGTAACCCCACATGAGGGTCGGCGGGAGCTGCGGGTGCAGGCGCACCCAGGTCGGGCGCAGCGCGATCTCGGTCTCGCGCAGGACGTCGCCGTGGGCGGGCCGCAGGAGTGGCGGCACGGTTAACGGCGCGACGTACGGGGTCAGTTCGCCCGCGGCGGCGGACGTCTTCTCCCCTGTGGTCTCTTCGGTGAGCCTCTCGATGGTCTCGGTCAAGGCCGAGCACCCCCCCGGTGTTCGTGGTCTGTTCTTCCCCTTACTCCACAAGACTGCCGAGGACTCACCGAAGTTCCCTGAACACCCCATTCCGTACGAGAAGTTTCGGTGACCGTCAGCCGAGCGTCAGGGCGGGTACGGCGGGCGCGCGGCCGGGCAGGAAGCCGTGGGCGCGGCGGCCGAGCCATTCGGCCTTGTAGCGGTCGACGCTCCGGTGCCAGTGGAGGATGCCGGCCAGCCAGTTCTGCAGATCGAGCACATAGCCGGCCATCGCGGTCCGCGCCTCCCGCGACAACTGCAAGTCGTCGCAGAGCACCGGGAGTTCGTGTTGGATCACGTGCTCGAACTGCTCCATGCGCTGGGTCATCAGGTCGTGGACGACGGCGAGCGCGGCCGGATAGTCCACGCCGAAGAAGTTCTGCACGACGAGGACGCCGTTGTGGATCTCGCCCTCGTACTCGATCTCCTTCTGGTACGAGAAGACGTCGTTGAGCAGGCAGGCGTAGTCGATGGCGGCGTTCTCCAGCGAGCGCACCGGGCCGCTGGCGTACACCTCGGCGGGGATCGCCGGCCCGTGGCCCATCCGGCACATGCTCAGGGTGAGGTCGGAGCCGAAGGTGGCTCGGCGCATCTCCAGGTAGTCGACCGGGTCGGGGACACGGTTCTGGAGGTGGTTGGACAGCTCCCACACCCAGCTCTCGGTCATGGTGTCGACGGTGGCCTTGAGGGTGCGGCGCTCGTCGGTGGTCATCTCCGCCGTGGTGCGCGTCCAGAGGTCGATCAGCGCGCGTTCCATGGCGTCGCCGGGGACGACCGTCGGCTCGCCCTCGACGGGCATGCACCGCGACAGCCGGGCCGTGGACAGGCGGGCGGCGGCCAGGTCCCGGCGGTGGCCGTGGACGAGCGGGTAGTAGTCGTCGCCGTACGTTCCCCAGGCGAGCCACCGCGCGCTGAGGTCGAGGGCCTCGGGGGTGGCGTCCGGGTCCAGGCCGGCGGAGCACAGGGCGAGGTCGTACGCGGCGAGCTTGTCCTCGTCCCAGACGCCCTCCTGGAGGATGCCCATGCGGTGGCACCAGTCGACGAGGTGGCCGCGGGCCGTGTCCAGGTGGGGGCTGAGCCGCACCTCGAAGGGCATGTACAGGTCGGGGACGCGGGACGGGCCGACCTTCTGGTAGGGCACGTGGGTGTAGGCGCGCAGGCGTTCCTGGGCGGCCGAGGCGAGGAGGGCGCCGACGTCGGCGGCGGAGGTGCCGGGTCCGCTCTTCGGCCGCCAGGGCGAGTCGGGCCGCGCGCCCTTGTTCATGTACCGGCTGGAGCGCAGGTGCCACTCGTGGCCGCCGGACTGCCAGTCCTGGAGCCCCTTGGTGTAGGCGGCGACCGCGGCGACCTCACCGGGGGTGAGGCCCGTCTCCAGGGCGACGGCGGGGACCTCGGTGAGCGCGGTGTGCTCGAACTGGTGCAGCCGCGAGGTGAGGACGTCGTTGACGATGTCGGCGGCCTCCTGCGTGGAGCAGCCGAAGAACTTCTCCAGGACGAGCACGCCGTTGCTGTTCTCGCCCTCGTCCTCGACCTCGCGCTGGTAGGAGAACAGGTCGTTGCGCAGGTGGACGGCGTCGGAGAAGGTCTCCATGAGGACGCGCAGCGGCCGGGTGCCGGCGACCGCGGCGGGCACCTCGGCGGTCGCGTACTCCACGAGCCCGGACGACCAGGGCGCGCCGCCGACCTTGCGGCGCATCTCGATGTACTCGACGGGGTTGGCGATGCGCCCCTCGTTGATGTTGGACAGCTCCCACATCGACTCGTTGAGCAGGTGCTCGGTGGCGACGGAGAAGCGGCGCCGCCAGTCCACGGACATCGACGGCACGGTCCGCGCCCAGAGGTCCTTCAGCCCGGCCTCCACCGGATTCTCCGGCTCCGGGACGGGGGTGGCGAGGTCGAGCGGCATGAACAGCGGAAGGCGGTCCAGGTGCGCCTTGCCGGCGGCACGGTCCTGGGTGCGCTTGTACATGTCGAGGAAGTGGTCGTCGAAGAAGAACACCCACACGTACCAGTCGGTGATCAGGGAGAGGGCGGGTCCGTCGCAGTCGGGATGGGTGTAGGCGCACAGGAGGCCGTAGTCGTGCGCCTCCAGGTCGGCCTGGTCCCAGATCCCGGAGCCTTCCAGCATGCCCGTCTTCCGTGCCCACGCGGTCGAGTGGGCACGGGCCTCGTCCAGGTGCGGGTTGAGCCGGGCCGGGTACGGAATGTAGAAGTGCGGGAGTTCGAACGGCTGCGTCATGGCCGGGCCCTACCCGGGGTGCCGGATCTCCATCCGAACCCCGGCACATGATCACACCATCGCGTGAACGGTCCGCGAAACCTGGAACTCCGGCGGGGGTTTGTGGCGTTGGTGCTCTTGCCGTGCCCGCGCGCGGGGGCCACGGTAAGCGCATGACCTCCTTCGCACTGCCCCACGAGGTGCACGGCGGCGGCGCCCACAAGGTGTTCGCCGTGCACGGCTGGTTCGCCGACCGGTCGGCCTACGCGCCCGTCCTGCCGGACCTGGACCGCGCGTCCTTCACCTACGCGCTGGTCGATCTGCGCGGCTACGGCGAGGCCCGGGACGCCACGGGCGCGTACACGACGGCGGAGGCGGCCGTGGACCTGGTGGAGCTGGCGGACCGGCTCGGCTGGGAGCGGTTCTCGGTGGTCGGGCACTCCATGGGCGGCGCGGTGGCGCAGCGGCTGCTCGCCGTGGCCCCGCACCGGGTACGCCGGATCGTCGGCGTGTCGCCGGTGCCCGCCTCGGGGATGCCGCTGGCCGGTGAGCAGGGGACGTTGTTCAGGGAGGCGGCGCACCGGGCGGAGTACCGGCGGGTGATCATCGACGTCACCACCGGGGGCCGCAGGCCCGCCGCCTGGCTGGACCGGATGGTCGCCCGCTCGCTGGAGCGCAGCGACGCCAAGGCGTTCCGGGCCTGGCTGGACTCGTGGGCGGGCGAGGACTTCAGCGCGGACGTCGTGGGCAGCGAGGTGCCGGCGCTCGCCGTGGCCGGCGCGCTCGACCCCGCGCTGTCGCCGGAGGTCATGCAGCAGACGTGGATCTCCTGGTACCCGCGCGCGCGGCTCGCCGTACTGCCCGGTGCCGGCCACTACGCGATGGACGAGACCCCGCTGGAACTGATCCGCACCGTCGAGGACTTCCTGCGGACGGACGGGACCGACGGGACCGACGGGACGGACGGGACGGATACGGCCCGGGAGACGGCCCCGGCAGTCGGTACGGTCGAAGCCGTCGAAGCGGTGGAAGCCGTCGAAGCCGGCGCGCCGGTCGAGGGCCGGCCCCGGGCGGTCGGGGAACGCGGGGACGGGCCGGCGTGAGCGTGCGCGAGGCGCCGCCGGTCCCGGACGTCTTCGACCCGCGCCGGTACGCCGCCGGGGTGCCCCACGACGCCTACCGCGTGCTGCGCGACCACCATCCGGTGGCCTGGCAGGAGGAGCCGGAGGTGCTGGGCTGGCCGGCCGGCCCCGGGTTCTGGGCGGTGACCCGGCACGCGGACGTCGTCCGTGTGCTGAAGGACGCGGGGACGTACTCCTCGTACGCCGGTGCGACGCAGATCCGCGATCCGGACCCGGAGGACCTGCCGTTCATCCGGCGGATGATGCTCAACCAGGACCCGCCGGCGCACGGGCGGCTGCGCCGGCTGGTGAGCCGCGCCTTCACGCCGGGGCGCGTCGAGCGGTTCGCGGAGGCCGCGCGGGAGCGGGCGCGCACGCTGCTCGCGGGCGCCCTGGCGGCGGCGCGGGAGGGGGACGGCACGGTCGATCTGGTGGCCTCCGTCACCGACGAGTACGCCCTGCTGAACCTGACGGATCTGCTGGGCGTCCCGGACGGCGACCGGCGTCTGCTGCTGCACTGGACGCAGCGGGTCATCGGCTACCAGGATCCCGACGAGGCCGGACCGCCGGTGCGGGACGGGGCGGGCAGGCCGGTGAACCCGCGGTCACCGGCGATGCTGCGGGACATGTTCGCCTACGCCGGACAACTCGCCGCGCACAAGCGCCGGTACCCCGCCGACGACATCATGACGACGCTCGCCCACGAAGCCGGACTCGCCGACGCCGAACTGGAGATGTTCTTCTTCCTGCTCACCGTGGCGGGCAACGACACCGTGCGCAGCGCGGCCCCGGGCGGACTGCTGGCACTCGCGGAGCACCCGGAGGCGTACGAGCTGCTGCGCGCCGGGAAGACCGGCGTACCGTCGGCCGTGGACGAGCTGCTGCGCTGGCATCCGCCGGTGCTGACCTTCCGGCGGACGGCCCTGCGGGACACAAAGCTGGCGGGTCGGGCGGTCCGGGCGGGCGACAAGGTCGTGGTGTTCCACGCCTCGGCCAACCGGGACGAGCGCGTCTTCGCCGATCCGGACCGGCTCGACCTCGCCCGCTCCCCCAATCCGCACGTCTCCTTCGGGGACGGCCCGCACGTCTGCCTGGGCGCCCATTTCGCCCGGTTGCAGCTGCGGCTGCTCCACGAGGAGGTGCTGCGGGCGCTGCCCGGGCCGCCGCGGCTCGCCGGGCCGGCCGGGCGGCTGGTGTCGAACTTCATCAACGGCGTCACGTCACTGCCGCTGACGGTCGCCTGACGGGTCGGTCTGGATCAGCGCGTGCGTGCCGCTCGTCCGCCAGGTCCGCCCCTCGGCCTCCTCCAGCGCGGCCTCGGTGGCGGGTGTGAGCCCGGTGATCACGTCGGACTTGAGGGTGCGCAGCGCGGCGACCGGGCCGGGGAAGTACGCGGTCGTCTCCCGGAAGGGCGTGGTGGGCGGCCACAGCCGGTCGCCCACCAGACGGCGGTAGTTCAGGTCGCCCTTGACGACGGTCAGCGTGGCCCGGGCGAACTCGGCGCGCAGGTCGTCCGGCATCGCGCTGTAGGGCAGCGGGGCGCAGGAGAAGGGGTGGGCGCGGACGGTGAGCCGGCCGTCGGCCAGGGCGGACCAGAGCGCACGCCCGTACTCGGCGGCCGCGCCCGGGGCCGCGCGCAGCCGGTGCAGGGCGTCGACGACGTCGGCGGTGGTGGCGTCGGAGACGTAGTACGGGTACGGCTTGACGTGCAGGACCGCCCGCGCGGCCCGGCCCTCGGTGAGGAGGTGGGCGATCAGCAGCAGGTCGGGGACGAGTTCGCGGCCCGCGTTGTCCGCGACGAGCACGAGCGTGCCCGCTCCGCCGGGCGGGAGCAGCGACCAGAGGCTGTCGCTGTCGTCGGCGACCAGCGCGGGCACCGGCTCGCGGGCCTCGGCGCCCGCGGCGGAGAGCCGGAAGCCGAGGTCGGCGCGGTTGCCCCACAGCGAGCCGTGCAGCAGGGCGCGGGCCCGCTCCTGTTCCGAGAGGTCGAGCAGCCCGTCCAGGGCGGCGAGTTCCTCCCCGGTCTCCGGGGCGTCGAGTTCGGCGCGTTTGAAGGGGCGGAAGGGGTCGATGCCCTGCCAGGCGCCCGGGCCGAACCAGCCGACGGCGTCCAGGAGCCGGCGGTAGAAGTAGCTCTCGGACCACAGCCAGGGCACGTCGTACCAGGACCGGCCGGCGTACTCGGCCAGACCCCAGCCGTGCCACTGCTCGCGGTCGGGGGCGTTGGCGGGAAGCGGCTCGACCGTCCCCTGGGTGCAGCTCTTCAGCAGCTCGTCCAGCGCCGTGTGCTGCCCGGGGCCGTACGGGAAGGCCTCCCGTACCTGCCGGATGATCGCGGGGTGCCGCTCGGCCAGCACGCTGTGCGGGAACGAGCCGGGTGCGTTGCCGAGGATCACGGGTGCGAAGGGGGTGTCGGGCATGTCCGTCACGGTATCGCGGGTGTCAGGCGGCGCGGATCTCCCGCTCCAGCTGCGTGGCGAGGGTGACGTAGCGGGGCCGGCGGTGCACCGGGACGAGGCCGCGGATCATGAGGTGCCACATCTCGGCGACCCTCCGCGGCAGCCGTCCGACGGGTTCCAGCGAGCGGCCGGCGACCCGGGTGCCGATGAAGAAGCAGACGAGGGAGTGGGCGACGACGCCGACGTCGAGGTCGCCGTGGACGTCGGCCTCCCGGACCGCTCCGCCGAACTTGCGGGTCGCGAACTCCAGCCACTCGGTGAACGGGTGCCGCAGCGGCGGCCGTACGGCGATGTCGGCGGCGGCGAGGCGCAGTCCGGCGCGCGGCACGGGGTCCTCCACGGCGAGCCGGGCGATCCCGAACGTGGTGCGCATCAGGGCCTCCAGCGAGGAGCAGCCGCGGCTCTCCACGTCGGCCACGAGCTGTTGCGCGGCCCTGGCCTGGAGTTCCAGGATGGCGTGGGCCAGGTCCTCCTTGGCGGCGAAGTGGAAGTAGAGGGCGCCTTTGGTGACCTTCGCGTGTGCGACGATGTCGCTCAGGCTGGTGGATTCGTAGCCGTACCGGTCGAACAGGTCGGCGGCGGCAGTGATGATCGTTGTCCGGGTCTGCTCAGCGCGTAACTGCCTCGCCATCCTGGGACCCCTCCTCGCACCTCAACGAACAGGACATGCGGTTTGTTTTAACCCCTTGCATACGATAACTCACCCAAGGGCAACGGGAGTCCGGGATGTCACCGCTCGTGTCCCGACACGTGTCAGCGCCGCGCACGGCGCCGGCCGGCCGCTTCCTCCCGTGTGAACGGGCGAGCCCACGGCGGTCCCCCTTCGATCCGGCCGGCGACCGGCAGCCTCGTGGCGACGGACGCCCGCCTCCATGATCGCCACGATACGAGCCGAACGGCCGGCTCCTCAACGGCTTGGGGGAGCAGGCGCGAAACAGCCGAACCGGTCGGTGCTTTCACGCCGCTCGCGCGCGGGCGTGCCGGTGGGGGGGTGAACGCGCCGGGGGCCGGTGCCGTACTGGACGTCGCAGACCCGTTCCCGCGCCCGCCGAGGAGACCCGGATGACTCGGATGACCGTCCGCCTGAGCGTCAGGGTGGCCGCCGTGACGGCACCGCTCCTGCTCCTGCCGTGGGCTGCGGGGACCGCCCGGGCGCACGGCGCCCCGACGGACCCGGTCAGCCGGGTCTACGCCTGCTCGCCCGGGGGCGGCGCGGTCCGGACGGCGGCCTGCCGGGCCGCGATCTCGGCGAACGGCGCTCCGTTCACCGCCTGGGACAACCTGCGGGTGGCGGGGGTGGACGGCCGTGACCGCGAGGTGATTCCGGACGGCCGGCTGTGCAGCGGCGGCCTGCCGGCGTACCGGGGCCTGGACCTGCCCCGGCGGGACTGGCCGGCGACACGGCTGGCACCGGGCGGCCGGCTGACACTGACCTACGCCTCGACCATCGCGCACACGGGCACGTTCCGGCTGTACCTGACCAAGCAGGGGTACGACCCGTCGAAGCCGCTGACCTGGTCCGACCTGCCGGAGCGGCCCTTCGCCGAGGTCACGGACCCGCCGCTGCGCGACGGGGCGTACCACCTGCGCGCCACGCTGCCGGCCGACCGGACGGGGCGTCAGGTGCTGTACACGGTCTGGGAGAACAGCAGTACGCCGGACACGTACTACGCGTGTTCCGACGTGGTGTTCCCGGCACGCGGGAAAGCGGGCGGGGCGGTACCGCCGCCCGCGCGGCCGGAGGGGTCGCCGAGCGGACCGGCGTCGCCGGAACGGCGGACGTCGCCCAGGACGAACGCGCCGGCAAAGGACGCGGTACCGGCCGCGGGCCGGAGCGGTGGGCGGACCGAGGGAGTCGCCGGCGAACGGACCGGGGTCGCGGAGGCCGCGCACGGCGGCTCGGGGCCGTCGGCGCCGCTGCTGGCGGGCGGCGCCACCGCGGTGCTGCTCCTCACCGGGGGCGCCGCCCTCACGTTCCGGCTACGGCGTCCGCGACGACGTTGAACCGGACGGTCCGGTCGCTCAGTTGACGTAGACCCGGGCACCCGCGTCGGTCACGGGCGCGTACTTGGCGGTGAAGTAGCCGTTGGCGAAGCACAGCGAGGAGCCGGAGACCTTGCCGAACTGCTGGTTGGTGAAGCTGATGCTGCTGTCGGCGTTGTCGGCCTTGCCGGTCAGGCTGGGTGCCTGGTAGACGCAGGTGACGCTGCCGAGCAGGGTGCGCAGCTGCACGGTGGCCTGGATGACGGAGCCGCTCGGGGGCGAGACGGTGAGGGTGCCGTCCGAGGTGATCGTCGCCGAGTAGGGCAGGTTGTTGATGGTGATGCCGTTGACGCCGAGGACACCGGTGACGTTGCTGGTGCAGGTGGCACTGGCGAAGGTGTGCGCGGTGACGGACTCGGTGGCGGTGCCGGGCGCGGCCGGGTTGCCGGTGACCTGGGCAGTGAACTGGGAGCCCGTGCACTTCACGCCACTGGTGCCGGTCGCGCTGGAGTAGAAGGTGGCGGAGGTGCCGGAGGCCAGCGGCGCGGTCAGGGTGTCGCCGACGGCGACCGCGGTGCCGCCGGTGCTGCCGGTGGTGAGGACCGTGCCGGCCGCGGAGGCCGGGGAGGCCCAGGTGAGGGCGAGCGCCGTGGCGGTGCCGGCGACGACGAGGAGGGAGCGCGTGCGCATGCGGGTGCCTCTCTTCCGTGTGGGGGGACAGCTGGGGTGAGGTGGGGGGTGGCGGGTGGAGCGGGAGATGCCGCCGGCGCGGGGCCGTAGCGCCTTCTCCGTACGCGGCGGACCCGCGACGGCGGCACACCGGGCACCGGCCGAAGGCCTCGGGGGAAGACCTCCGGCCGGGCCGGACCAGGGGCGGCCGGGCACGGGACGAGACAGGGGAACGCCGTGCCGGTGCCGCGGTGCGAGGTGGAGCGGTTGCCGTGACAGGGCCGGGAACGCGGCCGGTGCCGCGGGGGCGCGGGTGGTGCCACGCCGGGAAAACGCGACGGATGCCGCTTGCTGGATCCGGCGCCACGGATCCGGGGAAACAGGGGAAGTTGTAGACCTCGTCAACCGTCAACGTCAAGGAGAAGAAAGGGAGTTGTGGCAGGCGGAAACGGCCCGCGCACATCCGGCACCCTTTTTTCACACCTCCCTTGACCCCTGAAAGTAACCGGCGGTAACTTCCTCGAAAGGCTACTGCCGCGTAACGAGAAAGCCCTTGCGCCCGCCGGGAGTTGCGAGGAGGCGTACGCGGCATCCGCTGTCCGCGCCAGGACACCGCGCCACTGAAGCCCAACCCGCATTGATCCATGCCCATGGGAGCAGACATGGCCTCGTCCCCGGACGTCCCGTCCACCGGCAACACCCCGGAGAACCCGGGTAGCGACCCCTCTTCCGGCACCCCCGACGCCGCCGGGACCACCTCCGGCGGCGAGAGACGCGGACGCGTGCGGGCCCGCCGGGCCGCGGTGATGGCGGTGCCCGCCACCCTGGTCGCCGCGGGCCTGGCGGTCCTCACCGCGCAGGGAGCGCTGGGCGTGCAGTTCGCCATCTCCGGAATGCCGTTCACGGTCACCGCGACGGAACTGAACGGCACCGGCTTCGAACAGTTCGGCGGTCTCGACAACATGGCGGAGGGCAGCCCGAACGCCGGCGACACCGGCGGCCAGGTGCTCATCGTCACCTCCGCGATCAAGCAGGCCACGCTCACCAAGCTGTGCCAGAGCGTCGACCTCGGCGGGACCAACCTGCTGATCACCGCGGGCAGCGGGGCGGAGAAGGTCTCCGCGACCGACCTGACCACCGACTCCACCGAGCTGTCCGGTGACGCGGCGTTCAAGAACATCGAGATCGGCAACGACGCCAGCACGTTGACCAAGGCGGGCGTGAAGGGTCCGATCGGCGTCTTCAGCCAGCAGGCCGACACCGTGCGGATCGCCCACCTGCGGCAGACCAACTACGCGACGACGGCGGGCGTCTTCAAGCTGCCGGGTCTCAATCTGCGCTTCAGCGACTCGGGCTGCTGATCGCCGTGCCGGACCGTCCACGCCGGGGACCGAGGGCCGCCTTCCGCGGATGGCGGGCCCGCCGGCCGTTCTGGGGCGGGTTGCTGCTCGCCCTCGGCGGCGGCGAGATCCTGCTCACCGAGAAGGCCTCGCTGAAGGTCGTCCTGCACATCGGCATGCAGGGCCTGGCCGGCTATCTGCTGCCCGGTCTCATGGTCCTGCTGGGCCTGCTGATCCTCTTCAACCCCGCCCAGCGGCTCTTCTACTCCCTCACCGGCATCCTGCTCTCCCTGGGCACCTGGCTCACCTCGAACCTGGGCGGCTTCTTCATCGGCCTCCTCCTCGGCGCCACGGGCAGCTGCCTCGCCTTCGGCTGGCTCCCGGACCAGGAACCGCGCACGAGCCGCCGTGAACGCCGCAAGCGGGAACGCGCCGCGGGGCACACCCCCGGGTCCGGGAGCAGCCGGCCCGAGCGCGCCGGCAGTCACTGAGCGCGGGAGGTACGGGGAGCACGGAGGCGGCACCCCGGATGCCGGCGGGCTCGGGGGCCGCGGGGCCGGTGGCCGGGGACGGCGGCGGGCTCCTCCCGCCCTTCGAGACGGCCGGTGAGGAGTCGTACGACGTCGGCGGCGGCGGGCCTGTTCGGCCGTGCCGGCGAGGTCCACCCGGCGGCGGCCCTCGCAGCGGGAGCGGACGAGGCCGGCGAGTCCGGGCTCGGCCGGATACCGGCTGACGGTGGGCAGCGCGCCGCCGGTCCGCTCGGCGGGTCCGGTCACATCGCTCTCACCCTGGACCGGCGCCCGCGCGGTGTGTGGCCGGCGGGCGCGGCGAGCGGTCCGAGACGGCGGCCGCTCCGGCGAGGACCTCGGCAAAGGACCCTTGGCGGCCGGCCCCGGACGCTGTCGCCACCGTCGCCCCCCTCCCCTCCGCGCGTCGTCGCCGTGCGCCGGCCGTGTCCGCCGTGCGCCGAATCAGGCGGAATCCGCGGAACTTCCCGGCCTCCCCATTCGTTTCTACAAAACTGTAGAAGCTATCTTCTACAGTGCTGTAGAGATTCCCGCCGGGATGCTGCCGGAGCATCAGGCGGCCGATACGAGGAGCGCACATGGCCCTGTGGGACCGCATCAAGGAGTCGGCGTCGCAGATGCAGACCCAGTTGGTGGCGAAGAAGAACGACCTGAAGAGCGGCGCGTTCCGTGATGCGAGCATGGCGATGTGCGCGCTCGTGGCGGCCGCCGACGGGACGGTGGATCCCTCGGAACGGCAGCGGGTGGCCCAGCTCATCGGCACGAACGAGGTGTTGCAGAACTTCCCGGCGGACGACCTCCGCCGCCGTTTCGAGGAGAACCTGGACAAACTGACGGCGGACTTCGCCTTCGGCAAGGTGAGCGTGCTGCAGGAGATCGCCAAGGCCAAGAAGAAGCCCGCCGAGGCACGGGCCGTCGTCCAGATCGGCATCGTCATCGGCGGCGCGGACGGCGACTTCGACAAGGACGAGCAGGCGGTGGTGCGGGAGGCGTGCTACGCGCTGGACCTGCCGCCGCACGAGTTCGACCTCTGAGCCCTCGGAGGACTCGGAGCACTCCGCGGAGCGCGAGGATGGGGGCATGCTCGACGACCTCGACCGTGCCCTCATCCACGCCCTGCACCTGGACGGCCGGGCTCCGTTCAGCAGGATCGCCGACGTCCTCGGGGTCTCGGCGCAGACGGTCGCCCGGCGCTACCGCCGACTGCGCACCGAGGCGGGGCTGCGGGTGGTGGGCCTGCCCGACCCGCACCGGGCGGGCCGGGCCCAGTGGCTCGTCCGGCTGACCGCGACGGCGAGGTCCGCGCGGGAGATCGCCGGGGCGCTGGTGCGGCGGCCGGACACCTCCTGGGTGAAGCTCACCTCCGGCGGCACCGAGATCACGGCGGTCGTCCACGCCCCCGCCGAGGACGCCTCCCCCGGCTCCCTGCTGCTGCACGACATCCCACGCACCGGCGGCGTCACCGCGGTCTCCGCGCACTGCCTGCTCCACACCTACCTGGGCGGTCCCGCCAACTGGCGGCGCAGCGCCCGGGCCCTGGACGCCCGGCAGCAGGCGGCGCTGGAGTACCGGGACACGCGGGAGGAGGCACGGCAACCGGAGCCGGGGGACGCCGCGTTGCTGGCCGCGCTGGAGCGGGACGGCCGGGCGGGGCAGGGCGAGCTGGCCCGGGCCACCGGCTGGTCCCCCGGCACCGTGGCCCGCCGGCTGGCCGGGCTGCGCGCGGCGGGCGCGCTCTTCTTCGACGTCGAGGTGGACGCCGCGCTCTTCGGGGTGCGCACACGGGCGCTGCTGTGGTTGTCGGTGCGGCCGGCGGACCTGGACCGGGTGGGACACGCCCTGGCCGGCCATGACGAGCTGGCCTTCGTGGCGGCGACCACCGGCCCCACCAACCTGGTCGCCCAGGCCCTGTGCCGGGACCCGGCCGACCTGCACCGCTATCTCACCCGCCGGCTCGGCACGCTCCGGGAGATCGACGCGCTGGAGACCAGCCCGGTCCTGCGCACCCTGAAGGCGGCGAGCCCGGCCCTGACACCGCTGGCGCAGATACGACGACAGGGGCCGACGCCCCCGTGAAGCGCCGGGCGCCCGGAGGTGCCGGGGGCCCGGCAGCGAGTTGCCGCGGACCCGGAGCTGCCGCGGGCCGGGGGCGGCACCGGACGCCTGGAGTTGCCGCAGGCCGGGGCATGCCCGACACCGGCGGTCGCCGACGCCCGCCGAGACGGGCCCGGGGCTCCGGTGGCGGCGGCCGTCTAGGAGGCGGCCGCCGCCACCCGTCCGCTCGACACCCAGGCCAGGCCCACCAGTGCCGTCGCCGCCCAGCAGGCGGTCCGTGCCGCGCCGGGAGCCGTGCCGGTCAGGTAGACGCTGCCGAGCAGGGCGATGCCGAGCGTGGCCCCGAGCTGCTGGACCGCGTTGAGCAGGCCGGCCGCCGAGCCGATCTCGTGCGGACGCAGGGGCCGCAGCGCGAGGGTGAAGAAGGCCGGCGTGAACAGGCCGGCGCCGGCGCCGACGAGGGCGAGGGCGGGCAGGAGCGCCGCCGGGTAGCGGCCCGGGGCGGCCGTGCCGTACGCCGCACCTGCCGCGAGCACGCCGGCCAGCAGCAGTCCGAGCCCGTACGGCAGCACGCGCCGCCCGTACCGTCGTACCAGCCGGGAACCGGCCAGCCAGGACGCGACGGCGAGCCCGGCGGACCAGGGGAGCAGACTCAGACCGGCCGCCAGCACGCTCGTGTGCGCGTCCAGTTGCAGCTGGAGGACGACGACGGTCGACAGTCCGTTGGTCACCGCGAAGAAGGCGGTGGAGGCGACCAGGGCGGCCGGGAAGCCACGCCGGGCGAACAGGCTCGGCTCCAGCAGCGGCCCGGCCGAGCGCCGCTGCTGGACGGCGAAGCCGGCCAGGACGAGCAGGCCGGCCACCAGCAGCACCACGGCCCTGAGCGGAAGACGGCCGAGGTCCGTGCCGGTCAGCGGGTAGACGACGAGCCCGGTGCCGAGCGCGGCCAGAGCGGTGCCCGGCCAGTCCAGGGCGGGGCGGTGCGTGGCGCGGTCCTCCCGCAGCAGCGGGGCGAGGGCCAGCACCGCCGCGGCCACGGGGACGTTCACCAGGAACGCGGCTCGCCACGAGGACCCGAACAGGTCGGCGTGGGTCAGCACGCCGCCGAGGACGGGCCCGCAGACGGCGGCGAGTCCCATCACGGGGCCGATGCAGCCCAGCGCCTTCGCCGTCTCCTCCCCCGCGAACATCGCCTTGATCAGCCCGATGGTCTGCGGAACGATCAGTGCCGCCGCCGCGCCCTGCGCCGCGCGGAACGCGATCAGCATGCCCGCCGAGGGAGCCAGGGCGCAGGCCACGGACGCCGCCGTGAACAGCGTGACCCCGAGGAGGAACATCCGGCGCCGGCCGGCGATGTCGCCGAGCCGTCCGCCGGTGAGCAGCAGCACGGCGAACGGCAGCGTGTAGGCGGTGCCGAACCACTGAACCTCGGACACCGGCCCGCCGAGATCGGCGCGCACGGCGGGCGCGGCGACCTGGACGACGGTGGCGTCCAGCAGGTTCATGGCCTCGCCCAGCAGCAGGGCGGCCAGGGCGGCCCAGCGGTGGCGGTACGGGGTGACGACCGGGCTGTGCTCCAGGGTCATGGGGATTCCTCTCACGCCTCGGGACCGGCACCGGGAACGGGCTCGGTCACCGGGCAAGCGTGGGAGCGCGAGGCGGGGGGACTCCATCCGGGACGAGGAGTACGTGGATTTCTTCCATCCACCGGGCAGTTCGCGTGGAGAACTCACACGGCCGAAGGCTTTGGTGTGCCGGTGTCACGACCCGGCCAGTAGGGACGTGAGGCGGGTCGTCGACGCGATGTCCCCGGGTCGGCGGGCGGTCCTGCAGACCGGTGGGCGCGGAGACGGCGGGGGCGAAGGCGGGTGCGGCCGGCGGTACCGGGCGGAGGCTCGACGCCCGGACGGCGACGGCGATTCGCGGCCGAGGACGGTGGCGCAGGCGGCGCCGGCCCGGGCCGCCCGCCCGGCGAAGCCCGCGGCTTCCTCCGGCCCGTGGGAGAGGACGGCGGGTCCGTCCGTCCCAGGCCGGGGCGGCGGCACTCGAACACGGCCCGGCCGGCGCCGGGCGGGCGGTGTCCTCGACGGGTACGGCCGTGGCGTCGGCGGGCCGGGCCCGGGCGGCCAGGGTGAGCCCGCGGCCGTCGAGCGGGACGCGGGTGTCCCCGGAAGGCGGGGACACCCGCGTCGGCACGTCGGCCGTCACCCCCGGCCGGGCCGGTCCGGGCCCGGGGCGTCAGCTCAGGCCCGCTGACTCCAGCCAGGCCTTGGCGACGTCCAGCGGGTCCTTGTTCTCCGTCTGCACCTGGGTGTCCAGCTTCAGCAGGGTCGCGGTGTCGAGCTTGGCGGAGACCGCGTTGAGCGCGTCCACGCCCTTCTCGGACAGCGCGCTCTTGTACACGAGCGGCTGGACGTTCTCGAAGCCGAAGAGGTTCTTCGGGTCCTGCAGGACGACGAACTTCTCCTTGGAGATGTTCGGGTCCGTGGTGAAGAGGTCCGCGGCCTGCACGGCGTCCTTCTTCAGTGCCGCCAGGGTGAGCGGGCCGCCCGCGTCCAGCGCCTTGAAGGACTTGAACTCCACGCCGTAGACGGACTTCAGGCCGACCAGGCCCTGGTGCCGGGTCTGGAACTCCGGCGAGGCGCCGATGACCAGGTCCCCGGCGATGTCCTTCAGGTCGGCGATGGTGGAGTTCTCGGTGAGGTGGTACGTCTTCGCGGTGGCCGCGTTGACCGTGACCGAGTCCTTGTCCTCCGCCGACGCGGGGTTGAGCAGCGTGAGCTTGGAGTCGAGCTTGGCGTCGATGGCCTGGGTGGTCGCGCCCAGGGTCTTCGGGGTGGCCTTCGGGTCCAGGTAGGCCAGCAGCGCCCCGTTGTACTCGGGCAGGACCGAGATGGAACCGTTCTTGATCAGTCCGTAGGTGGTTTCGCGGCTGCCGATGTTCGGCTTGTAGGTGACCTTGATCCCCTTGGCCTTGAGCGCCTCACCGTAGATGTCGGCGAGCAGGGTGCTCTCGGGGAAGTTGTTGGATCCGACGACGACGCTGTCGCCGCTCGCCTTGCCCTCCGTGAGGGGATTGCCGCCCTTGTCGTCCTTGGAGGAACAGCCCGCCAGCAGGGCCGTCGCCGCCACGAGGGCGACCGCCGCCGCGCCTCGGTTCCTCCGGATGGACCTGCTGATGTGGGTCGTGTAAGTCACCCATTGATCCAAGCCAGCGCGTTCTCGGTCAGTCAAGAGCCACAGATCACCGATTGGCCTCGATCTGTGACCAGTTGTGCGCGCAGTGCGTTGGCTTCGTAACGGATTCTTGATGAAAGGCGGGCTGATCCGCCCCTCAACGGGCCTGTAGTCTCGGGCCCCTTGGAGTCGAACACAGCGGTGCGCAGGGCCGCTCCGGTGGCGTGACAGCACGAAGGAGGCCCAGTGTCCACGAACGAGGTGGACGCTCCCGTCCGGCACTCACCCGCGCGGCACACACCCGGGCGGGGCCGCGCACTGGCGGCGTTCGCCGACCGCTGGCCCTTCCGGCGCAAGCTCAACCTCCTCGTCGGCATCCCCCTCGCGGTCATCGCGGTCCTGCTGGCGTACCTCTTCACCGACCTGGTGCAGCAGTCGTCCGGCGCGGCCTCCGCGGCCCGGCTGGTGCGGGACAGCGCGCAGGTGGCACGGCTGGTGGACCGGGTGGAGGCCGAGCACCAGCAGGCCATCCTGCTCTCCACGCGCTTCGAGTCCGGGGACGCACGGCCGTCGGCGTCCGCCTACCGCGCCGCACAGCGCGCCGTCGACTCCCAGGTGACCCGGGTGCGCGAGACCTTCGGCGATCGGCTGCCCCCGAGCGAGGCGCAGGCCCTGCGCGGGGTCGAGGGCCTCGCCGGCCTGCGCGGCTCGGTGGAGCAGTCGTACCTGCCCGCCGACAACATCGACCCGGCCTACGCGGGCGCCGCCCAGAGCCTGATCGACGGCCTCGGGCTCGACCGCGACGCCGACCTCGCCGACACCTTCACCGGCAGCCTGCTGGACTCCCTGCTGCGTGCCGACGCCGCCCACGGCGCCTTCGAGACCAACGTGTTCGCCGCCACCACGGGCGACACCAACGCGCTGATCGAGTTCACCAACGCGGTCGGCGCCTACGACCTCTACACCCACCAGGCCGCACGTTTCGGCCGGTTCGCCACCGAGGGCCAGGCCGAGCGGTTCGCCGGCATCGAACACACCCGGGCGCAGCGGCAGATCGCCGAGGCGTACGCCGAACTCCAGGTCGGGATCGAACGGTTGCAGTCGGACGACCAGGAGCGCCTGCGCCGGTCGGTGCGGGACGCGCTGGGCGACTACCCCGCCTACCCCGAACAGGCCGCCGCCCGGCTGAGGATCACCACCGCGCTGATCGGCCAGATCGCCGACCGCGCCGACGGTGCCGCCGACGGCGCCCGGTGGCGGGCCGGACTGCTGCTGAGCGGCACGCTGATCGCCTTCGCGCTGTGGATCGCCTTCGCGGTGCTGGTGCGCCGCTCGGTGGTACGGCCCGTGCAGGCGCTCACCGGGGCGGCGCGGGAGGTCGCCGAGGTGGCGGGGCGCGAACTGGCCCGGGTGGCCGACGACGACGCCGAGGACGACGGGCCGCCGCGGCTGCGTGACATGCCGGTCACGGCCCGGGACGAGATCGGCGACCTGGCGGTCGCCTTCAACCGGGTGCAGACGACAGCCGCGGCGCTGCTGGAACGCCAGGTGCTCAGCCGCCGGAACACCGCCGAGATGTTCGGCAACGTCGGCCGCCGTGTGAGCAACCTGACCACTCGTCAGCTCGCGTTGATCGACGCGGTGGAGCGCGGCGAGACCGACCCGGCGCTGCTGGAGCGGCTGTACTCCATCGACCACATCGCCGTACGGCTGCGGCGCAACGCCGACAGCCTGATGCTGCTGGCCGGCATCCGCGAGACCGTGCTGGACGCGGGGCCGACGGCGCTGTCCACCGTGGTCCGGGCCGCGCTCGGGCAGATCGAGGGCTATCGGCGGGTACGGCTGTACGCCGCGTCGGACGCCCTGGTCGAGCCGGACGCCATCGGGGACCTCACGCTGATGACGGCGGAACTCCTGGAGAACGCCGTGTCGTTCTCGCCCGCGGACAGCCCCGTCGAGGTCACCGTCCGCTCGGGCTCCGCGGGCACGCACATCGTGGTCACCGACCACGGTCTGGGCATGAGCGCCGAGCGGCTCGCCGAGGAGAACGCCCGGCTGATCCGCCGGGAGCGCCTGGACCTGGTGCCGACGAAGGTGCTGGGCCTGTTCGTCGTCGGTGCGCTGGCGCGTCGCTGGGAGATCGGGGTCGAGCTGACGCGGACGCCGGGCGGCGGGGTGACGGCGGAGGTCACCCTGCCGGCCTCGCTGCTGGTGGCACCGGGCGCCGGCAGGGCGACCCCGCTCGCCCCGGCACCCGCACCGGCGGCACAGGAACAGGAACAGGCGCCGAAGCCCGGGGCGTCGGGAGCGGCACCGTCCCGGGGCCTGCCGCCGGCGCCGGACCCCGCGCACGTAAGGACACCGGCCGACGGCGCCGCCGCCGGCGAGCCCGCCCGCCCGGACCACGGCACCGGCCCGCTGCCCCGCCGCGTCCCCCGCCACGCGCCGGACGAGGCGCGGCCCCCCGCGCCCCCTCCCTCCGGCACCGGACGCCCCCTCCGCCGCCGCGTCCGGGGAGCCACGCTCCCGGCCACCACCGGTGCCGCGCCGACGACCGTGCCGCAGACCGTACGACCGCTGGACGCGGAAGCCGTCCGCAGCGAGCTGGAAGAGTTCGAGGAAGCGGTGGAGCGCGCCCGGCGCGACGCCGGCACGGACACCTCCACCCGTCCGGACGGCGGCGGCGCCCGCAGCGAGAGCACCAGCACCGGACCCGCTTCCCGGAAGGAGCACGAGAGTTGAGCACGCCGACAGGTGACAGCCCCACGGGCGGCACCCCGCCGACCGACCTGCAGACCGCCGCGGCCGACTTCACCTGGCTGCTGAACCGTTTCGCGACCGAGACCGCCGGCGTCGTGGACGCCATCGCCGTGTCCTCCGACGGCCTGCTGATCGCGGTGTCCGCCCTGCGCGAGCACGCCGACTCCGAGCGGCTCGCGGCGATCGTGTCCGGCATCACCAGCCTGGCCGCGGGCGCGTCGGGCAACTACGGCCTGGGCGGGCTGAACAAGGTCATCATCGATCTGGAGGGCGGGCATGTCATCGTCTCCGCGATCGGCAGCGGCGCCGTGCTCGGCGTCGTCACCGACAAGGAGGCGAAACTCGGCAACATCGCCTACGAGATGACGCTGTTCGCCAACCGCGCCGGTGCCGCGCTCAGCCCGCAGCTGGTGCTGGAACTGAAGAACAGCGTCGGCGCGGCGACGGCCCGCTGAGAAGGAGCGCCCCCCATGGCGGACGGCACCGCGCCGCCGGGCCCCGACCCGGTCGGCCCCGCCCCCGCCGTACGGCCGTACCTGGTCACCGCCGGCCGGGTCGCGGACGCCGCCTCCGGCCGGGCGCTGCCCGTGGAGACCCAGGTGGTGGCGACCGCCGGGGGCCTCGACGCGCTCGGCGGGCTCTCCTTCGAGCAGCACGACATCGTCGCCGCCTGCCGGCTGCCGCAGTCCCTCGCCGAACTCGCGGCCCGGCTGCGGCTGCATCTGAACGTGGTCCGGGTCCTGGCCGAGGACCTGCGCGAGGAGGGCCTGCTGGCGGTGTACGTCCCGGACGCCGAGGCCACCCACGACGCGTCCGTCCTGCGCAGGGTTATCGACGGCCTGCGGGCCGTCCCCGACTCCCCGAGGGGTACCGAGTGACACCGACTGAACCGCTCCCGGCCCGGGGCCCGGCCGCGCCGGCGGCCGTGCGGCCGCCGCTGCCGGTGAAAGTGGTGATCGCCGGCGGGTTCGGCGTGGGCAAGACCACCGCCGTCGGCGCGATCTCGGAGATCGAGCCGCTGACCACGGAGGCGTCGATCACCGAGGTCGCGGCCGGCGTGGACGACCTCACGCACACCCCGCGCAAGACCACGACGACCGTCGCGATGGACTTCGGCTGCCTCACCATCGACCCCACCCTCAAGCTCTACCTGTTCGGCACGCCCGGGCAGGAGCGGTTCGGGTTCATGTGGGACGACATCGTGGAGGGAGCGGTCGGCGCCCTCGTCATCGTGGACACCCGCCGGCTGGACGACTGTTACGCGGCCGTCGACTACTTCGAGCACAGGGGCGTCCCGTTCGCCGTCGCGGTGAACGCCTTCGACGGAAAGGTCGAACACGCGCTGGAGGAGGTCCGCTGGGCGCTGGACGTCTCCCCCGGGGTGCCGGTCGTGGTGTTCGACGCCCGCGAGCGGGGCTCGGTGCGGGACACGCTGCTCGTCGTGCTCGAACTCGCGCTGGCCCGCTCCGAGCGGTGACCGTCACCCGCTGCGGCGCACCCCGGAGGACACCGTGAGCCGGGACGCCGCCCAGAACACGGCGAGGGTCGCGAGGGCGAGACCGGCGACGAGGGCGGCGCCGCCGACGACCTTCTCGTAGTCCTTCTGGTAGAGACCGTCGATGATGTACCGGCCGAGGCCGCCGAGGCCCACGTAGGCGGCGATGGTGGCGGTGGAGACGATCTGGATGGCCGCCGTGCGCAGGCCGCTGAGGATGAGCGGGAGCGCGACCGGCACCTCCACCTGGAACAGCACGCGTGCCTCGGGCATCCCCATGCCCCGGGCCGCGTCCACCGGGGACGGGTCGACGGAGCGGATCGCCTCGTAGCTGGTGACCAGGATCGGCGGTACGGCGAGCACCACCAGCGGGATCATCACCGGCAGCATCCCGAGCCCGATCCAGATGACCATCAGCACCAGCAGACCGAAGCTGGGCAGGGCCCGGCCGGCGGTGGCGAGGAGCGCGAGCGCGTTGCCGCCGCGCCCGGTGTGGCCGGTGAGCAGGCCGACGGGCAGCCCGATCACGGCGGCGATCAGCAGGGCTTGCAGGGAGTACGTGATGTGCTCCACGAACCGGGTGGGGATGCCGTCGTAGCCGTGCCAGTGGGCGCTGTCGCTGAAGAAGGCGTGTGCGAAGTCCAGGACGTTCACCGGGTGGTCCCCTTCCGCGGCATCCAGGGGGTGAGGAGGAGGCGGACGAGGACCAGTACGGCGTCGGCGAGGATGCCCAGTACGGCGATGGTCAGCACCGAGTTCACGGCCAGGGCGGGCCGGTGGTAGGTCTGGGCGTCGTACAGCATGTTGCCGAGGGCGCCCTGGTTGCCGATGAGCATGCCGACGCTGACCAGGGAGATGCTGGAGACGGTGGCCACCCGAAGGCCGGCGATGATGGCGGGTGCGGCGATGGGCAACTGCACCTGGAAGTACCGGCGTACGGCCCCGAAGCCCATGGCCTGGGCGGCGGCCAGGGTCTCCGGGGGCACCGAGCGGACGCCGTCCACGATCGCCGGGACCAGCACCACCAGGCTGTAGAGCGCGAGCGGGATCATCACCGTGGTCTCGCTCTGCCCGAAGTAGTCGATCAGGACGACGAAGAAGGCGAGCGAGGGGACGGCGTAGAGGACGGTGGTGACGCCGAGGACGGGCGGGTAGATCCAGCGGAACCGTACGCACAGCTGGGCCACGGGCAGCGAGACGAGCAGCCCGGCCAGCACCGGCAGCAGGGCCTCGCGCAGATGCAGTCCGACGAGGCCGAGGTAGCTGTGCTGGAGGTCGCTCGGGAGGTCGAAGAAGCCGCTCATCGCCCGGCCTCCGCGTCGGCGTGCTCGGCCACCCTGCTGTGGGCGGCGCGGATGGCCTCGCCGATGACCTGCTGGGACACGACACCGACCGCGCGCCCCTCGCCGTCCACGGCCACCGCCCAGCCGGTCGGTGAGAGCACGGCGCCGTCGAGCGCGGTGCGCAGCGAGTCGGTACCGGGCACGAACGGCCGCCCGAAGTCCAGGAGCCGGCCGGGGTCGACGGCGCCGGCGGTGAGCCGGTCCGGCTCGCTCCAGCCGAGGGGCCTGCCGTCGAGGTCGGTGACGAGGAGGAAGGGGGCCGCCGTGGCCCGGGAGGCGAGCCGGGCGGCGTCGGCGTCGATCGCGACGATCGGCGCGGTCTCCAGCTCCAGTCCCGCGGAGGGGAAGAAGGAGAGCCGGCGGATGCCGCGGTCGGCGCCGAGGAAGTCCTCCACGAAGGAGTCGGCGGGGGCGCTGAGCAGTTCGGCGGGCGGGGCGAACTGGGCGAGCCGGCCGCCGGTGCGCAGCACGGCGACCTTCGTGCCCAGCTTGATCGCCTCGTCGATGTCGTGCGTGACGAAGACGATGGTCTTGCCCAGTTCCTCCTGGATGCGCAGGAGTTCGTCCTGGAGCCCCTTGCGGACGACGGGGTCGACGGCGGAGAACGGCTCGTCCATCAGCAGCACCGGCGGGTCGGCGGCGAGGGCGCGGGCCACGCCGACGCGCTGCTGCTGGCCGCCGGAGAGCTGGTACGGGTACCGCTTGGCCAAGGCGGTGTCGAGCCCGACCCGTTCCATCAACTCGGCTGCCCGGGCCCGGGCCTTCTGCTTGCTCCAGCCGAGCAGGCGGGGCACGGTGGCGATGTTGTCGAGGATGGTGCGGTGCTGGAAGAGACCGGCGTTCTGGATGACGTAACCCATCGACCGGCGCAGGGTGTTGACCGGCTGCTGCCGGATGTCGCGGCCGTCGAGGAGGATGCTGCCCTCGCTGGGTTCCACCATCCGGTTGATCATCCGCAGGGTCGTCGTCTTGCCGCAGCCGGAGGGACCGACGAGGACGGTGATCGCGCGGTCCGGTATCTCCAGGGACAGCCGGTCGACCGCCACCGTGCCGTCCGGGTACCGCTTCGTGACTGCATCTATCCGTATCAAAACGCCGCGTACCCTTCGGGCCGACCGATTCTGGGCTGGTGCGGGGAGAGTCTAGACCGCGCGTGTTTCATTACTTTGGCGGGAGCGGGGCGCGAGTCGGCACCGGCCCGTCCTGCCGCGGCGGGTGACGTGCCGCTGCACAGGGCCGCTCCCCAGCGGGCGGCACCGGTGTGCTCCAGCCAGGGGTCCGGTCCCGCGCCGACGGCCGGTACGTCCGCCTCCCGGGCCGCAGCGGCGGCCCGGCGGACGTCGGGCAGCAACCCAGGGGCACCGGTGATCACGTCGCACCCGACCGGGGCCCTCGCCCGTGCGCCGCAGCACGACGGCGGCTCCGTCGGCCGACCGTACGGCGGCCCGGGTCGGCCCGGTGCGGGTGCGGCCCGCGGCGGCGGCCCGGCGGACGTCGGGCAGCAGCCCAGGGTCGCCGGTGATCACGTCGCACCCGGCCGGGGCCCTCGCCCGTGCGCCGCAGCACGACGGCGGCTCCGTCGACCGGCCGTACGCGGGTCGGCCCGGTGCGGGTGAGGCCCGCGCCGACGGCCAGTACGTCCGCCTCCCGGGCCGCAGCGGCGGCCCGGCGGACGTCGGGCAGCAGCCCAGGGGCGCCGGTGATCACGTCGCACCCGACCGGGGCCCTCGCCCGTGCGCCGCAGCACGACGGCGGCTCCGTCGACCGGCCGTACGGCGGCCCGGGTCGGCCCGGTGCGGGTGCGGCCCGCGCCGAGGGTCGTACCGATCCCGGCCGGTGCCTCGCGCAGGGCGCTCGGCGACACGGCCGCCCGCTCGGCCTCGCCGGGGCCGCCGTCGGCGCGGCGGCCGGCGTCGGCGGGCGGGGGCGTGCGACGGGAGCGGATCCACCGCGCCACACCCGGCACCCTCACAGGGTCTCGAGCCGGGCCGGCCCCGCTCGGGGCTCAGCCCTCCTGGGGGGTCAGCCGCAGGGAGATGGAGTTGATGCAGTACCGCTGGTCGGTGGGGGTGGGGTAGCCCTCGCCCGCGAAGACGTGCCCCAGGTGGGAGCCGCAGCTGGCGCACCGCACCTCGGTGCGGACCATCCCGTGGGAGCGGTCCTCGACCAGCTCCACGGCGTCGGTGTCCTTCGGGTCGTAGAAGGACGGCCAGCCGCAGTGCGACTCGAACTTGGTCTCGGAGGTGAACAGCTCGGCGCCGCAGGCCCGGCAGGAGTAGACACCCTTCGTCCTGGTGTCGGTGTACTCACCGGTGAAGGCCGGCTCGGTGGCGGCCTGGCGCAGCACGGCGTACTCGGCCGGGTTCAGCTCCGCGCGCCACTGCTCGTCCGGCTTCTCGACGTCGTACGACATCAGTTCTCAGCCCCTTCTCACTGCGACAGGCGGTCGAGGATCAGCGGGCCCAGGTCGGTCACGTCGCCCGCGCCCATGGTGAGAACGAGATCACCCGGCTTCGCCATTCCCGCGATCACCGCGGGGATCTCCGCCTTGTCGTGCACGGCGGTGACGTCGGCGCCCGCCGCGCGCGCGGCCTCGATGATCAGCTCGCTGGTCACGCCGGGGACGGGGTCCTCGCGGGCCGGGTAGATGTCCAGGACCACCGAGGCGTCGGCGAGGGCCAGGGCCTGCCCCATCTCCTTGCCCAGCTCCTGGGTGCGGGAGAAGAGGTGCGGCTGGAAGACCACGAGGATGCGGGCGTCACCGGCGGCGGCGCGCATGGCCTCCAGGTCGGCGGTCATCTCGGTGGGGTGGTGGGCGTAGGAGTCGATCACCTGGACGCCGGCGGCCTCGCCCTTGAGCTGGAGGCGCCGCTTGACGCCGGTGTAGGCGGCGAGCGCGGGCGCCAGTCCGGCGGCCGGGACGCCGAGGGCGGCGCCGGCGGTGAGCGCGGCGACGGCGTTGAGGGCGTAGTGCCGGCCGGGCACGGAGACGGCGAAGGTCAGCTCCTGTCCGTCCAGCACCGCGGTGACCTGGCTCTTCAGCCCCTGCGGGACGATCGACAGCACGCGTACGTCCGCGTCGGCGGCCTCGCCGTAGGTCACCACCCGCACCCCGCGCGCGGAGACCCGCCGGGTCAGCTCCCGGGCGCCCTCGTGGTCCGCGGACACGACCAGGGTGCCGCCCTCGGTGATCCGGTCCACGAACGTCTCGAAGGATTCGTAGATCTCGTCCATGGACGCGTAGTTGGCGTGGTGGTCCAGCTCGACGTTGAGGACGATGGCGACCTCGGGCGCGTACTTGTGGAAGCTGCGGTCCGATTCGTCGGCCTCGGCGACGAAGATGTCGCCGTCGCCGTGCAGCGCGTTGGAGCCGGGCGCGTCCAGGTCGCCGCCGATGGCGTACGACGGGTTCAGGCCCAGCTCGCCCAGCGAGACGGCCAGCATCGAGGTGGTGGTGGTCTTGCCGTGGGTGCCGGCCACGGCGATCGGCCGCAGCCCCTCCATCAGCGCGGCCAGCGCGTCGGAGCGGTGCACCACCGGAACGCCGAGCTCGGCGGCGCGGGCCAGCTCCGGGTTGTCCTGGCGGATCGCCGACGACACGACGACGCAGCTGGCGTCGTCGGCCAGGTGCTCGGCGGCGTGCCCGATGTGCACGGTCGCGCCCAGTGCCCGCAGCGCCTCGACGGTCGCCGACTCCTTGGCGTCGCTGCCGGCCACCTCGGCCCCGCGCTGCGCGAGGATCTTGGCGATGCCCGACATCCCGGCGCCGCCGATGCCGATGAAGTGCGGTCGGTCCATGGCGGTAGGAAGGCCGGGTGCCATGCGTTTCTCCCCAGGGGCGGTACGTACTAGAGCGGCCCTAGCCTATGCGCTGCGGCGCCGGAGTCCTCGCAGCGAGGGCGAGCCGAGCGGCTACGCCTTGCTGTGCGAGAACAGCTTCAGCACCGGCACCCCCACCCTGTGCCGCGCCCGGGAGGCCCAGTCCCGGTGGAAGAACTCCTCGACGTAGTGCGGATCGGTGAGCACGATCACCTCGTCCGCGCCCACCTCCGCCACCAGCGCCTTGAGCGCGTCCAGCGGATGGTCCTCGACCAGCCGCCCCTCCGCCGCGCTCCCCGCGGACCGCAGCGCCTGGAGGGACACGCCGAGGGCCTGCTGCCCCATGCTCCGCGCCTCCTGCCCCTCCGGCGTCTCCCCCTCGCGCACCGCCTCGTCGAGTTCGCCGAGCGCGATGTCGTCGATGGCCCGCAGCAGCCGGTCCGCCTGCTCGCCGCGCGGCTGCAGCAGCACGTGGAAGGAGACCGGCTCGTCCCCGTGCAAGGTGGTGACGAACTCGACGTCGGCGGACGTCAGGGCCTTCTCGATCATCAGAACGCTTGTGAACACCAGGCGCCTCTTCTCCTTAGAGGGCCCGGCCGGGCCCCTGCGGAAACCATCCTTCCCCGTGATCGCACGGGTACTGCCGCTCTGAGTCTGCCCGCCGGAAACTAAGCGGAACAGCAGATTCCGCTGTTAGGGCCGTCGGTAGCGGCTGAACAGGAATCCGTCCTCCTCCAGCAGCGACGCCAGTTCGAACCGGTGCGGGACGGCGACCGACGGCCCCCCGGCGATGCGCTGGGCGCTGCCCGCGGTGAGCGTCGGCGAGACCGTCAGACACAGCTCGTCCAGCACGTCGGCGGCGATCAGCTGGCCGAGCAGCCGGGGGCCGCCCTCGGTGAGCAGCCGGGTGTGGCCGAGGTCGGCGAGGGCCTGGACGGCACGGGCCGGCTCCACGCCCATGCCGGCACCGGCGACCACCACGCGGGCGCCGGCCTTCTCGGCGGCGGCGACCCGGTCGGGGGCGGCCGCGGCGCCGGTGAGGATCAGCGTGGGCACCAGGGGGGAGGTGAACAGCGGCAGCGTGAAGTCCAGCTCCAGGCCCGCGGTGACGATCGCGATCGCCGGGACCGGTCCCTGCCCCGCGGCCTCGCGGGCCCCGGCGAACTCGGCACGCGCGCGTGCGGGGCGGTACCCCTCCTGCCGTACCGTTTCCGCGCCCACCAGCACGATGTCCGCGAGCGCCCGCAGGGTGCCGAAGATCCGCATGTCGGTGGCGCTGGAGATGGGCTGGGAGCGGCCCTCGTGCTGGGCGGCGCCGTCGAGGGAGGAGACCATGTTGGCCCGGAGCCAGGTCCGGGGGGCGCCCGGCGCGGGCTCCGGGTAGGCGTAGGCGGCGGCCAGCTCGGCGAGGCTCCACTCCCGGTTCCCGCCGGGCACCCGGGCGCCGGCGGCCCCACCGGCCTCCTCCCCCTCCGGGCTCCCGCCGGGGGCCTGGGCTGCTGTCTCTTCGGTCACAGGGAACAGGCGTCGCATGCCGTGCAGTGTGACACGGCGCTTAGCATGAGGGATTGTGTCGTCCTCCACCGCCGCCCCCGGTTCCAGCCCTCTGCCGGAAGCCGGCCCCCTGTCCCTGTGCGCCCGTCAGCCGCACGTCCCCGCCGAGCGGCTGGTCGCCGAGATGGTGCCGCCCCCGCGCTTCGACTCGGTGCGCTTCGCCACGTACATCCCGGACCCGAACCAGCCGAGCCAGACCGAGGCCGTCCGGGTGCTGGAGGGTTTCGCGGCCGGGCTCGGCGGAGCGCAGGCCTCCGGCAACGGCAGGCGCGGCCTGTTCGGCTTCGGCCGGGCCAAGGCGCCCAAGACACCGGCGGGCCCGCGCGGGGTGTACCTGGACGGCGGCTACGGCGTCGGCAAGACCCACCTGCTCGCCTCCCTGTGGCACGCGACCCCGGCCGAGCCCTCCCGCAAGGCGTTCGGCACCTTCGTCGAGCTGACCAACCTGGTGGGCGCCCTCGGCTTCCAGCAGACGGTGCGGACGCTGTCCGGGCACAGCCTGCTGTGCATCGACGAGTTCGAGCTGGACGACCCGGGCGACACGGTCCTCGTGTCGACGCTGCTCGGCAAGCTGGTCGAGGCGGGCGTGGCGCTCGCCGCCACCTCCAACACGCTGCCCGGCAAGCTGGGCGAGGGCCGCTTCGCGGCGGCCGACTTCCTGCGCGAGATCCAGGGACTGTCCGCCCACTTCCGCGCCCTGCGCATCGACGGCGAGGACTACCGCCACCGCGGCCTGCCCGAGGCCCCGGCCCCCTTCTCCGACGAGGAGGTCATGAAGACCGCCTTCGCCACCGAGGGCGCCTCGCTGGACGACTTCCCGCATCTGCTGGAGCACCTGGCCCGGGTCCACCCGAGCCGGTACGGCGCGCTGACCGACGGGGTGCGGGCGGTGTGCCTGACCGGTGTGCAGCCCGTGCCGGACCAGTCGACGGCACTGCGCCTGGTGGTGCTCGCGGACCGGCTCTACGACCGTGAGGTCCCGGTGCTGGCCTCGGGGCTGCCGTTCGACAGGCTGTTCAGCGAGGAGATGCTGAACGGCGGCTACCGCAAGAAGTACTTCCGCGCGATATCCCGGCTCACCGCGCTGGCCCGGGACGCGCAGGGTCTGCTCGGCGCCTAGCCCCGCCCCGCCATCCGGCAGCCAGCCGGTCACCGTCCGCGGGCCAAGGGCGATTTCAGGCCACCCGACCCGCATTTTTCACGCTCTCTTCGGCGCGTAACGCCCCGTTAACCCTGCAAAGGACTTTGCAGGGTTAACGTGTTTCTTGACCATCCATTGACCAACCTTTGGTCTGGACAAGAAACATGAACGCGAGGAGGGGGGGCTCATGTTCCGAGGTACGACGGCCAGGACCCTGCTCGCCCTCCTCGGCACGGCCCTGCTCGCGTTCCAGCTCTTCACGTCCACCGGAACCTTCGCGTCCGCGCATACACACGGTCGGGCGTGGGCCAAGGCTGAGACCGGAATCATCCCCTCCGAGCAGCTGGTCCGGGACGGAGCGGAACAGGCCCGCACCCCGGGCCGCCCGGGTGACCCCGCGGGCGCCCCGCACGTGCGCGACCGGCACCGCCGGCCCTCGTCCGGCTGCTGCCAGGAACACGCCCTCATACCCGGCCGCGCGGTCGCCGCGGACCCGTCGGGAGCCTCCGACGCCCGGCGTCCGCACACGCCGAGAGCCTCCAGAGCCCACGCCCCGGCGGCGCTGCAGGTCTTCCGCTGCTGACGGCGGGCCGCTCTCCACACCCCCCCACAACCGTTGTGCACGTCCGACGCGCCAGGCAGGCGCGCCAGGAGGAACCCACACACATGCAGCCCCTCATCGACAACGCCCGTACCTTCGGACAGCGCCCTGAGGAGTTCGCCGAGCTCGCCGAAGGCCAGTCCCCCCAGGTGCTGTTCATCACCTGCTCCGATTCCCGGGTCGTCCCGGCCCTGATCACGGGCGCCCGCCCCGGCGAGCTGTTCGAGCTGCGCACCGCGGGCAACATCGTCCCGCCCCACACGTCCGGGCACCCCACCAGCGAGGCCGCCACCATCGAGTACGCCGTGGAGGTGCTCGGCGTCCGCGACATCGTCGTCTGCGGCCACTCGCACTGCGGCGCCGTCGGCGCCCTCGTGCGCGGGGACGACCTGGACGCCGTACCCGCCGTGCGCGACTGGCTGGCCTCCGCCACCCCGCGTCCGGCCGGCGCGGCCGAGGACCCGGAGGTCGCCGAGGGCGTGCAGAGCCATGCCCTGACCCAGCTGCTGCGCCTGCGCTCGTACCCCTGCGTCGAGCGGCGACTGGCGGAGGGCCGGCTGACCCTGCACGCCTGGTACTACGAGGTGCACACCGGCGCCGTACGGGCGCACCGCCCGCAGACCGACACCTTCGAGTCCCTGTGAGCGCGCCGATGACCGACCGCGACCGCACCCTCATATCCCGTTTCCCGCACCTGAAGGAGGACTTCGCGGCCTCGCTGGTGGTCTTCCTGGTCGCGCTGCCGTTGTGCGTGGGCGTGGCCGTCGCCTCCGGCGTCCCGGCCGAACTCGGCCTGGTCACCGGCATCGTCGGCGGCATCGTCACCGGGCTGATGCGCGGCAGCAGCCTGCAGGTGTCGGGCCCGGCGGCCGGGATGACCGTGCTCGTCTTCGAGGCGGTCAAGGAGTTCGGGCTGCCGGTGCTCGGCGTGATCGTCCTCATCGCGGGCGCCCTCCAGGTGGCCATGGGCCTGCTGCGGCTGGGCCGTTACTTCCGCGCCATCTCCGTCTCCGTCGTCGAGGGCATGCTGGCCGGAATCGGCCTGGTGATCATCGCCGGGCAGCTGTATCCGGCGCTGGCGACGAAGGCGCCCGACTCCGGCCTGGGCAAGATAGCCGGGCTGCCGGGGGCGTTCTGGGACGCCTTCGGCGACACCGGCGCCCTCGCCTCGCTCGCGGTGGCCGCGGGCACCGTCGCGGTGCTCCTGCTGTGGAAGCGCACCCCGGCCAGGGTGCGCGCGGTGCCCGGTCCGCTCGCCGCGGTCGGGCTCGCCACACTGGCCGCGTTCGCGCTGGACCTGCCCGTGGCCACGGTGGAGGTCAAGGGGCTGCTCGGCTCGGTCCAGCCGCCGCCGCTGAGCGCTTTCGGCGAGCTGGCCGGTGCCGGCCTGCTGGGCACGGTCGTCGCCTTCACCCTGATCGCGTCCGCCGAGTCGCTGTTCAGCGCGGCGGCCGTGGACCGGCTGCACTCCGGGCCGCGCACCCAGTACAACAGGGAACTCGTCGCCCAGGGCACCGGGAACCTGGTGTGCGGGGTGCTCGGCGCGCTGCCGATGACCGCGGTGATCGTGCGCAGCGCCGCCAACGTCCAGGCCGGCGCCCGGACGAAGGCCTCCCGGGTCATGCACGGCGTCTGGCTGCTGCTGTTCGCGGCGCTGCTGCCCGGCGTGCTCGCCTACATCCCGATCCCGGCCCTCGCGGGCATCCTGATCCACGCGGGCGCCAAGCTCGTCCCGGTCCGGGCGCTGGCCGGGCTGTGGCGCGAGCACCGCGGGGAGGCACTGGTCCTCGCCGCGACGGCCGTCTCCATCGTGGCCGTCAGCATGTTCGAGGGCGTGCTCATCGGTCTCGCGCTGGCGGTGGTGAAGACCGCCTGGGAGGCCTCGCACGTCAGGCTGGAGGTCGTGGACAAGGGCGCCGGCCCGATCGAGGCGCACCTGTCGGGGAACGCCACCTTCCTGCGCCTGCCGAAGATCCTGGACAGCCTGGAGTCGCTGCCCCAGGACCGCCCGGTCCGGCTCGACCTGTCCGGGCTGCACCACCTGGACCACGCCTGCCGCACGGCCCTGGACAACTGGGCCGCACGGCACAGCGCGGCCGGCACGGAGCCGGTGAAGCTGGTCACCGCGGCCTGAGCACCCGCCCGTGGGGGGGGGGGGGGGGGGGGGGGATCGTGGTCCCGCCCACCAGGATGCTTTTTTGACCCCCCAACACAAAAACCTCCT
>NZ_JBVHWQ010000001.1:1527147-1952671 GCF_055564315.1 Streptomyces sp. NPDC029151
AGCCGGCCCGAGCCGTACATCCGCTGAAAAGTCTTGCCACCCCCCCCCCCCCCCCCCTCCCACCCCCCCCCCACCCCCCCTCCCCCCCCCCCCCCCCCCCCCCCCCCCCGCCCCCCCCCCCCCCCACCCCCCCCCCCCCCCCCCCCCCCCCCCCCACGGGCCTATCGTGGCACCATCAGACAAACCGGCCTCTGTGTGAGGAGGTCACCATGGTCGAGGACCTTGTGGTGACCCTGGCGGCGGCGGGCTCCGTCGGCGTGGTGTACCTGGCAGCGGCGGTGCGCGTGGTCAAGCAGTACGAACGGGGTGTGCTGTTCCGGCTCGGCCGGGTGGCGGGTGACGTACGGGCCCCGGGCCTGAACCTGATCATCCCGTTCGTGGACCGGCTGCAGAAGGTCAACATGCAGATCGTGACGCTGCCCATCCCGGCCCAGGAAGGCATCACCCGGGACAACGTCACCGTCCGGGTGGACGCGGTGGTCTACTTCCGGGTGGTCGACGCGACGAGCGCCCTGGTGAAGGTCGAGGACTACAAGTTCGCGGTGTCGCAGATGGCGCAGACCTCCCTCAGGTCGATCATCGGCAAGAGCGATCTGGACGATCTGCTCTCCAACCGCGAGAAGCTCAACCAGGGCCTGGAGCTGATGATCGACAGTCCGGCGGTGGGCTGGGGCATCCAGGTGGACCGGGTCGAGATCAAGGACGTGTCCCTGCCGGACACCATGAAGCGGTCGATGGCCCGCCAGGCCGAGGCGGACCGCGAGCGCCGGGCCCGGATCATCAACGCGGACGCCGAGCTCCAGGCCTCCAGGAAGCTCGCCGAGGCCGCCCAGCAGATGTCCGACACGCCGGCCGCGCTCCAGCTGCGGCTGCTGCAGACGGTGATGGCGGTGGCGGCCGAGAAGAACTCCACCCTGGTGCTGCCCATACCGGTGGAGCTGCTGCACTTCCTGGAGCGGGGCGGGCAGCCCGCGCTTCCGGAGCCGGGCCGGCAGCCGCAGCCGCAGCCGCACACCGACGGCGGACCGCGTCCCGGCTGACGAGCCGCCCCGGAGCCACCCGGGGCATCCGGGGTGTCCGGGGTGTCCGGGGCACTCGTACAGCCGCACACACGCGTACACCGGACGGAAGGAGCGCCCGTGCCGAGGAAGCCGGCGAGGGAGCAGGAGAGGACACTCGGGGATCTGCTGCGGCTCCCGCCGGGCGAGGAGGTCGAGCTGTCCCGGTACGACCCCCGGGCCACCCCCGGCGCCCCGGACGGCAAACGGGCCGCGCGGGCGGACGCGGAACGCACGGGCAAGCACCTGGCCCGGCTCCAGGAGCGGCTCTGGGCGGCGGCCACCGCGGGCGACCACCGCCGGGTGCTGCTGGTGCTCCAGGGCATGGACACCAGCGGCAAGGGCGGCACGGTCAAGCACGTGATCGGCCAGCTCAACCCGTCGGGCTGCCGGATCACGGCGTTCAAGGCGCCCACCGAGGAGGAGCGGCGCCACGACTTCCTGTGGCGGGTGCGGCGCGCGCTGCCGGAGCCCGGCGAGATCGGCATCTTCGACCGCTCGCACTACGAGGACGTCCTCGTCGCCCGTGTCCGGCATCTCGCCCGGCCCGCCGAGATCGGCAGCCGGTACGGCCTGATCAACGACTTCGAACGCACCCTCGCCGACGACGGCGTCACCCTCGTCAAGTGCTTCTTGCACCTCTCCTACGACGAGCAGCGGCGCCGGCTGCTGCGCCGCCTCGACCGCCCCGACAAGCACTGGAAGTTCGACCCCGGCGACATCGACGAGCGCGCCGTGTGGCCCGCCTACCAGGAGGCGTACGAGCTGGCCCTGCGGCGCTGCGCGGCGCCGTCCACGCCCTGGTACCTGATCCCGGCGGACCGCAAGTGGTACCGCGACTGGGCGATCAGCCGGCTGCTGCTGGAGCGGCTGCGCGAGCTGGACCCGCGGTATCCGCGGGCCCGCTTCGACGTCGCGGAGTGCCGGGAGCGGCTGTTGAAGGGCACGTGAGCGGGGCCGGGACACGGCCGGGGAAGCGGACGTGAGCGGGGCGGCCCGGGGTACCCGGCGCTCATGCGCGAACACCGGAAGGTCACCGACTCGTACTGGCTGGAGACCGCCCACGGTCCGGACCACCCCGTCCTGGACGCGGACATCGACGTGGACGTGGCGGTCGTCGGCGCCGGCATCGCCGGGCTGAGCACCGCCCACGAGCTGGCCCGGGCCGGGCGGCGGGTGGCGGTGCTGGAGGCCGGCCGGGCCGTGGCCGGGGTCACCGGGTACACCACCGCGAAGCTGACCGCCCAGCACACCCTCGTCTACGACCGGCTCCGGCGCACCCGGGGCTCCCAGGGGGCGCGGCTGTACGCCCGGTCGCAGACGGAGGCGATCGCGCACGCGGCGGCGCTGGTGGCCGAGCTGGGGATCGACTGCGACTGGGAGACCCGGGACGCCTACACCTACGTACGGGACCGGTCGCGGGTGGAGGAGGTGCGCGCGGAGGCGGACGCCGCCCGGGAGGCGGGGCTGCCGGCCTCGTTCACCACGGAGACCGGGCTGCCGTTCCCGGTGGCGGGCGCGGTGCGGGTGACCGGGCAGGCGCAGTTCCACCCGGTCAGGTACCTGCGGGCGCTCACCGCCGACCTGCTCGCGCACGGCAGCCAGGTGTACGAGCGGACCCGGGTCACCGGGCTGACGGAGGGGGAGCCGTGCCGGCTGACGACCGAGGCCGGCGCCACGGTGACCGCCCGGGACGTCGTGGTCGCCACCCACTACCCGGTGTTCGACCGGGCCCTGCTGTTCACCCGGCTGTCCCCGCGCCGCGAACTCGTCGTGGCCGGACCGCTGGGCGACGGCCCGGACCCCGGCGGCATGTACATCACCCCGGACGAGAACACCCGCTCGGTGCGCACCGCGCCGTACGGCGCGGACGGGCAGCGGCTGCTCGTGGTCACCGGAGAGCACTTCACCCCGGGCACCGGTGATCCGCAGGCCGCCCTGGACCGGCTCGCCGCCTGGGCGGAGGTGCACTTCCCCGGGGTGACGCTGGACCACGCCTGGGCCACCCAGGACAACGAGTCCACGGACACGGTCCCGCTGGTGGGCCCCCTGCACCCCGGCGCCCGGCACGCGTACGTCGCCACCGGCTTCGGCGGCTGGGGCCTGAGCGGCGGCATCATGGCCGGGCTGCTGCTGACGGCGCTGATCACCGGCCGGGAGTGCGCGTGGCGGGAGCTGTACGACCCGCGCCGGCTGAAGTCGGTGATGCGTGAGGCGCCGTCGCTGCTGAAGACCCAGGCGGAGGTGGCCCGGCACTTCGTCGGCGACCGGCTGAAGCCGCCGGCCCCGGTGGAGGGGATCGCCCCCGGCGACGGCGCGGTGGTCCGCTCCGGCGGCGACCGGCTCGCGGTCCACCGCGACGAGGAGGGCGCGCTGCACGCCGTGTCGGCCCGCTGCACCCACCTCGGCTGTCTGGTCTCCTTCAACCGCGCCGAACGCGCCTGGGAGTGCCCCTGCCACGGCTCGCGCTTCGCGGTCGACGGCTCGGTCGTCCAGGGCCCGGCGGTGAAGCCGCTGGAGCGGCGCGAGCTGGAGTGACACGGACGCCCGCTCCGGGTGGCGGGCGGGCAGGGACGTGCCGGGACAGGCGGCGGACCCGGCATGGCGGGCGGCAGGACCGGGAGCGACGGCGGGCGCCGCCCGGGTGACCGTGCCGCCGTGCCGCACGGCATATCACCATATAAACGGACATTCAGCCCTACGTTCGTACGGTGATCCTACGAGTACGCCGTATCACCGCCCTCTGCGCCCTGGCCGCGGCCCTCACCGCCTGCGGCACCGCGTCCGGAGACCGCCCGGCCCCGGCGGCCACCCCCGCCTCCGGGTCCCCCTCCTCCACCCGTCCGCCCGTGCTGACGCCGGGCCCCGGCGGGCTGACGCCGGTCTTCGAGCACGGCCCGCGCGACCGGGGCAAGACGGTCGCGTTCACCTTCGACGCCGACATGACCGCCGACCAGGGGCCCCGCGCGGCCTCCGGCGAGCACTTCGACAACCCCGGGCTGATCGGCGCCCTGCGCGAGCTGAAGGTGCCGGCGACCGTCTTCATGACCGGCCGGTGGGCCGACCAGTACCCGGCCGAGGCCCGCGCCCTGGGCCGCGACCCGCGGTTCGAGGTGGCGAACCACTCCTGGAGCCACTACGCGTTCACCGCCGGCTGTTACGGCCTGCCGACCGTAGACGCCGGCCGGATGCGGGAGGACGTGCAGCGGGCGTACACCTCCCTGCGCGCGGCGGGCGTGCCGCACCCGATGCCGTACTTCCGGTTCCCCGGCGGCTGCTACGACCAGCGGGCGCTGCGCGCGCTCAGCGGGCTCGGGGTGACCGCGGTGCAGTGGGACGTGGTGAGCGGGGACGCGTTCGCCACCGACGCCGACGCGGTGGTCAAGCAGGTGCTCGACGGGGTGAAACCGGGTTCGGTGGTCGTCATGCACTGCACCCGCAGCGCCGCCCCGACCACCGAGCGGGTCGTCCGCACGGTGGTGCCCGAACTGCGCGCCCGCGGCTACCGGTTCGTGAAGGTCTCCGAGCTGATCGGCCAGGCGGTCACCGGCCGCTGACGTCCTACGCTGGAGCCATGAGCGACGAGGACTACTGCACGATCACCGGGACGGCGAGGCCGGCGAAGGCCGACGGGCCGCCGTACGCGGAGTGCGTGCTGTGCCGGGAGCCGACGGAGTACCCGGAGTCGTACAAGGGCATCACGCTGTGCCCGGTCTGCGAGTGGCAGGAGGCGCAGCGCACCGCCTGCTCAGGGTGAGCGGCGCGCGCTGAGCCGGGCCGCCGCGGCGAAGGCGGCCGCCGTGAGCAGGGCCGCGCCGGCCAGGGGCAGCAGCGGCAGCGGCGCCCGGCCGGTCCGCGAGCCGGTGACCAGGTCGCTGACGGCCGCCTGCGCCGGGGATCCGGTCAGGACCAGCGCGAGCAGCGCGCCGAGCAGCATCGCCGGCACCGCGCGTCCGGTGGAGCGCAGCACCGGCGGGTTGGTGAGCGCGCCGACGGCCGTGCCGAGCAGGGCGCAGGCGAGCACGGCCGGCAGTCCGGCGGCCAGTGCCCGCGGCGGGGGCACGTGGACCCGGTGACCGTTGCCGGCCGGGGCGCTGATCAGCGTCACCACCACCGTGGCGACGACCCCGAGCAGCACCGCCGCGAGCAGCGCGGCCAGCAGGCAGGCGAGGTGCGCCCGGGCGGGGCCGCGGGCCGCGGCGACGCAGGCCCGGGCGGCGGGCGGCTCCGCGGTGGCACAGGCCCGGACCAGCCAGGCGGAGACCGGCAGCAGGGCCGCGGCCGTGTAGCCCAGCGAGTCCAGGACCGGCTGGCCGCTCTGCACGCAGACACCCAGCGAGGCGGCGTAGAGGATCACCGGCGGCAGCCAGCGCTGGGAGCGCAGCAGCAGGTCGGTCTGGTAGCGCAGGAGTGCGGTCACGGGCGGCTTCCCGGGTCGGAGTGCGGTGTGTCCGTCGTGCCGGGCTCCACGCGGGCCACGTGCCAGGGCGGCCGGGCCGTGAGCAGGGCGCGCAGCAGCACGTCGGAATGGGAGGCGGGGACGGTGAGCCGGTGGCGTCCGGGGGCCGTCTCCTGCGTGGAGCGGGCGGCCCGCACCGCCTCGGGCGGCAGCGGCGCCCCCGCCGGCCCCCGCGCGACGACGACGGTGACCGGCCCGTCCGCGGTGCCGCCGCCGCTGTCGGTACGACGGCGCAGGCCGCCGCCGGTCACCGTGTACGTCGCGTCGGGCGTCCCGGCGAGCCGGCGCGGGTCGTGGTCCACGAAGACCACGGCACCCCCGGCCGCCGTCCGCTCGGCCACCGCCCGTTCCAGCTCGGCCCGGGCCGCCGCGTCGAGACCGGTCCACGCCTCGTCCAGCACCAGGAGCTCCGGGTCCCCCAGCAGGGCCTGGGCGACGGCGACCTTCTGGCTGCCGCCCTTGGACAGCCGCGTCATCGGCGTCCCGGCGTACCCGTCGGCGCCGAACCGCTCCAGCCAGGTGAGCGCGGCGCGGGCGGCGGTGTCCCGGTCCAGGCCGTGGACGGTGCCGAGGTGGGTCAGGTAGCCGGCCGCGGTGAAGGGCAGGGCGGACGGGAACCGCTCCGGCACGTAGGCCGTGCGCGGGCGGCCGGTGATCCGGCCCTCGGAGGGCGCGTCGAGCCGGGCGAGCAGCCGCAGGAGCGTGGACTTCCCGGTGCCGTTCGCCCCGTCGATCCGGGTGAGGGTGCCGGGGGCGATGACGAGGTCGACGCCTCGAAACACCCACGGGCCGCGGATGCCGTAGCGGCGGCCCACGCCGGTCAGACGCAGGTCACGGTGGACGAGGGCCGATCCGGCGCGGACCGGGTGACGCCCGCGGGCCCGGCTCAACGGGCCATCCCCCGGCTCAGCCGGGCCGCCCCGGCCCGCACCGCGGCGGCCCAGGCTCCCCCCTCACCCGGTCCCGCCGCCCCGGCGGCGGAGACCTGTACGTCCGGCAGCGGCCCGTCCGGAAGCGCTTCGAGCCCCTCCCAGTCGATGCCGATCCCGGCCCGCTGGGCGAGGGCGACGACGACACCGACGACCCCCTCGGAGAGGGCCAGGACGATCGGGTGACCGGTCCGCCGGTGCCGTGCCAGCAGGGCGTGCACGAAGACCCCGAACACGTGCGGATCGATCTGGCACTCGTCGTTCCGCACCGGCCCGAGTCCGGACGGCAGCTCCAGTTCGGCCTCGAACACCTCCACCTGCCGCAGAAAGAGCCGGGCGGCCCCGTTGGACGGGTTCCACAGCGTCTCGTCCCCGATGTCGAAGTACTGACTCATCGCACTCCCCCTTTCCTCGGTCAAGAGGGCGAGCGCGGCCGGCCGGTTCGTCGCCGTCGCCGGATTTCCCGCCGCGGGGCCCGCGCGTTGATGGGCCCGCCGACGACTTCGTAGGCTGGGCTCCCGTGAGCCACGATCCAGCCCCCTCCAGTGACAGCCCCTCCCGGACCGGACACGACCCCCGGGACGAGGCGCCCCAGTTCGTGCTGCCGCTCGTCGTACGGATGGAGCGCGACGCCCCGCCCGCCCGTACCGACGCGCTGGAGACGTCCGCCCGGGCCGTTCTCGTGCTGCTCGGCGACGACCGGGCGCGGGGCGACGGCGAGTGGGCCGGGGCGGTGCGCGACTGGGAGGACGCCCGGATTCGCAAGGTGGTCCGGCGGGCCCGCGGCGCCGAGTGGCGGCGCGCCGAGGCGCTGCCCGGGATCACGGTGACCGGCAAGTCCGCGGAGGTCCGGGTCTTCCCGCCGATCCCCCTGGACGGCTGGCCGAAGGACCTGGCCAGGCTCCAGGTGTCGGGCACCGAACTGGACGACCCGGAGCCGCCCCTCCCCGCCGACCCGGCCGACGGGCCGGTGCTCTGGCTCAACCCCGATCTGGACATGTCGGCCGGCAAGGCCATGGCCCAGACCGGCCACGGTGCCCAACTGGCCTGGTGGGCGCTGCCGGACACCGACCGCGCCGCCTGGCGCGACGCCGGTTACGCCCTCGCCGTCCGCACGGCCGCCCCGGCCGACTGGGCGCGGCTGACGACCAGCGGCCTGCCCGTGGTCCGGGACGCGGGCTTCACCGAGATCGCCCCGGGCTCGTGCACGGTGGTGGCGGACCACCCGGCGCTGCGCCGGGGCGCCTCCCCCGCGGGTCCGTGAACCGCGAGGCCGCCCGGTCCGGCCGGCCGGAACCTCAAATGTTGCTCTGAACGCGTCAGGGACGGGGTTCACGGCGGCGGGGCGGGGCCATACCTCCCTCACTCGACGCACGAGCACAGCCGAGGAGGGGGAGGCAGCATGCGGCGACTGGGGACCGGGATCGGATGGCGGCCGGAGATCGCGGACGCCGTGGAGCGCATGCCGGGCATCGACTGGGTGGAGGTCGTGGCGGAGAACGTCTGCCCCGGTCACCTCCCCGCGTCGCTGCTGCGGCTGCGCGAGCGCGGGGTGACGGTGGTCCCGCACGGCGTCTCCCTCGGTCTCGGCGGTGCGGAGCGCCCCGACGAGGGGCGGCTGACGGCACTCGCCGAACGGGCCGAGGCCCTCGGCGCGCCGCTGGTCACCGAGCACATCGCCTTCGTCCGGGCGGGCGGCACGCTCACCGCCTCCCCCCGCCTGGAGGCCGGCCACCTGCTGCCCGTGCCCCGCACCCGGGACGCCCTGGACGTGCTGTGCGAGAACGTCCGGATCGCCCAGGAGGCGCTTCCGGTGCCGCTGGCCCTGGAGAACATCGCCGCGCTGTTCTCCTGGCCGGGCGAGGAGCTGACCGAGGGGCAGTTCCTGTCCGAGCTGGTCGAGCGGACCGGGGTGCGGCTGCTGATCGACGTCGCCAACCTGCACACCAACCACGTCAACCGGGGCGAGGACCCGGCCGAGGCGCTGGCCGCGCTGCCCCTGGATGCGCTCGCCTACGTCCATGTCGCGGGCGGTTTCGAGCGCGACGGCGTCTGGCACGACAGCCACGCGCATCCCGTGCCGCGTCCGGTGCTCGACATCCTCACCGGCCTCGCCGCGCGCACCGAGCCGCCCGGGGTGCTCCTGGAGCGGGACGAGAACTTCCCCGAACCGGCCGAGCTGGAGCGGGAGCTGGCGGCGATCAGGGGCGCGGTGACCGCCGGCCGGGCGCGCGCGGCCCGGGACGCGGGGGCCGGGGGTACGGCGACGGCGGGCGACGGCGGCGCCGGGCCGGGCCACGTCGGGGTCCTCGCGCGGCCGGTGGCCGGTGCGCGGGAGCGGGTCGGGGTGGCGCAGACCGCCGTGCTGTCGGCCCTGGTGGCGGGGACGCCGGTGCCGGAGGGGTTCGACCGGGCGCGGATGGGGGTGCAGGCGCGGGCGCTCGCGGCGAAGCGGGCCGGCGTGGTGGCGAAGGTGGCGCCCGAGCTGCCGGTGATCCTGGGCGCGAGGTACCGGGAGGCGTTCCTGGAGTACGCCCGGCAGCGGCCGATGCGGGGCGGGTACCGGCAGGACGCGCTGGACTTCGCGGGGCACCTGCTGAAGCTGGGGCGGCCGGCGCACGCGGGAGTGCGCCGGGAGCTGCGCGACTGGTGGCTGGACCGGGCCGGCCCGGCTCCCCGGAAGCGGGGGCTCGCGGCACGGGTACTGCGGCGGCCCCGCGGCCACGGTTAGGGGCTGAGAGGAGCGGGGGATTCCGCGCGCCCGGAAGGGACGGCGCGCCTGCCAGTACTATGCCAACCCCGCACCACCCACTCCCGAGCAGGCAGCATGCGACCGCGACCCCCGATCAACGGCCGAGGCACAGTCGGCGGCACCGGACTCCTCATCACCGCCCTGGCGGCCACGCTCGCCGCGCTGCTCGTCCCGCTGTGGTCGTACGCCGACCGGCAGGACCCGGCGAGCGCGAGCGTGCTGAGCGCGCGGACGGTGACGACGCCGTACGGCCCGATGTCCGGCCAGGACCGGGACTTCGTCACCAAGGTCCGGCTGGCCGGGCTGTGGGAGCTGCCCGCCGGGGAGCTGGCGCAGCGCAAGGGGACCACGCCGGCGGTCCGCACCGCCGGGCGGCACCTCGTCGACGGCCACACCTCCCTGGACGCCCACGTCCGGACCGTCGCCACCCAGCTCGGCGTGGCCCTGCCCAACGAGCCGAACGCGCAGCAGAAGGAGTGGCTCGACACCCTGGAGGCGGCGCGGGGCCAGGACTTCGACCGCCGGTTCGCCGAGCTGCTGCGGCTCGCGCACGGCCGGGTGTTCTCCCTGGTCGCACAGGTCCGGGCGGGCACCCAGAACACCCTGGTCCGCGATCTCGCCGACGACGCCAACGCGACCGTCCTCGACCACATCAAGGTCCTGGAGGCGACCGGGTACGTCGACTTCGCCGCGCTGGCCAGGGATCTGGCCGCGTCCACGAGCCCGGTACCGACCCCGCCGGAGGTCGAACCGGGCGCCGCCGTACCGGTGGTGCCGTCGCCCACCGAGACGTACTCCCTGCCGCCCGCCGCCTCCAGCCCGCCGCCGGTGACGGACACTCCCTGACCCGGCCGCCGGGAAACGGAACGTCACATCCCGGCCACACTCGGTCCGGATCGTGAACAGGGCATGGCGTTCCCTCGGGCCACTGGCATAGAAACACGTCATGTTCTGGGTCCTTCTCCTGTTCCTGGCCTGGGCTTTCGCCGGTACGGCCTGTACCCGGCTGTGCCTGGCGGCCCTTCGCGCGGCAACCGCGGACGCGCGTGACGCGTCGGCCGACGGAGAGCGCGCTCTGACGCTGTACGAGGCGGCCTTCCTCTCCGGCGGCCCGGCCCGGGTCGCCGACGTGACCTTGGTCTCCATGGCCCGGCAGCGCCGGCTGCTGCTCGCGCACACCGGCTGGGCCACGGTCGTGGACCCACGGGGGCGGGACGAGATGGAGCGGTCGGTCATAGGGGCGATAGGGCCCGAGGGGCAGTCGCGGATCGCGCCCGTGCGGGCACGGGCGGCCGGCGCGGAGGCCGTGCGCCGGCTGGCGGAGGGGCTGGTGCGCGCCGGCCTCGCGGTACCCGAGGGCGCGGGGACGACCGTCGGGGCCGCCGTCCGCCAGGTGCGGGCCGCCGCCGTCGTCGTGACCGCGCTGGGCGTGACCGCGCTGCTGCTGCCCGTGCAGACCGGTACACCGCGCCCGCTGGTGGGCGCCTGGTTCGTGCTGCCCCTCACCCTGACGCTGAGCTGCCTGGCCATCGCCCGGTTCGAGGTGCATCCCTACTCGCGCTGGGCCTCCCCGGCCGGGCAGCGGCTGCTGAGCGCGATGGCCGGCAGGCCGGCCGGCGACGAGCGGTCCTTCCTCACCTCCGTCGCCGTACGCGGCGTCCGCGCCATCGGCGAACCGGAGCTGCGCGCCGCCTTCACCCACCGTGACCAGCCCTGGCGGGAGTGAAGGCAGCACCCTTCGGGGGCGCATCGGGGGCATTGGGGCCGACACCGGCCGGGTGGTGCTTGCCTTCCCCCATGGCCGAACGAAACATCCCTTCTGTGGGCGCCGGGCCGTGGCAGCCGTGCCACCGCCGCCGCGCACCGAAGGGACACGCGATGAAAGCCGCCGCCCTCTACTCGGCCGCCGGTTCCCTGCTCCTGACCGCCCTGGCCGCGGGCCCGGCGGGCGGCACCCCCGGCACCCCGGGCACCCCGGGCGCCCCCGGTACGGCCGAGCTGCGCGGCACCGCGGTGGCCGTGGCCCGCGCCCGGGCGGCCGGTATCGACTTCGGCCCGTGCTCCGCCGCCGACGTACCGGACGCCCCGGCCGGCGTGCGGTGCGGCACGGTGGCGGTCCCCCTGGACTACGCCGCCCCGGAGGGCGAGCAGATCCGGCTGACCGTCAGCCGGGCCCCGGCCACCGGGAAGGACCCGCACAACAGCAAGCGGAAGGTGCCCCGGCAGGGCGCCCTGCTCTTCAACCCGGGCGGCCCGGGCGCCTCCGGCATGTACTTCCCGCTGATCGGCCGGATCCCCCAGTGGAAGCGGATCGCCGCCGCCTACGACCTGGTCGGCTACGCCCCACGTGGGGTGGGCCGGTCGGCGCCGCTGTCCTGCGAGGACCCGCAGCGCTTCTTCAAGGGCCCGACCGCGTCCCCGGTGCACCCCTCGGAGGCGTACAAGCGTCAGCGCATCGCCCAGGCGAAGGCGTACGCGCGCGGCTGCGCCCGGCGGTCCGGGAACCGGCTACGGTTCCACACCTCGCTGAACAACGCCCGCGACCTGGACGTCCTGCGGGCGGCGCTGGGCGAGGACCGGCTGACCTTCGTGGGGGCGTCGTACGGCACCTACTTCGGCGCGCTGTACGCGGCGATGTTCCCCTCGCACGTGCGCCGCATGGTGCTGGACTCGGCGGTGAACCCGGACCCGGAGAGGATCTGGTACCGCAGCAACCTGGACCAGTCGGCGGCGTTCGAGGAGCGCTGGGCGGACTTCCGCGACTGGATCGCCCGGCACGACGACGTGTACCGGCTCGGCACGACGCCCGCGCGGGTGCAGCACAGCTACGACACCGCGCGCGAGCGGCTGGCGGGGAAGGCGGCGGGCGGGAAGGTCGGCCCCGGCCAGCTGCAGAACGCGTTCCTGACGGCCGGGTACTACGACGACTACTGGCCGAGCCGGGCCGCGGCGCTCTCGGCGTACCTGCACGGCGACCCGAAACCGCTGGTCCGGCTGGCCGCGCCCAGCGCGGAGACGGCCGTCGGGGCGGAGAACGCCACCGCGGTGTACACGGCCGTGGAGTGCAACGACGCGCCGTGGCCGGAGGACTGGGCGGTATGGGACCGCGACAACACCCGGCTCGCCCGGGTGGCGCCCTTCGAGACCTGGGACAACGCGTGGATGAACCTGCCCTGCGCCTACTGGCCGGTGCCCCGCCGGCAGCCGCTGGACGTGCGGACCGGGCCCGGTGAGCTGCCGCCGGTGCTGATCCTGGCGGCCGAGCGGGACGCCGCCGCGCCGTACCAGGGCGCGCTGGAGATGCACCGGCGGCTGTCCGGCTCGGTGCTGGTGACCGAGCGGGACGCGGGGACGCACGGGGTCGGGGGCGGGCCCAACACGTGCGTCAACGGGTACCTGGACGCGTATCTCCTGGAGGGCCGCGTCCCGGCGCGGCACGCGTCGTGCGCGCCGCGCCCGGAACCGGTCGCGGTCGCCTCCGGTGGTCCGGCGGGTGACGGGGCCCGGCGGGACGCCCTCAAGGGCGAGGGCCGCCGGAGTTAGGCCGCCGCCGACTCACGCCAGGCCGGCGACCAGGTCCCCGATGTCCTTGCGGCGGCCCGTGAAGAACGGGATCTCCTCGCGGACGTGCATCCGGGCCTCGGAGGCGCGGAGGTGGCGCATGAGGTCGACGATGCGGTACAGCTCGTCGGCCTCGAAGGCCAGGATCCACTCGTAGTCGCCGAGGGAGAACGAGGCGACCGTGTTGGCGCGCACGTCGGGGTAGCCGCGGGCCATCTTGCCGTGGTCGGCGAGCATGCGGCGGCGGTCCTCGTCGGGCAGCAGGTACCAGTCGTAGGAGCGCACGAAGGGGTAGACGCTCACGTAGTCGCGGGGCGTCTCGTCGGCGAGGAAAGCCGGGATGTGCGCGCGGTTGAACTCGGCCGGGCGGTGCAGCGCCATGTTCGACCACACGGGCGTGAGCGCGCGGCCCAGCCTGGTGCGGCGGAAGAGGTTGTACGCCTCCTGGAGCTGGTCGCTGGTCTCGGCGTGCCACCAGATCATCAGGTCGGCGTCGGCGCGCAGGCCGGAGACGTCGTAGGTGCCGCGGATCGTCACGTCCTTGGCGGCCAGCTGGTCGAACAGCTCCTGGACCTCGTCGGCGTATCCCGCGCGGTCCTCCGGCAGCACGTCCTTCAGCTTGAAGACCGACCAGAGGGTGTAGCGGATGACCTCGTTGAGGTCCTTGGCCAGCTTGCCCTTGTTCGGGATCCTGCCGGACTCGGTGGTGGGGGCGTCGTCACTCATGCCCCCTATTCTCCCGCTCCGCCGTGCAGGCTCTGCACCGGGGCGGCGGTCAGCTCGGCCACCCCGGCCGGGTCGCCGGCCAGCTGGTCCACCGCCGCGTACGCGCTCGCGATGCACGCGGGGATGCCCACGCCGTCGTACTGCGCGCCGCACACCGCGAGCCCGGGCAGCCTGGCGACGTGCTCGCGGATCCGGGCCACGCGCGCGTGGTGCCCCACGGGGTACTGGGGCAGGCCGTCGGTCCAGCGGGTGACGCGGGTGCGCAGCGGTGCCGCGTCCAGGCCGGTGGCCTCGCGCAGGTCACGGCGGGAGACCTCCACCAGGTCGGCGTCGTCCCGGCCGAGGATCTCCGTCTCGCCGTGGCGGCCCACGGACGTGCGCAGGACGACCACGTCCGGGTCCTCCTCGGCGATCCAGCCCCACTTCCGGGAGGCGAAGGTGGAGGCCTTGATGGTGCGGCCGTCGACGGGCGGCACCAGGAAGCCGCTGCCCTCGGGCAGGCGCAGGCCGGTGCGCCGGTAGGCGAGGGTGATCAGGGCCATCGAGGCGTACTCGACGGCGGACAGCTCGGCGGCGGCCGCCGGGGACTCGGCGCGCAGCAGCCCGGCGGCGGCCGGGGCGGGGACGGCGACGACCACGGCGTCGGCGTGCAGCACGCGCTCACCGGTGCTGATCCGCCAGCCCCCGTCCGGCTCCCGGCGCAGCTCCCGCGCGGGCGTCCCGGTGAGGATCTCGCCGCCCCGCGCGCGCACCGACGCGGCGACCGCGAGCGGCAGCCGTCCGACCCCGCCGGCGATGCCCATGAAGACCGGCCCGGTCTGCTGCTGCGCGGCTGCCTTCGCCTGGATCTCCCGGACGCCCTCGGTGAGGGAGGTGCGGGTGCGCGCGGCCTGGAAGAGCTGGGGGACGGCCGAGCGCATCGAGATGCGGTAGGCGTCGCCCGCGTACACACCGCCGAGCAGGGGTTCGACCAGGCGGTCGACGACCTCGCGGCCGAGCCGGGCCGCGACGTACTCCCCCACGGCCACGTCGTCGCCGATCTCCGTGCGGGGCAGGACGGCGTCACGGTCGATACGGGCCAGCCCCTCGTCGGAGAGGAGACCGGAGAGCGCGGCGGCGGTGCCGGGCACGCCCATGACATGGCCCTTGGGCATGGGCCGCAGCGCGCCCCGGGTCCAGATCGCGGCGGTCGCGGTGGCCGGCGGCTGCAGCGCCTCGCCGAGACCCGCCTCGCGCGCGAGCGTCACCGCCTCGGGGCGGCGGGCGAGCATGGACTCGGCACCCAGGTCGACCCGCACGCCGGCGATCTCGCCGGGCAGCAGCTTGCCGCCGACCCGGTCGCCGGCCTCCAGCACGGTCACGTGCGCTCCGCGCCCCAGCAGCCGGTGCGCGGCCGCCAGCCCCGCGATGCCGGCCCCGATCACGACGACGTGCCCCAAGCTCCTACCCGTTGCGCTCATGCCCCCCACTCTCTCAGACCCCTCCGGCACTCCCGCCGGGAGACGGTGACCGTCACGAGTCCGAACCGTGACCGCTTGCGGACCGCCGCCGCCAAACGTTTCCGCAGCCCCCGCCGTCGAAGGACCGTCACCGCACGCAACCCACGGGGGTACCGCCCATGCGCACACCACGCACCGCCAGCACCGCCGGCAGCACGACCGGCACCGCCCGGGCCCTGGCAGGGGTCCTGCTCGTCGCGTCCCTGGCACTCGCCGGGTGCGGCGGCGCGGACGACTCGGGCGGCGGTGCCGCCAAGGCCGCCTCCGGGTCCCGGGCCCAGCCGGCCGGCGCCCCCGGCGGCGGGGCGGACGACGGCGACGGGAAGACCCCGCGCGCGACCCCCGTGATCGCCCCGGGCTCGGTCGTCCGGACCGCCTCCCTCACCGTCGAGACCAAGGACGTGTCCAGGGCCCTGGCGGCGGCCCGCAGGACCGCCGAGGAGGCGGGCGGCTTCGTCGGCAGGGAGACGACGAGCCGGGACGCCGACGGCCACGAGCGCACCCGGGTGGTGCTGCGCGTGCCCACCGAGCGGTACGACGAGGTCCTCGCCGGCCTCCAGGGAACGGGCCGGGTGGTCGGCCGCACGGCCAAGGCGGTCGACGTCAGCGACCAGGTGGTGGACGTGGACAGCCGGGTCAGGTCGCAGCGGGCCAGCGTGGACCGGATCCGCGCGCTGATGGGCAAGGCGGCCAAGCTGAGCGATGTCGTCGCCCTGGAGGGCGAGCTGAGCAGTCGTCAGGCCGACCTGGAGGCGCTGCTGGCCCGGCAGGCGTCCCTGAAGGACCGCACCAGCCTGGCCACCGTCACCCTGTCGCTGTCCGAGACCCCGGTGCGGCAGGCGGACGGCACACCGGGCGTCTCGGACGCGCTGGCCGGCGGCTGGCACGTGTTCGTCACCATGCTGCGCTGGCTCGTCCTCGCGCTCGGCGCCGCCCTGCCGTTCGCGGTCCTCGCCGCGCTCCTGGTGCTGCTGTGGCTGCGGGTCGTACGGCCCCGGCTGCCGCACCGCGCCGGGGCCGCGCCCGCGACGACCGCGCTCGGCCCGCTGCCCCCGGCCCGCCCCGCCCCGGACCCGGCGAAGGACACCGGGCGGGACTGAAATGCCCGCAGCCCGTAGCGTGTTCCCATGAGCATGAGCGAGGGGCGGGACGGCAGGGAGCGGCTGGTCGTGGTCGGCGGTGACGCCGCGGGCATGTCCGCGGCGTCACAGGCACGGAGGCTGAAGGGCCCCGGGGAGCTGGAGATCGTGGCGTTCGAGCGCGGCCACTTCACCTCCTTCTCGGCGTGCGGTATCCCGTACTGGGTGGGCGGCGACGTCCCCGAACGGGACCGGCTCATCGCCCGGACGCCCGAGGAGCACCGCGCGCGCGGGATCGACCTGCGCATGCGCACCGAGGTCACGGCGATCGACGTGCCCGGGCAGCGGGTCCGCGCGCGTGACGTCGATTCCGGCGCCGAGTCCTGGACGCCGTACGACAAGCTCGTCATCGCCACCGGTGCCCGCCCGGTCCGCCCGGACCTGCCCGGCGTGGACGCCCCCGGCGTGCACGGGGTGCAGACGCTGGACGACGGGCAGGCCCTGCTCGACACGCTGGCCGGCGCCAGCGGGCGCAGGGCGGTGGTCGTCGGAGCCGGCTACATCGGTGTCGAGATGGCCGAGGCACTGATCAACCGGGGCTTCGAGGTGACGGTCGTCAACCGCGGCAAGGAGCCCATGTCGACGCTCGACCCGGACATGGGCCGGCTGGTGCACCGGGCCATGGAGGGCCTGGGCATCACCATGGTCGGCGACGCCGAGGTCACCAAGGTGCTCACCGGCGAGGACGGCCGGGTGCGGGCGGTGGCCACGGAGGACGCCGAGTATCCCGCGGACGTGGTGGTCCTGGGCATCGGCGTCCGTCCGGAGACCGCCCTCGCCCGTGCGGCCGGGCTGCCGCTCGGCCCCCACGGCGGGCTGCTCACCGACCTCGCCATGCGGGTGCGCGGGCACGAGAACATCTGGGCGGGCGGCGACTGCGTGGAGGTGCTCAACCTGGTCTCCGGACAGGTGCAGTACGTGCCGCTCGGCACCCACGCCAACAAGCACGGCCAGGTCGTCGGCACCAACGCCGGCGGTGGATACGCCACCTTCCCGGGGGTCGTCGGCACGGCAGTCAGCAAGGTCTGCGACCTGGAGATCGCCCGGACCGGGCTGCGCGAGAAGGACGCCCGCCGCGCCGGCCTGCGCTTCGAGACGGTCACCGTCGAGTCGACCAGCCGCGCCGGCTACTACCCCGGTGCCGCCCCCATGACGGTCAAGATGCTCGCCGAGTCCCGCACCGGCCGGCTGCTCGGCGTGCAGATCGTCGGCCGGGAGGGGGCGGCGAAGCGGGTCGACATCGCGGCGGTGGCGCTCACCGCGCGGATGACCGTGGAACAGATGACGGCGCTGGACCTGGGCTACGCCCCGCCGTTCTCACCGGTGTGGGACCCGGTACTGGTGGCGGCGAGGAAGGCGGCGGCGAAGGTGCGGGCGGGGCTGCCGGCCTGAAGGCGCGGGTGACGGCGCGACGCCACGGCGGCCCCGCGGCCCGGTGCGCGCCCGGGGTCCTTCGCCAGGATCGTGCCGCCTCCGGGCGCCGGGAGGCCGGCCCCGGCCGTCGCAGGGCGGGGGGGTCATGCCGCTCAGCCCGCCGTGGGTGCGTCCGAGCCCACGTTCCCCGATCCCCCTTCGGCGGACGAGCGCTGGTGAGTCGGGACGTTCGTGGAGTCGGTCGCGACCAGCCGCTCCGCCTCCGCCCGGCTCCAGGCTGCGGTCAGGAGGCGGTCGAAGGGGCCGTCGGCGGCCCAGCGGGCGCATCGTCCGTGGACCGTGCGCCGCGGGCCGAAGCCTTCGGGCAGGTCTCTCCAGGGCGGCTCGGTGCGGAACGTGACCACGATGCCCTCGACGGCCTGGCGACGATGCCGCCACCGGCCCCGAGCCCGGCCGGCAGGCGGCAGGCGGCAGGCGGCAGGCGGCAGGCGGCAGCGACGGTGCGGCCACCGCCCACGCGGCGTCAGAGGTCTTGCCCTCCCTCGTCACCGGACCGACGGACCGGTGTTCGGAAAGGCACCCCCTGGAGCCGGATCGCGCGGGGCGCCGTCGTCAGCCGTGCCGGCCCGCGTGCGGGGCGGCTGTCCCGTCGTGCGGCCGCGCCGCCGGGCCCGCGGCGGCCGGGCCCGCCGGGGCGTCGACGTCCCGTTCCTCACGGGGGTGACAGGAGCCGTCCCGCCGCGTGGAGCGATCCGTCAGGGAGCGGCTGTGCGTGCGGTAGTCGCCGGGTGTCGTGCCGAACTCCTTGCGGAAGGCGAGGTGGAAGCCCACCTGGCTGCGGTAACCGATGCGCTGGGCGATGTCCTGCTGCGGCACGGTCGTGTCCGCGAGCAGCCGCCTCGCCTCCTGCAGCCGGCGTACCGTCAGGTGCCGCATCGGCGGCTCCCCCACCAGTTCGCGGAACATCTGCGAGAACACCGACCGGCACATCCCGGCTTCCCGGGCGAGCGACTCCACCGTCCACGGCTCGGCGTAGGAGCCGTGGATCGCCATCAGGGCCTTGCTGATGCCGGGGTGGTGCAGAGCCTGGAGCGCGGGCGATTCCTCCGCCAGCTGCTCCATGGCGATCCGCAGGGACAGCACGAACACGGTCTCGAAGGCCCGCAGGGTGACCAGCCGCGATCCCGGCGCCGTCCGGCCGATCTCGGACGGGAGCAGCTCCAGGGTGCGCAGCAGCAGCGGCTCACCTTCGAGCATGTGGCGCCGCAGCACGATGATCCGGGGCAACGCCTGGTAGAGCCCCGGCTCGCCGATCGCGCTGTAGTGCAGGCTCGCGCAGAGCATCCGCGTGCGGTAGGGGGGCGTCCCCACCCTGACGACGCCGGACTCGCCGGGGCGGCAGTGGGGCACCAGGGCGGACAGCGGTGTCGTCCGCACCCCGGGTTCGGCGGCGAAGGTGTGGGCGGTGCCGTGCGGGAAGATCGCCAGATCCCCCTCGTGCAGCTCCACGGGCACCGAGTGGTCGCCGAAGCTGATGACGCAGCCGTCCTCGACCATGTAGTGGACGATCGCGCAGTTGTCGTCGTGCCCCTTCACTCCCCACGACCCGCCGGCCTGCCACATGCTGTGGAAGATGTCCGTCAGCCACAGAGGGCGCAGCAGCTCGCTGAGTACGTCGTCATGCACGGACGATCCTTAAAGCGATTCGGCTCACGATTAATTGATCGTAGCCATCCTACGCAGAACGATAGGAGCCGAAGCCGGGCTGTTTGGCCGGTTTACGGGGTGAAGTTCCGGGGGGGACTCGTTCGATGAAGATCGTCATTGCCGGTGCCGGCATCGGCGGGCTGACCGCTGCGCTGAGTCTCCATACCGTCGGCTTGCGGGACGTCCGCGTCCTCGAGGCCGTCGCGCAGATCCGCCCGCTGGGCGCCGGCGTGAACCTGCTGCCCAACGCGGTCCGTGAGCTCGCCGCCCTCGGTCTGGCCGGGAAGCTCGCGGACCTCGGCGCCGATCTCGACGAACTCGGGTACTACAACCATCTCGGACAGGAGATCTGGCGCGAGCCGCGCGGCCGGGCGAGCGGTTCCCGTTGGCCGCAGCTGGCGCTGCACCGCGGCGCCCTGCAGACGACCCTGGCCGACAGCGTCCGCGCTCGCCTGGGGGACGAGGCGATCACCACCGACGCGCGCGTCACCGGCTTCACCCGGCTGCCCGACGGAGGAATCGAGGTGAGCGTCGGCCACCGTGACGAGGAGCGGCCCGCCGACAGGATCCGGGCCGACGTGCTGATCGGGGCCGACGGGCTGCGCTCCGCCGTACGGCAGGTCCTGTACCCGCAGGAGGGCGAACCGCGGTTCAACGGGACCGCCGTGTGGCGGGGCATCACCCGTGCCGAGCCCTTCCGCGGCGGCCGCTCGATGGTCGTGATGGGGGACGGACGCTGGAAGGCGGTCGTCTACCCGCTCGCCGTGCGCCCGGACGGCGACGGCCTCGTTCCGGTGAACTGGGCGGTCTCCCGGGCCGGACGGGAGGACGCCGTGCCGCCCGACGCCCGGCCCGGTGACGGCTTCCCCGCGGCGGTGGCGGACTGGGTGTGCGACGACCTGCGCATGGACGCGCTCGTCACCGGCTCCGGAGCCGGAGCCGTGTCGTCCTTCCCGATGCTCGACCGGGACCCCGTGCCCCGCTGGTCCTTCGGCGCGGTGACCCTGCTCGGGGACGCCGCGCACGCCATGGCGCCGATGGGGTCGAACGCCACCAGCCAGGCGGTGCTGGACGCGCGGAGCCTCGCCCACGCCCTCGCCACCCACGACGACCCGGTCGCGGCCCTCGCGGCCTACGACCGGGACCGCAGGCCGCGGATGAACCGGCTCCAGCTCCTCAACCGCGCCAAGGGTCCGGAGGTCGTGATCGACCTCGTCCACGAGCGGGCGCCGCAGGGCTTCGGCCGGGTGCACTCCGTGGTCCCCGCCGACCGGCTGGCACACATAGCCGACGCCTACGCCCGCGCCGCCGGCTTCGACGCAGGCTCCGTCAACGCCCCGTCCCCCTACGCGCCGCCCCCCGGGTTTCCCCGGTCAGGCACCGCGGTGTGCGACCGCTGACGTCATCACCGCAGGCACGCACGCCCTACTGCACCACCCACTCATCGCACCTTGTGTCAGGAGAGACATGACCCGCAGCGGCCAGGAATACCTCGAATCACTACGCGACGGCCGTACCGTCTGGCTCGACGGTGAGCTGGTCAAGGACGTCACCGAGCACCCCGCCTTCCGCAACACGGCCCGCTCGATAGCGCATCTGTACGACCTGGCCCGGGACTCCGGGCTGCGGGACGTCCTGACGGTGCGCCCCGAGGGGCAGGACCGCTCGATGCTGCGCGCCTACCACGTGCCGCGGACGCAGGCCGAACTGATCGAGCGGCGCAAGGCGTTCAAGACGTGGTCCGAGGCGAGCTTCGGTTTCCTGGGCAGGTCCCCCGACTACATGGCCGCCGGCATCGCGGGCTTCGTCTCGGCGCCCGACGTCTTCGCCGGCGAGACCTTCGACGGGCGGGACAACCTCGCCGCGTACCACCGGCGCATGTCCGAGGGCGACCTCTACCCGGCGTTCACCATCACCAACCCGCAGATCGACCGGACCCGGGCGGCCAGCGAGCAGGCGGAGGACGACCTGTACGTCCGGGTGGTCAAGGAGCGCGACGACGGCATCGTGGTGCGCGGCGCCAAGATGATCGGCACCGGGGCGGTGTTCGGCGACGAGGTCATCGTCGGCACCATCGAGCCGCTCCCGAAGCAGGACGTCGAGTACGCCCTGTGCTTCTCCGTGCCCCTCGACACGCCGGGTCTGAAGTTCATCTCCCGTACCTCCTACGAGGGTCAGGCCCGCAGCGTCTTCGACAACCCGCTGTCCGCGCGCTTCGACGAGAACGACGCCCTACTCGTCTGCGACGACGTCTTCGTCCCCTGGGAGCGCGTCCTGACCTACCGGGACGTCGACACCACCTTCGGCATGTGGTGGTTCACGCCCACGTACAACAACTTCGTCCACCAGGCCGCCACCCGCTTCTGGACCAAGCTGGAGTTCCTCACCGGTCTCGCGATCCTCATCACCCGGTCGAACAACACCTACGAGCTGCCGCCCGTGCGGATGCAGCTCGGCCGGCTCATGGGATGGCTGAACATCGCCAAGTCCATGGTGCTGGCGGCCGAGACGGAGTACCAGCGGGTGGGCGGCGAGGGCGGCGCCGTGCACATCAACCGGGAGATGGCCTCCGCCCACCGGGCCATGGCCGGCGACCTGTACCCGAAGGTGCTGGCCGAGATCAAGATGCTGGCCGGCGGCGGCCTCATCCAGCTCCCGGCGTCCGGCTACGACCTGACGCACCCCGAACTCGGCCCGCTCGTCGCGAAGTACGTGCGCTCGACGGGCACGCCCGCGGAGCAGCGGGTCAAGCTGCTCAAGCTCGCCTGGGACGCCCTCGGTTCGGAGTTCGCCGCACGGCACGAGCAGTACGAGCGCTTCTACCACGGTGCCCCGCACGTCTACCTGCCCGGCATCGTCCGCGACGGCGACCCGGACGGGCTGGCCGCCTTCACGCAGTCGTGCCTGGACGGCTACACGCTGGACGAGCTGCCGGGCGGCGCGGGAGGCCCGCATGGCGGTCGCTGAGCGGGGACGGGCCCTGGGCCTGCTCGCCTGCACGCAGTTCGTCCTGATCCTGGACACCTCGATCATCAACGTGGCAGCGCCGTCCATCGGCCGGAGCCTGGACATCTCGCCCGCCGAGCTGTCCTGGGTGGCCAACGCCTACCTGGTCTCCTTCGGCGGACTGCTGCTGCTCAGCGGCCGCGCCGCCGATCTGCTGGGCCAGCGCCGGGTGTTCGTCTCCGGGCTGGGCGTGCTCGCGGCCGCCTCGCTGCTGGGCGCCCTCTCCGACCGGGCGGATCTGCTGATCACCGCCCGCGCGATCCAGGGCGTGGGAGCGGCGATGGCCGCCGCGGCGGCGTTCTCCCTGGTCCTCACCCTCTTCGAGGACGGACCCGAACGCCACCGGGCGCTCGGGGTGTTCGCGGCCATGGCGGGTGCGGGCGGTGCCGCCGGCACGGTGCTCGGCGGTGTGCTCACCAGCTGGCTCGGCTGGGAGTCGACCTTCGCGCTGAACGTGGTGGCCGGCATCGCCCTGATCCTGCCCGCGCCGAGGCTGCTGCCGCCCGGCGGCGCCTCGCGTGGACGCGAGCGCGGCTTCGACGTGCCCGGCGCCGTCGCGGTCACCGCCGGACTGGGGCTGGTGGCCTACGCCGTGGTGAACGCGGGCGAGGCCGGCTGGAGCTCCACGCCCACCCTGGCCACCGGGGCCGCCGCCGTGCTGCTGCTGGCGGCGTTCGTCCTGATCGAACGCAGGGTCGCGCATCCGCTGGTGCCGCTCGGGGTGCTGGGCCGGCCGACACTGCGGCTCGCCAACGTCCTGGCCGGACTGTGGCAGATGTCGCTGTTCCCGATGTTCTTCCTGGTCAGCCTGTATCTGCAGGCGGTGCTCGGGTACGAACCGGTGCTCGGGGGCCTCGCCCTGCTGCCGCTGTGCGTGGTCGTCATCACGGTCGCCTCCCGGACGGACCGGCTGATCGGCCGGTTCGGTCTGCGCGTGGTGATGGTCGCCGGGTTCGCGCTGGTGGCCGTCGGCATGGCGTGGCAGTCCCTGCTGTCGGCCGACGGCTCCTTCCTGACGGACGTCCTGCCGCCGAGCCTGGTGCTGGGGATCGCCCTGCCGCTGGTCTCCATCACCACCAACGTCGCGGCCACCCTCGACACCGGCGAGGAAGAGGCCGGCCTCGCCTCCGGCCTGGTCAACACGAGCCTGCAGTTCGGCTCCGTGCTGGGGTTGGCCGTGCTGTCCGGAGTCGCCGCCGCACGCACCGGCGCCTCCTCCGCGGCCCGTGACGTCGCCCTCACCGAGGGCTTCGGCACCGCGTTCCTGGCCGGGGCGGTGCCGGCCGTGCTGGCCCTGCTGCTCGCCCTGCGGCTGCGGTTGCCGGCACCGGACGTCGCCGCCCCGCAGGCCAGTACCGCCGGGAACCGCGGCCCCGGGACCTGACCGCGCCCGGCCGGCCCGGACCGCCCGGGGCGGCCGGCGGGCGCACCGAACCGAACACCACCGAGAGAGGCACGACATGACACAACAGCACCGCAAGACCATCCTCGTGACCGGAGCCAACGGTTACCAGGGCGGTGCGGTGGCCCGGTTCCTGGCCGCCCAGGGGCACGACGTGCGCGGCCTGGTCCGCGACACGGCGAAGGAACCGGCGGCCGCCGGGGTGACACCGGTGCGCGGTGACCTGGGCAGCCTGGAGGAGCTGCGCGCCGCCTTCCAGGGCGTGACGCACGCCGTCGTCGTGATGCCGCTGGTGTACGACACGGAGACGGTCTCGGCCTACGCCCGCAACGTCGCCGAAGCGGCACGCGAGGCCGGAGTACGGCGCCTGGTGTACAACGTCAACACCCCCGTCCCCGACGAGACCACGCCGTACGCCGGGTTCGAGACGCGCCGCCTCGCGGAGGAGGTGCTGCGCGGCGGTGAGGTTCCCGTGGTCGTGGTCAGGCCGCCGGTGTACCTGGAGAACCTCTTCAGCCCGTGGAACGGGCCCGCGATCGTCAACGACGGCGTGCTGGCCTACCCGCTGCCCGCCGAGCAGCGCGTGGCCTGGATGTGTCACGACGACCTGGCGCGTGTGATCGCCCGGGCCCTGGACGACGACGTGCCGGCCGGCCGGGTGCTGGACGTCGGAGGCGCCGACGTGGTCACCGGCCCCGAGCTGGCGGCGGCGTTCGGGCAGGCCCTGGGGCGTGAGGTCCGCTACCTCCCGCTGGACGTCGCGCAGTTCGAGCAGGGTCTCGCGCAGCTCCTCGGCGCCGAGGCCGCCGCGGGGGTCGCCGGTATCTACCACTACGCCGCCACCGGCCGGGCGAGTGAGCTGCTCGCGCCCTCGCCCGACGCGGTGGAGGCCGCGCTGGGCGTACGGCTCACTCCGGTGATCGAGTGGGTCAAGGCCCAGCCCTGGGAGCACTGGGCCCGCAACGCCGGGTGACCAGGGCCGGGCGCCGGGACGCGGACCCACGCGATCGCGTCCCGGCCGACGGCACGACGACATGACGGGGGAAGAGATGTCAGGCCACAACGGTGCGCCGGACCAGCGGCGCACACCGGTGCCCGTCGCCGTGATCGGCGTCGGATGCCGCCTGCCGGGGGCCCACGGCCCCGGGCAGCTGTGGGAACTGCTCCGCGCGGGCCGGGACGCCACCGGTCCCGCGCCGGCGGACCGGTTCCCCGCCGGGGTGACGGTGCCCGCGGGGGGCGAGCGCGGCGGTTTCCTGGACGGGGTCGACGAGTTCGACGCGGCGTTCTTCGGTATCCGGGACGACGAGGCCACCGCGATGGATCCGCAGCAGCGCCTGCTGCTGCTCACCGCCTGGGAGGCCCTTCAGGACGCGGGCGCGGACCCGCGACGGGTCAAGGGCAGCCGTACGGCCGTGTTCGTCGGCCAGGCGCACGCCGACCACTGGGAGCGGCTGCGCGAGGCCCGGGCCGGCACGCTCGACCTGGACTGCCTGGTCGGCGGCCACCAGCGGGCGATGCTCGCCGGACGGCTCTCCTTCCATCTCGGGCTGCACGGTCCCAGCGTCACCGTGGACTGCGCACAGGCCTCGTCGCTCGCCGCGGTCCACCTGGCCTGCCTGAGCCTGCGCGCGGGCGAGTCGGACCTGGCGCTGGCCGGCGGTGCCAACCTGCTGCTCGGCACCACGGCCACGGATGTCTTCGATCGCGCGGGGGTCCTGTCCGCGCGGGGCCGGTGCCGCTTCGGGGACGCCGACGCGGACGGTTTTGTACGGTCCGACGGCATCGGTGTCGTCGTGCTCAAGGCGCTCGACCGCGCCGTCGCGGACGGCGACCCGATCCGTGCGGTGATCCTGGGCAGCGCCATGAGCCACGACGGCGCCACCAAGGAGCGCGTCACGGACGCCTCCGGCCACGGCCAGGCCATGGCGATGCGCTGGGCCTACCGGGACGCCGGGGTGGCTCCGGGTGACGTCGGCTACGTCGAGGCGCACGGCACCGGCACCGGGATCGACGCCGTGGAACTGGCCGCGCTCGGCGAGGTGCTGGGCGAGCGGCGCCCGCCCGGCCGGCCGTGCTTCGTGGGCTCGGTGAAGTCGAACATCGGGCACTGCGAGGCCGCCGCCGGTGTGGCCGGGCTCATCAAGGCGGTGCTGTGTCTGGAGCACGGTCAGGTGCCGCCCAGCCTGCACTTCGACAAGCCTTCGCCCCGGGTCGACTGGGACCGGCTGCCCCTGGTGGTGCCGACGTCCCCCGAGCCCCTGTCCGCCGTCGACGGCCGCACTCCTCTCGCGGCCGTCAACGGGCAGGGCATGTCCGGCACGAACGTGCATGTGATCCTCGGCCCTTGGGCCGTACCGGGCGACGCTCCGGTCCGGCGTGCGGCCGTGCCACCGGAGGGGTGGCGGCCACGCGTTCACCCCCTGCCCGGCGCCGCCGGGTCCCCCCGGGGGGACTGACCGGCCCTCACCGGTGAAGCGGCCGGCCCCACCCCGACCGCCCGGGCTCACCCCTTCTCTCTCTTCCCTCCACCGGCTCTCGTCCGGCTCCGCCTGCCGCCGCCACACCGCCGTCCCGCCGTCGCGCGGGAGTGCGGTGCGGGCGGTGTGCCGGCGGCCGGCCGCCGGCCGGCTCGCGACTGACGACTCTTTCTGGAGATATGTCTTGACCAGCACGCTCGGTATCGATCTCGGCAGTTCCATACGTACGGCGGCGATCCGGGAACTGGACCCGCTCGCCGCCGACGCGCCCTGCCTCGCCATGCGCCGCCACAACGAGAACGCCGACGTCCCCGCCCTGGTGGCGGCGCTGCGCCGGCTCGTACCGACCCTCGACGACGTCTCCGGGTACTCCGTGGAGGCCTGTGTCGCGGCGATGCGCGACCTCGGCATGTTCCTCGGGTCGATCAAGCGGCACGGCCCCGAGCCGCTGCCCCTGGTCCCCGAGGTGCTGCCCGTCCTGCTGGAGCTCGGGCGGCGCACCGACATGGTGCCGCGCGACACCGTGCACCACTACACCACCTGGAACCCCACGGGCGGCCGCCAGCGCATGTACACCGGGGACATCCAGGAGGCGTATCTGCAGGAGTCCGTGCGCATGGTCTTCCCGCATCTGCGCGAGGGCCTGGAACTGTCCGAGCGGCTCAGCGGCGCGAGTGTCACCGACCCGAAGTTCGCCGTGCTCACCGACGAGCTGACCGCCCACGTGGAGACCATGGTCTCGTCCATCGACATGGTCGTGGCCAACGTGAGCCCGGAGTTCTTCGCCCGTATCCTGCGCTCCTACTTCGAGGAGATCACCGTCGACGGCCGGGTGCTGCTCGGACCGGCCGCCGCGCAGGTCCCGCTGTGGCTCATCGACCAGGCGATCTGGGCTGCGGACAACAGCGAGCCGGAGTACGAGGAGTTCCTGCGCGACTCGGTGCCCTACAGCCTGCCGCGCTGGCGCGAGCTGTACGGCCGCTGGACGGGCGTGCCGTCGGTGGTGAGCCGGCTGGTGGCCGCCTACGGGGACGACCCGGACGGCGCCGAACGCCGTAGTCCCGCCCTGCGGCAGTCCGCCGAGGCGCTCGCCCGGCTGCTGCGGGTGATCGTCGTCTTCCGCGGCCGCCACCTGGGCATCGCCCGCAAGGCCTACGACGCCGATCTGCGGCTGTATCCGGTGGGCAGCGGCGGTGCCAGCGTCGACCTGCTGCGGCAGATCATCGACCTGACCCGTGCCACCGCCCAGCTCACCCGCCGGCCGGGACCGGCGGCGTCGGCCGCGCAGACCGAGCGGAGGTCGGCATGAGCATCCTGATCGCGGGAGCCGGCATCGGCGGCCTGACCACCGCGCTGAGCCTGCACGCCGCCGGTGTGGACGACGTACGCGTCCTGGAGGCGGTGGCGGAGATCAAGCCGCTCGGCGTGGGTCTGAACATCCTGCCCAACGCGGTGCGGGAACTGGCCGAACTCGACCTGCTGGACGAGCTGCTGGAGGTCGCCCTGCCCACCGGCAGCCTCGGCTACCACAACCGCCACGGACAGCTCATCTGGCGGGAGCCGCGCGGCGTGGAGGCCGGGTACCGCTGGCCGCAGCTGTCCGTCCACCGCGGCCGGCTCCAGGCGGTGCTGGCCGACGCCGTGCGCCGGCGGCTGGGCGAGGACAGCATCGTCACGGACGCCCGGGTCGAGGGCTTCGAGCTGCGCGACGACGGCAGGGTCGACGTCCGGGTGCACCACCCCTGCGCCGGACGGGGCTCCGAGACGACGGCGGACGCCCTGATCGGGGCGGACGGCATCCACTCCCGGGTCCGCGCCTGCCTGTACCCGCAGGAGGGCCCGCCGCCGTGGAACGGGCTCGTGGTGTGGCGGGGCACGACCGTCGCGCCGCCCTTCCTGGACGGCCGCACGATGATCATCGCCGGTGACGACCGGCGCCGCGCGGTGGTCTACCCGATGTCGGCTCCCGAGGGGCCGCACGGCGGGGTGCTGATGAACTGGGCCGTGGCCCGCGCGGCCGATCCCGACCAGGTGTTCGCGGATGCCGACTGGAACCGGGCCGTGTCGACGGAATCGTTCCTGCACCACTTCGCCGACCTGGCCTTCGACTGGCTCGACGTACCCGCGCTGATCCGTACGGCCCGGGAGGCCTACATCTACCCCATGGTCGACCGGGATCCCCTGCCGCGCTGGTCGCACGGGCCGGTCACGCTGCTCGGGGACGCCGCGCACGCCATGTACCCGATGGGTTCCAACGGCGCCACCCAGTCGATCGTCGACGCCCGGGTGGTGGCCCGCGAGCTGGCGCTGCGGGACACCCCCGCCGATGCCCTGGCCGCCTACGAGGCCGAGCGTCTGCCGGCACTGACCCGCATCCAGGCCAGCACCCGGCGCCGTGGCCCCGAGGTCGTCATCGACCTGGCCCACGAGCGGGCACCGGACGGGTTCGACGACGTCGCCGACGTCTTCCCCGGCGACGAACTGCGGACGATCTCCGCGGACTTCGCCCGGCTCGGCGGCTTCGACCCGCAGACCGTCAACACCCGTCCGTCCCTGGCCGTCCCGACCGGCGCGGGAGGCCTGCGATGAGGATCGACATCTGGTCGGACGTCTCCTGCCCCTGGTGCTACATCACCCAGCGGACCTTCGAGCTGGCGCTGTCGGCGTCCGGCCGCGGTGACGCCGAAGTGGTGCTGCACCCCTATCAGATCGACGGTGAACAGCCCGCCGAGCCCATGCCCATGCTCGAATGGCTGGCCGGCAAGTACGGGCACGAGCGTGCCGCACGGATGGACCGGGAGGTCACGGCGGCCGGCCCGCGCCACGGCATCGCCTTCCGCAACGCGACGGGCTTCGCGGTCAACACCCTGGACGCGCACCGCCTGCTGTGGTGGGCGGGCCGCGAGCACGGACGGTCCGTGCAGAGCCGGCTCGAGGAGCTGTTGTTCGCGGCGTACTTCGTGGAGAGCGCCGACCTCTCCGACCACGAGGTCCTGCTGGCCCGGGTGGAGCGGGCCGGCCTCGACCGTGACCGCGCCGCCCGGCTGCTGGCCTCCGACGAGGCGGTCACCGAGGTGCGCGCGGAGGTCCGCCGGGCCCGCGACCTGGGCATCACCACCGTCCCCCGCTTCGTCTTCGCCGGCGGCCCCGTCCTGGAGGGCGCGCAGGAGGACCCGGAGGTCTTCCTGCGGGCCATGACCGACGCGAGCAGCGTCACCACCAGCACTCAGGGAGAACACCAGTGAGCATCCTGACCCGCCGTGGCTTCGTCGGAGCGACGGCGCTGATCGGCGCGGCGACGGCCGCCGGCACCGCTACGCCGGCGGCGGCCCGTGAAACGTCCCCCACCGCCGAGGCGGGCACCGCCGTACGCCCCGGCAGCCCGCAGTACGCCGACCTCGCCCGGGGCGTCAACCAGCGCTGGATCGGCACCCCGGACTGGATCGCGCTGCCGCGCTCCACGGATCAGGTCGTCGCCGCGGTCCAGCAGGGCCTCGACGCGGGCAAGCGGATCGCGGTCCGGGGCGGCGGCCACTGCTTCGAGGACTTCGTCGGCCACCGGGACATCCGCGCGGTGATCGACATGTCGGCGATGAACTCCATCACCTACGACACGCGGCGCCGGGCGGTCGCCGTGGGCGCGGGCGCCCGCCTCGGCGAGGTCAACGAGCAGCTGTTCAAGCGCTGGGGCGTGGCCCTGCCGGGCGGATCGTGCCCGACGGTCGGTGTGGGCGGTCACGTCAGCGGCGGCGGCTACGGCCCGCTGAACCGGACCCTCGGACTCACCGTGGACCACCTGTACGCGGTCGAGGTGGTCGTCGTGGACGCCTCGGGCACCGCGCACTCCGTGGTCGCCTCCCGGGACGACAAGGGGGCGCTGCGCGACCTGTGGTGGGCTCACACCGGCGGAGGCGGCGGCACCTTCGGTGTCGTCACGCGCTACTTCTTCCGCAGCCCCGGCGCGCAGGGCGCCGCACCGCAGCGGGCCCTGCCCACCCCGCCGGCCGAACTGCTCGTCGGCACCGTGGTGTGGCCCTGGCAGGACCTCGACCAGGCTTCCTTCGTCCGGCTGCTGAAGAACTACAGCGCCTGGCACGTCGCCCACAACGCGCCGGGTGACCCGGAGGCCGACCTCTACAGCCATCTCGCGGTCTTCCACCGCTCCGGCGGGGCCGTGGCGCTCAACGTGCAGCTGTCCGCCGTGACCGGGGACCCGGATCGCAGGCTGGACGACTTCCTCGCCGCCGTCGGCCGGGGTGTCACCGCCCCGTCACGCACCGTCGAGCGGCAGCGGCTGCCGTGGCTGATGGCGACCCAGTGGCAGGGCTTCGCCGACCGCCCCACCGGCAAGCGGATCAAGGGCAAGTCCGCCTACCACCGCAGCGCCTTCGACGACGCGCAGGCCACGGCTCTGCACCGGCACCTGACCCGGTCCGACTACGACCACCCGGGCAGCGGCGTGCTCATCGCGCCGTACGGCGGGCAGGTCAACGCCGTCGCGCCCCACGAGACGGCGCTCGCCCACCGGGACAGCGCGCTGATGCTGATGTACGTCAGCGAGTGGACCTCTGCCGCGGAGGACGAGCGGCACATCGGCTTCCTGCGCGAGCTGTACGAGGACGTCTACGCCGCCACCGGCGGCGCCCCGGCCCCCGGCCGCGCCACGGCGGGCGCCTACGTCAACTACGCGGACACGGACCTCAAGGACCCCCTGCGCAACCGGTCGGGCGTCAGCTGGCAGGAACTGTACTTCGGCTCCAACCACGCCCGGCTGCGCGAGGTGAAGGGGCGGTGGGACCCGCGCGAGGTGTTCCGGCACGCCCTGTCGGTCGAGCCGGCGCTGCCGCGGCGGGGTGCACGATGACGGTGCTCGACACGATCCTGTCGGGTGTCCGCGAGGACCTGGCCGTGCGGCGCCGCGCCATGCCCCTGGCCGCCGTCCGGGAGCGGGCGCTGGCGCGGGGACCCGCGCGCGACGCCGCGGCCCTGCTGCGCTCCCCCGCCGGCCTGCGGGTGATCGCGGAGGTCAAGCGGTCCAGCCCGGCACGGGGCCCGCTGGCGCGGATCGACGACCCCGGTGCCCTCGCGGCCGCCTACGCGGCCGGCGGGGCCGCGGCGGTGAGCGTCCTCACCGAGGAGCGCCGGTTCGCCGGCTCGCTCGCCGACCTGGACACCGTGCGCTCGGCGGTGGACGTGCCGGTGCTGCGCAAGGACTTCGTCGTCGAGCCCTACCAGGTGTGGGAGGCCCGGGCGCACGGCGCGGACCTGGTCCTGCTCATCGTGGCCGCCCTCGAGGACGGGCGGCTGGCCGAGCTGCTCGCCGTGGCGGCGGAGGCCCGCCTCACCGCTCTGGTCGAGGTGCACGACGAGGCGGAGGCGGAGCGAGCGCTCGCCGCCGGGGCGAGCGTCGTCGGCGTCAACGCCCGGGACCTGCGGACCCTGCGGATCGATCCCGACGTGTTCGGGCGCGTCGCGCCCCGGCTTCCCGAGGACGTCGTGCGGATCGCCGAGTCCGGGGTGCGCGGCCCGGGCGACGCGGCCCGCTACGCCGCGCTCGGCGCCGACGCGATCCTGGTCGGCACCTCGGTGGTCACCGGCGACGACCCGTGCGCGGCGGTGGCCGCGCTCGTCGCCGCCGGACGGCGCGCTCCGATGCCCGGCGCGCCGGAACACGGCACGGACCGTACCCCGGTATGAGACGCCGTGCCGTGACACCGGTGTCCGGGAGCCCGGCGGGGCTCCCGGACACCGGGCGGCGGACCGGGCCCGGGCGGGCCCGGCCGTCTCACCGCACTCCGGCCCGCTTCCCGGTGACGGCGGCCCAGCGCTCCAGCACACCGGCGGCCGCACCCGAGTCGATGGCCTCGCACGCCTGGCGCATCCCGTCCGCGAGGCGTTCGGTCAGCGCGGCGGACGAGGGCCGCAGCGCCGCCAGGCCCGCGGCGGCGGACAGGACCACCGCGTCGCGCACCGGCCCCCGCGCCCCGTTCAGGACCTCGCGGGCCACCCGGGCGTTGTACGCGCGGTCACCGCCGCGCAGGTCGTCACGGGTCGCCGGGCGGAGGCCGAGGTCACGGGGGTCGAGGACCTCTTCCCTGGCCTGTCCGCCGTGCACGGTCCACACCCGGGACGTCGTCGTCACCGTCAGCTCGTCCATACCGTCGTCGCCGCGGAAGACCAGTGCGGACACCCCCCGCCGGGCCAGCACCCCGGCCACCAGCGGCAGTGCCTGGGCGGACGCCACTCCGACGGCCTGCGCGGTGGGGGCGGCCGGATTGGCCAGCGGCCCGAGCAGGTTGAACACGGTGCGCACCCCCAGCTCCCGGCGCGGTGCGGCGGCGTGCCGCAGCGCCGGATGGAAGAGGGGAGCGAAGCAGAACGTGATGCCCGCCTCGTCGGCGACCTCGGCCACCTCGTGGGCCGGCAGGTCGAGCACCACGCCCAGTTCCTCCAGTACGTCCGCGGAGCCGCAGGTGGAGGACGCCGAGCGGTTCCCATGCTTGACCACGCGCGCCCCGGCTCCCGCGGCGACGATCGCCGACATCGTGGAGATGTTGACGCTGTGCGAGCCGTCGCCCCCGGTGCCCACGATGTCCAGCACCGGTCCCGTCACACGCAGGGGCAGCGCGTTGCGGAGCATCGCCCGGGTCAGGCCCTCCACCTCCTCGACGGTCTCGCCCTTGGCCCGGAGCGCGATCAGCAGCCCGGACAGCGCCGCGGAGCCGACCTCGCCCGACATGATCCTCTCCATGGCCCAGTCGGTGTCGTCGGACGTGAGGTCGCCACCCGCGAGCAGTATCTCGATCAGGGTGGGCCAGTCGCGGACGTTCGGCCGTGCGGTCACGGGAATTCTCCTCGTCGGCACCGGATGTGTGTCGCCGCCCAGTGTGTGCGGGCCGGGCCCGCTTCGACAGACCAATTCCCCGGCGGCTGAACGGTCCAATTCCGCACGACCGAAAGCACGGAGCCTCCCGCGGTGAAATGCCGAGAGAAACAGGAAAGCGTCGCATCGGAAAGGAGGACGTGTGCCCCTGCACCTGGCGGTGCCCATCTCCCGGGAACACGGTGAATCCCTCACCGCGCAGATACAGCAATTCATCAAACGGGAAATCCGGCAGGGAGTCCTGCACCCGGGCACCCGGCTGCCGGCCACCCGGCGGCTCGCCGAGGACCTCGGCGTCTCGCGCAGCGTGGTCGTCGAGGCGTACGCGCAACTCACCGCGGAGGGGTTCCTGGAGGCCGCACGGGGTGCGGGAACCCGGGTGACGGGGCACCTCTCCCGTGACGCGGTGGTGCCGGCCCTGCTGGACGAGGGCCCGGTGCCCGCCGTCCGCTGGGACCTGCGCACCGGCGGGCACAACGCCCCCGGGGTGCCGCGCCGGGAGTGGCTGACGGCCTACCAGCGCGTCCTGCAGGCTCCCCGGCCGCGCGGCACCTCCTATCCGCCGCTGGCCGGAGCGCCGGAACTGCGCGTCGAACTCGCCTGCCACCTGGGGCGGCTGCGCGGGGTGCGGGCCACGCCGGGCACCGTGCTCGTGGTGGGCGGGTTCGCGCAGGCCCTGGCCCTGCTGTGCGCCGCGCTGCCCGCCACGGGCATCACGGAGCTGGCCGTGGAGGACCCGTGCCACGCCGGGCAGCGCCGTTTCGTCCAGGACAACGGCATGAGTGTGGTGCCGGTGCCGGTGGACGAGGAGGGCATCGACGTGGACGCCCTGGCGGCGACCGGGGCGCGCGCCGTCCTGGTCACCCCGTCCCATCAGTTCCCGACCGGCGCGGTGCTGTCCGCACGGCGCCGGGAAGCGCTCGTCCGGTGGGCGCGCGCGGTCGACGGCTGGGTGATCGAGGACGACTACGACGGCGGCCTCTGGTACGACGACCGGCTCCCCCGTCCCCTGGCCCTGCAACGCCTGGACCCCGACCGGGTGATCTACGCCGGCACCGCCAGCAAGGTCCTCGACCCCGGACTGCGGCTGGGCTGGCTGACCGCCCCCGAGGACCTGCTGCGCCGGCTGCTGCGGGTCCGCGCCGGGCACGATCTCGGCACCGAGTCGTTCACCCAGCTCGCCCTGGCGGACCTGCTGCGCAGCGGGCTGTTCGACCGGCACCTGCGCCGGGTCACGGAGCGGTCCGCCGCCCGGCGACGTGCCTTGGAGGAGGCCGTGCGGACCCGGTTGCCGGGCGCGAGCGTGCTCGGGGCCGCCGCGGGTCTGCACGCCTACGTCCGTCTGCCCGCCGGCACCGACGAGGCGGTGCTGGTCGCCGGCGCGCTGCGCCGCGGGGTCCTGCTGCGGGGCGGTGCGGCGTTCGCGGCCGTACCCCGTCGCGAGACCCCCGCAGTGGTCGTCGGCCACGCCCATCTCCCGCTGTCCGCGGTGGCCGAGGCCCTGCGGGAGCTGGGTGCGGTCCTCAGCCCGCGGTGACCGGCGCCCGGGCCGTCGCGAGGAAGTTCTCGAAGATCCGCAGGCCGCCCGTGGTCAGGATGCTCTCCGGGTGGAACTGCACCCCGGCCACGGGCAGCGAGCGGTGCCGCAGTGCCATGACATGGCCGTGGTCGACATCGACCGCGGTCGTCACCAGCGGCTCGGGCAGCGGCTCGGCGACGACGAGGGAGTGGTAGCGGGTGGCCTCCAGCGTGTTGCCCAGCCCCTCGAACAGGCCGGCGCCGTCGTGTCGTACGACGCTGGTGCGGCCGTGCATCACCTGTTCCGCCACCTCGATCCGGCCGCCGTGGGCCAGTGCGATCGCCTGGTGCCCCAGGCAGACCCCGAGCAGGGGCACGCTGCCCGCGAACCGATGGACGAGTTCGACATGGCCGGAGTCGGCCGGGTGGCCGGGCCCGGGCCCGAGCACGACGGCGTCCGGGGCCGAAGCGGCCAGCTCCTCCGGTGTCCTGCTCCGTGACCGCACCACCTCCGTCCGGGCGCCCAGGGCGCGCAGGTACTGGTCGATGATGTGCACGAAGCTGTCGTACGCGTCGATCAGCAGGACCTTCGTCACAGCAGTTCCCCTCCGGTGAGCGCCCAGTAGGCCGCCCCCATCTTCGCCAGCGTCTCGCGCCACTCGGCCGCGGGATCGGACTGCGCCACCAGCCCGGCGGAACTCTGTGTGGCGTAGGCGGCGCCGTCGTACTCGATCGTGCGGATGCACAGGGCCAGTTCGCTCCAGCCGCGCACGTCCAGCAGACCCACCGCTCCCGCGTAGCCGCCCCGCGACTCGCGCTCCAGCTCGTCGATGATCTCCATCGCGCGGATCTTCGGCGCGCCGGTCATGGTGCCCGCGGGGAAGGTGGCCCGGACCGCGTCGAAGGCGGTGACCCCGTCGGCGAGGCGCCCCCTGACGGTGGAGACCAGATGGAAGACGTGGGAGTAGGCCTCCACCTCCATCAGCCGCTCCACCGGCAGCGTGCCCGGCCGGCTGACCCGGCCGATGTCGTTGCGGCACAGGTCCACGAGCATGATGTGCTCGGCCTGCTCCTTGGTGCTCTCCCGCATCTCCTTGACGCGCTGCTCGTTCTCCTCGTCGTCCCCGCCGCGCGGGGCGGTGCCCGCGATGGGACGCATGGCGATCTCGCCGTCCTCGATGCGGAAGAACAGCTCGGGGCTCGCCCCGATCAGCAGGGTGTCGCCGCGTGGCGCGAGATACATGTACGGCGAGGGGTTGCGGGCGCGCAGCCGCCGGTAGACCGCCTCCGGTGTCAGGGCGGAGCGGACGTCGATGCGGTGGCCGATCTGGATCTGGTAGATGTCCCCGACCCTGATGTGCTCCAGGCAGCGCTCCGCCCAGCGCAGGAACGTCGCCCGGTCCACGCTGTCGCGCACCGACAGCGGCTCGGGCGCCTCCGGCACCGGCGGCACGCCCTCCCGCCGGGCGGCACGCTCCGCGGGTTCCCACAGCCCGGGGTCCTGGCGGGCGACGAACTCCTCGCTGTCGGCCCGCAGGGCGCTGACCGTGCCGTCGGTGCGGTCGTACCACACCGTGTGCCGGAAGAGGGTGAGCGTGATGTCCGGGCCCCGCGAGGGCTTGGTCCGCTCGCCGAGGTCCTCCATGTGCCAGGTCGACTCGTAGGCGAGGCTCGTCAGGAAGCCGAAGGAGAAACCGTGCGGGGACAGGTCCGTGCGCACCTCGAACAGATCGCCGCGGGCCGCTTCCAGGAACGCCCAGAGCTGATCGGACCGCTCGGCGCGCAGCGCGGCGGAGAGCCCCCGCCCGTCGGCCGCCGCGGAACCGGTGCCGACGGTCAGGCCCAGGGCACGGCCCTGCTCGAGCAGGGCACGGACCAGCGCCGGTTCGCCCACGACGCGGACGGTCACCCCCTGCGGGCCGTCGGGCAGGACCTGTACGTCCAGCAGCCGGCCGCAGCCGACGACGGCCCGGTCGGGGTCGCGTCCGGAGCCCGAGGCGTTCTCCAGGAGGAAGACGTCCTCGGCCGGGTGGGTGCGGCGCAGTTCCTCGTAGAGATCGAGCGGGTCGTGCGCCGGCAGTCCGCACGCGGTGACGCGTACGTGAATCGGTGCGCTGCGCGCCATCGTGTGATTCCCCTCGGTTTTCGCGCTGTTCTCACCGGCCCCCCGGCTCCGCCGTATTTCGTCCGACGGCGCGAGCGGGTGGGTGCCGCGAACAGCGAATCAGAGGCGCGGCGCAGGCGACCAGACCAATTCCAGGGCGTGCGGCCGGTCCAAACGGGCGGAAACTTGACGGGAAAAGCCCGCGGGAATTGGAGTGGGGTGCCACGGCCGAGGGAGGGCGACGTGAAGACCTCCGGAAACAACCGAAGCGACATCGAAGGACCCGCGATGAGCCCGGACCACGCCCCCGCAGTGCCCGGCGCGCGGGAGAAGACGACGTCACCGGCCGGCCGGCGGCCCGGCCGGCCCGGGGGCACGGTTACGCGAGGTCACCGGGCAACTGGCGCAGGCGGCGCCGCTGGTGTTCGCGGCGGAGTGCGAGGCGCTGCGCTCCCGGCTCGGCGCGGTCGCCCGCGGTGAGGCGGTGCTGCTGCAGGGCGGCGACTGCGCGGAGACGTTCGCCGGTGCGACGCCGGAGTCGGTCGACGGCACGCTGCGCACCCTGCTGCAGATGGCGGTCGTCCTGATGCACGGGGCATCGATGCCGGTGGTCAAGGTGGGGCGGATGGCGGGGCAGTTCGCCGAGCCCCGCTCCCGGCCGTCCGAACGGCGCGGCGGCATCCGGCCGCCGTCGTACGGGGGCGACGCTGTCGACGGGGCGGCCTCCACCGAGCGGGAGCGCACCCCCGACCCAGCGCGCCTGCTGCGCATGTACGAGACATCGGCGACGACGCTGAACCTGGTGCGCGCGCTGACCTCCGGGGGCTTCGCCGACCTGGTCCAGGTGCACGCGTGGAACCGGGCGTTCGTCGCGACCTCACCCGGCGGGCAGCGCTACGAGCGGCTCGCGGACGAGATCGAGCGGGCCCTGGCCTTCGTGCGGGCGTGCGGAGGGGACACCCGCAGGCTGGCCGCCGCCGACTTCTACGTCAGCCACGAGGGGCTTCTCCTCGACTACGAGCGGCCGCTCACCCGTACCGATCCCCTGACCGGGAAGGCGTACGCCACCAGCGGGCATCTGCTGTGGATCGGGGAACGCACCCGCCGGCCCGGCGGGCCCCCCATCGAGTACTTCGCGGGGATCAGCAACCCCGTCGCCGTCGAACTGGGTCCGGGCACGACGGCGGACACCGTGCTGCGGTACGTCGACCGCCTCGATCCCGACCGCGAGCCGGGGCGGCTGACGTTCATCGTGCGGATGGGCGCCGAGCGCGTGCGGGACCTGCTGCCGCTGCTGGTGGAGAAGGCCGCCTCCGAGGAGGCACCCGTGTGCTGGGTGAGCGACCCCATGCACGGCAACACCTTCGTCACCGACAGCGGCCACACGACACGGCACGTCGACCGGATCGCCGACGAACTGCGCGGGTTCGTGGACGTACACCGTGCGCTGGGCTCGCATCCCGGGGGCGTCCACCTGGAACTCACCGGCGACGACGTGACGGAGTGCCTGGGCGGCAGCACCGCCGTCACGCAGGAGGCGCTGCCGAGGCGGTACGAGACGGCATGCGCCCCGCGACTGAACCACTCGCAGGCTCTCGACCTCGCATTCCTTCTGGCCGAGTGGTACCGCGACCGCTGAGCGCCGCCCCCGCGGGACGCGGCACACCTAGTACTGCAACGGTGTTTGTGGTGACTGGGGCCAGTTCAGAGGCTGTGTCAGCGTCGTTTGTAGTGGCTGGCGCGGGCCTGGTGTTGTCGTCGGCACCGCAAGGTCGACCGGTGCAGGATGTACTCGACGGGTGTGGGCCGGCGTGCGGCATCCGCGGTCACCCACCGGAACGGGATCTTGTCCGCGATCGCCCGGCGGACCATCGCCTTGGCCATGGCCACCTTGGTCTCGAAGGCGACCTCGTCGCCGATGCCGGCCCGGCGGCATCGTTCGCGATCGTCGGTCCAGGAGGTGTGGAGACAAAGACGCCCGGTCGATCAGTGTCCGGCCACGGTCGGTGGCATAGCCGAGGAAGACACCGACCCGCCAGTTCTCCTCCGCCCCGCGGTTCCGGATTACTGGCGCTGCATCCCCGCCGACCACGTGCCCTTCTTCAGATCCGGTCCGGGCCTGCGTGGCCGGCTTCCTCCGCCAGTGTCCAGCCATTCTTCCGCTGCAGCGGAGCGATCAGGCACCGCATCCGGGCCAGTGCCGACTCCCGGGGCTCCGGCCTGCTGAAACGGTGCCCGAATCGCCCATGCACAGCGACCAGTTCACCCGCCCACAACCTGACATCAGCAAGGTCCCCACCCATAACCACACCAACGACCGACCTGGCCACCAGTCACGGCAAGCACCGTTGCAGTGCGAGCTGTCCTCACCGACCGGCGCGCGGCGCCGACGGGGGATCGGCCCCCTCGCCCCTGACGGGTGCCCCGGGGGACTGAACGCCCCCGCCCTGTGCGCACCCCCCAGATTTCTGGGATGGAGTACCTGCTGCGCCGTCGTCAGTATCAGGACAGGCCGGCGACGTCAGCCGACGCCGGTGACGCAACCAACCGGAAACCCCGCCCCAGGAGGTACCGTTGCCGCTCCGAAGAAAACTCATGACCATGCTCACCGCATGTCTCGCGGTGGTTGGCATCGCCATGGCGAGCGCCTCGCCCGCGCAGGCGGCCAACATCTACTTCAAGCCCGGCTTCCGCTTCAACCCCGACGACCACTACCAGTCGGACCGCGGCTACCTGATCATGCAGGGGGACGGCAACCTCGTCCTCTACTGCACCACGCCTGCGGGCAAGTACCTGTGGGACACCGCGACCGACGGCAATCCCGGTGCCTACGCCGTCTTCCAGGGCGACGGTAACCTCGTCGTGTACACCAAGGAGGACATCCCGATCTGGGACTCCGGCACCTGGGGTCGGGGCGCGACGTTCGCGCGGATCAGTAACGATGGCAACTTCGCCATCTACCGCGACATCACCCACCCGCTCTGGTCCACCGGCACCGCGAACCGCTGCTGAGCAACGGGCCGACGCCCGGTCCCACGCAACGCAACGCACGTCAGCGGCGCGGAGACGGAGCCGCGCCACCGCCGACGCGTCAGGCCGCAAGCGCCCAGCGCCCGGTTTCCGAGATCATCGGGCCGGGCGCTCGGCCCATCCCGCCAGTGGAACCAACCTCTGAGGGTGACCTCAGCATCGAGGTGCCCCTGGCGAAGTCGAGACTGTCCGGACTCCTACGCGGGGACCGACCTCTATCCGCGCGGGGAGATCGTCTCCGGCTCGCCACCCCGCTGAGCATGCCCCAAGTACCGCTTGGCAGGCTGTGGCGGCAGGCCGCCCTGGACGCCCACCCACGCCGCACCCCCGCTCGGTGAAAGGCCAGCACGATACTCACCCGGACGACCTCAACGTCCACAAGGCCACCGACCTGGTGAGTTCGCCGCATCCCGGGACTGGCTGACCATCTACTACCTGCCGCCCTACGCACCCGACCTCAACCCCGTCGAAGGGAACTGGTCCCTCCTCCGACGCGGCGGGCTCTCCAACGTCGCCTTCCGCGCTCCCGAACACCTCATCCAGCGCATCCGAGGCGGCCTACGACACATCCAGTACCGCAGCGACCTCATAGGCGGCTGGCCTCGCCAAGACCGGCCTGACCATCGGACCCGTCTGACCGACGGCACGACAACACGAGTTCAACCTCAGTAACCAGGGCCGCATCTCGTCGGCAGCGGTCAGGAGCATGGTTAGCGAGGCAGGCGGCCCATCACAGCACGAAACCTCTCCCGCCCTGCCGTGACGCTCGCGTCCCGCAGGCGTGAGGCGTCAGCGCGCAGCGAAAGGGACTGGAGCCGTTGTTCCTCGGCGAGAAAGCCAGCACCTGCCACGTTCTGGTCGAGCATTCCCATTGCGGTGAGCGCCGTGTGGCCACAGGACACCGCGTCGTCAGCGTTTCCCGAGCCGTGGGCCAGGAGGGCATACCGTAGGCAGAGGGCAGCGAAGAAGGCGTAGGTGTCGGCGATGTCGGTGATCCCCTCCTCGCTCGGCTGAAGCTCTGGGAACCGCTCCAGCCGGCGCACGCCCTGAGCGGCGTTGGCGAGCGGCCGGTCGGCATGCCAGAGAGCGCGTACGGACTCCACATAGAAGTCCAGGTCGGCTTCTCGCCCCGGCGCGTCCGCCCGCAGACCCACGAACAGTGGCGCCATACGTTCGGCGCAGGCGGCGGCATACAGGCGGACCGCCTCGTCACCCCCGTCACGAAGTGTCTCTGTGACGGCCCCTTCCACCAGCGTCTTCATGCCCCACCCCCATCCCGTTCGAACAGATCGGCAGGCTACACAGCGGGGTAGGGACCGCCGCTTGACGAGTTAGGAGCCTGAGGTGTCTACACCGCCCCGCTGGGCACTGCCCGACCTCGCCTCCGACCGCCGCCGCTCCCCCCTCTCACTGCCCCCGACCGACAGCCGCCAGCCGACCCGAGTGCACCCGCTGAGCCCCTGTCTTCGGACCCGGGCCCGGGGAAGTGGGAGATGCCGCGCTCGTGCCGTTGCAGTACGAACGGGCCGTCCTCGCCGGAGCTGCGGTCCGCTGGAAGTCGCGCTTCACCGTCACCACGCGCGGCTGGGCGTACGACGTCGTCGCTCACCAGCGGGCGGGGATACTGAAGCAGCTTTTCGTGCCCGAGCCGGCCGACTCCGAGCGTCAAGACCAGGATGCGGAGCCCGGCCGACCGGAGGCGATCGACTGACGCCGCTGCGGGCCCTGTGGGAGTCGCGCGCCGACGTGGGAGCCCTCGACCTCACAGCCGAGCGGCTGCGTGTCCGCCCGAACGGGCGCCTTCGGCGGCGTCATGATCTATGTGACGCCGCGGTTGTACGAGGGCATGAACGTCACCAGCACCGACCTCGACGAGGGGTTGGACCGCAACCGCTACGTCCCGGCCGGGCAGATGCCCAGGCTCAGTGAGATCACTCTGCGCAGCGCAGCGAGAACGACGGCAAGGACGAGGCGAGGCTCAACCCACCCTGCACAGCGACCGCTGACGGCACGCCTGGGCGGGTCACCTGGTTCACCGGCCGTCCGGGTCCGCCGCCGTTCCCGGTTCCTCCGGGCGCGGCAACCGGAGCCATGGCTGCCACCTGCGCGAACAACGCCCGTCGGCGATACTGGCCGCTAGCCTGGAGCCATGAAGCGCAATGGGGGAGATTTACGCGCGGGTCGTGTCACGGACGCGGCGTTACGGGCGGCGCGGTCCGCGCGGACCGTCGAGGAGTTCTTCGAGAAGGTCAGACGGGTCACGCGTCCGGCGCTGCGGTTCGACATCTGCGCCGGTGTGACCGTGGATCCGCAGACCCTGATGAACACCGGCGGCGACTACCGCGACGCACTGCCGCCGTCCATGATGCCGCGCATGCTGGACATCGAGTACCGGGAGGGTGACGCCAACGACCTGTCCCAGCTGGCGACCAGGGCGACGCCCGTGGGCCTGCTGAGCCGCGAGATGGGCGGCCGTCTCGAACGCAGCCCGCGCTACCGGGACATCATGCGGCCACTGGGGTTCCGGGACGAACTGAGGGTGCTGCTGCGTGACCGGCACGGAGCATGGGGCGCGCTGATCATGGGGCGCGCGCAGGACGCGCCCGCCTTCGCCCCGTCCGACCTGGCCGTGGCGGCCTCGCTCGCTCAGCCGCTCGGCTCCGTACTGCGCCGGCTGCACCTGACCCGGCTCGCCGAGGCCGGTGCGTCGGCGGCGGCACCGGGTCTGGTACTGCTGGACGGGGAGTACCGGGTGGTGCACCGCACCCCCACCGCGGACATGTGGTTCGAGGGCCTGGCCGGCGAACCGGCCGACGACGCGGCTCCGTCCGCGGACGATCGTTTGCCTCCTGCCGTCTACGCCATGGCGGCCGCGGTCCAGGCGCCCGACGCGCCGGGGACCCGCACCTCCTGGATGCACAGCCGTGCCCATGGCCGCGTGCGGCTGCACGCCTGGTGTCTCGGCTGCTCCGACACGACGGGGGCCCACACCGCCGTGGTCGTCGAGAAGGCCGGTTCCGGCGAGCACTTCGGGCTGATCGCCGCGGCCTACGGGCTGACACCGCGCGAGAGAGACGTCACCGGGCTGGTTCTGCGCGGGCACTCCACCGCGGACATCGCCCGCCGCGCCGGGCTGTCCCCGCACACGGTTCAGGACCACCTCAAGTCGGTGTTCGACAAGACCGGCCTGCACAGCCGACGCGAGTTGGTGGCCGGTATCTTCGCCCGCCACTACCTGTGACGAACGGGCAACGCGTCAGCCGTCAGGCTTCCCCAGGGTCGGCCCTGTGACGGCGGGGGTCTGCCGCGGCCGGTGGCGGCCGCGGGCGGCCCCGGGCCGCCGCCGGTCGCCGTTGGCGCGCCGCTGCCCCGTCCGCCGGGCCGCTACGGTCCTGTCGGCGGCCGCTGCGCTGCCCGGTCGCCAGGCCGACCGCAGTCCCCTGCCGGCGCGAGGGTGTGCCGGAGGCTGGGGTCGGCCAGCACGCACCGGGCCCGTTTCCCCTGCCGGCGTGGGGGTGTGCCGGGCGACTCGGTCACCGCCGAGCCCACGGCGCAGTTCTCCACCGGCGTGGGAAGCGCCGCCTGTCTCGGCCCGATGATCTCCACCGTCAAGATGGACTCGCGGGCGTTGTCGAGGACGACCAGCAGCCGGCGGTCGGGGGCCAGCGACCGAAACAGTGCGGCCGCACCGTTCTCGACTCCGGTATCCGCTCAGGCGGCACGCCCAAGGCCGCCAAGAACTCGCGCAGCACCTCGACTGCGGTCGGCTCGCCCATGTCGCTCAAGCCGCTCGGTCGGCATAGAGGCGCCCGTCGGCGAGGCCGGCGGGGTCGCGGCGGGCCCAGCCCAGGACCAGGGCGGTCTTCCCGACCCCGGCGGCCCCGACGACCAAGCAGACCGGGACCTCGCCCGCGGTGGCCCGCGTCAGTGCTGCGAGCTCCGACGCCCGGCCGTGGAAGCCGCGCGGTGCGCACGGCAGCAGGTCAGGTGCACGCGCTGAAACGGTGCACGAACCGCTCATGCACAGCTTCCAGTTCACCCGCCCACAACCTGACATCAGCAAGGTCCCCACCCATAACAACACCAACGACCGACCTGGCCATCCGTCACGGCACACACCGTTGCAGTACTAGGCCGTCCCGCTGATCCGCGGGAGCGACGTGACCGCCGAGGACACGGCCGCCGGCTGCTCCCCGGAGGGCTTGGCGTGGGTGGCCGTGGGGCGGGTGGACCGCAGCCGGTAGCTCACCGCCTCGTCCAGCGTCACGGGCCGCTGCATCTGCGAGGCGAGCCGCCCCGCCTCCTGGCCGAGCCGCGCGACATCCTCCCAGGGAAGCCGTACCACCAGAGACAGCTCGGCCTCGCCGTCGGGCAGGGCGTGCATCGCCGGAAGCTGCGGAGCGTTCGTCATCGCCTGATCCTCACGTCGGTTGAGAAGGGATACGCGCGCCCGCCCGGCGGTGTTCACCGATTCGCACGGCCGATCGCGGGCACTACTCCTGTGTGGTCATCCCCGTGCATGACGTGAACCCGGTGCGCCGCACGCCCTGGGTGACGTACGCGCTCATCGCCGCCAACGTGCTGGTGTTCCTCACCACGCCCGGCATAGCCGGTTCCGTGGCCGGCAGCAGCGATCTGGTCCAGCTGTGCCACCTGCAGGCCTTCATGGACCACTACGCGGCCGTCCCCCGGGAACTGATCCACCATCAGATGCCCCGGACGGTGCCGACCGGGGCCATCGGCGTCGGCCCGCACGGCCCGGGCTGTGTCGTGGCGCCGCCCGGCTACGACAAGTCCCCGGCGCTGTCGGTGTTCACGGCGATGTTCCTGCACGGCGGCTGGCTGCACCTGCTGGGCAACATGCTCTTCCTGCTGATCTTCGGCAACAACGTCGAGGACCGGATGGGCCACATCCGCTACCTCCTCTTCTACGTCGTCTGCGGCTACGCGGCCGGCTACGGCTTCGCGCTGCTCAACGACACCTCCGGCGCCCCCCTGATCGGCGCGTCGGGCGCGATCGCCGGGGTCCTCGGCGCCTATCTGGTGCTGTACCCGACGGCCAGGGTGTGGGTCCTGGTGCCGTTCCTGGTGTTCCTGCCGCTGCGCCTGCCCGCGTGGCTGGTGCTGGGCTTCTGGTTCGGACTCCAGGCGGTGTACTCGTCCGGCCACGGGGTGTCCGGCGCGGGCACGGTGGCGTACGCGGCGCACGTGGTCGGCTTCGTGGCCGGCATGCTGCTCGCCTGGCCGCTCAAGCCCGGTACGCCGCCCCCGCCGGAGCCGCCCGGCCTGCTGTTCGGCAGGCGCGCGCGGCCCCACTACTCCTGGTGAGCCGGCCGGCGGCTCAGCGCGCGGTGGCGGTGTGGACGTACTCCACGAGCCGGGTCAGTGCGTCCGGGTCGGTGTTCGGCATGACGCCGTGGCCCAGGTTGAAGACGTGGCCCTCCAGACCGGCGGCGGCGTCGAGCACCTCGCGGGCCTTGGCGGCGACGGTGTCCTTGTCGGTGAACAGGACGGTCGGGTCCAGGTTGCCCTGGAGCGCCTTGCCGGGGCCGACGCGGCGGGCGGCCTCGTCCAGCGGGACGCGCCAGTCGACGCCGACGACGTCCGCGCCGGCCTCGCCCATGAGCTTCAGCAGCTCGCCGGTGCCCACGCCGAAGTGGATGCGCGGGACGCCGTACCCGGCGACCGCGTCGAAGACCTTCGCGGAGGCGGGCATGACCGAGCTCCGGTAGTCCGCCGGAGCCAGTGCGCCGGCCCAGGAGTCGAAGAGCTGGACGGCGCTCGCGCCGGCCTCGATCTGGACCTTCAGGAAGGCGGCCGTGATGTCGGCGAGCCGGTCCAGCAGGTCGGCCCACAGCTCGGGGTCGCCGTACATCATCGCCTTGGCGTTCTCGTACGTGCGCGAGGGGCCGCCCTCGACCAGGTAGCTCGCGAGGGTGAACGGCGCGCCCGCGAACCCGATCAGCGGGGTGGCGCCGAGCTCGCGGGTGAGCAGACCGATGGCCTCGGTGACGTACGGGACGTCCTCGGGGGTGAGGTCGCGCAGCCGGGCCAGGTCGGCGCGGGTGCGGACGGGCTGCTCGACGACCGGGCCGACGCCGGGCTTGATGTCGAGGTCGAGACCGATGGCCTTCAGCGGGACCACGATGTCGCTGAAGAAGATCGCCGCGTCCACGTCGTGCCGGCGCACCGGCTGGAGCGTGATCTCGGTGACCAGCTCGGGCCGCATGCAGGACTCCAGCATCGGCACGCCCTCGCGCACCTTGCGGTACTCGGGCAGGGAGCGGCCGGCCTGGCGCATGAACCACACGGGAGTGTGCGGCACGGGCTCGCGCCTGCACGCCCTGAGGAAGGCGCTGTCGTACGTCGCTGTCGGCTGCGGGGTCTCGTTGGCGGTCACGAGGCCAAGTTTCGCATGCCGCCGAAAGCGGTCCTCGCCGGGCGTGCGGGACGCCGCGGGAGCGCGACCGCCCGGGGCCGCCGACTGTGTCTTGCCCCGCACCGGGCCCCGCTTCCCCTTACTCTTCCCCGCATGGCTGCGGCTCACGGACGAATGTCGGACAGCGCTGACGGAACGGACGACGTGAAGGACACCGAGGAGGCGGACGGGCACCCCGGTGCCTCGGGTCCGCCGGCTTTCCGTACCGCGGTCGAGGCCCTGCGCGGCTGTCGGCTGAGGCCGCAGGTGGAGGTGGAGCCGACGCCCGCCCCGCAGCGGCTCGCGCCGTACGCGTACGCGCTGGAGGCGGTGGTGGTCGACGGCGAGCAGGAGCTGGCCGACGGGCGGCTGGTGCTGCTGCACGACCCGGCCGGCCACGAGGCCTGGCGAGGCACGTTCCGGCTGGTGACGCTGGTGCGCGCGGAGCTGGAGCCGGAGATGGCGGCGGATCCGCTGCTGCCGGAGGTGTGCTGGTCCTGGCTGACCGGGGCGCTGGGGGCGCGCGGGCTGGGCTACGGCGAACCGAGCGGCACGATCACGCGTGCCAGTTCGCACTACTTCGGGGGGCTCGCCGAGCGGCCGGCCGCCTCGCAGATCGAGATCCGGGCGTCCTGGACGCCGCGGGAGGGGCTCGGCGGGGTGCCGGACACGGCGGCGCACCTGGCCGCCTGGTGCGATCTGCTGGCGCAGGTGGCGGGCCTGCCGCCGGCCGGTCCGGGGGACGCGTCGGTGGTGACCCTGCCGCAGCGCCGCGGTCCACAGTCGCGCTGACCGGTCACCCGCGAAACGCCCTGTTGACCATCTCTTTGTCGATACGGCCACTTTCCGTACTCGAATCGCACCCGCTCGAACCGACTCGATCTTCGGGTGATCGATCGCGTGTCCGAATTGCACAGATTGTTACTCACTAGATCGTGATCATTCTCTAAAGGCGGACGAGTTTGCTGCCGAAGACGACTGTGACCTTGAAAGCACGGTTCGTCCCGGCTTCCTCCCCACAAGCCGGCCCCGTCCCCCACCCAGGAGGCCTGGTGTCCGTTCTCCTCGAGCAACCCGCAAGCCTGGTCGCCTACCGCCCGAACAAGCCGACCGCCATGGTGGTCGTGGCCGACCCCCGCGTCCGCTCCACCGTCACCCGCCACCTGTGGGCGCTCGGCGTGCGCGATGTCATCGAGGCCTCGTCCATCGCGGAGGCTCGTCCCCGCATCGGCAACCCGCGCGACATCTGCGTCGCCGACGTCCACCTCCCCGACGGCTCCGGCCTCACCCTGCTGTCCGAGACCCGCGCCGCGGGCTGGCCCAACGGACTCGCCCTGTCCGCCGCCGACGACATCGGCGCGGTCCGCAACGCCCTGGCCGGGGGCGTCAAGGGCTACGTCGTCACCGGTACCCGCACCAACATCGGGCTCCCCACCCGACCCGGTGCCGCGCCCCTCGGCGCCGCCGCCCGTATGCACCGCCGCCCCCCGGGTGCCCCGAGCCACCCGGGCGGCTACCGCGAGCTGTCCGGACGCGAGGTCGAGGTGCTGCGGCTGGTCGCGGAGGGCCAGTCGAACAAGGCGATCGGCGTGTCCATGGGCCTGTCCGCCCTCACCGTGAAGAGCCACCTCGCCCGCATCGCCCGCAAGCTCGGCACGGGCGACCGCGCCGGCATGGTCGCCGTGGCCCTGCGCACCGGGATCATCCACTGAGCGGCCTCCCCCACTGAGCCCACCCGATACCCCTTTCGACGGAATCCCGCGTTCACCCCGCTGAACCGGCCCGTGCCCCGATCTGACTGGTTTACGACCCTCCCGCGCCCGTCGACGGAACGTTCCGTCGACGGGCGCCGTCCACACACGGATACCCTTGACAGGTGACCGACGCCCAAGACACCGCAGCAGACAGTTCCCTGCGTATCACCGGAGGCACCCCTCCGGACGACGCCGGATCTTCTGTGACGGGGGCGCCGACTCCGTTGCTCGAACCCCGCGAGGGCATCCCGCCCGTAGTCGCCGACGAGGCCGGCCTCGCCCGGGTTACCGCCGCGTTCGCCGCCGGCTCCGGCCCCGTCGCCGTGGACGCCGAGCGCGCCTCCGGCTACCGCTACGGCCAGCGCGCCTACCTGGTGCAGCTGCGCCGCCAGGGCGCCGGGACCGCGCTGATCGACCCGGTCGCCTGCCCCGACCTGTCCGGCCTCGGCGAGGCCCTGTCCGGCGTCGAGTGGGTGCTGCACGCGGCCACCCAGGACCTGCCGTGCCTGCGCGAGATAGGCATGGTCCCGACCCGCCTGTTCGACACCGAGCTGGCCGGCCGGCTCGCCGGGTTCCCCCGGGTCGGCCTCGGCGCGATGGTGGAGGGCGTGCTGGGCTTCGTCCTGGAGAAGGGCCACTCCGCCGTCGACTGGTCGACCCGGCCGCTGCCCGAGCCCTGGCTGCGGTACGCCGCGCTCGACGTGGAGCTGCTCGTCGACCTGCGGGACGCCCTGGAGAAGGAACTGGACCGGCAGGGCAAGCTGGAGTGGGCGCTCCAGGAGTTCGACGCGATCGCGAGCGCGCCGCCCGCCGAGCCGAGGAAGGACCCCTGGCGCCGGACGTCCGGGATGCACAAGGTGCGCCGCCGCCGGCAGCTCGCCGTCGTCCGGGAGCTGTGGCTGACGCGGGACCGGATCGCCCAGCGCCGGGACGTGTCGCCGGGCAAGGTGCTCAGCGACGCGGCCATCGTGGAGGCCGCGCTGGCCCTGCCGGGCACTGTGCACGTCCTCGCCGGGCTGAACGGGTTCGGGCACCGGATGGGACGGCGCCAGCTGGAGCAGTGGCAGGCCGCGGTGGACCGGGCCAAGGCCCTGCCCGACAGCTCCCTGCCGCAGCCGGGTCAGCCGGTGACCGGTCCACCGCCGCCGCGGGCCTGGGCCGACAAGGACCCCGCCGCCGCGGCCCGGCTGTCCGCCGCGCGGGCCGGGGTGACCGCTCTCGCCGAGCGGCTGAACATGCCCCAGGAGAACGTGATCTCCCCCGACACGGTCCGCAGGATCTGCTGGGAGCCGCCGAAGGTGGTCGACGCCGGCTCCGTGGAGGCGGCGCTGGCCGGGCACGGCGCGCGGGCCTGGCAGGTGGAGCTGGTGACACCGGTGCTGGTGGACGCGCTGCTGGCCGAGGACGCCTAGGCGGCGCGAGGAAGACGCTCAGCGTCGGCGGGATCACCCGGACCGTTCCCGCCGAGGCGACCTCCCCGTGGGCGCCGTAGGGCCGCGGAAGCGGAACAGGGACGTCGAGATCACGCCAAGATCCTGGGGCAGGGCGAGGAGAGGAAGAGGCGCCCGGCGAACGCGTCACGTTCCGCGTGCCGGCCGGCGGACTGCCGACCCGTCCGCCGCGCGGTCCACGCCGGCCCGCGCGGTCGCCGGCCGGGGCGCGGGTGGACGTGGTGGGCCCGGCGGTCAGCCGGCCGGCCCCGGACGCTGCGCCTCGAACCGTCCTGCGTGGAGTTCCCCTCGGGTGCGGAGAGCGTGCTGAGCGAGCACCCCTGCTCGCTGCTGCTCCGGCCGGTGCGCAGCCCGGACGAGGAGGCCGGGCTGCTGGACGCGCGGTGGCGGGGCCGGCACGTCGGTGGCTCGATCCTGGTCGACGTGCGCGCGCCGGTGCCGCAGCGCCGCGAGGTACGCACCGCCTCGGTGGCGGCCGTGGCGTCGTCCGTCCACACCGAGGTCAGCCCCCCGGTCAGCGAGGGGTGGCCGACGGCGGTCACCGGCAGCCCCCCTCGCCCGGGTCGGCGGGCCGCGGCCCTGGGGCACACCGGTATCCGCGGCGCCGCGTTCGACGAGGCCGCGGGGTTCTGGCGCCGGCCGGGGCACGGCAGGTCTCGACCGACTTCTCGGGGGACGCGGGCGCGCGGGCGACGCGGTCCCCGCTCACGGCCGCGCCGTCCGACGGGCCGACGGTGATCGTGTGCGACATCGCCATCATGGCGGTGGCCGGGCTGTCGCCGGCGGCGGAGACGGGGTCGCGGGTGCCGGCGGACGTGTCGCCGCCGGCGTGGGACGGCTCGCAGCCGCGCCGGCTGACCCATCCGGCGCCGTCGGCGAGGGGTCATGACGTGCACGGGTCCGGGGCACAGGTGGCCCGTACCCTGTTCGGCGTGATCACCGGGGAGGGGCCGGGCTCGTACTGCGGTGCCCGCTCCGGTCCCGACGCCGAGGGGCTCGGCGGCTCCGCCGGCGGTGTGACCTTCACCGCTCCCCCCGGCAGGACTGTGCAGCTACGTTACTCATAAGTAGCATGGGTTCTGAGCGCGCGCTCAGCGCAACGCAGCAGTGCCATCCCGCATCTGGAGGAGAGCCATCGTGCCTCGTACCGTCAGGGACGTCGTCTTCGTCGACGGCGTCCGTACCCCGTTCGGCAAGGCGGGCCCGAAGGGCATCTACCACGAGACCCGCGCCGACGACCTCGTCGTGAAGGCGATCCGGGAGCTGCTGCGCCGCAACCCCGGTCTGGACCCCAAGAAGATCGACGAGGTCGCCATCGCCGCGACCACGCAGATCGGTGACCAGGGCCTGACCCTCGGCCGCACGGCCGGCATCCTCGCCGGTCTGCCGCAGTCCGTGCCCGGCTACTCGATCGACCGCATGTGCGCCGGCGCCCTGACCGCCGTGACGACCACCGCCGGTTCGATCGCCTTCGGTGCCTACGACGCCGTCATCGCCGGCGGAGTCGAGCACATGGGCCGCCACCCGATGGGCGAGGGCGTCGACCCGAACCCGCGGTTCGTGAGCGAGAAGCTGGTGGACGAGTCGGCCCTGTTCATGGGCATGACCGCGGAGAACCTGCACGACCGCTACCCGCAGATCACCAAGCTGCGCGCGGACGAGTACGCGGTGCGCTCGCAGGAGAAGGCCGCCAAGGCGTACGCCAACGGCAAGATCCAGCAGGACCTCGTGCCGATCTCGGTGCGCCGCACCAACGCGGAGGCCGGCGAGACCGGCTGGGGCCTGGTCACCGCGGACGAGCCGATGCGCCCGGGCACGACCCTGGAGAGCCTGGCCGGTCTGAAGACGCCGTTCCGCGTGCACGGCCGGGTCACCGCCGGCAACGCGGCCGGTCTGAACGACGGTGCGACCGCCTCGATCATCGCCTCCGAGGACTTCGCCCGCGAGAACGGCCTGCCGGTCAAGATGCGCCTCGTCTCCTACGCCTTCGCGGGCGTCGAGCCGGAGGTCATGGGCTACGGCCCCATCCCGGCCACGGAGAAGGCCCTCGCCAAGGCGGGCCTGTCCATCTCCGATATCGGCCTGTTCGAGATCAACGAGGCCTTCGCCGTCCAGGTGCTGGCCTTCCTCGACCACTACGGCATCGCGGACGACGACGAGCGCGTCAACCAGTACGGCGGCGCCATCGCCTTCGGCCACCCGCTGGCCTCCTCCGGCGTCCGGCTGATGACGCAGCTGGCCCGCCAGTTCGAGGAGCAGCCGCACGTCCGCTACGGCCTGACCACCATGTGCGTCGGCTTCGGCATGGGCGCGACGGTCATCTGGGAGAACCCGCACTTCGAGGGGGACAAGTGAGCACCACCGCCGAGCTTCTGAAGCAGGCCTCGGACCTGTTCCCCGACGAGGTCGTGACGTCCGCGCACGTACGCCACTTCGACCTTCCGTTCGGGGCCGGCCGCTTCGCGCTGATCACGCTGGACAACGGCCTGGACCACACCAAGCCGACCACCTTCGGCCCGGCCTCGCTGGCGAACCTGAACACGGCGATCGACCAGGTCGAGAAGGAGGCCGCGGACGGCGACATCGTCGGCGTCGGCATCACCGGCAAGCCGTTCATCTTCGCCGTCGGCGCCGACCTCAAGGGCGTCGAGCTGCTGAAGGAGCACGAGCACGCGCTCGCCATCGGCAAGGGCGGCCACGAGGTCTTCAAGCGCCTGGCGAAGCTGGCCGTGCCGACCTTCGCGTACTACAACGGCGCGGCGATGGGCGGCGGCGTCGAGGTCGGCCTGCACTGCACCTACCGGACCGTCTCCAAGGCGATCCCGGCGTTCTCCCTGCCCGAGGTCTTCCTCGGTCTGGTCCCCGGCTGGGGCGGCTGCACCCTGCTGCCGAACCTGATCGGCGCCGACAAGGCCGTCTCGGTCATCATCGAGAACAGCCTGAACCAGAACAAGCAGCTCAAGGGCCAGCAGGTCTTCGACCTCGGGATCGCGGACGCGCTCTTCGAGGGCGCCGACTTCCTGGAGCAGTCGCTGCTGTGGACGGCCCAGGTGCTCAAGGGCGACGTCACGGTCGAGCGTCCGGTGATCGACCGCGGCGAGGCCTGGGACCAGGCCGTCGCCAAGGGCCGCTTCATCGCGGACGGCAAGGTGCACGGCGCCGCTCCGGCCGCCTACCGCGCCCTGGACATCATCGACGCCGCCCGCAACGAGGACCTCCAGCAGGGCTTCGACGCCGAGGACCAGGCCCTCGCCGACCTGATCATGGGCGGCGAGCTGCGTGCCGGCATCTACGCGTTCAACCTCGTCCAGAAGCGCGGCAAGCGTCCCGCCGGCGCCCCGGACAAGAACCTGGCGCGCCCGGTCACCAAGGTCGGTGTCGTCGGCGCCGGTCTGATGGCCTCCCAGCTGGCCCTGCTCTTCCTGCGCCGCCTCGAGGTGCCGGTCGTGCTGACCGACATCGACCAGGAGCGCGTCGACAAGGGTGTGGGCTACGTCCACGCCGAGATCGACAAGCTGCTCGGCAAGGGCCGGATCAACCAGGACAAGGCCAACCGCCTGAAGGCGCTGGTGACCGGTGTCCTGGACAAGGCCGCGGGCTTCGCGGACGCCGACTTCGTCATCGAGGCGGTCTTCGAGGAGATCGGCGTCAAGCAGCAGGTGTTCGCGGAGGTCGAGGCGGTCGCCCCGGCGCACGCGATCCTCGCCACCAACACCTCCTCGCTGTCGGTGTCGGAGATGGCGTCGAAGCTGAAGCACCCCGAGCGGGTCGTCGGCTTCCACTTCTTCAACCCGGTGGCCGTCCTCCCGCTGCTGGAGATCGTCCGCGGCGAGAAGACCGACGACGCGTCCCTCGCGACCGCGTTCGCCGTCGCCAAGAAGCTGAAGAAGACCGCGGTCCTCACCAAGGACGCCCCGGCGTTCGTCGTGAACCGCATCCTCACCCGCTTCATGGGCGAGATCCAGAACGTCATCGACGAGGGCACCCCGGTCGAGGTCGCCGAGAAGGCGATCGAGCCGCTCGGCCTGCCGATGTCCCCGCTGGTGCTGCTGGAGCTGGTCGGCCCGGCGATCGGCCTGCACGTCTCCGAGACGCTGCACGGCGCGTTCCCGGACCGCTTCAAGGTCTCCCCGAACCTCAAGGCGGTCGTGGAGGCGGGCAAGCGCGGCTTCTACGTCTACGACAGCGGCAAGCCGGAGCTGGACCCGGAGGTCGCCGCGCTGCTCAAGCAGGGCGATGCCGTGCTGACCGAGGAGCAGGTCCGCGACCGTGTCCTCGACGCGGTGGCGCAGGAGATCGGGCTCATGCTCGACGAGGGCGTCGTCGCCGAGGCCCAGGACATCGACCTGTGCCTGATCACGGGCGCCGGCTGGCCCTTCCACCTGGGCGGCATCACGCCGTACCTGGACCGTGAGGGCGTCTCGGAGCGTGTGAACGGCAAGAAGTTCCTGGCTCCGGGCGTGGCGAGCGTGCCCGCGTAACACCCGGTGACACCGAGAAGGGCCCCCGCCGCGGCGGGGGCCCTTCCGCGTGCGGGGTCAGGCCTCGCGCCACGCCTCCAGCGCCAGCCCCGGCTCGTCCTTGCGCCGGGTCAGCAGGAGCCGTCCGGTCGACGGGGACAACGTTGCCGCCACCACCCGGCCGTCCGCGTCCGTCGTCAGGGACACCAGCGCGTCCAGGGGGAGTTCGGGGCCCGACTCGGCCCACCAGGCGCCCGCCGACTCCCGTTCGGTCGGGTACGCGGCGAAGGCGACCCGGCGGCTCGCCGACCGCTGGACCAGCAGGGTGCAGTCGTGGCCGTCCAGTTCGCAGCGGACCGCCGACACCGGGCCGGAACCGGCCGCGGGCAGCAGGGTGACCGGCTCGCCGCCCGGGCGCCAGGCGCACAGGCCGCCGGAGGTGTCGGTGTAGAAGACGGTCGTCCGGTCCGGGGAGGTGGCCAGCGCGCGCAGGGTGCCCGGACGGACCGGGGTCTGGAGCGCCTCCTGGAGCACGGGCCGGGCGCCGGGCTGCTCCTGACGCCAGTACAGCAGGCCCTGGGGGACGGCCGCGTACAGCTCGACCCGGCCGGACTCCCCGGTCACGGCGGCGAGTCCGTCCTGGACCTCCGCGCCCTCGAGGTCCCGCCAGGGCTCCCAGCCGCCCTTCTCCTTCTGGGCGAGCATGCTCACCCCGCCGCCCTTGTTGCGGACGAAGACGTGGGCGCGGCCCTGCGCGTCCACCGCGACGGCGGGCGTGCCGGTCCGGTCGCCCTTCTTGTCCGGGTGACCGACCGGGTTCCAGTCCAGGGCCGCCAGGTGCGGGCGGAAGTGCGTGGAGTGCACCAGTCCGGACTCGCCCTTGACGGTGGGCCGCCAGGAGACCAGATGCGCGTAGCCGTCGGCGCCCTGGCCGACGGCCAGGACGGAGTGGAGCCGCTGCTCGCCGCCCACCCTGCGGGGGGCGGACCAGGGGCCGCCGAGGCCGCGCTCCGCCCGGCACAGGACGGCGTCGCCCGACAGCTGGTAGACACTGAGCCGGCCGTCTCGGCCGCGAAGGAGCCAGTCGCCGTTCACCGGTTCACTTTAAGCCGCCCGACGGTGGCCCCGGGTCCCGGGCCCCGCCCCCGGGGCCGTGGGAACCTTGCCGTATGACCGACCCCCTGGACGCCCCGCCGCCCCCCGCCCCGCTGCTCGTCGTCGTGGACGGCGCGAACGTCGTCGGCTCCCGGCCCGACGGCTGGTGGCGGGACCGCCGGGGCGCGGCCGAGCGGCTGCGGGACCGGCTGGCGAGCGAGGGGCTGCCCGGGCACGCCGGACCGGTGGAGATCGTGCTCGTGGTCGAGGGCGCGGCCCGGGGCGTGGCGTCGGTGCCCGGCGTCCGGGTGGAGTCGGCGCCGGGCAGCGGGGACGACCGGATCGTGGAGCTGGCCGCCCTGAGCCCCGGCCGGGCCCGCCTGGTGGTCACCGCCGACCGGGAACTGCGCCGCCGGGTGACGGAGCTGGGGGCCGAGGTGGCGGGGCCGCGTACGGTCCTGGGCTGAGCCGGGCCCGTTGTCCGGCCGGCACCCGGGCGTACAGCACCGCCCCGTCGACCCGGGCCACCTCCTCGTAGCCGGCGGCCAGCAGCCGGCGCAGCGTGGGCAGGCGGCCCGGGGTGTACGGCTCGCCCCGGGAGTCGTCGACGACCAGGACGGGGGCGTGCGCGGTCATCTCCCGGCGGAAGACCGGCCAGGTGCCGGCGACGGCGTACTCCTCGCCGACCCGGGGGCCGTCCCGGCCGCCGCTGTAGTTGGTGAGCAGGCCCGCGGTGAGGTAGCGGGTGGCGGGGGTGCGGCCGGCCAGCCAGTACGTCTCCGGGTGCATGCCCCAGACGAGGACCCGGTCGGCGGGTGCCGTGCGCTGCGCGAGGGCCGCCGCCAGCCGTTCGGCGTGCGCGAGTTCGGGGCGCGGGGCGAGAAGGCCCCAGGCGAGGAAGAGGGCGCAGGCGCCGGCCGAGGTGAGGACGGCGGCCAGGTGCCGCTCCCGGGGCAGGACGTGCAGCGCGGCGGTGGCCAGCAGGGCGAGCGGCGGGGTGAGCTGCAGGTAGTAGTGGCCGAAGAAGTGGCAGCCGACGGCCACCGCGAGCGCCGAGGCGGCCAGCCACAGCCACAGCTCGGCCGCCGGGGTGCGGGCGGTGCGCAGGGCGCGTACGACCGGCGGGAGCAGGCCCGCGGAGGCGACCGCCAGGATCACGGCGTTGGTCAGCGCGCGGGACAGGACGTGGAGTTCGGAGCCGGTGACGGAGGCGTAGGCGGCGGAGCCGGTCACCGTCCAGAACAGGAAGCCGGCCGGATCCGTCGCCAGGGCCGCGCCGAGCACCGGGACCGCGCATCCGGCCGCGAGCCGTGGCAGGCCCGCGCGGGTACCGCCCCTCTGGTGCAGCAGCCAGGCCACCGGCAGCAGGACCGCGCCGCCGGTCTGCTTGGTCAGGAACGCGGCGGCGACGGCGGCCCCGGCCGCGCCCCAGCGCCCCCGGTCGGCGCACCACAGGGCGGCGACCGTCCAGGGCAGCATGAACACCTCGAAGGTGGCGGCCTGCGCGTCCTCCGGATTCAGCCCGACCGAGACCAGCAGGTACAGCACCCCGGCGGTGCGGCCGGCGCGGTCGCCCCAGCGGCGGCGGGCCAGGGAGGCCAGCAGGACGGCGGTGAGCAGCTGGGCGAGGACGGCGAGGACCCTGAGCGGGGTCAGGGAGCCGGAGCCGCAGAGCGCGAACGCCGCCTGGTACAGCCAGGGCAGCAAGGGCGGTTTGCGGTCCACGACCGTCTCGTACAGCTGTCCGCCCCGGGCGAGCAGCCGGGCCTGTACGGCGAGGAAGCCCTCGTCCGGGTTCCACAGCGGCCGGGCGAAGGAGGGGATCCGGGTGAGGCAGGCCAGGGCGGCCAGGAGGGGCAGCATCCGCACCCAGTACGCCGTCCGGGTGACCGTGGCCCGTGCGGGGGCGGGCGGGGCGGCGAGCATGGTCCGCACGCTATCCGGCCCCGCGGTCCCGGCCGAAGCGGGACATACGGGGCCGGAGCGGGAGTCCGAGGGGCTGCTCCCCGTTCCGCTCGGCCCGGCCGCCCTCCCCCTTCCGCGCGGCCCGGCCTCTCCGGCCTCTTCGGCCCTGCGCCCTTTCCGCGGGGCTCGCTACTTCCCCTTCTCGCGCGGCTCGCGCGGGACCGCGCCGGCCGTGGTCTCCTCGCGCCGGGCGAGGCGGCTGTGCGAGAGGCCGTAGAAGAAGTAGACGAAGAAGCCGATGACCATCCAGACGGCGAACCGGATCCAGGTCTCGGCGGGCAGGTTGAGCATCAGCCACAGCGTGGCGCACACGGAGACGATCGGGACGACCGGGACCCAGGGGGTTCGGAAGGAGCGGGGCAGGTCCGGGCGGGTCCTGCGCAGGATGATCACGCTGATCGCGACGACGACGAACGCGAAGAGCGTGCCGATGTTCACCAGCTCGGCCAGTTCGCTCAGGCTGGTGAAGCCGGCCACGATCGCGATGACCACACCGAGCAGGATGGTCGACCGGTACGGGGTGCGGAACTTCGGGTGGGTGTGCGAAAAGAACCGGGGCAGCAGCCCGTCGCGGCTCATGGCGAAGAAGACCCGGGACTGGCCGAGCAGCAGGATCATGCAGACCGTGGTCAGGCCGACGGCCGCGCCGAAGCTGATCAGGCCCGCGAACCAGGGGTGCCCCGTGGCCTTGAACGCGTCGGCGAGCGGCGCCTTCACGGACAGCGCGGTGTACTTCTGCATGCCGGTCACGACGACCGCCACGGCGACGTACAGGGCGGTGCAGATGACCAGGGAGCCCAGGATGCCGCGCGGCACGTCACGCTGCGGGTGCCGGGTCTCCTCGGCGGCGGTGGCGACGACGTCGAAGCCGATGAACGCGAAGAACACCACGGACGCCGCGGTGAAGATGCCCATGACGCCGAAGTTCGAGGGCGCCCAGCCGAACATCAACTGGATGAGGGGGGCCTTGAGGTTGCCGCCGGCCTCCGCGGACTGCGCCTTCGGGATGAACGGGTCGTAGTTGCCGCCGTGGATGAAGAAGGCACCGGCGATGATCACGACGAGGACCACGGCCACCTTGATCGCGACGACCACGGAGGTGACCCGCGCGGAGAGCTTCATGCCCACGACCAGGATCGTGGTGAGCAGCAGCACGAGGGCCGCGGCGAGGATGTCGAAGCCGAAGCCGTGGGCGCCGTCCCTGCCGGAGAGCGCCTCGGGCAGGTGCCAGCCCGCGTTGTCGAGCAGCGAGTGGATGTAGCCGGACCAGCCGACCGCCACCACCGCCGTGCCCAGCGCCAGTTCCAGGACCAGGTCCCAGCCGATGATCCAGGCGGGGAGTTCGCCGAGCGAGGCGTAGGAGAAGGTGTAGGCGGAGCCCGCCACGGGGAGCGTGGAGGCGAATTCGGCGTAGCAGAGGGCGGCGAGCGCGCAGACGACACCGGCCACGACGAAGGAGAGGGCGACGGCCGGGCCCGCGGTGTTCTTGGCGGCCGTGCCGGTGAGGACGAAGATGCCGGTGCCGATGATCACACCGACGCCGAAGACGGTCAGGTCCAGGGCGGTCAGCGACTTCTTGAGCGAATGCTCGGGTTCCTCGGTGTCCAGGATGGACTGCTCGACGTTCTTCGTGCGGAACAGCGCGTTGCTCACGTTCCTGCCTCCCACGCCTTGTGAGGCCTCGATATGGCTCAACATGATCGAGAGGGTCGGGGGGCGTATTCCCCGGCACAGGCAGGTTCACGCAAACGGGCCGGTTCCGCCACCGGGAGGAGCGGTGGAACCGGCCCGCGGGGGCGTTTTCCGGTCGCGTTCTAGTCGCGCGCGGACTCCACGGAGTCCACCGCGCCGGCGGTCCGGTCGAACCGGCCGTCGATCCGCGCGACCAGCCCGGTGACCTGGCGGGCGATGTCCGGCGCGGTCAGCCCGATCTCGGCGAGCACCTCGGCGCGGGAGGCGTGGTCGAGGAAGCGCGGCGGGATGCCGAAGTCGCGCAGCGGCACGTCCACACCCGCGTCCCTGAGGGCCTGGGCGACCGCGGAGCCGACACCGCCGACGCGGCTGTTGTCCTCGACGGTGACGACGACCCGGTGCCGCTCGGCGAGCGGGGCCATGGCCTCGTCGACGGGCTTGACCCAGCGGGGGTCCACCACGGTGGTGGAGATGCCCTGCCGGTCCAGCAGCTCGGCGATCTCCAGGCACATCGGGGCGAGCGCGCCCACGGAGACCAGCAGCACGTCCGGCCGGTCGGTGCCCGGCTCCCGGAGCACGTCCATGCCCCCGACCCGGCCCACGGCGGGCACGGCGGGGCCGACGGCGCCCTTGGAGAAGCGGACCACGGTCGGCGCGTCCTCGACGGCGACGGCCTCGCGCAGCTGGGCCCGCACCTGGTCGGCGTCGCGCGGCGCGGCGAGCCGCAGCCCCGGCACCACCTGGAGGATCGACATGTCCCACATGCCGTTGTGGGAGGCGCCGTCGGTGCCGGTGACGCCGGCCCGGTCCAGGACGAAGGTCACCCCGCACCGGTGCAGGGCGACGTCCATGAGGACCTGGTCGAAGGCGCGGTTGAGGAAGGTGGCGTACACGGCGAAGACGGGGTGCAGTCCGCCGTGGGCGAGGCCCGCCGCGGAGACGGCGCCGTGCTGCTCGGCGATGCCGACGTCGTACACCCGCTCGGGGAACCGCTTGGCGAACTTGTCGAGGCCCACGGGCTGGAGCATGGCCGCGGTGATCGCGACGATGTCCTCGCGCTCCTCGCCGAGCCTGACCATCTCCTCGCCGAAGACGGAGGTCCAGTCGGCGCCGGAGGAGGCGATCGGCAGCCCGGTGTCCGGGTGGATCTTGCCGACGGCGTGGAAGCGGTCGGCCTCGTCCTGGAGGGCGGGCTGGTAGCCGCGGCCCTTCTCGGTCAGGCAGTGCACGATGACGGGCCCGCCGAACCGCTTGGCCCGGGCCAGCGCCGACTCCAGCGCCTCGATGTCGTGCCCATCGATCGGGCCGACGTACTTCAGCCCCAGGTCCTCGAACATGCCCTGCGGGGCGATGAAGTCCTTCAGCCCCTTCTTGGCGCCGTGCAGCGTCTCGTACAGCGGCTTGCCGACGACCGGGGTGCGGTCGAGGATGTCCTTCGTCCGGGCGAGGAAGCGCTCGTAGCCGTCGGTGGTGCGCAGCGTCGCCAGGTGGTTGGCGAGCCCGCCGATGGTCGGTGCGTAGGAGCGCTCGTTGTCGTTGACGACGATGACCAGCGGCCGGTCCTTGGCCTCGGCGATGTTGTTGAGCGCCTCCCAGGCCATACCGCCGGTCAGGGCGCCGTCACCGATGACCGCGACCACGTGGCTGTCCTGCCTGCGCAGCTGGTTGGCCTTGGCGATGCCGTCGGCCCAGCCGAGCACGGTGGAGGCGTGGCTGTTCTCGATGACGTCGTGCTCGGACTCGGCCTGCGAGGGGTAGCCCGACAGGCCGCCCTTCATCTTCAGCCGCGAGAAGTCCTGCCGGCCGGTGAGCAGCTTGTGCACGTAGGACTGGTGGCCGGTGTCCCACAGCACCTTGTCCTTCGGGGACTCGAAGACCCGGTGCAGGGCGATGGTCAGCTCCACCACACCGAGGTTGGGGCCCAGGTGCCCGCCGGTCTTGGAGACCTCCTGGACGAGGAAGGTCCGGATCTCCTCCGCCAGCTGGTTCAGCTCGTCCAGGCTGAGCCGGTCCAGATCGCGCGGTCCCGTGATGCGGGTCAGCAGCGGCACCCGTGCCTCCTTGCAATAGAGCTGATCGAGCTTTCGCCGGGCTTGGACGAGTCTAATGTTCCGTCCTCGCGCCCGATGGCCGGGCGGGGGGTCATGGCTCACGCGAACGGCTGTACCCGTGCGGCCGGCCCCGACACGCCCTTGCCCGGCACCGGGGGGCGGTGCCGGGCAAGGGCGTGGTGCGTCGGACGCGCTCAGGCGCGGCCGGCCGACTTCTGGGTCTTGCGGGTGATCGAGTCGATGACGACCGTGGCGAGGAGCACGCCACCGGTGATCATGTACTGGATCGGGGTGGCGATGCCCTGGAGGGCGAGGCCGTACTGGATCGACGTGATCACGAGGACACCGAGCAGCGCGTTCCAGGTGCGGCCCCGGCCGCCGAAGAGGCTGGTGCCGCCGATGACGGCCGCGGCGATGACGTTCATCAGCAGGTCGCCGGAGCCGGCGCTCTGGTTGGCGGCAGCGATCTTGGAGGCCCAGAACAGACCGCCGACCGAGGCGAAGAAGCCCGCGATGGCGAAGACCGAGACGCGGACCAGGGTGACGTTGATACCGGCGCGGCGGGACGCCTCCACGCTGCCGCCGAGCGCGAAGACCTTGCGGCCGTACGTGGTGCGGCGCAGCACGAAGTCGCTGCCGACCAGGACGACCACGAAGAGCAGCACCGCGAGCGGCAGGCCCTTGTACTGGTTGAACATCACCGCGACGCCGAACGCGGCGACCGCGAGCAGCACGGTGCGCAGCACGATGTCGCTGAGCGGGCGGGACGGGATGCCCGCGAGCTCACGGCGGCGGTTGCCGAGGAAGGCCGACAGGAAGTACCCGGCGACCGCGACGAAGGCCAGGAGGTAGGCGGCGGCCACGTCCGAGAAGTAGTACGTGGTGAGCTTGCCGACCACACCGTCGCCGTCGATGTTGATCGTGCCGTTCGAGCCCAGGATCTGGAGCATGAAGCCGTTCCAGAACAGCAGGCCGGCCAGGGTCACCGCGAAGGCGGGCGCGCCGATCCGGGCGAAGAAGAAGCCGTGCAGGGCACCGATGACCGCGCCGGCCGCCAGGGCGGCGAGGACGGCGAGCCACTCGTTGACGCCGTGCGTGACGCTCATCACGGCGGTGATCGCCGAGGAGACGCCCGAGACGGAGCCGACGGAGAGGTCGATCTCGCCGAGCAGCAGCACGAAGATGATGCCGACCGACATCATGCCGGTGGCCACCATGGCGACGAAGATGTTGTTGAGGTTCTCCGCGCCGAGGAAGGCGGAGTTCAGGCTCTGGAAGATCGCGCAGATGGCGATGAGGCCCACCACGACGGGCAGGGCGCCGAGGTCGCCGGCGCGCATCTTCCGCTTGAACTCGGTGACGTAGCCCGCGAAGCCCTGTTCGCGCACGAGCAGGCGGGGGTCGACGGCGGGGGCGGCGTCGGCCGCGACGGCGGGCGCGTCGACGGGCTCGGCCTGGGTCTTGTCGATGCTCACTTCTGAGCCTCCGCGGTGGTGCGCGCCGCACGACGGGTCACGGCGTTGTCCGTGGCGCCGGTGATGGCGGAGATGATCTCTTCCTGCGAGGTGGTCTTGACCTCGAACACGCCGTTGTTGCGACCGAGCCGCAGGACGGCGACCTTGTCGGCGACGGCCTTCACGTCGGCCATGTTGTGGCTGATGAGGATGACCGCGAGGCCGCGCTCGCGCAGCCGCTCGACGAGGTCGAGGACCTGGGCGGTCTGCTCCACACCGAGGGCGGCGGTCGGCTCGTCGAGGATGACCAGCTTGGGCTCGCCGAGCATGGAACGGGCGATCGCCACGACCTGGCGCTGACCGCCGGAGAGCGACGCGATCGGGATGCGCACGCTGGGGATGCGGATGGAGAGCGTCTGGAGCAGCTCGCGGGAGCGGCGCTCCATCTCGACCTCGTCCAGGACACCGCGGCGCTTGATCTCACGGCCGAGGAACAGGTTGCCGACGACGTCGATGTTGTCGCACAGGGCGAGGTCCTGGTAGACCGTCGCGATGCCCAGGTCCTGGGCGTCGTGCGGCCGGTTGACCGTGACGGGGCGGCCCTCCCACTCGATGACGCCGTCATCGATGGGGTGGACACCCGCGATCGTCTTGACGAGGGTGGACTTGCCGGCGCCGTTGTCGCCGACGAGGGCAACGACCTCTCCGGCGTGGACCTCAAGCTCTACGTCGGTGAGCGCCTGAACGGCACCGAATCGCTTGGAGACCCCGCGCAACGCCAGCACGGGCGTAGCGGACACGTGAACCATCTCCTTCGCCGCCCGAGCCTGACCCCGGCGGGAGGTTGAACAATGAAGAGTGAGGGGCGTTCCGTCCGGCGCCCCGCCGTTGTGCTGCGGGGCTGTCGGCGGCGGGGCGCCGGACGTGCCGGCACGGAGCGCGCGGACTACGGGCGCGCGCCTCCCGTGCGGGCCGGTGGGGCCGCCGCCTGGGCGGCCCCCTGGGGTGTTACTTCAGGCCGATCTTGTCGCAGGCGGCCTTGTACTTGGCCGAGCAGATGTCGTCGACCGTGTAGTACCCCTGCTTGACGACGGTGTCCTTGATGTTGTCCTTCGTCAGCGAGACCACCGGGACGATGACGGCCGGGATGCCCTTCTCGGTGCCGCTGTCGACGGTGCTGGCGCCGAGCGAGCCGTCCACCTTGCCGGTCTTGGCGATCGAGACGGCCATCTTGGCGACGGTCTCGGCCTCCTGCGGGTAGGACTTGAAGACGCTCATGTACTGCTCGCCCGCCACGATGCGCTGCACGCCCGCGAGCTCGGCGTCCTGGCCGGTGACCGGAGGAAGGGTCTTGAGGCCCGCGCCCTTGAGCGCGGTGATGATGCCGCCCGCCATGCCGTCGTTGGCGGAGTAGACGCCGACGATCTTGTCCTTGCCGAGGGCGGAGATGGCGCCCTCCATGTTGGCGTTGGCGTTCTCCGGCTTCCACTCCTTGGTGTCGTACTCCTTGCCGATGTTCACCTTGCCGTCGAGGACGTCGTGCGCGCCCTTCTTGAACTGCGCGGCGTTCGGGTCGGTCACGGAGCCGTTCATCATGACGACCTTGCCGGACTTGGCCTTGCCGCCCAGGGCCTTCAGCAGCGCCTCACCCTGCGTCTTGCCGACCTCGACGTTGTCGAACGAGGTGTAGGCGGAGATGGGGCCCTCGGCGAGACGGTCGTAGGCGACGACCGGGATGCCCGCGTCCTTGGCCTTCTTGACGCCCTGGGCGACCGCCTTGTAGTCGACCGCGTCGAGGATCAGCACGTCGACCTTCTTGGTGATCATCGTGTCGATCTGCTGCGACTGCAGGGTCGCGTCCTGCTTGGCGTTGAGGTACTCGACCTGGCCCTTGCCGTTCGTCAGATCCTTGATCTGCTTCTCGATGATGGGCTTGTCGAACTTCTCGTAGCGGGCCGTCTGGTTCTCCGGCAGGAGCAGACCGACGGTGATGTCGTCACCCTTGTGGGTCTTCGTCTTCCCACTGTCACCGTTGCCGCCGGACTCCTTCGCGCTGCCGCAGGCGGCGAGCGAGACGGTCATCGCGGTGGCGCAGAAAGCAAAGGCAGCACGACGCATGCGCTTGTTCACTCTTCAAACCTCCCTGACGAGGCCGCGTCGTTGCGGCCGAGGTGGCTGGAAGTCAACTCGGCCACACGTGCGACGTCAAGAAGTAAATCCTTAACGAGATGGCAACGGTGCCATCCGTTCTCTAAGTGAAGGCAGGGGTCGCCACGGGCAGTGCACCCTCCAAAAGGGTCGAATCGCCCATCTCGCTGAGTGCGAGGGCGAGCGCTCCGAGCACCTCCGCGCGGCCGCCCAGCGCCCCCGGGAGAACGGACAGTTGGCGCGCCGCACTGGGGATGGCGTAGCGGCCGACGGACTCCCTGATGGGCCCGAGCACCAGCTCACCGGCCTCGGCGAGATCACCGCCCAGGACCACCCGGCTCGGGTTCAGCAGATTGCAGAGATTGGCCACTCCACTGCCGATGTGGCGGCCGACGTCGGCGATCACCCGACGGCAGCCCGGGTCTCCGTCCCTGGCCAGCCGCACGACGCCTTCCATGGTCAGGTCGGCTCCGTGGCTGGGCTGGAGCAGCGGGAGCACGTAGCGTGCCGCCGCGAACGTCTCCAGGCAGCCGCGGTTTCCGCAGCGGCAGACCGGGCCGGATTCATCGAGTGTAATATGTCCGATTTCTCCGGCGGTGCCGCCCGGGCCGCGGTAGATCTTCCCGTCGATCACCAGACCGGCGCCGACACCGCTCGCGACCTTGATGTACGCGAGGTCCCGCACGCCCTTGCCGCTGCCCCAGACGAGCTCGCCGAGGGCGCCGAGGTTGGCGTCGTTGTCCACGTGCACGGGCACGCCGAGCCGTTCGCGCAGCTCCTCGGCGGGCTTGGTGCCGCCCCATCCGGGCAGGATCGCGGTGGATCCGAGCGTGCCCGACTCCACGTCGATCGGGCCCGGCACGCCGAGCCCCACGCCGGCCACCTTGGACCGGTCCACCCCCGTTGCCGCGATCAGCCGGTTGACCAGCTGTTCGGCCCGGTCGAAGCCCTGGTCGGCGGAGGCGTCCACGTCCAGCGGCTCGGCCTCCTCGGCCAGCACCTGGTGGGCGAGGTTCCCGATCGCGACCCGCAGATGGGTGTGCCCGAAATCGACACCGATCACGATGCCCGCGTCCCCGCTCAGGCTGACGCTGCGGGCGCGCCGCCCGCCCGCCGACGTGGGCGTGACCTCGACCGTTCCGCCGTCTTTCAGCTCCCGCACGATGTTGGAGACGGTCGCTGCGGACAGCCCGGTCGTCCGCGCGATCTCCGCCTGCGTGAGGGATCCGGCCAGGCGCACGGCCCGGACGACCCGCTCCAGGTTGGCCCGGTGCAGCGATGACTGCGACCCTGGAGTCTCCACGACGACCTCCTGAGCGCGGGGCCGCTTCAGTGAGGCCCCGTGTATGTCCAACTAGTGAACTCTAAGCTGAGCCGTTCGGGGCGACATACGTCAAGAGGTTGAACCGTTTCCGGGTACCCGCTACACGCGCGCGCACGCCGTCCCCGGGGCCGGGAACGGCGTGCGCACGGGCGGCCGGCGGGTGCGGTCACTTCAGGGTGGCCGAGGTCAGGCCCGCCTGCACCTGGCGCTGGAAGGACAGGTAGACCACCAGCATCGGGATCATCGCGATCGTCACACCCGCGAAGAGAACGGGCAGGTCGGAGGCGTATCCCTGCTGCTGTTGCAGTTGGATCAGTCCCTGGGTGAGGACGTACCGCTCGGGGTCGTCACCGCTCTGCGGCTGCATCAGCACCGTGGGGAGGATGAACTGGTTCCACTGCCCCAGAGTGTTGAAGATCCCCACGCTGATCAGTCCGGGTTTCGCCATCGGCAGCATCACCTGGAAGAAGGTGCGGGTGTGCGAGGCGCCGTCCAGGATCGCCGCCTCGAAGACGGCCGTGGGCAGGGTCCGGAAGAAGGCGTGCATGAAGAACACCGTGAACGGCATCGAGTAGGCGACGTAGACCAGGATCAGCCCCTGGTAGGTGTTCAGCATGTCCAGCCGTTTGACCATGAAGAACAGCGGGACCAGGGCCAGGAAGACCGGGAACATCGCTCCGGCCACGAAGAAGTAGTAGAGCAGCCGGTTGCCCCGGAAGCGGTACCGGGCCAGCACGTACGCGGCCATCGACCCGAACAGCATGGTCAGCGGCACGGAGAAGACCAGGACGATCACGGTGTTGAGGAAGTAGTCCCCGATGCCCTTGTCCCAGGCCCGGCCGAAGACGCCGAGGGTCCAGTTCTCGGGCCAGCCGAGGGCGGAGCCGCCGATCTGGGCGTCGGTCTTGAAGGAGCCGAGCACCAGCCACAGCAGCGGCAGCACGATCAGCAGGGCCCACAGGGCGAGGAACCCGTGGGAGAAGACGTTCAAGGCCACGCCCTCGCCGCGGCGGTCGCCCGGCCGGCCGGGGACCTTGGCCACCGTCCGCCCGGCCGGTGCGGGGGCGGTCTCCTTGATGGGTGCGCTCATCGTCGTCGCTCCGCTCAGAACTCGATGCGCTCGCGACGGGTGGCGCGCAGCGTGACCACGGACAGGACCAGCGTGAGCAGCAGCATGACCACGCCCATGGCGCAGGCGTAGCCGCTCTTGCCGTAGTAGAGGAAGTTCCGCATCATCACCGTCGACATCACGTCGCTGTGGTGGTCCGGACCGCCGCCGTAGGCGCCCATGTTCTGGGTCATCGAGGAGACCAGTACGAACATGTCCATGGCGACGATGCCGAGGTAGACCCAGGCGGTCTGCACCGAGTCCCACAGCAGTGGCAGGGTGATGCGGAAGAAGGACTGGTTGCGGCTCGCCCCGTCGATCAGGGCGGCCTCGTAGATGTCCCTCGGGATGGACTGCATGGCGGCCGAGAAGAGCACCAGGTAGAAGCCGGTGCCGTGCCACACCACGGCCAGCAGCAGCGCCCACAGGACCATGTCCGGCTCGTTGAGCCACTCCACGGGGTTGCCGGCGTCGACCAGGCCGAGCTTGATCAGGAACCCGTTGAGCAGACCGCCGCCGTCACTGCGGTACACCGCGTTGAACAGCACGGCGAGGATGGCCAGCGACAGCACCTGCGGGAAGAAGTAGAGGATTTTGTAGAACCTCGCCCCGGCGACCCCCTGCACCCCGCCGGCCCGCCCGCGCCCGCCCGCGTTCAGCATGAAGGCGAAGAACAGGGCCAGCAGGATCGTGATCACCGGGATGAAGACCAGGAAGAGGATGTTGTGCCAGACGGCCTCGAGGAAGACGTCGTCCTGGAACAGCTTCCTGTAATTGTCCAGACCAACGAAGCGGAAGGTCTGTGACTGCCCCTTCCAGTCGGTCAGCGAATAGCCGAACGTCTGGATGTACGGCCAGATCACGAAGATCACATAAAGCGCCACGGGAACGAGGAGAAATCCCGCGACGAACCGGTACTGCCCTTTGCGCATGGCGTTCTTCCCTGCCCTGTATCGGAGCGCCTCGAAGGGGCGCGGGGCTGTGCCGATATGCGGCTCGGCCGCGTGGGCGCGACCGGCCACGGCGAGCCGGCACCCGCGCCCCCGCGGCGACCAGGCGAACCTAATCCCGGTGGTTCTTCTTGGAAGCGGGGTCCTTGGCCTGCTTGTCCACCGCCGCCTGACACCTCTTCAGCCACTCCTTCGGCTGAATCCGCTTGGCCATCAGCTCGTTGGACGCGGCCTCGATGGCCGTCCCCATCTCGCTGTACCACTCCGTGTACAGGTACCGGAAGGTGTGGTCACCGGCCGCCTTGGACGCCTCCACCGTGGACTGCGTCCCCGGCCGCAGCCGGACGCTCGGATCGACGCCGTCCTTCAGGATCGTCAGCGAGTTCGCCTGCTTGGCGAAGAGCGTCGACCACTCCTTGGACAGCATGCGGCGCATGAACTCCTGGGCGGCCGGCCGGTTCTTCGCCTTGGCCGGGATGACGAACGGCTCGCCCGAGCCCGCCCGGATCGCCTCGAACGGCAGCTTGCTGCCGGGCAGCAGCGGCATCGGCAGGAACTTCATGTCGAAGTCGGCCGGCGTCTGCTTGAGCTGCTCGTTCTCCAGCCAGGAGCCGGAGGTGATGAACACCGCCTTGTACTGGTTCCAGCGGGTCTGGGACTCGGTGTGGGTCAGACCGTTCGTACCGGGCATCAGATAGCCCTTCTCCACCACCTCGTAGACGGCCTCGATGGCCTCCTGCGCCGCGTCGGAGCCGACGAACGCCTTGGGGTCGAGGTTGTCGATCGCCTTCATGGCGTCCAGACCGCCCTTCTTGGCGATCAGGTCCATGATGGCGACGTTGATGTAGTACGGGTACTTGCCCTGGTGGGCGAGGCCGCCGATGCCCTGCGACTTGGCGTCCTTGCAGACGGCGAGGAAGTCGGCCCAGGTCTTGGGCTCCTGCCAGCCCTTGTCCTTGAAGAGCTTGCCGGAGTACCACAGCCCCCAGACCGTGTAGATGTAGTTCAGCGCGACGACCTTGCCCTCCTGCATGCCCGGGTCGAGCGTGCCGGGGATCAGGGTGTCGCGGACCTTCTTGGCGGGGTCGTCCACCGAGGGCGCGTCCAGCACCTCGGCGAGGTCCAGCAGTTGCCCGTTCTTGTACAGGACGTCGATGTTGATCTTCTGCGCGCCGGAGTCGTCCACGAGGTCCGGCGGGTTGCCGGCGTTGAAGCGCGGCTGGAGCTTGCCGGTGATCTCCTGGGTGCCGGTGTGGGTGGAGGTGATGCCGAGCTTCTTGCCGAAGTCGGCTTCCCACGCCTTGGCGTAGTCGTCGCCGTATCCGCCCTTGAAGACGACGACGTCGAGCTTGCCGCCCTTCCTGGCGCCGAACGGGTTGTCCTTGGACGTCTTCCCCTTGGTGTTGCCCTCGTCCGAGTCACCGCTGCCACCACCGCTGGCACAGGCGGACAGCAGGCCCATTCCGGGAACCGCGACCAGACCGAGTGCCGTGGACCGCTTGATCAGATCACGACGGCCGACACCTTCAACACCGTGGTGCTCAGTGGATCCCATGCTCAAGTCCTCGCCTTCTCCAGGACTCAGGCGGTGAACCGGATCCTCCCCGGCACCGCTGTCGGGTAGTGCTGGGTCGTGCTGGAAACGCCGACAGGTATAGTCCACTTTCCGTCGGCGGAGCAAGATCGAATGCAGGGTTCGCTCCGGGTCTTTTCCGAGTTGAGACCTCGCGGAAATATGGCGCCCGGAGAACGGGCCGACGGAAAAATTCGCGACATAAGTCCCTGAATGCCATGGCCAACACCCTTGACACCACCGGCCACTTGACCACCTACTGGTTCCTGCGCCCGGTAACTGACAACGTTGTCCGGAGGGGGCGCAGGAGGGGAAATCCTTGAGATGCAGCGGAGAACGCGGCACAGATGGACTCCGGCGGCCGTCCTCACGGCCGCCTTCGTCATGGCCGTCGGCGGGCAGGGTGCCGCGGTGGCCCTGCCCGCCGGGGCTCCGGCGCCCGACCGGGAGTTCGCATCCTCGTTCGAGGCGGGCGACCCGGCGCCGGACTGGCTGAACACCGTCGACACCGGAGCGGACGGCACCCCGCGCTCCTCGGGCGTCGACGGCGGCTACAGCACCGGCATCCCGGGCAACGTCACCGACCATGTCACCGAGGTCCGGGCGAGCGGCGAGAACGCGGGCGCCGGCGAGGTCGAGGAGAACCTCGTGGACGGCGAACCCGGCACCAAGTGGCTGACCTTCGCGCCCACCGGCTGGGTCGAGTTCGACCTGGACAAACCCATCAAGATAGCGACGTACGCGCTCACCTCGGCCAACGACTACGCCGAGCGCGACCCCAGGGACTGGACCCTGAAGGGCTCCACCGACGGCAAGGACTGGAAGACGGTCGACACCCGCTCGGGCGAGACCTTCTCCGAGCGGTTCCGGACACAGTCGTACGACCTCGCCGAACCGGCGGAGTACCAGTACTTCCGGCTGGAGGTGACGAGGAACGCCGGGGCCCCGGACATCCTGCAGCTGGCCGACGTGCAGCTGTCCACCGGAGGTGCCGGCGGACCGGTGCCGCAGGACATGCTGACCCTGGTCGACAAGGGCCCCAGCGGCTCCCCGACGGCGAAGGCACGGGCCGGGTTCACCGGGACGCGTGCCCTGCGCTATGCCGGCCGGCACACGGCGGCGGGCCGGGCCTACTCGTACAACAGGGTCTTCGACGTGAACGTGAAGGTCGGCGGCGACACCCGGCTGTCGTACCGGATCTTCCCGTCGATGGCCGACGGCGACCGCGACTACGACGCCACGAACGTCTCCGTCGACCTGGCGTTCACCGACGGCACCTACCTGAGTGACCTCGGCGCTTCGGACCAGCACGGTTTCCCGCTCTCCCCGCGCGGACAGGGCGCGTCGAAGGCGCTGTACGTCAACCAGTGGAACAACGTGAGCGCGCGGATCGGCTCGGTCGCGGCCGGCCGGACCGTCGACCGGATCCTGGTGGCGTACGACTCCCCCGACGGCCCGGCGAAGTTCCGCGGCTGGCTGGACGACGTGGCCCTGAGGCCGGTGGCGCCGGAGAAGCCCAGGGCGCACCTGTCGGACTACGCGTTGACCACCCGCGGCACCAACTCCAGCGGCAGCTTCTCGCGCGGCAACGACTTCCCGGCGACCGCCCTGCCGCACGGCTTCAACTTCTGGACGCCGGTGACCAACGCGTCCTCGCTGAGCTGGCTGTACGAGTACGCGCGTGCGAACAACGCCGACAACCTGCCGACGATCCAGGCCTTCAGCGCGAGCCATGAACCGAGCCCCTGGATGGGCGACCGGCAGACGTTCCAGCTGATGCCGTCGGCCGCGTCCGGCACCCCGGACACCGGCCGCGAGGCGCGGGAGCTGCCCTTCCGGCACGAGAACGAGACCGCGCGGCCGTACTACTACGGGGTGCGGTTCGAGAACGGCGTCAAGGCGGAGATGACCCCGACCGACCACGCGGCCGTCCTCCGCTTCACCTACCCCGGGGACGACGCGAGCGTGCTGTTCGACAACGTCACCGAACAGGCCGGACTGACGCTCGACAAGGAGCACGGGATCGTCACCGGCTACTCGGACGTGAAGTCGGGCCTGTCGGCGGGCGCGACGCGGCTGTTCGTGTACGGCGAGTTCGACAGGCCGGTCACCGACGGCGGCTCCAGCGGGGTGAAGGGCTTCCTGCGCTTCGACGCCGGCGCCGACCGCACCGTGACCCTGCGCCTGGCGACCTCCCTCATCGGCCTCGACCAGGCGAAGGAGAACCTGCGCCGGGAGATCCCGGACGGCACCTCCTTCGGCACGGTCAGGGAGCGCGCCCAGCGCACCTGGGACGACCTGCTCGGCAGGGTCGAGGTGGAGGGCGCGACCCCGGACCAGCTGACCACGCTGTACTCCGGGATGTACCGGCTGTACCTGTACCCCAACTCCGGCTTCGAGCGGGTCGACGGCAAGGACCGCTACGCCTCGCCGTTCTCCCCCATGCCGGGCCCGGACACCCCCACCCGCACCGGCGCGAAGATCGTGGACGGCAGGGTGTACGTCAACAACGGGTTCTGGGACACCTACCGGACCACCTGGCCGGCGTACTCGTTCCTGACGCCGTCCCAGGCCGGCGACATGGTCGACGGGTTCGTGCAGCAGTACAAGGACGGCGGCTGGACCTCCCGCTGGTCCTCCCCCGGCTACGCCGACCTGATGACCGGCACCTCCTCGGACGTGGCGTTCGCCGACGCCTACGTCAAGGGCGTCCGGTTCGACGCGAAGGCGGCGTACGACGCGGCCGTGAAGAACGCGACCGTCGTGCCGCCGGTGTCCGGCGTGGGCCGCAAGGGCATGGCCACCTCGCCCTTCCTCGGCTACACCTCGACCGACACGCACGAGGGCCTGTCGTGGGCGATGGAGGGCTACGTCAACGACTACGGCATCGCGCGGATGGGCGAGGCGCTGTACAAGAAGACGGGCGACAGGCGCTACCAGGAGGAGTCGCAGTACTTCCTCAACCGGGCACGGGACTACGTGAAGCTGTTCGACACCGGTGCCGGCTTCTTCCAGGGCCGGAACGCGGCGGGCGACTGGCGCGTGCGGTCCTCGGCGTACGACCCGCGCGAGTGGGGCTACGACTACACGGAGACCAACGGCTGGGGCTACGCCTTCACCGCCCCGCAGGACAGCCGGGGTCTGGCCAACCTGTACGGCGGCCGGCGGGGCCTCGGCGACAAGCTGGACGAGTACTTCGCCACCCCGGAGACGGCCTCCCCCGACCACGTGGGCTCCTACGGCGGTGTCATCCACGAGATGACCGAGGCGCGGGACGTCCGGATGGGCATGTACGGCCACTCCAACCAGGTCGCGCACCACGTCATCTACATGTACGACGCCGCCGGCGAGCCCTGGAAGGCGCAGGCGTACGTCCGTGAGGCGCTCTCCCGGCTGTACACCGGAAGCGAGATCGGGCAGGGCTACCACGGCGACGAGGACAACGGCGAGCAGTCGGCCTGGTACCTCTTCTCCTCGCTCGGCTTCTACCCGCTGGTCATGGGCAGCGGCGAGTACGCCATCGGCTCGCCGCTGTTCAAGAAGGTCACCGTGCACCTCGAGAACGGCCGGGACCTGGTGATCCGGGCACCCAAGAACAGCGCGCGGAACGTCTACGTCCAGGGTGTGACGTTCAACGGCCTCCCCTGGACGTCGACCGCCCTCCCCCACTCCCTGCTGTCCAAGGGCGGGGTGCTGGACTTCTCGATGGGCCCCGAGCCGTCGGCGTGGGGCACGGGCAGGAACGCGGCGCCGGTCTCGATCACCCGGGACGACAAGGTGCCGGCGCCCCGCGCGGACGTCCTGAAGGGCGCCGGCGCCCTCTTCGACGACACCTCGGCGACGAGCGCCACGGTCACCTCGGCCGACCTCCCGGCCGAGGGCGCCGTCAAGCCGGTCCAGTACACCCTGACCTCGGGCGCCGACCGCACGAAGGCACCGACCGGCTGGACCCTCCAGGGCTCCACCGACGGCGCGAAGTGGCGAACCCTGGACCACCGCACCGGCGAGACCTTCACCTGGGACCGCCAGACCCGCGCCTTCACCATCGCCGCGCCGGGCACGTACACGCGGTACCGCCTGCTCCTGGACGGCGAGTCGGTCCTGGCGGAGGTGGAGCTGCTGGCCTGACCCGAGAGGACCGCCGACAGGACAAGGGGGGCGGGCCCCGGCGGGCCCGCCCCCGTGCCGTGTCCGGGCTCAGTCCGTCGCGAGGGTGAAGACGTGCAGGTCGGCGTTCCGTGGGAGCGTGACGCCGCTGATCCGTCGGCCGGGCGGCGCCTGGTGGGGCCGGGTGGCGAAGACGTACGTCGCCACCGGGTCCTTGTCCGCGCCGGCGACGTTGCGGTACGCGGTCCTGGCGACGATCTCGTTGCCGTACTGGACGGTGCCGCCTCCGCCGCCCACGGTCCAGTCGGTGAAGGAGAGGTCGACGGTGTCGGTGGTGCCGTCGGTGTAGGTCACGGTGGCCTCGGTCCGCTGGTTGCCGTTGACCGCGCTGCCGATGAAGGACAACCGCTGCGCGGGAGTGGGCAGGTGGATGGTCTGGCCGGCGGCCGAGGCGTTGTCGGGGCGGCCGGCGGGCGAGGCGGGCCAGGTGAAGGCGAGGCCGTCGACGGTGGACCGTCCGCCGGGGGTGAGGCCGGCCGCGGCGAGGGCCTGCCGGGAGTAGCTCCAGCCGCCGCCGTCGTAGTCGGCCTCGTCGTGGTCGCCGTCGTCGTCGGAGATGCCCGTGGTGTCGTAGGCGGCGAGCAGGGTGCCCGGGGCGGCGATGGTGAGCGTCACGGGCTGCGCGTACGAGGAGTCGCCGGAGGTGACCTCCAACCGGACGTCGGCGAATCCCTGTTCGGCGTCCCGCGCCGCCGTGAGGGTGATGTCCTGGGCGCCGTCGGTGACCGTGCCCTCGGCGGGCGCGGCCGTCACCCCGGCCGGGGTCCGGACCCGGAAGCGCACCTCGGGGCCGGCGCCGCCGGTCAGTGACAGCGCGCGGACGCCGATCGTCGTGCTGCCGCCGGGGGCGACGGTGGCCGCGGTGGGCCCGACGCCGATCTGGTACGGCTGCTCGCCCTCCCGGAAGGACGGCGGCGGGCTGCTCGCGCCCCAGGCGCGGTCCGGGACGGTGGACAGGGTGTAGTCGAGCCGGCCGCCGTCCCGGACGAAGGAGGCGGGAAGCCAAGGACGGTCGCTGGAACGGCCGTCGACCTTGAGGGCGTGGACGTACGGCGCGTCGGCCGCCGCCCCCGTGGCGCGGACGGAGATGTCGTTGCCGTGCGGCCGGTCGATCTCGATCCGTGGGAACAGCGGCGAGGCGAGGACGAGTTCGGCGCGGGAGGGCACCTGCGGGTACATGCCGAGGGCGGAGAAGACGTACCACGCGGACATCGCGCCGAGGTCGTCGTTGCCCGGGATGCCGCCGGGCTCGGCGGACCACAGCTGCCGCATCGCCGCGCGGACGGTCTCCTGCGTCCTGGACGGGGCACCCGCGTAGGCGTACAGGTAGGGGACGTTGATCGACGGCTCGTTGTCCAGCTCGGACTTGGTGCCGCCGTGGCCGGTGAAGGCCCAGCCTCCGTCGGCGTCGTGGAAGAAGTCGTCCAGCCGGGCGAGCGCCTTCGCCCGGCCGCCCAGCGCGGCGAAGAGGCCCGCCGGGTCGTGCGGGACCATCCAGGTGTACTGGGCGGCCGTGCCCTCCACGAACCCGTTGCCGGTGTCCGGGGTGAAGCCGGTGACCCAGCTGCCGTCGGCCTTGCGGTTCGCGACGTAGCCGCCGGAGGGGTGGGCCGCGATGTCGAAGGTGTTCTGCCACCACTGGGCGCGGCGCGCGAAGGTGTCCGCCGTGCCCTTCCGCCCCGCCGCGCGGGCGAGCTGGGCGATCGCGAAGTCCGCGGTGGACATCTCCAGCGTCTCGGCGGCGCCGCCCCAGGCGTTGGAGACGGACGGCATGTAGTGCAGCCGGAGGTACTTGTCGAGGGACGGCCGCTGGCCCACCGACAGGACGGGTTTCCCGGCGGCCGACAGGTCCTGCGCGGTGGGGACGGTCGCCGCCCGCACGAGGGACCTCAGGGCGCCCTCGAGGTCGAAGCCGGTGCCGCCGAAGGCGTGGATGCCGGCCAGCGCGGTCGGCGCGGGGTCGCCGTTCATGACGTGGGTGCCGCTCGCGCCGTGCAGCCAGCGGTCCCAGACGCCGCCGTTCTGCCGGGCCAGCTCGTACAGGGACTGCGCGATGTCCGAGCCGGTGCGCGGGTCGAGGAGCGTGAGCAGCTGGACCTGGTCGCGGTAGACGTCCCAGCCGGAGAAGGTGCCGTACCGGGCGTGCCGGCGGCGGACCGTGTGGACACGGCCGTCGGCGCCCCGGTACCTGCCGTCGGCGTCGCTGATCACGTTCGGGTGCAGCAGCGCGTGGTAGAGCGCGGTGTAGAAGGTGGTGCGCTCCGCCTCCGTGCCGCCGCCGACCCGGACCGCCCCCAGTCGCTCCCGCCAGGCCCGCCGGGCGGCCTCCCGGACCGCGTCGAAGGAGCGTCCCGGCGGGTTCTCGGCGTCCAGGTTGGCCTCGGCGGCCTCCCCGCTGACGTAGGAGATCCCGACCTTGGCGTGGACCGGGCCGTCGCCGGGGGCGAACTCGACGTATCCGCCGGCGCCCTTCCCGGCCACCGGCCGCCCGCCGTGCGCGAAGCCGCCGGTGCCGCCCGAGGCCTCCCGGGAGCCGGGGTCCAGCCGGTCGTCGTGCCAGGTGCCGGTGGCCCGGAAGGCGCGGTCGAAGCGGGCGGTGAAGTACAGGGTGTAGTAGGAGCGCCGGCCTTCGGGATCGAGGTAGCCGCAGAAGTTGCCGGAGGTGACCGAGCCGGAGACGGTCCGGGTGTCCGGGTCGATGGTGACCGTCGAGTCCTGCGAGCCCACCTCGGAGTTGGCGGTGCGCACGAGCAGCGAGGCGGGCTTCCCGGCCGGGTAGGTGAAGCGGGCCGAGCCGGTGCGCGCGGTGGCGGTGAGGTCGGCGGTGACACCGGAGGCCAGGACGGCCCGGTAGTGGCCGGGCTCGGCGGTCTCGTCGGCGTGGCGGAAGCCGGAGGCGTAGACGGCGTCCTCGGTGTCGCTCGCCGGGGAGGAGGTGACCTCTCCGGCGTACGGGAAGAACGGGATGTCCCCGCTGCCGCCGGCGCAGCCGGTGCCGGACATGTGGGTGAGGCTGAAACCCCGGATGCGGGTGGCGTCGTACTGGTAACCGCCGGGCGCGGCGGTTCTGGTGGCGTCGCCGCGTGTGTTCTCCGGGCTCCAGGAGAGCATGCCGAACGGCACGACGGCGCCCGGGAAGACGTCACCGCCGTTCCTGGTGCCGATCAGCGGATCGACGTACGGGGTGGGGTCCTCGACGAGGCCGGGGGGAGCGGCGGTCGCCGCGGGGGCGGGGGCCGCCCAGGTGCCGCCGGTCGCGAGGAGCGCGGCGAGCAGTAAGGACGTGGGTCTCAAACGCATGACGCGGCCCTTCCTCCTAACGGACGGGTCGCGCACCACAGGTCGCACAAGCCGCAGGGACAGTAACGTGCGCCACCGCTACCACGGAAGACCGCGTACGCTCCGGCAGGCGCACGCCGGGATCACCCGGTCGAGTGAGTCAAGTCGCTTGACATCGTTGTCGGTTGAGGCGGTAGAGTCATGTACAGACCATTGACAACGATGTCGCGCGGCCGGAGCGCCGCACAAGCCACGCAGTTGCAGGCCATCCCCTCCGGGCAGGGATCCACCACCCCCCTCCCCTGTCCGGCTCGCGGACCCGGTGCGCACGGCCACCGGGTCCGCCCAGAGCGCGTCGACCGGGCCGGCAGGCCGGGCGGTGGCGCTGTCGCCGGCCCTGGACGGCGCAGCCGCGGGCCGACCGGGCCCGGCGAGCCGTTCCAGCCGGCGGCGCGGACCGTCCCGGCCGGCATCGCAGACCGTCCCGGCCGGCGGTGCGGACCGTCCCGGTCGGCGGTGCGGACCCTGACGCCCTGGCCGGTGCCAGCCCTCACACCCCGGCCGGTGCAGACCCTCACGCCCCGGCCGGTGCCGACCCTCACACCCCAGCCGGTGCCGACCCTCACACCCCGGCCGATGCGGACCCTCACACCCCAGCCGGTGCCGACCCTCACACCCCAGCCGGTGCCGACCCTCACACCCCGGCCGGTGCCGACCCTCACACCCCGGCCGATGCGGACCCTCACACCCCGGCCGATGCGGACCCTCACACCCCGGCCGATGCGGATCCTCACACCCCGGCCGGTGCCGTGGCGTCGCCGCTCCGGAGGCCTCGCGGCGGGGTCGAGCCGCCGGGCTGACGACGTGCCGCCCGACGTGCCCGCCGGGAGCGGGCCGGCCCCCGGCGGCCGGTGCCGGGGACCCGGGCCCGGATCTCGGAGCCCGGGTCGACCGGAGGCACCGCGCCGAGATTCACCTGACTTTCCTGTGGGCGGGTGTGCCGCACCGGGAACCCGGAGGGTGGGACATGCGGTGACGGGCGGGGCGGAGATCGGAGGGCGCAGGGCGATGGCGCGTCCGGTGGGTGTCGACCCCGGTACGACGGCCTCCGTGCCGACGGCAGCGGCCGGCGCGGGAGGACACCGCGGCGATCCGGCAGGCACCGGACCGTGCCGCGCAGACCGCGCAGACAGCGCGGAGGATCGGTTCAGCGATGCGGGAAGGGCCGCGGACCGGCCGGACCGGGCAGCACGGCGGCGAGGCGGCGGGAACCGGCCGGGGCGCCGCCCTGGTGGACGCCGAAACCGTCTACGGCGACAAGCCGGAAGCGGGCTGACAATGGACGAGGCACGGACGCCGGACACCCGGCACCCGGCGGCAGTCCCCGTGTCCATCTCGTGGACGGACCATAGCCACATGGAAAACACCGGTGCTACAAATACCGCATGTCGGACGCATCTGTTCGATTCAGGCGTCTCGCGTGGCGCACTGTGATCGGAAAGAGCCCCCGCAGCGTCGCCGGGCAGGTGTTCCTGCTCCAGGCCGCGCTGGTCGTGCTGCTCGTGCTCGGCGCCGTCCTCGCCCTCTTCCTGCAGTCGAAGCGGGACACCACCACCGAGGCCAAGCGCCGGTCCATAGCCGTCGCGGAGACCTTCGCCCACGCTCCGGGGGTGGTGGAGGCCCTGCGCAGCCCCGACCCGTCCAAGGTCCTCCAGCCGCTGACCGAGAGCGCCCGCAAATCCTCGGGGGTCGACTTCATCGTCGTCATGGACACCCACGGCATCCGCTACACCCACCCGATGCCCAGCCGGATCGGCAAGCGGTTCGTGGGCACCATCGAGCCCTCGCTGCACGGCAAGGTCTACACGGAGAGCGTGCACGGTCCGCTGGGCCACGAGGTGCAGGCCATCGTGCCGGTGGACGACAGCAGCGGCCGGGTGGTCGGACTGGTCTCCGCCGGACTGAAGGTCAAGCACGTCACCAGCGAGCTGAACCGGCAGCTGCCGATCATCCTGGGCGCCGGGTGCGGCGCGCTGCTGCTCTCGACCGGCGGTACGGCCCTGGTGGGGCGCAGGCTGCGGCGGCAGACCCACAGCCTGGCACCGGACGAGATGACCCGCATGTACGAGCACCACGACACGGTGTTGCACTCGGTGCGGGAGGGCGTCCTCATCGTCGGTGCCGACGGCCGGCTGCTCCTCGTCAACGACGAGGCCCGGCGCCTGCTGGAGCTGCCCGCCGACGCCGAGGGACGCGACGTGCGCGCGCTGCCGGATCTCGACCCCGCGACGGCGGACCTGCTCGTCTCCGGGCGACCGGCCAGCGACGAGGTGCACTTCGCCAAGGGCCGGCTGCTGGCGGTCAACCAGCGGCCCACGGACCGCGCGGGCGGCCCCGGCGGCACCGTCGTCACGCTGCGCGACTCCACCGAGCTCCAGGCGGTGTCCGGCCGGGCCGAGGCCGCCCGGGAGCGGCTGGAGCTGCTCTACGACGCCGGCCTGGCCGTCGGCACCACGCTGGACGTGGTCCGCACGGCCGACGAGCTGGCCCGGGTCGCCGTACCGCGGTTCGCCGACTTCATCACCGTCGACCTGGCCGACGCCGTGCTGCACGGCGAGGAGCCGGCTCCGACGGCCACGGACATGCGGCGGGTCGCCGTGGCCGGCATCGGGGACGACCACCCGCTCTACGAGCAGGGCCGGCTGATCGACTTCCTGCCGTCCACCCCGCAGGCCCGCGGCTACGGCGCCGGCCGCTCCGAACTGGTGACCGACCTTGCGGGCGCGGAGGGCTGGCGGGCCCAGGACCCCGAGCGGACCCGGCAGATCCTGGAGTACGGCATCCACTCGCTCATCGCGGCGCCCATCCGGGCCCGGGGTGTCGTCCTGGGCATGGCCAACTTCTGGCGCTCGAAACGGGAGCCCTTCGACGACGAGGAGCTGTCCCTGGCGGAGGAGCTGGTGGCCCGGGCCGCGGTCAGCATCGACAACGCGCGCCGCTACACCCGCGAGCACGCCCTCGCCGTCACCCTGCAGCGCAGTCTGCTGCCGCGGGCCCTGCCCGAGCAGAGCGCCCTGGACGTCGGCTACCGCTACCTGCCGGCGCAGTCGGGAGTGAGCGGGGACTGGTTCGACGTGATCCCGCTGCCCGGGGGCCGGGTGGCCCTGGCCGTCGGTGACGTGGTGGGGCACGGGCTGCACGCCGCCGCGACGATGGGGCGGCTGCGGACCGCGGTGCACAACTTCTCCACCCTGGACCTGCCGCCCGACGAACTGCTCCAGCACCTGGACGACCTGGTCGGCCGCATCGACCAGGACGAGGCCTGCCCGGAGACGGCCGGGGAGATCGTCGGCGCGACCTGTCTGTACGCGATCTACGACCCGGTGACGCGCCGCTGCGTCATGGCGCGGGCCGGTCATCCGGCGCCCGCGCTGGTCCACCCCGACGGCAGCGCCACCTTCCCCGACCTGCCGGCCGGGCCTCCGCTGGGCCTGGGCGGCCTGCCGTTCCGGACGGCCGAGCTGGAGCTGGCCGAGGGCAGCCAGCTGGTCCTGTACACCGACGGTCTGATCGAGGACCGCAGGCGTGACCTCGACGAGGGCATGGAGCTGCTGCGCCGGGCCCTGGCGGGCCACCCCGGCCGGTCCCCGGAGGAGACCTGCGGGGCGGTGCTGGAGCAGCTGCTGCCCGAGCGCCCCGGGGACGACGTCGCGCTGCTCGTGGCGCGCACCCGGGTGCTGCCCGCCGACCGCGTCGCCGACTGGGACGTGCCGCGCGACCCGGCCGCGGTGTCGGGGATGCGCGGCGCCGTCTCCGCCAAGCTGGACGAGTGGGGGCTGTCCGAGCTGGGCTTCGGCATGGAACTCGTGCTGAGCGAGCTGATCACCAACGCGATCCGCTACGGCTCCGATCCGGTCCATGTGCGGCTCATCCACGACCGCACGCTGATCTGCGAGGTCGCCGACGGCAGCAGCACCTCCCCGCACCTGCGGTACGCCGGGACGACCGACGAGGGCGGCCGCGGCCTGTTCCTCGTCTCCCAGCTGTCCGAACGCTGGGGCACCCGGTACACCCCGCACGGCAAGGTGATCTGGGCGGAGCTGGCGGTGCCGGACCTCGGCGCGCTGCTGGGCGAGTGAGCGGGGCCCCACGGCACGGGGCCACGGCGAAGGGCCGCGCCCCCCGGTGCCGGGGGGCGCGGCCCTGAGCCGCTGTGCGCCGCCGTCTACTTGCGGATCAGGTTGCGCAGCACGTACTGCATGATGCCGCCGTTGCGGTAGTAGTCGGCCTCACCGGGGGTGTCGATGCGGACGACCGCGTCGAACTCGACACCGGTGTCGGTGGTGACCTTGACCGTGCGCGGCGTGGTGCCGTCGTTCAGCTCGGTGACGCCGGAGATGGAGAAGGTCTCCTCGCCGGTCAGGCCGAGGGACTCGGCCGACTGGCCCTCCGGGAACTGCAGCGGCAGGACGCCCATGCCGATGAGGTTGGAGCGGTGGATGCGCTCGTACGACTCGGCGATGACGGCCTTGACGCCGAGGAGCGCGGTGCCCTTGGCCGCCCAGTCGCGGGACGAGCCGGAGCCGTACTCCTTGCCCGCCAGGACGACCAGCGGGATGCCGGCGGCCTGGTAGTTCTGGGAGGCGTCGTAGATGAAGGAGACGGGGCCGCCGTCCTGCGTGAAGTCGCGGGTGTAGCCGCCCTCGGTGCCCGGCGCGATCTGGTTGCGCAGGCGGATGTTGGCGAACGTACCGCGGATCATGACCTCGTGGTTGCCGCGGCGGGAGCCGTAGCTGTTGAAGTCGCGGCGCTCGACGCCGTGCTCCGTGAGGTACTTGCCGGCCGGGGTGTCGGCCTTGATCGCACCGGCCGGGGAGATGTGGTCGGTGGTGACCGAGTCGCCCAGCTTGGCGAGGACGCGGGCGCCGGCGATGTCCTCGACCGGGGCCGGCTCCATGCCCATGCCCTCGAAGTACGGGGGCTTGCGGACGTAGGTGGACTCGGCGTCCCACTCGAAGGTGTTGCCGGTCGGGACCGGCAGGGACTGCCACTGGGCGTCGCCCGCGAAGACGTCCTGGTAGGACTTGGAGAACATGTCCTCGCCGATGGCGCTGGCGACGACCTCGTTGACCTCGGCCTCGGAGGGCCAGATGTCCTTCAGGAAGACGTCGTTGCCGTCCTGGTCGGTGCCCAGGGCGTCCCGGGTGATGTCCACCTTCATGGAGCCCGCGAGGGCGTAGGCGACGACCAGCGGCGGGGACGCCAGGTAGTTCATCTTGACGTCGGGGTTGATACGGCCCTCGAAGTTCCGGTTGCCGGAGAGGACCGAGGTGACCGCGAGGTCGTGGTCGTTGACGGCCTTGGAGACCTCCTCCGGCAGCGGGCCGGAGTTGCCGATGCAGGTGGTGCAGCCGTAGCCGACGAGGTTGAAGCCGACCTTGTCGAGGTACGGGGTGAGGCCCGCCTTCTCGAAGTAGTCGGTGACGACCTTGGAGCCCGGGGCGAGGGTCGTCTTGACCCACGGCTTGCGGGTCAGGCCCTTCTCGACCGCCTTCTTGGCCACCAGCGCGGCGGCGACCATGACGTACGGGTTGGAGGTGTTGGTGCAGGAGGTGATGGCCGCGACCGTCACCGCACCGTGGTCCAGTTCGTACGAGGTGCCGTCGGGGGCGGTCACGGTGACCGGGTTGGACGGGACGGAACCGGTGCCCTGGCCGTGCTGCGGGGCGCCGGCGCCGTTCTCCTGGTGGCCGTAGGCCGGGGCGTCGGAGGCCGGGAAGGACTCGGCGCTGGCCTCGTCGACCGGGGAGGCGGCGGCGTCCGGGGTCTGGGCGACGGGCGCCTCGACGTAGTTGAGGACGTCCTTGGCGAACTGCTGGGCGGCCTCGGCGAGGACGATGCGGTCCTGCGGGCGCTTGGGGCCGGCGATGGAGGGGACGACCGTGGAGAGGTCGAGCTCCAGCTTCTCGGAGAAGTCGGGCTCGGCGGCCGGGTCCAGCCAGAGGCCCTGCTCCTTGGCGTAGGCCTCGACCAGGGCGACCTGCTGCTCGGAGCGACCGGTCAGACGCAGGTAGTTCAGGGTCTCGTCGTCGATCGGGAAGATCGCGGCGGTGGAGCCGAACTCCGGGGACATGTTGCCGATGGTGGCGCGGTTGGCCAGGGAGGTGGCGGCCACGCCCTCGCCGTAGAACTCGACGAACTTGCCGACCACACCGTGCTTGCGCAGCATCTCGGTGATGGTGAGCACGAGGTCGGTGGCGGTGGTGCCGGGCTGCAGCTCACCGGTGAGCTTGAAGCCGACGACGCGCGGGATGAGCATGGAGACCGGCTGGCCGAGCATGGCGGCCTCGGCCTCGATGCCGCCGACGCCCCAGCCGAGGACGCCGAGGCCGTTGACCATGGTGGTGTGCGAGTCGGTGCCGACCAGGGTGTCCGGGTAGGCCTTGCCGTCGCGGACCATCACGACACGGGCCAGGTGCTCGATGTTCACCTGGTGGACGATGCCGGTGCCCGGCGGGACGACCTTGAACTCGTCGAAGGCGGTCTGGCCCCAGCGCAGGAACTGGTAGCGCTCCTTGTTGCGGCCGTACTCCAGCTCGACGTTCTGCTTGAAGGCGTCGTTCGTGCCGAACTTGTCGGCGATGACGGAGTGGTCGATGACCAGCTCGGCCGGCGCCAGCGGGTTGATCTTGGCGGGGTCGCCGCCGAGCTCCTTCACGGCCTCACGCATGGTGGCGAGGTCCACGACGCAGGGCACGCCGGTGAAGTCCTGCATGATCACGCGGGCCGGCGTGAACTGGATCTCCTGGGAGGGCTGGGCCTGCGAGTCCCAGGTGCCGAGGGCGCGGATGTGGTCGGCGGTGATGTTCGCGCCGTCCTCCGTGCGGAGCAGGTTCTCCAGCAGGACCTTGAGGCTGTACGGCAGGCGAGCGGAGCCCTCCACCTTGTCCAGCCGGAAGATCTCGTACGACTCGTCGCCCACCTGCAGCGTGCTGCGGGCGTCGAAGCTGTTCGCCGACACGACAGTCTCCTTCATTGATGTGCGCGTACCACCGTCAATCGTGCCGCCACGCCGGCTTGGCCGAACCACTAAGGCCAGGCTAAGTTAGGCATGCCTTACTGGTGTGGCGACCACGGTGCGCCTCGGCAGATATCTCGATGTCGAGATAACACTAGTACATGGGCGCCGACTGGTCATGCCCGACCCGGCCCGGCGCGCACTCCGGGCCGGGCCGGGCGGCGGCTACCAGCTGCGTTCGGCGGTCATCTTGGCGGGAGCCATGACCGTCACGCTGCCGTGGTCGCCGTAGACGGACTTCCGCCAGCGGGCGAAGACCCTGGCGGCGCGCTCCAGCCCGTCGTCCTCCCACACGCCGTAGTCGACCCAGACGTCGGAGACCGTACGGCCGTCGCTGTCGGCCGCGCGGACGCAGACCCCCTCCACGTGGGCGGCGACGGCGACGTCCGCCTTCGAGGCGCTCGTCTTCAGGTAGGCGCGGAACTCCCGGGCCATCGAGTACCACGGGTGGCCGTCCGACGGGACCCGCCAGCCGTCCCCGGTCGTGTCCTCCGTGTCCTCCGTGTCGTCCGTGTCCCCCGTCTCCTCCGTGCCGTCTCCGGGCGGGCTCCCGGTCTCACTGGTGAGATCGGGCCCCGTCCGGTCGTCGCGGGACGTCGGACCGGACGGCTCCCGGTCGTCGCGCGCGGTGTCCCCCGCCCCGTCCGAAGAGCCCCGGCCGACGGACGGGGCGTCCGAGATGTCGTCCCCCGTGTAGTCCGAGGGCGGCGCGACGTCGCACCGTTTCCCGGACGCGGAGGGCCGCGACGACGGTCCGCCGCCGCCCGCCGCGCCCGTACGCTCCGCACCGCAGGAGACGAGCGCGCAGCAGCCGGCGAGCAACGCGGCGACGACGTACCGACTTGTCCTGGTCCTCATGTGTATCCCCCTTCGAGGTCTCAGAGGGACACAGGCGACAGGGGGTTGCCTGAGTGGGCGAACACCCTGGACATCGGGCGATTTGCCCGGATCTTTCCGGGTACCCATGCCTCATTGCACACAACGCCGCTGACGGACCGTCACCGGCATCACCCGAATGGACCCCCTGACGGGCACCATCTCATATCTGAGATAACCTCAACCTCATGTCAGACGACTACCTCGTACGCATCGGCAAGCTCATCCGTGACGCCCGGCAGCACCGGGGCTGGACTCAGACGCAACTGGCGGAGGCGCTCGGAACCAGCCAGAGCGCGGTCAACCGCATCGAGCGCGGCAACCAGAACATCAGCCTTGAGATGATCGCCCGCATCGGTGAGGCCCTGGACAGCGAGATCGTGTCGCTGGGCTACGCGGGTCCGATGCATCTGCGCGTGGTCGGCGGCCGCCGCCTGTCCGGCGCCATCGACGTCAAGACCAGCAAGAACGCCTGCGTGGCCCTGCTGTGCGCCTCCCTGCTGAACAAGGGACGCACGGTGCTGCGCCGGGTGGCACGGATCGAGGAGGTGTACCGCCTGCTGGAGGTGCTCAACTCCATCGGCGTGCGCACCCGCTGGATCAACGACGGGGTCGACCTGGAACTGGTCCCGCCCGCCGAGCTGGAGATGGGCGCCATCGACGCGGAGGCCGCCGTCCGCACCCGCTCCATCATCATGTTCCTCGGCCCGCTGCTGCACCGCATGGACCACTTCAAGCTCCCGTACGCCGGCGGCTGCGACCTGGGTACGCGGACCATCGAGCCGCACATGATCGCGTTGCGCCGGTTCGGTCTCGACGTCGCGGCCACCGAGGGCCAGTACCACGCCCGGGTGGACCGCTCGGTCCGCCCCGACCGGCCGATCGTGCTGACCGAGCGCGGCGACACCGTGACCGAGAACGCGCTGCTGGCCGCCGCGCGGCACGACGGCGTCACGGTCATCCGCAACGCCTCCTCCAACTACATGGTCCAGGACCTGTGCTTCTTCCTGGAGGCGCTGGGCGTCAAGGTGGAGGGCATCGGCACCACCACGCTCACCGTGCACGGCGTGCCGAACATCGACGTCGACGTGGACTACTCCCCCTCGGAGGACCCGGTCGAGGCGATGAGCCTGGTGGCCGCCGCCGTGGTGACCGAGTCGGAGCTGACGGTCCGCCGGGTGCCCATCGAGTTCCTGGAGATCGAGCTTGCGGTCCTGGAGGAGATGGGGCTCGACCACGACCGCAGCCCCGAGTACTGCGCGGACAACGGCCGCACCCGGCTGGTCGACCTCACGGTCCGCCCCTCCAAGCTCGAAGCGCCGATCGACAAGATCCACCCCATGCCCTTCCCGGGCCTGAACATCGACAACGTCCCGTTCTTCGCGGCCATCGCGGCCACCGCGCAGGGCAAGACGCTCATCCACGACTGGGTGTACGACAACCGGGCCATCTACCTGACCGACCTCAACCGCCTCGGCGGCCGGCTCCAGCTGCTGGACCCGCACCGGGTGCTGGTCGAGGGCCCGACCCGCTGGCGCGCCGCCGAGATGATGTGCCCGCCGGCCCTGCGTCCCGCGGTGGTCGTCCTGCTGGCGATGATGGCGGCCGAGGGCACCTCGGTGCTGCGCAACGTGTACGTCATCAACCGCGGTTACGAGGACCTCGCCGAACGCCTGAACTCCATCGGGGCGCAGATCGAGATCTTCCGGGACATCTGAAAGCCTTACGAGGAACTGCCGCCACGCCCCCCTCTCACCTGCACAAAGGCGGCGTGAGAGGGAGGTGGTGGCGCCCCTGGGACTCCTCGGGGACTTCGAGTCGGCGCCGACGGTCGCGCGCACGCCTGGGGGCTTTCGGGCCGGCCGGCCGGCGCCGGCGCGGTCGCACTCGGCGAGGGTGCCGTCGCGCGGGACGGAGTCGGGTCCGTGCTCGCGCAGCGTCGTCGACGGGCCCGGTGCACGTTCGGCGAGCAGGTCGACGGCTCATCTGGTCAGGCGTGGGCGGTGGGCTCCCTGGCCGGGATCCACCGCGTGTCGGGGAGTTGGCGGCACGACAGGAACTCGTGCGGGTCGCTGCCGGCGGTGCCGCCGACCTCACGCTTCCTGCAACCGCACTGCGGCCAGGACGGCTTGGGCCACTTCCTCGGGCGTGTGGCCGTCGGTGGCCACCACCGCGGTGGCCACCTCTTCGTACAGGTGCCGCCGCTCCTCCATCAGCTCCCGCCACCGCGTGTCCGGATCGACCGCGAGCAGCGGGCGAGCCGCCTTCAGGCCCGTGCGCTTGACGGCTTCCTCGACGTCCATCGAGAGGTAGACCACGGGCAACGCGGCGATGAGGGCACGGGTGTCGGCGTCGAGGATCGCGCCGCCGCCGAGCGCGAGGACGCCCCCGTGTTCGGCGACCGCCCGCCGCACCGCCTCCTTCTCCAGGGCACGGAAGGCCGGTTCGCCCTCCTTCACGAAGATCTCCGAGATGGCGCGGCCCTGCTCGGCCACGATGTCGTCGTCGGAGTCGCGGTAGCCGACCCCCAGCCGGTCGGCCAGCAACCGCCCGACCGTGGACTTGCCCACGCCCATCGGCCCGACCAGCACGACCAGCGGCACGGTGCTCATCGGATCGGCAGGTTCTCGAGGTAGGAGCGGACGTTGCGGCGGGTCTCGGGGACGCTGTCCCCGCCGAACTTCTCCGCGACGGCGTCGGCGAGGACCAGGGCCACCATGGCCTCGGCGACGATGCCGGCCGCGGGGACGGCGCACACGTCGGAACGCTGGTGGTGGGCCTGCGCGGGCTCACTCGTGGCGACGTCCACCGTCCGCAGCGCACGTGGCACGGTGGCGATCGGCTTCATCGCCGCCCGCACCCGCAGCAGCTCACCGGTGGATAGACCGCCCTCCGTACCACCCGAACGCCCCGTGGCCCGCTTGACGCCCTCGTCGGTGGTGAGGATCTCGTCGTGGGCCTGCGAACCGGGCACCCGGGCCAGATCGAAGCCGTCGCCGACCTCGACGCCCTTGATCGCCTGGATGCCCATGAGGGCCGCCGCGAGGCGCGCGTCCAGCCGCCGGTCCCAGTGCACGTGCGAGCCGAGGCCCACCGGCACGCCGTACGCCAGCACCTCGACCACACCGCCGAGCGTATCCCCGTCCTTGTGGGCCTGGTCGATCCGGGCGACCATCGCCTTCGAGGCGTCCGGGTCCAGGCAGCGCACCGGGTCGGCGTCCAGCTTCTCGACGTCCGCAGGGGTCGGGTACACGCCGTCCGCGGCCTTCGTCGCCGCCAGCTCCACCACGTGCGAGACGATCTCGACACCGGCCGTCTCCTTCAGGTACGACCGCGCCACCGCACCCAGCGCCACCCGTGCCGCGGTCTCCCGCGCCGAGGCCCGCTCCAGAACCGGCCGCGCCTCGTCGAAGCCGTACTTCTGCATACCGGCCAGGTCCGCGTGCCCGGGCCTGGGGCGGGTCAGCGGCGCGTTGCGCGCCAGCTCGGCCAGTTCGGCGGGGTCGACCGGGTCGGCTGCCATGACCTGCTCCCACTTCGGCCACTCCGTGTTGCCCACCATGACCGCCACCGGGGAGCCGAGAGTGAGGCCGTGCCGGACACCTCCGAGGAAGGTGACCTCGTCCCGCTCGAACTTCATCCGGGCACCACGGCCGTACCCCAGCCGTCGCCGGGCCAGGTGGTCGGCCACCATCTCCGTGGTGATCGGCACGCCGGCGGGAAGACCCTCCAGGGTGGCGACGAGCGCGGGCCCGTGCGACTCCCCCGCCGTCAGCCAACGCAGCCTTCCGGGGGCACTCACACGTCCTCCCCGGCGGATCGGGGGCCGCTGGAGGGGAGTTCGTAGGCCGGGAAGAGGCGGTGCATCTCCGTGTGGAAGCCGGGGAACGTCTTGGCCACGCAGTCCGGGTCGCCCAGGGTGATCGTGCCCGGAGCAGCGAGGCCGAGGACGGAGAAGGCCATCGCGATGCGGTGGTCGCGGTGGCAGACGATGCGCGCCGGGCGGAGCGGGCCGGGGAACACGGTGATCCAGTCCTCGCCCTGGGCGGTGTCGATGCCGCAGGCCCTCAGGTTGCGGGCGACGGCCGCGATGCGGTCGGACTCCTTCAGCCGGGCGTGGCCGATCCCGTGGATCGTGATGGGGGCGTCCGCCAGGGGCGCGATCGCGGCGAGCGTCATGAAGGTGTCGGAAAAGTCCCCCATGTCGACGGTGAAGCCGCCCCGGAGCCGGCCGGTGCCGGTCACGCTCGCGGCGCTGTCCGTCACGGTGACCTGTGCACCCACCTTCTCCAGGGTCTCAAGGAACCGCAGATCGCCCTGGAGACTGCCCGCGGTGAGGCCCGGCACGGTGATCGTCCGGCCCGTGACCGCCGCGGCGGCGAACACGTACGACGCGGTGGAGGCGTCCGGCTCGATCACCAGGTCGGTGGCCGTGTACCCGCCGGGCCCGACGCGGAGGCCGCCGTCGGCCGTCTCCTCCACCTGTGCGCCGAAGCGGCGCATGAGACTCACGGTCATGCCGACGTACGGGCTGCTGACCAGTTTCTCGGCCCGGGCCAGCAGACCGTGCCGCATGAGCGGGGCGGCCATCAGCAGTCCGCTGAGGTACTGGCTGCTCATGGACGAGTCCACCGTCAGTTCGCCGCCGGTCAGCCCGGCGGCGCAGACCAGCAGCGGAAGCCCGTCACCGGGCCCCGTCTCGACGTGGGCGCCGAGGCGGCGCAGCGCCGTCGCCAACGGCCGCTGTGGCCGGGCGCGCAACTGATCCGAGCCGTCGAACAGGAACGTGCCGCTGCCCGTGGCGGCGTAGGGCGGCAGGAAACGGGCCGCCGTGCCCGCGTCCGAGCACCACAGGCGGGCCTGTCCCACCGGCCCGCTGCCCCGGCCGGTCACCTCCCAGAATCCGGCCGGCGCGGCGTCGCGCAGCCCGACGCCGCAGGCGGTCAGCGCCGCGCGGAACGCGCGGGTGTCGTCACTGACCAGCGGCCCCCACACCCTGCTGACGCCCCTGGCCGCGGCGGCCAGCAGCAGAGCGCGGTTGGTGAGACTCTTCGAGCCCGGGATCCGCGCCTGGCTGCGCGGTGGGGCGATGTCGGCTGCGGTCATGGTCGTTCTCCATCGGTCATCAGGACAAGCGGGTTCAGACGCCGGGCAGGGAGGCGACCCGCCCGGCCGGGACGGTCTCCTCGTCCCGCCGGCGGCCGGTGTGGGACGGCTGCAGGCGCCGCTGCGGAGCGGCGCAGCCGTCCTCCAGGTGCCAGCCCTGCTCCGCCGTCCGGCGGCGCAGTTCCGCGAAGACACCGGCGGCGGCCGTGAACTCCACCGTCACACCACTGTGTTCCGGCGTGGCAATGGTGGTCACGTCGTGCGCTGCCATGTCGTGCTCGGCGAGGATGTCGAGCAACCGGGTCAGCTCGCCGGGGCGTTCGCCCACGGTCACCCGGAACGGCCGCCGTGCGGCGGACCGGTGGGCGGGCGGCGGCCCGATGGCCCGCAGCCCCGTCACACCGCGTTCGAGCAGTTCCAGCACCCGGCGTCCGGCGGCCGACTGAGGATCAGCGTGCTGTGCGAGGTGCTCCAGGGCGGTGCGGAGTTCCGTGAGGTCCTTCTCGACCTCCCGCAGCACCTGGACGACCGGTGCGGCGTTGCTGCAGAGGATGTCGGCCCACAGCCCGGGATCACCGCCGGCGACCCGGACGGTGTCGCGCAGCCCCTGTCCGGCGAGCCGCAGGGCGTCCGGCGTCGCGTGCAGGAGGCGGGCGGCGAGCAGGCTCGCCATCAGATGGGGGGTGTGCGAGGTGAGCGCCACCGCCCGGTCGTGTGCCTCGCCGTCCATGACGCGTGGCGTCGCCCCGCACAGGGCGACCAGTTCCAGGGCCAGGTTGAGCACGGTCTGGGACGTGCTCGGTGAGGGGGTGAGCACCCACGGGCGGCCCTCGAAGAGGTCGGCGCGCGCCGCCAGCGGTCCGGATCGCTCGCGCCCGGCCATGGGGTGGCCGCCCACGTAACAGGCGGCGGCGACGCCGTCGGCCGCCTGGTGCACGGGGAGGGCCTTGACGCTCGCGACGTCGGTGTAGGCCCGGGCGAGCCCCCGGGCGTGCTGCTCGGCGAGCACGCCGGCCATCGCGCGGGGCGGTACGGCGAGCACGGCGAGGTCGACCGGCCCGGCGGGGGGGTCGACGACGCCCGCTCCGAGCGCCGCCGCGGTGCGGGCCGCCGACGGATCACGGTCCACCAGGTGCACCGTGACACCGCGGCGGCTCATCGCCAGCCCCACGGAGGTGCCGATCAGTCCCGTCCCCACGACCGCCAGGGTGCGGATCACCGGGCCCCTCCTTCGGACGGGCCGCCGCCGGCGGGGCGCCGGGCGAGGTCCTGGCGCAGCACGGCGGCGCCGTCCAGGTAGACGTGCTGGATCTCGGCCCGCGAGCGGTCCGTCTCGACGTGCGCCAGGATCCGCACGGTGCGCGGCAGCCCGCCGCGTACGTCGAGCTCCCGGGCGCACATCAGCGGCACGTCGACCATGCCGAGGGCCCGGGCCGCCTCGGCGGGGAATGCGCTGACCAGGTCGGAGGTGGCGGTGAAGACGATGCTGACCAGGTCGTCCGGGACCAGGTCGTTGGCCGCCATGATCTCCTTGAGCAGCCGGCCGACCTGACTGTGCAGCAGCTCGGGTTCGTCCCGTTCCATCTGGACGGCGCCGCGTACCGCGCGCAGCGTCATGTCCCGCTCCCGGACGTCGCTTTCGTCGCCGAGGTGAAGTACATCTCGGCGACCAGGAACGCCAGGTCCAGCGACTGGCTGCGGTTCAGTCGGGGGTCGCAGGCGGTCTCGTAGCGCTGGTGCAGGTCGTCGACGAAGATCTCGTCGCCGCCGCCCACGCACTCGGTGACGTCGTCGCCGGTCAGCTCCACGTGGATGCCGCCCGGGTGGGTGCCGAGCGCCTTGTGCACCTCGAAGAAGCCCTTGACCTCGTCGAGGACGTCGTCGAAGCGGCGCGTCTTGTGCCCGGAGGCCGCCTCGAAGGTGTTGCCGTGCATCGGGTCGGTCACCCAGGCCACCGTGGCACCGGACGCCGTGACCTTCTCCACCAGCTCGGGCAGCTTGTCGCGGATCTTCCCGGCACCCATGCGGACGATGAAGGTCAGCCGGCCCGGCTCCCGCTCGGGGTCGAGACGGTCGATGTAGCGCAGCGCCTCCTCGGCCGTCGTGGTCGGGCCGAGCTTGATGCCGATCGGGTTGCGGATCCGCGAGGCGAACTCGATGTGCGCACCGTCCATCTGCCGGGTGCGCTCGCCGATCCACACCATGTGCGCGGAGACGTCGTACAGCCTGCCGGTGCGCGAGTCGACCCGGGTCAGGGCGGACTCGTAGTCCAGCAGCAGCGCCTCGTGCGAGGAGAAGAACTCGACGGTCTTGAACTCCTCCGGGTCGGTGCCGCAGGCCCGCATGAAGTTCAGCGCGTTGTCGATCTCCCGCGCGAGCTGCTCGTAGCGCTGGCCCGAGCGCGAGGTGCGCACGAAGTCCTGGTTCCAGGCGTGCACCTGGCGCAGGTCGGCGTACCCGCCGGTGGTGAAGGCGCGCACCAGGTTCAGCGTCGACGCCGAGGCGTGGTACATGCGCTTGAGCCGCTCGGGATCCGGAATGCGGGATGCGGGCGTGAAGTCCAGGCCGTTGACGGAGTCGCCCCGGTACACCGGGAGCGTCACGCCGTCGCGGGTCTCGGTCGGCTTGGAGCGGGGCTTGGAGTACTGCCCGGCGATCCGGCCGACCTTCACCACCGGCACGGAGGCCGCGTAGGTCAGGACGGCACTCATCTGGAGCAGCGTCTTGAGCTTGTTGCGGATGTGGTCGGCGGACACCGCGTCGAAGGCCTCGGCGCAGTCGCCGCCCTGGAGGAGGAACGCCTCTCCCCTGGCGACGGCCGCCATCCGGGCGCGCAGCTGGTCGCACTCGCCCGCGAAGACGAGCGGCGGGAAGGTCTCGAGGTCCGCGATCACCGCGCGCAGCGCCTCGGGGTCGGGGTACTCGGGCTGCTGCGCCGCGGGCAGGTCACGCCAGGAGTACCTGGCCCGTGCGGCCGGCCCGTCGGTCGGAACGGCCAGGTCGGCGAGGCCGGCCGGCGGCTGGTCCAGCAGATGGGTGCTCACGTGGGATCCTCCGCTGCCTGGAACAGGTGGTGGCGCTCCCCGATGGCGACGACCGTGGGCAGGTCCTCGGCCTCGGGCGGCGGGGGCGGTGTGCCCGGCACGGGGGGCGATCCCGCCTCCAGGAAGAAGCGGTCGACCCCGGAGGGGCTGAACAGCAGCAACTGGCGTGCCGTGTGGATGCCGTTGTTGCGGAACCGGTGGGCGGTGCCCTTCGGGATGAACACGAAGTCCCCCGGCCGTACGGCGTAGGTGCGCCCCCGGGCGGTGATGTCCAGTTCGCCGGAGAGCAGGTAGAACGCCTCGTCCGCATCGGCGTGGATGTGCAGGGGCGGTCCGCCGCCGGGCGGAACGGAGGCCTCGAGGAAGGTCAGGGAGCCGCCGGATTCCTCGTGGCTCAGCTTGACGGTGTAGACGTCGCCGCTCAGCCAGACCGACCGGCCCTCACCCGCCGGGACGTGCAGGACGTCCCGGACCGGCTGCTCCGGCTGCCCGTGCTGGTGGTCGTGACCGTCGTGGTGGTGGTGCGGGCTGGTGGTGGTGCTCTGTGACACTGTCCGTCCTTGGAGAGGGGAATCGGTGGGACCGTTCGGCGCCGGGAGCGGGCCGGTCAGAAGAACGGGCTGCGGGACTCCCCGCCCAGCAGGACCTGCCCGGTCAGTTCGAGGATGGAGTCCTGCGCGACGGCGTGCTGGCACATGGTGTGGGCGTCGCGCAGCCAGCGGTCCAGCGGAGACGTCCCGCGGTAGATGGACGAGCCACCCACGAGGTCGAACAGCTCGGAGACGATCGTCCGGGCGGTGCGGAAGGCGTGGTAGCGGGCCAGGGCGGTGGCGGTGCGCTGCCGGGCCGTGGTCTCGTCGCCCCGCTCCAGGGCCGCCCACTGCTCCTGGAGGCTGGTGTAGACGCCGGCGCGGGCGGCGGCCAGCTCCATCTCCGCCCGGGCCAGGGTGGATCGGACCCGCGGGCTGTCCGCCCACGGCGTGCCGCTCTCCCGGTCGACGCGGGTGCGGGCGAGGTCCCGTACGTGGTCGAGGGCGGCGCGGGCCATGCCCAGCGGGACGCCGGACATCTTGCGCAGGATGGCGTCGGGCGTGGCGTGCAGGGGGCCGGTGCGGCGCGGCACGCGGAAGGAGAAGGAGTGTTCCTCCGGCACGAACAGATCGGTCACCTTGTAGTCGCAGGAACCGCTGCCGGCCAGTCCCGTGGTGTGCCAGGTGTCCACGATCTCGTACTGGCCGGGCCGGGCCACCATGACGCGCCAGTGGACGGGGTCCCCGGTGACGGGGTCGGTCTCCGGCTCGCCGTCCCGGAAGACCCGGCATCCGGCGACCAGCACCTCGCAGTGGGTGGAGCCGCTGCCGAACCGCCAGTGGCCGGAGACGCGGTAGCCGCCCGGCACGCGCTCGGCGCGGCCCTGCGGGTGGATCCAGCCGGAGTTGGGGGTGTCCGGGGCGTCGTAGAACTCCCGGACGGCGGCCTCCTCCAGATAGCCCGCGTAGATCCCCGAGTCCATGCCGATCATGGCGCACCAGGCGGTCGAGACGTCCCCGGTGGCCAGGGTCTCGATCAGCTCGGTCTGTTCCATCGAGGTCAGCTCCGGGCCGCCGCGGTCCTTGGGAACGGCGGCGCGGAACACGCCGCCCCGGCGGAGCAGGGCGACGACGTCCTCGGGAAGCCTGCGGGCGGCCTCGATGTCGGCGGCCCGCTCCCGCAGGAAGGGCACGGCCTCCCGGGCGTGTCGCAGGATGTCCTCGGCGGTGTTGGGCACCTGGGCGGTCTCGTCCGCCCGGGCCGGCTGGGTGAGGGTCACATCGTCCTCCGTGGGGGTCAGGCGTACCGGCCCGGTGCGATGACCTGGCGCGGGTCGAGGGTCTGCTTGAGCCGGCGGGCCAGGGCGCGCGCGGCGGGGTCGACGGAGAGCCGGTCGACCCATCGGTGGTGGTCGGAGTCGAGGCGGTACGGGTGGAAGCCGGCCTCGGCGAACAGCTCGTACGTCCGGTCGAGCGCCTGGTGCGCCCGTGCGGCGTCGGCCTCGGTGCGCGGGAAGCGGAAGGAGACGACGAGGTCGATGACGTCCGGGTCGAGGGCGTTGATGGTGGAGCCGGCCTGGACGCCGGTCTCCTCGTGGACCTGCGCGAGGAGTTCCTGCGAGCGGGCGACCGCGCGGCCGGTGAAGGGAACCAGCGGCAGGAAGAACAGCCAGCCGCCGCCCTTGGCATCGACCTGGTCCGCCTCCTGGCCGACGGCCGACCGGAGCATGGCCTCGTTGTGCGAGGGGTCTCCCGCGTAAAGCCGTTCCACGGCACGCGCGACGAGGTCGTCGGGGGCGGGGGGATGCTCGTCCGAGCGCTGCGCGGGGGTGAACAGCCCGCTGCGGGCGGCCTCTTCCTCGATGACCTCCGTGACGGCGGCGACGGACCGCTCGGTGCCGTCGACGCACACATGGGCCACGTACGCGTCGCCGAGGCCACCGTAGGACTGGGTGGAGACGGTGTCGTAGACCTTGAGAACCCCGCTGACCAGGCCCTGCGCGGTCCAGCGCCGCAGTTCGTCGATGGCCTGCGGCAGCTGGTCGCGGCCGAAGCCGAGCCGCAGGACGCGCTGGGCTTCGGGGCGCGGCAGGAGCCGGACCACGCCCGCCGTGACGATGCCGAGGTCGGACTGGGTGAACAGGGACAGCGTCGAGGGGCCCAGGCCCTGCGGGTTGACCGCGCCCGCCCGGTCGCCGTGGGGCCACCAGCCCACGCGTACCAACTCGCCGTCGGGCAAGACCACTTCCAGGCCGGCGAGGTCAAGCGTGCGCTGCCTGCGCAGGCCTACGCCGCGGTCGACGATGTTGCCGAGGACGCTGGTGTGCCCGGAGGAGGCGGTGACGTTCAGCATGCGGTCGGTGTCGGCGAGCAGTTCGGCCAGCCGCAGCTGGGTGACACCGGGCTCGATGATCGCCCAGCCCCCTTCGACGTCCAGGTCGCGGACCGCGTCCAGGGCCTGGAGTTCGAGGGTCACCACGCCGTCGCGGGCCGGTTCGCGCGACCCCAGGCCCCAGTTGCGTCCGGTGCTGATGGCCTGGAGGCGGGGGCCGCCCTCGGTGCCGGCGAAGGCCCGCACGACGGCGCGCACGTCCTCGACGGTGCGCGGCCGTACGACGCCGTAGACGTCACGGGGGGTGAACATGCTGACGTTGGCGCCGGGTGGCAGGGGCTGCGACTCCTCGCCGACCGCCCGTATCGCTTCGGCGGGAACTCCCGCGGGAAGGACAGACAAGGGACACCTCACTGATGTGTGGTTCGGAGGGTTCCGCGATGGAAGAGCAGCGGCTCGCCGCTCTCCTCGCCGTGCTCGATGGACTCCACGCGGCTCAGGAACAGGCTGTGGTCGCCGCCCTGGAAGACCTGCTCGACGGAGCAGCGCAGCGTGGCGAGTGCGACGGACAGCACCTCCCGTTCGAGCAGGGCCTCCAGTTCGGGACCGCAGGGCTTGTCCCGCGAGGCGAACAGCCCGGCGGTCGCGGCCTGCCGGTCGCTGAGGAGGTGGACGGAGAAGGAGCGGCTGTCGCACAGCACGGGATGCGCGCGCGCCGTGTGCAGAACGCTCACCAGGATGCGGGGCGGCGCCAGCGACACGGACATCAACGCGTTGATGGTCATGCCGACGGCCCGCTCGCCACTGCCGGTGCACAACAGCGCGACACCGGTGGGGAACAGCCGCATGGCCGAGCGCAGATCCACGGCGTCGGCTGCCGGTTCGGGGACATCTGTACGGTGGGAATTGCGGTAAACCGTCGTGGACACTGGCACTCGATTCACTCGGCGGCCGGACCAGAAGCTCTGTGGAACAAACTAGTCACCCGATCCCGCCGAAAGCCACTGATAACCCGGGTAATTGTGCGGCTACTCGGCCTACTCGCATGAGTAACCGGCGGCCCGGACAAGAGGGCAGAGAAAAGTGCGCCGCCGGGAATTCCGGCGACGCACTGAAAGGCAACGGGAAGAGCGGGAGAAAGGGAGACGAATAAAAGGGAAAGGGAGGCGGGACGGAGGGGTCAGGACAGGGTCAGTACGGCCTTGCCCCGCACCCGGCGGGCGAGCACCTCCTCGGCCAGCTCGCCGGCCGCCCGCCAGTCGGCCACCCGGCTCGCGCTCACCCGCAACCGGTCCTCGGCCACGAGACGGGCCAGGTACTCCAGGTCGGCGCCGGTGCGCCCGCCGGCCTGGATCCCGATGAGCGTCAGCCGCTTCTCCACCAGCCGGTACGGGGCGAGCGGTGTGTCGAGGCCGGAGGCCGCCCCGATGCTGATCACCGTGCCGTCGTCGGCCATGCGCTCCAGGAGCCCGGCGAGCAGCGGGCCGCCGACCTGGTCGAGGAGGACGTCGACCGGGGCCACGATGTCCGCCGGATCGGTCACCACCTGTCCGGCGCCCAGTTCGGCCAGGCCCGTCCCCCGCGCCGGGTCGCCCACCACGGCCACCACCTCGGCGCCCTGGATCCGGGCGAGCTGCACGGCGAAGTGGCCCACTCCGCCCGAGGCCCCGGTGACGGCGACCCGGTGACCCGGCGCGACCGCGGCCCGGCGCAGCGCGCGCAGCGCGGTGAGGCCGGCGACGGGCAGGGCGGCCGCCCGGACGAAGTCCACCTCGTCCGGCAGCACCGCCAGCTCGTCCACGCGTACGGCGCGCAGCTCGGCCCAGCCGCCGGACCAGCCCCAGGTGACGACGCGGGCGCCCGCCGCGGGTCCGGCGCCCGACGCGGCGGGCCGCTCCACGGTGCCCGCGGCGTCCCAGCCCGGCACGGCGCCCTCCTCGGCGGCGGCGCTGCCGGTCAGGGGCAGCTCCCCGTGGTTGAGGGAGGTCGCGGCGATTCTGACCAGGACCTCGTCGGGTCCCGGTACCGGGTCGGGGACGTCGGCGAGCCGCAGACCGCCGGGGGCGGTGCGGTCGATGACCAGAGCGCGCATGGGCTGACTCTTTTCCGTCGAGGGGCGCAGGCGGGCGGGCTTCTCGCGGCGGGCGGTCAGAGGTTGGATCCCCCGTCCACCGCGATCGACGCGCCGGTGACGAACGCGGCCCCGGGGGAGACGAGGTGGGCCACGGTGTGGGCGATCTCGTCGGCGGTGCCGTAGCGGCCGAAGACGTTCTGCGAGCGCTGGTACTCGGCGGAGGGGCCGTCCGCCGGGTTCATGTCGGTGTCGATGGAGCCCGGGGCGACCTCGTTGACGGTGATCCCGCGCGGCCCCAGGTCCCGGGCCAGCCCGAGGGTGAGCCCGCGCACCGCGGCCTTGCTCATGGCGTACGCGGTCATGCCCGGGCCGGGGACATGGGTGGCCAGGCAGCTGCTGATGTTGACGATCCGTCCGCCCTCGCCCATGTGCCGGGCGGCGGCCTGCGCGGTGAGGAAGGCGCCTCGCGTGTTGACGTCGAGCGTGCGGTCCAGCACCTCCAGTGAGGTGTCCTCCAGCGCCGGCAGCGACATGTCCATGTATCCCGCGTTGTTGACCAGGATGTCGATGCCGCCGAACTCGCGGGCCACCCCGTCCACCGCCGCGCGGACGGCCTCCGGGTCGGCGGCGTCGGCGGCCACGGCCAGGACCCGGACGCCCGTGGAGCGGCCGATCTCCTCGGCGACGGCCTCCGCCTGCTCCTTGTTCCGGGCGAAGGTCAGCGCGACATCGGCCCCGTGCGCGGCGAGCCGCCGGGATACCGCCGCGCCGATGCCCCGGTTTCCTCCGGTGATCAGCGCGGTCCTGCCGACGAGGTTCCTGACGATGTCCATGCGCTCAGACCCGTTCTCTCGATGTGTCGGGGGCGGACGAGAAAGCGCCGCGGTGGTCGGTACGGACCGCGGTGCCCTTCCGACCCGACCCTAGGAGCGGTGCGCGGGAATCCTCAACAGAATCCGGCTGTGCGCGCGGTTTTCTACCCGATCCGGTAGGGGTGGGTAGCGTCGACTACTCATGTCATCAGTGGTATTCGAGCCGGGGCGGATCTAGTGTCTTTCCGTGCCCCGGCCGGCCGCCGTTCATGCGTGGCCCTTTTCTCCCGGCACGGGCCTCAGCCACTCCTCCAGCCAAGAGGTGAACCATGTCATCTGCACGTCTCGGCCGCCGGTCCGTTCTGACGGGCGGCGCCGCGGTGGCCGGCACCGCGGCCCTGGCGGCCGCCGCGCCGCCCGCCGCCGCGACCGGCCCGGGGACCGGCGGCGTCGGCGCCACGGTCGTCGCCGCCGACCCGCGCTACGAGATGCTGACCACCGGCATCAACAAGCGCTTCGTGGCGCGTCCCGAGTACATCAAGATGATCCGCTCCACCACCGATGCCGCCAGAGCGCTGCGCGAGGCGTTCCGGGCGGGCAAACGGGTCTCGGTGCGCAGCGGCGGCCACTGCGTCGCGGACTTCACCTGCAATCCGGAGGTCGAGGTCATCCTGGACTTCTCCGAGATGACCGCCGTCGGCTACGACCCGAAATTCCGCGCCTTCTACGTGGACGCCGGCGCCCGCCTCTACAACGTGTACGAGGCGCTGTACAAGGGCTGGGGCGTCACCCTTCCCGGGGGCGTGTGCCACAGCGTCGGCGCCGGCGGACATGTCTCGGGCGGCGGTTACGGCATGCTGTCCCGGGCCTACGGCCTGGTCGTCGACCACCTCTACGCCGTGGAAGTCGTCGTCGTGGACGCGCATGGCAAGGTGCGCACGGTGGTCGCCACCCGGGAGGAGAACGACCCGAACCGCGACCTGTGGTGGGCGCACACCGGTGGCGGCGGCGGCAACTTCGGCCTGGCGACCCGGTACTGGTTCCGCTCGCCGGACGCGCGGGGCAGCCGGCCCGGCGACCAGCTGGTCAACCCGCCCGCGCGCGTGTGGACGAGCGCCCTCGACTTCCCCTGGGAGCAGCTCGACGAGGCGTCCTTCACCCGGCTGCTGAAGAACTTCGGTTCCTGGCACGAGCGGCACGGCGGCCCGGACGACGAGTACCGTCACCTGAGCAGCCTGTTCAACGTCAACGCCAAAGCGTTCGGCCGGCTCAGCCTCTACACGCAGATCGACGCGACGATCCCCCGCTCCCGCGCGCTGCTCGACGCGTATCTGGAGGAGCTGCTCGACGGCACCGGCATCGAACCCGTGCCGATGGAGCGGCCGAGCGGTGAACTCGCCGCCATGCCCGGGCAGTTCCGTCCGATGCAGCTGCCCTGGCTGGCCGCGGCGCGGATGCTGGGCGCACCGGACCCGGTGGGGGCCAACCCGGTCGCCCGGGTGGGGCTGAAGTCGGCCTACTTCCGCAAGAACTTCACCGACCACCAGGCCGCGTCGATGTACCGGTTCCTGGCCGACCCCGAGCTGGACAACCCGGACACCGCGCTGGTGCTGCTGTCCTTCGGCGGCCGGATCAACTCGGTGCGGCCGCACGCCACGGCCAGCGCGCAGCGGGACTCCGTCTTCAAGGTGATCTTCCAGAACATCTGGGCGCAGCCGAAGGACGACGCCCGCTACATGCGCTGGATCCGCGACTGGTATCAGGACGTCTTCGCCGAGACCGGGGGCGTTCCCGGCATCGACGGCGTGACCGACGGCTGCTACATCAACTACCCCGACCCGGACATGGCGGACCCCCGCCAGAACCGCTCCGACCTGCCCTGGCACGCGCTGTTCTACAAGGGCAACTACCGCAGGCTCCAGCAGATCAAGGGCCGTTGGGACCCATCGAACTATTTCCACCATTCGCTCTCCGTCACCACAGGGCGCTGACGCGCCGCGGTCGAGGGGCGCGGCCGACTGCGGCCGCGCCGACTGGCCCGCGGCGAACGGAGGTTGAGCAGCAATGACCGATTCAGCGGTGATCGACATACGGGCCGTCACCGACGACGACCTGCCCGCCTGGACCCGCACCTGGGGCAACGGGTACCTGCACCCCTACACCGAGAGCAGCGTCGAGGCCATCCGGTCGACGGCCGGCCGCGACCGGCTCATCGGCGCCTTCGACATGGACCGCTGTGTCGGCACGTACCGCAGCTCCGCCCAGGAGCTGACCGTGCCGGGCGGCGCCTTCCTGCCCGTGTCGGCGATCTCCAAGGTCAGCGTCGCGGGAACGCACCGCCGGCGCGGCCTGCTGAGCCGGATGGTGGCGATGGACCTTGAGGGCGCGTTCGAGCGCGGCGAGCCGCTCGCCGTCCTGGACGCCGCCCAGTACCCGATCTACGGCCGCTACGGTTTCGGGCCCGCGACCGCGATGGCCTGGTTCGAGATCGACGTGCCCCGGGCGCGGCTGGACCCCCGGCGCACCGCCGACGTGTCGGGGGTGGGGCTGGTGGACGCCCGGGAGTATCTGAAGACGGCGCCCGCCGTGTACGAACGGCTGCGCGCCCTCCAGCCGGGGGCGCTGCGCCGGGACGACCAGTACTGGGCGGAGGCCACCGGGCAGCGCCCGGGGGGAGCGTCCGACCGGCCCGAGCCGTTCTTCGCCGTGTACGTGAACCCGGACACCGGCGAGGCCGACGGGCTGCTGTGCTTCAGCGCCGAGGAGACCTGGTCGAGCATGCTGCCCCGGTCGCCGCTGTGGATCCGGGATCTGATCGCGGTGTCCCCGCAGGCGGAGGCCGCCCTGCTGCGCTACGCCGTGACGGTCGACTGGGTGACCACGGTGCACCTGCCCTACCGCGCCCCGGACACCCTGCTGCCCCTGTGCCTCGGCGATCCCAGGGCGGCGCGGGTGAGCGCCCTGAGCGACTACATGTGGCTGCGGGTCCTCGACACCCCCCGGGCGCTGTCGGCGCGCACCTACGCCGTCGAGGGCGGCCTGGTGCTGGAGGTGACGGACGCGGCCGGCTACGCCGCGGGCAGGTGGCTGCTGGAGGGCGGGCCGGACGGGGCGTCGTGCACCCGCGCCGGACGCGGTCCGGATCTGCGGCTCGACGTGCGCGACCTGGGCTCGCTGTACCTGGGGGACGACTCGGCCACCCGGCTGGCCGCCCTCGGCGGCACCGAGGAGGTGCGGCCCGGCGCGCTGGCCCGGGCGGACGCGATGTTCCGTACGGGGCGGCGTCCTTGGTCGCCGCGCGCCGTGCTGGGCGCCCGCTACCAGGCGGGGGCTCCGTGACCGTGCGGAAAACACTATTGGACCGAACCGTTCAAAACCTGCTACGCTCCAGGCATGGCCCGACCGAGGACGTTCGACGAGGAGCGGGCCCTGGACGCGGCGATGCGCACGTTCTGGGAGAAGGGCTACGAGGCCACCTCCACGCAGGACCTGTGCGACGCCACGGGACTGGGGCGCAGCAGCATCTACAACACCTTCAAGAGCAAGCACGATCTCTTCGAGCGTGCACTGGCCCGCTACATCGACTTCATGACCAGCACCCAGCTGGCCACCCTGGAGGACCGGCGGCTCACCGCCGCCGAGCGCATCCGCAGTCTGCTGGCCATGGTGATCGACGGCGAGACGGAGCACCGGGCGGGCGGCCGCAGCCTCGGCTGTCTGACCGTGAACACCACGGTGGAGCTGGCCGCCCGGGACGCCCGGGCGGCGTGGATGCTGGAGCGGGACACCGCGCGCCGGCTGGCCGCCCTGAGCGCGGTGATCGAAGAGGGCCGGCGGGACGGGAGCATCACGTCCCGCCGGGACGCCGGAGCGCTGGCCCGCTTCGTCAACGCGGCGATCGGCGGCATGCGGATCTCCAGCCAGGGCGGTGCCGACCGGGCCGCGCTGGAGTCGATCGCCGACGTCACCCTGGACGCCCTGACCGCCTGACGGCGGGCACTGCCCGGCCCGGGCCCTGCCCGTACCCAAGTTTTGAACTGATCAATACATAACGAAAGCACCACACCGTCCGGCCGTGCGGCCGGACGGCCCGACCGAAGGAGAAGGACACCGTGCCTCGCGCCGTATACGTCCTGGCACTCGGCATCTTCGCCATGGTGACCAGTGAGTTCGTGGTCGCCGGACTGATGCCGCAGATGGCCGACGGCCTGAACGCGACCATCCCGCAGATCGGATACCTCATCACCGCCTTCGCGGTGGCCATGGCGGCCGGCGGGCCGTTCCTGACCGTGGCCGTCATGAAGCTGCCGCCCCGCACGGCGCTGATGGTGCTGTTCGCGATCTTCCTGGCGGGCAACGTACTGGCCGCCACCGCGAGCGGCTACGCCACCATGATGGCCGCGCGCATCGTCACCGGCATCGCCTCCCAGGCCTTCTTCGGCGTGGGCATCTCCATGTGCGCCCAGATCACCCGGCCCGAGGTCCGCGGCCGCGCGATCGCGGTGGCGATGAACGGCCTGATGCTCGGCACCCTGCTGGGTCTGCCCATCTCCACGCTCGTCGGCGAGCACTTCGGCTGGCGTGCCGCGTTCTGGACCATCACCCTGATCACCGTGCTCGCCGCGGTGGCCACTCTCTTCGGCGTGCCCCGCATCGAGCGGGCCCAGGGCGGCGGCAACTTCCGCGAGGAGATCGGCGTCTTCCGCAAGCCCAAGCTGTGGCTGGTGCTGTCCACCAGCACACTGATCATCGGCGCCACCTTCTCGGCCTTCAGCTACTTCAACCCGATCCTCACCGACCTCGCCGGCTTCTCCGCCGGCACCGTCCCCGTCCTGCTGATCGCCTACGGCGCCGCCACCGTCGTCGGCAACAACGTCGTCGGCCGCTTCGCCGACAAGCACACCGTGCCCGTGCTCGCCATCGGCCTGGTGCTCAACACCGTCTTCCTGGCCGGCTTCGCCCTCCTGGCCGACCTGCCCGTCCCGGCGATCATCTGCATGATGGGCATCGGCCTGGTCGGCGTCACGATGAACCCGGCCATGGCCACCCGCGTGCAGCGCACCGGCAACGCGGGCCCGCTGGTCAACACCGTCCACTCCTCCTTCATCACCCTCGGCATCATCCTGGGCTCCTCCATCGGCGCCGTGGTGATCGACGCCTGGGGACTGCGCGCACCGCTCTGGCTGGGGGCGATCATGGCCGTCGCCGGCCTGGCCACCGTCCTTCCCGACCTGGCCCGGCGGCCCGCCCCGGAGCCGGCCCCCGCGACCCCGGTCGCCGGCGCACCCGCCAAGCAGGCCGAGCAGGTCTGAGCAGGTCTGAGCAGCTCCCCGTCACCACGACAAAGGGCGGCAGGCATCCAGCCGGCCGCCCCGTCGCGTCTGTTCGCGCGGGCGGCGCCGCGCACGCCAGGGTCAGCGGGACGTCATCGCGGCCCGGGCTTCGTCTCGTCCAGCGTGACGGCGCAGGAATACACCATGTGTCCCTCCTGATGCCCCGTCACCGACAGTCGCGTACGCCCCACGGCGTCGGTGCCCGTCCGGCGGGCCTCGATCCAGGTGGGGGCGTCCAGCTCCGCATACCGGTGGAACCGGGTGTCCATCGCCGTCACGCAGCCCGCCGGGCAGCCGCGGGCCGCACGGGCCGCCTGCTGCGCGGCCTCCAGCAGCAGCATGCCCGGTACGTGATCGACGGGATGGTCGAAGAGCACCCGGTGCCCCGTGTCGACCCGCAGCTGCCACCGCTCGGCCGTGTCGGCGGGGGCCAGGACAACGTCGTACGGGTCGTCGCGGCCCACGCGGTCGGCGGGCACGGCCGACGGCACCGGTATCGGGCGGATCGCGGAGTGCTCGGCCCGGGCACCGCGCAGCCGCCGGTAGACGGCCGGGGCCTGGATCGTGAAGCGGCTGCTCGCGCTGGCCAGAGGGGTGCCGTCCCGTACGACGTCGTAGGTGAGCGACAGGAGCGCCACGCCTCCCCGTCGGCGCCCCACCTCCCGCGCCCGGACCCGCAGTTCGACCTCGGCGTCCGCACCGTCCGCGCGCAGCACCAGGGGGTCCAGGCACCACTCGTAGGTCTCCCAGACCAGGTGGTGGCCGAAGGGCACGTCGTACGCCTCGTGCGCGAGCAGCGGGAAGGACTGCCGGATGGTCTCGCTGAGGAGGAGGGGATCGTGCCGGGAATGGCGCACGGCGTAGAATGCGTGGTGGCCCGGCCAACGCGCGGTCACCACGAAACGGTCCTGCCCGAGACGCCGCCACCCGGTCAGGAGCACCTCGGCGGCATGGTGTTTGTGGACCAGTTGCCGCGCCACTCTGAGGGGTGTCGAGGCAGTGCAGGCAAGGGCTAACGGCTTGGACAACGTCGCTCCTCGAGTGGGTGGGTGACCGAACGACGATCAGTGCGGCTGTCGCTGGTCGGAGCGTCAGCCGTCTGCAAACATAAAAGATGTTCTTTTTGTTGTCGAGAATGGTGAGACCGAGCGATGACCCCACCGACCCAGGAAAGAGCCCTGCGCACCCGCGAAGCCCTGCTGTGGGCGGGCGCAGAGGTGTTCGACGAGTACGGGTACGCGGGCGCCAGCATCTCACGCATCCTCGAGCGAGCCCAAGTCACCGCCGGTGCACTGTACTTCCACTTCAAATCGAAGGAGGGGCTGGCGCGCGCGGTGATGAACGCGCAGCCCCAGACGATAGAGACGAAGCTGAACTCCCACGGTCTGCAACGGCTGGTGGACATCACCCTGGTCTGGGCGTGGGAACTGCAGACGAACGCGCTGCTGCGCGCGGGTGTCCGGTTGTCGGTGGAACAGGGCAGCTTCGGTGTGCAGGACCCCACTTCCTACCTCGGCTGGAAGGAGATCATGGCCGCGTGCCTGCGCTCGGCCGTCGACGAGGGTGAACTGCTGCCCGGCACCCGGCCCGAGGACATCGCGGAGTTCCTCGTGGGCGCCTGCACCGGTCTTCAGCTGTACTCGCAGCTGGTCAGCAATCGCGCCGACCTCCCCCAGCGCACGGTCTGCATGTGGCGCATGCTCCTGCCCGGCGTCGCCGGGCCCGAGACCGTCGCGCGGATCGGCCTGAACCCCATGCGGGGCAAGATCCGATGAGCTCCTGTTTCGCGGTCGCGGGAGCCTCCGGCGTCGTCGGCCGCCGCCTGACCGAACTGCTGCACGGTGACCACGAGGTGCGCTCGCTGACCAGATCACCGCAGGACGCCGCCCGTCGCGGCGTCCAAGGGAGCCTGGTCCGCGCGGACTTCGGGCGCCGGGACGGTCTCGAACGGGTCCTGGAAGGCGTGGACGCCCTCTTCGTGGCCACCTTCGACCCCGTCGATCCCTGTCACGACGCACACCTGGCCGCCGCGGCGAGGGCGGCGGGGGTGAGGCACGTGGTCAAGCTGTCGGCGCTCGCCGTCACCGACGCCGACGCGCAGGACCTCGTCACCCGGTGGCAGCGCGAGTGCGAGCAGCTGTGGCGGGACTCGGGCCCGACCTGGACGCTCCTGCGACCGCGCTCCTTCATGTCCAACTGCCTGAGCTGGGCGGGAGCCGTACGCGCCGGCGAGCCGGTGCGCGCCCTGCGGGGGGACACCCGCAACGCGTGTGTCGACCCCGCGGACATCGCCGAGGTCGCGGCCCGCGCCCTGACCGACCCCGCACACCGGGGCCGTGCGTACGCCCTGACCGGGCCCCAGGCCCTCTCGGTGCGGGACCAGGCGGCACAGCTGGGCGAGCTGCTGCAACGACCTGTCGAGTACCGCGAGTTGACGGAGGGTGAGGCGCTGGAGCGCTGGCGCGCCCGGTACCCGGAGCCCCTGGCCCGGGCGCTGCTGGAGATGGCCGGACGGCAGGTCGCCGGCGCGAAGACGGACGTCACCGAGGACGTGCCGCGGGTCACGGGCCGTCCCGCGGCCACGTTCGAGGCATGGGCCCGCAGGAACCTGGACGTGTTCCGCCCGGAGCGCGACCCGAACCGATTCTGACCACCCCGGGGAAGGGGTTGCACCCACATGCTTCTGCACGGCAGGACCATCATGATCACCGGCTGCTCCAGCGGCATCGGAGCCGCGGCGGCCCGGCTGTTCGCCGCCGAGGGAGCCGCCGTCGTGCTGATGGCGCGGCGCGAGGAGCGGCTGCGCGCGCTGGAGAAGGAGATCGGGGAGGCGGGCGGGGCGGCGGTGTCGGCGCCGGGCGACGTCACCCGCGAGGAGGACGTCGCCCGGGCTGTCGAGACGGCGGTGGAGCGGTTCGGCCGACTGGACGGGGCCTTCAACAACGCCGGCTGGGCATCGGTCGGCGCGCTGCTGCACATGACCGACCAGGCGGACTACGACCGCGTCATGGACGTGAACGTACGGGGCGTGTGGAACTGCCTGCGGCAACAGATACCGGCGATGCTGGCCGACGGACAGGGCGGCTCGATCGTGAACACCTCCAGCGTGGCGGGAGTGCTGGCGCCGGGGTCGGGCGCGCCGTACGTGGCCGCCAAGCACGCGGTGCTGGGCCTCACACGCGCGGCGGCGGCCGACTACGCCCGGCAGGGCATCCGGGTGAACGCCCTGGTGGTGGGGAGCGTCAGGACCGAGCTGATGGACGAAGTACTCGCGAAGGACCCGGAGTTGGAAACGCCGTTCGTACAGCGTGCGCCCCAGCGGCGGATGGCGGCGCCGCGCGAGGTCGCCGAGGCGGCGGCCTGGCTCCTCGGCGACCGAGCCTCGTTCGTCACCGGCGCCGCCGTCCCGGTGGACGGCGGCTGGACCGCGGCCTGAGCGGCCGGGCCGCAGGCGGGGCGGCCCGGCACCCGTGTGGACCGTCGCTCAGGCGCTCAGCCGCGTGGCCGTGCCCGGGCGCAGTCGCCGGTAGGCGTACGCGGCCGACACCATCGTCATGTGGTGGTGCCAGCCGGGAAAGGACCGTCCCTCGAAGTCCGTGAGGCCGTAGTCCTCTTCCAGCGTGTCCAGGGTCTCCCGCATCAGTCGCTGGCGGCGCATCAGGGAGAACGCGTACCCGATGTCCCGCCGGCGCAGTGTGCTGAGCCAGAACTGCGGCTGCTCGCTCCCGCCGGGAGGGACGAGGGCGAGCAGCCGGTAACGGGGCGGGGGGACGCCGGGATCGCGCTGTCCGGGCAGGTGCACCAGCGTGGAGCGGACCTCCACCGGCCCGGACCCGTCGTCGTACAGGGACAGGGCGACCCGGGAGCGAGCTCCCCCCTCCGCGATCAGTTGCTCGGCCGTCGACACGGCGAGGGAGGGGGAGGAACCCGTCCCGCGGGTGTACTCCAGCACGGGATGGTCGGGGCGCACCCGGACGAGGAACTCCCCGCCGCCGACAGCCGGAACGCCGGTGCCGCCGGCGAAGTCCCCGGTCATCGTGAGATCGGCGACGAGCGGCGCGCGCTCCCGCAGGGGCGCCGTGTCGGCGACGGCGGCCATCTCCAGGGCACACGTCCAGGCCGAACCGCCGTCCGCCGTCTCGGGAATCCTCGCCCGCCGCTGCAGCGCCGCGTCCTGCCGCCACGCGCCGTCCAGCACCAGGCGCCAGTCCACCGGGATCGCCTCGGTCGGCGAGGTGAGGAACAGGCAGACCCCCACCTGGCAGTTGACCGTGCCCCCCAGGCCGGGCACGAAGCGGCGGTGGACGCCGACCGAGTGGTCCCCCTTCTTCTCGGCGACGAACGTGCCGGCCACCCACACGTGGTCCGGGAGACGGCCGGCCGCCAGGCGAGCCAGGACGGACCGGGGCGTATGCCAGTCCCAGGGGCTGGACGTGATGAACTGCTGGAGCGCCTGGCCCGCGCTCGGTTCGCCGCAGACCTGCGCGGCGAGGCGTTTCATCGTCTTGCGTCCCGGCGTGCTCAGCAGTCCCCGCAAGTACACGACGGCCCAGCGCCGTTGGTCGGCGCGGGGCAGAGCGCGGAAGACGGTGCGGGCGAAATCGGTCAGCGGCCACCCGGTGCGCCCTGACGGCGAACCAGCAGTGCAGGTGGTGAGCATGATGAGTGCGTTCCCCCTTGGTGCGTCGATGTTAACCTCGACCCGTAAAAACCATAGCAGACGTTCTCTTTGTTTTTCCGTCGTGATCAGCCGGTCACAAGCCCGGCACCCGGGGCGGGCCTTGCCCCGTCACGCCGCGGGATGGAAGGCTTGTCTCAGGATCCGGACTGGTGTTACGCGCCGTTCAGTCGTTCGCCCAGGTGCGGGTAGCGCGGGAGAGGTCAGGGTGAAGCAGGTACGAGCAGTGCGGACGCGGAGCACCCTCTTGCAGGCCGCCGCGGAAGCGTTCGACCGCCATGGCTACGCGGGCACCGTCCTGGCCTGCGTGACGCGGGAAGCCGGCACCTCCATGGGAGCGCTGACCTTCCACTTCCCCACCAAGCCCGATCTCGCGGACGCCGTCCAGGCGTCCGGGGTGGGCATCACCCGCGACGTCGTGGCGCGCGTGGCCGCACTGCCGGTCTCCTCCGTGTCCCGGGCCCGCGCGCTGGCCCTGTCGCTCGCCCGGCTCCTGGCCGAGTGCGCCGTGGTCCGGGCGACCGCACGCCTCACCCGCGAACGGGCCGTGCCCTGCCTGTGGACGGACGTCTGGTTCAGCTGCCTCGTCGAGCAGTTGCGCGAAGCGCACGCGGAAGGCCGGCTGCGCAGCGAGGTCACGCCGGAGACCTTCGCCGAAGCCGTGCAGTTCCTCCTCACCGGCATCGAGGAGTACACGCGCTGCGCTCCCGCCGAGGCGCACGCCGACGCCACGGCCGTCCGCCGGATCGCGCGCGCCTGGGACCTGCTCATGTACGGAGCGGGCGCCCACCCGAACAAGTCGGACGATGACTTGACCAAGTAGGCGTGAGTTGAACGGCCAACCTTGCGCCGATCGCTGCCGCGGATGACCGTTTATGCCGGGCGGCGGTTCCACCGGCAACGGCGCCGGCTCAACGCTCCCAGGCGGCGCGGCTGTCTCTCGCCCGCCGCCACCGGCCCGGTCCCGCTCGGGCGGCGCGAGAACGGAGCACCGCGACCCGGTTGTCCCCTCTGCTTTTCATCCCCACGCTGACAGAAGGTGGCACGACGTGAACACACTGCTGGACGCCGGCACCCACCCATTGCGCGGGCGAACCGCGGAAGTCTCCACGCTCCGGGAAGCGCTGTGCGGTGCGCACCGCACCGGTGGCTTCCGTATCTCCTTCGAGGGTCTGCCGGGCATGGGGAAGTCGCGTCTGCTCGCGGAGGCCGCCTCCCTGGCGGAGGCGGCCGGCCTGACGGTGCTGCGCGACCTGCGGGAAGACGCCGACGTCCACGACGGTCCCGTCGTCGTCCTGCTGGACGACATCCACTGCTCGGACGAGACGGATGTCAGGGCACTGGCGCGGACGACCCTGAGAACCGCGGGACAACCGGTGATCTGGTGCACCACCCGGCGCTGGGGGCGGCCCAACAGTCCGCTGGACATCGCCCTGGGCTCCCTGGACCTGCCGCACCGGCTGTTCCCCTTGCGACCGCTGGACGACGACGCGATCCGGAGGATGGCCTGGGACCTGCTGGGCGCCGAACCGGACGAGCAGCTGGCCCGCCTGGTGTCGTCGGTCTCCGGCCACCCCCAGGCGCTGCGCGCCCTCCTCGAAGGGCTCATGGACGAGTGCGGCGTGGACGTCGACGTGAACGCCCGGCTCCGGACCGCCTGCCTGCCCGAGAAGTTCAAGGGACTGGTGCGGCTCCGTCTCCAGGACTGCTCCCCTTCCTCCACCCATCTGCTGCTCGTCGCCTCGGTCCTGGGTACGCATCTGATCTTCGGTGAGCTGAGCGAGGTCCTCGGCCAGACGGCGTCCCAGCTGCTGCCGGACATCCAGGAAGCCGTGGTCTCCGGTCTGCTGAGCCAGGACGGCAACGACGTGCGGTTCGCCAACCCTCTCTTCCGGCGCGTCATCCGCGATTCCATGGCGGTCTCGGCCCAGGTGGCCATACGCCAGCAGGCGGACGCCTACCGGGGCCGCCAGTTCGGCGCGGCCCTGCAACCGCTGCGGGAAAGCGCCGGGGCGGCCGCGCCGGCCGTGCCCCCGCGCGGGACGGCCGGGGTACGGGAGCCGCACCGGATCGCCGCCGCACCCGCCTCGCGGGCCCTCGCGTTCCCCGGCGCGACCGTCGCGGGTCCCGCGGAACACGCGGCCTCGTCGGGCGGCGCCCACGCGGCCCCGGAGGTCGCCGGGTGGGACCGCCTCACGGAGAAGCAGGTGGTCATCGCACGGCTCACCGTCCAGGGGCTCACCAACAAGGAGATCGCCGAGCGCCTGCACCTGTCGCCGCACACGGTGAACTATCACCTCCGCAAGATTTTCCAGGCCCTGTCGATCCGCTCCCGGACCGATCTGGTGCGTCTCGCCCACACGGCCGCCACCGGCGATCCCGGCGCCTCGCTCCCGGCGGCGGACACCGTGGTGACGGCGCTGACCGGGACACGGTGACCGGTCGGCCAACCTGCCGGGCCGGCGCGTTCGACCGCGTCCAGGCTCCCGGGTTCCGCCACGCCCGCCGCACGGAGGAAAGCCCCGCACGCTCCCGTCACGCGGACCGGAGCGTGCGCAACGGCTCAGCGGACAGGAGCATGCGCAACGGCTCAGCGCATCGGAGCGTGCGGGACGGTTCAGCGGATCGGCGGTACGCCTTGGCCGCGAACGGATCGATCCACCAGGTGGCCGTCGCCCTGGTGGTCAGCCGGTGACCGCGGCTCTCTCCACCGCCCGGCCCGTCACGCCGCCGGGGAAGGCGCGCGCCGCCGGCCCGAACAGCAGGCCGCCGCGTACGGACCAGGGGTTCCACAGGGGAGCGTCCAGAACCTCTGCGCGGCACCGCCGTCACTGACGTACGTCACTGACGGCGGACGCCCCGGCGATGAGCGGCACCTCGACGAGAAGCCCCCGGACCGGCAGCAGGACGCCCATCGCGACGCCGAGCCACCGCACGCCACCGGTGCCCGTGCGCACCGCGCCGCCGCAGCCCGTGGGCCACAGCGGCGCCGACCAGGCACAGGAGGCCTCCCCCCAGAGGCCTCCGGCCTGGGCCCTGGGCGGGGAAGCGGGACTGTGCGTCTCGTCAGGTGAGCGTCTCGTGTCCCAGCAGTCGACCACCGCGCATCGCTCCGGGACCGGCCCTGGCCGGCAGCTGGTCTCAGGCCTCCGGCGGAAGGCTGGTCCGATGACGGGTATGCGGAGCCGGGCGACAGTCCCCGGGCTCGCGTTGCCGCTGTTCGTCTCGTGCGGGACCGAGGTGGTCCTGCGGCGCTTCTTCGGGCGCAGCGCCCTCTTCCGGCGCGGCCGCGGTTCACGGCGACACTGGTCGAGATCAAGTGGCAGCAGCGGCAGGAGGGCGACGGCGCCCCGCCGCGGACGCGCGTCGACCTGACCAACGGCACCGCGCACCTCGTCCTGCCCGGCGGGGACGGGGTCTCCCGGAGCCCCCGTCGGGCCGCCGGCCGCCCCCGGGGCATCCAGGAGGACGCCTCCCGCCGACACCGTCGCTGGAGGCGGTCGGCCGCCGTTCGGGTGAGGGGTGAGCGGGGCCGGTCCGGGCGGAAATCCCGGGATCCGGGGCCCTCGGACACGCTGAGTGATCGTGCGGATCGGTGCGAAGTGGCAGCCTGCCGTCCCGCTGGCCACACTGAAACCGGTGGTTCCTGGTCAAAAGGGACCCGTCTGGCCGTTGGCGACCCCCACGTCCTCAGGAGATCGAATGGTGGAGCAGTCCTCGGAAGCCCCCATATCGGGGTCGGACGAACCTGCCGTCACCCTGAGGCACACCGGGCCGGCCGTGAAGGACACCGAGCGGAAGCTCGCGGCGACGCTGGCCGAGGTGACCGGCGCCGACGACGTTCCGGCCGAGAGCCACTTCTTCACCGACCTCGGCGCCAACTCCCTGGTCATGGCGCAGTTCTGCGCGCGGCTCAGGAAGAACCCGGAGCTGCCCTCCCCCTCGATGCGGGACATCTACCGGCATCCCACGATCCGCAGTCTGACGGCGGCGCTCCTGGTGGCCGCCCCGGCGCCCGCCCCCGCCGCTTCCGCAGCGCCCGCCGGCCCGGCCGCGGCCCCGGCGGAGTCCGCGCCCGCCACGGCACCGGCCCCGGTGCCCCGTGCCGGCCGGCAGGCGCACCTGCTGTGCGGGGCGTTCCAGATGGCGGTCTTCCTCGTGTACTCCCTGGTCTACGGGTACCTCACCGCCGCGGGGTACGAGTGGATCGCCGCCGGTGCCGACCCGCTCGACATCTACCTGCGGTCCCTGGTGTTCGGCAGTGGCGGCTTCCTGCTCCTGTGCGTCTTCCCGGTCGTGGCGAAGTGGCTGCTGGTCGGCCGCTGGAAACCGGGCGAGTTCCCCGTCTGGGGGCTGGCCTACCTGCGTTTCTGGCTGGTCAAGGTGCTGCTGCACGCGAACCCGATGGTGTTCCTCGTCGGAACGCCGCTCTACGTGCTGTACCTGCGGGCCCTGGGCGCGCGGATCGGCAGGGGCGTCACGATCCTCTCCCGCTCGGTCCCGGTCTGCACCGACCTGCTGACCGTCGGCGCCGGGACGGTGATCCGCAAGGACGCGTTCCTCCTGTGCTACCGGGCCCACGCGGGCCGCATACAGACCGGGCGGGTCACGCTCGGCCGGGACGTGTACGTCGGCGAGAAGACCGTGCTGGACATCGACACCTCGATGGGCGACGGCGCCCAGCTGGGCCACTCGTCCTCGCTGCACCGCGGCCAGGCCGTCCCGGACGGCGAGCGCTGGCACGGCTCGCCCGCGGAGCCGACGCGGGTCGACTACCTCCGGGTGGCGCCGGCCAGGTGCGGCACCGCGCGCCGGACCTGGTTCGGCCTGGTCACGCTCGTGCAGCTGGTCGGCGTGTACGTTCCGATCGCCGTCGGCGGGGTGTACATGGTGTTCACCGGGATACCGGCGATCGGCAAGCGGCTCGACCCGCAGACGGCCCAGCTGAGCCGGCCGGAACTCGTCCCCGACGCGCTGGTGGTGTCACTCGCCCTGTTCTGGGGCTTCCTCGCCCTGGGGCTCTTCGCCCTGTACGCCGTCCCGCGGCTGCTGAACCTGGTCGTCAAGCCCGACCGGGTCTATCCGCTCTACGGGCTCCACTACACGCTGCACCGGACCGCGGCCCGCCTGACGAACCTCAAGTTCTTCGCGTGGCTGTGCGGGGACAGCTCGTACATCGTGCACTATCTCCGCGGCCTCGGTTACGACCTGTCGCGCGTCGAGCAGACCGGTTCGAACTTCGGCACCGAGATGCAGCACGAGACGCCGTTCCTGGTCTCGGTCGGCACCGGGACGATGGTGGCCGACGGGCTCTCCGTCATCAACGCCGACTACTCCAGCACGTCCTTCCGGCTGTCCCGGGTGTCGATCGGGCCGCGCAACTTCCTGGGCAACAACATCGCCTATCCCGTGGGCGGCAGGACGGGCGAGAACTGCCTGCTCGCGACGAAGGTGATGGTTCCCCTCGACGGCGAGGTCCGCACCGGGGTGGGTCTGCTGGGCTCACCGTGCTTCGAGATCCCCCGCTCGGTGGAGCGGGACGCCCGGTTCGACCATCTGCGGACGGGTGACGAGCTGCACCGCCATCTCGCCGCGAAGAACCGCTACAACCTCCGCTCGATGGCCCTGATGCTCTTCCTGCGCTGGGTACACGTCTTCGCGCTGACGCTGTTCGCGCTCGCCTCCGTGGATCTGTACGGGGTGCTGGGGCACGTGGTGATCGGCGGGTACCTGGCGCTGCTGCTCGTCTTCTCCACCGCGTACTACGTGTTCCTGGAACGCTGCCTGATGTCGTTCCGCAGGATGCGCCCGATGCTGTGCTCCATCTACGACCGCGACTTCTGGCTGCACGAGCGGCTGTGGAAGATTCCCTCGAACTTCCTCAACATCTACAACGGCACCCCCTTCAAGAGCCTCGTCTGGCGCCTGATGGGCGTGCGCATCGGGCGCAGGGTGTTCGACGACGGCTGCTACGTGACCGAGCGGACGCTGGCCACCATCGGTGACGAGTGCACCCTCAACGCCGGGAGCAAGATCCAGTGCCACTCGCAGGAGGACGGCACCTTCAAGTCCGACGGCACCACCCTCGGCGCCGGCTGCACGCTGGGCGTCGGCGCCCATGTGCACTACGGCGTGACCATGGGCGACGGCGCGGTGCTGGCACCCGATTCCTTCCTCATGAAAGGCGAGGAAGTCCCCCCGAACGCGCAGTGGGGCGGCAATCCGGCCGTGGACATGCCCGCGGTCGGCGGCCCGGGCAGGGCCGTGCGGCCGACCGACGCCCCCGCGGCTGCCACGAGTTGAGGAAGGCCTTCCGATGGACACGCGCGTGGAGACGGACCGGGAGTTCTGGAGCCGGGAGCTGACCGCCGGCGGCGGCACCGCCGTGCCCCGGTGGACGGGCGAGCCGGTCCCCGGAGCGGCCGAGCAGGAGACCGCGGTCCCGGACGAGGTGGCGGCCCAGGCACGCAGACTGGTGCGCCGGTCGGGGCTGCCGCTCAGCGCGGTGCTGCTCGCGGCGCACGCCAAGGTGCTGTCCGCGCTGTCCGGCGAGCCGGAAGTGGTGACGGGGTATGCCGCGGGGGTGCGCGGTGAGCCGCTGCCCTGCCGCCTGACCGTGCCCCCGGGCTCCTGGCGTGCGCTGGTGTCGGCCGCCGAGCGCGCCGAGGCGGCGGTGCTGGCCCACCGGGAGTTCCCGGTGGCGGAGCTGGCCCGCGAGCTGGGGGTGGACGAGCCGTCGTACCAGGTCGTGTTCGGGCCCATGGACGCCGAGGAGCCGCACGCCGGGGACGGTGCGCTGCACGTGCGCTGGTGCGAGCGGGGCGGACGGCTGCTGCTGCGCCTGCGGTACCGCACGGACGTGCTGGACGCCGGGAGCGCGGAGCGGATCGGCGGCTACCACCTGAGGGCGCTGCGGCTGCTGGCGGCCGATCCGGACGCCGGGCACGCGCAGCAGAGTCTGCTGTCGGCCGAGGAGGTGCGCGAGCAGCTGGAGGGGCTGGCCGGTCCCCTCCGGCCGCTGCCGGACGCCCGCGCGCACGAGCTGTTCGAGCAGCGGGTCCGGGAGCGGCCGCAGGCGGTGGCCGCGGTGCACGGCGAGCGGGAGTGGACGTACGCGGAGCTGAACGCGCGCGCCAACCGGCTGGCCCGGGCCCTGCTGGCCCGGGGGCTGGGCCGGGAGGACGTGGTCGCCGTCGTCACCGAGCGCAACCTCGACTGGCTGGCGGCGACGCTGGCGGTGTTCAAGGCGGGCGGGGTGTACCTGCCGATCGAACCGCACTTCCCGGCCGGCCGCATCCAGGCAACATTGTCGCGGTCCGGGTGCCGGCTGGTCCTCACCGAGTCCGGCAGCACCCGGACCCTGGACGAGGCGCTGGCCGCCGTACCGGGCACCGAGAAGCTGCTGGTCGAGACGGCGTACGCGGAACCGCACGACGACGGTGACCCCGGGGTGCGGGTCGACGCCGGGCAGCTGGCCTACATCTACTTCACCTCCGGCTCGACCGGCGAGCCGAAGGGGGCGATGTGCGAGCACGCGGGCCTGCTCAACCACCTCCACGCCAAGATCGACGACCTGGGCGTCGGCGAGGGCTCCGTGGTGGCGCAGACGGCCCCGCAGTGCTTCGACATCTCGCTCTGGCAGCTGGTGTCCGCGCTGCTGGTGGGCGGGCGGACCCTGCTGGTCGGCCAGGACGTGGTCGTGGACGTGGAGCGGTTCCTGGACACGCTGGTGCGCGGGCGGGTCACGGTGACCCAGCTCGTGCCCTCCTACCTGGAGGTGGTGGTGTCGTACCTGGAACGGCACCCGCGTGCCCTGCCGGACCTGCGGTGGGTGTCGGTGACCGGTGAGGCGCTGAAACGGGAGCTGGTCCAGCGCTGGTTCGCGCTCCAGCCGGACATCCGGCTGCTGAACGCCTACGGGCTGACCGAGACCTCCGACGACACCAACCACGAGGTCCTGGACGGCGTGCCCGACCGGGTCCTGCTGGGGCGTGCGGTGAACAACGTGCGCGTCTACGTCGTGGACGAGCAGCTGTCCCTGGTGCCGCTGGGCGCCCCGGGGCTGATCGCGTTCTCCGGAGTGTGTGTGGGCCGGGGGTACGTCAACGATCCCGAGCGGACCCGGGAGGCCTACCGGACGGACCCGTACCGGCCCGGGGAGCGGCTCTACCTGGGTGGTGACTGGGGCCGCTGGCACCCCGGCGGGAAGCTGGAGTTCCTCGGCCGCCGGGACAGCCAGGTGAAGATCCGCGGCTTCCGGATCGAGATAGGCGAGATCGAGAACACCCTGCTGCGGGTGGACGGGGTGCGCGACGGTGCCGTGGTCGTGGCCGAGCGGGGCGGGAGCGCACAGCTGATCGCCTTCCACACCGGGCGGCGGCACGAACCGGAGGTGCTGCGCGAGGCGCTCGCGGCGGCGCTGCCCGCCTACATGGTCCCGGCCGCCTTCCACTGGCGCGAGAGCCTCCCGCTGACCGCCAACGGCAAGACCGACCGCAAGGCGCTGACCGCCGAGGCCGTCCGGGCGGCGCCGGACGCCGAGGCGGAGGGCGGGCACCGCGAGGCGCTCAGCCCGGCCGAGCGGCGGCTGGCGGCGGCCTGGGCGGAGCTGCTGGGCGTGCCCGAGCACCGGATCGGCCGCACGGACCACTTCTTCGACTCGGGCGGCACCTCGCTGACGGCGGTCAAGCTGAGCATCGCGCTGGACCGGGCCGTCTCGCTGAAGGACATCACCCGGCACCCGGTCCTCGCCGACCTGGCCGCCCTCCTCGACGGCGCGGCCCGGCGGCGCCCGGAGCTGCTCCAGCCCCTGTCGGAGGCGGGCGGTGCGGCGGAGTGCGCGCTGGTGTGCTTCCCCTACGCGGGCGGCAACGCGGTGAACTACCGGCCGATGGCGGCGGCCCTGGCGGGCAGCGGCCTGGCGGTCCTCGCGGTGGACCTGCCCGGTCACGACCTGGCGGCCCACCGGGAGCCGTTCGCGTCGATCGAGGAGGTGGCCGCCCAGGTCGCCGCCGAGGCCGGCGCGCGCGGCCTGAGCCGGGTCATGCTCTGGGGCCACTCCTCGGGCACCGCGCCGGCCCTGGAGACGGCCCGCCGCCTCCAGGAGCGGGGCGTGCGGGTGACGCGGGTGTTCCTCGGCGCGCAGCTCCTCGGCACCGCCGCCGAGCGCGATGCCGCCGTCGCCGAGCTGACCGGCCGGAGCGACGCGGAGATCGCGGCGCGGCTCACCGAGGACAGCGGCTACACGGAGCTCGCCGAACTCAACGGGCGGCACGCCGAGCACATCGGTGCCGCCTACCGGCACGACTGCGTGTCCGCACACCGCTACTTCGCGGCGGCCCTGCACTCCCCGCCGCCGGTACGGCTGTCCGTGCCGGTCACGGTGGTCGTCGCCGCCGACGACCCGCACACGGCGGGCCACGCCGACCGCCACCGCGACTGGCTGCTCCTGGCCGAACACGTCGATCTCCACGAACTCGCCGACGGGGGCCACTACTTCCTGCGCACCCGTCCGGCCGAGGCGGCGCGGGCCGTGCTGACCGCGGCCGTCCCCCTGGCCTCCACCTGAGGTCCGTACGAACCACCGACACGGCGACCGAAAGGAACCCCGAGATGCCGTCCTCATCCCTGGCAGCACCGCTCGACGTGGAGCTGCGGCCGGACCGGCCGGCGATGCTGCGCGTCGATCCGCCGCAGGACGCGGCGGCGTGGGCGGCCGAGTACCGCGAGGCCCTGCGGGCGCAGGTCACCGAGCACGGGGCGCTGCTCGTGCGCGGCCTCGGTCTGAAGGACGCGGACCAGGTCGGTGCCGTCTTCGCCCGGCTGGCCGGTGAACTCCTGCCGGAGCGCGAGGCGTTCGCCCCCCGGGAGGCGCACGGAGCGGGGCTGTACTCCTCCACGCCCTGGCCGGCCAACCAGCCGATGTGCATGCACCACGAGCTGAGCTACCCGCTCCAGGTGCCCGGTCTGCTGCTGCTGGCGTGCCTGACCGCGCCCGAGGACGGCGGGGCGACGGCGGTGGCCGACGCCACCGCGGTCCTCGACGCCCTGCCCGCCGAGCTGACGGAACGCTTCGAGCGGGAGGGCTGGCTGCTGACCCGCACCTACAACGACGAGATCGGGGCGTCCCTGGCGGAGTCCTTCGGCACCGACGACCGGGACGCGATCGAGCGCTACTGCCGCGCGAACGCCATCGACGTCCGCTGGCAGGACGACGGCTCCCTGCACACCGAGCAGCGCCGCTGCGCCGTCGTACGGCACCCGCTCACCGGCCGGCGGTGCTGGTTCAACCAGATCGCCTTCCTCAACGAGTGGACGCTCGCCCCGGAGGTGCGCGAGTACCTGGTGGACGAGTACGGCGCCGACGCGCTGCCGTTCAACACCCGGTACGGCGACGGAAGTCCGATCCCGGAGGAGGTCGTCCAGCGGATCAACACCGTCTACGAGGAGCACACCCGGCGCGAACCCTGGCAGGCCGGTGACCTGATGCTGGTGGACAACATCGGCACCGCGCACAGCAGGGAGCCCTTCACCGGCGAGCGGCGGATCCTGGTCGGCCTGGCCGAGCCGCGGCGTCCGGCCGACTCCTGCCCGGCGGGGGAGGCGAGCGGGCGATGACCGAACTGCTGTCGCCCAGCCCCGAGCCGGCCACGCCCGGCCCCGTCTCGCCGCCCACCTTCGCCGTGATCTCCGGCAAGCAGGTGCGGCAGGCGCTCGGCGGGCGGGAGAGGGAACTGGTGGAACTGGTCGAGGCCACCTACCGGCTGCACGGCGCCGGGGACTCGGTGAACCCGCCCTCGTACTTCCTGCGCTTCACCGACCGGCCGTCCTCGCGGATCATCGCGCTTCCCGCCTCCCTCGGCGGCACCACGCGGGTGGACGGACTGAAGTGGATCTCCAGCTTCCCGGACAACGTGCGCGCCGGCCTCCCCCGGGCCTCCGCCGTGCTGATCCTCAACGACCACGACACCGGGTACCCCTTCGCCTGCCTGGAGAGTTCCGTCATCAGCGCGACCAGGACGGCGGCCTCCGCCGCGCTGGCCGCCGACTGGCTCAGCCGCACCCGGACCCGCCCCCGCCGGGTCGGGTTCTTCGGGACGGGCCTGATCGCCCGGTACATCCACACCTTCCTCGCCGGCACCGGCTGGACCTTCGACACGATCGGCCTGCACGACCTGTCCGCCGACAGCACCGACGGCTTCCGCGGCTACCTGCGCCAGGCCGGTGCCACCGGGCAGGTCACCGTCCACGACAGCGCCGAGGACCTGATCCGCTCCAGCGACCTGGTGGTCTTCGCCACCATCGCCGGCCGGCCGCACGTCACGGCCCCGAGCTGGTTCGAGCACAACCCCCTCGTGCTGCACGTGTCGCTGCGCGACCTCGCCCCCGAGATCCTGCTCGGCGCGGCCAACTTCGTGGACGACGTCGACCACTGCCTCCAGGCGGACACCTCCCCGCACCTGGTCGAGCAGCGCACCGGAAGCCGCGACTTCCTCAACGGCACCCTCTGCGACGTGATGCTCGGCCGGGCCGCCCCGCCGCACGACCAGCCGGTGATCTTCTCCCCCTTCGGCCTCGGCGTCCTCGACCTGGCCGTCGGCAAGTACGTCTACGACCGAGTGGCCCGGGCGGGAGAACTCCGCCTCATCGACGACTTCTTCCACGACCTGCGCCGGTACGGCTGAGGCCGTTGTCCTCAGTCCTGGCACCAGGAGGCTGCCGTGCCCGTCATCTCCGCTCCCCACGCCTTCAACGAGGGAAGCCTCTTCGTCGATCTGGAGCCGGTCTTCGGACAGCGCCTCTACCTCAAGTGCGAGGGCTTCAACTTCGCCGGCTCCATCAAGTTGAAGGCCGCGAACGAGATGGTCGAGAGCGCCGAACGGGACGGCAGCCTGACGCGGGACTCCATCCTCGTGGAGTCCTCGTCCGGCAATCTCGGCGTCGCCCTCAGCATGATCGCGGCCAGCAAGGGCTACCGGTTCCTGTGCGTGACGGACTCCCGGTGCAACCTGTCGACCAAGCTGCTGATGGAGGCCCTGGGCAGCCATGTGCACGTGGTGACCGACCTGGACGCCAACGGGGGTTTCCTCGGCACGCGGCTGGAGTACGTCCGCGCGCTGTGCGCGTCCGACGACCGGTACGTGTGGCTGAGCCAGTACACCAACGCGGGCAACTGGCGGGCCCACTTCCGTACGACCGCTCCGGAGATCGCCGGTCAGTTCCCGCGCCTGGACGTGCTGTTCGTCGGGACCGGAACCGCCGGCACGCTGATGGGCTGCGCCCGCTACTTCCGCGAGTGGCGGCGGCCGGTGCGGATCGTCGCCGTGGACAGCATGGGCTCGGTCGCCTTCGGCGGCACGCCCGGCCGCCGGATGATCCCCGGCCTGGGCATGAGCATGCGTCCCCCGCTGCTCGACGAGTCGTACGTGGACGAGGTGGTCCGGGTGGAGGAGGCGGACACCATCCGCACCTGTCACCGCATGGCCCGCCACGGCTTCCTGTTCGGCGGTTCCACGGGCACGGTGGTCAGCGCCGCGACGGACTGGCTGTCCCGGCACGGCACCCGCGGCCTCACGGCGGTGGCCATCGCCCCCGACCTCGGCGAGCGCTACCTCGACACCATCTACCAGACCAACTGGCTGCAGGACCTCTACGGCGAGAACCTGCTGGACTCGGCCGAGGCGGACAGCCCGTGGCAGCAGGACTCCGCGTCCCGCGGCCAGGGGCACCGCCGCAGTCCGTGACGGCGCCGGCCGGACTCACCCGGCCGGCTGCGGGGTACGGGCCCGCCACGGGATGCGGAACGCGGTCGCCGTGACGACCAGGGCCGAGGCCGCCACCGTGGCCATGCCCGCGGTCAGACCGGCCGCCCCGGCCACGAAGCCGATCAGGGCGGGCCCGGCCAGCAGGCCCGTGGTACCCGTCGCGGCGACCAGCGCCAGCGCGTCCGGGCCACGGCCGGCCGCGGCCACGTACACGCACGGGGTGACGGCTGCCGCGCCGAGGCCGACGCAGGCGAAGCCGAGCAGCGTGGGGACCGCTCCCCCGGCGAGCAGGGCGAGGGCCAGGCCGACGGCGGCCACCGCGCTGCCGGCGCGCACCACCCGCCCGTCACCCCAGCGGGTCCGCCAGCGGTCCGCGCACAGCCGGGCCAGCAGCATCATCACGGAGACGACGGCGATACCGAGGGGGGCGACGGTCGCCGACGCCTTGACGACCTCCTTCAGGTACAGCGTCGACCAGTCGTTCATGGCGCCCTCGGTGATCGTGCCGAAGACCATCGCACAGCCCAGCAGGAGGGTCGTCGCGGAGGGCAGGCCGCGCCGGCCGTGCCGCGTCGGTCCGCCCTCGCCGGCCGGGTCCGGCTCCTCGCGCGGGAGCAGACCGGGGCGGGCGCCGGCGAGCAGGAGCAGCAACAGGGCGCCGGCGGCGGCGAAGTGGACGGGGACGGACCCGGTCAGGGTGGTGACGCCGGACGCCAGCAGGGCGGCGGCGAGCAGCCCGCCGCTGAAGGTGGCGTGCAGCTGTGCCATGGCCGTACGCCCGTGGAGGCTCTCCAGCGCGGCGCCCTGCGCGTTCATGGCGACGTTGAGGCAGCCGACGGCGATGCCGTCGGCGCACACCGCGAGCAGCGCCAGCGGGTAGTCGGGGACGACGGACAGCGCGGCCAGCACGGCGATCAGGGCGGCGGCGGAGGCGAGGGACAGCAGCCGGGAGCCGAGGCGCCGCATCAGGGCGGCGACCAGCGGGAAGGAGGCCGCCGCTCCCGCCCCGCAGGCCATCAGCAGCAGGCCGACCTCGCCGGCGCCCAGGTCCAGCCGGGTCTTCAACGCGGGCAGCCGGGAGACCCAGGTGCCGTACTGGAGGCCGAGGAAGCAGAACAGCGCGGCGATCGACCACTTGCCGCGCCGGTAGGAGGGTGCGGGCATCAGCTCGCCCTCCGCGGGGCGGCGACCGGCGCCGACATGTACACCGCGCCGCTGCCGTACCCGGCCGGCACCCGCGCGTCGGGGTGGGGGCGGTAGCCGTTGGCCCGCCAGAAGGGCTCCCGGCCGGCGAGCGCGACCAGCGACAGGGTCGCGAAACCTCGGGAGCGGGCCACGTCCCGGAGGTGCCGGGCCAGGCGGGTGCCCAGGCCCCGGCGCCGCAGGGGCGCGCTGACGACCAGGTCGTGCAGGTGGAGGTTGGTGGCGTGGCCGGTGGCGTGGTGGACGGGCTCGTCCTGGCGGGCCGGGTCGGGACAGTGGAACCGCCGGTAGGGCAGGGCGAGGACGTAGCCCGCGATGCGGCCGTCGAGGTCCAGGACGAAGCTGGTGCCCGCCGAGGCCCGGGAGCGCAGGCCGGCCTCCCCCTCGGTCAGCGGGGTGTCCGCGTACGCCCCGGCCTCCAGGGCCGCGACCTGGGGCCAGTCGGCCTCGGTGATGCCCCGTATGAGGCCTGTCATGTCAGTGCTGTCCTTCCCGGGCGTCCTCCGCCGTCACGCGTGCACACGCACGGCAGCGGGTGGATGCCGTTGAATCCCTGGGTCGCGTAACTGGCGGCGTAGGCACCGGCGGAGAGGATCCGCACCGGGTCGCCGGAGCGGACGGACCGGGGCACCCGCACCGGGTACCGGCCGCCGCCGTAGGCGTCGTCGCTGTCGCAGGTGGGGCCGGCGACGACGGCGGGGACGTGCTCCTCGCTCTCCCGGCCGGGGAAGACCAGCGGGTGGGTCACCTGGTCCATTTCGTACAGGCCGTTGAACTTCCCCACGCTCAGGTACAGCCAGCGGGCCCGTCCGCCGTCCGGCTGCGCCCGTTCGGTCAGCCGCACCACACGGGCGCGGATCACCCCGTGGTCGGCGACCAGGTGACGCCCCGGCTCCAGCACGAAGTCGAGCGGCGCCGCGGCCTGCGCGCCCAGGCGTTCCATGCCCTCGCGGAGCACGGTGAAGATCTTGTCGAGGGGCGGTTCCAGGGGGATGCCGTGCCGGTCCTGGTAACCGAGGGCGGGCAGCCCGCCGCCGAGGTTCACGTGGTCGACGACGATCCCCCGCCCGGCCAGCGCCGTCAGCGTCCCGGCGAGCGTGTCGAGGGCCTGCTGCCAGGCCTCGCCGGTCATCTGCTGCGAGCCGACGTGCACGGACAGGCCCGCCGGGACGAGGCCGGCCGCACGGGCCGCGTCCAGCACCCGGACGGCGTCGTCCGGCGCGCAGCCGAACTTGCGGTTCAGGCCCCACAGGGCGCCCTCCCCGCTGGTGGCGAGCCGGCAGAACACCCGGGCGCGGGGCGCGTGCGCGGCGATGGCGGTGACGTCCTCGACGCTGTCGGTGGCGAACGTGCGCACACCGAGGCGGTGGGCCTCGGCGATGTCCTGGTCCGACTTGACGGTGTTGCCGTAGTGGACGTGGTGGGGGTGCGCACCGGCCCGCAGGGCCTGGGCGATCTCGGCGGGGCTGGCCGCGTCGAAGCCGGCGCCGCGCTCCGCCAGGCAGCGCAGGACCTCGTCCACGGGGCAGGCCTTGAGGGCGAAGCGGACGCGGATTCCGGGCAGTTCGCCGAGCAGGGTGTCGTACTGGCGCTCTATGCCGGTGAGGTCGTAGACGATGCGGTCGGTGTTCCGCCCCTCCGGGGCGCTCACGGCCGGGCCGCCTCGACGAGTGCCGGCCAGGACTCGGTCAGGTGGGCGAAGTCCTCGATGTCCCTCTCCGCCTGGTCCAGCAGCTCCGCTCTTTCCGGCACGAGTCGCTCCGCGAACGCCGCGTACCGGCCGCCGAGTTTGCGGTACGCCGTGTCGACCCGGTCCAGACGCCAGATGTTCTCCGCGCGGTCCAGGCCCGTGCTCTCCCGGAGGAACTCCACGATCCGGTCGGGCCGGACCCGCTGCCGGGGGTCCAGCAGCCCGGCGCCCTCGGCGGCCATCCGGCCGTAGACGTGGTGGAAGTACGGCATCGACAGCAGGAACTTCACGAACCGCCGCTGGTAGGCGGGGAAGCCGGTGTCGGTGCGGCGTTCGGGGGTGTGGAAGTTCTCGATGTGGCGGTTGTGGAGGATGCCGGGCAGGCCCGCGTCGTGGACGAGGTGGAGGAGGAAGTAGTCGCTGCCGATGGTGTCGGTGGCGGGCGGGAGCGGGACCGTTTCGTACACCGCGCGGTCGAAGGCGATGTTGCACATGTCGACGCGCAGGGGGTCGACCACGGTGAGGGTCGAGTGGTCCCCGGTGAAGGGGGCGGTGCCCGCGCCTGTGAAGGACTCCTCGGCCAGGGCGCGCCTGCGGTCCTGCGGCCAGTCGGCGGGGGCCCAGAGGCCGACCACGTCGTGGTAGACGGTCTCGTCCAGGCGCCGTATCTCCCCGACGTCCACGGAGAGTTCGCCGATGAAGGAGGCTCCGGCGAGGGAGACCGGCCGGTGGGCCAGTGCGGGGGCGAGGTCGGTGCGGGTGACGGCGGCCGAGGCCTCCGCGGCGGGGCGGCCCAGCCAGGGCAGCTCGTGGTGGACGGGGAACACCGGTTGCCCGGCGTGGAGTTGGTAGGTGCTGTCGGAGTCGCGGCGGTGTACCGAGTCGCAGCCGAGGGCGGCGGCCAGCAGGAAGGCGCGGTTGGTGCAGGCGCCGTAGGAGACGGCGGGCGGGAGCATGAGGCGCAGCAGGCGCTCGGGGTCGGGCGGGCCGGCCCTGCGCACCGCCCCGCGCAGGAAGTCCCGCTGGGCGTCCTCGTCGAGGTGGTGGACGGTCACGCCCCGGTGTAACGGCAGGGCGGCGACCGTACGGGTGTGTCCGGCGCGGGCGGCGGCGTCGGCGGAGTCCAGGATCAGCAGCTGGACGTCGGCGCCGAAGTGCCGTGCGGCGTAGGCGGCTTCGGCGTGCAGGGCGGTGATGGTGGCGGAGCAGGCCCGGTTGGTGGGCAGGGCGAGGCAGACGCGGTTCACCGGGCACCGTCCGCGGCGGTCCAGGAGTCGAGGCCGAGCAGCCTGCGCCCCAGGTCGTTCAGTTCGGCGGGGCCGTAGCGGAGGGCTTCGGGCGTGCGGGCGTCGCCGAGGAGGGTGGCGTTCCAGTCGGGGGTGGCGAGGGTGCGCCAGGAGTCCACGCGGGAGTCGCGCAGGGCCGTGTGCTCCTCCAGTGCGGGCATCATCGACAGGTACTGGACCGCTCGGACAGCGTTGTCGGAGAGGTTGGGCGCCACGCCGTGGGCGAGCAGTCCGTTGAAGATCAGCAGGTCGCCGGCCTGGAGGTCGGGGCGGATCACCGGGAACTCGGCTCGGTCGACGGCGGGCCGGACCGGGTCGCGGCCGGGCGGCTGGGCGAGGCGCCACTGCTCGAAGCGGCGGAAGAGCTCGGGCGCGCACTGGAAGCCGCCGAGTTCGGGGCGGGTGTCGGTGAGCGCGATGATGCCCTGGACGCGCTGCGGCAGCACGGCGAGGGTGGTGTCGACGTCCCAGTGCAGTTCGATGTCGAAGCCCTCGTCGGTGGGTTCGATCAGGGAGCGGGAACGGGTGCGGACGTTCGGCGGGTTGAGGTTGAGGCGGTCGAGGGTGACCCACAGTTCGGGGCTGTCCCAGACGTCCACGAAGGCGTCGTGGACGCGCTGGTTCTGCCGGCTGTCCCACAGCAGCTGGTGGTGGTAAGCCTCGACGAAGCCGTAGATGTACAGGTGGCGGTCGAGTTCGGAGCGGAACTCCGGCTCCTCGTACCAGCTGTCGGGGCGGTCGGGGTCGAGCCCCTGGAACTCCCAGGCGAAGTCCAGCAGGGCCTTGGCCTCGCCGGGGGTGACGGCCTCGCGTACGACGACGTAGCCGTACGTCTGCCAGAAGGCGAAGTCCGCTTCGGAGAGGACCCTGAGCGGCTGGGTCTTCACGAGGTCGCGCAGGGGGGTGGGGGCGAGGTAGGTCTCGCCGTCGGCGCTGAAGTAGGGGCGGCCGGTCGCCGCGCGGTGCAGGTGGGGGTGGGGCGTCTGCATGCGATTCCTCTGGAACTGGAACACGGGGTGCGGTTGAGATCCGGGAGAAGAGCACGATCGAGCGGGCCGCCCGCGCTCGCGGGCGGCCGGTGAACCCCGTGGGGTCAGCCCGCGACGACGGCCTCGGCCGCCGCCACCCCGCAGACGCGGGCGGCGCCGTAGGTGGCGATGTGCAGGGCGCCGCGCGGCGGGGCCTGCGGCAGGCCCATCTCGACCACGACGGTGTCGGGCCGGGCGGCGAGCAGGGCGGTGAGCGCGGAGCGCATCCAGTCGTGCCGGTGCTCGTCGCGGACCACGGCGACGATCCGGCGTCCGCCGGCCGCGGCGAGTACGGCGTCGCCGGCGCCCTCGCCGGTGAAGGAGCCGGAGGCGCTGCCGGGCAGCAGCCGCTCCAGCTCGGCGGCGACGCCCCAGGGGGTCTGGTCGCCGACGGCGATGTTCGGGGCGGGGTTGAACTGGGCGACGTAGACCGGCCCGGTGACCGGTGCGGCGGCGCCCGCCCGGGTCACGGTCAGCGCGCGGCGGGCCGCGACCAGGCCGATCTCCGGGTCGGCCGGGGTCCGCTCCGCGTCACCGCGGGCCGCGGCGGTCCAGGCGGCCAGGTCACGCACCCGGGCCGCCGCGTCGGCGAGCCGTTCCTCGGGCAGTTCCCCGGAGCGCACGGCGGCCACGAGCGCGTCGCGGAGCTTCAGCACGGTGCCCTCGTCGCACAGCCCGCCGCCCACGCAGATGGCGTCGGCGCCGGCCGCGATCGCGAGGACCACGCCGTGCTCCAGCCCGTAGGTGCCGGAGATCGCGCGCATCTCCATGCCGTCGGTGACGATCAGGCCCTGGTAGCCGAGCTCGCCGCGCAGCAGCTCGGTGAGGACGCGCCCGGACAGGGTGCCGGGGCGGTCGGGGTCGAGGGCCGGGACGAGGATGTGCGCGCTCATGATCGCCCGGGTGCCGGCGGCGATCGCCGCGCGGAACGGGGGCAGTTCGCGCTGGTAGAGGGTGTCGGCGTCGACGTCGATACGGGGTACGGCGTGGTGGGAGTCGACGTTGGTGTCGCCGTGGCCGGGGAAGTGCTTGGTGCAGGCGGCGACGCCGGTGGACTGCAGGCCCTCGACCCAGGCGGCGGTGTGCCGGGCGACCAGGTCGGGGCTCGCGCCGAAGGAGCGGACGCCGATGACGGGGTTGTCCGGATTGGCGTTGACGTCGGCGGAGGGCGCCCAGTCGAAGGTGACGCCGCAGGCGGCCAGGCGCCGGCCCAGTTCACGGGAGACGGCCCGGGTGAGACCGGGGTCGTCGACGGCGCCGAGGGCGTGGTTGCCGGGGAAGGAGGAGCCGGTGCGCACGTCGAGGCGGGTGACGTCGCCGCTCTCCTCGTCGATGGCGACCAGCAGGTCCTCGCGTTCGGCGCGCAGCTGCGCGGTGAGCGCGGTGACCTGGTCCTCGCTGACGACGTTGCGGCCGAACAGGGCGACGGAGGCGAGGCCCTCGCCGAGGCGGCGGCGCACCCAGTCGGGCGCGGTGGTGCCGTCGAACCCCGGTTGCAGCACCGCGAGGGCGTCCCGGGCCAGGGTGTCGCCCGCGGCCGAACCGCTGCCGGACGCGGTGGTGGCGATGGTGGTCATCGGGGGCGTCATCCCTTCACGGCGCCGTCGGTCAGACCGCTGACAGCCTTGCGTTGCAGGAAGATGAAGAGGATCAGGATGGGCAGCGCGAACAGGGACGAGGCGGCCATGGTGGCGCCCCAGTCGTCGCCGAAGGCGGTCTGGAACTGGGACAGCCACAGCGGCAGGGTCTGCTTCTCCACGTCCTTGTTGAGGATCAGGACGAGCGGGAACTCGTTCCAGGCGGTGATGAAGCCGAACAGCGAGGTCGCCATCAGACCGGGCGCGAGCAGCGGGAAGATCACCTTGACGAAGGCCTGGACGCGGGTGCACCCGTCGACCATCGCCGACTCCTCCAGCTCCTTGGGCACGGCGGCGACGTAGCCGCGCAGGGTCAGGATGGTCAGCGGGAGCACCATCATCGTGTAGAAGACGGTGAGCGGGACCAGGCTGTCCAGCATGTCGTTGTCGCGGACGATCATGTAGATGGCGATGATCATGACCTCCCAGGGGGCCATCTGCGCCAGCATGAACGTCACGATGAGTCCGCGCCGCCCCTTGAACCGCATCCGCGCGAGGGCGAAGGCCGCGAACAGGGCGATGACGAGGGAGAAGAGCACCGACAGGGCCGTGACGGTGACGGAGTTGAGGACCAGGGTCCAGAAGTGGTCGGCGTCGACGGCCTTCTTGAAGTGCGCGAGGGTGGCGTCCGTGGGGAACCACACCGGGTCGTCGGCGATGATGTCGCCGGTCGGCTTGAAGGCCGTGGCGAACATCCAGTAGACGGGGAACACGAAGCCGACGAAGAGGACGACGGCGGTCGCGTTGGGCCAGATACGGCCGAAGAGCGAGCGCTTCACAGCTCGTCCTCCTCTTGCTTGAGCACCATGCGCAGGTAGTACGAGGTGATGGCGAGCAGGACCAGGATGGTCAGGAAGGAGATCGCCGCGCCGAGCCCGAAGTGCTGGTTGCCGACGCCCTCGACGTAGGCGTAGATCGGCAGGGTCTCGGTGAGGTGGTCCGGGCCGCCCTCGTTCATCGCGAAGATCTGCGCGAACGCCTTGAACACCCAGATGACTTCGAGGAACGTCGTGGCGTACAGGAACGGCCGCAGGAACGGCAGGGTCACCGAGGTGAAGCCCTTCCAGGCGCCGGCGCCGTCCAGGGAGGCGGCCTCGTACAGCTCCCGGGGGATCGTGGTGGTGGCCGCGTAGAGGTTGATCGCCACGAAGGGTATGGACTGCCAGACGATCAGCAGGGTGACCACGGCGAAGGTGGAGAACTGGGTCTCCAGCCAGTTGTGGTCGGCCATCGAGTGCCAGCCGAGCTTGTCCAGCACCCAGTTGACGACGCCGAAGCGCTGGGCGAACAGCCACTGGTAGACGGTGGTGGCCGCGATCACCGGCATGGCCCAGGCGAGGACGAGCCCCACCATGAGCAGCAGCCGCATCTTCCTGCCGAGACGGGCCAGCAGCAGCCCGGTCAGCGTGCCGATCGTCATGATCAGTACGACGTTGGCGGCGGTGAAGAGGACGGAGCGCTCGACGACGCGCCAGAAGTCGCCGCCGCTGAGCACCTCCTGGTAGTTGTCGACGCCGTTCCACTCGGTGAGGTGCTGGATGAGCTGGCGCGGGTTGAGGTTCTGGAACGACAGCATGCCGTTCTTGACCAGGGGCCAGCCGAGCAGCACCACGGTGGCCAGCAGCGCGGGCAGCAGGAGCAGGTAGGGGGTGGCGGCGCGGCGCCGGGACGGGGCGCCGGGGTCACGGCTGTCACCGCGCGGCGGGGCCGGCACCCGGGCCTTGCGGACAGCGGGCTCCCCGGCCGTGTCCGTGCCTTCGGTCTGCACTGACATGAGTTGCCATCTCTTCCGTGGCCGTACGGACGACACAGGTGAGCCGGGGGCGCGAGCGTGGCGCCCCCGGCGCGGTCATCAGTTCTGCTGGGCCAGGCGCTTGTTGATCTCGTCCTCGACCTGCTGGGCGGCGTCCGCCGGGGACTTGCCGTTCAGCACGGCCGTCATGTACGACTTGATCGGGTTGGGGGTGTTCTCCACCGCGCCCCACTCGGGGATCAGCGGGGTGGTGCCGCCGACCGCGGCACCCGGGGCGATGGCCTCGGCGACGACGTTGCCCTTGAGGTTGGTCTCCAGGGACTTCTTGTTCGGGATGACGCCGTTGAGCTTGGCGAGTTCGCCCTCGTACTGGTCGGACAGGGCGATCTTGAGGAACTCCTTGGCCAGGGCCTGCTTCTTGCTGCCCTGGGCGACGGCGAGGTTGGAGCCGCCGAGGAAGACGCTCTCGGGCTTGGCCGCGGTCTCGCCGGGGATGGGGAAGTAGCCGAGGTCCTTCTCGATGGCCTTGTTGGCGGTGACGGCGGTGCCGGCCTCCCAGCCCATGCCGATGAACGCGCCGGTCTTGCCCTTGGCGAAGACCTCGGCCTGCTGCGGGGTGGCCTCGTCCTTGTCCTTGGGGGCCTTGGAGTAGGAGGCGTACTTCTTGTAGATCTCCATGGCCTTGCCGACCTTGGGGTCACCGAGGTTGGAGACGTACTTGTCGCCCTGCTTCTTCACCAGGTCGGCGCCCTGCCCGATGGTCAGGCCGTCGAAGAAGTACCAGTTCTGGCCGGGCAGGTAGAGCGGCTCGGCGTCGGTCTTCTTGCCGATGGTCTCCAGGTCCTTGAAGAACTCGTCCCGGGTCTTCGGGGTGTCCTTGATACCGGCCTTGGCCCAGATCTTCTTGTTGTAGATGACCACGCGGCTGGTGAAGTACCAGGGCGCGGCGTACTGCTTGCCGTCGTAGACGGACGACTGCGAGACCGACGGCGTCCAGTCGGCGCCGATCTCCTGCTTCAGGTCGCCCAGGTCGGCGAGACCGCCGGTGGCCGCGTAGGCCGGGGTCTGGGTGTTGCCGACCTCCAGCACGTCCGGCGGGGTGGACTCGGAGAGGGCGGTGGTGATCTTCTGCTGGATCCCGTCCCACTTCTGCGTCTCGAACTTCAGCTTCGCGCCCGTCTTCTTCTCGAAGGCGGCCGTGACGTCCTTGACCCACTGGTCCGGCGTGGAGCCGTCCATCGCCCAGACCGTCAGGGTCTGGCCCTTGAAGCTGTCCGGCCCCGCGTCCTTGCCGCTGTCGTCGTCGTCCCCGCCGCACGCCGACACGGAGACCATCATGCCCGCGATCACGATCGCGGCCGCAAGCTTGCGCTTCACGCCACCCTCCTCAGGGATGCCACTAACCCCCCACGCCCTCGGCGGTGACCTGCGTACGACGCTGTTGCACGTAGGGCTCGGGACCTGGCCACTAATGGTGTAGACCAGTACGGTGGAGCTTGGCCTAGACCTTTTGGAGTGTCAAGGGTGGTTCGGGAAGCCGGTCGCGGCCGTTACGAGAAAGTCACCGGAGCGCGTCCGTCCGCATTCCGTCCCTTTCGCCCGGACCGTTCAGTTGGACTAGACCATAAGGGAGTTGGTCGCTATAACGGGAGCCCATCGACACAGCCGGGAAGGCAGGCATGACCACCGACGTCAGCAGCGCCCAGCCGCACAGGGGGACGCCCGGGCGCACCGCGCGCGTGCCGAAGTACTACCGGATCAAACAGCAGCTGCTCGGCATGGCCGAGGCACTGCAGCCCGGTTCGGCCATGCCGGCGGAACGTCTGCTCGCCGTCCGGTTCGACACCTCGCGGACCACCGTCCGGCAGGCGCTCCAGGAACTCGTCGGCGAGGGCCGGCTCGACCGGATCCAGGGCAAGGGCACCTTCGTCGCCCAGCCCAAGCTGTACCGCACCCTCCAGCTCACCTCGCACACCGAGGACATGCGCGCCCAGGGCCTCACCCCGGCCTCGCAGGTACTGGACATCGGGGAGGTGCCCGCCGACGAGAAACTGGCGGGCCTGCTCGGCATCGGGATCGGCGAGAAGGTGCTGCGCATCGAGCGGCTGCGGCTGGCCAGCGGCGACCCCATGGCGATCGAGACGACCCATCTGTCCGTACGGCGCTTCCCCGGCCTGCGCCGCTCCCTCGCCGTCTACCCCTCGCTCTACACGGCGCTCGCCGAGGTGTACGGCGTCCATCTCGCCGAGGCCGACGAGACCATCGAGACCTCGCTGTCGACCCCGCGCGAGGCCCAGTTGCTCGCCACCGACGTGGGCCTGCCGATGCTGCTGCTGTCCCGGCACTCACGGGACGCGCAGGGCTCCCCGGTGGAGTGGGTCCGCTCGGTGTACCGGGGCTCCCGCTACAAGTTCGTGGCCGCCCTGCGCCGTCCGGGCGGCACGGTGGTCCGGCGGAGAGCGGCCCCGCCGGACCGGGACGGGCTCGGCGTCACCCCTGCGTGAGCGTGATGTCCTGGTTGCTCACCGCGTGGAAGGCGGGCAGCAGGATGAAGCCCGAGGGGCGCAGCTCGGTGAGGGTGGCCTCCACGTGCGCCGCCCCCGCCCTCACCGCCTCCCCCGAGACCTTGCCGGAGTTCTCCCAGCGGTGCTCGGTGCCGTCACAGCGGGCGGCGCCGCCGCCGATGCCGTGCTTGAAGCGGGCGTCGCCCTGGCTGAGCGAGGAGCCGACGAACACCGGTCCGCTGCCGGCGGTGCAGCGGTAGGTGCCGGAGAGCGTCACCGTGCCGTCCGGCGCGATCCGGCCGACCGGGTCGACGGTGACCAGTTCGGTGGGGTCGGCGCAGGCCGGGGCGACGGCGGCGCACAGCAGGGCCGCGGCGCCGAGGGCCGAGGCGACGACGGGGCGCAGGGACATGGGGGTACCTCCCGGTTCCAGGGGTTCGAGGGTCTCCACTGGTACCGGGCGGCCGGGCCGGCGGGCGTGACCGTCACCCCATCGGTGGCGCGTCATGAAACCGAACGGGCCAGGTCACGGCGGGTGCGGCGGCGGGTCAGGGCAGTACGGCGAACCCGTCCAGCTCCACCAGCGCCCGCTCGTCCCACAGCCGTACGACCTCCACGACGGCCATCGCGGGGTAGTCGCGGCCGGCCGACTCACGCCAGATCCGGCCCAGTCGCGGTGCGTGGGCGCGGTACGCGGCGACGTCGGTGGCGTAGACGGTGACCCGGGCGAGGTCCGCGGGGGTGCCGCCGGCCGCGCGCAGGGCGGCGAGGAGGTTGCCGAGGGCCTTCTCGAACTGCTCGGGCAGGGTCTCGCCGGTGATCTCGCCGTCGGTGTCCAGGGCGGTCTGGCCCGCGAGGAACACCACGCGGGAACCGGCCGCGACGACGGCGTGCGAGAAACCCGTGGGCGGGGACAGCTCGGGCGGATTGACGCGCTCGGTCGTCACCGGTCCTCCTTCTGGGCGGCGGCGTACAGCTCCTTGGCGATGATGCTCCGCTGGACCTCGCTGGCGCCCTCGTAGATACGGGGCGCGCGCACCTCGCGGTAGAGGTGTTCGAGGAGGTGGCCGCGGCGCAGGGCGCGGGCCCCGTGCAGCTGGACGGCGGTGTCGACGACGTACTGCGCGGTCTCGGTGGCGAGCAGCTTGGCCATCGCGGCGCGCCGGGGGACGTCGGCGGCTCCGGCGTCGTGGGCCGCGGCCGCCGCGTAGACCATGAGCCGGGCCGCCTCGGTGCGCAGGGCCATCTCGGCGACCTGGTGGGACACCGCCTGGAGGTCCATCAGGCGGCCGTGGAAGGCCTCGCGGTCGCGGGTGTGGCCGACGGTGGCGTCCAGCGCGGCCTGCGCCATGCCGACCGCGAAGGCGCCGACGCTGGGACGGAAGAGGTTGAGGGTGCCCATGGCGACGGCGAAGCCGCGGCTGGGCTCGCCGAGCAGGTCGGCGGGGCCGACGGGCACGGCGTCGAAGTCGAGGGTGCCGATGGGGTGCGGCGAGATCATCTCCAGCGGGCCGCCGGTGAGTCCGGGCCGGTCGGCGGGGACCAGGAAGGCGGTCACTCCGCGGGCGCCGGCGCCGGGGGTGGTGCGGGCGAAGACGGTGTAGAAGTCGGCCTCCGGGGCGTTGGAGATCCAGCACTTGGCGCCGGTGAGCCGCCAGCCGTCGCCGTCGGGCTCGGCGGCGAGGGACAGCGCCGCCGCGTCCGACCCGGCGCCGGGCTCGCTGAGCGCGAAGGCGGCGACCGCGCTGCCGTCGGCGACCCGGGGCAGCCAGCGCCCGCGTTGCGCCGGGGTGCCGTGGGCGTGCACCGGGTGGGCGCCCAGGCCCTGCAGGGCGAGGGCGGTCTCGGCCTCGGTGCAGACCTGGGCCAGGGACTCCCGCATCAGGCACAGGTCCAGCGCGCCGGAGCCGAACAGCCGGGCGAGCAGGCCCAGTCGGCCGAGTTCGACGAGGAGCGGCCGGTTGACGCGGCCGGGTTCGCCGCGGTCGGCGAGCGGGCGCAGGCGTGCGGCGGCCAGCTCGCGCAGCTCGGCGCACCAGGCGGTCTGCTCCGGTCCGAGTGAGAATGCGGACACAGCCGGTCCTCCCTCCGGGGGCGCCTCCGGGACGGGTCCCCCTGCCTTCCCTACCCACCCCCGACGTTATCGCGCGCAGTTGACTGCCGTCATCAACACGATACGCTGGGGGCGCCCCCTCTGGGGGAGCGCGAGCCCACCAGGAAGCCCGTTCGGATGTCCGTCCCGGACGTCCCGGACGTCCCGGACCTCTGTCACGGCAAGGGGGCGGACCGCCATGCATCTCTCGGCCCACGTGGACACGTTCGCGCGCGACCATCTCCCCCCGCCCCACGAGTGGCCCGAGCTGCGGTTCGACCTGCCGGAGCTGCGGTACCCCGATCGGCTCAACTGCGCCGCCGAGCTCCTCGGCCACGCCGATCCGGCCCGCCCGGCGTTCCGGACCCCGGACGGCGCCGTCTGGACGTACGGCGAACTGCGCGCCCGGGTCGACCGGATAGCGCACGTGCTCACCGGCTCCCTGGGCGTGGTCCCGGGCAACCGGGTGCTGCTGCGCGGCCCCACCACCCCCTGGCTCGCCGCGTGCTGGCTGGCGGTGCTGAAGGCGGGAGCGGTCGCGGTCACCGTGCTCGCCCAGCAGCGCCCGCACGAACTGGTGACCCTGTGCGAGATCGCCCGGGTGGGACACGCGCTGTGCGACATCCGGGCGGTGGACGACCTGGCGAAGGCGGCGATACCCGGGCTGCGCATCACCACGTACGGCGGTGACACCCCCGACGACCTCCTGCGCCGCCCGGTCCCCGCCGGCCCCTACCCGGCGGTGGACACCGCGTCCGACGACGTCGCCCTGATCGCGTTCACCTCCGGCACCACGGGCCGCCCGAAAGGCTGCATGCACTTCCACCGGGATGTGCTCGCAACAGCCGACACCTTCTCACGGCATGTGTTGCGCCCCCATGAGGACGACGTGTTCACCGGCAGTCCCCCGCTCGGCTTCACCTTCGGCCTGGGCGGGCTGGTGATCTTCCCGCTGCGGGCCGGGGCCAGCACGCTCCTCCTCGAACACGCGGGCCCCCGCCGGCTGCTCCCCGCCATCGCCGAGCACCGCGTCTCGGTCCTGTTCACCGCGCCCACCGCCTACCGCGCCATGCTGGACGACCTGGACGGGTACGACGTCTCCTCCCTCAGACGCTGCGTGTCGGCCGGCGAGAACCTGCCCGAAGCCACCTGGCGGGCCTGGCACGACCGCACCGGCCTCGGCATCATCAACGGCATCGGCGCGACCGAGCTGCTGCACATCTTCATCTCCGCGTCCGACGCCCGGATACGCCCCGGAAGCACGGGCCTGCCGGTGCCGGGCTGGCAGGCCCGGATCCAGGACGCCGACGGCAGGCCGGTGCCCGACGGCGAGCCCGGCCTGCTCGCCGTACGCGGCCCGGTCGGCTGCCGCTACCTCGGCGACCCGCGGCAGCGGGAGTACGTCCGGGGCGGCTGGAACATCACCGGCGACACCTACGTCCGTGACCCCGACGGGTACTTCCGCTATGTGGCCCGCGCCGACGACATGATCATCTCCGCCGGGTACAACATCGCCGGCCCGGAGGTGGAGGAGGCGCTGCTGCGCCACCCGGACGTCGCCGAGACGGCGGTCGTCGGCCGCCCCGACGAGATCCGCGGCCAGATCGCGGTGGCCTACACGGTGCTGCGCGCCGGGGCCCGGCCCGACCCGGAGGCGCTGCGCGCGTTCCTCACCCGTGAGCTGGCCCCGTACAAGTGCCCGCGCTCGTTCGTCTTCCTCGACGCGCTGCCCCGCACCGCCACCGGCAAGCTCCAGCGGTTCCGGCTGCGCACCGAAGGCGACCAGCAGTGATGCCGACGACCTAAAATGATCAACGTGTCCGAGCAACACGCCCCCAGGTCCCTCATCGTCACGCTCTACGGGGCGTACGGCCGCTTCATGCCCGGCCCGGTGCCCGTCGCCGAGCTGATCCGGCTCCTGGCCGCGGTCGGGGTGGACGCGCCCTCCGTGCGTTCCTCGGTGTCCCGGCTCAAACGGCGCGGGCTGCTGCTGCCGGCCCGCACGGAGTCGGGCGCCGCCGGGTACGAACTCTCCGCCGAGGCGCGGCAGTTGCTGGACGACGGCGACCGGCGCATCTACGCGGGCACACCGGTGGCCGACGAGGGGTGGGTGCTCGCGGTGTTCTCGGTCCCCGAGTCGGAGCGGCAGAAGCGGCACGTGCTGCGTTCCCGGCTGGCCGGCCTGGGCTTCGGCACGGCGGCCCCGGGGGTGTGGATCGCCCCGGCCCGGTTGTACGAGGAGGCGGAGCACACCCTGCGCCGGCTGCGCCTCGACCCGTACGTCGACTTCTTCCGCGGCGAGCACCTGGGCTTCGCGGCCACGGCCGAGGCGGTGGCCCGCTGGTGGGACCTGGCCGCGATCGCCAAGGAGCACGAGCGCTTCCTGGACGCGCACGCGCCGGTCCTGCGCGCCTGGGAGCAGCGCGCCGACACCCCGCCCGAGGAGGCCTACCACGACTACCTCCTCGCCCTCGATTCCTGGCGCCACCTCCCCTACACCGACCCCGGCCTGCCCACCGGCCTCCTGCCCACCGGCTGGCCCGGTGTCCGTTCGGCGGAGGTCTTCCGGGGGCTGCACGAGCGGCTGCGGGACGCGGGCGCCCGGTTCGCGGGGCTGTGACCCCCCGGGCCACCGGGACCGCGGGCCTCAGCCTCCCAGGGAGAGCCGGGGCTTGGGGGCGTCGGTGCGGCCGGTCCGCGGGGGCCGGCTCCCGGCCCGGTAGGGGGCGGGCCAGGTGACGCCCGGGCCCTCGTAGCCCTGCTCGGCCGCCGCGTGCAGGGTCCAGTGCGGGTCGTACAGGTGCGGCCGGGCCAGCGCGCACAGGTCCGTACGGCCGGCGAGGATCAGGGAGTTGACGTCGTCCCAGGAGGAGATCGCGCCGACCGCGATCACCGGGACGCGGACCTCGTGCCGGATCCGGTCGGCGAACGGCGTCTGGTACGACCGCCCGAACTCCGGTCGCTCCTCGGCGACCACCTGGCCGGTGGAGACGTCGATGGCGTCGGCGCCGTGCGCGGCGAAGGCGCGGGCGATCTCGACGGCGTCCTCGGCGCTCGTCCCGCCCTCCGCCCAGTCGGTGGCCGAGATCCGCACGGTCATCGGCCGCTCGGCCGGCCACACCCCGCGCACGGCGTCGAAGACCTCCAGCGGGAAACGCAGCCGCCGCTCCAGCGAGCCGCCGTAGGCGTCGGTGCGCCGGTTGGTGAGCGGGGAGAGGAAGCCGGAGAGCAGGTAGCCGTGGGCGCAGTGCAGTTCCAGCAGGTCGAAGCCGGCCCGGGCGGCCCGCCAGGCGGCGGCCGCGAACTGCTCGCGGATGTCGGTGAGCTGCGCGCGGGTGAGTTCGCGCGGGGTCTGGCCGCCCGGCCTGTACGGCAACGGGGAGGCGGCGACGAGGGGCCAGTTGCCGGTGGGCAGCGGTTCGTCCATGCCCTCCCACATCAGCCTGGTGGAGCCCTTGCGGCCGGAGTGTCCGAGCTGGACGCCGATGGCGGCGCCCGGCACCTGGCGGTGCACGAAGTCGGTGACGCGCCGCCATGCCTCGGCCTGCCGGCCGGTGTAGAGGCCGGCGCAGCCGGGGGTGATCCGGCCCTGCTCGCTGACGCAGACCATCTCGGTCATCACCAGGCCCGCCCCGCCGAGGGCGCGGGCGCCCAGGTGGACGAGGTGGAAGTCGCCGGGGACGCCGTCGGTGGCGGAGTACATGTCCATCGGCGACACCACGACCCGGTTGCGCAGGGTCAGTCCGCGCAGCCGGAACGGCGTGAACATGGGAGGCGTGCCGGGCGGGCAGCCGAACTCGCGTTCCACGGCCTCGGTGAAGCGGGCGTCGCGCAGCCGCAGGTTGTCGTGGGTGACGCGGCGACTGCGGGTGAGCAGGTTGAAGGCGAACTGGCGGGGCGGCTGACGCAGGTACAGCGGGAGGTTCTCGAACCACTCCAGGCTGGCCCGGGCGGCCCGCTGGGTGGAGGCGACGACGGGCTTGCGCTCCTCCTCGTAGGCCGCGAGCGCGCTGGGCACGTCGGGCTGTTCGCGCAGGCAGGCGGCGAGGGCGAGGGCGTCCTCCACGGCGAGCTTGGTGCCGGAGCCGATGGAGAAGTGGGCGGTGTGGGCGGCGTCGCCGAGGAGGACGGTGTTGCCGTGCGACCAGCGGTCGTTCACCACCGTGCGGAAGGTGGTCCAGACGGAGTTGCCGGAGCGCAGGGGGCGTCCGCGGAGGACCTCCGCGAAGACCTTGGCGCAGCGTTCGACGGATTCCTGCGGGGGGAGTTCGTCGTGTCCGGCCGCCCGCCAGACCTCCTCGCGCATCTCGATGATCACCGTGGAGGCGCCGGACGGACCCGGCGGTCCGGAGGGCCTCGCCGCGTGGTGGTGCCCGGAAGACGGGCGGGCGTAAGGGTAGCCGTGCAGTTGCATCACGCCGTGCTCGGTCTCGGCGATCTCGAAGCGGAAGGCGTCGAAGGCGAAGTCGGCGGCGAGCCAGATGTAGCGGCAGTGGTGTGCGGTCACATGGGGGCGGAACACATGGGAGTACGTCTCACGGGTGGCGCTGTGCACACCGTCGGCGGCGATGACGAGGTCGTACTCGGCGGAGAGGACGTCCGGGTGGGGGGCCTCGGCGCGGAAGACGAGCCGCACGCCGAGTGCGCGGCAGCGTTCGTGGAGGATGGCCAGGAGCCGGTGCCGGCCCAGTGCGGCGAAGCCGTGTCCGCCGGAGCGGTGGCGTATGCCCCGGTGAGCGATGTCGATGTCGTCCCAGCGGACGAAGTCCCGCCGGAGCGCCTCGTAGACGACGGGGTCGGCGTGTTCGATGCCGCCGAGGGTCTCGTCGGAGAGGACCACGCCGAAGCCGAAGGTCTCGTCGGGGGCGTTGCGTTCCCAGACGGTGACGTCACGGGCGGGGTCGAGCCGTTTGAGCAGGGCGGCGGCGTAGAGCCCGCCGGGGCCGCCGCCGACGATCGCCACACGCATGGTCCGTCACCTGCCCTGCCACTTCGGCGGGCGCTTCTCCGTGAAGGCCGCGTGGAACTCGGCGTAGTCCTCGCCGTTCATCAGGAGGGCCTGGGTGGAGGCGTCCAGCTCCACCGAGGCCGCCAGGGGCATGTCCAGTTCGGCCGTGAGCAGCGCCTTGGTCTGGGCGTGGGCCAGGGCGGGGCCGTCGGCCAGGCGGCGGGCCAGGCCGGCGGCCGCCTCGTCCGCGCGGCCCTCGTCCACCAGCTCGCTGATCAGGCCGATGCGCTCGGCCTCGGGGGCCCGGACCGGGTCGCCGAGCATGAGCAGGCGGGTGGCGTGTCCGAGGCCGACGACCCGGGGCAGCAGGTAGGCCGCGCCCATGTCGCCGCCGGACAGGCCGACCCGGGTGAAGAGGAAGGCGAAGCGGGCCGAGGGGTCCGCGACCCGGAAGTCGGCCGCGAGGGCGAGGACGGCCCCGGCGCCCGCGGCCACCCCGTGCACCGCGGCGACCACCGGGAACGGGCACTCCCGGATCGCCCGGACGACCTGGCCGGTCATCCGGTTGAAGTCGAGCAGCCGGGCGGTGTCCATGGCCAGCGTGGCGCCGATGATCTCGTCCACGTCGCCGCCGGAGCAGAAGCCGCGGCCCTCGCCGGCCAGCACCAGGGCGCGGACCGCGCGCTCCCGGGACAGTTCGGCGAGCAGGTCCCGCAGGTCGGCGTAGGCGCCGAAGGTGAGGGCGTTGAGTTTCTCGGGCCGGGCGAGGGTGACCGTGGCCACCCCGTCGGCGACCCGGATCCGCAGGTGCTCCCAGTCGGCGGTGCGGGCGGCGGAACCGGTGAAGGGACTCATGACGTGCGGCCTCCTTGCGCGGCGGTGCCGTACGTTGCGCTGTCCCTCGAAGTTATCACCTGTTTGTGACCGTCGTCACGGGGGCGCGACACATGGGCCGTGATCGGCCGGGTTCCGTCACCTCGGTCACCGGTTGTCGACAGCGCCGTAACAGTGGGGGCGCGCAGGCGAGGCGGGGCGCCCGACCGGGTAGGCCGCCGGTACCGGGACGGGGGGTCCCGGACGAAGCCCGCCGCCGGTCCGCGGCGGCCGGGCCCGTACCATTCCTACAGTCGAAAGCAGGACAGCCTGCTCCATGAACGGACTCGCCTTGCACGAACGCCCAGCCGCATCGGCCTCCTGGCGCATCGCGCTGCCGCACACCACCGCGGCGGTGCCCGTGGCGCGTGCCCTGGTGCGCTCGGCCCTCACCGAGGTGGAGCACGCCGCCGACTGCGACACGGCGGAGCTGCTCACCGCCGAACTGGTGGCCAACGCGGTGGAGCACACCGCCGGGCGCGGCCCGATCGAGCTGGTGGTGGAGCTGGCGCCGCACGGCTGCCAGGTCGAGGTGCACGACCCGGACCCGGCGCCGCCCGGCCATCTGACCCGGCCGGTGATCGAGGAGCCCGACGTCTGGCAGGAGGGCGGGCGCGGGCTGCTGCTGATCCGCGCCCTCAGCTCCTCCTGCGGTCACCGCCCCACCCCGTCGGGCAAGGCGGTGTGGTTCACACTGCCTGCGGTTCCCGCTCAGCGGCGGCCGGTGTGACCTCGTCCCGCGCGGCCGCGGCGAGCGTGGAGTGCCGGCGGCCGTAGGCGGCGTAGACCAGCAGGCCCACCGCGAGGAACACGGCGAACTGCAGCCAGGTCCGCCAGCCGGTCTCGTACATCAGGTACAGGCAGAAGGCGACGCCGAGCAGCGGGGCCACGGGGTACAGCGGCACCCGGAAGCTGCGGTCCAGTCCCGGTTCGCGGCGGCGCAGGGCGATCACCGTGATGTTGACGACGGCCATGATGGCGAGCGTGCCGATGGTGCACAGGTTCATCACGGCGTCGAGGGAGGCGAAGGCCGCCGGGACCGCGAAGACGACCGCCACGATCAGCGTGCCGGCGACCGGCGTGGACGTCCGCGGGGAGACCTTCTCGAAGACGCGCGGGATCAGGCCGTCCCGGGACATCGACATCAGGATGCGGGTCTGGCCGTACATGACCGCGAGGACGACCGAGGCGATGGCGACGACCGCGCCGAAGGCGATGACACCGCCGCCGACGGCGGAGCCGGTGACCTCGTTGACGACGTAGGACAGGGCGGCCGGGCGGCCGGCGACCTGGTCCCCGCCGATGGCGCCGATCGCGGCGACCGCGACCGCGCAGTACAGCAGGGTGACCAGGCCCATGCAGACGAGGATCGCGACGGGGATGTCCCGGCGCGGGTTCTTCGCCTCCTCGCCGGCGGTGGTGATCGCGTCGAAGCCGATGTAGGAGAAGAACGCGGCGGTGGTGCCCGCGCCGATACCGCCGAGGCCGGCCGGGGAGAACGGGGTGAGGTTGCCGTCCTTGAAGGCGCTGTAGCCGATGGCGCAGAAGGCGAGCAGGATCGCCAGCTTCACGGCGGCCATGGCGGCCGTGGCCCGGGCGCTCTCCCGCACCCCGCGCACCAGCAGCACGGAGGCCAGGGCGATGACGATCACGGCGGGGAGGTTGACGATGCCGCCGTCGCCGGGGCCGGCGGAGAGCGCGGCCGGGAGCTGGAGGCCGGTGAGGCTGTGCAGCAGCTCGTTGACGTACTGGCTCCAGCCGACCGCGACGGCCGAGATCGAGATGCCGTACTCCAGCAGCAGGCACCAGCCGACGAGGAAGGCGGTGGACTCGCCGAGGCCGGCGTAGGCGAAGGAGTACGAGGAGCCGGAGACCGGGATCGCGCCGCCCAGCTCGGCGAAGGAGAGGGCGGTGAAGACGCAGGTGATCGCGGCGAGGACGAAGGAGACGACGACGGCCGGGCCGGCCTGGGCGACGGAGTCGGAGAGGCCGACGAAGATGCCGGTGCCGACGATGGCACCGACGCCGAAGCAGATGAGCTGGAAGAGGCCCATGGTGCGCTTCAGGCCGTGTCCCTCGCGGTCGGCTCCGGATTCGGCGACGAGCAGGTGCGGGGACTTGATGCGGGGAGCGGGCATGCGGGTGGTGCTCGATTCTGGTGGTGCGGGCGCCGGTCGTAGCGGCGCGGCGACGGTCGCGGAAGGGGTGGTTCCGGGCCGCCGGTCAGGATAAGGCCTGGTGAGGCGGGTCAGGCAAGGCTTTCCCGGGCGAGTGTGGCCACCAGCACCGCCTTGATGGTGTGCAGGCGGTTCTCGGCCTCGTCGAAGACGACGGAGTGCGCGGACTCGAAGACCTCGTCCGTCACCTCCAGCGAGGTGAGGCCGTGGGCCGCGTGGATCTGCCGGCCCACGGTGGTGCCGAGGTCGTGGAAGGCCGGCAGGCAGTGCAGGAATCTCACGTCCGGGTTGCCGGTGGCGCGGAGCACGTCCATGGTCACGGCGTAGGGGGCCAGGGCCGCGATCCGCTCGTCCCACACCTCCTTCGGCTCGCCCATGGAGACCCAGACGTCGGTGGCGACGAAGTCGGCGCCGGCGACGCCCTCGGCGACGTCGTCGGTGAGCGTGACGCGGGCGCCGCTGGAGGCGGCGAGCGCCTGGGCGCGGTCGACGATCTCCGGGGCCGGCCAGTAGGTCTTCGGGGCGACGATCCGGACGTCCATGCCGAGCAGGGCGCCGGTGACCAGGTAGGAGTTGCCCATGTTGAAGCGGGCGTCGCCCAGGTAGGCGAAGGAGATCTTCCGCAGCGGCTTGGTGCTGTGCTCGGTCATGGTGAGCACGTCGGCGAGCATCTGGGTGGGGTGCCAGTCGTCGGTGAGGCCGTTGTAGACGGGCACGCCGGCGTGCGCGGCCAGCTCCTCGACCTTGGCCTGGCTGTCGCCGCGGTACTCGATCGCGTCGAACATCCGGCCGAGCACCCGGGCGGTGTCCCTGACCGACTCCTTGTGCCCGATCTGTGAGCCGGCGGGGTCGAGGTAGGTGGTGTGGGCGCCCTGGTCGGCCGCGGCGACCTCGAACGCGCACCGGGTGCGCGTCGAGGTCTTCTCGAAGATCAGCGCGATGTTCCTGCCCCGCAGGTACCGTGTCTCGGCCCCGGCCTTCTTGGCGGCCTTCAGCTCGGCGGCCAGCTCGACCAGGCCGCGGAACTCCTCCTCGGTGAAGTCCAGCTCCTTGAGGAAGTGGCGGCCGGCGAGGGCGGTCGGGACTGTCGCCATGGCGGGACGCTCCAGGGTACGACTACGGGGAACGGTGGAAGTCTATACGACTCTTCACATTTCTATACGGCGTCTCGCTGGACGGGACAGCTCATGCACCGGGGACCTCCCCGACCGCGGCCCAGCTCGCTGCCCGGGATCTCTATCACCTCGATGCCCTCCTTGCGCAGGTGCGTGTTGGTGGTGGAGTTGCGTTCGTAGGCCACGACGACACCGGGTTCGACCGCGAGCACGTTGCAGCCGTCGTCCCACTGCTCGCGCTCGGCCGCGTGCACGTCCTGGGTGGCGGTCAGCACGCGGATCTCACCGAGGCCGAGCGCGGCGGCGATCGCGCGGTGCATGTGCTCCGGGGGGTGGTCGGTGACCTTCAGCTCGCGTTCGCCGACCCCCGGCTCGATGGTGTACGAGCGCAGCATGCCGAGGCCCGCGTACTGGGTGAAGGTGTCGCCGTCGACCATCGTCATCACCGTGTCGAGATGCATGAAGGCGCGCCGCTTGGGCATGTCGAGCGCGACGATGGTGCGCGCCGACCCGGCCGCGAACAGCTTGTGCGCCAGCATCTCCACGGCCTGCGGGGTGGTGCGCTCGCTCATGCCGATCAGCACGGCGCCGTTGCCGATCACCAGGACGTCACCGCCCTCGATGGTGGAGGGGAAGTCGGCCTGCCCCCGGGACCACACGTGGAACGTTTCGTCACGGAACAGCGGGTGGTGCCGGTAGATCGCCTCGAAGTGGACGGTCTCGCGCTGCCGGGCGGGCCAGCGCATGGCGTTGATGGAGACGCCGTCGTAGATCCACGCCGAGGTGTCCCGGGTGAACAGGTGGTTGGGCAGCGGGCGGAGCAGGAAGTCGTCCAGCTCCATGACGTGGAAGCGGACCGAGGTCGGTTCCGCGTGCTCCGCCAGGAACTCCCGCTTGGTCATGCCGCCGACCAGGGCCTCGGCCAGCTCCCCCGGGGTCATCCGGTCGAAGGCGGCACGCAGGTGGTCGGTGGCGAGGGGACCGTACTCCTTCTCGTCGAAGACACGGTCCAGGACGAGGGCGCGGGCCTGCGGGAGCTCCAGGGTCTCGGCGAGCAGGTCCCCGAAGAGGTGGACCTCGACCCCGCGGTCGCGCAGTACGTCGGCGAACCCGTCGTGCTCGGCGCGCGCCCGGCGCACCCAGAGCACGTCGTCGAAGAGCAAGGCGTCCTTGTTGCTGGGGGTGAGCCTTTTGAGCTCAAGATCCGGCCGGTGCAGGATGACGCGGCGCAGCCGCCCGGCCTCGGAGTCGACATGGAATCCCATGCCTCCATCCTGACCACCGGGGCCCCGCTTCACCCGCCGCTCGGTGGTTTCCGCGCCACGGGTTCTCGCGCTCGCCACGGAGGTCACCCGGGACGGACGGACCGGAAGCGCTCCGGAAGCGGGTGGAGGCTGTCGGCGGAAGCGCCCGCGGGGCTTTGCTGGGGGCGTGAACAGATCAGCCGATGCCGGTCGGCGGCAGTACCGGCCCCCGCTCGTCCACCCGCCGCAGGAAGTCCTCGACCGCCGACAGGTCGGTCCGCTCCAGCTCGTCGGCGCGGATGACGACGCGCAGCTCGGGACAGACGGCGGGGTCCTGGCCGAGGCTGCGGGTGAAGGTCTCCACGATCAGCAGCAGCAGCTGGGTGCGGTCGAGTTCGACCAGGCGGGACAGGCCGGCGCCGATCAGCGGTGTCGCCACCGGCTTGAACAGGCCGTACCGGGCGACCGCCGGCCACAGGCGCTCCAGGCTCAGCCGCAGCTCGGCCGGGGCGGAGCGGGCCCGCAGGTCGTTGCCCAGCCGGGAGTAGGCGAGGGCGAAGACCCGGCGCTTGCCGGCCGGGACGGCCACCGCCGTGCCGATGGGATAGCGGGTACGGCGGCCGCGCCGCTTGGCCCGGACGCTCTCCGTGGCCAGCGGGGTGACGTCCTTCAGCCCCCGGCGCAGGGCGGCGTCCAACAGCCGGTGCCGGCCCTCGAAGAGACGGTCGACGAGCTGGCCCTGCACGCTCTCCCGGCTGATCACGACGTCGTCGGTGAAGGTGTCGAAGGTGTCGGAGAAGCCCACGACCAGGTTGGCGTCCTCCTGCTCGAACAGGTCGCCGCGCAGCACGACGACGTCCACCCGCAGCCCGCGCAGGGTGTGGCGCAGCAGTTCGTCGCCGTGCCGCTCGCGCAGCCGGGCGTTCAGCCGGGCCAGCGTGGCGGCGGCCTCGGGGTCGTCGGGCCGTTCCCGGACCGTCTCCTCGGCCACCGGCAGGGCGAGGTCGTAGCGGCCCAGCGCGGTGTGGCCGGCGACCAGTTCGCGCAGCGCGGTCTCCCTGAGCCGGTTCAGCCGCCGCACGGCGGCGACCGCGAAATCCTCGTCCTGCGCCTCGGTCAGCGGCAGGCCGCGCCAGAGCCCCAGGGCGTCCGTGAGCAGCCGCACGGCCGAGGCCGGTGCCGCGTGCAGCGCGTCTCCCACCAGGCGGGTGAACTCGGCGCTGTCCAGTTCCTCGTCGGACAGCTCCAGCCGGTACGTGCTCTCCGCGCCGCGCGCGGTCGGCAGCTGGCCGGTGCGCAGGATCCGGGTGCCGTGGCCCGGCCCGGCCCGGTCGAAGGCGCGCCGCAGCTCCAGGATCCGCTTCTGCACCTCGTTGCGGTTGCGCAGGTCCTGGTGGGGCAGTTCCACGGTCTGCTGCCAGACGTCCCGGTACAGCCGGCGCGCGGTCACGGTCCCGCCCTCGGCGGCGACCAGGCGGACCAGCAGACGTGCCGTGAGCGGGGTGAGGTGTACCGGAGTGCCGTTCACGGCCAGCCGGACCGGACCCAGGACGCTCACACGGACGCGCGGTGGCCGGGTCTGCACGCGCCTCGCCCCCTCCGCCGCGTGACGTCCCGTCATCTGTGCGGTCAGCGTACCAAGGTGCCCTGGAGGGAAGCATGCGGTTGACCGGCCCCCGTCCGCCGTCCCGCTCCGCCCGGCGCCGGCTTCCGCGGTCGTGGCGCGGGCGGCGGGTGTTCACGGGGAGCGTGCTGGCCGCCTTCGGCGGGGTCTCGGCCGTCGTGCAGTTCGCCGGCCAGCTGTTCCCGGGTGTCGTCTCCCGGCCCGGGCCGGTGCTGGCCGCCTCGGTGGCCCTGTGCCTGGCGTGGGGGGTGGTCCGGGCTCGTCCACAGGCCGCCGTGCGGCAGGAGTTCGGGCGTCCCGGGATGACGGTGGTGGTCGAGGAGGGCGACCTGTTCGACCAGCCCGGGCATCTGGTCGTGGGGTTCACCGACACCTTCGACACCCTCGTGGACGGCGGTGTCGTCATCAACGACGCCAGTGTGCAGGGGCAGTTGCTCGCCCGCCGGTACGCGGGGGACGCCGGCCGGCTGGACGCGGAGCTGGCCGCCGCGCTGGCGGGGGTGACCCCGGTGGCGTGGGAGAGCCCCCGGGACAAGCCGCGGGGCAAGCGGGCGCGGTATCCGATCGGCACGGTCGCCGTCCTCGGCACCCGGCCCGACCTCGTCTTCGGCGTCGCCTACAGCAGGATGGGCAACGACTGCGTCGCCTCGTCCGGCGTCGAGGACCTGTGGCTGGGCCTCGGCCGGCTGTGGGACGCGGTCCGCCGGCACGGCCAGTTGGAGAGCCTGACCATGCCGCTGACCGGCGCGGGGCTCGCCCGGCTGCACGACCTGGACGAGGACAGCCTGCTGCGGCTGATCCTGCTGTCGTTCGTCGTGCACTCCTGGGAGCGGCGGGTCTGCCGCGAGCTGCGGGTGGTGGTCCGCCCCGGCGAGCTGGGGCGGATCGACCTGCCGGAGACCGGCGCCTTCCTGGCCGGCCTGGCGGCGGGCGCCCGGCGCCACACCTGACGGCGCCGGCGGTGCACCGCCGGGCGGTACGGGCCCCTCCCCCGGCCGTGGACGACCACCGGGCCCGTACCGCGGTCCAGCGCGGCGGTTCAGCGAACCGGGGGCGTGCCCCGTCCGCCGCGGCCGTACGCCGACAGATGGCGGTACGGCCAGGTCTGGAGCCAGTCGGAGCGGGTGTCGTCCACGGTGCAGCCCGCCAGCCTCAGCCGCTGGGCGATCTTGCGCAGGGCGGTCTCCGAGCCGTCGAACCTGATGACGTTCCTGCCGGCGATGTCGGCGATCGGGCGCAGCGCGCCGACCTCGACCATCAGCGTGCGCTCCGGGTAGGCCATCAGCACCATGCCCAGCTCGATCAGCACGTTCGGCCGGGGCTGCCCGGTGGGCTCGGTCTCGTACGGCGGCTCGGTCGCGCCCCGCAGCTCCGGGTGGAGCTCGACGAGGTCGTCCGGGGTGAGCAGCACGAGGGCCGCCTGGGCCTGCTCGGGGGCCTTGGCGACGACCTCGCCGAGGAAGGGAGCCGTCTTGCCGGTGGCCCGGACCAGGTCCTCCCATTCCAGCGGGTGCAGGTCGAGCAGGCGCAGCAGGTCGAACATCTTCACCCGCACCTCCTCGTCGCGCCCGTGGACGACGAAGACGTTGCGGCGGCGGTCCGGGGAGGGACGGGAGAGGTCCTGCTCCTGATGGGTGCGGCCGGCGGGGACGGGCGCGGGAGGGGTGCCGTGGAAGTTCTGCGTGCCCGAGTTGGTGGTGTTGCCGTTGCCGGTGACGAAGCTGTTGCGGCTGCCGAAGTCGTTCCGGCTGCCGTAGTCGCTGCTGTTGCCGCCCGTGGGTGTGTGCGTCATGCGGATCCCGTCCCCTTGGCGCCCTCGGAGCCGCCGAAGTGGTTCTGCGTCCCCGAGTTGGTGGTGTTGTTGTTGCCGTTCACGAAGCTGTTGTTGTGCCCGTAGTTGTTGAGGATGTTCATCTGGCGGGCCTCGTGTTCCGTCAGGTCCACGTTGTGCTCGTACAGGAAGTCCCGGACGATCTGGAGGAGTTGGCGCTCCACGATCTGGGTGTACTTGATCGTGTCCGTCTCCTGGAAGAAGTGGTGGAAGGTGGCGCTGGTCGCCATCTCCCGCACGCTGGTGACGGCACCGCGGTTCAGCATGGCGTCCGCGTAGCGGCCGAGGCCGAACTCGCTGCTGTCGGCCGGCTGCGGCTCCCGGATCCGGTTCTTGCGCCAGGGCAGCAGCTCGGACAGCTGGGAGCCGGCCTTGCCGCGCAGGGGCCGCGTCGCGGACCCGGACGCGCCCCTCAGGGTGTGCCAGGCGAGCTTGAGCAGCAGCCCGCCGTCCAGGGCGGCGGGCAGCCGGTCCACGAGCCGGAAGCTCTTCTTGATCGGCCCCAGCACGTACGAGTAGAACTCGGTGTGCAGGGTGTTGCCCTTGAGGTCGAAACCCACGAACGCCGTGGTGACCAGCTCCTGCTCCCAGGACCCGACCCGGATGCACAGGTACGCCCGTCCCGCGTCGTAGGCGTCGTCCCTGGGGCCGTCGAGCTGGTCCAGGGTGGGCTCCGTCACCCCGCGGAGCGTCGTGACGGCCGTGGTGAAGGTGCTCTCCTCGACGGCGAGCCCGTCGATGCTCTCCCCCGGCCGGGTCCGGTCGCGCAGCCGGGCGGCCATGTGGTCGGCGACGTAGTCGGTCATCTCCTCGACGGTGAAGGGGATGACCTCTTTCCGCTTCGGCTCCGAGCCGTTCACGGCGGGGGCCGCCTGCGCGCCCGGCACACGCTGTCCGTCGAACACGGTGATCGGCGCGCCGAGCAGCAGTTCGGCGTTGGCCCAGCGGCGCACCTGCCCGCCCGCGCCCACGAAGGGTTTGTAGCCGCCGTAGCGGACCAGGGTGCCGTCGGAGGCCTGCTCTCGCTTGATCTTGCTGACGAGGTCGGGCGTCAGCTGGGGGTGCTCGGGGTACGCGCCGTCGAACCCGCTCGTCGCGCCCGGCGTGCCGGTGCCCGGCCGCAGCCTGCTGACCAGCAGCTGGAGGGTGACGAGGCGCCGGAAGTACGCGGTGGCCCACAGCAGCCACAGCATCACGAGCAACGCCGTGAACTTGTTCAGGAAGCCGACGGTCATGAGCACCCAGACGAGGACGGCACCCGCCGCGAGGACGGCCAGCCGCACCCGCTGCAGCCGGCGTGCCGCCAGGGCGTGTGCGAGCACGGGGACCGCGTCGTACCCGTACGACGGTGCGACCACCCGGTACCGGCGGGTGAGCAGCTCGCGGATGACGGCGGCGCGGTACACCGGGTCGAAGTAGGTGCCGGCGCACAGCAGCCGGGTGGCGTCGCTCGCGGCGTTCGGCGGAGCGGTGACGGTGACGGTGTCGGTCGACATGGTGGTTGCTCCGCTCTGCTCAGCCGGCCGGGGCCATCGAGGCCCGGGTGATGGTCCCGTCGACCACGGTGTACTGACCGCTGTACGACTTCTGCGTGCCGTCGGTCTGCAGGGCGAGGAGGTTCACCGAGACCGTGTCGCCGTCGACCGAGGTGATGGTGACGTCGTCCCGCTCGGTGGTGGTGAAGCCCGCCACGAACGAGCCGTAGGACGCGTCGATGTTCTTGCCGCCCAGTTCCCAGGCCTTGTCGTAGTCACGCCGGTTGATCGCGTCGAAGAACGCGGTCACCGTGTCGGCGGGGCCGGCCGTGCCGTCCGTCGTCTCCGCGGTGGTCTCGGTGCCGTACGACGGGTACGCGTCCGTGGTCTCCGTGCCGTACGAGGGGTACGTGTCCGACGTCTCCGTGCCGTAGGACGGGTAGGGGTCCGACGTCTCCGTGCCGTACGACGGGTACCCCTGCGGCGTCTGGGTCGAGTACGTGCCGTACCCCGGCGGGCTGTCGTCGCCGTCGTCCGAGGACAGGTGGGACACGACGGCTATGAGCAGGATCAGCAGAAGGGGGACGCCGGCGATGAGCAGGGCGTGCGTGCGCTCCTGTCCGCCGGCGGGTAAAAGGCTCGGCGGCTCGTAGGTGCCGTTCATGGTTCCTCGCAACTCCCGGCAGAGCGCCGGGGTCTCGCTTGTGCCGTCGGTATGACGACAGTCACTCTGCCCGACATCCGTCGGCCGGGCGCTGGTTTCGCGCTTCCGATGCGCTTCCGATCCCGCCGGTGCCCCGGCCGTGCCCGCCGGGCGGTTCAGATCGCGGTGCAGGGCACGGGCCAGCGCCGGATGCGCGGGGGCAGCGTCACCGCCCAGCCGCCGCGGTCCAGCACCAGCCGCTCGGCGGCGAGCAGCGCGAGCGCCTCCCGTCCGGCCGGGTCCAGCGCGGCCACGGGGGTCGGCTCCAGGAGGCGGAGGAAGGTGCCGTGCAGAGCGGGGTGGTCGAGGGTGAGCCGGACGGCCGTGCCCCGCTGCCTGCGGTCCAGGACGGTGACGAAGTCCGGGCCGCGCCGGTGGTAGAGGGCACCGTGGGTGTGGTCCGCCCGCCAGGCCGCCAACGCGTCCGCGTCGGCGGGGAGTTCCTCGGGCGGCGGCAGATGACGCAGCACGGCGAGGTCGTACGAGGGGGTGCCGGCCGCCCGCCAGCGCACGCTCAGGCCGTGGCCCTGGCACTCGCGCAGGAACCGCACCGCCTCCGCCGTCGCGCGCCCCGCCCCGCTCAGGTCCAGGGGTGCGGCGGCCTCGACCCGGTGCCCGGTGCGCCGGTGCGGCACACCGCCGGGCAGCCCGCTCATCGCGCTCCCTCCGGCAGCCGGACCGGCTCGCCCCAGGTCGGCAGGGAGAGGCAGGTGGCGCCGTCGCGGAACACCAGGCCCAGGCCGACGGCGTGCCGGACCCAGGCCTCCAGGGCCCCGTCCGGCACGTCGTGGCCGTCGGCGGACAGCAGCCGGCGCAGCGCGGGTACCGTCCGGCCGTCCTCCAGGTGGCGCAGGGCCGCGGCCTGCCAGCCGGTGAAGCGGTGGGTGGCGGGGGGCCGGCCGTGCCGGCGGTCGTGCACCAGCAGTCCGGCGCCGTCCTCCTCGAACAGCAGCCGGGAGTCCGCGTGCCCGGCCCGCCAGGCGGCCACCGCCTCCCGCAGCCGCCGCTCCACCGCGCCGCCGATGCCCGCCGGCTCGGTGTCGAACAGGTAGACGAGGTCCGCGAGTTCGTCCTCGGGCAGGTCGTAGACGTGTTGGTACATCGCGGCCGGGCGGCGCTTGCCGAAGCCGAGGTCCGGGTCGGTGAAGTGGGGGCTGAACCGCTCCAGCTGGATGCGGTGGGCGCCGCTCGGCGGCTGGAGGTGGACCAGCGCCGGGAGCTGGTCGATGACCGGCGTGTAGTCGTCGTCACGCTCGCCGGGGAAGCCGTAGAGCAGGTTCCACGAGCAGGTCAGGGCGTGGTTCTCGCACTCGCGCAGGGTGCGCACGTTGCGGGCGCCGGTGACGCCCTTGTCCATGAGGTCCAGGACGCGGCTGCCGAGGCTCTCGATGCCGGGCTGGATGTGCACGGTGCCGGAGTCGCCGAGGAGCCGGAGCTGGGCGGGGGTGAGGTTGGACTTGACCTCGTAGTGCAGCCGCAGGTCCCAGCCGCTGGCCGCGACGCGGGGCAGGAAGTCGCGGAAGTACGCCATGTCGATGATGTTGTCGACGGTGACCACGTCGAGGATGCGGTGGCGGCGCACCAGCCGGTCGATCTCCGCCCACAGCCGCTCCCCCGGCTTGGCTCGGAAGGCCATGGCGGAACCGTTGAGCCCGCAGAAGGTGCAGTGGTGCTTCTCGCCCCACCAGCAGCCCCGGGCGCCCTCCACGACGAGTTTCGGGTGGAGGTACTCCTGGACCGGGGAGGCGTCCAGGGCGGCCTGCCACTGGTCGTAGTCGGGCGAGGGTATGTCGGCCGGGGGCACTGTTCGCCGGGTTTCCGTGGTGGCTCGTGACACCGGGCCGTCCCACCAGCACAGGCCGGGCACGTCCACGGGGTCGGTGCCGGCGTCGAGGTGGTGCAACAGGGCCGGGAAGGCGTACTCGGCCTCGCCGCGGACCACGTGGTCCACGAAGGGGTGGTTGCGGTGCAGGGCGTGGCCCATGGGGCCGTCGCAGTTGCTGCCGCCGAGGACGACCGTCAGCCCCGGGCGCCGCCGTTTGAGCGCGCGGGCCAGGGCGAGGGAGGGGACGTTCTGCATGAAGGTGCTGGTGACCCCGACCACGTCCGGTTCGGCCGCCAGGATCTCGGTGGCGCAGGCCTCGACGAAGGGGGCGGCGTAGGGGCGCATCGCCAGCGCGGTGTCGATGAAGACGTCCCGTTCGGCCGCGTAGTGCCGCAGCCGGGCCGTGCCCCAGCCGGGGTCGTCGTAGAGGGCTCCGGAGAAGACCCAGTCGCCTAGGCCGTGGAAGATCGCGTCGCTGCCGACCTCCACGCAGTCGCCGGGCGTCAGCCGGCCGCCGGAGTGCTCCAGCAGGAACTCCGCCCAGCGCAGGGAGCCGTGGAACTCGGTGACCTCGTCGCCGGGGCGGGCCCGCCGCACGATCCGGTTGAGCAGGCCCAGTTGCAGCGAGGGCAGATCGAGGGGGTGCCACGGCATCGTGACCAGGTGGACGCGCATGCTCAGCGGGGTGGCCGCTTCTCCAGGATGGCCGGCCGGCGGGTGGTGCTCCCCCGGTCCTCGCGGACCACGACCTTCTTGATCTCCACGCCCACCACTCCCCTCGCCGCGTGCCAACGCCCTTGTGCCGCACGGCTGTCCACACTATGGACAGCGTGTGTGCGGCACAAGGGCGTGCCGTGACGGCCCGGGGGCGCGCGGTCACAGACGCGGGTCGACCGGCTCCGACTCCAGCGCCAGCACCCCGAACACCGCCTCGTGCACCCGCCACAGCGGCTCCCCGTCGGCGAGCCGGTCCAGGGCCTCCAGGCCGAGGGCGTACTCGCGCAGCGCCAGGGACCGCTTGTGGTTCAGGAACCGCCGGCGCAGCCGGTCGAGGTTGTCCGGCCGCGTGTATTCGGGGCCGTAGACGATCCGCAGGTACTCGCGGCCCCGGCACTTGACGCCGGGCTGCACCAGCCGGCCGTCCGGTCCCCGGACCAGCGCGCCGAGCGGCTTGACGACCATGCCCTCGCCGCCCCGGCCGGTCATCTCCAGCCACCAGTCGACGCCCGCGCGGACCGACTCGGGGTCGCCGGTGTCGACGTACAGCCGCCGGGTGGTCTGCAGCAGACCGGTGCCGTCGTGCTCCACCATCCGGTCGATCAGGGCCAGTTGCTCGTCGTGCGGGAGCGCGGCGAGGCTGCGGCCCTGGACCGCCAGCAGCTGGAAGGGGGCCAGCCGGACCCCGTCCAGCCCCTCGGTGGTCCAGCAGTAGCGGCGGTAGGCGTCCGTGAACGCGGCGGCGTCGGCGGCGCGTTCCCGCTGCCGGCCGAGCAGGCCGCCGACGTCCGCGCCCCGGGCGGCGGCGGCCTCCAGCGCGGCCAGCGCGTCCGGGAACACCGCGCCCGCGGCGGCGCCGACAGCCGCGTACTGGCCGCGCAGCAGCCCCGAGGCCTTCAGCGACCACGGCATCAGCTCGGCGTCCAGCAGCAGCCAGTCCGTGCGGAGCTCCTCCCACAGCCCGGCGTCGGTGACCGCCGAGCGCAGCCGGCCGAGGATCTCCTCGGTCACCTGCGGGTCGTCGAAGAACGGCCGCCCGGTACGGGTGTAGAGGGAGCCGGTGGGCCCTCCCCCACGCTCGGCTTCGCTCGCGCGGGAGGTACCCCCGACCCCGAAGCGCTTCCGAGCCGTCTCCGCGTCCCGGCACACCAGGGCCACCGCCCGCGAGCCCATGTGCTTCTCCTCGCACACCACCCGCGCGACCCCGTCCCGCGCGTACTGCGCGAAGGCCTCCTCCGGGTGCTCCAGGTAGCCATCGATCCCGGAGGCCGCCGTGGGGGCCATGGTCGGCGGCAGGTACGGCAGCAGGCGCGGGTCGGTCGCGAAGCGGCTCATGACCTCCAGGGCCGCCGCCGCGTTCTCCTCGCGGACCGCCACCATGCCCGCGTGCCGCGTCTCCACGGCCCGCCGGCCGTGCACGTCCGCCAGGTCCAGCGGCCGGCCGTCCAGCCCGCCGGGCGCCTCGGTGCGCAGCGGCCGCGCCGGCTCGTACCAGACCCGCTCGGCCGGTACGTCGACCAGCTCGCGCTCCGGCCAGCGCAGCGCGGTCAACTTGCCGCCGAAGACGGCACCGGTGTCCAGGCAGATGGTGTTGTTGAGCCAGGTCGCCTCGGGCACCGGGGTGTGGCCGTACACCACGGCCGCGCGGCCCCGGTAGTCCTCCGCCCACGGGTAGCGCACCGGCAGCCCGAACTCGTCGGTCTCGCCGGTGGTGTCGCCGTACAGGGCGTGCGAGCGGACCCGGCCGGAGGTGCGGCCGTGGTACTTCTCGGGCAGGCCTGCGTGGCACACCACGAGCCGGCCGCCGTCCAGGACGTAGTGGCTGACCAGTCCGTCCAGGAACTGCCGGACCTCGGCCTTGAACTCCTCGCTCTCGCCGTCCATCTGCGCGACGGTCTCGGCGAGCCCGTGGGTGTGCTGGACCTTGCGGCCCTTGAGGTACCGGCCGTACTTGTTCTCGTGGTTGCCGGGCACGCACAGGGCGTTGCCGGACTTCACCATCGACATCACGCGGCGCAGCACGCCGGGGCTGTCCGGGCCGCGGTCGACCAGGTCGCCGACGAACACGGCGGTACGGCCCTGCGGGTGCACCCCGTCGGCGTAGCCCAGCTCGGCCAGCAGCGCCTCCAGCTCGGCGGAGCAGCCGTGGACGTCGCCGATGATGTCGAAGGGGCCGGTGAGGTGGGTCAGGTCGTTGTACCGCTTCTCGGTGACGACGGTGGCGCGTTCGGCCTCCTCGGTCCCGCGCAGCACGTGCACCTTCCGGAAGCCCTCGCGCTCCAGGTGGCGCAGCGAGCGGCGCAGTTCGCGGATGTGCCGCTGGATGACCCGGCGGGGCATGTCCGCCCGGTCGGTGCGGGCCGCGTTCCGCTCGGCGCAGACCTCCTCCGGGACGTCCAGCACGATGGCGATGGGCAGCACGTCGTACTTCCTCGCCAGCTCGACCAGCTGGCGCCGGCTGTCCTGCTGCACGCTGGTGGCGTCCACGACGGTACGGCGGCCGGCGGCCAGCCTCTTGCCGGCGATGTAGTGCAGGACGTCGAAGGCGTCCCGGGTGGCGCTCTGGTCGTTCTCGTCGTCGGAGACCAGGCCGCGGCAGAAGTCGGAGGAGAGCACCTCGGTGGGCTTGAAGTGGCGGCGGGCGAAGGTGGACTTGCCGGAGCCGGAGGCGCCGACGAGGACGACGAGGGAGAGGTCGGTGACGGGGAGGACCCGTCCCTCGTGCTGGGTGTCGGTCATGCCGCCTTCGCCTCCTTCTGGTTGCCGATCGTGAAGGTCGCCATCTGGGTGGGCGGGCCCACCTGCGGGTCGTCCGGGCCGACGGGGGTGAAGACGACCTCGTACCCGTGCCGTTCGGCGACGGCCGTCGCCCAGGCGCGGAACTCCTCGCGGGTCCACTCGAAGCGGTGGTCGCCGTGCCGGACATGGCCGGCCGGCAGGCTCTCCCAGCGGACGTTGTACTCGACGTTCGGTGTGGTCACGACGACCGTGCGCGGGCGTGCGTGCCCGAAGACGGCGTACTCCAGGGCGGGCAGCCGGGGCAGGTCGAGGTGTTCGACGACCTCGCTGAGCACGGCGGCGTCGTAGCCCTTGAGCCGGTTGTCGGTGTAGGTGAGGGAGCCCTGCACGAGCCGGACGCGGGCGGCCTGCCGTTCGCCCATGCGGTCCAGCTTCAGCCGCCGGGCGGCGATGGTCAGGGCCCGCACCGACACGTCGACACCGACGATCTCGGTGAACCGCACGTCCTTGAGCAGCTCCTGCACCAGCTGGCCCTGCCCGCAGCCGAGGTCGAGGACCCGGGCGGCGCCCGCGGCCCGCAGTGCCCCGGTGACGGCCTCCCGGCGCTGTACGGCCAGCGGGGCGGGCTTCTCCTCCGTCCCGGTCTCGTCCTCGACCGCGTTGTCGATGTCGTCGACCGCGTTGTCGATGTCCTCGACCGCGTTGTCGATGTCCTCGACCGCGCTGTCGTCGGCCTCGGCGAGCCGCACCAGCTCCAGTCGCTCCCTCGCCTGCCGGGTCAGCGACCAGCGGCGGGAGAGGTAGCGCCTGGTGATCAGCTCCTGTTCCGGGTGCTCGGACAGCCAGCCCTCGCCGGCCCGCAGCAGCTTGTCGACCTCGTCGGCGGCGACCCAGTAGTGCTTGGCGTCGTCCAGCACCGGCAGCAGCACGTACAGGTGGCGCAGCGCCTCGGCGAGGGTCAGCCGGTCGGACTCCAGCAGGAGCCGGACGTACCGGGAGTCGCCCCACTCCGGGAAGGCGGTGTCGAGCGGGACGGGGTCGGCGGTGACCGTCCAGCCGAGCGGTTCGAAGAGCCGGCGTACGAGGTCCGGGCCGCCGCGTGCGGGCACGGCGGGAACCTCGACGCGCAGCGGCAGCGGGGCGGCGGCCCGTTCCGGGCGGGCGGTGCACACCCCGCGCAGGGCGCTGGAGAACACACCGCTGAGCGCGACGGCGAGGAGCGAGGAGGCCGCGTAGGGGCGGTCGTTGACGTACTGCGCGAGGGCCGCGTCCGGGGCGCCGCCACGGCCCTTGCCCTTCCCGCGGCGGACCAGCGCGACCGGGTCGATCTCCAGCAGCAGGGCGGCCGTGCACCGCTCGGCGTCCGCCTCGGGGTAGAAGACGTGGGCCGTGCCGTACGAGGTGGAGAACGCCTGTGCCTTCCCTGGGTGCTTGTGCAGCAGGTACCCCAGGTCGGTGGCCGGGTTCGCGGCCGTACCGGTGGTGGAGATCGTCAGGAACATGCTGTCGAGTCTCCTGGGTCCCGAACCCCCTGACCACCGGTTTTCCGCGGGCCACCGGCCTCTTGCGCGACGCGCCGCCCGGGGCCGCTCGCTCAGGACCCGTCGTCGGCGATCTTCCGGGCGTTCGCCATGGCCCGCTCGTCGGCGGCCCGCCGTGCGTCCAGCGCCTTCTTGTTCCTGGTGACGGCCGTCTTCTGCGCGCGGCTCTCGACGGCGTGCACGGTCTGGATGTAGCGGGTGTCGAGTTTGCACCGCGCGTCCGCGACGGCGGTCTCCTTCTCCTTCGCCGACGGCTGCGCACCGCGGAACCAGTCGCTGTCGGTGGACGCCTCGTCCGGGTCGGGGTAGTGGAAGCCCTTCTCCTTCATGCAGTCCGACCACTCGCGGTCGGCCTTCTTCCAGGCGTGGTCCTTCCGTGCCTCCTTGTGCGCCTGGTACCAGTACTGGGCGGCGAGCGAGTAGGGGCCGCTGAGCCGTATGCCGCCCACCTTCACGGGCTTGGGCTCGGGGCCGTAGATCTTCCGGAGCGCCTCGCCCATGCAGCCCTGCTTCGGGACGGGGTTGCCGTGCGCCCGGTGGCTCTCGCCGGGCTGGAAGGAGCCGGTGAGAGCCGCGTACTGGTCGGCCGGCCACTCCATCGGCTGGGTGTCGGACTCCTCCCGCCGCGTGTTGTGGTAGCCGTGCTCGGCCGCCAGGTCCGGATCGTCCACCCCGTACGGGCTGTCGTCGCCGACCTTGCTGCTGCCGACGAGGCTGCCCTGCCGGACCGGGTAGGTCGACTCCACGCTCCTGATGCCGAGCGTCCTGAACCCGGTGAATCCCAGCCGGACCATGCACTGCCTGGCGAGGATCCACTGCGCCCTGCCGACGGCCTTTCCGTCAGGGGACTCCGCGTCCGGCAGGTAGGCGCTCAGCGGCAGCGACTTCATGGTGTTGAGGCGGCGGGCCTCGTCATCGGGGTCGTCGCCGCCGGCGAACTGGCACGCGGACACGGCGAGCAGGCCGGTCAGAGCGAGGGGGAGGATTTTACGCACGCGGTCATAGGACCAGCCGGAGATCATGTGCGCTGTGATGGAAGCCACAGTTCCGCCACACGGTGCGCACAGGAGACCCATGTGATCTCCGTTACGGCCGCACGCGTCCGGACCTGATGGAGTGAGCCCCCGTCAACTGACCAGTGACTGAAGGGGGAACCATGACCCACGGCCAGGGCTTCCGGATCCGCAGAACCGCCGCCGTCGCGACGGCGGCCGGAGCCGTGCTCGGCGCGGGCGTCCTCGCGACCGCTCCCGCCCAGGCGGCCGCGGCACCGTCCGCGGTCTCCGCCCCGCGCTCCGCCGCGGCGGCGCCGCAGGTACCCGCCCAGGGCGCGTTCGCGCTGAACGCGGCCACCGGAAAGCAGCTGTTCGGCAAGGCGCCGGACGCACGGCTGCGGACCGGCTCCACCACGAAGATCATGACGGCGCTGGTGGTGCTGTCGCAGCGCAACGTGGACCTGAAGAAGAAGGTCAAGATCAAGAAGGAGTACACCGACTACGTCATCGACCCGGTGACGCAGCTCCAGCGGTACTCCAGCGCGAACCTGATCCTCGGCGACTCGATGCCGGTGGGCGACCTGCTGTACGGACTGATGCTCCCGTCCGGCTGCGACGCGGCCTACGCGCTGGCGGACACCTACGGCACGGGCTCGACGACGGCCCAGCGGGCCAAGTCGTTCATCGGCAAGATGAACAGCAAGGCGCGGGAACTCGGCCTGAAGAACACCCACTTCGATTCCTTCGACGGGGTGTCCAACGGGAAGAACTACTCCTCGCCCCGGGACCTGGCCAAGCTCGCCCGGACCGCACTGACGAACAAGACGTTCAAGAAGGTCGTCGGCACCAAGGTCTACGACGACATGAAGTCGTACCAGCCCGGCGGCGGCACGCACGCCATGAAGCCGTGGAACAACTCCAACAAGCTCCTCACCTCCTACCGGGGTGCGATCGGCGTGAAGACCGGCTCCGGGCCGGAGGCGAAGTTCTGCCTGGTGTTCGCCGCGACGCGCGGCTCCAAGACGGTCGTCGGGACCCTCCTCGCGGACACCTCGCCGGACCAGCGCTTCAAGGACGCGGCGAAGATCCTCGACTACGGCTTCAGCCAGCGCGGCTGACCGGGTCGGTACCGGCCGCCGTGCCGCGGAGGCGTTCGGACAGCGCTCCGGCCGTCCCACCGAGCGGCACGGCGGCCAGGACCAGGCGTCCGTCGGGGCCCCGGCGGGGCCGCCCGGCCGGGACCGCGGGGTAAGCCACAGGGCCGGTCACCGCCTCGTCACGGCCGGGCGGGGGGGGCGGTCCGCTGCCGGCCGGTTACGACAGTTGCGACTGGACCTGGGCCGAGATCAGCTCCAGGTGGTCCAGGTCGCCGAGGTCCAGGATCTGGAGGTAGATCCGCCGGGAGCCGATCTCGGCGTACCGGCCGATCTTGTCGACGACCTCGGCCGGGGAGCCGGCCAGCCCGTTCGCCTTCAGCTCGTCCACCTCACGGCCGATCGCGGCGGCGCGGCGGGCCACCTCCTGGTCGTCCTTGCCGACGCAGACGACGAGCGCGTTCGAGTACGTCAGCTCGTCCGCGTCCCGGCCCGCCTGCACCGCTGCGTCCCGGACCCGGCCGAACTGCCGCGCGCTGTCCTCGACCGAGGCGAACGGGATGTTGAACTCGTCGGCGTACCGGGCGGCCAGCCGCGGGGTACGGGTCGCGCCGTGGCCGCCGATGAGCACCGGGACCTTCTTCTGGGCGGGCTTGGGCAGCGCCGGCGAGTCGGTGAGGTCGTAGTACGCGCCGTGGAAGTCGAAGGTCTTGCCGACCTCCGTCGCCCACAGACCGGTGACGATCGCGAGCTGCTCCTCGAGCCGCGCGAACTTCTCCTTCGGGAACGGGATGCCGTACGCCTTGTGCTCCTCCTCGAACCAGCCCGCGCCGAGGCCGAGTTCGACCCGGCCGCCGGACATCTGGTCGACCTGGGCCACCTGGATGGCGAGCACGCCGGGCAGGCGGAAGGTGCCGGCGGTCATCAGGGTGCCGAGACGGATGCGCTTGGTCTCGCGGGCCAGGCCCGCCAGGGTGATCCAGGCGTCCGTGGGGCCGGGCAGCCCGTCCACGCTGCCCATGCGGAGGTAGTGGTCCGAGCGAAAGAAGGCGTCGAAGCCAAGGTCCTCGGTGGCCTTCGCCACGGTGAGCAGGGTGTCGTAGGAAGCCCCCTGCTGGGGCTCGGTGAAGATTCGAAGGTCCATGCACCTATCCTGCACGGCGCCGGCCGGGGGCGGCACGGCGGTACGGTCCGGCGCGGCCCTGCCCGACCGGGTGAAATTCGTCCGTCCCGCGCACGGGTCTCGCGTCGGGCCGGTGACCGGCCCCGGCGATGATCGTTGGGCCGTCGGAGCCGGACCGCCCGGCGCCCGCGCCGGACGGTGTCCCGTCGCGCGTCACCGCGCCGGCCCGGCCGGGCCGGGGGCAGAGGAGGCCGTCGTGTCCGAAGAGTCCGTTCCCCAGCAGGGAGCCGCCACCGGCCGCCCGAAGGGGCTGCTGGAGCAGATGGAGGAGCTGATGGCGGCACTGAACGCGGACCTGTCGGCCCTGGCGGACCTCCAGGCGGGGACGCCGGCACGGGGGACGGCGGACGAGGCGGACTGAGCGGCTGTGGGGGGCGGCGGGTGAAGCGGGCCGAGCGGCTGTGGGGGGCGGCGAGTGAAGCGGACCGAGCGGCTGTGGGGGGCGGCGAGTGAAGCGGACCGAGCGGCTGTGGGGGGCGGCGGACGAGGCGGACCGAGCGGCTGTGGGGGGCGGCGGACGAGGCGGACCGAGCGGCTGTGGGGGGCGGCGGGTCGGTGACCACTCCGTGGGCGCGGTCACCCCCACGCACGGTCGTCGGCGCGGCTACCCGCACGCTCCGACGTAAGCCCGACCGTCTCCCGCACCCCGCCGTCAACCCGGCCGGCCTGACACTGGGACGCCTCCCCGACCGTCCCCGCACCCGGCCATCAACCCGACCGCCTGACACGCGGACGCCTCCCTGACCGTCCCCGCACCCGGACATCAGCCCGGCCGTCCCCCGCACCCGGTCGTCAACCCGGCCGCCTGACACGCGGGTGTCCCCCCAGGCCGGCCCCGCACACGGCCCTCTGGGGAGGACGCCCTCGGCGTGGCGGCCAGCCGGCCGGGCATTCGTCGTTCGCCGTTCGCCGTTCGCCGTTCGTCGTTCGTCGTTCGTCGCGGTCGCCGGAGCGGTCGTAGACGGCCGGGCGCTCCGCTCCCCCGCTCTCACACGCCGGAGGGGCTGTCCTGGGCGTCCTCCGGTAACACCTCTTCGCGGGCCGCCAGTTTGCGCAGCATCTCCAGGACGCGGTCGCGGGACTCGTCGGCCGCGTCGATGGCCTCCATGCACTGCCAGTACGTCGTCTCGTCGGCCGCGGCGCTGGCCATGCCGACCAGGGCTATGCCGACCTCGCCGAGCAGGCCGCCGAGGCAGAGCAGGGTCTCCCGGGCGTCGTCCAGCCGGGTGAGCTGGGCGGCGCGCAGGTCGCCGGGGTCGAGTTCGGGCGGGTCCAGAACGCCGCAGCCGCGGCCCGCCAGCTCGGTCAGCCCCAGTGCCTCGCCCCGCAGCTCCGGCGGGCCGGAGACCGCGAGCCGGCTCCCGATCGCCTGCGCCAGGGCCGAGGCCTGCCAGACCTCCGCCATCATCTCCGCCGTGTCGGCGCCGCCCGCGAGGGCTCGCCTGCTCGTGAGGATCAGCCGTACCGCATCCATGTGGTGCCCCCGTCCCTCCGCCGCGCCGTCCGCACGACCGCCGGCTGACTGCACTCGATTGTTCACTACCCAGAGTGAGGGTCCGTGGGACGAAAAGCCAGAGGAAGACCGAAATCTGTGGACAACAATTCGGATTCGACGCCGAATTCAGATACGGAGAGTAATAACGGAACTCAAGACTCCGGCTGTTGCTCCCCGTCATCTCCCTCGGCGCCCGGCAGGGGGAACCGGCCTTCGTTGCGGTCGATCTTGGCGGCCAGGGCGGCCAGCGGGTCGATGCCGAGGACCTCGCAGAACTGGAGCAGATAGGCGAGGACGTCCGCGACCTCGTCCCTGACCCGGTGCGCGGTGCCGGGGTCGTCCATCACCCGGGCGGACTCCTCCGGCGTCAGCCACTGGAAGATCTCGACCAGTTCGGAGGCCTCCACCGAGAGGGCGGCGACGAGGTTCTTGGGGGTGTGGTAGGGCTGCCAGTTCCGCGCGGCGGCGAACTCGGCCAGCCGGTGCTGGAGTCGGGCCAGGTCGGGGTGTTCCGTCACGCGTCCAGGTGTACCACCGTGACGCCCGGTGTCCCGGCGGCCCAGGAGGCGTCCTGCACCGCGGCGACACACCGGATGTGTCCCCGCTCCCCCATGCGCCCGGCCGTCCGCAGCAACTCCCGGCGCTGACGGGGGTCGAGGCCGCGGTCGAAGCAGTCGGCGAGGACGGTGAGGGTGCGCAGGGCGTCGGGCACCTCCCCCGGGGCGTCCAGGTCCAGCACGTCCGGACCGGTCAGCAGCACCAGTGCCAGCGCGAGATAGCGCAGTTCGCCGTCGCCGAGGCGGGCGAGTTCGGTGCGGAAGCCGTCGCCGCGGTCGAGCAGCGCCCGTACCGTGCCGTCGGCCAGCGGCTCGGCGACCAGATCGGTCACCGGGCCGGCGCATCCCTCCCGCAGCGCCTCGACGAGCTTGCCGTGCCGCCGGGCGCACTCGGCGCGCGTGCGCCACAGGACGTCGGCGAGGTTGTCGCAGCCGGGCAGCAGCCGCCCGGAGCCGGTGGGTACGGGGGCACGCATGCACTCGGGGCGGGGGTCGCAGGGGAAGACGGAGCGCAGGGCGACGACCATCTGCTCGGCCGCGGCGAGCACATGGCGCTGGCCGTCCGTCTTGCCGGCCACCCGCAGCGGGAGCAGGGCCGTACCGAGGCGGTCGTCCGGGAGCGGGGCACGGGTCACCGGGGCGGAGCCCGCGGTGTGCCAGGCGGCCTGGACGGTACGGCGGCCGGGGTCGCGCAGTGCGCTCTCCAGCAGGACCACTCCGCGCGCGGTCAGCCGTTCGCCCACGATCCGCAGCTCCGGTTCGGCCTGTACGGCGAGGTCGAGCCGGACCGGCCCCTCGGCGCCGTCGGCCGTACAACCGATCCGGAAGCCCCGCCGCCGCCCGGCGTCGGGACGGGCGCGCTCCGGCACGCGGGCCGCGGGGTCGGGGAACGCCTCGGCGAGACAGGCTCCGCCGCCGAGCCGGGCCAGCGCCTCGTACGCGGCGAGCGCGGTCGTCTTGCCGGATCCGCTGGGCCCCGCGAGCACCGTGACGGGACCGAGCGGGAACGCGGCCCGCCGGTGCCCGGCGAAGGCCGACAGCCGCAGCTCGGTGATCCGGGAGCGGATGTCGAGCGGCGGACGGGACCGCGCGGGGACGGCGGCGACGGACGCGTCGGCCGCCGGAGACTCAGCGGACACGGAGGGCACGGCCATACCCGGACCGTAGGCCCGCGCCCGCGCGCCGAACCGTTTCACTGCCGGGACGTTCCTACGATCGGGGGACTGGCGGCGTCCGGCGGCCCCGCGGACCACACGTCGGCGGAAGACGAGGATCCTGTGGCCGTCAGGTGATGCTCCTGTGGTCGTTGTCGGTGCTCACCGCTACTCTGCCCGGGTGCAGCACCGGGAACCGAAGGCGCCACCAAGGGCCGAAGGCATCACCAAGCACCGAAGGCTCCACCAAGGTCGTCGGCGCCGCCAGGCACCGCCCGCGCCGCCCGCACCGCCCCAACGCACGCCGGCACCGCCAAGCCACGCCGGCGTCACCGAGGGGGCCGAGCCGCCGAGGCCGACAAGCCCGGGGCGGTGCCGCAAAGACAAGGCCGGGTTCGGGCGGGACGGCGGAGGCGTGAACCGATGGGGTGGGACGGGGGCCGGCGGTGCGGCCGTTCAGCCGCCCGAGATCCCCGCCCCCTCCATCAGGCCGCTGACCTCCGTGCCGGGCGGGGTCAGGAGGAAGACGTTGCGGTCCACGCGGTGCATCCCGCTGCCCAGACCGAAGACGACGCCGGTGCTGAAGTCGAGGACGCGCTTGGCCACGTCGCCCTCCGCGCCGGACAGGTCGAGGAGGACCGGCACCCCGGCCATCAGGGTCTCGGCGACCTCGCGGGCGTCCGCGAAGACGTTGACGCGCAGGACCACGAACCGGCGCCGGGTCTCGGTCTCGGCGTCGGGCAGCGAGCGGTGGTTCACCGCGGACGGCCAGGCGTCCCGGCCCCGCAGCGGCACGACCTGGGCGAGCCCTTCCCACTGTTCATCGGTGACGTCGTAACGGCTCACCGGCTCCCCCCGACCTGACTCGCACTCAATCCCTGCACCAGCCAATTCTTACGCCAAGTCACCCGTTCGGCCCAACAACGACACGGTGTGCGACCGGAGGATGAGGCTGCGCGGGAGAATTCCGATTGAAATATGTCCGGGATTCAGCCGGTTCTTACCAGGTTCATACCTTGCTCTTCACCGGCCTCCGTGCCCCGCTCACCCGTCACCGATAGCGTCCGGTGCCGTGCACTTGGCAGAAACACAGCAGGTGACACCCGGTCGGCGGACATCGTCGGCGGTGTCCGCCGTCCCGGGCGCCCGTGCGGGGGCCCCGGACGGGCCCGCGCAGTGGCACCGCGTACTGACACTCCTCGCGGACGTGAGCCTGTTCATCGGCACGCGGTCGGTGTGGACCCAGGCGGCCAGGCACCAACTGGTCCTCGCGGGTGTCGTCTCGGTCTGCTACGCCTCGATCCTGGTGACCGGCGTACTGGCCCTGACCGTCCGCCGGACCCGCTCGCTGGCCCGTCTGGACCTGGTGGTGCTGGCGACCGCGGTCACCCTGACCCTGTGCGCCTGGGCGCTGAACCACGCCGGCGGCGACGAGGCCGCCCTCACCACGCAGGCCGCGCGGGAACTCCTCGCCGGCCACCCGGTGTACGGGCAGCCGTGGCCCTGGCTGTTCCACGCCAAGGGCGTCGCGCTGACGCCGACCATAGACGGCGGGTACGACTTCACGTACGGCTATCCCCCGCTGACCCCGCTGCTCACCGCCCCGCTGCTGTGGCTGGGCCACGGCGGCGCCCCGGCCACGGCGGCGGCGACGGTCGCGCTGGTCGTGGGCGCGGTGGTGCTGTGGCGGCTGCTGCCGGTGCCGTGGCGCTCGGCGGCGACGATGGTGTGCCTGGGCTTCGGTTTCCTGCCGATGTACGCCCGGCAGGGCTATCCGGCGATCGTCGGCCTGGCGCTGCTGATGCCGGTGGTGGTGCGCTGGCCCCGGCTCGGCGCGCGGGGCCGGCTGGGCGCGGCCGGGGTCGCGCGGGCCGCGTGCCTGGGCGCCGCGTGCGCCGCCCAGCAACTGCCGTGGTTCGTCACTCCGTTCCTGCTGGCCGGGATCTACGCGGTGCGGCGCGGCGAGCTGGGCGGGCGGGCGGCGGCGCGGGTGGTGCTGCGGATCGCCGGGATCGCCGTGCTCACCTGGCTGCTGGTGAACGCCTACGTCGCGGTGACCGAGGCCGGCCGCTGGCTGGCGGGCATCGCCCTGCCGCTGACCCAGGGCGCGGTGCTGCACGGCCAGGGTCTGGTGGGCGTCTCGATGTACTTCACCCACGGCAGCGACCGGCTCGACTGGTACGGCCACGCGAGCGTGCTGCTCGCCGCCGGTCTGCTGGCGGTGTTCGTGCTGTTCGTGCGGCGGCTCGGGCCGGCCGCGACCGTGCTGCCCTGGTGCGCGTTCTTCCTGGCGACCCGGTCCCAGGACGGCTACTACCTGATGATGACCCCGCTGTGGCTGGCGGCGGCCGTCACCGCGCCGCTGCCGGAGTTCGCCCACGCCTGGCAACCGCGGCCGCGGCCGCTGACCGGACCGCGCCGCCGGACCGCGCTGGCCGCGGCCGCCGCGGCGCTGCTGGCGCCCGCGCTGGTGAGCGCGGCCCTGGCGGCGACCGGGACACCACCGCTGCGGATGGACGTGACGGCGGCCCGGCGCACCACGGCGCGGACGCTGTCCGGGCTGACCCTGCGGGTCACCAACACCGGCGGCACCGCGCTCACCCCGCACTACATGCTCACCACCGGCCAGGGTTCGAGCCGGTACTGGTCCCTGGCGCAGGGCCCGGCCACGCTCGCCGCGCACTCCACGGCGACCGTGGAACTGCGGGCGCCGGGGGGCGGTTTCGCGGTGCCGGCGACGAAGGACTCCCGGCTGCGGCTGCGGGCCTTCACGGGAAGCCCGCAGACGCTGTCCACCCGGGACGTGCGACGGGCGGAGCTGGGCCTCAGGCCGCCGCGCGGGTGAAGCGGAGCGCGGCCGTCACGGTGGTGAGGCCGCGCATCATCCCGAGCTGGTTCCAGCCCATGCCGAACTGGTCGCGGTCGACGGTGAACTCCGTCTCCAGGGTCAGCGCCCCGTCGCTCGCACCGGCCAGGCGGGCGGTGAGGGACAGGGGCCGGCCGACGCCCCGGACGGTCAGCTGCCCGGTGACCCGCACCTGGTCGCCGCCCTGCCGGTCGGCGCCGCGCACGGCGAAGGTGATCTCCGGGTGGCGGTCGGTGTCGAAGAAGTCGGCCCCCCTCAGGTGGGTGTCCCGCTTGGCGTTCCCGGTGTCCAGGGAGGCCGCGTCCAGGGTGACGGTGCCGGTGACCGAGCCGTCGGGCCGGACCTCGCCGGAGCCGCCGATGCCGGCGAAGGTGCCTTTCACGGTGACCAGGCCCCAGAAGGTCCGGTGCCGCAGGCCCACGGTGGACGCGGTCGGGTCGAGCTGCCAGAGGCCTGTTTCCACGGCGACGGTCATGGTCGTACTCCAGGGGGACGGATCGGGCTCCATGGGTGATCCAAATTTGGATGACCTGGGACCACGGTAGCCACTCATCCAAATTTGAACAACTGTCGGCGCTCGTAGACTCGACCCATGTCCGCCTCCGACACGCCCGCCACCGACCGGCCCGCCTGCCCCCTCACGGGCGGCGAGGGGCTGCTGCCGGACGAGCTGCGCGCCTGGATGGTGCTGCTGGCCGCGACGGGCGCGGTGGAGCAGCGGCTGCGGTCGGCCGTGAAGGAGACCCTCGACGTCTCCCACGACGAGTTCCTGATCCTGTGCCTGCTCGCCGAGCAGCCGCGCACCGGACTGCGCATGACCCGGGTCGCCGACCTGCTCGGCCGCCCCAAGACCCGCCTCACCTACCAGATCGCCTGCCTCCAGCGGGCCGGTCTCGTCACCCGCACGTCCGTGTGCGGCGACAAGCGGGGCGTGCAGGTCGCCCTCACCGACAAGGCCCGTGACCAGCTGCGCGAGACGTCCGCCCGGCTCGCCGGCACCGTCCGCCAGGCCCTCGCCGACTCCATCGGCCCCGAGCAGCGCGCGGCCGTGTGCGCCCTGGTACCGGACCTGGAGGACGAGACCCGCTGAGCCTTGGGGCGGGCCCCGGGCGACCGGAGCGGCACAGGTCACAACCGCAAGAAGAGAAACCTCACAGCCTCCGTTCCGCCTGGGCTCCACCGGCCTGCCCTAGCATCCGAGCCATGACGGTCCTGCCTGACGACGGGCTCTCACTGGCCGCCGAGTTCCCTGACGCCACACACGAGCAGTGGCAACGCCTGGTCGAGGGCGTACTGCGCAAGTCCGGCAGGGAACGAACCGGCGCGGCAGCTGAGGACGCCCTGTCCACGACGCTGGAGGACGGGCTGCGCACCCGGCCCCTGTACACCGCGCGCGACGGCGCGCCCGACCCCGGTCTGCCGGGCTTCGCCCCATTCGTGCGGGGCGGCCGCCCGGAGGGTTCCCTCGCGAACGGCTGGGACGTACGGCAGCGGCACACGGCACTCGCCGACGGCACGGACGGCGCCGTGCTCGCCGACCTGGAGAACGGCGGCACCTCCCTCTGGCTGGTGCTGGGCGAGGGCGGCATCCCGCTCTCGGAACTGGGCCGCGCCCTCGACGGCGTCTACCTCGACCTGGCGCCCGTCGTGCTGGACGCCGGCCGCGACACCGGGCAGGCCGCCGAGGCGCTGCTGCGGCTGTACGCCGAGAGGGGCGTGGCGGCGGAGGACGTGCGCGGCAACCTGGGCGGCGATCCGCTCGGGTACGAGGCCCGCACCGGCACCCCGCTCGACTTCGCGCCGTACGCCGCGCTGGCCGCGCGCTGCGCCGAGGGGTACCCGGGGCTGCGCGCGCTGACCGTGGACGCGCTGCCGTACCACGAGGCGGGCGGCTCGGCCGCGCAGGAGCTGGGCGCCGCGCTGGCCACCGGCGTGGCCTACCTGCGGGAGCTGACGGAGGCGGGGCTGACGGTCGAACAGGCCGCCGGGCAGCTGGAGTTCCGCTACGCGGCCACCGCCGACCAGTTCCTCACCATCGCCAAGCTGCGCGCGGCCCGCCGGCTGTGGGCCCGGGTCACCGAGGTCTGCGGGGCGCCCGGCGCCCAGGTGCAGCACGCGGTGACCTCGCCGGTGATGATGAGCCGCCGCGACCCGTGGGTGAACATGCTCCGTACGACGGTCGCGACGCTCGCCGCCGGGGTGGGCGGCGCCGACTCGGTGACCGTGCTGCCGTTCGACCACGCGATCGGCCTGCCCGACGCGTTCGCCCGGCGGATCGCCCGCAACACCTCGACCATCCTCATCGAGGAGTCCCACCTGGCCCGGGTCATCGACCCGGCGGGCGGCTCCTGGTACGTCGAGCGGCTGACGGACGAACTCGCCGAGGCGGCCTGGCAGTTCTTCCGGTCCGTCGAACGCGACGGCGGCCAGGCGGCCGTCCTGCGCTCCGGCCGGCTGCGCACCGACCTCGCGACGACCTGGGCGGAGCGCTCCAAGCGGCTCGCCAAGCGGCGCGAACCCATCACCGGCGTCAGCGAGTTCCCGCTGCTGTCCGAGAAGCCGGTCGAGCGCGCGGCGGCGCCCGAGCCGCCGTCCGGCGGTCTGCCCCGGGTGCGCCGCGACGAGGCGTACGAGGAGCTGCGCGCCCGTTCCGACGCCCACCTGGCGGCGACCGGCGCCCGGCCCCGGATCTTCCTCGCCACGATCGGCTCGGCCGCCGAGTACACCGCCCGCGCGACCTTCGCCGCGAATCTCTTCCAGGCCGGCGGCGTCGAGCCGGTCACCGAGGGCACCTTCGAGGAGAGCGGCGCGACCGAGGCCGTGCTGTGCTCCAGCGACGCCCTCTACGCCGAACATGCCGAGGAGACCGCCGCCGCGCTCAGGGCGGCCGGTGCCCGGCACGTGTTCCTGGCGGGCCGGGGCGACTACTCCGGCATCGACAGTTACGTCTTCGCGGGCTGTGACGCCGTGGACGTCCTGTCCGCGACCCTCGACCGCATGGGAGTGTCCTGATGGGAATCCCCGACTTCTCCGGCATCGAGCTGGGGACCCCGGTCGGCGACGCCACCGACGGCGAGTGGCGTGACGCCCTGAAGCGGGCCACCGGGGGCTCCGAGCCGGTGTGGGAGACCCCGGAGGGCATCGGGGTCAAGCCGCTGTACACCGGCCGCGACCTGGAGGGCCTGGACTTCCTGGGCACCTACCCGGGCATCGCGCCGTACCTGCGCGGCCCGTACCCGACGATGTACGTCAACCAGCCCTGGACGATCCGCCAGTACGCGGGCTTCTCCACCGCCGAGGAGTCCAACGCGTTCTACCGGCGCAACCTGGCGGCCGGACAGAAGGGCCTGTCGGTCGCCTTCGACCTGCCCACCCACCGGGGCTACGACAGCGACCACCCGCGCGTGACGGGTGACGTCGGCATGGCGGGCGTGGCCATCGACTCGATCTACGACATGCGCCAGCTGTTCGACGGGATCCCGCTGGACAGGATGACCGTGTCGATGACGATGAACGGTGCCGTGCTGCCGGTACTGGCGCTGTACATCGTGGCGGCGGAGGAACAGGGCGTACCGCCCGAGAAGCTGGCCGGAACCATTCAGAACGACATTCTGAAGGAGTTCATGGTCCGCAACACCTACATCTACCCGCCGAAACCGTCGATGCGGATCATCTCCGACATCTTCGCGTACACCTCGCAGCGGATGCCCCGCTACAACTCCATCTCCATCTCCGGCTACCACATCCAGGAGGCCGGCGCGACGGCCGACCTGGAACTGGCGTACACGCTCGCGGACGGCGTGGAGTACATCCGGGCGGGCCGGGAGGCGGGCCTGGACGTGGACGCGTTCGCGCCCCGGCTGTCGTTCTTCTGGGCGATCGGCATGAACTTCTTCATGGAGGTCGCCAAGCTGCGCGCGGCCCGCCTGCTGTGGGCGAAGCTGGTGAGGCAGTTCGACCCGAAGAACACCAAGTCCCTGTCGCTGCGCACGCATTCGCAGACCTCCGGCTGGTCGCTGACCGCGCAGGACGTCTTCAACAACGTCACGCGCACCTGTGTCGAGGCGATGGCGGCGACCCAGGGCCACACCCAGTCGCTGCACACCAACGCCCTCGACGAGGCGCTCGCGCTGCCGACGGACTTCTCGGCGCGCATCGCCCGCAACACCCAGCTGCTCATCCAGCAGGAGTCGGGCACCACCCGGGTCATCGACCCCTGGGGCGGCAGCGCGTACGTGGAGCGGCTGACGTACGACCTCGCCCGCAAGGCCTGGGCGCACATCCAGGAGGTGGAGCAGGCGGGCGGCATGGCGCAGGCCATCGACGCCGGCATCCCCAAGCTGCGCGTGGAGGAGGCCGCGGCCCGCACCCAGGCCCGCATCGACTCCGGCCGGCAGCCGGTGATCGGCGTGAACAAGTACCGGGTGGAGAACGACGAGGCGATCGAGGTCCTCAAGGTCGACAACTCCTCCGTACGCGCCCAGCAGATCGAGAAGCTGCGGCGGCTGCGCGAGGAGCGGGACGAGACGGCGTGCCGGGACGCGCTGGACGCGCTGACCCGGGCCGCCGACGGCGACGGCAACCTGCTGGAGCTGGCCGTGCGCGCGGCCCGCGCCAAGGCGACCGTCGGCGAGATCTCCGACGCCCTGGAGAAGGTGTACGGGCGGCACGCGAGCCAGATCCGTACGATCTCCGGCGTGTACCGCAACGAAGCAGGCCAGTCCCCGTCCGTGGACCGCACCCGCGCCCTGGTGGACGCGTTCGAGGAGGCCGAGGGGCGCCGGCCGCGCATCCTGGTCGCCAAGATGGGCCAGGACGGCCACGACCGGGGCCAGAAGGTGATCGCGACCGCCTTCGCCGACCTCGGCTTCGACGTCGACGTCGGCCCGCTGTTCCAGACGCCGGAGGAGGTGGCCCGGCAGGCGGTCGAGGCGGACGTCCACGTCGTCGGGGTGTCCTCGCTGGCCGCCGGTCACCTCACGCTCGTCCCGGCGCTGCGCGAGAAGCTCGCCGAGGAGGGCCGCGAGGACATCATGATCGTGGTCGGCGGGGTCATCCCGCCGCAGGACGTCCCGACGCTGCGGGAGATGGGCGCGGCGGAGGTGTTCCTGCCGGGGACGGTGATCCCGGACGCCGCCCACGACCTGGTGAAGCGGCTGTCGGCCGACCTCGGCCACGAGCTGTAGCGCCGCCATGGCAGCGATCGATCTCGACACGTACGTGAAGGGCGTGCTCGACGGCAAGCGGGCCCTGGTGGCCCGCGCCATCACACTCGTCGAGTCCACCCGACCACAGCACCGGGCGCTGGCGCAGCAGTTGCTCACCGAGCTGCTGCCGCACAGCGGCCGGGCGCGGCGGATCGGCATCAGCGGGGTCCCCGGTGTCGGCAAGTCGACGTTCATCGACGCGTTCGGCACGATGCTGACCTCGCTGGGCCACCGGGTGGCGGTCCTCGCCGTCGACCCCTCCTCCACCCGCACGGGCGGCTCCATCCTGGGCGACAAGACCCGGATGGAGCGCCTGGCGGTCGACCCGGCGGCCTTCGTCCGACCCTCCCCGAGCGCGGGCACGCTGGGCGGGGTCGCGAAGGCCACCCGGGAGTCGATGGTGGTGATGGAGGCGGCCGGCTACGACGTGATCCTCGTCGAGACCGTCGGCGTCGGCCAGTCCGAGACGACGGTCGCCGAGATGGTCGACTCCTTCCTGCTGCTCACGCTGGCCCGCACCGGGGACCAGCTCCAGGGCATCAAGAAGGGCGTGCTGGAGCTGGCCGACGTGATCGCCGTCAACAAGGCGGACGGCCCGCACGAGCGCGACGCCCGCGCCGCCGCCCGCGAACTGGCGGGCGCGCTGCGCCTGATGCACGGCAAGGACGCGTTCTGGACCCCGCCGGTGCTGCACTGCAGCGCCCGCGAGTCGACCGGCCTCGACACGGTCTGGGAACGCCTGGAACAGCACCGCACGCTGCTCGACTCCACCGGCCGGCTCGCCACCAAGCGCCGCGACCAGCAGGTCGGCTGGACCTGGGCGATGGTCCGCGACGAGCTCCTCGGCCGCCTGCACTCCGACCCCGCGGTCCGCGCCACGGCCCCGGACCTCGAACAGCAGGTCAGGGACGGCCGCCTGACGGCGACGCTGGCGGCGGAACGGATCCTGGCGGCGTTCGAGGCCCGCACGCCGTCCACGCCCGGCGACTGAACGGCCGGGCCCGCCGCGTGGGTGGACGCGACGGGCCCGCCGCGGGGGTGGACGCGACGGGCCCGGCGCGGGGGTGGACGCGGCGGGCCCGGCGCGGGGACGGCGGCCCGGAGCGGGTTTGGCGCAAACCGCTCCTGGCGACCGTCGTCCTGGCGTGACCTGGACGGCGAACCACCCTGGATCGACCACGACCGGCCGGTCGACCCCCTGCACATCATGCGCGCCGCCGAGGCCACGAACCGGTCGCCCCAGGCAGTCCTCGCCCGGCTCGAAGAGCTCGGCCTCAGGCTGCACGACGCGGTGGCGCTGAGCCCCTGAGGCTCGGTCGGTGTCGCCGCCGGCCCGGGGCCGGCGGCGACGTGTCTCACGCGTACCGGCGTTCGCCGTCGCCGTCCAGCGGGGACCACCACTGGTCGTAGTTGGTCGAGCCGTCGCCGAAGAAGCCGGCCCGGCCCTCGACGATGCGGCCGTTCTCCCAGCGGAAGACCTGTATGCCGTCGGCGTCCAGGACGTCGTAGGGGGAGGTGCTGCCGTCCGGGGCGCCGGGGCGGACCGCGTGGACCTTGACCACGTCCATGCACTCGTTGCCGCTGATCATGGAGGTGACCAGCTCCACCTCGAACTTCCCGCCCGCCGCGTCCGTCAGTGCGCGCCGGAAGGCGAGGAGGGCGTCGAGGCCGACGTGCCAGCCCGCCTGGGCGTGGCGGCCGGGGACCGAGAAGCGGACGTCCTCCGACCAGTACTTGGCGGCCTCCTCCCGGTCCAGGGAGACGAGGGCGACGTACGCCTTCTCGACCAGTTCGGGGGTGATCTCGGTCATGTCATGCGCTCCTGTGCGTCGTGGTGTCGGACCGTCCGGCCCGGGAGAGCCAGGTGTGGACGGCTTGTGCGGTGGGACCGGCGTGCTCCTCCAGCATCGAGAAGTGGTCGCCGGGGGTCTCCTGCGGCGTGGCGTCGGCGGCCCAGGACGGCTGGGGCCCGGACGGGGCCCCGGGCAGTGCTTCGGCGGCGCGCAGGAAGAGGGTGGGGACGGTGGGGCGGGCAGGTGTCCAGTCGGCGAAGAGCCGGAAGTAGGCGCCCATCGCGGTCAGTGAGCGGGTGTCCGTGGCCGCCTCGGCGCCGTGCCGGGTGAACAGGCCGTCGGTCAAGGCGGTGGCCAGGGTGTCGCTCGTCTCGCTCTGGAGGTAGGTGTCGAGGAGCACCAGGGCCGCCGGGGCCTGGCCGTCCGCCGCGAGGTGCGCGGCCACCGCGTGGGCGATCCAGCCGCCCGACGAGTAGCCGAGCAGCGCGACGGGCCGGCCGGCCGCGTACCGCCGTACCGCCTCGGCCTGTGCCTCGACCACCGCCTCCCGGGTGCCGGGGAGGGGTTCACCGGGCAGGAATCCGGGCTGGGGCACCGCGGCCACCTCGCGTCGGCCGCGCAGCGCGCCCGCGAACCGGGCGAACTGGTGCGGGCCGGACATGGCCACCACCGCCGGGAAGCAGACCAGCGCGGGCTCCGTGCCGTCGCCGCTCGCCAGCCGGACGGGTCCGGACCGCTCCCCCAGCTCGGCGGGGGTGGTGAAGGAGGGGAGGAACCGGGAGGCCGTGCGGAGCAGTTCGATGCCCTCCAGGGTGCGGCCCGCCTCCCGGGCCCGCCGGAACAGCGCGCCGATGCCGTCGTCCTCGGGCGGGACCACGGTGGCAGCGGCCGTGGTGGAGGAGGGGGTCGCGGCCAGTTCGGTTCTCAGGTGGCGGACGAGGGCGGGGAGGGTGGCGTGGTCGAAGACGACGGTCGCCGCCAGGCGCAGGCCGGTGGTCCGCTCCAGCCGGTTGCGCAGTTCCACCGCGGTGAGCGAGTCCAGGCCCAGCTCGGGCAGTGACCTGTCCTCGTCCACGTCGTCGGGCCCGGAGAAGCCGAGGACGGCCGCCGCCTCCGTGCGGACGGCGGTGCGCAGCGCGTCCTCCAGGGCTGTCCCGCGCAGTCCGGCCAGGCGCGCCGGCCGGGGGGCGGTGCCGGTGGGGTGGCCGCCGGCCGGGGCCGGCGTGGGCCGTGCGGGGTGCCGGGCCAGCAGGCGCAGCGGTGCGGGCAGGCCGGGGTCGTCGGCCAGGGCGCGCAAACGCTCCGGGGCCGTGGTGAGCGGGGCCAGGACCGGGTCGGGGGCGTCCGCGCCGACGGCCGCGTCGAACAGCGCGAGTCCCCGCTCGGGGGTCAGCGCCTCGATGCCCGCGCGGGCCGTGCGGCGGAGTTCGGGGGCGCCCGCCATGCCTTCACCGCCCTGGTCCCACGGCCCCCACGCGAGGGACAGCGCGGGCAGGCCGTGCGCCCTGCGGTGCTGGGCGAGGGCGTCGAGGAAGGTGTTGGCGGCGGCGTAGTTGGCCTGGCCGGGGGCGCCGAGCAGGCCGGCCGCCGAGGAGAACAGCACGAAGGCGGACAGGTCCGCGTCCCGGGTCAGCTCGTGCAGGTGCCAGGCCGAGGCCGCCTTCGCGCGCAGCACGCGTTCCAGGTGCCGCGGGGTCAGGGAGGCCACGACCGCGTCGTCCAGGACGCCCGCGCAGTGGACGACCGCGCCGACCGGACGGTCCGCCGGGACGCCGGCCAGCACCCCGGCCAGGGCGTCCCGGTCGCCGACGTCACAGCCGGCGACCGTCGCCGTGCCGCCGAGCCCCTCGATCTCGTCGGCCAGCGCGGCCAGCCGGGGATCGTCGGCGTGCCGGCCGACGAGCAGGACGTGCCGTACCCCGTGCGCGGCGACCAGGTGACGGGCCGTCGAGCGGCCCAGGGCTCCCGCGGCGCCGGTGACCACGGTGGTGCCGCCGGGCCGGAAGGCGGCGGCGCCGGGAGCGAGGGCCGAGGGCACGAGGTGGGGCGTGCGCGGTTCTCCCCCGCGGATCGCCACCTCGGCCGCCCCCGAGGCCACGGCGGCCGGCAGGGCGTCCCAGGACTCCGGCGCGCCGTCCACGTCCACCACGGCGAACCGGCCGGGGTGCTCGGAGGCCGCGGAGCGCAGCAGCCCCCACAAGGGGGCGTGCGCCAGGTCCGGTACGTCCTCCTCCGGCCCCGCCGCCACCGCGCGGCGCGTGACGGCCACGAGCCGGGACCGTGTCAGGCCCGCGGTGGACAGCCAGGTCCGGATCAGCTCCAGTGCCCGGTGCAGGGGGGTCGTGTCGAGCGGGTCGTGCGGGTCCTGTGCCGTGAGGAACGGGACGAGGACGGTGTCGGTGCCGTCCGGGACCCGGGTCGGGTCGTCCACCCGGGGCAGGGAGCCGAGCGGGGCGGAGCCGAGGACGGCCCACGTGCGCGTGTCCGGTGTCGGCGCCGGGACCTCCGGGCGGGTCCAGGCGACGCGCAGCAGGGACCGGTCGGGGCGGGGGGACGCGGACACCGGGCGCAGGGACAGGGCGGTGACGGAGGCGACCGGAGCGCCGGCGGGGTCGGTCAGCTCCACGGCCACGGTGCCCGGGGTGCCGGCCGGGGTCAGGCGCACCCGCAGCGCCCGGGCCCCGGTGGCGTGGAGCCGGACGCCCCGCCAGGAGAACGGCAGGACGGGCGGGGCGGGGCGGTCGCCGTCCCCGACACCCAGGACGTGCAACGCCGCGTCCAGCAGGGCGGGGTGCACGCCGAAGGTGCCCGGGTCCGTGCCGTCGGGGAGCGTGACCTCGGCGAGGAGCACGTCGCCGTCGCGCCACGCGGCCCGGAGGCCCTGGAAGGCCGGTCCGTGCCACAGGCCTGCCCCGGCCATCCGCTCGTAGCCGCCGGTGAGGTCGACGGGGGACGCTGCCGCGGGCGGCCATGTCCCGGCCGACGGGGGCGGGTTCTGGCCGGCGGCGGACAGGGTGCCGGTGGCGTGCCGGGTCCAGGTGCCGCCGGTGAGGGCGTGGACGCCGAACGACCGCCGGCCGTCGGCGTCCGGTTCCTGCACGGACAGCCTCAGGGGCACGGGGCCGTGGTCGGGGACGGCGAGCGGGGCCTCCAGGACGAGGTCCTCGACCGTCGGGCAGCCCAGCTCGGCGCCCGCGCGCAGGGCCAGTTCCGCGAGGGCCGCGCCGGGCAGGACCGCCGTACCGGCGACGCGGTGCTCGGCCAGCCAGGGCAGGGTCCGCGCGTCGAGTTCGCCGGTGAAGACGGAGCCCCGGATGTCGGGGGCGGAGACGGCGGGGCCCAGCACGGGGTGTTCCCGGTCCGCCTGCCGGGGGGCGGCCGCGAGCCAGTACCGGCGGCGCTGGAAGGGGTAGGTCGGCAGGTCCACCCGGCGTGCCCCGGTGCCGTCGAAGTACTCCGTCCAGTCGACGTCCACGCCGTGGACGTGCGCTTCGGCGAGGGCGGTGGTCAGGGCCCGGGGTTCCGGGAGGCCGGGCCGGAGCAGGGGCACCACGGTGTGCCCGCGGTCGGCGAGGCAGTCCCGGGCCGCCGCGGTGAGCGCGGTGCCGGGGCCGACCTCCACGAGGACGGCCGCGCCGTCGGCCTCCAGCCGGGCCACGGCGTCACGGAACCGCACCGGCTCCCGCAGCTGGCGCACCCAGTACTCGGGCGAGCACAGGTCGGCGGCGGAGGCGGGCCGGCCGGTGGTCGCGGAGACCACGGGCAGTGACGGTTCCCGGAAGGTGACGCCCTGCGCGACCCGCCGGAACTCGTCGAGCATGCCGTCCATGTGCGCGGAGTGGAAGGCGTGGCTGACACGCAGCCTCCGGGTCCGGCGGCCGGCCCGCGTGAGCCGGGCGGTCAGCGCGTCCACCGCGTCCGCGTCACCGGAGACGACCACGGAGGCGGGCCCGTTGACGGCGGCGAGCACGACCCCGTCCGTCAGCAGCGCCGCGACCTCCTCCTCGGGTGCCTGGACGGCCGCCATCGCGCCGTGGACCGGCAGCGCCTGCATCAGCCGGCCGCGCGCCGCCACCAGCGTGGCCGCGTCCTCCAGGCTCAGGACGCCCGCGACATGGGCGGCGACCAGCTCGCCGAGGGAGTGTCCGGCGAGCGCGTCGGGCCGTACGCCCCACGACCGCAGCCGGTGCGCCAGCGCCGTCTCCACGGCGAACAGGGCCGGCTGGGTGTAGTCGGTGCGGTCCAGCAGGGCGGCGTCGGCGGTGCCCGGTTCGGCGAACAGCACGTCACGCAGGGGCCGTTCGAGGAGCGGGTCGAGGTATCCGCACACCTCGTCCAGGGTCTTGGCGAACACCGGGTCGGCCGTGGCCAGTTCGCGCCCCATGCCGGGCCGCTGGCTGCCCTGGCCGCTGAAGAGGAAGGCCACGGTGCCGTCGGCGGTGTGTCCGGTCAGGGCGCCGGGCCCGGGCGTCCCGGTGCCGGCGAGCCGTTCCAGGGCGGCCGTCCGCTCCTGGGGTCCGACGGCGACGACGGCCGCGCGGTGGCGGAGTGCGGAGCGGGTGGTGGCGAGGCTGAAGGCGAGGTCGGCGGCGGGGGTGTCCGGCCGGGCGCGCAGGTGTTCCAGCAGGCGCCGTGCCTGGTCGCGCAGGGCCGACGGGGTCGAGGCCGACAGCAGCCAGGGCGCGCCGTCGTCCCGCGGCTCCCGGGCGGGGTCCGCGGGCGCCGGGTCCGGGCCGGGTGCGGCCGGTTCCTCGGGGGCCTGTTCGATGACGGCGTGGGCGTTGGTGCCGCTGATCCCGAAGGAGGAGACGCCGGCCCGGCGCGGCTCCCCGGTGTCGGGCCAGGCGACGGCGTCGGTCAGGAGCCGTACCCCGCCGGCCGACCAGTCGACGTGGGGGGTGGGGCGGTCGATGTGCAGGGTCCGCGGGAGCGTCCCGTGGCGCATGGCCTGCACCATCTTGATCACGCCGCCGACGCCCGCCGCGGCCTGCGCGTGCCCGATGTTCGACTTGAGGGAGCCGAGCCACAGGGGCCGGTCCGGCTCGTGCTCGCTGCCGTAGGTGGCCAGCAGGGCCTGGGCCTCGATGGGATCGCCCAGGACCGTTCCGGTGCCGTGCGCCTCGACGGCGTCGACCTGGCGGGCGGTCAGTCCGGCGGCGGCCAGCGCCTGCCGGATGACCCGCTCCTGCGCCGGTCCGCTGGGCGCGGTCAGCCCGTTGCTGGCGCCGTCCTGGTTGACGGCGCTGCCGCGCACCACCGCGAGGACGCGGTGGCCGTTGCGGCGGGCGTCCGAGAGCCGTTCCACGAGGAGGACCGCGACGCCCTCGCCCCAGCCGGTGCCGTCCGCGCCGGCGGCGAACGACTTGCACCGGCCGTCGGGGGCGAGGCCCCGCTGACGGCTGAACTCGATGAACGGCCCCGGGGTCGCCATGACGGTGGCGCCTCCGGCCAGGGCGAGGGAGCACTCGCCGGAGCGGAGCGCCTGGGCGGCGAGGTGCAGTGCCACCAGCGACGACGAGCAGGCGGTGTCCACGGTCACGGCGGGGCCTTCGAGGCCGAGGGCGTAGGCGACGCGGCCGGAGGCGACGCTGCCCGCGGTGCCCGAGCCGAGGTAGCCCTCCACGTCCTCGGGGGCGCCGTCCGCGGCCCAGGAGCCGTAGTCGTGGTACATCACGCCCGCGAAGACGCCCGTGTCGCTGCCGCGCACCGACAGCGGGGCGATGCCCGCCCGTTCGAACGCCTCCCACGACACCTCCAGCAGCAGCCGCTGCTGCGGGTCCATGGCGAGGGCCTCGCGCGGGCTGATGCCGAAGAAGCCGGGGTCGAAGTCGGCGGCGCCGTCCAGGAATCCGCCGTGGCGGGTGGCGATGGTGCCGCGCCGGCCGGGTGCGGGGTCGGGGTCGTAGCGGCCGTCGATGTCCCAGCCCCGGTCGCGGGGCATCTCGGCGATGGCGTCGCGGCCGGACACGACGAGGTCCCACAGGTCCTCGGGGGAGGTCACGCCACCGGGGTAGCGGCAGGCCATGCCGATGATGGCGATCGGCTCGTCGGCGGGGGCCGCGGGGCCGCGGACCGGGGCCGCGGCCGCCGCCGCGGTGCCGGACAGCAGCACGCGCAGGCGTGCGGCGAGGGCGCCGGGAGTCGGGTGGTCGAAGACCATGGTCGTCGGCAGCCGCAGGCCGGTGCGGGCGCCGAGCCGGTTGCGGAGTTCGATCGCCGCGAGCGAGTCGAAGCCGGCTTCCGCGAAGGTGCGGTCGTCGGGGACGTCCCGCGCGCTCTCGTGGCCGAGGATCGCCGCGGCCTCGGCCCGCACCAGCTCGGTCAGCTCGCGCAGCTGCTCGGCCTCGGGCAGGGCGGCGAGGCGTTCGGCGGGGCCGGTGCCGCCCGGCTCCGCGGGGGACGCCGTGCGCCGCCGGGGTGCGGGCCGCGCCAGGGCGCGCAGCAGCGCGGGTGCGGTGGCCGCGTCGAGCCGGCGCGGGTCCAGGTGGAGCGGCGCCACCAGCGGCTCGTCACCGGCGAGGGCGGTGTCGAACAGGGCCAGCCCGTCCGCCTCGGGGATCGGCCGCATGCCGAGGGCCGCCAGCCGGCGGCGCGCCGGGGCGTCGACCCCGCCGACCATGCCGGTGGTGCCCTCCCACAGGCCCCAGGCCAGGGACAGGGCGGGCAGTCCGCGGCGGCGGCGGTGTACGGCGAGGGCGTCCAGGAAGCCGTTGGCCGCGGCGTAGTTGGCCTGGCCGGGGGCGCCGAGCAGACCGGCCGCCGAGGAGAACAGCACGAAGGCGGACAGGTCCATGTCCCGGGTCAGCTCGTGCAGATGCCAGGCGGCGTCGGCCTTCGGCGCCATGACGCGGCGCACCCGGTCCGGGGTCAGCGCCTCGACGGTGCCGTCGTCGAGGATGCCGGCCGCGTGGACGACGGCGGTCAGCGGACGCTCCGGCGGCAGCGCGGCCAGCAGGCCGGCCAGGGCCTCCCGGTCGGCGGCGTCGCACGCGGCGACGGTCACCTCGGCGCCGAGGTCGCGCAGCGCGGCGGCGAGGCCGTCCGCGCCCTCGGCGGCCGGGCCGCTGCGGCTGGTCAGCAGCAGGTGCCGCACGCCGTACCGGGCGACGAGGTGCCGCGCCAGCAGTCCGCCGAGCGCCCCGGTGCCGCCGGTGATCAGGACGGTGCCGTCCGGGTCGAACACGGGGGGCGGGCCGGCCGGGGTGCCGGTGGCCACGGGGACGGACGGGTGGGCGGGCGGGGTGTCGGTGGGGGGCGGGGGGGACGACTGGACCGGTGGGGTGCCGGTGGGGGGCGGGGCTGACGACTGGACCGGCGGCACGCCAGTGGGGGTCACGCCGGACGGCCGAGCGGATGCGTTGCCGGCCGGGGCCGCACCGGACGACTGGACCGGTGGGGTGTCGGTCGGGGCCGGAGCGGACGACCGAGCGGATGCGTTGCCGGCCGGGGCCGCACCGGACGGCTGGACCGGCGGCACGCCAGTGGGGGTCACGCCGGACGGCCGAGCGGATGCGTTGCCGGCCGGGGCCACACCGGACGACTGCACCGACGGCACGCCGGTCGGGGCCGGGGCGGACGGCTGGACCGGCGGCACGCCGGTCGCGGGCACGCCGGACGGCCGAGCGGTCGCGTTGCCGGACGGGTTCACGCCGGGCTGCCGGGCGGCCGGGGGGTCGGTGGGGATGAGGCGGGGGACGAGGAGGCGGCCGGCCCGGACGGCGACGGCCGGTTCGTCCGAGCCGAGTGCCGTGGGCAGGTCCCGGGGCAGTTCGCCGGGGGCGTCGGTGTCCACCAGGAGGATCCGTCCCGGATGCTCCGACTGGGCCGACCGCAGCAGACCGAGGGCGGCGGCGCCCGGCAGGTCGGTGACGTCCTCGTCGGGTCCGGCGGCCACGGCCCCGCTGGTGACGACGGCCAGGCGGGTGCCGGTGAACCGGTCGTCGGCGAGCCAGGCCCGCAGCTGCTCAAGGGTGTGGGCGGCGCGGTCCGCCGCCGCACGGTCCGGCCGGTCGGCGGGCGGGGTGTCGAGGAGCGGCAGGAGCAGTACCCCGGGGGGCGCGGCGGCCGAGCCGAGCGCCTCGGCGAGCGGTGCGGCCGCGCCGTACGACGCCGGTACGACGGGTGTCCGCGGCGGGACCCAGGTGGGGCGGAGCAGCGGTTCACGGGGGCCGGCGCCCTCGGTGAGCTTCCCGGCCGGGCGCAGTGCCAGCGACCCGGCGGTGAGGACCGGCCGACCGGCCGGGTCGGCCACCTCGACGGTGACGGTGCCGGGTCCGCCCGGGGTGAGCCGTACGCGGGCGGCGACGGCACCGGCCGCGTGGAGGGACACGCCGTGCCAGGAGAACGGCAGGGAGGCGGTGTCGGGGGTGCCCGGGAGCGTGCCGAGTCCCAGGGCGTGCAGGGCGGCGTCGAGCAGGGCGGGGTGCAGGCCGAACGCGCGGGCGCTGTCGTGCTGTTCGCCGTCCAGGGCGACCTCGGCGAACAGCTCCTCGCCGCGCTGCCAGGCCGCGCGCAGGCCCTGGAAGGCGGGGCCGTACTGGAGGCCTTCGGCGGCCAGGCGGTCGTAGAGCCCGTCCAGGTCGAGGGCGGTCGCGTCGGCGGGCGGCCAGGGCGCCGGGCTGTCGCCGGTCCGGGGCGGCTGCGGGGCCGTGCCGGTCAGCACACCGGTGGCGTGCCGGACCCAGGGCTGCCCGGTCAGGGCGTCCTCGTCGCGCGCGTACACCTCGACCGGCCGCCGGCCGTCCTCGCCGGGCGCGCCGACGCGGATCTGCAGGTGCGCGGCCCGGTCGGCCGGGATCACCAGGGGGGCGGTGAGGGTGAGCTCCTCGACGTGGTCGCAGTCCGCGTGCAGGCCCGCGCGCAGCGCCAGTTCCAGGAACGCGGTGCCCGGCAGCAGCACGGACCCGCCCACGGCGTGGTCGGCGAGCCAGGGCTGGGCGGTGGGCGTCAGCCGGCCGGTGAACAGGTACTCCTCGGAGTCCGCCACGAGCACGCTCGCGCCGAGCAGCGGGTGGTCGGGGAAGCCGAGACCGGCCGCGGAGACGTCGACCCGGTCGCGGGCCGGTGCCGTGAGCCAGTGGCGCCTGCGCTGGAAGGCGTACGTCGGCAGCTCCACCCGGCGCGCGTGCGTGCCCTGGAAGAACGCCTCCCAGTCGACGCCGGCGCCACGCGTGTGGAGGTGGCCGGCGGCGGTGGTCACCGTGGCGGCCTGCGGGCGGCCGGCGCGCTGTGCCGGTACCGCCGCGGAGGCGGCGGTCAGGCAGGCCTCGGCCATGGGTGCGAGGGCCGCGTCGGGTCCGAGTTCGAGGAAGGTCCGCACCCCGGCGGCTTCGAGGTGGCGTACGGCGTCGGCGAACCGGACGGGCCGGCGGGCGTTGCGCACCCAGTACTCGGGGGTGCACAGCTCGTCGGCGTCCGCGGGCGCCCCGGTGACGGTGGAGACGAAGCCGATGCGGGGCGGCCGGAGGTCGAGGCCGGCGGCGATCTGCCGGAGTTCGTCCAGCATGGGGGTGACGCGCGCGGAGTGCGAGGCGTAACTGACGTTCAGCCGACGGGTCTTGCGGCCCTGCCGGGCGAAGTGGCCGGCGAGCGCGGTGACGGGCTCCTCGTCGCCGGTGAGGACCACCGCGCCGGGGCTGTTGACGGCCGCGATCTCGGCGCCGTCGGTGAGCAGGGGGCGGACCTCGTCCTCGGCGGCGGCGACGGCCACCATGGCGCCGCCGACGGGGAGTTCCTGGGTGAGCCGGCCCCGCGCGGCGACCAGGGCCGCCGCGTCGGCGAGGGAGAGCACGCCGGCGACGTGGGCCGCGGCCAGTTCGCCGCCGGAGTGGCCGAGGACGTGGTCGGGTTCGACCCCCCAGGAGCCGAAGAGCCGGAACAGGGCCACCTCCACGGCGAACAGGGCGGGCTGGGCGTAGGCCTGCCCGGACAGGAGCGTGGCGCCGTCCGGGCCCGGTTCGGCGAAGACGGCGGGACGCAGGGGGGCGGGCAGGTGCCGGTCCAGTTCCGCGCAGGCGGCGTCGAACGCGTCGGCGAAGGCGGGGAACGCGGCGTACAGGTCGCGGCCCATGCCCGGGCGCTGGCTGCCGCCGCCGGTGAACATCATCGCGAGGCCGCCGGGGGCGGTGCGTCCGTGCAGCAGTCCGGGCGCGGGCCGTCCGGCCGCGAACTCCTCCACGGCGCACAGCAGTTCCTCCCGGTCGTCGCCGGTGAGGACCGCGCGGTGCTCCAGGGGGGTGCGGGTGGTGAGCAGGGAGTAGCCGACGTCGAGCGGGCTGGGCCCGGGGTGGCGGCGCAGGTGCGCGCAGAGGCGGGCGGCCTGGGCGCGCAGGGCCTGTTCGGAGGCGGCGGTCAGGGCCCACAGGGCGGGTCTCGACGGTGCCGTGCCGGCCGCGGACCGGGGCTCGTCGGACGGCGGTTCCCCGGACCGGCGGACCCCGGACGGCCTTTCCCCGGCCGATGCTTCCCCGCCCGGCTTTTTCCCGACCGGCTTTTCTCCAACCGGCTTTTCCCCGACCGGCTTTTCCCCGACCGGCTTTTCCCCGACCGGTGTTTCCCCGGCCGACGGCTCCTCCGACGGTGGCTCCTCGATGACGACGTGGGCGTTGGTGCCGGAGAAGCCGAAGGACGAGACGCCGGCGCGCCGCGGTGTCGCGGCGCGGGGCCACGGGCGGGGCTCGGTGAGGAGTTCCAGGGTGCCGGAGGACCAGTCGACGTGCGGGGTGGGCTCGTCGACGTGGAGGGTCCTGGGCAGCAGCTGCTCGCGCAGGGCGAGGACCATCTTGATGACGCCGCCGACGCCGGCGGCGGCCTGGGTGTGGCCGATGTTCGACTTGAGGGAGCCCAGCAGCAGGGGGTGTTCCGGGGCGCGGCCCCGGCCGTAGGCGGCGAGCAGGGCCTGGGCCTCGATGGGGTCGCCGAGCGTGGTGCCGGTGCCGTGCGCCTCCACGGCGTCGACGTCGCCGGGGCCGAGGCCGGCGTCGTCGAGGGCCTGCCGGATGACCCGCCGCTGCGCGGTCCCGTTGGGGGCGGTCAGGCCGTTGCTCGCACCGTCCTGGTTGACGGCGGTGCCGCGGACGACGGCGAGGACGCGGTGGCCGTTGCGGCGGGCGTCGGAGAGCCGTTCCAGCAGGAGCATGCCGGCGCCCTCCGCCCAGCCGGTGCCGTCGGCGGCGGCCGCGAAGGACTTGCACCGGCCGTCCGAGGAGAGGCCCTCCTGGCGGCTGAAGTCCACGAAGGGCAGCGGGGAGGCCATCACGGTGGCGCCTCCCGCCATGGCGAGGGAGCACTCGCCCTTGCGCAGCGCGGTGACGGCCAGGTGCAGGGCGACCAGGGAGGAGGAGCAGGCGGTGTCGATGGTGACGGCCGGCCCCTCCAGACCGAAGGTGTAGGCGATGCGGCCGGAGGCGATGCTGCCGGAGGTGCCGGTGCCGAGGTAGCCCATGACCTCCTCCGGCAGTTCCCTCAGCCGGGCGGCGTAGTCGTGGTACATGATCCCGGCGTAGACGCCGGTGCGGCTGCCCCGCAGGGTGGCCGGGTCGATGCCCGCGTGCTCGAAGGCCTCCCAGGCGGTCTCCAGCAGCAGCCGCTGCTGGGGGTCCATGGCCGTCGCCTCGCGCGGGCTGATGCCGAAGGGCGCCGGGTCGAAGTCGGCGACGTCGTACAGGAATCCGCCCGCGTGGGCGTGGCTGGTGCCGGCGTCCTCGGCCCGGGGGCCGTGCAGGGCGCCGAGGTCCCAGTCGCGGTCGGTGGGGAAGGCGGAGACGGCGTCCCGGCCCTCGGCGACGAGCTGCCAGAGGTCCTCGGGGCTGCGGACGCCGCCGGGGTAGCGGCAGGCCATGCCGACGACGGCGACGGGTTCGCGGGCGGCGTCCTCGGTCTCCCGCAGCCGCTTGCGGGTCTGGCGCAGCTCCGCGGTCAGCCGTTTGAGGGAGTCGAGGACCTTGTCGTCGTACGGTGTCCGGTCGGTGCCCGTCATCAGGCGTTCCCCAGTTCTTCGTCGATGATGTCGAGCAGCTCGCCGAGGTCGGCGGCGTCGAGTGCGTCGTCCGCGTCGTCCGTGCCGTCGGCGGCGCCGGCGCCGGCGCCGGTGGTGGCCTCGTCCCAGGCGGCGAGCAGGCCCTTCAGCCTGAGCCGGATCTGTGCGGCCGCCTCGGGGTCGCCGGACAGCTGCGGGAGGGTGTCGCGGAGCCGGTCGAGGTCCGCGAGGGCGGTGTCGGCCGGGTCGGGCGCGGCGGGGACGAGGGTCTCCTTCAGGTGGGCGGCGAGCGCGGCGGGTGTGGGGTGGTCGAAGACCACGGTGGCCGGGAGCCGGACGCCGGTGGCGGCGTCGAGCCGGCCGCGGATCTCCACGGCCGCGAGGGAGTCGAGCCCGGACTCGGTGAAGGACCGGTCCGCCGGGACGGCATGCGGCGAGCTGTGGCCGAGCACCGCGGCGGCCTGGGCGAGGACGAGGTCGAGCAGCAGGCTCTCCCGTCCGGCGTCGTCCAGCGGGAGCAGCCGGTCGGTGAGCGACGGCCCGCCCACGGCCGCGGCGGCGGTGGCCGCGGGGTCGGTCGCGGGGGTGCGGGCCGGGGGCACCAGGCCCCTGAGCACCGGCGGGAAGTCGGGGTTCTGGCTGCGCGGCCGGAGCAGCGGCAGGTCGAACCGGGCGGCGACGAGGACGGGCTCCGGCCGGTGGAGCGCGGCGTCGAACAGGGCCAGTCCGGTGTCGGGGGCGATCGCGCCGAAACCGGCGCGGGTGATGCGGTCGCGCTCGGCGTCGGTCAGGCCGCCCGCCATGCCGCCCCGCTCCTGGTGCCACAGGCCCCAGGCGAGGGAGGTCGCGGGCAGTCCGGCGGCGGCGCGGTGCGCGGCGAGTCCGTCGAGGAAGCCGTTGGCGGCGGCGTAGGCGCCCTGCCCGGCGGAGCCGAGGACCCCGGCCGCCGAGGAGAACAGGACGAAGGCGGCGAGCGGCAGCTCCCGGGTCAGCTCGTCCAGGTGCCGGGCGGCGACGGCCTTCGGTGCCATGACGCCGGCCAGGCGCCGCGGGGTGAGGGAGCCGAGCACGCCGTCGTCCAGGACGCCCGCGGCGTGCACCACCGCGGTCAGCGGCCGGTCGGCCGGTACGGCGGCGAGCAGCGCGGCCAGCGCGTCACGGTCGGCCGCGTCGCAGGCGGTCACCGTCACGTCGGCGCCCCGCGCGCGCAGTTCGGCGGCGAGTTCGGCCGCGCCCTCGGCTGCCGGGCCCCGGCGGCTGGTCAGCAGGAGGTGGCGCACGCCGTGCGCGGTGACGAGGTGCCGGGCGAGGAGCGCGCCGAGGTCGCCGGTGCCGCCGGTGATCAGGACCGTGCCGTCCGGGTCGAGGACGGTCCCGGGGCCGTCGCCCGGTGCGGGGGTGCGGTCCAGCCGGGGCACGAGCAACCGGTCGCCGCGCAGCGCGAGTTGCGGCTCGTCCGTGGCGAGGGCGGCGGGCAGGGCGGCCCAGGCCGCGTCACTGCCGTCCAGGTCGGCGACGACCACCCGGCCGGGGTACTCCGCCTGCGCGGCCCGGGCCAGCCCCCAGACGGCCGACTGGGCGGGAGCGTCCAGTCCCTCCTCCGGGGTGCAGGCGACGGCTCCGGTGGTGACCAGCACCAGCCGCCCGCGCGCGGACCGCTCCGTGTCGGCCAGCCAGGACTGGAGAGCGGCGAGGGCCGCTGCCGCGGCGGCGACGGGGTCCGGGGGGCCGTCGTCGGCGGTGGTGAGCGGTACGAGGGTGAAGTCGGCGTCCGTGCCGGGGTGGGCGCCGGTGAGGACGGCGGGTGCGGGGGGAGCGCCCAGCCAGGTGAGGGTGGGGAGTTCGGTGGGTGTGGGGGCGGGGGCCGGGGTCCAGGCGACGCGGTAGAGGTCCGCCGGCTCGTGGGCGTGCCCGGCGCCGAGGTGGCGGGCGGACACGCGGCGTGCGGTCAGCCGGGCGACGCCGGCCACCGGGTCGCCCCGGCCGTCGGCGATCCGCAGGGTGACGGTGTCCTCGCCGGCCGGGGCGATCCGCACCCGCAGGCGGGTGGCCCCGGCGGCGTGCAGCCGGACTCCGGCCCAGGAGAACGGCACCGCCGCGCCCGGTCCGGAGCCCAGTCCGTCCATGGCGGCCAGGTGCTGGGCGGCGTCCCAGAGGGCGGGGTGGACGGCGAAGGCGCCGGCGTCGGCGCCGTCCGGGAGGGCGACGTCGGCGTAGAGCACGTCGCCGTCGCGCCAGGCGGCCCGCACGCCCCTGAACAGCGGGCCGTAGCGGACGCCCTGGGCGGCGAAGTCGTCGTACAGGCCGTCGACCGGGACGGGGACGGCGCCCTCCGGGGGCCAGACACGCAGGTCGGGTTCGGGCGTGGGATCGCCGTCGGCGAGCGCGCCGCTCGCGTGCAGGGTCCACCGGTCCGGGTCCGTGCCGTCGTACGGGCGGGCGTACAGGCGCAGGGGCCGGCCGCCGGAGTCGTCCGGTTCGTCGAGCAGCAACTGGAGTTCGAGGTCGTCGCCGGGGCCGAGGAGCAGCGGGGCGTGCAGGGTCAGTTCCCGCACCACCGGGCTGCCCACGGCCTCCGCGGCCTGCACGGCGAGTTCCAGGGGGAGGGTGCCGGGTGCGACCGTCGCGCCGAACACCTCGTGCTCGGGGAGCCACGGCACGGTGGCCGTGGAGAGCCGGCCCGTGGCCAGGAACCGGTCGCTGTCGCCCAGCCGTACCAGCGGGCCGAGCACGGGGTGCCCGGCGCCGGGGTCGAAGCCGGTGCCGGGTCCGCTGCCGCGGGCGGCCCCGCGGCGCGGCCAGTAGCGGCTGCGCCGGAAGGCGTACGTGGGCAGCTGGACCGTGCGCGCGCCGCGCCCGGCGAGGACGGCGGCCCAGTCCACCGGGACGCCGTGGGCGTGCAGGGTCCCGACGGCGTGCAGCAGCGTGGCCTCCTGCGGCCGGTCCCTGCGCTGCGCGGCCACGACGGTGCCGCGGCCGTCGAGGCTGTCGGCGGCCATGGGGCCGAGCGCGCCGAGGCCCAGCTCGACGTAGAGGCTCGCCCCGGCCTCGTCCAGGGAGCGGACGGCGTCGTGGAAGAGCACGGTGTCGCGGACGTGGCGGACCCAGTGGCCGGGCGAGCACAGCTCCTCGGCGGTCGCGGGGCGGCCGGTGAGGGTGGAGACGACGGGGATGCGCGGCGGGCTGTACGTCAGCCGCCGTGCGACCTGCTCGAACTCGGCGAGCATCGGGTCCATGAGCGGGGAGTGGAAGGCGTGGCTGACCCGCAGCCAGGAGACGCGCCGGCCCCGATCCCTGAGGACGGCGACCACCTCGGCCACCGCCTCGCGCGCACCGGAGAGCACGGTCGCCCGGGGCCCGTTGACCGCCGCGACGGCGACACGGCCGCCGGTGTCGCCGAGCAGGTCGGCCGCCTCCGCCGGGGCGGCCTCCACGGCGGCCATGGCGCCGCCCTCCGGCAGGGCCTGCATCAGCCGGCCCCGGGCCGCGACCAGGGCCGCGGCGTCGGCGAGGGAGAGCACCCCCGCCACGTGCGCGGCGGCGATCTCGCCGATCGAGTGCCCGGCGAGAAGGTCGGGGCGGACGCCCCAGGACTCCAGCAGCCGGAACAGCGCCACCTCGAACGCGAACAGCGCCGGCTGCGCGTACTCGGTACGGTCGATCGGCCCGGCCGTAACGGTGCCGGCCCCATCGCCGTCGGCCGACCCGGCCGTAACAGGACCGGCCCCATCGCCGCCGGCCGACCCGGCCGTAACAGGACCGGCCCCGCCGCCGGCCGACCCGGCCGTAACAGAACCGGCCCCGCCGCCGCCGGCCGACCCGGCCGTAACAGAACCGGCCCCGCCGCCGCCGGCCGACCCGGCCGTAACGGAACCGACCCCGCCGCCGCCGGCCGACCCGGCCGTAACGGAACCGGCCCCGCCGCCGCCGGCCGACCCGGCCGTAACGGAACCGGCCCCGCCGCCGCCGCCGTCGCCGTCGCCGGCTCCGGCTCCGGCTCCGGCTCCGGCTCCGGCTCCGGCGAACACGATGTCGCGCAGCGGCCGCGGCAGATGCGGGTCGAGCGCGGCGCACACCGCGTCGAAGGCGTCGGCGTAAGCGGGGTGGGCGGCGTACAGCTCCCGTCCCATGCCGACGGCCTGGCTGCCCTGGCCCGCGAAGAGGAACGCCGTACGGTGGTCCTCGCGGGCCTGTGCGTGGACGACACCGGCGGCGTCCTCGCCGGCTGCCAGGGCGGCGAGCGCGGCGGACGCCCGCGCGGCGGCCTCCGTGTCCCGGGCGTCCTCCACCAGGACGACGGCCCGGTGCCGCAGGGCCGCGCGGGTCGTGGCGAGGGACCAGCCGACGTCCAGCGGGCGTGGCGCGGGTGCGGCGGACGCCAGGTGCCCGGCCAGGTTCCGGGCCTGGGCGCGCAGGGCGTCGGGGCTCTTGGCGGACAGCGTCCACACGACCGGGCGGCCGTCCGGCCCGGAGCGGGCGTCCTGCTCCGAGGGCGTCTCCCCCGGGGTGTCCGTTGCGGGGACCGCGGGAGGTTCCTCGATGATGACGTGCGCGTTGGTGCCGCTGATGCCGAAGGAGGACACCCCGGCCCGGCGGGGGCGCCCGGCGCGCCGCCAGTCACGGGGCTCCACCAGCAGTTCCACCGCCCCCGCCGACCAGTCGACGTGCGGGGTCGGCTCGGTCACGTGCAGGGTCCGCGGCAGCCGCTCGTGCCGCAGCGCCTCGACCAGCTTGATGATCCCGGCGACGCCGGAGGCGGCCTGGGTGTGGCCGATGTTCGACTTCAGCGAGCCCAGCAGCAGCGGAGCGCCGGCGGGGCGGCGCTGCCCGTAGGTGGCGATCAGTGCCTGGGCCTCGACGGGGTCGCCGAGCTTGGTGCCGGTGCCGTGCGCCTCCACCGCGTCCACGTCGGCGGGGGTGAGGCCGGCGTCGGCGAGCGCGCTGCGGACGACCCGTTCCTGGGCGGGGCCGTTGGGGGCGGTCAGGCCGTTGCTGGCGCCGTCGGAGTTGACGGCGGAGCCGCGGACCACGGCCAGCACCCGGTGCCCGTGGCGCCGCGCGTCGGAGAGCCGCTCCACGAGCAGGACGCCGACGCCCTCGCTCCAGCTGGTGCCGTCCGCGTCGGCGGAGAACGAACGGCACCTGCCGCCCGGGGAGAGCACCTTCTGCCGGTTGAACTCGGTGAACAGCAGCGGGCTGGTCATCAGCGTGACGCCGCCCACCAGCGCGAGCGAGCACTCGCCCCGGCGCAGCGCCTGCGCGGCCCAGTGCAGCGCCACCAGGGAGGAGGAGCAGGCGGTGTCGACGGTGACGGCGGGGCCGCCGAAGCCGAACGCGTAGGCGAGGCGCCCGGCGAGGACGCTGGCGGCGTTGCCGGTGCCGACGTAACCCTCCAGGTCGTCCTTGCCGGTGGCCAGCACCCGGGGGTAGTCCTGCCCGTTGGTGCCGACGAAGACGCCGACCTGTCCGGCGGTCACCCGGGTGGGGTCGATGCCGCCGCGTTCGAACGCCTCCCAGGTGGTCTCCAGCAGCAGCCGCTGCTGGGGGTCCATCGCGAGGGCCTCGCGCGGCGAGATCCCGAAGAAGTCCGCGTCGAAGTCGGCGACGGTGTCGAGGAAGCCGCCCTGGCGGGCGTACGTGGTGCCGGGCCGGTCGGGGTCGGGGTGGTGGAGTTCGGCGAGGTTCCAGCCGCGGTCGTCGGGGAAGTCGCCGATGGCGTCGACCCCGTTGTCGAGCACCTGCCAGAGCTGTTCCGGTGAGTGCACGCCGCCCGGGAAGCGGCAGCTCATCGCGACGATCGCGAGGGCGTCGGCGGCCGGATCGGGCCGGTCGCCGGGGTGCGCGGGCGCGGTGTCGGCCGGTGCCGCGTCCGCGCCGCGGGCCGGCTGCCCCTCGGTGCGGGCGAGGACGTGTTCGGCGACCGCCCGCGGGGTGGGGTGGTCGTAGACGAGGGTCGCCGGGAGCCGCAGCCCGATCGCCGTGCGCAGCCGGTTGCGCAGCTGCACCGCGGTGAGCGAGTCGAGCCCGAGTTCCTGGAAGTTCTGGTCGTACCCGACGGTGCGCGGGTCGTCGTGGCCGAGGACCGCGGCGACCTGCGTGCGGACGGCGTCCAGCACGAACGCGCGGCGGGCGGCCGGGTCCATCCCGCCCAGCGCGCCGGCGTCCGCCGGGGCGAGGGGCGCGGCGGTGCCGGGGTGTCCGGGCTGCGGCAGGACGAGGACCGCCTGGCCGGCGTGCCGGTCCGCGGCGAGCCGTTCCAGCGCCTCGGAGGCCCGGTCGACGTCCCAGACGGGTACGGACGGCGGGTGCAGCGTCCCGTCGGCGAACAGCGCGGCGAGTTCGGTCAGGGCCGCGTGGATCCGGTCCGGTCCGGCGTCGGCCAGATCGGCCGTCAGGTAGACGACGCCGGGGTGGTCCGCGGCGACCCGGCCGGCGTCGCGGATCTCCGTGCGGCCCGTCTCCACGAACCGCCCGCCGCGCGGCAGCATCCGCAGGCCCTCGTCGGTGAACTCCCCCGTCAGGCAGTTGACCACGACATCGGCGCCCTGTCCGCCGGTGGCGGCGAGCAGCGGTGCGGCGAAGTCGGGGCCGGCCGAGGAGGCGAGCCGGTCCTCGGGCAGGCCGAGCGCGCGCAGGGCCTCCGCGTGGTCGGGGGTGTCGGTGGCGAGTACCCGGGCCCCGTGGTGCAGGGCCAGTTGGACGGCGGCGCGTCCCGTGCCGCCGCTCGCGGCGTGGACCAGCACCGTCTCGCCGGGGCGCAGCGCGGCGAGCGTGAACAGGGCGTGGTGGGCGGTCAGGAAGGCCAGCGGGGCCGCGGCCGCCTGGGCGAAGGACCATCCGTCGGGGACGCGGACGGTGTAGCGGTGGTCGGTGACCGCGAACGGGCCGGCGGCGCCCCGGGGGAACAGACCCGTCACCGCGTCGCCCACGGCGATGTCCGTGACGCCGGCTCCGGTGTCGAGGACGACACCGGCGGCCTCCACGCCGGGTGCCGTGCCGCCCTCGCCGTGCGTGGCGAGGCCGAGGCCCACGAGGACGTCCCCGAAGTGCAGTCCGGTGGCGCGGACGGCGACGCGGATCTCGTGGGGCGCGAGCCGGTCCCGTACGTCGGAGGCGGGCACGGGGGCGAGGCTGGCGAGGTCGCCGGGCTCCGTCACCTCCAGCCGCCAGGGTTCCTCGGACGCGGCGGCGGGCCGCGGTGCCGGGGCGGCGTCGCCCGCCAGCCAGAACCGGGTGCGCTGGAAGGCGTAGGTGGGGAGGTCGACGCGGTGCGCGGCGCCGAAGTACCGGTCGGCGTCCAGGCGTGCCCCGGCCGCGACCGCCTCGGCGACCGCGTCGGCGAACCGGCGCGGACCGGTGTCGCCGCGCTGCGGGAGGCCCACGACGGCCGCCGCGTCCTCCACGGTCTCGCCCAGGGCGCGGGTGAGGACGGGCTGCGGAGCACACTCGATGAACAGGTCGTAGCCGTCGGCGAGCAGGGCCCGCGTGGCCTGCTCGAACTCCGCCGGCTGCCGGGGGTGCCGGTACCGGAGGCCGCCGTCCTGGGCGGCCGGTTCCACGAGCCCGCCGGTGGCGGCGGAGTAGACGGGCAGCCGTCCGGGCCGCGGCACCGCCGAGGCGAGCGCGGCGGCCGGGTCCTCGTGGGCCGCTTCGGCCCGCGGCGTGAGCGCGTCGTGGGCCGCCGGGAGGCGTCGCGCCGGGACTCCCTCGGCCTCGCACCGCGCGCGCAGCGCGTCGAGGTCCGCGTCGGGCCCGGTGACGACCACGGACCGGGGCCCGTCGACGGCCGCGAGGGTCAGCGAGCCGGCCCCGGCCGCCAGCCAGGCGCGTACGGTCTCGGGTGTCGCGGAGACGGACAGCAGGCCGCCGCCGCGCAGCGGCCCGGGCGCCCGGGCGCCCGACGCCACCAGGCGGGCGGCGTCCGGCAGGGTGAGCCAGCCGCTGACGGTGGCCGCGGCGATCTCGCCGTCCGCGTGGCCCAGGACGGCGGATATCCGCACGCCGCAGGACTCCCAGAGGGCGGCCAGGGCGACCATGACGGCCCACAGCGCGGGCGGGGCGACCTCGGCGCCGGCCGGCGCGGGCGCCCCGGGCACGCCGCGCAGGACGTCGGTCAGCGACCAGCCGGTGTACGGGCGCAGGGCCTCGGCGCACTCCTCGATCCGCCGGGCGAACACCGGTGAGGCGTCCAGCAGTTCGCCGGCCGTGCGGACCCACTGGTCCCCGGTCCCGGGCAGGGCGCCGGGCAGGCCTCGGAAGGAGACGCCGGGGAAGGTCTCCGGGAGGGCTTCGGGGGAGCTTCCGGGGAAGACGAGGACGGCCCGGCCGGTGCCGGCGGGGGTCCGCACGCCGTCGCCGACCGCCCCGGCCGCCAGCGCGTCGACGGCCGCCAGGAGTTCCTCGCGGTCGGCTCCCACGACGGCGGCGCGGTACGGGAACGCCGTGCGGGTGCGGACGAGCGACCAGCCGATGTCGGCGGGCCGCAGCTCCGGGTGGGCGCGTACGTGCCGGGCGAGCCGCCCGGCCTGGGCGACCAGCGCCTCGGGGCTCTTGGCGGACAGCGCCCACAGCGGCGGCAGTCCGCCGTGCACGCGGCCGGCCTGCCCGGGCGACGACGCGTGGCCTGCCTGCTCGGACGACGGCACGTGGCCTGCCTGCTCGGACGACGCGTGACCGGCCTGCTCGGGCGACGGCGCGTGACCGTTCCGCTCGGTCTGCTCGGGTTCCGGGGCGGCCGGGGCCTGTTCGAGGAGCACGTGCGCGTTGGTGCCGCTGATGCCGAACGCGGAGACGCCCGCCCGACGGGGCTCGCCGGTGTCGGGCCAGGGACGCGCCTCGGTGAGCAGCGCCAGGGTGCCGGCCTGCCAGTCCACGTGCGGGGACGGCTCGTCGGCGTGCAGGGTCCGCGGCAGCACGCCGTGCCGCATCGCCATCACCGTCTTGATCACCCCGGCGACCCCCGCCGCCGCCTGGGTGTGCCCGATGTTGGACTTCAGCGAGCCGAGCCACAGCGGCCGGCCGTCCGTCCGTTCCCTGCCGTACACCGACTGCAGCGCCCGGGCCTCGATGGGGTCGCCGAGCACGGTTCCGGTGCCGTGCGCCTCGACGGCGTCGACCTGGTCCGGCCGCAGCCGGGCGTTGGCCAGGGCCTGCCCGATGACACGTTCCTGCGCGGGCCCGTTGGGTGCGGTGAGCGCGCCGCTGGCGCCGTCCTGGTTGACCGCGCTGCCCCGGACGACGGCCAGGACCGGGTGGTTGTTCGCGCGGGCCGTGGAGAGCCGTTCCAGCAGGAGCAGACCGGCGCCCTCCGCCCAGCCGGTGCCGTCCGCGCCGGCCCCGAACGCCTTGCACCGGCCGTCGGGGGCCAGACCGCGCTGCCGGCTGAACCCGACGAAGGTGGCCGGGGTGGCCATCAGCGACACCCCGCCGGCCAGGGCGCGTTCGCAGTCGCCCTGGCGCAGCGCCTGGACGGCGAGGTGGAGGGCGACGAGCGAGGAGGAGCAGGCGGTGTCGACGGTGACGGCCGGGCCCTCCAGGCCGAACGTGTAGGCCACGCGGCCGGAGGCGACGCTGCCGGCGCTGCCGGTGCCGAGGTAGCCCTCGATGTCCTCGGCGGGGTGGCTCACCCGGCTGCCGTAGTCGTTGTACATCACTCCGGCGAACACGCCGGTGCTGCTGCCGCGGACCTCTTCGGCGGGCAGACCGGCCCGCTCGAACGCCTCCCAGGCGAGCTCCAGGAGCAGCCTCTGCTGGGGGTCGGTCGCGAGGGTTTCCTTGGGACTGATCCCGAAGAAACCGGGGTCGAAGTCGGCGCAGCCGTCCACGAATCCGCCGTGGCGGGTGTACGACGTGCCCGCACGGTCCGGGTCCGGGTCGTACAGGGCGTCCAGGTCCCAGCCCCGGTCGGTGGGGAAACCGGTGACGGCGTCGGTACCGGCGGACACCAGCCGCCACAGCTCCTCGGGCGAGCCGACGCCGCCGGGCAGGCGACAGCTCATCGCCACGATGGCGATGGGCTCCTGCGCCGCCTGTTCGACCTCGTCGAGCCGCCGGCGGGTCGCCTGCAGGTCGGTGGTCACCCACCGGAGGTACTCGACGAGTTTCTCGTCCTCGGCCATCGATCCTCACTCGTGTGTCATGGTCGGTCGCGGGTTGTCGGGGCGGTCAGGACCTTCTGCGATCGGGGCCTTCCGACGTCATGGCCTTCCGACGTCAGGCCTTCTGAGGTTCTTGTCGATGAAGGCCAGGAGTTCGTCGGCGGTGGTGGCGTCGGCCAGACCGCCGTCCTCCCCCACCGGGGCCGGGGAGTGCTTCGGCGCCGCCTCGACCGGGTCCCGTCCGGTCGGCCGGGAGCCGGTGGTGTCCGCCAGGGAGGCCGACAGGTGACCGGCCAGACGGGCGGGTGTCGGGTGGTCGAAGACCAGCGTGGTGGGCAGGTCCAGGCCGGTCAGTTCACCGAGCCGGTTGCGGAGTTCCACGGCCGTGAGGGAGTCGAAGCCCAGGTCGAGCAACCGGTCGTGGGCGTCCACGCCCGCGGGGGACGGCCTGCCGAGGACCCTGGCCACCTCGCGGCGCACCAGGGTGAGCAGTACGTCCTCGCGCTGCCCGGGGCCGGTGTCCCGCAGCCGTTCACGCCACGGCGCGGTCTCCGGAGCCCGGTCGGCGGGCGACGGGGCCCGGCCCTCGGCGACCGGCGCCAGGTTCCCGGGGGCCGGTGACGGGTCGGCGACCAGCTCCCGCAGGACCGGCGGGAGCGTTCCCTGCCGGGCCCGCTCCCGCAGGGCTTCGGTGTCCAGGCGGACCGGCACGAGCACCGCCGTCTCCCGGCCGAGGGCCGTGTCGAACAGGGCGAGCGCCTCCGCGGGGGCGAAGGCGGCGACGCCCGTCCTGGCCAGCCGGGTCCGGTCGGCGGCGCCGAGTCCGCCCGCCATGCCCTCCGCGCCGCCCCACCAGCCCCAGGCAAGCGCCGTACCGGGCAGGCCCTGGGCGCGGCGCAGCGAGGCGAGGGCGTCGAGGAAGGCGTTGGCGGCCGCGTAGTTGCCCTGCCCGGCGGCGCCGAGGACACCGGCGACGGACGAGAAGAGCACGAACGCGCCGAGCTTCCGGTCCGCGGTCAGCTCGTGCAGGTACCAGGCCGCGTCGGCCTTCGCCCGCAGGACCCGGTCCACGCGCTCGGGTGTGAGCGACTCCAGCACCCCGTCGTCCAGCACCGCCGCGCAGTGCACCACGGCCGTGAGGGGCCGGTCGGCCGGCACGGAGTCGAGGAGCCGGGCGAGGGCGCCGCGATCGGACACGTCACAGGCGGCGACGCGCACGTCGGCGCCGGCCCCGGCCAGCTCGGCGGCCAGCCGCGACGCCCCCGGCGCCGCCTCCCCGCGCCGCCCGGCCAGCAGCAGGTGCCGCACGCCGTGCGCGGAGACGAGATGCCGGGCGACCAGCGCACCCAGCCCCCCGGTGCCACCGGTGACCAGGACGGTACCGGCGGGGTCGAAGGGAGGGAGGGGGGCGGCGGGTCGGGCAGGGGCGGTGGCGGGCTCGTCAGCACCGGGAGCGGACCCGGCCGCCGCGGGGAGGGACCCGGCCGCCGCGGGAGCGTGCCCGGCCGGGGAGGGAACGTGCCCAGCCGACGCGGGAGCGTGCCCGGTCGGGGAGGGAGCGTGCCCGGTCGGGGAGGGAACGTGCCCGGTCGGGGAGGGAACGGGAGCGGCCGGGGAAGTAACGGGAGCGGCCGGCGCAGCCGAAGGAGCGTTCGGCGAGGGAACGGACCCCGACGACGCGGGAGCGGATCCGGCCGACGCGGTGACGTCCCCGGCCGGCGCGGGAGCGAGCCCGGCCGACGCGGGAGCGAGCCCGGCCGACGCGGGAGCGGACTCGGCCGGGGAGGGCGGGTTCCCGGTCGGGGAGGGAGCAGACTCGGCCGGGGAGGGCGCGTTCCCGGTCGCGGAGGGAACGGGAACGGCCGGGGAGGGAACGGAGCCCGTCGGCTCGGCGGCGGACCCCGTCGGCGCGGATGCGGGCCCGTTCCGGGTGGGGGTGAGCCGGGGGGCGGTGACGGTGCCGGTGCGCAGGGCGATCTGGTGCTCGCCGGTCTGAAGGGCCCCCGGGAGTACGGCGGTCGAGGCGGGGTCGTCGTCCGTGTCCACGAGGACGACCCGGCCGGGGTGTTCGCCCTGCGCCGAGCGTCCGAGGCCCCACACCGCGGCGGCCGCCGGGTCGGGTGCCGGGTCACCGGGTACGGCGGCCACCGCGCCGCGGGTCAGCAGCACCAGGCGGGTGGCGGCCAGCCGCGGCTCCGCCGACCAGCGCCGCAGCAGGCCGACGGCCGTGTTCAGGGCGGCGCGGGCACGTGCGGTGACGTCCGCGTCCAGGGCCCCGGTGCCAACCGGCGCGAGGAGCAGCTCCGGTGCCGCCGCACCCCCGTCGAGCGCCGCGAGCAGGGCGTCGAGGCCGGCGTACCGGACGGCTCCCGGCACGGCGGCCGGACCATCCGCCGACACGCGCTCCGGCGCCGCGTCCGGGCCACCGACCGCCCCGGCACCCGGCACCCCGGCCGAGCCGGCCACCCGTGCCACACCGGGCTCACCATCCGCACCGTCCACCGGCACGGCACCCGGGACCGTGTCCCGGCCGTCCAGCCTCACGGCACCCGGCGCAGTGTCCAGACCACCGACCGCCCCGGCACCCGGCACCCCCTCCGGACCGCCCACCGCCCCGGCACCCGGCACGGCGTCCGCACCGTCCGCCCGTACGGCGTCCAGCAGGGCCACCGGGCTCGTTCCCGTCGGGGCCGGGCCTGTGGGGACGGGGGGCCAGTGCAGTTCGTAGAGGGACGGGGGCCGTTCGGCCGCCGTGGCGGTCGGGCGCAGCAGGAGTGAGCCGATGGTGCCGGCGGGGTGTCCGGCCGCGTCCGTGAAGCGGAGCGTCAGGGCGTCGCCGCGTGCCGTGAGCCGTACCCGGAGTCGGTCCGGGCCGTCGGCGGGCAGCGCCACGTCGGACCAGGCGAACGGCAGGCGCGGGCCGGGGGCGTCGCCGCCGCGCGGCGCGAGCAGGGCCGCGGCGTGCAGGGCCGCGTCCAGCAGGGCGGGGTGGAGGCCGAACCGTACGGCGTCCTGGGCGGCCTCCTCCGGCAGCGCCACCTCGGCGAGGACGTCGCCGTCGTGCAGCCAGGCCGCGCGCAGTCCGCGGAACGGGCCGTCGTACTCCACTCCGGTCGCGGACAGTTCGCCGTACAGGCCCTCGACCGGCACCGGTACCGAGCCGGGCGGCGGCCAGGCGCCGGCGGGCGGGCGGTCCCCGGCGGGTGCGGGCCGGGCCAGCAGGCCGGTGGCGTGCCGGGTCCACGGTTCCGTGGGCGCGGCGCCGGCGCGGCGGGCGTGGACCGTCAGCCGGCGTCGGCCGTCGTCGGCGGGCCCGCTCACCCGTACCCGCAGCTGCACGGCCCCGTGGGCGGGCACGACGAGGGGGGTGTGCAGGGTCAGGTCGGCGAGGTGGCCGCAGCCGAGCCGGGCTCCGGCGTGGCGGGCGAGTTCGACGAAGGCGGCGCCGGGCAGCAGGATCTCGCCGCGCACCCGGTGGCCGGCCAGCCACGGGTGCGTGTCGGTCGACAGCGCGCCGGTGAGCACCAGTTCGTCGGTGTCCGGGAGTTCGACGCAGGCTCCCAGCAGCGGGTGGCCGGGGGCGTCGAGTCCGGAGTGCGCGAGGTCCGGGGCGGACGGCTCCGCCGCGGCGGGCAGCCAGAACCGCTCCGGCCGGAACGCGTACGTCGGCAGGTCCACGCGCCGGGCGCCGGTCCCGGTGAAGTACGCCTCCCAGTCGACCGCGACCCCGCGGACGTACAGCCGGCCGAGGGCGTCGGCCAGTGTCTCCGTCTCGGGGCGGTCCCGGCGCAGTGCGGGGACGGCCGCCACGCCCGGGTCCCCGGCGCCCGCGGCGAGACCGGCGAGCGAGCCGTCGGGCCCGACGTCCAGCAGGGTCCGCGCGCCGTCCCGCACCAGTCGTCGTACCGCGTCGTGGAAGCGGACGGGCCGGCGTGCCTGTTCGGTCCAGTACGCCGGTGAGGTCAGCTCCTCGGCGGTCGCCGGCTGTCCGGTCACCGTGGACACGAGGGGGATCCGCGGCGGATGGAACGTCAGGCCCTTGGCCACGGCGCGCAGGTCGGCGAGCATCGGCTCCATCCGGGGCGAGTGGAAGGCGTGGCTGACCCGCAGCCGGGTGACCCGGTGCCCGCGCTCGTCCAGCCGGTCCGCGACCGCGACGACGTCCTCGGTCCGCCCGGACAGCACCACCGCGGCCGGGCCGTTGACGGCGGCGATCGCGACGTGCTCGGTGAGCAGGGGCAGCACCTCCGACTCGGGGGCGCCCACCGCGACCATCGCCCCGCCCGGCGGCAGGGACTGCATGAGCCGGCCCCGGGCGGCCACCAGCGCGGCCGCGTCGGGCAGGCTCAGCACGCCGGCGACGTGGGCGGCGGCCAGTTCGCCGACGGAGTGCCCGGCCAGCACGTCGGGGCGGACACCCCAGTGGTCGAGCAGCCGGAACAGGGCCACCTCGACCGCGAAGAGGGCCGGCTGGGCGTACTCGGTGGTGTCGAGCAGCGCCGACTCCTCCGTGTCGTCCTCCGCGTCGACGACCTCGCGCAGCGGCCGTGCCAGGTGGCGGTCCAGCTCCGCGCGGACCGCGTCGAACGCCTCGGCGAAGACGGGGTACCGGGCGCGCAGCCGACGGCCCATGCCGAGGCGCTGGCTGCCCTGTCCCGCGAACAGGAAGGCCAGTCGGCCCCCGGCGGCACGGCCCTGCGCCGGGCCGTCCCCGTCGTCCCCGGAGCACAGCTCGTCCAGCCGCTCCAGGAGGTCCTCGCGGCCGGCGCCGACGAGTGCCGCCCGGTGCTCGAAGGCGGTGCGGCCGGTGGCCAGCGAGTAGCCGACGTCGACCGGGCGCAGGTCGGGGCGCTCGGCGAGGCGCTGCCGCAGCCGCACGGCCTGGGCGCGCAGTCCCTCGGCGCTGCGGGCCGACAGCAGCCAGGGCACGGTCTCGCCGGCGGCCGCCGGCCCCGGCGGCTGCGGGGGCCGCAGGGCGTGCGGGCGCCGGGCGGCGGCCGGTTCCGGCGGGGCCTGTTCGAGGATGACGTGGGCGTTGGTGCCGCTGATGCCGAAGGAGGAGACACCGGCCCGCCGGGGCCGGCCCGTCGCCGGCCAGGGCACGCTCTCGTCGAGCAGCCGTACCGCGCCGGAGGACCAGTCGACGTGCGGTGTCGGCTCGTCGAGGTGCAGGGTCTTCGGCAGGGCGCCGTGCCGCATGGCCATCACCATCTTGATGACGCCGGCGACGCCCGCGGCGGCCTGGGTGTGGCCGAGGTTGGACTTGACCGACCCCAGGAGCAGGGGCCGCTCCGGCGGGCGGCCCTCGCCGTAGACCGCGAGGAGCGCCTCGGCCTCGATCGGGTCGCCCAGCGAGGTGCCGGTGCCGTGCGCCTCGACGGCGTCCACGTCGGTGGCGGTCAGTCCGGCGGCGGTGAGCGCCTGGCGGATCACCCGCTCCTGGGAGGGGCCGTTGGGCGCGGTCAGCCCGTTGCTCGCGCCGTCCTGGTTGACGGCGGTGCCGCGCACCACGGCGAGCACGGGGTGGCCGTGGGCACGGGCGTCCGACAGCCGCTCCAGGAGGAGGACGCCGACGCCCTCGCCCCAGCCGGTGCCGTCGGCGGCCGCGGCGAACGGCTTGCAGCGCCCGTCGGCGGCGAGCCCGCGCTGGCGGGAGAACTCGATGAAGGGCGTGGGCGTCGACATCACCGTCACACCCCCGGCCAGCGCCAGGTCGCTCTCGCCCGAGCGGAGGGACTGCACCGCCAGGTGCAGCGCCACCAGCGAGGAGGAGCAGGCGGTGTCGACGGACACGGCGGGGCCTTCCAGGCCCAGGGTGTACGCCACCCGGCCCGACGCCACGCTGCCCGCCGTGCCGGAGCCGAGGTAGCCGGCGACCTCCTCGGGCACGCGGCGCGCCCAGGAGCCGTAGTCGTGGTACATGACGCCGGCGAAGACCCCGCTGCGGGTGCCGCGCAGGGTGGCCGGGTCGATGCCGGCCCGTTCGACGGCCTCCCAGCCGGCCTGGAGGAGCAGCCGCTGCTGGGGGTCCATGGCGAGGGCCTCGCGCGGGTTGATGCCGAAGAAGTCGGCGTCGAAGTCGGCGGCGCCGCGCAGGAACGCGCCCCGGCGGGTGTAGGTGCGGCCCGGGCGGCCCGGCTCGGGGTCGTACAGCTCTTCCACGTTCCAGCCCCGGTCGTGCGGCATGTCGCCGACGGTGTCGGCTCCGGCCGCCACCAGTGCCCAGAGGGCGTCGGGGGTGGTGATGTCGCCGGTGTCGGGGGTGCCGGGGTAGCGGCAGGCCATGGCGACGATCGCGATGGGCTCGTCGTCGGCGGCCCGGGCGGGCTGCCGGGCCGGGCCGGGTTCGGGGGCGTCGGAGCCGAGGAGTTCGGCCGCCAGCCACCCGGCCAGCTCGCCCGGTGTGGGCTGGTCGAACACCAGCCCGGCGGGGAGGGTGAGCCCGGTCAGCGCGGCCAGTCTGTTGCGCAGTTCGAGCCCGGTGAGGGAGTCCATCCCCAGGTCGGCGAAGGCCCGTGTGTCGTGCGTGTCGTCCATCGGGTCCAGGCCGAGCACGGCGGCGGACTCCTCGCGCACCAGGCCGGCCAGGACGCGCAGGCGCTCGGTCCCGGTCATGGCGCGCACCCGCTCGGCGAACGCGCCGGCCGGGGCGGCCGTCCGCCGGGAGCGGCGCGGGCGGCCGGGCGCGGCGGGGCGCGGCAGTGCGCGCAGCGGTGCCGGCAGCGGGCCGGCCGCCGCCTGACCGGGGCCGCGGTCCAGGTGCGCCGGTACCAGGGCGGGCTCGTCGGCGGCGAGGGCCGCGTCGAGGAGCGCGAGCCCGTCCTCGGTCGTCAGCGGCCGGACCCCGGTCCGTGCGAGGCGCCGCACATCGGTGCCGTCGAGTCCGGCGGTCAGCGCGCTGCGCTCCTCCCACAGCCCCCAGGCCAGTGAGGTGGCGGGCAGGCCCTGGGCCCGGCGGTGGGCGACGAGGGCGTCGAGGAAGGCGTTGGCCGCCGCGTAGTTGCCCTGCCCGGCCGAGCCGAGCACCCCGGCGGCGGACGAGAACAGCACGAAGGCGGACAGGTCGAGGCCTCGGGTCAGCTCGTGCAGCCGCCAGGCCGCGTCGGCCTTCGGGCGCAGCACGCGGTGCAGGCGCTCGGGCGTCAGCGATCCGACCGGGCCGTCGTCCAGCACGCCGGCGGCGTGCACCACGGCCGTCAGCGGGTGTGCGGCCGGGAGCGCCGCCCACAGCGCGGCCAGGGCGTCGCCGTCGGCCAGGTCGCACGCGGCCACGGTCACCCGGGCGCCGTGCCCGGTGAGTTCGGCCCGCAGTTCCCCGGCGCCGGGTGCGTTCTCACCGCTCCGGCTGACCAGCAGCAGGTGGCGTACGCCGTGCTCGGTCACCAGGTGGCGGGCGACGAGCCGGCCCAGCAGGCCCGTGCCGCCGGTGACGAGGACGGTGCCGTCCGGGTCGAACACCGGGGCGGCCGGCCGCGCCGGCGCGCCGTGCCGGACCAGGCGGGGGACGTGCGGTGTGCCGTTCCGCAGGGCCAGTTGGGGTTCGTCGCCGGCCGCCGCGGACACCAGCGCGCGTGCCGAGGCCTCCGTGCCGTCCACGTCGGCGAGCACGAAGCGGCCTGGGTGCTCGGTCTGCGCGGAGCGCAGCAGGCCCCAGACGGCGGCTCCGGCGGGGTCGGCCGGCTCGGCCGCGGACACCGCCACGGCCGCCCGGGTCACCAGCACCAGCCGGGCGCTGCCCAGCCGGTCGTCGGCGAGCCACTCCTGGACGAGCTCCAGGACACGGGCGACCGTCTCGGCCGCCGCACCGGGGAGCGCCTCGGCGGGGGCGGGGTCAGGCGCGACACCGCCGGGCCCCTCGGCTCCTGCGCCATGGGGTACCACGCCGGCCAGGACGAGGTCCGGGACCGGAGCGCCCGCGGTGATCGCGGTGCGCAGGGCGGTGAGGTCGGGGTAGCGGGGCATCGGTGTGCCGGTGGCCGGGGCCGTGGGCAGCGGGGTGGTGTCCGGGGCGAGCAGGGCCGTGCGGGGTCCGGCGTCCCCGTCGGGTGTGGGCGCGAGGGGGGCGGCCGGCCAGTCCAGGCGGTACAGCGCCGTCGCCCCGGCGGGCGGGCCGGCCGTCAGGTCGTCGGGTACGGGGCGCAGGACGACGGAGCCGATGGCCGCCACCGGGCGTCCTTCCTCGTCGTACGCGGTCAGCGCGGCCCGCGCCGGTCCGGTCATCGCCAGCCGTACCCGCAGGGCGGCGGGTCCGCGGGTCGTGACGGACACCTCCTGCCAGGTGAACGGCAGCACGGCCGGGGTGTCGTCGGTCCCGCCGGCCGCGAGGGCGATGGTGTGCAGGGCGGCGTCGAGCAGGGCGGGGTGCAGCCCGTAGCGGTCGGCCTCGGCCGCCTCGGTGTCGGCCAGGGCCACCTCGGCGAGGACGTCGTCGCCGTGCCGCCAGGCCCGCGACAGACCCTGGAACGCGGGGCCGTAGCCGTAGCCGCGGCGGGCCAGCCGCTCGTAGAGGTCGCCGACGGCGACGGGCGACGCGCCGGGCGGCGGCCACGCGCCGGGGTCTCCCGTTCCCTCGCCGGACTCCGTTCCCTCGCCGGGCTCCGTGGCGGTGCCGAGCACACCGTCGGCGTGCCGGGTCCAGGGCTGGTCGGCGTCCGCGTCCTCGGGACGGGAGAAGATCCGCACGGGGCGGCGGCCCGTCTCGTCGGGGGTGCCGACGGACACCTGGAGCGCGATGCCGGCGGAGGGCGGGGCGAGGAGCGGGGCGGTCAGGCTGAGTTCGTGCAGGGTGTCGCAGCCGAGGTGGGTGCCGGCGCGCAGCGCGAGTTCGACGAAGGCGGTGCCCGGCAGCAGCACGGTTCCGGCGACCTGGTGGTCCTCCAGCCACGGGTGCGCCCGGCCGGCGAGGCGGCCGGTGAACACGTGGTCGCCGGTGCCCGCCAGGTGGACGACCGAGGACAGCAGCGGGTGGTCCAGCGGCCGGCCGGCGCCGGGTGCGGCCGGGGCGGCGGGGGCGTCCAGCCAGTACCGCTTGTGCTGGAAGGGGTAGGTGGGCAGCTCCGCCGGCGGCCCGTCGGCGCGGCCGAGGACCGCCGTCCAGTCCACCTCGCCGCCCCGGGCGAAGTCCGCGGCGGCCTCCGCCACCGGCCCGGCTGCGGGCACGCCGCCCTCGGCGGCCGGCGCCACCACGCCCTGGGCGCCGGCGGCGACGTCGGTCAGGCCCGCGAGGAGCTCCTCGCGGCTGCCGCCGAGCACCACGGCGCGGTACTCGAACGCCGAGCGGGTGGTGGCGAGGGCGCGGGCGACGGCGAGCGGGTCGGCGGTGCCGGGGCTCCGCGTCACGGCGTGCGTCAGCCGGGCGGCCAGGGCGCGCAGCGCGCCGGGGGTGCGTGCGGAGAGCGTCCAGGGGACGGTGTCCGGGCCGCCGGACGGCGCGGGCGAGGAGGCGTCGGCGGGCCGGGGACCGGGCTCTTCGAGGATGACGTGGGCGTTGGTGCCGCTCATCCCGAAGGAGGACACGGCCGCCCTGCGCGGTCCGTCCGCCTTCTCCCAGGGGGTGTTCCCGGTCAGCAGCGCGACCGCGCCGGCCGACCAGTCCACGTGTGGTGTCGGCTCGTCCACGTGGAGCGTGCCGGGCAGCACGCCGTGCCGCATCGCCATCACCATCTTGATGACGCCCGCGACGCCGGCGGCGGCCTGGGAGTGTCCGATGTTGGACTTCAGCGAGCCGAGGCGGACGGGCCGCTCGGGGTTGCGGCCGCGGCCGTAGGTCGCGAGGATCGCCTGCGCCTCGATGGGGTCGCCGAGCCGGGTGCCGGTGCCGTGCGCCTCGACGGCGTCCACGTCGGCGGCGGTCAGCCCGGCACCGGCGAGGGCCTGGCGGATGACGCGTTCCTGGGAGGGGCCGTTGGGCGCGGTGAGGCCGTTGCTCGCGCCGTCCTGATTGACGGCGGAGCCGCGGACCACGGCGAGCACGCGGTGCCCGTTGCGCCGGGCGTCCGACAGCCGTTCCAGCACCAGCACGCCGACGCCCTCGGCCCAGCCGGTGCCGTCGGCGGCGGCCGCGAAGGCCTTGCAGCGCCCGTCCGGCGCCAGCCCCCGCTGCCGGGAGAACTCCAGGAACACCCCGGGGCCGGACATGACCGTGACGCCGCCGGCCAGGGCCAGCGAGCACTCCCCCTGGCGCAGTGCCTGCGCGGCCAGGTGGAGCGCGACGAGCGAGGAGGAGCAGGCGGTGTCGACGGAGACCGCGGGGCCTTCGAGTCCGAGCGTGTAGGCGAGCCGGCCGGAGATCACGCTGGCGGCGCCGCCGGTGAGGGCGTAGCCGTCGGCGCCGCCGGCCGGGTCGGCCAGGCGCGGGCCGTACTCGCCGGCGGACGCGCCGACGTAGACGCCGGTGTCCGTGCCGCGCAGGGCGGCCGGATCGATCCCGGCCCGCTCGACGGCCTCCCAGCCGGTCTCCAGCAGCAGACGCTGCTGGGGGTCCGTCGCGAGCGCCTCACGCGGGCTGATGCCGAAGAACTCGGCGTCGAAGTCGGCGGCGTCGTACAGGAATCCACCGCTGCGGGTGTACGTGGTGCCGGGCCGGCCCGGTTCCGGGTGGAAGAGCCGGTCCAGGTCCCAGCCCCGGTCGCGCGGCATCTCGCCGATCGCGTCGCCTCCGGACGCGACGAGCTCCCACAGTTCCTCGGGCGAGGTCACCGCGCCCGGGTACCGGCAGGCCATGCCGACGATGGCGATCGGCTCGGCGGGGCCGGCGGTGCGCGGGGCGTCCGGGTGCGGGGCGTCCGGGCGGGTGGAGCGGTCCGGGGCGGTGGCGTCCTCGCCGGTGAGCAGGCCGAGGACGAACCGGGTGACGGCCCGGGGCGTGGGGTGGTCGAAGACGAGGGTCGTCGGCAGCCTCAGGCCGGTGGCGGCGCCCAGCCGGTTGCGCAGGTCCACCGCCGTGAGGGAGGTCAGGCCGAGTTCGTGGAAGGTGCGCCGGTCGCGGATCCGCCGCGTGGAGTCGAAGCCGAGCACGGCGGTGACGGTCCGGCGGACGACGGCGGCCACCTCCTCCTCGCGCTCCGCCGCGCCGAGACCGGTCAGTCTCCGTGCCAGGTCGGCGGCGGAGGGCCGCTGGGGGGCGGCGGCCGCCCTGCGGGCCTCGGGGAGCGTGTCGAACAGGGGGCGTGGACGGGCCGCCGCGGCGGCGGGCAGGAAGGTGTCCCAGTCGACCCGTGCCACGGTGACGCAGACGTCCTCGTTCGCGAGGGCCCGGCCCAGCGCGTCGAGGCCCTCCTGGGGGCGGATCCGTCCCAGGCCGATGCGGGCGAACTCCCGGGCCACGGCCGTGCCCTCGGCCATTCCGGCGCCGTCCCAGGCGCCCCAGGCGAGGGAGGTGGCGGGCAGGCCCTCGGCTCGCCGGCGTTCGGCGAGGGCGTCGAGGAAGGCGTTGCCGGGCGCGTATCCGCCCTGTCCGGGCAGGCCCCAGGTGGCGGCCACGGAGGAGAAGAGGACGAACGCGGTCAGGTCCCGGTCCCGGGTCAGCTCGTCCAGGTTGCGGGCCGCCGTCGCCTTGGCGCCGAGCGCCCGCCCCAGCTGGGCCGGGGTCAGCGTGTCGAGCAGGGCGTCGTCGAGCTGCCCGGCCGCGTGCACCACGGTGGTGAGGGGCAGGTCCGCCGGTATCGCGGCGAGTACGGCGCCGAGGGCGTCGCGATCGGCGGCGTCGCACGCGGCGAACGTGACGCGCGCCCCGAGCGCCTGGAGTTCGGCGCGCAACTCCCCGGCACCCGCCGCCCGTTCGCCGCTCCGGCTCACCAGCAGCAGATGCTCGGCGCCGGCCGCGGCCAGCCACCGCGCGACCTGGCCGCCCAGCGCGCCCGTGCCCCCGGTGACCAGCGCGGTACCGCGGGTCCGCCAGGGCCGGCGGGCGGCCGCCCTGGCCGGGGCGTGCTCCAGGCGGCGGGCCAGTACGCCGTACGGCCGTACCGCCACCTGGTCCTCGGCGCCCGCGGCACCGGCGAGCACACGGCCCAGGTGCTCGGCCGAGGCGTCGTCGGGGTGTTCGGGCAGGTCGAGGAGGCCGCCCCACCGCTCGGGGTGCTCCAGCGCGGCGATCCGCCCCAGCCCCCACAGCTGGGCCTGTCCGGCGTCGCGCACCGGGTCGTCGGGGCCGGTGCCGACGGCTCCCGTGGTGGCGCACCAGAGAGGGGCGGCCACCTCCAGATCGCCGAGGGCCTGGACGACGGCGAGCAGACGGGCCGGCCCGGCCGGCAGGTGCGGGTGCCCGACCGAACGCCCCGGCTCGGGGGCCGGCAGCAGCAGGATCCCGGCCGGCTCGTCGGCCTCCACGTGCGGCCGGAGCAGCTCCCCTACGGCCGTACGGTCGGCACCGGGGGTGAGACGGACCTCCCGGACGCCGGCGCCGTGGGCGGTGAGGGCCCGCACCGCCGCCTCGGCCCACGGACCGGGCGGGGTCCCACCGGGCAGCACCACGAGCCACGTCCCGCGGACCACGGCGGCCGGAACGGGCCCGAGCCGCCGCCAGCCGATCCGGTACCGCAGCCCGTCCACGACGCTCTCGGCCTGCCGCCCGCTGTACCAGCGGGACAGCAGGGGGAGGGCGGCGGTCAACGCGGTGGCGCCGGTGGCGGTGGGGGCTCCGGGGCCGGCGGACGTACCGCCGTCGCCAAGGCCGCCGGACGCGCCCCCGTCACCGGCCGTGCCGGGGTCGTGGAGCCCGAGTTCGTCCGCGAGTGCCCGGGGGTCGCCCTGCTCCACCGCTGCCCAGAACCGTCGTTCCGCGTCCGGCGCGGCGGACGCGGGGGTGCCGGTGCGGGGGGCGGGGGTGTCGAGCCAGTGCCGTTCCTTGCGGAAGGGGTAGACGGGCAGCTCGGCCGGGCGCGCGCCGCTGCCGGCGAAGAGGACGTCCCAGTCCACGCCGACGCCCTGGACGACGTCCTCCGCGGCGGACGCCACCAGCCCGGGTACGGCACCGGCGTCCCCCTCCGTCGCCGGCGCCACCACGCCCTGGGCGCCGTCGGCGACGGCGGCCAGGCCCGCGAGGAGCTCCTCGCGGCCGCTGCCCAGCACCACGGCCCGGTGTTCGAACAGCGACCGGGCCGTCGCCAGGGTGTACGCGACGTCCACCGGACGCGGCGGGTGCGCGGCCGTCAGGTGCCGGGAGAGCCGCAGCGCCAGCTCGCGCAGGGCGTCGGGGTGCTTGGCCGACAGCACGAACGGCAGCGTCTCCAGGGGACCCGGCGACGCCGCGGGCTCCGCCGTATCCCCGGAACCCGCCGACGCCACCGACTCCACCGGACCCACGGGCGCCACCGGTTCCACCGAAGCCACGGCACCCGCGGAGCCCCCGGACCCCCCGGTCTCCCCCGCCCCGCCGGCTTCCGGCTCCCCCACCGGCTCCTCCAGGATCACGTGCGCGTTGGTGCCGCTGATCCCGAACGAGGACACCGCCGCCCGCCGCGGCCCGTCCGTCTTCTGCCAGGGGGTGTTCTCGGTCAGCAGCGCGACCGCGCCGGCCGACCAGTCCACGTGGGGCGACGGCTCGTCTACGTGCAGCGTCCGGGGGAGCACGCCGTGCCGCATCGCCATCACCATCTTGATGACGCCGGCGACGCCCGCGGCGGCCTGCGGATGGCCGATGTTGGACTTGACCGAGCCGAGCAGCACGGGCCGCCCGGCCGGGCGTTCCCTGCCGTACGTGGCGAGGATCGCCTCGGCCTCGATGGGGTCGCCGAGCCGGGTGCCGGTGCCGTGCGCCTCGACGGCGTCCACGTCGGCGGCGGTCAGCCCGGCACCGGCGAGGGCCTGACGGATCACCCGTTCCTGGGCGGGGCCGCTCGGCGCGGTGAGGCCGTTGCTCGCGCCGTCCTGGTTGACCGCGGAGCCGCGGACCACGGCGAGCACGCGGTGCCCGTTGCGCCGCGCGTCCGACAGCCGCTCCACGAGCAGGACCCCGACGCCCTCGCCCCAGCCGGTGCCGTCGGCGGCGGCCGCGAACGCCTTGCAGCGCCCGTCCGGCGCCAGCCCCCGCTGCCGGGAGAACTCCACGAACGTGCCGGGGTTCGGCATCACGGTCACCCCGCCCGCCAGGGCCAGCGAGCACTCCCCCTGGCGCAGCGCCTGCACGGCCAGATGGAGCGCGACCAGGGAGGAGGAGCAGGCCGTGTCGACGGAGACCGCGGGGCCTTCGAGACCGAAGACGTAGGCCAGCCGTCCGGAGGCCACGCTCCCGGCGGTGCCGGTGAGCAGGTGTCCGTCGGTGCCGTCCCCGGCCTCGTGCAGGCGGGGCCCGTAGTCGGATGCCATCAGACCGGTGAAGACGCCGGTGCGGCTGCCGCGCAGGGCGGCGGGGTCGATTCCGGCCCGTTCGAACGCCTCCCAGGCCGTTTCGAGGAGGAGCCGCTGCTGGGGGTCGGTCGCCCGGGCCTCGCGCGGGGACATCCCGAAGAACTCGGCGTCGAACCGGTCGGCGTCGTGGAGGAATCCGCCGTGCCGGGTGTAGGAGGTGCCCGGGTGCGCGGGGTCGGGGTGGTAGAGGGCGTCGAGGTCCCAGCCCCGGTTGTCCGGGAACGGGGTGATCGCGTCCCGGCCGTCGGCGACCAGCCGCCACAGGTCGTCGGGGCCCTCGACGCCGCCCGGGAAGCGGCAGGCCATCCCCACGATGGCCACGGGGTCGTCGGCGGGGACGGGGACCGGTTCGGCGGCGGGCGCCACGGCGGGGGCGGTGCCGAGCAGTGCGGCGCTGAGGTGGGCGGCGAGGGCCTGCGGGGTGGGGTGGGCGAAGACGGCGGTGGCGGGCAGGCGCAGGCCGGTCGCGGCGCTCAGGCGGTTGCGCAGGTCGACCGCGGCGACGGAGTCGAAGCCGAGCGCCTTGAAGTCCTGCCGGGTGTCGACGGCGGCGGCCGTGTCGTGGCCCAGCACGGCGGCGGTCTCCTCCTGGACCAGTTCCAGCAGCAGGGCCTCCCGCTCCGGCTCGGTCGCCGCGGCCGGCAGCCGCGCCGGCGACCGCGGCGAGGCGGCGGACGGCGCCCCGTCCGGGGAGGCCGTGCCGGTCGCCCGGCCGGCGGGCGCCTCGCCCGGCAGCCAGTACACCCGCCGCTGGAACCCGTACGTCGGCAGGTCCACCGCCCGGGCTTCCCCGAACACCGGCGTCCAGTCCACGTCCGCCCCGGCCGTGTGGGCCTGTGCGAACGAGGTCAGCAGCCGGACCGGGTCGTCCTGGCCTCGGCGGAGGGTGCCGACCGTCACCGCCGGGTCGTCCGGGGTGGTGGCCAGGTCGATGGTCTCCTGGACGCCGACGGTGAGCACGGGGTGCGGGCTGGACTCCACGAACAGGCGGTGGCCGTCGGCGAGGAGCGCGCGGACGGTCTCCTCGAACCGGACAGTCCGGCGCAGGTTGCGGTACCAGTACTCGGCCCCCAGCCGCGTGGTGTCCTCGACGCGGGACGCGGTCACGGTGGAGTAGAACGCGGTGCCGGCGGCGGGTCGCGGGGCGATGTCGGCGAGGGCGTCGAGGAGTTCCTCCCGTACGGCCTCGACGCCCGGCGAGTGGGAGGCGTAGTCGACGTCGATGCGCCGTGCCCGTACCCCCTCGGCCTGGTAGGCGGTCAGCAGCTGGTCGAGGACGGCGCGCTCGCCCGCCAGCACGGTGGAGGACGGTCCGTTGACGGCGGCGACGGCGAGCCGGTCGCTCCAGGGGGCGATGCGGTCGGCGACCTCGGCGACGGGCAGGGGCAGGGAGACCATGCCGCCGGTGCCCGCGAGCCGGGCGAGGGCGCGGGAGCGCAGGGCGACGATCTTCGCGGCGTCGCGCAGCGTCAGTACGCCGGCCACCTGGGCGGCGGCGATCTCGCCCTGGGAGTGGCCCACGACCGCGTCGGGTGTCACTCCGTGGGCCCGCCACACCTCCGCGAGGGACACCATGACCGCCCACAGCACGGGCTGCACGACGTCGACCCGCTCCAGCGAGGGCGCGCCGGGGGCCTCCCGCAGCACCTCGGTCAGGGACCAGTCGACGAACGGCGACAGGGCCTGTTCGCACGCGGCGATCCGCCGCGCGAAGGGCTCGCTGTCGGTGAGCAGCCGGCGTCCCATCCCGGCCCACTGGGAGCCCTGGCCGGGGAAGACGAGGACGGTCCGGCCACGGGCGGCCGGGCCGGTGGAGACGACGGTGTTCCTGGCCGACCGGCCCTCGCGTACGGCGGTGAGTCCGGCGAGGAGTTCCTCGGTGCCGGTGCCCACGACGACCGCGCGGTGCTCGAACGACGACCGGGTGGTGACCAGGGAGTGGCCGACGTCGGCCGGGTCGGGGCCCGGCCGGTCCGTCAGGAAGCCGACGAGGCGCGCGGCCTGTTCGCGCAGCGCCTCGCCGGTGCGCGCCGACAGGACCCAGGGCACGGCGGCCGTCTCGCGCGGGCCGGTCGCGGGCTGCCGCGGCGCGGGGCGGGCGGCGGGCGGGGCCTCGGCGAGCACCACGTGGCAGTTGCTGCCGCCCACGCCGAAGGAGCTGACGCCCGCCACGAGGTCGCGGCGTTCGTCCGGCCAGGGTGTCAGCTCGGTCTGGACGCGCAGGTTCAGCTCGTCCAGCGGGATGCGGGGGTTCGGGGTCTCGTGGTGGAGGGTCGGCGGGAGCCGGCGGTGCTTCAGGCTGAGGGCCACCTTGACCAGCCCGGCGATGCCCGCGGCGCCCTCCAGGTGGCCGATGTTGGTCTTGACGGACCCGACGCGCAGCGCGGGGGTGCCCGGGGTGCGGGGCCGGCCCAGGGCGGCGCCGAGCGCGGCGGCCTCGACCGGGTCGCCGACGGGCGTTCCGGTGCCGTGGAGTTCGACGTACTGGATGTCGTCGGGGCGGGTGCCGGCGCGTGCGTGGGCCTGCCGGACGACCTCTTCCTGGGCGCGGGGGTCGGGGGCGGTCAGGCTGTCGCCGCCGCCGTCGTTGTTGGTCGCGCTGCCGCGGATCACGCACACGACCGGGTCGCCGTCGGCGAGGGCCCGTCCGAGGGGTTTGAGGACGACGAGGGCGCCGCCCTCACCGCGCACGTAGCCGTTGGCGCGGGCGTCGAAGGTGCGGACGCGTCCGTCCGGGGACAGGGCGCCCATCGCCTCGGAGACGGCGGCGCTCTCCGCGGCCAGGGCCAGGTTGACCCCGCCGGCCAGGGCGAGTTCGCTCTCGCCGCGGCGCAGGCTCTCGCAGGCGAGGTGCACGGCGACCAGCGAGGAGGACTGCGCCGAGTCGACCGTCAGGCTCGGTCCGCGCAGGCCCAGGCCGTAGGACAGGCGATTGGCGATGACGCCGCGCTGGAGCCCCGTCAGCCAGTGCCGGCCGGCGGCGTCGGTGCCCTGGCGGCGCAACAGGGTCGCGTAGTCGTCCCAGATGGCGCCGACGAAGACACCGGTGCGGCTGCCGGCCAGGTGCCCGGGGACGATGCGGGCGTCCTCCAGGGCCTCCCAGCCCAGTTCGAGCATCAGCCGCTGCTGGGGATCCATCGCCAGGGCCTCGCGCGGACCGATCCCGAAGAAGGCCGCGTCGAACCCGGTGACGGCGGACCAGTCGAGGAACCCCCCGTGCCCGCCACCCCACCGCTCGGGGGGCGTGGGCACGACGGCGTCCACTCCCTGCGTGAGCAGACGCCAGTACGCCGCCGGGGAGGAGGCACCGGGCAGCCGGCAGGAGACGCCGACGACCGCGATCGGGGTGTCCTCGGCGCGGGAGGGCGTGGCGTCCGCCTCGGGATGTCCGCTGTCCATGGGAACGCGACCTTTCGTGTTCTGGGCGGTCAGCCGGTGAGGGACAGGGCGGCCGGCCGGGGGGCCGGTGAGCGGTGGGGGGCGAGGTCGTCGTGGATGCCGAGCGCGGCGGACGACCGGTTGAGCGTGATGCGGTGCGGCCCCGGTGCGCCTTCGGCGAGCGGCCGCCGGCCGAGCGCGGTGGTGTGGTCCACGCCGACGCGGTGGGCGGCGGCCGGATCGTCGCGTGCGCCGTCCAGCGCCTCGGCGAGCGGGGCGGGGAAGGCGGCGTTGCCGAGTTCGACGAGGCGCCGGATCTGCCGTACGTCGCCGGCGGGCGTGATCGCCGGGATGATCGGGGTGTCGCGGCCGGCGGCGGCGACGCGGTCGCGCAGCCGCGGGTGATCCTCCGCGTGGGAGAACATCCGGGTGATGGTGTGGTCGGCGCCCGCCTGGCACCTGGCGGCGAAGTGCCGGATCTCGCTCTCCCGGTCCGGCGACCGCGGATGGCGTTCGGGGAAGGCCGCCCCGCCGACGCTGAAGTTCCCTGATCCCGTGGTGAGGCGGGCGAGTCCACGGGCGTGGGTGAAGCCGTCGGGGTGGGGCGCCCACGGGCCTCGCGGGTCGCCCGGCGGATCGCCCCGCAGGGCCGGCACGTCGTGCACGCCGACGGCGGCGCAGGAGCCGATGATCTGCGGGAGCTCGGTCATCGAGTGGCCCACCGCGGTGAGGTGGGCGACCGGGCGCAGGGTGGTCTCCGCGGCGATCCGGTGCGTCGGTTCCACGGTGCGCTGCCTGGCGGATCCCGACCGTAACGGCCTTTCGGCCAAGGGTAACTCGGGTGGGGGGAACCCCGACGCGTAGCGAGCCCGACCCGGTTCCGGCAGACGGCGGGGTGTGGCTGGGGAATCCGTGCCCGGTTCCTTCACGTGCGCCCGGCCCACCATGTGCAGCGCCCCACGCTTCGCGGTCTCCCGAGCCGAGGCGTGGGTGTCGTCGAAGCCGTGGTTCCGCAGGCCCGCCAGGTCGGCGCGACCCGGACGGGGGCGAGTCGGCGGCGCGTCACGGGCCGGCGCCTCCGGCCCGGTGGCCATGACCTCGGGAAGCGACACCGAGTGGCCTAAGCGGGCGGAGTTCCGCACGAACGTCACCCGCGCACCGCGTCCATGCCCCGAGCGCCGTCGCGCCAGGCGGTCCGCCACCGTCTCCGTGGTGACCGGCACGCCGACGGGAAGGCCCCCCCACGTCGCGACCGGTGCCGGACCGTGCGTTTCCCCCGCGGTCAGTAAGCGCAACCTGCTCAAGGCCGCTCCTCACCGCGGCGCGTGCGTAAGCCCACTCCGCTGCCCCCGTTCATCTCGACGATCATAAAAGCGAGTTCGAGCGACTGGCTCCGATTGAGGCGGGGATCACACGCCCTCGCATCGCTGCCGCAGGTCGCCATCCCCGTCAGTTCCCCCAGGGGCCCCCGGGGACGACAACACCGCCGTGCGGAGCGTGAGTCGGGCTGCACTCGCCGAAGCTGCCGTAGGCATTACTTCCACTCACCGGACCAACGCCTGGCTGGTTGGCCCGCGCGGGGGTCGCCAAGGTGGTCGAGCCGGCAGCCGGAATTCCCCGACCGCTCTCGCCCGAAAGGCAGTTCCCCCCATGGACAGTCCACCCACCGCACCCGCCACCCCGGCTTCCGCCCCGGCACGGCTCCGCTGGGGCCCCTACGCCTCGGTGTTCGTGCTGCTGTTCCTGTTCGGCACCGAGACGTTCCTGGTGTCCCCGCTGCTCCCGACGATCGCCGACGACCTCGGCATCTCCGAGCAGTCGGCGGCGTACAGCGTGACGGCGTACGTGCTCGTGTACGCGGTGTGCGCTCCGTTCCTCGGCCTGCTCAGCGACCGCGTGGGACGCCGTCGCACGCTGTTGCTGGGCTCGGCGCTCTTCCTGCTGTCGAACGTCGCCGCCGCCCTCTCCGACGACCTGACGCCGCTGGTGCTCTCGCGTGCCCTGGCCGGTCTCGCGGCCGCCGCGGCGGGCCCCGCGATCTGGGCGCACATCGCGGAGACCACCGAGGACACGGTGCGCGGCCGCGCCCTGGGTCTGGGCATGGCGTTCTTCTCGTGCGGCCAGGTGCTCGGTGTACCGCTGGGCAGCCTCCTGGCGGGCGCCGCCGGCTGGCGGGCCGCGTTCTGGGCCATGGCCGCGGGCACACTGCCGGTCGTCCCGATGCTGCTGAAGCAGATCCCGGCCGGTGCCTCCCGGGCCGCCGGCGGCCTGGGCGTCGGAGCGGTGTTCGCCGCCTGGGGTCACCCCGCGCTGCGCAAGGCGCTGCTGGTCAACACCGCGTTCAACGCGGCCGGCCTGGGCGCCTACACGTTCATGGGCGCGGTGCTCGCGGAGCGCTTCGACCTGTCCGTCTCCGCGCTGGGTCTGGTCGGCGTCCTCGTCGGCCTCGGCAGCGTCGTGGGCTCCACGGCCGGCGGCCGGCTGGGCGACCGGGCCCGGGCCCGGGGCCGTACGCACCTGCCGATGCTCGCCGTGTGGGGTCTGCTGCTGGCCGCCGGTGTCGCGCTCACCGTCCGGGGCCCCGGTCTGGTCCTCTCCCTGGCGGGTGTCGCCCTCTGGTTCTTCGCCGGCGGCGGCTTCGTCACCGATCAGCAGACGCTGGCGGGTACGGCCGCCCCCGAGCTGCGGGCGACCTCCAGCGCCTGGATCACCTCGACCATGTACGCCGGTACCGGTGTCGGTGCCTGGGCGATCGGCCGGTTCTCCGACCTGACCCTCGCCACCGCCGTGGTCGGTGTCGGCCTGGCCCTGGTCGCCTCCCTCGGCGCTCTGCTGGTCGGCACCCAGCTGCGGCGTGACACCGGCGCCCGGCCGGCGGTCGACGGGGTGGGAGCCCCGAAGGAGGTCTGAGCTGCGGCTCGGGCAGTGCTCCCCCACCCCGGGGACAGGGCTGTAGGCGCGGTCGACCGATCCCGCACGGGACGCGCCTTCAGCCCGCTTTGCGTGCCGGGCCGACACGGCGCAGGGGCCGGTTCACCAGAGCCGACACCCTGGCTCCGTCGTCCTGGCTCTCCGGCGTGAACAGCAGGATCAGCGACGCGGGGTCGTCCACCGGGCGCAGGGACGACAGGGACATGCGGATCGGCTCGCCGCCGGCGGGGGTGGCGGTGACGACGCGGCTGGTCAGCTCCCCCACCGAGTGGCAGCTCCACCAGTGGCTCAGCTCGGGCACGTCCGCCGCCAGCCGGCCGTACACCGCGGCGATGCGCTCGTCGGAGGGGACCCGGCCGGCCTGGGCGCGGAAGTGCTGGAAGACGCTCATGGCGAGCGGTTCCCAGTCGGTGTCCGGCAGGGCCCCGCGCAGCCGCTCGTCGGCGGTGACGAACCACATCAGGTTGCGGCGGTCGGCCGGCACCGCCGAGGGCTCCCCCCAGACGGCGGACCACGCCGCGTTCCAGGCGACCAGGTCGAAGTTCCGGTCGAGCAGGACGGCCGGGCTCACCGGCCAGGAGTCCAGCATGGGCTGCACCGCCCCGTTCGCGGCCCCGTGGGCCGGGCTCGCCTCCGGCTCGTAGTAGCCGGCCAGTCTCAGCACATGGCGCAGCTCGGCGTCGTCGAGGCGCAGCGCCCGGCCGACGGACTCCAGAACCTGCCGTGAGGCGGTGACCCTGCCCTGTTCCAGCCAGGTGTACCAGGCGATGCTCACCCCGGAGAGGGAGGCGACCTCTTCCCTGCGCAGGCCGGGGGTCCGGCGGCGGGAGGTGGGCGGGAGGCCGACCTCCTCCGGCTTGAGCAGGGCGCGGTGAGCCCGCAGGAACGCTCCGAGTTCCTGGTGTGCGGCGGGAGTTGACATGGCGTGTGACTCCTTACGCGGGCCGTGAGGGCCCGGGCCATGATAGGCCGCGCTCGAAGAGTCCGATCCGATTCCAACCCGGACGCATTCACCGCGTTGACATTGTCAACGTGCACGCACTTCACCAATCCTGCCTCCTCGTGTACGGTTCGAGGTGCCTCACCGCCACCCCTGACAGGATGGGCAGCGCGAAGGCAGCACAGGGCAGAGGAGCGGCAGTGGGCCACCAGCTCATCGACGGCAGATTCCGCATCGGACGCGCCATCGGCAGGGGCAACATGGGAGAGGTCCATCAGGCCGAGGACCTCCGGGTGCCCGAGGGGGCTCCCGGGCGTACGGTCGCCGTCAAGACCGTCCTGCGCCGCCGCACCGGCATCCGCGTGGCCACCGGAAGCGACACCAAGGCCGTGGAGCGCTTCGCCCGCGAGGTGGCCATCATGCGCCGCCTCGACCACCCCAATCTCACCCGGCTCGTCGCGGGCGGCATCGCCGGGGACTGCGACGACCTGCCCTACCTGGCCATGGAGCTGCTGGACGGCCGCTCGCTGCGCGACCTGGTCGAGGAGGAGTCCCAGCTGCCGGTCGCCTGGGCCGCCGCCGTCGGCGCGCAGATCGCCGCGGGGCTCGCCGCCGCCCACGCGCAGGGCGTCGTCCACCGTGACCTGAAGCCCGCCAACGTCATGCTCACCCGCGGCGGCACGGTGAAGGTGCTCGACTTCGGCATGGGCAGCATCGTGGAGGACCCGGACCAGACGCGGCTGACCAGCACCGGCGTCAGCGTGGGCACGGCCCGCTACATGGCGCCGGAGCAGTGCCAGGCCAGGCAGGTCACGCAGGCCGCCGACCTGTACGCGCTGGGCTGCGTGCTGTACGAGATGCTGGTCGGGGTCCCCCCGTTCACCAGCGAGTCCGCCTACGAGCTGGCCGAACGGCACGTCCACCAGGAGCCGGCCCCCGTCCGCCGGATCCGCGACGGCATCCCCGCGGAGCTGGCCCGCCTCGTGGAGCGGCTGCTGGCCAAGAACCCCGCGGACCGCCCGGCCGACGCCGTGACCGTGCGGGACGCGCTGCTCCCCCTCGCCGTACCCGCGGACGAGCGGAGCCTCGTACCCGCCTGGGACGAACTGGACCCGACGCGGCCCCTGCGGCGGGCGGCCCCGGAGCCGGTCCGGGCCCCCGCCGAGCAGCCGGCTCCGGTGGCCGCGTCCGGTTCGGGCATGGACGTCTTCCGCGTCCACGAGGCCCTCATCCGCGACTACCGCTCCTTCACGGAGGGCGGCACCGTCATCCGCGACGACCGCGTCAAGGCGTACGTCGCGAAGGACCTGGACGACAAGTCCCAGTGGCCGAATCCCTGGCTGTCGCTCAACCCCTTCTTCCAGGGCGGCGGTTCCGTGGTCGAGCTGGCCCAGCAGAAGGTGCTGCACCCGGAGTGCGCCCGCGTCTTCCAGGCGAGGAAGACCAAGGGCGGCACCGTCTGCGACGGCCGTCCGCTCACCCTGCACCGGCACCAGCGCGACGCCATCGACGCCGCCGCGTCCGGCGCCTCGTACGTGCTGACGACCGGCACCGGCTCCGGCAAGTCGCTGTCCTACATCGTCCCGATCGTCGACCGGGTGCTCCGCCGGCGCGACGAGGAGGGCCCGAACGCCCCGAAGCGCGTCCGCGCGATCATCGTCTACCCGATGAACGCGCTCGCCAACAGCCAGCTGGAGGAGCTGCGGAAGTTCCTCCACGACGGCTACGGCGAGGGCCGGGAGCCCGTCACCTTCGCCCGCTACACCGGCCAGGAGGGCGACCTGAGGCGCAGGGAGATCCGCGACAACCCGCCGGACATCCTGCTCACCAACTACGTGATGCTGGAGCTGATGCTGACCCGCCCGGCCGACCGGGCGAGCCTCATCCGCATGGCCCGCGGCCTGGAGTTCCTCGTCTTCGACGAACTGCACACCTACCGGGGCCGCCAGGGAGCCGACGTCGCCCTGCTGATCCGCCGCGTCCGCGAGGCGTGCCGGGCGCAGGACCTCCAGTGCATCGGCACGTCGGCCACCATGTCGACGGAGGGCACGCCGGAGGACCAGCGCCAGGTGGTCGCCCGTGTGGCGAGCACGCTGTTCGGTACGCCGGTGCGCCCCGAGCACGTCATCGGCGAGACCCTGGTCCGCGCGACCGGCGAGGCCCCCGCCGCCGTACCCGCCGAGCGGCTGGCCTCCCCCGCCCCGCGCGGCTACGACGACCTCGTGCGCGACCCGCTGGCCCGCTGGATCGAGGACCGCTTCGGGCTGGCCGAGGACGCGGCCGGGGGTCGGCTGGTGCGGCGGCCCCCGACGCAGGTCGAGGTCGCCGCACGGGAGCTGCACGAGCTGTCCGGGGTGGACGAGGAGAGGTGCGCGCAGGCCATCCGCGACACCCTGGAGGCCGGCGCGCAGGCCCGCAACCCGCGCACCGAGCGCCCCCTGTTCGCGTTCCGTCTGCACCAGTTCCTGTCCAAGGGCGACACGGTGTACGTCACCCTGGAGGACAAGGCCTCCCGTCACCTCACCCGCTCCTACCAGCTCGAACAGCCGGGAAGTGGCGGCAAGTTGCTGATGCCGCTGGCCTTCTGCCGGGAGTGCGGGCAGGAGTACCTGACGGTGTGGCGCACGGAGAAGGACGGCGAGGTGCGCTACGAGGCCCGCCGCGACACCTCGGCGACGGGCGGCAGGCAGGGCGACGGCTACCTCTACGTCGACCACGAGCGGGAGTGGCCGTCCGACGTGCGGTACGCCGTGCACGACCGCCGGCTGCCCGAGTCCTGGCTGGAGCTGGACGACACGGGCCAGGAGGTCGTCAAGCGCGCCTACCGCGACCGCGTCCCGAAGGCCGTCACCGTGGACCCGTTCGGGCAGGAGGGCCGGGGCGAGCTGAAGGCCGCGTTCATCCCGTCGCCGTTCCTGTTCTGCCTGCACTGCGGTGTGGCCTACGAGCAGACGCGCGGCCGGGACTTCGCCAAGCTGGCCACGCTCGACCAGGAGGGCCGCTCCTCGGCGACCTCGCTGGTCTCGGCGTCGATCGTCCGCTCGCTGAAGTCGGTACCGCGGGAGGCGCTCGACCCGCGGGCCCGCAAGCTGCTCACCTTCGTCGACAACCGGCAGGACGCCTCCCTCCAGGCCGGTCACTTCAACGACTTCGTGCAGATCACCCAGCTGCGCGGCGCGCTGTACCGGGCGGCCTTGGAGGCCGGCGAGGAGGGCCTGCACCACGAGGAACTGGCCTCGGCGGTGACCGGCACGCTGGCCGTCAGCCCCGGCGACTACACCGGCGAGAGCGACCTGCCGCCGTCGCTGGCCCGCAACGCGGCCCGCACGCTGCGCGACGTGGTCGCCTTCCGGCTCTACCTCGACCTGGAGCGCGGCTGGCGCGTCACCATGCCCAACCTGGAACAGACCGGGCTGCTGGAGATCGACTACGAGGACCTGGACTGGGTCGCCGCCAGGCAGGACCGCTGGGACGGCACCCACCGGGCGCTGCGGGACGCCGACCCGGCGCTGCGGGCCGAGATCACCAGGACGCTGCTGGACGAGATGCGCCGCTCGCTGGCCATCGACGTGTCGTACTTCCGTGACGACACCTTCGACTCGCTCCAACGGGCCAGCGAGGAGCGGCTGGTGGACCCCTGGGTGCTGTCCTCCGCGGACAAGCCCCGGGTGGGCACCGCCTACCCGCACCCCTCCCGGCCCGGCATGGACCGCTCCGGCCTGTTCCTGTCGGCGCGCGGCAAGTTCGGCAAGTACCTGCGCCGGGCCGACCGCGCCTTCCGCGACCTCGACCAGGACGACGTCCAGCTGATCATCACCGAGCTGCTGAAGGTGCTGGCCGGGGCCGGCCTGGTCAAGGAGGTGGAGGCGGCACCGCAGCGGGCCGGCCGCTACCGCAGGGCGTCCTCCGCCACCACGACCGGGTACCGGGTGGCCGCCCAGTCGCTGGTGTGGCGGGCCGGCAAGGGCGAGTCGGGCGCCCACGACCCGCTGACCCGCACCTACCAGAGCGGCGACGGTCCCCGCATCAACACGTTCTTCCTCACGCTGTACCGGGAGACGGCCGACGCCCTGTCGGGCCTGTACGCCCGGGAGCACACGGCGCAGGTGTCGCCGGAGGACCGCGAGGCGCGCGAGAAGGCCTTCCGCGAGGCGGAGCTGAAGCTGCTGTACTGCTCCCCCACGATGGAGCTGGGCGTCGACATCTCCGAGCTGAACGCGGTGATGATGCGCAACGTGCCGCCCACCCCCGCCAACTACGCCCAGCGTTCGGGCCGCGCGGGCCGCAGCGGTCAGCCCGCGCTGGTGACGACGTACTGCGCGACGGGCAACAGCCACGACCAGTACTACTTCCGCCGCTCCGAGCGCATGGTGGCCGGCTCGGTCGCCCCGCCCCGTCTGGACCTGGCCAACGAGGACCTGGTCCTCTCCCACCTGCAGGGCCTGTGGATCGCCGAGGCGGGCCTGCGCCTGGGCCGCTCGGTCCCCGACGTCCTGGACGTCTCGTACCCGGACTCCGGCGACCGCCCCGACCCGGCCCTGCACCTGCTGCCCGACATCCGGGACGCGGCGCACGACGAGAGCGCCCAGCGGCGCACGGTGGACGCGGCCCTGCGTGTCCTCGGCCCGCTGTTCAGGGACTTCGCCGAGACGACGTGGTGGCACGACGACTGGATCGAGGACCGGGTGCGCACGGTCGCGTTGCGCTTCGACCGCGCCTTCGACCGCTGGCGGAGCCTGTTCCGGGCGGCGCTGAACGACCAGTACGTCCAGAACCGGCGGCGCCTGGACTACAGCCTCACCGAGGCCGACCGCAACCGCGCCAACGCCCGCCGCCGCGAGGCCGAGACGCAGCTGAACCTGCTGATGAACGAGAGCGTGGACAGCAAGTCGGTGCTGTCCGACTTCAACCCCTACCGCTACCTGGCCTCCGAGGGCTTCCTGCCCGGTTACAGCTTCCCGCGCCTGCCGCTGGCCGCGTACATCCCGACGGTCGGCCGCCGCCGCGGCGACGGCGACTACCTCCAGCGCCCCCGTTTCCTCGCGATCCGCGAGTTCGGCCCGGGTGCGCTCGTGTACCACGAGGGCGCCCGCTACCAGGTGACCCGCGTCCAGCTGCCGCCGGACTCCTCGGGCGAGCTGACCACCGGCGAGGCCCGGCGCTGCGCGCACTGCGGCTACCACCACGATCCCGAGGACCGCGAGGACCGCTGCCGGTTCTGCGACGAGCCGCTCGGCGCGGCGACGTACGGCCTGCTGCAGCTGCACACCGTCTACACCACCCGCCGCGAGCGGATCTCCTCGGACGAGGAGGAGCGGCGTCGCGCCGGTTTCCGGCTGGAGACGTCGTACCGCTTCCACGACCACGGTGTCCGCAAGGGCCGCCTGAACGCCACGGTCGCCGACGGCGGCGGGCAGCTCGCCCGGATCACCTACGGCGACTCCGCGACCGTCCGCATCACCAACACCGGCCGGGTCCGCGCCCGTACCGACGAGCCGGCGGGTTACTGGCTGGACCTCGCCGACGGCCGCTGGATGAACGACAAGGACGCGGCGGAGGCGTCCGGCGACTCCGCCGAGCTGCCGCTGGTGGACGCCGACGGCAACGAGCGGCGCCGCAAGAAGCGGGTCATCCCGTACGTGGAGGACCGGCGCAACATCCTCGTCGTCACCCTGGACGAGGCGCTGCCCGAGCCGGTCGCGCTGACGTTCATGTACGCGCTGGAGCGGGGCATCGAGGCCGCGTTCGAGCTGGAGGACGCCGAGCTGGCCGGGGAGCTGCTGCCGCCGGACCACGGCCCGCGGCGCCGCATCCTGTTCATGGAGGCCGCCGAGGGCGGCGCGGGTGTGCTGCGCCGGCTCCAGGCCGAGGACGAGGCCCTCGCCAGGGCGGCCCGCCGCGCACTGGAGATCTGCCACCTCTCCCCCGAGGGCGAGGACCGGGGCGGCGAGGAGCACCGTCCCGGGCGCCCCTGTGCGCGCGGCTGCTACGAGTGCCTGCTCACCTACGGCAACCAGCTCGACCACGCGCAGATCGACCGGCGCACGGTGGCCGCCCTCCTGGTCCGGTTCGCGTCGGCGACGGCCCGCCGCGAGGAGCGGGGCGAGTCCCGCTCCGAGCAGTACCGGCGGCTGCTCGCCGGCCCGGCCGCGGCGAGCGAGCCCGCGCCGGCCGAGCCCGCGCCGGCCGAGCGCGCCGACGCCGAACCGGCCGCGCAGGGCGACTTCCTGGGCTGGGTGAAGGCGCGGGGCCTGCGCCTGCCGGACGAGAAGGACGTCTTCCTCACCGAGGCGAACGCCGCACCGGACTTCGTGTACCGGCTCCCCGGCGCGAACGTCGCGGTGTTCGTGGACGGCCCCGGCACCGAGGAGAACGCCCTGCGCGACGCCGACGCCGAGGAGCGGCTCTACGACGCGACCTGGGACGTCGTCCGCTTCCCGCACGGCGCCGACTGGGACGTCATCGCCCGGGCCCACGCACGCTACTTCGGCTCTCCGGCCGCGAACCGACCCTGAACCAAGAGGATTTGACGATCACCATGGCATTCACGTTCTCCGCCGGATCCCTGGTCAGGGCACGCGGCCGCGAGTGGGTCGTACTCCCCGAGAGCGAGCCCGACCTGCTCGTGCTGCGTCCGCTGGGCGGCTCGGACGACGACATCGCGGCGGTCCTCCCCTTCGAACCCGTCGAGGAGGCCCGTTTCGCCCCGCCCGAGCCGTCCGACCTCGGCGACCAGCGCGCGGCCGGTCTGCTGCGCACGGCACTGCGGGTGGGCTTCCGCTCGGGCGCGGGCCCGTTCCGCTCCCTGGCGGGCATCGCGGTGGAGCCCCGCGCCTACCAGCTCGTCCCGCTGCTGATGGCGCTGCGGCAGAAGACCGTCCGCATGCTGATCTCGGACGACGTCGGCATCGGCAAGACGGTCGAGGCGGGCCTGATCGCGAGCGAGCTGCTGGCGCAGGGCGAGGCGACGGGCCTGGCCGTGCTGTGCTCGCCCGCGCTGGCCGAGCAGTGGCAGCAGGAGCTGCGCGGCAAGTTCGGCATCGACGCCGAGCTGGTGCTGGCCTCGACGGTGTCCCGGCTGGAGCGCGGCCTGGACCTCGGCCAGTCCCTGTTCGACAGGTACCCGAACGTGATCGTCTCCACGGACTTCATCAAGTCCCCGCGCCACCGCGACGACTTCGTGCGGCACTGCCCCGACCTGGTGATCGTGGACGAGGCGCACACCTGCGTGGCCGCGGACGACACCTCCGCGAGCGCCCAGAGCCAGCTGCGTCACGAGCTGCTGCGCCGGGTGGCGGAGGACGCCGACCGCCACCTGCTGCTGGTCACGGCGACCCCGCACAGCGGCAAGGAGTCGGCGTTCCGGAACCTGCTCGGCCTGGTCAAGCCGGAACTGGCGCACGTCGACCTGGAGTCGGAGGCGGGCCGGAAGCTGCTGGCCCGGCACTTCGTGGCGCGCAAGCGGGCGGACGTACGGCGGTACCTCACGAAGGAGGACGGCCTGGCGGACGACTCGCTCGCCGAGCGCACCGCGTTCCCCTCGGACCGCTACTTCAAGGACGAGACGTACAAGCTCTCCCCCGACTACCGGGCCCTGCTCGACGACGCCATCGCGTACGCCGGCGAGCGGGTAGAGGAGGCCGGTGTCCGGGGCCGCCGCGAGGCACGGATCGCCTGGTGGTCGGCGATCGCGCTGCTGCGCTCGCTGGTGTCCTCGCCGCGGGCGGCCGCGCAGACCCTGACGACCCGTTCGGCCGCGGCGATCGCGGCCAGCGTGGAGGAGGCCGACAAGCTGGGCGCCCCGCTGAACAGCGACGCGGCCGACAGCGACGCCCTGGAGGGCATGGACGTCGCACCGGGCGCCGAGACGGACGAGGGTGCGCCGAAGTCCCGGCTGGCGGAACTCGCCGAGCGGGCCCGGCAGTTGGAGGGGCCGGAGCAGGACCTCAAGCTGAAGGCGCTCATCAGGCAGCTCAAGGCGCTGCTGGCCGACGGCTACCACCCGATCGTCTTCTGCCGCTACATCCCGACGGCCAAGTACCTGGCCGAGCAGCTCGCGAACGACCCGGAGAAGAAGAAGCGCGGCCCGCTGGGCGCCAGGACGGTGGTGAAGGCGGTCACCGGTGAGCTGTCGCCGCAGCAGCGCATCGAACGCATCGAGGCGCTGGCGGCGGAGGCCGGCGAGGACGCCGCGGCCCGCCGGGTCCTGATCGCCACCGACTGCCTGTCCGAGGGCGTCAACCTCCAGCACCACTTCGACGCCGTCGTCCACTACGACCTGGCCTGGAACCCCACCCGCCACGACCAGCGCGAGGGCCGCGTCGACCGCTACGGCCAGCGCCGCGACGAGGTCCGGGTCGTCACCCTGTACGGCGACGACAACGGCATCGACGGGAAGGTCCTGGAGGTGCTGATCAAGAAGCACCGCCAGATCAAGAAGGACCTCGGTATCTCCGTGTCGGTCCCGGACGAGCTGTCCACGGGCGTGACGGACGCGATCGTGGAATGGCTGCTGATGCGCGGCCGCGAGGACCAGGACGCGCTGTTCGGCGCGGACGGGTTCAGGGCGAGCCGGGCGAGGCTGGAGAACGACTGGAACTCGGCGGCCGAACGCGAGCGGACCTCCCGCTCCCGTTTCGCGCAGCGCTCGATCCACCCGGAGGAGGTGGCCCGCGAGGTCGCCTCGATCCGTGCGGCGCTGGGCGGCGCGGGCGAGATCCGGACGTTCGTACGGGAGGCCCTGGGCGCGCTAGGCGCGGTGCTGCGCGACCACGGCGACGACTTCACCGCCCAGGTCGGCGGCACCCCGGTGGGCCTGCGGGACGCGCTCGCGTCGACCGTGGGCGCGGAGATCATCGAGAAGGACCGCGAGATCCCGTTCCGCGGCGACCCCGCGGTGGGGCGCGGGGAGGCGGCCCTGGTCCGCACGGACCCGGTGGTGGGCGCGCTCGCCTCCCACGTCCTGAACGCGGCCCTGGACCCCCGGGCGGAGGGCGCCCGCCCGGCCCGCCGCTGCGGTGTGGTCACCACGGACGCGGTGACCACGCGGACCACCCTGCTGCTGGTCCGCTACCGCTTCCACCTGACGCTCCCCTCGCGGGGCGGTGAACGGCAGCTGGTGGCGGAGGACGCGAGGCTGCTGGCCTTCGAGGGCGCGCCGCGCAACGCGGTCTGGCTGCCGCGGGAGCGGGCGGCGGAGCTGCTGGACGCCACCGCGACGGAGAACACCGACCCGCACTTCGGCGAGCGGACGATGACCCGCATCCTCGGGCAGCTCCCCGACGTCCACGCGCACCTGGAGGCGTACGGCGACGAGCTGGCCGCCGACCTGGACGCCGCCCACCGCAGGGTCCGTGCCGCCTCCGGCGAGATCGTCCGCGGCCTGTCGGTGACGGCCCAGAAGCCGGCGGACGTGCTGGGCGCGTACGTCTACCTGCCCGCCGCCCCGTCCGCTTCCGCTGGAGCCCCCGCCTGATGTCCGCCACCACCCGCAACCAGGTGTTCACCGCCGTCCACACGGTCGGCGGACTGCTGCCGGCCGACATGCTGCTGCGCATCGCGGAGGACAGGGACGTCCCCGGCTCCCGGCCCGCCGACTACGGCCTGCCCTCGTCCCGTTCGGTACGGGACGAGGCGGAACGCAGCTGGGAGTACCTGAAGCCGCTGTGGCGGGAGCTGCGCGAGCGCCTGCCGGAGGACCGGGAGACGGGCGTCCCCGCCGCCGACCCCACGGGCATCGCCCTCTCCGACTGGCTGACCCCCCTCTGGCGGGAACTGGGCTTCGGCCGGCTCACCCCGGTCGGCCGGGCGGGCATCGCCGCCGACTCCGACCCGGAGAAGACGTTCCCGGTCTCCCACCGCTGGGGCCACGCCCTCGTCCACCAGACCCCCTGGAACACGGAGCCCGACAGGCGACCGGGCGGCGCGGGCACGGTCCCGCCGCAGTCCATGCTCCAGGAGTGCCTGAACCGCACGGAGGCCCACCTGTGGGGCGTCCTGACCAACGGCCGCCGGCTGCGCCTGCTGCGCGACTCCAGCGCGCTCGCCACGGCCTCGTACGTCGAGTTCGACCTGGAGTCGATCTTCGACGGCGAGCTGTTCAGCGAGTTCACCCTGCTGTACCGGCTGCTGCACGCGTCACGGTTCGAGGTGGCGGAGGGGGCGGCGGCCGGGTGCCGGCTGGAGCAGTGGCGCACGGAGGCGATCGCGTCCGGCACGCGCGCCCTGGACCAGCTGCGCAAGGGGGTGCAGGAGGCGATCACCACGCTCGGTACGGGCTTCCTGCGCCACCCGGACAACGCGGCCCTGCGCGAGCACCTCGACGTGGGGGCGCTGCACACGGCCCTGCTCCGGCTCGCCTACCGGCTGCTGTTCCTGTTCGTGGCGGAGGACCGGGACGTGCTCCACGGCCCCGGCGCGTCGGCGCGGGCACGGGAGCGGTACGCCGGGTACTTCTCCTCGGCGCGCCTGCGCGCCCACGCGCGGCGCCGCCGGGGCACCTCCCACGGCGACCTGTACCAGTCCCTGCGCATCGTCCTGGACGCCCTCGGCGACGAGAACGGCCGGCCGGAGCTGGGGCTGCCCGGCCTGGGCGGCATCTTCACCGACACGGAGGCGGACGCCCCGCTGCGCGGGCTGTCCCTGTCGAACGAGTACCTGCTGACCGCGGTACGGCACCTGTCCCAGGTCCGGGACAGCGGCTCACGGCGCCGGCGTGCCATCGACTACCGCCACCTGGACGCCGAGGAACTGGGTTCGGTCTACGAGTCCCTGCTGGAGCTGGTCCCGCAGCACAGCGCGGCCGAGCGCACCTTCGAGCTGGTGGAGCTGGTCGGCAACGCCCGGAAGACGACGGGCAGTTACTACACCCCGTCCGGGCTCATCGAGCGCCTGCTGGACACCACCCTCGACCCGGTGCTCGACGACGCCGTCAAGCGCGGCGAGGCCGCCGCCTCGGCGGCCGGCGCGGCGGACGCGACCGACGCCATCGTGCGTGAGCTGCTGTCCCTGACGGTCTGCGACCCGGCCTGCGGCTCGGGCCACTTCCTGGTGGCGGCGGCGCGCAGGATCGCCAAGCGCGTGGCGGCGGTGCGCGAACGCCTCCCGGAGCCCCCCGTCGAGGCGGTGCGGCACGCCCTGCACGAGGTCGTCGCCCGCTGCGTGTACGGCGTGGACCTCAACCCGATGGCCGTGGAACTGGCCAAGGTGTCCCTGTGGCTGGAGGCCCTCGAACCCGGCAAACCGCTCGGCTTCCTGGACGCCCACGTCAAGCGCGGCAACGCCCTGGTCGGCGCGACACCCGCCCTGCTGGAGAACGGCGTGCCCGACGACGCGTTCAAGCCGATCGAGGGGGACGACAGGAAGTTCGCCAAGGCCCTGGAGAAGCAGAACCGGCGGGAACGCGCCGGGCAGGGCGGCCTGTTCGACCTGGACACGGAGACGAAGGTCGCCAACGACGCCTTCGCGTCCCGGTTGCGCCGCATCACCACGGCCGGATCCGACACCCTGGCCGAGGTCCGCCGCCAGGAGGCCGCCTACCTCGACTGGTCCCGCTCGGCCGAGTACACGCACGCCCTGCACGTGGCGGACGCGTGGTGCGCCGCGTTCGTGTGGCCGAAACGGCCCGGGGCCCCGCTCGCGGTCACCCAGGACGTCTTCCAGCGCCTCCAGGACCCGTCGGCCGACGCCGCGCCGCGGTCCACGCACGAGGAGATCGTGCGCCTCAGGGACCAGTACGCCTTCTTCCACTGGCACCTGGAGTTCCCGGAGGTCTTCTCGGTACCGGAGGCGGGCGCGGCGGGCGGTGCCGTCGACCCGGCGACGGGGTGGGCCGGAGGGTTCGACTGCGTGGTGGGCAACCCTCCCTGGGAACGCATCAAGCTCCAGGAGCAGGAGTTCTTCGCGCAGCGCGACCCCGCCATCGCGAACGCCGGGAACGCGGCCGCCCGGAAGAAGCTCATCTCCGGACTCCGGGACACCCACGACGGGCACGTCCTGTACGCCGCGTACGAGGCGGCGAAACGGAGGTCGGAGGGCGAGAGCCATTTCCTGCGCGACGCCGGCCGCTGTCCGCTGACGGGCCGCGGGGACATCAACACGTACGCCGTCTTCTCGGAGACGGACCGCCTGCTGACGAGCCCGCACGGCCGCATGGGCGTCGTCGTGCCCACGGGGATCGCCACCGACGCGACCACGCAGTACTTCTTCAAGGACCTCGTGCACACCGGGGCCCTCGCGGCGCTGTACGACTTCGAGAACGCCGCGCCGCTGTTCCCGAACGTCCACCGCTCCTTCAAGTTCAGCATCCTGTCCCTCACCGGCCGCGCGGCGCGGGAGCCGGAGGCCGAGTTCGCCTTCTTCCTGCACGGCCCCCACGAACTGGACGAGCCCGGGAGGTCCTTCACGCTGACCCCGGAGGAGATCACCCTGCTCAACCCGAACACGGGCACGTGCCCGGTGTTCCGCTCCCGCCGCGACGCCGAGATCACCCTGGGCGTCTACCGTCAGGTCCCCGTCCTGGTCGACGAGGCCGCGCCCGGCACCAACCCCTGGGGCTTCCAGTACGTCGAGGTGCTGCACCTGTCCCACGCGGCCGGGGAACTCCTGGACGACGAGCCGGAGGGGGAGGCCGCGTACAAGGTGTACGAGGCCAAGATGCTCCACCACTACGACCACAGGTGGTTCACCTACGGCGACGAGGACGCCGTCGTCCGCACGGACCCCGCCGCGGAGGCCCGGCCCCGCTACTGGGTGCGCCGCGGTGTGGTGGACGACCGGCTGGCCGGGCGGTGGGAGGCCGAGTGGATGCTGGGCTGGCGGGACATCTGCCGGTCCACCGACGAACGCACGGTGATCGCGGCGCTCCTCCCCCGGGCCGCCCTGGCGAACACCCTGCCCCTGGCGTCCCTGGCCGACCCCCGCCACGCGCCCCTGCTCGTGGCCGCGCTGTCCTCCTTCGCGCTGGACTACGTGGCACGGCAGAAGGTCGCCGGCACCCACCTGACCATGATCTACCTGCGTCAGCTCCCGGTACCGTCCCCGCGGACGCTGGCCGTCCACAGCGCGTACGTGGTGCCGCGCGTCCTGGAACTCGTCCACACCGCGGCGGACATGACTCCCTTCGCGCGCCACCTGGGCGACGACGGGGCGCCGTTCCGCTGGGACGAGGAACGCCGCCGGCGGATCCGGGCGGAGCTGGACGCCTTCTTCTTCCACCTGTACGGCATCTCCCGCGAGGACGTCGTCCATGTCCTCGACACCTTCCCCATCGTCAGACGGAAGGACGAGGCCCGGTACGGCGCGTACCGCACCAGGGAACTGATCCTCAAGGAGTACGACCGCATGACGGAGGCCGGCCTCACGCCGGACACCCCCCTGGTGGAGGGCGACACCTACACCTCCACCCTCACACCGCCCCCGGGCCACGGCCCCCGCCACCCGGGCGGCTCTCTCCCGGCCTCCTGACCTGGCGGTCGCGCGGAGGGAACGGCGACGGATGCTCTCCTCTCGACAGCATCCGGCGTGACGGCGCACCGTCCGTGGATCGGGCCCGCACGCCGACGCGGCGCACGGAACGCACCGGCCGCCCGGGTGTCCGGGCGGCCGGTACGGTCTCACGCGCCGTCAGCCGCAATCAGGAGCGCAGTGCCACGCACTCCCGCAGCAGGGGTTCCAGGCGGAGCTGCGTGTTCTCGCGGTCGAAGACCTGGAGGGCGTCGAGGCAGGCGACGATCCAGCGGGCCTCGGCCTCGTCGTCGATGTGGACGGCCACGGCGGTCACCGCGCTCTCCAGGTCGAAGACGGAGTCCGCGAACTCCTCGGCGAGCGCCCGGTAGCCCGAGGCGACGAGCGGGTCCGCGTACACGCCGGTCGCCTCGGCGAAGGCGCGGGCCTCGGTGCGGTCCGTGCGCAGGCCGGCCAGGCGGCGCAGCACCTCGTCGGGGTCGCCGAGCTCGGTGTGCAGGCGGTGTGCCCGGCCGACGAGGAGCGGCCAGCCGCTGGTCAGCTCGTGGAGGCGGTCCAGGCGGTCCTCCGTGTGGAACATCTCCACGCGCTGCGCCCAGCCGCGCAGGCTGCGGCGGTCGTGGCGGCGCAGCACCACGGGGGCGGCCGAGGTGGGTTCGCCGCCCGTCAGCAGGGAGCGCCACAGGGCAAGCTGGGTGGGGTCGGTGACGAGGACGACGGCCCGGGTCACGCCCGGGGTGGCGGGCAGCAGGGTGTCGGCCAGGTCGATGGCCTCGCGGCAGGTCTCCGGCCGTACCGGGTCCCGGTAGTTGACGAAGTCACTGATCACGACGCGTCGTTCGCGGGGGCGTCCGCCGGTGAGTTCCTGCTTGTAGACGCTGGGCTTGCCGACGGGGGGCAGCGTCCAGCCCTCGATCGGTGCGGCGATCGTCCGCAAGGTGTGAGCGACGTCCTTGACCCCGGTGGCGGACGTGCCGAGGACGACCCGGGTCCGGTTGGACCGCTCACCCAGGAGGTCGTCGAGCTGGGTGTTGGTCAGGGGAGCCGGCCGGCCGTCGGGCAGCTCGGGGCGGCCCTCCTGCACGATGCTCTCCTGCAGTTTGCAGTCCTGTTCGGCCCTCAGCAGGCGCGCTTCGACCTCGTGGGACGTGCCGATCATGCGCAGGGCGTTGGGGCCGCGCAGGTGCCAGCCCAGGCCGTCGTGGTTGGGCGCCAGGATGCCGAGGCCCACCATCTCGGAGAGGTAGGCGCGGAAACCCTCGGTGTCGAGCTGTTCGAACCCCTTGCGCCAGTAGGTCTCGCACTCCTCACGCAGTTCGGTGTCGCTCAGCCGCACCTCCAGACCACGGTGACGGGCGTGGTACGCCAGCACGTTGGCGATGACGTCGTAGCGGTGGTCGAGGCTCAGCGTGTCCTTGAAGGCGGCCGAGATGCCGTCCCTGAGCGCGGCGTCCGATTCCACGACCTCGATGTCGGACGCCTCCACCTCGTAGGGAGGCCGCCCCTTGGCTCCGTACCGCGCTCGCTTGCGGTGCATCAGCTCCACCAGCCGGTGCCCGAACATCTGGAGCAGGAAGGGCTGGTAGGAGCAGTAGCCGAGCACCCGGTTGACGAGGTCCAGGTCCTTGAACTCGAACCCGAGCGCCCGCATCGGCTCGACCAGCAGGTCAGCCGCGTACTGGGGGGCGAGGGGGCCGATCACCTTCGGGGTCTGCGCCAGGTGACCGAAGGGGCCGTTGCTCGCGAGCTTGGAGAACCGCTGCACGGAGTGCAGTCCGGCGAAGACGACCTTGGCGCGGTCCTTCGTGTCGGATCCGAGGCCCTTGAGCTTCTTGGTGTGGTCGAAACGCGGGGCGTCCGCCTCGAAGAACTGGTCGCACTCGTCGAGCAGGATCAGCAGCCGGCGGCGCGAGTCCCCGTCCAGCCAGGTCCGGATGCCGGAGCGCACGCGGTCGGAGATCTCCTGCCGTTTCCTGCGCCCCTGCGGCCGGTCGTCGAGCACCTGCGACTCGGTCAGCTCCCGCTCCAGGACGCTCCACAGCGTCTCCGGTCCGAACGAGCTGCCCTTGCCGATGTTCTCCTGGTCGAGGTTGACGTAGACCGCCTGGTGGTAGCCGGGGCGCTGCTCCGTGAACCGTTCCCCGGCGTCCGCGAGCAGTGCCGACTTGCCCAGGCCTCGGCCGCCGTAGATGACCTGGGTGCCGCGCGGGTCGAGGATGCTCTTGCGCTCGGCGTCACGGCCGTAGAACATCTCTCCGCCGATCCGGCCGCGCTTCTCCCGGATGTACGGGTTGACGCCGGAGAAGGGCAGCAGCGTCTGTGTGGCGGTGCTCACCTGACGGTTGCCGTGGGCCGCGAGATAGGCGAGGGCCGCGTCGTCGACGACCAGCAGCGGCTGCAACCGCCCGGAGCCCACGGCCAGTTCGACCCGGGCTTCACGGCTCAGCGTGCCGAAGTAGACGACGAGGAGGCTCGCTCCGCTGGTGTCGCGCTCCGCCCAGCTCATGACGACCTTCGCGGGCGGCCTGCCCCACACCATCATCACCCGCAGGTTGCCGCCCTGTTCCGTGATCTGCGAACCGAACGCGGGCGCCTTCGCCTTGCCGTTGACCTCCACGCCGGTCGCTTCGAAGAGGCGGTACTCCCGCCGGTGCTGGGAGCGGTCGTCGAGCGACCTGGCGGTCTTGGCGTCGTAACCGAGGAGCTTGAGGAGCGGCGGCACCTGCTTGGTCTGGGCCACCTGGAGCCGGTCCTTCGGCTCGGCGGCGGCCAGTGCTCGCCACTCGTCGAGCGCGTCGGCCGCGAGTGCCGCCTCGTCGGTGGACAGACCGCCGTAGTCCAGGACCGGAAGCGTCGGGTGCTTGCCGCCGGACCGGACCAGGTCGACGAGGTCGCGGTCGATGCCTCGCGGCAGGCCGTCGGGCACGGCCGGGAAGAAGTCGGTCAGGTGGGACTCACCTCCCTCGATCTCCGGGACGGGTTCGCCGATCTCCAGGAAGTAGACGAGGTCGGCGGCGGTGGCCAGACCGCCGGTGTCCAGGTGCCGCAGCACCTGCGCGCGCTCCTCCTCGGTCAGGTCCAGGGCGTCGAGCCGGGCCCGGATCCGGTCGGCCGCCTGCTCACGGAAGGCGGGCAGGTCGTCGCGTACGGTGCCGAGCGCCCTGCGCACGTCCAGCAGACCGCGGGTGTCGGTGCCGTCGAGCCGGTCGCGGGCGTCGGCCAGCAGTTCCTGCAGGCGCAGGTCCTGGTCGTCGGTCACGGCGCCGTCGGCCTGCGCACGGTGCAGCTCGGCGACGAGTTCGTCGTGTTCCCGCCGCAGCCGCGTGCGCCGGTCGGCCTCCCGTGCCTCGATCTCGGCGACCGTCGGCGGGGTGAACTCCCCGGCCCGCGCGCCGGGCAGGACGCCGCGTGCGGCCAGCTCCACGATGGTCCGCGCCGCGTCGAAGGCGTCCCGGGACAGCCGCTCGGCGAGGGCGTCCTGCCAGCTCCGGCCGACCGCGGTGAGGAGCCGGCCGAGCGGCGGCCGCTCGTCCAGGGTGTCGCACACCTTCAGCAGTTCCGCGTCCAGCAGCAGTTCGGGAGAGAACGAACCACCGGGGCGGCCGGCCGCGCCGTCGCCGGCCAGCAGGGCGAACAGCTCCTCCATCGAGGTGCGCGCCGCCCACGCCGTCGCCGCGGCGAGGGCACCCGAGCGCCGCGCCAGCTGCTCCAGCTCGGCCAGTACGGCGTCCTTGCCGTCCAGCAGGGACTGGCGCAGCGAGGAGATCTCCTTGACCGCCCGGTTGCCGTCGGAGCGGTCGCCGCGGCGGATGCCGTCGACGGCCAGGGACCACTCCTTGGCCAGGCCGGCGACCCGCTCCACGAGGTGCACCAGGTCCTGCCGGCCGGAGCCCTGGAGCGGTTTGCCGCTGGACGAACGGTGCCTGCGGTCCATGCGGTCGATCTCGTTGTTGATCTCGGTCAGCTTCGACAGACGTTCGGCCTGCTCCCGCGCCTGGAGCACGGCGTCGCGGCGGTCGTGCACCACCGTCGTGAGCAGCGAGCCGAGCATCCCGTCCTCGGGGGCCAGCCAGCGCTTGGCGATCTCCGTGGCCCGCGCGAACCGCAGCCGCGGCGGGGCGAGCAGGGCGCCGCACTGCTCGCGCAGCTCCCGCAGCCGGGCCTCCGTCTCGGAGACGTCGGCGATGACGACCAACGGCGAGGCGGTCATCAGGACACCGCTGAGGGCACGGTCGGCGACGGCGGTCGCCACCTCCGCGAGCCGGTCCGGCAGCCGGGGCACCAGGGCCTTGAGCTGGGCGCCCGCCAGATGGTCGCCGGTGATCAGCGCCGTCCGCAGCAGGGCGGGCAGCAGCAGGAGTTCGCTGCCCTCCGCGTCCCGGCCCGTGTGCCCGCCGTACCTCTGGAGCAGGTCGGCGGTCAGCCGGGCGCCCCGGCTGTCACCGGAGCTGAGCAGCGCGGCGGCACCGGCCAGGCGCAGCGCCGTCACCTGCGGCTCGGCGTGCCCGGCGGCGCCCGCCAGGTGGTGGGCCAGCCCGAAGCGGCGTTCCACGACCAGCTGCACCAGGGCCCGCTCGGCGGCGGCCTCGTCGGAGTCGCCGTCCGTGGACGGAGCCGGATCCGGGGCCGGGGTCGTGACCGGGGCCGTTTCGCGGGCTGGTGCGTTCTCCTCGCCGGATGCGGCGGGGGTGAGCGTGGAGGCGGACACCGGGTCCGGGACGGCCGGGGAGACGGTGGCCGGGTCCGTGGCCGGAGCAGGGGTCGGGTCCGGTGCCGGGTCCGGGTCAGGGGCCGGGGCCGGGGCCGGGGCCGGGGCCGGGGCGTGGTCAGCGGGCGTCGGCGCCTGCGCGTCGTCGTCCCGGCGGCCCGGTTCGGCAGCCGGCGTCCCGGCAGGTGCCGCCACCCGCGGTTGCGGTGCCGCGGCTCGCGGTTCCGCGGTGCCGGCTTCCGGCTCCGTGGCTCCGGGGGCCGCCGCGGCCGCCTCCTGCGCCGGTACGGCGGCTTCCGACGCCGGTGCGGGGTCGGGCCCCGGCGTCTCCTGCCGGTGACCGGCGGGCTCCTCCGGCGCGGTGGCGCCGGTCCGCGCGGGCGGCTCGTCCGGCCCGGCGCCGTCCGCCTGCGCCAGCGTCAGTTCGGGCGCCATGACGGCCGCCATGGCACACGCGGGCAGCACCCGTACGACGTGCTGCTGGAGAGCGATGATCTCCGCCGCGGCGTCCGGCTCCCGGCCCAGCCGGACGAGTCGCGCCACGGCGGCGAGCGCGGCGCTCTCCTCCCGTTGCGGCTCCTCCCAGACCGGTGTGTCCAGCAGGCGGCGGGCCGCCCCGCGCACGGCCTCGGCGGCGGCGACGGCGCTCGCGGGACCGTTCGGGCGGGCGGCGACCTCCAGCAGTTCCCGCAGCGGCTCCCGTGCCCGCACGTCACGTTCACGGGCCGCCCGGTGTGCGTGCGCGGCCCGTGCCATGTCCTCCAGCCGGCGCGGCACCCCGTGGATCCCCGCCGCCCGGAACACCGCGTCGGCGTCGTCGAAGGCGGCGCCCAGCGCGGCGAGCGGAGCCAGGTCCTCGTTCCGCGGAGGGCGGCCGTCAGCGACCGCACCGGTCAGGTTCTCCGCGGCCGGCCGGGCTTCGGCGAGGGCCGACTCCAGCCGGCGGCAGGCGGCCTCCGGATCCGCCCCGGTCTCGGTGCGGCCGCCGTCGGGAGCCGTGGCGGCCGCGTCGTCCGAGGCGAGGGGGCCGGGGGCGGGGGCGTCTGCGGCCTGGCGGGCGGTGCCGGCAGCGGGCTCGCGCTCCCCGTCTCCCCGCAGCGCACGCTCCTGCTCCTCAGGGGAGACGGGAGCGAAGCCCGGGTAGGCCGCCATGACGGACCGCGCCGCGTCGGCGACGGCGGCGAGCCGTGCCGTCTCCTCCTCGTCGGCCGTCGCCCCGAACCAGTTCTGTCCGGCCGCCCAGGCGAGGACGGAAGCGTCGGCCACGGACGCGTTGCACCACGCGAACACCGCGGCACGGACCAGCGTCGTACCCCACCGGGACACCGGGTCGGAGACCGTCTCGTCGTCCTCCGCGAAGACGAACCTGCCCACCTGGTTCATCACGGTGAGCGTCAGGTTCCTGACGCCGCAGACGCAGTTGTGCTGCCGCGACTCCCGCCGCAGCCGGGCGAGAACGTCCCGGCACAGGGCGTTGCCGGCCCGCCGGGGAGCCGCCATGCGGATCCCCAGGCTGCCGAGCAACGCCTGCCGTTCCTTGGGCGGCAGGGAGTTGAAGGCGAGTTCCACCATGCCGACCGTGAGGTCGTGCAGCGCGGCGACGGCCGGGTTCTCCAGGGCGTTGAGCGCTTCGGCCAGGCCTTCCAGGCTCTCGGCCGGGACGTCCGGCGGGGAGAACGGCGGCCCCCCGACGACGCGGTAGCGGTCGTGCATGTACGCGTGCTCCGTTTCTGTGCTGGTGCTGCGGATCGGCTCACTCGACGCCGAGGAGCCCGACGAGAGGTGGTCAGGTCGGCGGGGGGAACGAAAGCGGGGCGAGGAGGCGGGGCCGGCTCCGCTCAGCGGCCGCGCACGTGCTCGGTGACGAACGTGTAGCCGTGGGGCAGTTCCCAGCCGTCCGCCTTGCCGAGCCGGCGGCAGTGCTCCCGGAAGGCCGTCCGCTGCGCCTGGCTGGGCGAGCAGCCCGGACGCAGGCGACGCAGGTGGCCGGGGACGAACTGGGCGGCGGACAGCGTCCCGCCGCCCGGTTCCGTGCCGCCCCAGGGGCGTATCACCCGTGGTCGTGCGGGACGGTAGCGGACGAGGGGGATGGACGGCTCCCCGGCACGCGCCGGGAAGTTCGGCTGTCCCCAGGGGTCGCGGCTGCCGTACGCCGGCTCCAGGAGCCGTTCCGCCAGCAGTTCCGCGACCGCCGCTTCCAGTGCCAGCACCTGGGACCGCGCGGGGCGACGCCCGTAGGCCGCGCTCGGCAGGACCGAACGGTCCATCAGCGCGTGGCCGTCCAGAGTGAGCAGGCCGCAGCGGCGCACTGTGCGCATGACCAGTTGCCTGGCGGTCAGGCCGGCCGCCGTGTCGCCCGTGCGGTCACTGCCCGGAGCGTCCTCCCGGGTGTGCACGCGCGGGTCGAAGCAGTGCCCGATCACCCGCCCGCCGGCCTGCACCGGCTCGCGGAGCCGTGTGGTGGCCAGCCGGATCACCGTGCCCCCGCGGGGCCAGCTCAGCTCGAACATCAGGCCGGGGAAGAAGTCGCGGGGCCAGTCCACTCCGGTCAGCCGGCCGGTGTCGGCACCGAGTTCGGCGGTGACGAGCTGCACGGTCTCGCGTGCGTCCTCGGAGGCCGAGCCCGCGCCGCGGTGGCGGAGTTCCAGGCGTGCCGCGTGGCGCGGGCCGTACGGCCTGCGCAGTTCCCGCGCCACGCGCGGGTGCAGGGGCAGCCGGCCGCCGATGAGGTCGGCCAGCCGCAGGGGCGCCCGCCAGACGATCTCCCTCGCGTCGTCCCGCAGGAGTTCACCGGGTCCGAGGGAGGCGTCGTCGGCGAGAGGCAGATCGACGGGCTCCGCTTCCGGCTCGGGTTCTGGCTCCGGTTCTGGCTCCGCTTCGGGCTCGACGTGCGGTTCCGGCGTCGCCTCCGCTTCCTGGTCCTCCACCGGTTCCGGTTCCGGTTCCGGCTGCGAGGGTGCGCCTGTCGTGGACGCCCACCCGCACCCGGCCGGCACCAGGGGGTCCCCGGGACACTCCGCGTCACCGGGGTGATGGGACCGCCATACGCCGCCGCCCTCGAACGCGTCGTCCAGTGTGATCCGGGAGCCGTTCTCGAACAGGCCCCGGTCGCTGTCCCGTTGGACGACGTCGGCGAGCGCCACGTTGGCCCGGCACACCGCTGCGGCGTACCCCACTCCGCGGAGCAGGTCCGCTGCCCCGGGGAACCCGCGGAGCCGCGGTCCGACCGCTGTGTACACGGTCACCGGGGCGGTGAGGCCGTGACGCCGCCTCGCCGGGGTGGCCGCGTGTTCCACCGCTGCCGCGAGGGACCTGAGGTCGTCGCCGCCCAGCGGTCCGGTGTCGCGCCAGCAGTCCGCGAAGGAGGCCCGGGTCATGGCGTAGTGACCCCAGGTGCGCAGCGCGTCGCTGGACCGCAGGACACCGCGCACCGTGTCGAGGAGGCCGAGCAGACCGGCCCTGAGGTCGTCGTCGTGTGTGCCGCCCACCAGGTCGGCGAGGGACACCGGAACGAAGGGGCTGAGCAGCTGCCGCCGCGCCGTCGTCAGCAGGTGGTCGGCGTACGCCGTCAGGTCGTCGCACCGGGCCGCCTCCCGGGACGGGTAGCAGACGTCCACCACGACATGGCCGTCCCCGTTGATCCAGCGGCGGCGTGTGCGCAGGCGGTGGAGCTGGGCCGGTGACAGGCTCAGGGCCGGACCGAAGGCGTCGAGGTCCGGGACCAGCAGCTCCCTCCGCCGTGGCGCGGCGCCGTCCCCGGGGCTGCCGGGCCCCTCGGCGCCCGCGGGAGCACCGGACACCCAGGCCGGTACGTCACCGATCGGACTCACGCCCGGGTGGGCACCCTCCCGGTGGACGATCTCCGCGTACAGCGGGTCCGATCCGGTCGTGACGCACACCATGGCACCGACCGGCAGTACGGGAGCGCACTCGCCGAACGTGATCACCGGGAAGTCGTCCAGGGACAGCGGGCTGCCGCCGTAGCCGTCGCCGCCGAGGTCGTACCCGAAGTACACGGCGTTGAAGGCCACGGTGGTGTGCACCGGCGCCGGGCGGATCTCGACGACCGCTTCGAGGTACCGCAGCAGCCGCTCGCGTTCCTGCTCCGGTACGGCGTCGTAGCCCCTTGTCATCGCCGGGGTCAGCAGCGCCCGGTCGCCGTACGGGTCCGGCACCCCCACCCTGTCCCGACGCGCCTGCGACAGCCCGGTCCTCCCGTGTTCGCCGACCATTGCCGATACGTACGGGTCCCCACCCATGACACCTCCGCCACACGACGGGCCACCCCGGCCCGGCCTGCGGTGAATCCGCAGACTAGGCCCGCGCGTGGCATTCCGGTGGCAATTTCGTCACTTTGCGATCGTTGACGGTTACTCACACGGACACATCCACGCACGCCCACCCCGGAGTGACGCTCACAAGGACACTACGTCCACCCTGTTGACATCGTCAACGGAAGCAATCTGACGCCTTTCAGCGCGTCAGCTCCGGTTCCGCCTCCCCCTCGCTGAACGTCGGGCCGCCGATGTCGGCGAGGCGGCCGTCGGCGATCCCCTGCCAGTAGCCGGACCCCTTGAACCGCGTGGGGCGGGCCTGACCGAGCTTCGGGTAGCGCTGGTGGAGCTGGGACTCGACCTCGGCGGACCGGTGGGCGAGGACGAGCTCGACGCTGCGTCCGGACGGGGGCGTCGCGCCGGCCGCGCCCCCCTGGTCCGCGGCCTCGCTCGCCGCCCGCTGGGCGGCGCCGATGCGCGCGGTGACCTCCCTGACGAATCCGAGCATCCAGGAGCGCTTGTAGGCGCGGGCGTCCTCGCCCGCCGGCCGGTGCCGCCGGCCGGCGTCGTCCGCGCCGGCGAGCATCTGCAACCGCAGACTGCTGAACAGCACCTCGCACGCCTGGATGTCGGACTCGTAGCCGAAGAGGTGCAGCCGGCGCCGGTTGTCCCGGGTGTCGATGAGCACGCTCTGGCAGCGCATCTCCTGCGCGATGCGGCTGAGCAGCCGGCGGACCTCCTTGGCGTACGGAGGGTGCACGTCGATCATCTTGTCCGTCGGCCGGGCGGACTCGCCGACCTCGTCGAGCATGGCCCGTTCGATCCCGTACTTGGCCATGAGTTCCATGGCCTTGTCCAGGAAGGCACGGCTCTCCTCCTGGGTCGCTCCCGCGTCCTCCGCCTTGCGCAGCAACGCCTTGACCTTGGTGAGCAGTTCGGGGGACATCGCCCGGTGTGAGGCACCGGCGGCGCCCGGGCCGGAGCCGGCCGGATCAGGGCCTCCGGAGCCAGGGCCGCCGGGACCGGGGACGCCCGGATCAGGGGCGTCCGAACCGGCGGTGTGCGGGCCGGGTGCGTCCTGCTCGTGCTCCTGCCCCTCGCCCGCTCCGCCCTCCCCCCGCCCGGTGATCAGGTCGGCCAGGTCCTCCGGGTCGGGCGCGAGTTCGGCCAGCGCGGTGAGGGCCCAGCGCCGCCAGGCGTCCGCGTCGTCCCCGCGGACCCGGGCCCGCACCGTGCGCAGACGGCCGATGCCGCCGTCGGGCCGGGGGACCAGGAACTCCAGGCGCGCATGGCCGAGTTGGGCCACGGCGAGCAGGGTGCACAGGCCGGAGGCGTCGTACGGCGCGCAGCGGACGACGATGCCGGGCTCCGGATACCAGTCGGCGGCCTCCTCGTCCTGGTCCCACATCTCCTCGTCCCACAGGTCGAAGCCCGTGCTCGCCTCGGCGTCGCCGGTGCGTACCCGGACGACCGACGCCGACGGCCGCCCCGAGTAGGCGAGCGCCGCCGCTCTCTCCTGCGGGGACCGGACGATGTGGTACCAGACGGGGATCGTGCCGAGCATGCCCTGCCAGGTGGTCTCGTGGCGCTCGTGGCGTTCCCGTGCCTCCCAGGCGAGGTCGTCGCCCAGCTCGTCGTCGTCCCAGGCGTCCACGTCGGGCTGCTCGTACCAACCGAGGAACGTCTCCAGGTAGTCGGCCGCCGTGCGCCGGGCACCGGGCCTGCTGTCGAGCAACAGGGCCCGCTCGCAGGCCGAGAGCGCGTCGACCACCGGTCGCAGGACCAGCGACACGTACCGTGCGAACGCCTCGGACAGCTCGGCGAGGAACGCCCGCTGGGCCTCCGAGCCGGTCTTCTGCTGAGCCCGCCGCCAGGCCTCCGCCTGCTCCACCACGGCCTGCTGCTCGGCCAGCCACCTGAGGTGCCCGGCGCCCCGGAGGTGTTCCTCGCGCAGGAGTACGGCGTCCTCCACCGCGGCGACCGCCGCGGGCGCGCCCATCACCGCCCGGGCCAGCAGACGGAGCGGTTCCGGTTCGCGGGCGAGGAACTCCGAGGGGGTGACGAGGGCGCGGCCGTAGTGGCGGGGCGCCTCCTCCGGCCGGTCGATGTCGCCGTTCCACGGCACCTCCGCGGACCAGCGGGCCCGCCAGTCCGCGAAGTCCCGCTCCGGGTCCCCGGTGCGCGGCTGGTGGCGGCGCCACCACCACAGCAGCATCTCCTCCCAGCCCTCGGCGTTCCAGGCCCACAGGGCCGGCTCGCCGCTGTCGGCGATCAGCGACCGCACCTCGCGGACGTCCGCCGCCAGGTCGTGCCGGTAACCGCCGGGGATCAGCCGTTCCAGCCAGCCGACGGAATCGGCCACCGGCTGCGCCCGCGCCTCGTCGGCCGCGATCCGCGCCAGGGTGACCGCCGCCGCCGTGCGCGGGTCGCCGAGGTCGGCGGGGAGCAGCCGGTACAGGCCGGGCGCGGTGGCCTCCAGGACGGCGGCCAGCTCCCGGATCCTGCCCTCGAGCCACCGGGAGCGCGCTCGCCGGAACGCTTCGGCCGCCGGGCCGTCCCGTCTGTCGTCCGTCATGTGTCCCCTCCGCATGCCGCACCGTGGTGATCATCCTAGGAGCGGTGCGGGTCCGCCCGCAGGGGGTTGTCAGTGCCGGCCAGTACGCTGCGGAGCAGATCGGGACGGCATCCACAGGGGGGCGAATTCCATGGCCGAGGGGTATCCGGAGTTCCGGCTGCGACTGCCCGGCGGCGGTCCCGAGGCCCGGGGACGGCTGCTGACGGAGAAGGGGACGAACGGGAGCCAGAAGTTCGTCGTGCTGGCCGGTTCGCCGGGACGGCCGGAGGTGGTGCCGTCCTTTCCGGTCCGGATCCCGTCGTCGTACCGGCTGCGGCAGCGGCTGATCGCGGACGACGTCTTCGTCGAGTCGGAGACCTGGCCCGGCTGGATGGAGCTCGTCGAGGACGTCGAGTGCAATTCGCCGACGGCCGCCGCCGAGATCCTGCTCGGCCGCAGTGCCAACGGCTGGCTGGAGTGGAAGTCGCCCGACGGCCATCCCCTCTCCGACTACCTCGACCAGGTGTGGTGGGGCGCCCACCGCACCTGGCTGGTCCGGGGTTCCAACGTCTCCGGTCTCGACCTCGTGCGGCGGCTGTGGCTGTCCGAGGGGCTGGTGACGCTCCAGGCACGGCACCTGCGTCAGGGCATCGAGCAGGGCGTCAGCAAGGAACGGCTGCGGACGGCAGTGGAGGAGGACTACGCCTCCACGGCGACGTACAACCAGAAGGTGCAGCTGGTCGAGGAACTGCATATGTTCCTCTCCCGGATGCGGCCGGGCGACACGGTGTGCACGATCTCGGGCGGCCGGCTGTACCTGGGAAGGATCGCGGGCGGCGCGGAACGGGTCGCGTCCGAGGACGGCCGGTCGGACCTGCGCCGTCCGGTCGACTGGGCGGAGCAGGGACACCCGTACGAGGACCTGCCGGAAGCACTTCAGCAGAAGCTGTCCGCCCAGCACGACGTGATCGACCTGACGGCGGTCCGGGACCTGGTCGAAGGACTGGGGATAAGCGACGAGGAGCTGATCGAGGAGGCCGAGGCGGCCGACCGTGACCCGAGCGTGGAGCTGCCCGTCCTCACCGCCCGCCGGGAACCGGAGCTTCCCGTCCCCACGCGGGAGCTGGCCGCCGAACTCCTCGTCCACGACGCCGACTGGCTCCGCGAGGTGCGCGACCTGCTGTGCGACGAGCGCCAGCTGGTGCTGTACGGCCCGCCGGGCACCGGCAAGACGTACCTCGCCCTGAAACTGGCCGAGTTCCTCGGTGGCGGACCGGAGCAGGTGAAGCTCGTCCAGTTCCATCCCTCCTACGCTTACGAGGACTTCTTCGAGGGCTTCCGTCCCCAGGAGGACCCGCGGACACGGCAGGTCGCCTTCCGGCTCACCGCCGGTCCCCTGCGCGAACTCGCCGATCTCGCCTCCCGTGAGGGCAACCACCACATCCCGCACTTCCTGATCATCGACGAGATCAACCGCGCCAACCTGGCGAAGGTCTTCGGCGAGCTGTACTTCCTGCTGGAGTACCGGAACAAGTCGGTGCGCCTCACCTACTCCGGCGACGACTTCGCGTTGCCGCCCAACCTGTTCGTCATCGGCACCATGAACACCGCCGACCGCTCGATCGCCCTGGTCGACGCGGCCATGCGGCGGCGTTTCGCGTTCGTGGAGCTGTCGCCGCGCACCGAGCCGACGCGCGGGCTGCTGCGCCGCTGGCTGCGGCGCGAGGGCCGCGGCGCCGAGCCGGCCGATCTGCTGGACGCGCTGAACGCGCGTATCGAGGACCCGGACTTCCGCATCGGTCCCTCGTACCTGATGAGGAAGGGCGTCTACCGGGAGGGCGGTCTGGAGCGCACCTGGCGGACCCGGATCCTGCCGCTGCTGGAGGAGCACCACTACGGCGAGGGCGTGGACGTCGAGAAACGGTACGGTCTGGCGGCTCTGCGGGAGTCGCTCGGGTGACGCCCGCCGTCGACCTGGTCGAGCACGCGCCCGCCGTCGGTGTCGCCCTGCCGGACGCCGTGGGCCGTGCGCTGGCGTCGGCGGGTGTCGTGGAGGCGGTTCCGGATCCGTGGGCCCCCGGCCGCTGGTCGCTGCGGGCCGGCAGCAAGGTCGGTGCGGTGACCGTCACGGCACCGGGCGGCGCCGGCTCGTTCACCGTGCGGATCGCGCCGAAGGTTCCGGTCGCGCGCCTGTTCTTCCTCCTCGGCCACAGCCTGAACGCCGCGGACTTCTGGCGGGACGGGGACGTGGGGACGGCCGGGCACCGCGGTCTCCTGCCCGCGTTCGCCCACGCCGTGGAGCGGCAGGTGGACCGGGCCCTGCGCCGGGGGCTCCTCCAGGGGTACCGGGCGACGGAGGAGTCCTCCCTGGTGGTGCGCGGCCGGATCCGGGAGACGGAGCAGATCCGGCGGCGGTTCGGGGCCATGCTGCCGGTCGAGGCGGCGTACGACGAGTTCACGACCGACATCGCGGAGAACCGCATCCTGCGCACGGCCGTGGAGCGCCTGCTGCGACTGCCCGGACTGCCGGGCGAGGTGCGCCGCAGGCTCCTCCACCAGCGTGCCCGGCTGGCCGACGTCGAGGTGATCGCGCGCGGGCGGCCGCTGCCGGCGTGGCGGCCGACGCGCCTGAACTCCCGTTACCACCAGGCCCTGCGCCTGGCCGGCGCCGTGCTGGAGGACACCTCGGCGGAGCACGCCCCGGGCGGACTGCGGGTCGACGGCTTCCTGTTCGACATGAACAAGCTCTTCGAGGACTTCGTGACGGTGGCGCTGCGGGAGGCCTGCCGTGCCCACGGGCACACGGCGCGGTTCCAGGACCCGCACCACCTCGACGTCGCCGCCGCGATCCGGATGAAGCCCGACTTCGTGCTCTACGGACCGGACGGCGCGGTGCGGGCCGTCGTGGACGCCAAGTACAAGGCCGAGAAACGGGACGGCTTCCCGGACGCCGACCTCTACCAGATGCTCGCGTACTGCACCGCCCTGGGCCTGCCCCAGGGGCACCTGGTGTACGCGAAGGGGAACGCCGCGCACGCCGCCCACACCGTGCGGCACACCGGCGTCGTCATCCACCAGCACGCCCTCGACCTGGACCAGGAGCCCCCGGAACTGCTCGCGGACATCGGCGAGGTGGCCGCCCGGCTGGTGGACACCCCGCGCGTATGATCCACTGCGCAGTGTCCGTCCAGGGGGGAGTCCGCCTCGTGCCGCAGCTCGCGTTCGCCAACAGCTTCTGGGAGAGCTACGACGTCCTGGAACGGCCCGTCAAGGCCGGCGTGCGCAAGGCCATGCAGAAGTTCCAGCAGCTCAGCGTGGCGCAGTTGCAGGCGGACAAGGGGCTGCACCTGGAGTCCGTGGTGAACGCCCGCGACCCGCGCATGCGGACCATCCGGGTCAACGACTTCTGGCGGGGTGTCGTCCTCGCCCCGGACGACGGCAGTGACGTCTTCCTGCTCGTCAACGTCGTCCCCCACGACGAGGCCTACTCCTGGGCCGCGAAGCGCCTGTACACGACGAACTCCGCCACGCGGGCCCTGGAGGTCCGCAACGTGGTCGCGATCGAGGAGCTGACCCCGGCCCTGGAGAAGGCGGCCGAGGCGGCGGACTCCCTGCTCTTCGCCGCGTACTCGGACACGGTGCTGCGCGATCTGGGCATCGACGACCAGGTGCTCCGTGCCGTACGGACCATCGTGAGCAAGGCGCAGCTGCGGGCCTTCGAGACGCTGCTGCCGGAGGACCAGTGCGAGGTCCTCCAGTACCTGGCCGAGGGTTTCAGCCCGGAGGAGGTGTACCGGGACGTGGTCGCGGTGCGGCGGCCCGCCGAAGCGGGCCCCGACCCGGACCGGAGCCTCGCCGCGGCCATCGCCAACACCACGAGCCGTATCACGCTGGTCACCGGCCCGGAGGAACTCGCCGGCATCCTGGAGAAGCCCTTCGCCGCCTGGCGGGTGTTCCTGCACCCCTCCCAGCGCCGCGTCGCCTACCGGGTGTCGTACGGCGGCCCCGTGCAGGTCACGGGCGGCCCGGGGACCGGCAAGACCGTCGCGGCACTGCACCGGGTGAAGCACCTGCTCACCCGCTCCCCCGACAGCCGCGTGCTGCTCACCACCTTCACGGGCGCCCTGGCGGCGTCCCTGCGGGAGAACCTGTCCGTCCTGCTGGACGGCGACGCCCGCCTCCTCACGCGCGTCGACGTCACCACCGTCGACGCCCACGCGCACGGCGTCGTCGGCCGCCTCGACGGCAGGGTGCCCGCCCCGATCGGTGACCGGGAGGAGCGGCAGCTGTGGCAGCGGGTCGTCAAGAAGCTCGGTCTGCCGTGGACCGAGCGGTTCCTGGCGCAGGAGTACCGGCATGTGATCCTCGCCCAGGACCTGCGCACCCTGGACGCCTACCGCGCCGCCTCCCGGCGCGGCCGCGGCACCGCGCTGTCCCCGTCGCGGCGCGAACGGCTGTGGCCCGCCGTCGAGTTGTTCGAGTCGATGCTCCGCGACCAGAAGGCGACCACGCACCTGCGGATATGCGCGCGGGCCGCCGAGCTGCTCGCCGCCTCCTCCCCCACCCACGACCACGTGGTGGTGGACGAGGCCCAGGACCTGCACCCGGCGCAGTGGCGTGTCCTGCGCGGCTCGGTGGCGCCCGGCAGCGACGACCTGTTCGTCACCGGCGACCCCCACCAGCGGATCTACGACTCCCGGGTGTCCCTCGCCTCCCTGGGCATCGCGGTGACCGGCCGGACCCACCGGCTGCGCGTCAACTACCGCAGCACCGAGGAGATCCTGGCCTGGTCCACGAGGATCCTGAGCCCCGTCACCGTCGAGGACCTGGCGGGTGACGGCGCCGACTCCCTCGCGGGCTACCGCTCCCTGCTGCACGGCCGCCGCCCGCACGTCGACGGTCACGGCTCCGAGCAGGCCGAGGTCGCCGCGCTGGTCGAGCGGGTGCGGGGCTGGATCGCCCAGGGCGTCCGCCCCTCGGAGATCGGTGTGTGCACCCGGTTCAACCTGCTGCTGGACAAGGCGTACGAGAGGCTGTCCGCGTCCGGGGTGCCGGTGGTCCGGGTGAAGGACCACCCCGGGCCGCAGGTCGAGGGCGTCCGGCTGGCCACCATGCACGCCATGAAGGGGCTGGAGTTCCGCTGCGTGGCGGTGCTGGGCGTGACGGCGGGCGCGGTGCCCTTCGCCCGCGAGGTCACTCCGGCGTCGGTGGACGCGCTGCAGCACGAGTCGGATCTGCTGCGCGAGCGCTGTCTGCTGTTCGTGGCGTGCACCCGGGCGCGGGAGGCGCTGGCGGTGTCGTGGAGCGGGGAGCCCAGTCCCTTCGTCCCCCGCTGAACCGGCGGAAGGCTCGGCTCGGTCGTCTTCCGCGCCGGCTCCTCGCACGTGTGCGGCGCCGGGAGTGCGGCACCGTGGCGGCGCTGTCCGGCGAGGTCCCTCCGCGGACCGCCCACGCCCACGCCCCTGTGACGAACCGGAAGGTGCCGCCTGTTCGCGGAGCGGTCCGAGTTCGCCGGGCTGCCGGAGACCGCGGCACGGGTCACGCCGGCGAGCCGGGCGGCCCCGGAACCGGTGACCAGCGGACCGGCCTGCGGGCCGGGGGTGTGGGACGTCCCGTCACCGCGGGCGACGACGGGTCCGGCCACGGACGAGCCGGAGGGACCGGAGGGACATGAGGGACCGGAGGGACCGCCGCCTAAGCTGGCGCCGTGCACCACAGGCAGCCGTGGGCGAGGGGGCCGCGATGAGCGTCGACGTCGAGCTGCGGCACCTGCGCGCCTTCGCGTGCGTGGCCCGCCACCGCTCCTTCTCGCGGGCCGCCGGGGAACTGCTGATCACGCAGCCCGCGCTGAGCCGCACCATCGCGCAGCTGGAGTCCCGGCTCAGCGTCCGCCTGCTCGACCGTTCCTCGCGGCACGTCGAACTGACCGACACCGGCACGGAGTTCCTGGTGCACGCCGAGCAGGTCCTGGCCACCCTGGACCAGGCCCTCGCCGTGGCGAGCCGCCGCGTCACCCTGCGGCTCGGTTTCAGCTGGCTGCTCCCGGACCCCTGGGCGCAGCGCACCGTCAGCCGCTTCGAGGGGGCCACGGGAGCGACGGTCACCCTGAGCCGTACCGACGATCCCCTCCAGGCCCTGCGCCGGCGCGCGCTCGACATCGCGGTGGTCCGGGGCGCCGTCGACCCACCCCGAGGCGCGCGTGTCCTGCACCTGTTCGACGAGCCGCGGATCGCCGTGTGCTCCGAGCACTGCGACCTGACCCGCCTCGGCCGTCTGGACTGGACCGACGTCCGGTCCTGGCCGCTCGTCGTCAACACCGTCAGCGGTACGACGGGCCCCTGGTCGTGGCCGGCGGACCAGCGCCCGGAACGGATCATCGAGACGTCGAACTACGACGAGTGGCTGGAGTCGGTGGCCGCGAACCGGGGCATCGGCATCGTCCCGGAGGTCGCCCGGCGCCGTACCCGGCACCCGGCGCTCCGCTTCATCGCGCTCACGGGCGCCCCGACCAGCCCCGTCAGCCTGGTCCACTTCCCCGACGTCCAGCGGACCCTGGTCCGCCGGTTCCTGGAGACCGCCGTCCGCACGGCATCGCAGTGACCGTGGCGCCCGGGGCGGTGAGCCGGGTCTATGCCCGCCGCGCATGGATGCGGTACGCCAGGCATTTCCGGCGGTGCCGGGCTCTGCCTAGCGTCGGCGGGGTGAGCGAGACGATGCCCACCCCTCGGCACCCGGGTGCCGTCGGCCCCTCCCCCAGGCAAGGAAACGGACAGCATGCCCCTCGTACGCATCGACCTCATCCGCGGACGCCGTCCCGAGGACGTCAGGGCCCTCGCCGACGCCGTCCACCGGGCCCTGGTGGAGGTCCTGGAGATCCCCGAACGGGACCGCTTCCAGATCATCACCGAGCACGACGCCGACCACGTCATCGCCGAGGACACCGGCCTGGGCTTCGAACGCACCGACGGCCTGGTGATGATCCAGATCTTCACCCGGTCCGGCCGCACCACCGAGGTCAAGCAGCTCGTCTACCGGACCATCGCCGAGCGCCTCGACCCCCTCGGCACAGCCGGCGAGGACCTCTTCATCAGCATCGTGGAGAACGGCCCCCAGGACTGGTCCTTCGGTCACGGCCGCGCCCAGTACACGGAGGGCCTCCTGCCGATCCCGGTCCGCTGACCCCCACGTCCGCTGGTCAGGGGCCCGCCGGATCCCGGAGGCCACCGGCAGTGGCGCCGGCGCTCGCCCCACGCGGCGCGTACGGACCCGACATCGGCTGGAACCCGGGCGAGCGGGGAGCTTGCCCGGGGCCGCGAGCCGCGGTCACGCTGGCGGCATGGTGCGTTCGTGGGGACCGGCCGTGCTGCGGGCAGCCGGGTACGCCGCCGGGTGGCTGGGAGCATTCACCGCGACATCCTTCGTGACGACTCTCCTCACCCTGCTCACGGCATGGGCGCCGCTGGCCCTGTGGGCCCACGGACACCGGCTTCCGACGGCCGTCTTCATGGCGTGCGGCGGGACCTCGGTCGCTCTCCTCGTCCCCGTGCCGGCGGCCGCGTACCTCCATTCCCGTGGCCGCGAGACGGCGTCCTACGTCCTGGGCGGCGGCGTGGGTCTCCTCATGGTGTGCGCGTACGGGGGTGTGCTGTATTTCGGGGAGCAGGACGCCGACCAGCAGGCCCTGCACGACCGCGGGGTCGCGGTGACCGGCGTCGTGACGCGGCGGTGGGAGTCGCCGACGCCGGACGGGACCGCGTCCGGGATCGTCGTACGGCTGCCGGACGGGACCACGCACCGACTCCGGGGAGGGCAGCCACCGGCCGGGACGCGGGTCGTGCTGACGATCGATCCGCGCCACCACGTCGCCGACCGCATGGGCCCCCCGCCCGCGGCACCGGACCGCGTCGCGCTGAAGCTGTCGGCCGCCGCGGTGGCACTCTGCTGCGCGGCATCGTCGGCGTGCTGCGCGGGGCACCTCGCGGAGGCCCTCCGGCGTCGGCTGCGCCGCCGGGGCGCACCTGCCGGCGGACGATCCGACACGGCCCCGGGCGACCGGACGTCCAGGGAAGGGGCCTGACACCAGGAGGGTGCGGCGCGGGCCTCGCCGCACCAGACGGAGCACGTCCGCCGCTCGGGCGCGTACTCCGCCCACGCCGGCCGCGGGAGCCGGGTCGAGGTCACAGCAGCCGGTCGACCAGCCCGTCGATGTACTCCGGGGTGAGCGGGACCAGGCCGAACAGGACGCGGATGTACATCGGGGCCAGGATGTGGTCCAGCACGTCGGAGGCGTCGGGTGCGGTCTCGCCGCGGTCGCGGGCGCGATCGAGCATGGCCTGCAGTTGCCGGGTGCGTTCGGCGCGGAGGGCGGCACCGGCCTGGAGGCCCCGCTGACCGCTGCTCGACAGGGCGACGGCCAGGTGCAGCACCGCCGGGCCGTCGGGTCCGGTGATCTCGCGGGCCACCTGGGCCGCGTAGGTGCGCAGGTCGCCGGCCAGGCTCCCGGTGTCGGGCATCGGCGACTGCGCGTTGAGGCGGGTGAGCGCGACGTCGGTGAGCAGGGTCTCCAGGCTGCCCCACCGGCGGTAGATGCTGCTGTCGGCCACACCCGCGCGGGCCGCGACGTCGCCGACGGTGAAGTTGCCGTAGCCGCGCTCGCCGATCAGGTCGGTGACGGCCTGGTGCACCTGCGCGCCGACGCGGGCGCTGCGCCCGCCGGGCCGCCGGGCCCGCTGTGGTTCGTTCACGCCGACCACCCTAACGCAGCTGATGCTTGCGTTTGCGGAACACCCCTCCCTATAGTCGCCTAACGCAGTCATCGACTGCTTTAGCGCGCCCAGGCGTATCGCCACCCGTGTCGACCGCGGCCGGGCGCCACCGACGAGGGAGAGGGCAACCCCATGGCCGCATCGCACACGGTCACAGGCGGACGAGCGGACCGGGCCGTGCTGCTCACGGTGACCTGCCTGGGCCAGTTCATGGTCCTGCTCGACAACACGATCGTCGGAGCGGCACTGCCCGACATGCAGCACCGGCTGCACACGCAGCTGACCGGCCTTCAGTGGATCGTCGACGCGTACGTCCTGCTGGTCGCCATGCTGCTGCTGTCCGGAGGCATCTTCGCCGACCGGTTCGGCCGCAAGCGGGTGTACCTGACCGGCGTGGTGGTGTTCACCGCCGCGTCGGTGCTGTGCAGCCTCGCACCCTCGCTCGGCTGGCTGGTCACCGGCCGGGTGCTGCAGGGCATCGGGGCCGCGGCGCTGAGTCCGGCCTCGCTCGCCCTGCTCGCCGCGGCCTATCCGGTGCCGCAGGAGCGGATCAAGGCGATCGGACTGTGGGCCGGCTTCAGCGGGATCGGTCTGGCCGCGGGCCCCGTGGCCGGCGGCGTGCTGACGGACGCCTTCGGCTGGCCGGCCGTCTTCCTGGTCAACCTGCCCATCGGCGTGGTCCTTCTGCTGGCCGGTCGGCGCGGTCTGGAAGAGACCCGCAATCCGGGCGCCCCGGCCATCGACGTCCCGGGGACGGTGCTGTCCGTGCTGGGGGTGGGGGTGCTGACCTACGGGCTGATCGAGGGCGGGGCCCGCGGCTGGACGTCACCGGTGATCCTGGGAAGCTTCACCGCCGCGGCGGTCCTCCTCGCCGCCTTCGTCGCCGTCGAAGCGCGCCGCTCCGCACCGATGCTGCCGCTGCGGCTGTTCCGGCAGCGGCTGTTCACCGTGTCCAACACCGCGATGACCGTCGTGGGGTTCGCGCTGATGGGCTCGTCGTTCTTCTTCTCCCAGTTCTTCGTGTACGTCCAGGGCAGCTCGATCCTGCGCGCCGGCCTGCAGACCCTTCCCACCTCCCTCGCCATGGTGATCGTCAGCCCGTACGCGGGCCGGCTCGCGGTCCGGTACGGCTTCCGCGTGGTGGTCACCACCGGCCTGGCCCTGGCCGGCCTGGGACTGCTGGCCCTCGGCCTGGTGCACGCCGACACCGGCTACGGGAACGTGTGGTGGCGGCTGGGAGTCGTCGGCACCGGCTTCGCCCTGACCATGTCCCCCCTGACGGGAGCCGCCATCCAAGCGGTCGGCCCGCAGGAAGGCGGCCTCGCCTCGGGCATCAGCAGCACCACCCGGCAGATCGGCGCGGTGCTCGGCGTCGCGGTACTCGGAGCCGTCGTCCGCACCCGGCAATCCGACGGCGCCTCCTTCGAGACCGGCCTCGACAGCGCCTTCCTCACGGCCGGCGCCATCACCTCGGCCACCGCCGTGTTCACCGCCCTGTGGCTGGCGAGGTCCAGGCCCACGGCAGAAGACGCCGCGCCGCGGCGTCCCATGGATCCGGACCCGGTGACCATTTCGAAGCAGGCATCCACGAACGGCCCGAACCAGGCCGGGATCACCCCATGGCCCGCTTCTCCCGAGCGTTAGGCAGCCGGCGCACGAAGCGAGTACGGCCCGGGGAGGCCTCTGTGACCCGCGTGTGCGTCGAAGAGCACACGGCGGCCGGCCCGATGGGGCCGGCCGCCGGCGGTGCACAGGCCGGTTCAGCGCTGCAGGGTGAGGACACCCGGACGCCACGGCAGCTGGTCGTACGGGCCGGTCGCGGTCGGGGACTTGCCCTGGTAGAGGAGCTGCAGGTTGCAGGGGTCGATGGTCATGGTCTGGTCGGGGTTGTTGCGGACGAGGTCACCGTGGCTGATGTCGTTGGTCCAGTTGGCACCGCTGTTGGCCTTGCCCGCGAAGGGGTTGCTCTCGCTGGCGGCCTGCGGCGTCCACGAGCCGCTGAGGCTGGTGGCGGTGAAGGAGCGGAAGTAGCGCTGCTCGTTCGCACCCCGCGCCTCGACGATCATGAGGTACTTGTTCTGGCCCTGGACCTTGTAGACCTGCGGCGCCTCGAACAGGTTCTTCGTGGTGTCGCTCATGACGGTCGTGTACGACGAGCCGAAGTTGCCCGGGAAGTTGCCGATCGGCATGCTCGCCCGGTAGATCTTGCCGTTGTCACCGGCGAAGAACAGGTACATGTTCTGACTGTCGGCGATCAGGGTCTGGTCGATCGGACCGGTGCCGGAGTCGGGGAGGCTTCCGGTGAACAGCGGCTGCGGAGCGGACCAGCCGTTGGGCTTGGTCGGGTCGCTCGACGTGCGGTAGACGAAGGGCGACGCACCCCACTGGTACGCCAGCACCCAGATGTTCTTGGGCGCGAAGTAGAACAGCGTAGGCGCCACCGCGGCCTGGCTCATCCCGGTCTGGCCGGCCGACGCCATGTCCGACCAGTTCGTGAAGGGGCTGAACATCATCGAGCCGTACGACGATCCCGACACGTTGGACGCGTAGACCAGGTGCTTGCCGTTGTACGTCACGGTGGTGAAGTCCTTCACCGAAGCCCACCCGTTGGCCGGCTGCGCCAGCACGCCCGTCGACGTCCACCGGTAGGTCGACGGAAGGGCGCACGTGCCGTCCGGCGGGGTCGAGGTTCCGGACAGGCCGGTCCACTTCTGGCTGCTGCCGCCGTTGCACGTCCCGACCTGCACCGCCGTGCCGTTGGCCGTTCCGGCGCCCGCGGCCTCCAGGCACAACCCGGACTCCACGCCGACGACCGTGCTGTCGGAGGTGACCCGCCACTGCTGGTTCGCGCCGCCGGAACAGGTCCAGATCTGCACCCGGGTCCCGGCCGTGGTGGAGTGACCCGGAACGTCCAGGCACTTGTTCCCGTACACGGTGAGCTGGCCGCTGTCCGTCAGCGTCCACTGCTGGTTGGTGCCGCCCCAGCAGTCGTACACCTGTAGGAGCGTGCCATCGGTCTGGCCGGCACCCGGTACGTCGAGGCACCGGTTCGAACCGACACCGCGCAAGGCGCCGGTGGAAGCCGCCTGAGCCGGGGTGGCGACGAGCATCGCCGCCAACGCGGACAGGACCGCAACCGCGGCGGCGAGCACCGCAGACGCATGCCTGCGGCCGAAACTTCCTCTGTGCATGGGGACTTCCTCAACCTTGAGTGGGCGGTTCCGGTCGGCCTCGTCAGAGGTGGTCCGGACTGTCGGTGCAGTGCGGTGTGCAACGGCCCGTGAGCACAGCGGCAGACCGTTCGTCGGTCGGCAGGGGGCCGGCGGTGGAGGCTGGGACGGCCGAGTGCCCGGGTCGTGCGGTGAAGCGACTCGACGCGTTCCGTATACCGAACAAGGGTCGACGTACCGAGCAAGCTGAATGATAAGGAACCGATGAACAGCGTCAACACCTCTCGCATATGTCGCCCTGCGGATCGAAACATTCGTGGACACATCGGCGCGAGACGCTGTCCATGGCGCCGAAAAATGACGGAATCGCGACCCGTCGGGCATCGAAGTGGGGGTGTCCAGCTAGGACAGCACCGCGGGTTTGCCGCCGTACGCGGGATTTCGAATGTTTCGAAGGCGAAACAGAATGTTTTCTTGTGAGGAGTATTGACGATGCCTCGTCAACACCTCAATCATTCCTGCCGGAGAAAGCGCCCCCACCGGGGCACCTGGGCCACCCTGTTCCGTTCCGGTGAGGTTCGTACCGGCGCACCCTGGCTCTTCACGCGTTCCGTGATGTCCGACTTGGAGGCACAGTCATGGGCTCGTACGCCCTTCCCAGACCCTTTATCCGCCGGAAGATCCGCGGTCTGCTGCTGACGCTGGTCGTCGGCGTCCTCGGTGCGGTCACCGCACTGGCCGCACCGCCGACCGCACACGCCGCCGAGAGCACGCTGGGCGCCGCGGCGGCGCAGAGCAACCGCTACTTCGGGACCGCCATCGCCTCGGGAAGGCTGGGCGACTCGGCGTACACCGCGATCGCCAGCCGCGAGTTCAACATGGTGACGCCCGAGAACGAGATGAAGATAGACGCCACCGAGCCGCAGCGGGGCCAGTTCAACTTCAGCGCCGGTGACCGCGTCTACAACTGGGCGGTACAGAACGGCAAGAAGGTGCGCGGTCACACTCTGGCCTGGCACTCCCAGCAGCCCGGCTGGATGCAGAGCCTCAGCGGCAGCCAGCTGCGCCAGGCGATGATCGACCACATCAACGGCGTGATGGCCCACTACAAGGGCAAGATCGCCCAGTGGGACGTCGTCAACGAGGCCTTCGCCGACGACGGTTCGGGAGGCCGCCGGGACTCCAACCTGCAGCGCACGGGCAACGACTGGATCGAGGTCGCCTTCCGCACCGCGCGCGCCGCCGACCCTGCGGCCAAGCTCTGCTACAACGACTACAACATCGAGAACTGGACCTGGGCCAAGACCCAGGGCGTGTACAACATGGTCCGCGACTTCAAGCAGCGCGGCGTGCCGATCGACTGCGTCGGCTTCCAGTCGCACTTCAACAGCGGCAGCCCCTACAACAGCAACTTCCGCACCACCCTGCAGAACTTCGCCGCTCTCGGCGTGGACGTGGCCATCACCGAACTCGACATCCAGGGCGCATCGGCCTCGACCTACGCCAACGTGACCAACGACTGCCTGGCCGTCTCCCGCTGCCTCGGCATCACCGTCTGGGGTGTGCGCGACACCGACTCCTGGCGATCGGGGGACACGCCGCTGCTGTTCAACGGCGACGGCAGCAAGAAGCCCGCCTACACCGCCGTCCTCAACGCACTCAACGGCGGCTCCACGACACCCCCCACCGGATCCGGACAGACGATCAAGGGCATCGGCTCGGGCCGTTGCCTGGACGTGCCCAACGCCGGCACCACCGACGGCACCCAGCTCCAGCTGTGGGACTGCAACGGCGCCACCAACCAGCAGTGGACGTACACCGATGCCGGCGAACTCAGGGTCTACGGCAACAAGTGCCTGGACGCCGCCGGCACAGGCAACGGCTCCAAGGTCCAGATCTACAGCTGCTGGGGCGGCGACAACCAGAAGTGGCGCCTCAACTCCGACGGATCCATCGTCGGCGTCCAGTCCGGCCTCTGCCTCGACGCCGTCGGAGCCGGCACCGCCAACGGCACCCTGATCCAGCTCTACTCCTGCTCGAACGGCAGCAACCAACGCTGGACCCGGACCTGATGGGACCTGCCACGGACGAAGGAGTGGATCGATGACGGCCTCCGGTGCGGCTCCCCCCGCCCCGCCGCCAGGACATCGCTGGTGGTCCCGGGTCGCCGCCGTGGTGGCAGCGGCCCTCGCGATCGGCGTGCTCGTCGCGGTGAACCCGGTGCCCGCCCAGGCGGCGACGGTGGACACCCAGGCCTGGTACGTCCTGGTCAATCGCAACAGCGGCAAGGCGCTGGACGTCTCCGGCGCGTCCACCACCGACGGCGCGCGGGTCGGCCAGTGGACGCGCAACGACGGAGCCAACCAGCAGTGGCGGTTCGTGGACTCCGGAGACGGCTTCTACCGGCTCAAGGCCCGGCACTCGGGCAAGGTTCTCGACGTCAGCGGCGCCTCGACCGCCGACGGCGCCGCGATCCAGCAGTGGGCCGACGCCAACGGGGCCAACCAGCAGTTCCGCCTGGCCGACTCCGACGCGGGTCACGTCCGGCTGATCAACCGCAACAGCGGCAAGGCGGTGGAGGTGCAGGGCGCCTCCACCGCCGACGGGGGCAACGTCGTCCAGTACACCGACTGGGGCGGCGCCAACCAGCAATGGCAGATGATCAAACTGTCGTCCGGTGGCGGCGGATGCGGCAGCGCCCCCACGCTGACGAGCGGTACGTACACGATCCAGAGCGGCGGCAAGAGCCGCAGCTTCATCCTCAGGGTTCCCGACAACTACGACAACAGCCACCGCTACCGGCTGATCTTCGCGTTCCACTGGCGGGGCGGAACAGCCGCCGACGTCGCCTCGGGCGGAACGAGCGGGACCGCCTGGTCCTACTACGGCCAACAGGAACAGTCGAAGAACACCGCGATCCTCGTCGCCCCCCAGGGTCTCGGCAACGGCTGGGCCAATTCAGGCGGTGAGGACGTCACCTTCGTCGACGACATGATCCGGCGGATCGAGGGCGGCCTCTGCGTCGACCCGGCGCAGCGTTTCGCCACGGGGTTCAGCTGGGGCGGCGGCATGAGCTACGCGCTCGCGTGCAGCCGGGCGAACGTCTTCAGGGCCGTCGCGGTCATGTCCGGCGCCGAGATCAGCGGGTGCGGTGGCGGCACCGAGCCCATCGCCTACTTCGGCATCCACGGCGTCGGCGACTCCGTCCTCGACATCACGCAAGGACGGTCCCTGCGCGACAGGTTCGTCCGCAACAACGGCTGCACCCCCCAGAGCCCGCGCGAGCCCGCGCCCGGCAGCCGAACGCACATCACGACCACCTATTCGGGCTGCCGTGCCGGGTACCCGGTCCAATGGGCCGCGTTCGACGGAGACCACACCCCCGGTCCGGTCGACGGCTCCTCCGGCGAGAGCGGGGTGGCCACCTGGACCAAAGCAGAGATCTGGAGGTTCTTCGCACAGTTCCAGTGACACCCCCGCGGCATGGAGTGGAGCCAGGACGATCCTGGCTCCACGGGCGAGCCGCCGAGAAGGCGACGCACACACCCCGGCCGATGCCGCACCGCACCGGCTCCTCGCCCAGCGCCGGGTTCGTCCACTCGACGCGCCATCCCTCCGCCTCCCCCACGAGGCAACAGGTCAGGCGCCATCGTGCGGCCGAGCGCGGCGCAGGCCTTCCGATGGGCGAGGACGCCTGCGACGGCGTGGTACGCGCAGTGCGACGACCTGGCGAGTACGGAGCCCGCCACCGTGGGCGTCGCCGGAGACGCGGCGACCCCCGCGACCTGCAGCGTCGAGAGGCTCCGACTGCGGGAATCCCTCTCCTCCTCCACCCGTGCACCAGGCTGTGCGCGCTGCTGTTCCCGGTGGCCGTCATGTTGCCGCTCGGGCGGCAGGTGGCTGCCGGAGCGGCTGCGGGCCGCCCGGCGCAGCCACTCCCGCCACCGGGCCGCCCGGCGCAGCCACTCCCGCCACCGGGCCGCCCCGGGCGCGTCCGGGCCGACCCGGTGGGCCGGTGGGCCGGTGAGGAAGCCTGGCATCGGGAACGGGGGGCCGATTTACACCTCGTACGCATCGGCGTCCGGCCCCGGACGCCTGCCGGGCTGTGGCTCAGGCGTCGATGATGACGGGAATGACGAGGGGCTTGCGACGGTAGGTGCGGAACGCCCAGTTCGCCACGGCGCGGGCGAGGAGCTGTTCGAGCTGGCGCGCATCCCCGACGCCTTCCTCGGCCGCGGTGGCCAGGGTCTTCTCGATGACGGGGACGACCGGCTCGAACGTGGCGTCGTCGTGAACGAAGCCGCGGGCCAGGAAGTCGGGGGCCTCGGTGAGGGCGCCGGTGTCCGCGTCCACGATCGCCACCACCGTGAGCACGCCTTCGGAGGCGAGGGTGAGGCGGTCCTTGAGGGACGCTTCGGTGGCGCCGCCGACTTCCATGCCGTCCACGTAGACGTTGCCTGCGGGGACCTTGCCGGTGATGGATGCGCGCCCGTCGACCAGGTCGACGACGACGCCGTCCTCGGCGATGACGACCCGTTCGGGGTCGACGCCGGTACGGATGGCGAGGTCGGCGTTGGCCCGCAGGTGGCGCCACTCGCCGTGCACGGGCATGACGTTGCGGGGCTTGACGATGTTGTAGCAGTAGACGAGTTCGCCGGCGCTCGCGTGCCCGGAGACGTGCACCTTGGCGTTGCCCTTGTGGACCACGTGGGCGCCCCACCGGGTGAGTCCGTTGATCACCCGGTAGATGGCGTTCTCGTTGCCGGGGATGAGGGAGCTGGCGAGCAGGACGGTGTCGTCCTTGCCGATGCGGATCATGTGGTCGCGGTTGGCCATCCGTGACAGCGCGGCCATCGGTTCGCCCTGGGAGCCGGTGCACACCAGAGCGATCTTGTGATCCGGGAGCTTCTCCAGCTCCTTCGTGCTCACGACCAGACCGGAGGGGACCTTCAGATAGCCCAGGTCACGGGCGATGCCCATGTTGCGGACCATCGACCGGCCGACGAAGGCGACCTTGCGGCCGTGCTGGTGGGCGGCGTCCAGGACCTGCTGGATGCGGTGCACGTGGCTGGCGAAGCTGGAGACGATGACCCGGCGCGGCGCGGTGCGCATCACCTGCTCGATCGCCGGGTTCAGCTCACGCTCGGAGGTGGTGAAGCCGGGTACTTCGGCGTTGGTGGAGTCGGTGAGGAACAGGTCCACGCCCTCCTCGCCGAGGCGGGCGAAGGCGCGCAGGTCGGTGATGCGGTCGTCGAGGGGGAACTGGTCCATCTTGAAGTCGCCGGTGTGCAGCACCATCCCGGCCCGGGTGCGGATCGCGACCGCGAGGCTGTCGGGGATGGAGTGGTTGACCGCCACGAACTCGCAGTCGAAGGGCCCGAAGCCACGGCGGTCGCCCTCCCGCACCCGCACCGTGCGCGGCCGGATGCCGTGTTCCTTGAGCTTGGCCTCCAGGAACGCGAGCGTCAGCTTGGAGCCGACGACCGGGATGTCCCTCCGCTCGCGCAACAGGTACGGCACGCCGCCGATGTGGTCCTCGTGGCCGTGGGTGAGGACCACGCCCACGATGTCGTCCAGCCGGTCCCGGATCGAGGTGAAGTCCGGCAGGATCACGTCCACGCCGGGCTGGGTCTCCTCCGGGAACAGCACACCGCAGTCGACGATCAACAGCTTGCCGGCGTGTTCGAAGACGGTCATGTTGCGGCCGATCTCACCCAGGCCGCCCAGGGCGATGACCCGCAGCCCTCCTTCGGGAAGGGGCGGGGCGGCTTTCAGCTCGGGGTGCGGATGACTCATACCCTGACGGTACCCGGAGAGCGGGACAAGATGATCCATTGCCTGCTCGATCTCTTCCTCGCGACAGGGCCGGGGCACCACAACGGGTGCCCGGGACGATCCGGCGACGCCGGCGGCCGGACGGCGAGGGATCAGGGCGGTACCGTCGGCGCCGTGCCGGCCAGGGCGGCAGCAACGGCTCGATCAACGCTCAGAGGCCATCGTCCACAATCCACGGTCGAACACTCACACCCTCCAAAACGGTCGAATCGTCACACCGGTCACGCCCGTCCCACTGCGGCAGCGGCAAGCACATCTACGACGGCCAGGGCGATTCGTCGGTGGCCGGGACGCCTTCCAAAGGAAGGCGATCGCGGTAGTACTCCGACTCCAACCAGTCCTCCCTCACGAAGACCGGCCGCGACATTCGCACGCCACCGACCTCCTGTGAGCGCAGAAGAACTCCCAGATCGGTCAGGGCGAGGGAGTCATCGAGGGTGTACAACAAGCAACTCCCGTGCTCGGCCGCGTAGTCAAGGAGGAACTGGTGCGCCTGCTCGAGATCGTGGCCGGCCAGCGCAAAGCCCGCCAGCAAGACCTGCGGACCCGTGACCGCATCCAGGGCAATGCACGCCAACTTGCCCGCGTCGTAGAACGCTGCCACCCCGTCGGCGAAATCTTCCTGCTCGTAGGGGCCGCCCACCCGTTTCTGCGGCTCAGAGACGCGGAGCGCGTCGGCGACCTCGGCCGGGCTCATCCCAAACCGCAGTGGCCCCACCCCGGCTCCAGGCAGCAACTCCCAGTGCTCCCGTCCCTCGCTTGCGCTCACGTGATCCGCCCCTTCAAGTGACCATCCCCAGGCCCGGCATTGCGTGCGAGACCAGCGCCCAAAGTGCCACCTGAACTGACCGAGCGCCAACTGAAACGCCTGGTCACACCGCGTACCTCAGCAAGATCGTGTTACGGGTTCCAAGGACCGACTGCCGGAACGGTAGCCACCTCGGCCGTTTCAGCGCCTGACCAAGACAGTGCGGGCAATAGGGGCGCGGCCACAGATTTGAACGTCACAAGTCACCGTCGGCGGGTTCGGGCTCTCCGGTGTAGGCGAGATCAAAGATGTAGCGCTCGGTGACCGGGCAGTTCTTCCATGCCTGGTCGAGGTGGCTCTCGAATGTGTCGTCAGGGGGGTAGTCGAGTGCCGTCTCGTAATAGTCGGCCGTTGCTTGTCGGTTCTCCCACCAGGCATGACCTTCATAGACGCCGGGTCGGGGGAGGGTCATCTGCCCGGCGGGCCCGTATTCCAGTTGGTAGATGACGAGGGTGCCAGTTTCCGATTCGATACTGATGGGAACACCGCCTTCCGCCCGCGCGGGGGCGGTCGGCGGGGCATCCCAGACGCGAATGGTGACTGCGACGTCGATGTCGGCTTGCAAGGTATGGATGTACAAGTGGTAGCCGTTGCCGGCTACCACCTGACTGCGGGCGGCAGTCGCGGCATCCTCATCGTAGAGATCAGCCTCGGCGTCCATGACCTCTACAGAGCATCGAGCTGGTTTCGCCTTGCAATTGTACTCCTGAAGCAGTTCCACGCTGCTGCCACCCAACGACTAGTTAGTGATTTTCATATAGAAGGCGTCGCCGTCTAGCATTCGATTAAGGGTATGCATCTGATCCAGCCTGCGACCGCCTGTCTCATTGTCCGTACCATCAATCAGCCTTACGGAGAACCGATTGTCGCCTTTGTTTGATCCTTCCTTCGTGGACGCGAAGGGGTATCCATCGCACTGGAGTTTGGTGCCTTTCCAGTCCCCCCCACACGTTCCCGCATTCCTTGATCGAGTGATCACGGTTCGCTTCCTGCTTATCCCTGTCTATAAGCCGGTGCAGGGGTTCCCTCCCACCCGGGACGCTCTTGCCGGGCCAGGAGGGGAAGGTGCGCTCGGGGCGGTTGAGGGCGTCGTAGATGTGCAAGGCACTTTCATTGACCGCCGGGTCCTTCTGGCTCATGGCGAGTTCCACCCGGGCCTGAGTGAAGACGGTTCCCTTGAACTTGCCCGGCACTTTGCCAGCGTAGTCGTAGCCGACGCTGGAGTTGTAAACGGTACTGCCTCCTGTGAAGGGGGCGGCGTTGGGAGAGCTGGCGCTATGTTATGGGAGACCCACTGAATGCTCATGGCGTCACGGAGCTGGCCAGTCCAAGAAGTCGTCACTCTCCACTGCTCGCTGGAACTCCGCGGGCGTCAGCAGCACGGTTTCCGGCTCGGCGGTCCCTATACGGGCACCGCCTGGAACTCGACCCCCGCGTCCTCACGGCCAACCCCCTGATTCGGCGCTACCTCGACTTGGGCGTACGCCACTCCCTGCCGACCTCATGCGCAAGCTGATGCACTATCAGAGCGGGCGTCACAGGAGCGGCAGGGGTGACCTGCGAGGACCACACGCAGACCCGGGAGCGACTTGTGCCCGTCTTCCCTTCACCGACAGAAGTCCCAGCTCAGGGGCGCTCCCCCAGCATGCTGCGCCCTCCACGTCATGTACTTCGGGAAACAGGTCGACAGCACCCGTCGGCACCTGAGCAGCCCAGAAAACCGCAGGTCAGATCCCCTTCGCAGCAGGCTCCAAAATCGCCACGCACTCCACGTGATGCGTCATCGGAAACAGGTCGAACGCCCGAAGCGTCCGCACCCGGTACCCGCCCTCCCGGAAGTACCCCAGGTCCCGGGCCAGCGCCGCGGGGTCGCAGGCGACGTAGGCGATGCGGCGGGCGCCGAGGGAGGTGAGGTGGTCGACCGTGGCGCGGCCGGCGCCCGCGCGGGGCGGGTCGAGGACGATGAGGTCGACCTCGGTGATGCCGGTGCGCGGCAGCACCGACTCGACCTTGCCCTGCTCGATGCGGACCCGCGGGAAGCCGGCCAGGTTGTGCCGGGCGTCCTCCACCGCGCGCTTGCCGGACTCGATGCCGAGGACCGCGCCCTGCTCGCCGAGGCGGTCGGCGAGGGCGCCGGCGAAGAGGCCGGCGCCGCAGTAGAGGTCGAGGGCCATCTCGCCCTTGCGGGGCAGGAGGCCCTGCATCACCGCCGTGACGAGCGTGTCGGCCGCCTTCGGGTGGACCTGCCAGAAGCCGCCGCTGCCGACCCGGTACGTGTGGTCGTCGGCACGCTCGCGCACGAACGCGCGGCCGTGCACCCGGTGGATCCCACCGTCCCGCTCGTCGACGCGCATGACGGAGACGGGCCTGTCGAGCTCGACGAGGGGCAGCCGGGCACCGGGACGCGGCTCCAGGATGACCATGCGGTCCTGGGACCCCGACGCGGCGATCGCGTCGACGGAGGCCATGCCGGTCCAGTCCCGCTTCTCGATGCCCAGCTCGCTCACGCCCTCGGCCGCGATCATGCAGTGGTCGATGATCTCGACCTCGTGCGAGCGGTGCCGGCGCAGGCCCGCCTTGCCCGTCGAGGGGTCGATCGCGTACTGCACCCGGGTGCGCCACTGCGGGACCTGCCCCGCCGGCAGCTTGTCACCCTCGGCCGGGACCACCGTGCCGTCCCAGCCCGCCTCCTCCGGAGTGAGCCCGGCGAGCCGCTGCAACTGCTCGGCGATGACGTCGGCCTTCAGCCGGCGCTGGGCTCCCGGCTTGGCGTGCTGCCAGTCGCAGCCGCCGCAGCGGCCGGGGCCGGCGAAGGGGCAGGGGGCCTCGATGCGGTCCTTGGACGCCTCCAGGATCCGTAGCGCGTCCGCGCGGAGGAAGCGGGCCCCCTCCTCGCCCTCGGTCACCTTCGCCACCACCCGCTCGCCGGGCAGCGCGTGCCGGACGAACAGCACCTGCCCCTCGGAGGTACGGGCGATGCAGTGGCCACCGTGGGCGACGGGGCCGATCTCGACCTCGTACTCCTCCCCCACCAGCGACTTCTTCGGTTCTGCGGGCATGGCGGGGAGACTCCAGATCGACGGCGGGGGGCGGCCCCGCGACGGGGCCCGACAACAGCCCACCAGTCTACGGCCTCCCCGCCCGGCCTTCGGCCTCGGTCCCGGGCCCTTCACGGTCCCGGGCACCGCCACGAGCGCACGCCGGCGCCCTCACCGGTGTCCGGGACTCCCCCTCCCCGCCGCGGCCGGAAGGCCCCTCACTCCTTGCCCGACGGCTCCTTCGGCCGCTCCACGGCCGGGCCGCGCCGGACCGCGCCCGGGGCGTTCCATTCCTGCCGCTTGCGGGCGCGGGCCCGGGCGGCCTCGGAGGACTGGAGCTGGTAGGGCACCGAGGTCACCATGATCCCCGGCGTGAACAGCAGGCGGCCCTTCAGGCGGAGCGCGCTCTGGTTGTGCAGCAGGTGCTCGTACCAGTGGCCGACCACGTACTCGGGGATGATCACGGAGACCGCGTCGCGCGGGGACTCCTTGCGCAGGCTCTTGACGTACTCGATCACCGGGCGGGTGATCTCCCGGTAGGGGGAGTCGAGGACCTTCAGCGGTACGTCGATCCCGCGCCGCTCCCACTCCTCGCGCAGTGCCTTGGTCTCCGCCGGGTCGACGTTGACGGTCAGCGCTTCCAGGGTGTCGGAGCGCATCAGCTTGGCGTAGGCCAGGGCCCGCAGCGTCGGGCGGTGGATCTTGGAGATCAGGACGACCGAGTGCACGCGGGAGGGACGGACCAGGTCGTCGCTCGGGCCCTCGGGGGCGGCGATCTCCTCGGCGACCCGGTCGTAGTGCTTCCGGATCGCGGTCATGGTCGCGTAGAAGATGCACATGCCGAGCAGGGCCACCCAGGCGCCGTGCGTGAACTTGGTGACCAGGACGACGACGAGCACCAGGCCGGTGAAGAAGGCGCCGAACGCGTTGATCGCGCGGGAGCGGACCATGTGGCGGCGCTTGGCCTGGTCCTTCTCCACGGCGAGGTGGCGGTTCCAGTGCCGGACCATGCCGGTCTGGCTGAGCGTGAAGGACACGAACACGCCGACGATGTACAGCTGGATCAGCCGGGTGGAGTCCGCACCGTAGATGAACACCAGCAGCATCGCCGCGCCCGCGAGGAGCACGATGCCGTTGGAGAAGGCGAGCCGGTCGCCGCGGGTGTGCAGCTGGCGCGGCAGGTAGCGGTCCTGGGCGAGGATCGAGCCGAGCAGCGGGAAGCCGTTGTACGCCGTGTTGGCGGCCAGGAACAGCACCAGCGCGGTGGCGGCGGCGAGGAGGACGAACAGGAAGCTGCCCTTGCCGAAGACCGCCTCGGCGACCTGGGAGATCACCGGGTTCTGGACGTAGCCGGAGCCGAGCGGGACGCCGCCCCGGAGCAGGTCGGTGGCCGGGTGCTCGGCCATGCGGACCTTGGTGACCATCGCGAGCGCGATGATGCCGCAGAACATGGTGACGGCGAGCAGACCCATCATCGCGAGCGTGGTCGCCGCGTTCTTCGACTTGGGCTTGCGGAAGGCGGGGACGCCGTTGGAGATCGCCTCGACGCCGGTGAGGGCCGCACAGCCGGAGGAGAAGGCGCGCAGCAGGAGGAAGACGAGCGCGAAGCCGGCGAGGCCCTGGTGCTCGGCCTTGATGTGGTAGCCGGCCGTCGGCGCGCGCATCGTGTCGCCGAGGACCAGGCCGCGGAAGGCGCCCCAGGCGATCATGATGAAGACGCCGCCGACGAACACGTACGTCGGGATGGCGAAGAGTTTGCCGGACTCCTTCACCCCGCGCAGGTTCATCAGCGTGAGCAGCACGATCACGGCGGCGGCGCAGAACACCTTGTGCTCGACGACGAAGGGGATCGCGGAACCGAGGTTCTCGATGCCGGAGGAGATGGAGACGGCGACGGTGAGGACGTAGTCCACGAGCAGCGCGCTGGCCACGGTGAGGCCGGCCCGCGGGCCCAGGTTGGTCGTCGCCACCTCGTAGTCACCGCCGCCGCTGGGGTAGGCGTGCACGTTCTGGCGGTAGGAGGCCACCACCGTGAACATGAGCACGACGACCGCGGCGGCGATCCAGGGGCTGAAGTGGTACGCCGACACACCCGCGATGGAGAGGACCAGCAGAACCTCCCCCGGCGCGTAGGCGACGGAGGACAGCGGGTCGGAGGCGAAGACGGGGAGTGCGATGCGCTTCGGCAGGAGCGTCTCGCCCAGCCGGTCACTGCGCAGTGCGCGCCCGATCAGGATCCGTTTGGGCACGTCGGTCAGTTTGGACACGAGAGAGGATCGTAAGCCTTCGAACTGGCACCCGCCCACCCGGCGTGCGGGATCTGCCTCACGAGTGAAATCCAGGGTGCGTGGAACTGCGGAATCCGTCGTCCATGTGCCCTCCGTGCCTAGATGGCAAACCCCGCTCGTCATCGCACTTCGGAGGTTCCATGCCCGCGACCGCGGAGCTGATCGGGGCGGTCCTCGCTCTGACCTGCCTCGGAATCCTGACCCTGTGCAGCGTGCGCAGCATCACTCGCCGGCGGGTCCGGCCCGCCGGCGCCCGCGGGTGTCCGGCACGCGGCGCCCGTGTGTAGCTTTGGGCGCCGGTCTGAGACCCTGATGCTGAGCAGTAACTTTTGGACACCGGAAGGACGGTCGTGCACATCGTCATCATGGGCTGCGGACGCGTGGGTTCCGCTCTTGCCCAGACCCTGGAGCAACAGGGACACACGGTCGCCGTGATCGACCAGGACCCCACCGCCTTCCGCCGGCTGGGCCCGGGATTCGGGGGCCGCCGGGTCACCGGTGTCGGGTTCGACCAGGACACCCTGCGCGAGGCGGGCATCGAGGAGGCCGGCGCCTTCGCCGCGGTCTCCAGCGGTGACAACTCCAACATCATCTCCGCGCGCGTGGCCCGCGAGATGTTCGGCGTGGAGAACGTGGCCGCCCGTATCTACGACCCCCGCCGCGCCGAGGTCTACCAGCGCCTGGGCATCCCGACGGTGGCCACCGTGCGCTGGACCGCCGATCAGATGCTGCGCCGGCTGCTGCCCTCCGGGGCCGAGCCGCTGTGGCGCGATCCCACCGGCGGTGTGCAGCTCGCCGAGGTGCACACCGCCGCGAAGTGGGTGGGCCACAAGATCAGCACCTTGCAGGAGGAGACGGGCGTCCGGGTGGCGTTCCTGACCCGTCTGGGCGAGGCGATCCTGCCCACCTCCCAGACGGTGCTGCAGGAGGGTGACCTCGTGCACGTGATGATGCGGACGGACGACGTGGAGAAGGTCGAGGCGGCGTTCGCCGGTGGCCCGGAAGAGGAGGGCGGTCACTGATGAGGGTCGCCATTGCCGGGGCCGGCGCGGTCGGCCGCTCGATCGCGGGCGAGCTGCTGGAGAACGGCCACGAGGTCCTGCTGATCGACAAGGCGCCGACCGCGATCTCGGTCGAGCGCGTCCCGCAGGCGGAGTGGCTGCTGGCCGACGCCTGTGAGATCACCTCCCTGGACGAGGCCGCGCTCCAGCGCTGCAACGTCGTGATCGCCGCGACCGGCGACGACAAGGTGAACCTGGTCGTCTCGCTGCTCGCCAAGACGGAGTACGGCGTCCCGCGCGTCGTCGCCCGCGTGAACAACCCCAAGAACGAGTGGCTGTTCAACGAGGCCTGGGGCGTCGACGTCGCCGTCTCCACCCCGCGCCTGATGTCCGCCCTGGTCGAGGAGGCGGTGAGCGTCGGCGACCTGGTCCGCCTGCTCCGCTTCAGCCACGGCGACGCCAACCTGGTCGAGCTCACCCTGCCGGAGGAGTCGGCGCTGGCCGGCACCCAGGTCGGCGATGTGGAGTGGCCGGAGGACACCTCCCTGGTCACGATCATCCGCGGCACCCGGGTACTGACCCCGTCCAAGGAGGACTCCCTGGAGCCGGGCGACGAGCTGCTGTTCGTGGCCGCGCAGGCCCGGGAGGAGCAGCTGGAGGACCTGCTGTCGGTGCGGCGCGAGGACTGACCGCACGCGACGCGCGGACCGCCCGCACACAGGAAGGGCGCCCTTGCCGGCAAGGGCGCCCTTCCGCGTCGTACGACGGCTGCTCAGGCCTGACGGCGGTGCCGTCCTCCGGTCGTCTCGCCGCTCTCCGCGGCCGACGGCGCCGCGCCGAGCTCCGCCTCGGCCCTCCCGGCCTTCGCGGCTTCCTCGGCCTTCTCGGCGGCCTCCATCTCCGCGAACACGTCGATCGGAGCGGGAGCCTTCGCGAGGAAGACCCAGGTCAGCCAGACCGCCAGCAGGAACGGCGGGATCTTGAGGATGACCAGGACCCAGCCGAGCTGCGCGGTGTTCGCCCACCAGTACAGCGGGAAGAGGATCGCGCACTTGGCGAGCAGGATCAGGCCCCAGGCCCAGCTGGCCTTGGCGTACGCCTTCTTGCGGCCCGGGTTGCGGGTCCGCCAGGAGAGGTTCTCCTTGAAGACCGGGCCGAGGATGAGGCCCATCAGGGGCACACCGGCCAGGGTGGTGACGATGTAGGCCAGCGCCATGCCCAGCGTGTACAGCATGCCGGGCAGGTAGAAGTCCTTGGCGTTGCCGGTGAACATCGCGAAGACCACGCCGAACGCCACGCCGAAGACACCGCTGAAGGCGTGCTTGACGGTGTCCTTCATGGCCAGCCGGACGACGACCAGGATCAGCGACAGGGCCAGCGCGGCGATCGCCGCCATGTGCAGGTTCTTGTTGACCGTGAAGATCGCGACGAAGAGCAGGCCCGGCAGGACCGTCTCGACCATGCCGCGGACCCCGCCGAACGCCTCGAACAGCGCCGCCTCGGTCACCGCACGGGCGTCGTGAGGATCGGTCGTCTGGTCGGTGTCCTGGGTCGGCTTGTCGAGGGACGTCACCGGCTACTCCCGTCCGAGGGGTCGCAGTTCGTACTTCGGGTTGAACAGCACCCGGCGGCCCCGGCTCATCGAGATCCGGCCCGATGCGAGCAGCCTGCGCCCCGGTTCTATGCCCACGATGGAGCGCCTGCCGAGCCACACCACGTCCAGCGCGGCGGAGCCGTCGAACAGCTCCGCCTCCAGGGCCGGGACTCCGGCGCGCGGGCGCAGGGTGACCGTGCGCAAGGTACCAGTTACGGTGACGATCTGCCGGTCCTGACAGTCGCCGATCTTCGTGCAGCCGGCCGTCTCCGCGTCTTCGCGCAGCTCCTCGGACTCCAGGTCCGCCTGCGACGAGGAGAGCCGGTCGAGCATGCGCCGGAACCGGCCGGCCGGCTTTTCGGAACGAGGAACAGCAGTCATATCTGAAGCGTACCGGGGAGCACCGCGGCGGCTGTAAGCCCGCTCACTTCCCGGGCGGCGGCCCTACTTCTCGAACCGGTAGCCCATCCCCGGTTCCGTGACGAAGTGCTTCGGGTGCGCAGGGTCCGCCTCCAGCTTCCGCCGCAGCTGGGCCATGTACACCCGCAGGTAGTTCGTCTCGGTGCCGTACGACGGCCCCCACACCTCCTGGAGCAGCTGCTTCTGGCCCACCAGCCGTCCGGTGTTGCGGACCAGCACCTCCAGCAGGTGCCACTCGGTGGGGGTGAGCCGGACGTCCCTGCCGCCGCGGTTGACCTTCTTGGCGGCGAGGTCGACGGTGAAGTCCTCGGTCTCGACGGTCGTCAGGTCGTCCTCGCCCGGCCTGACCGGCTCGGCCCGGCGGACGGCGGCCCGCAGCCGGGCCAGCAGCTCGTCCATGCCGAACGGCTTGGTCACGTAGTCGTCGGCGCCCGCGTCCAGGGCCTCGACCTTCTCGTCGGAGGAGTGCCGGGCGGACAGCACCAGGATCGGCACCCGCGTCCAGCCGCGCAGGCCCCTGATCACCTCGACGCCGTCCATGTCGGGCAGGCCCAGGTCGAGGACGACCACGTCGGGGTGGCGGGAGGCGGCCGTGTCGAGTGCGGTCCGTCCGTCGGGGGCGGCGTCGACCTCGTACTTGCGCGCCTTGAGGTTGATCACGAGGGCGCGCACGATCTGCGGCTCGTCGTCGACCACGAGCACCCGGGTCATGGGGCTGCCTGCCTTTCCGGTTCGGTACGGGACTCCCCGACGGGGAGCAGCTCGGGGCGCGGTCCTGCCGCACGGAGGCTGAGCACCATGGTGAGCCCGCCGCCCGGCGTGTCCTCGGCGTCGAGGGTGCCGCCCATGGCCTCGGCGAACCCCCGGGCGACGGCGAGACCGAGCCCGACGCCGGTGCCGCGCGGAGCGTCACCGTACCGCTGGAAGGGCTCGAAGATACGGTCCTTCGCCTCGTCCGGCACGCCCGGGCCGCGGTCCACCACGCGCACCTCCACCCGGTCGGCGATGGCGCTCGCGGCGACCAGGACGCGCCGCCCGCGCGGGCTGTACTTGACGGCGTTCTCCACCAGGTTGGCCACCGACCGCTCCAGCAGCCCGGGGTCGACGGCGACCATCGGCAGCGTCTCGGGCACGTCCAGCCCGACGCTGTCCTCGGGGACGCCGACGAGGGCCATCGGGACGACCTCGTCGACGTCGATCTCGCGGATGAGCGGTGTGACCGTGCCGGTCTGCAGCCGGGACATGTCCAGGAGGTTGCCCACGAGGTGGTCGAGCCGGTCGGCGCCCTCCTCGATGCCCTCCAGCAGCTCGGCCTCGTCCTCCTCGGACCAGGCGACGTCGTCGGAGCGCAGGGACGACACGGCGGCCTTGATGCCGGCCAGCGGGGTGCGCAGGTCGTGGCTGACGGCGGCCAGCAGGGCGGTGCGGATGCGGTTGCCCTCGGCGAGCGCGCGAGCCCGGTCGGCCTCCTCCTGGAGGCGCCGGCGGTCCAGGACGACGGCGGCCTGGGCGGCGAAGGCGGCCAGCACCCGGCGGTCGGCGGCGGGCAGCACCCGGCCGGTGAGCGCGAGCGCCATGTGGTCGCCGACCGGCATGTCGACGTCGGCGTCCTCGGGGCGCTCCAGCGGCGGCCCGACGCCGGCGCGGCCCGCGCAGGTCCAGGGCGCCACGTCGCTCTCGCGTTCCAGCAGGGCTGCGGACTCCAGGGCGAAGGTCTCGCGGACCCGTTCCAGCAGTTCCTCCAGGCTGGTCTCGCCGCGCAGCACGTTGCCGGCGAGGAAGGACAGGATCTCGGACTCGGCGCGCAGCCGGGCGGCCTGGTGGGTGCGCCGGGCGGCGAGGTCGACCACCGAGGCGACCGCCATGCCGACCCCGAAGAAGATCGCGATGGCGACGATGTTCTTCGGGTCGGCGACGGTCAGCCGGTGCAGCGGCGGGGTGTAGAAGTAGTTCAGCAGCAGCGAGCCGAAGGCCGCCGAGGCCAGCGCGGGCAGCAGGCCGCCGAGCAGGGCCGCGGCGACGGTGACGGCCAGGAACAGCAGCATGTCGTTGGCGAGGCCGAGGTCGACGGTGTTCAGCAGCACCGCGAGGACCGCCGGGCCGACGAGGCCCACCGCCCAGCCCCAGACGATCCGGGCCCGCCCGAGCCGGCCACCGCGGGCCACGGGCAGGCCCCGGCCCTTGGCGACCTCCTCGTGGGTGACGATGTGCACGTCCAGGTCGGGGCCGGAGTCCCGGGCCACCGTGGCACCGACACCGGGCCCGAAGACGTACTGCCAGGCCTTGCGGCGCGAGGAGCCGAGCACGATCTGGGTGGCGTTCACCCCGCGCGCGAAGTCGAGCAGGGCGGCCGGGATGTCGTCGCCGACGACGTGGTGGAAGGTGCCGCCGAGGTCCTCGACGAGGGTGCGCTGGACGGCCAGTTCCTTCGGGGAGGCCGAGGTCAGCCCGTCGCTGCGGGCGATGTACACGGCGAGGACCTCGCCGCCCGCGCCCTTCTCCGCGAGCCGCGCGGCGCGCCGGATCAGGGTGCGCCCCTCGGGGCCGCCGGTCAGGCCCACCACGATCCGCTCCCGGGAGCCCCATATCCTCGAGACCCGGTGCTCGCTGCGGTACTCGTTCAGGTGTTCGTCGACCCGGTCGGCCACCCACAGCAGCGCCAGCTCGCGCAGGGCCGTGAGGTTGCCGGGGCGGAAGTAGTTCGACAGGGCCGCGTCGACCTTGTCCGGCTGGTAGACGTTGCCGTGCGCCATGCGGCGGCGCAGGGCCTGGGGGGACATGTCGACCAGCTCGATCTGGTCGGCCCGCCGTACGACCTCGTCCGGGACGGTCTCCCGCTGCCGCACCCCGGTGATGGACTCCACCACGTCGCCGAGTGACTCCAGGTGCTGGATGTTGACGGTGGAGACGACGTCGACGCCGGCGGCGAGGAGCTCCTCCACGTCCTGCCAGCGCTTGGCGTTGCGGGAGCCGGGGATGTTGGTGTGGGCGAGCTCGTCGACGAGGGCGACGGCGGGCGCCCGGCGCAGTACGGCGTCGACGTCCATCTCGCCGAAGACGGCGTCCCGGTACTCCAGCTGCCGGCGCGGCACCTGCTCCAGGCCGTGCAGCAGCACCTCGGTGCGCGGCCGGCCGTGGTGCTCCACGAACGCGACGACGCAGTCGGTGCCCCGCTCGACCCGGCGGTGCGCCTCGGCGAGCATGGCGTAGGTCTTGCCCACGCCCGGCGCCGCGCCGAGGTAGATCCGAAGCTTGCCGCGTGCCATGGCCCCATTGTCTTCCCGTGCCTGTTGCCTGCGCAGCGTCGACCCTACGGCCGGCCGTCACGGCGAACGGGGCGCGGGGGGCCGGCGGCGGACAACTTTGACGCAACCCTGATGACCAGCGCGGACGAACGGGGGGTCAGTGCTCGGTGATCTCCCCGTCGCGCAGCTCCAGCACCCGGTCGGCCAGGTCCAGCAGGGTCGCGTCATGGGTGGCGACCAGCGCGGTGACCCGCTCGCTGTGGACGACGGCCCGCAGCAGCTCCATGACGGCGTGTCCGGTCTCGGCGTCGAGCTGGCCGGTGGGTTCGTCGGCGATGAGCAGGGCCGGCCGGTTGGCGAGGGCCCGGGCGACGGCGACCCGCTGCTGCTGGCCGCCGGACAGCTCCCCCGGCCGCTGCGCCGCGTGCCCGGCGAGCCCCACGAGGGACAGCAGCAGTTCGACCCGCTCCTCCCGCTCCCGCGGCTCGGCCCGGCGCAGCCGCAGCGGTACGCCCACGTTCTCGGCGGCGCTGAGGATCGGGATCAGCCCGAACGACTGGAACACGAACCCGACCCGGTCCCGCCGCAGCCGCAGCAGCTCGCTCTCCCCGAGCCGGGCGAGGTCCCGCCCCTCGACCTCCACCCGCCCCTGGTCGGGCGCGTCGAGTCCGCCGACGATGTTCAGCAGGGTGGTCTTGCCGGATCCCGACCGGCCTCTGAGCGCGACGAGTTCGCCCTTCGGCACCTCGAAGGACACCCCGCGCAGGGCGTGCACGGCGGCGGCGCCCCGTCCGTACGACTTGTGCACGTCCTCGACCCGCACCATGGTCTCGGTGACCACGTGACTCATGTCCCCTCCCCCGGTCGACCGCGCATCAGTATCACCGGTCGGAGTCGGGCTCCGTAAGGGGCGCGGGGAACCGCGCGAGCGGGCGGGCCCGGACCGGGCACACCGTGGGGCACCCCCGGCGGCGCGCCCGCGCAAGGGAACGGGCCGCACCCCCGAGGGGCACGGCCCGTGTACCGCTGCGGAAGCCGTCAGCGGACCTCGGTGATCTCGGGTCCCCGCTGCAGCTGGCCCATCCCCCCGGAGAAGCGCGAGCCCTCCTCCTGCTGGACGCCTTCGGGGACCATCTGCGCGTCGTTGGGCAGCTTCAGGACGATCGGGTCGCGCGGAGCCATCGGCCCCTCGCCGCGGACCACCACGGTGTCCCGGAAGATCTGCTCCAGCAGTCCGGCGGCCTGCGGCTGCACCGCGCCCTGGCCGGAGATCACGCCGCGCAGGAACCAGCGCGGGCCGTCCACACCGACGAACCGCACGACCTGGAAGCCGCCGGTGCCGTCCGGCAGCTGCACCGGCACCTGGGCGCGCAGCTCCCAGCCGAGCGGGCCCTCCACCTCGTCGACGATGCCACCCTGCTGGGTGATGCCGGACGCGATCTCCTCGCGTACCTCGCCCCAGATGCCCTCGCGCTTGGGCGCGGCGAAGGCCTGGAGCTGGACGGCGCTGTCGCGCAGCACGACGGTCGCGGCGACGATGGCGTCACCGGCGACCTCGACCCGCAGCTCCATGCCGTCGACGCCGGGGATGAAGAGACCGCCGAGGTCCACGCGGCCCTCGGCCGGGTCGCGCACCTCGCTGCTGTCCCACGGCCCGTCGGGCCGCGGCCCGGGCTCCAGCCGGACGCGCTCGCGCTCGGCCTCCTCCTCGTCCGCCTCGGTGTCGACGCTGTCGACGACCTGCTCGGCCTCGCCGGCCGCGTCCTCGGCGGCACCCTTCTTCTTGCGACGTCCGAACACGTCACTGTCCTTCCCGGTCGGATACGACCGAAGCGTATCGATTCCCACCCGTCGGACCGCCCTCGGCGGCCTGACCGCTTGTGCCGCTCCCGCCGCCCACGGCGGCATGGCCACCGGTGGACCCGAAGCCCCCCTCGGCCCGCGCCGAGCCGGGAAGCTCCGCGACCTCCTGGAAGCGGACCTTCTCGACCTGCTGGACGACCAGTTGGGCGATCCGGTCGAAGCGCTCGAACCGCACGCTCTCGCGCGGGTCGAGATTCACCACGATCACCTTGATCTCTCCACGGTACCCGGCATCAACCGTCCCCGGGGCATTGACGAGGGCGACACCGCAGCGGGCGGCGAGACCGGAACGCGGATGCACGAAGGCCGCGTACCCGTCGGGCAGGGCGATCGACACCCCCGTGGGCAGGACGGCCCGCTCGCCGGGCTTCAGCTCGCAGGCCTCGGTGGTGCGCAGATCGGCGCCGGCGTCGCCGGGGTGCTCGTACGCCGGAAGCGGCACGTCCGGATCGACGCGCCGGATCAGCACGTTCAGGGGGTCTCGGCTCACGGGTTCACCTCGAAGGCGCGGGCGCGCCGGATCTGGTCCGGGTCGTTCATGGCGGCCTGGATCTCCTCAGCGCGGCCGTGGTCGACGAAGTGATCGACCTTGACCTCGATGAAGAGGGCGTCGGCGCGGACGGCGACCGGCCCATCGGGGCCGCCGATGCGCCCGGTGGCGGTGGAGTAGATCTTCCGCCCGGCGACGGCGGTGACCTCGGCCTCCAGGTACAGCGTGGTGCCGACGGGCACGGGCCGTACGAAGTCCGTCTCCAGCCGTCCGGTGACGGCGATGGTCCGCAGCAGCCAGTTCAGCGAGCCGAGGGTCTCGTCCAGGGCGGTGGCCAGCACGCCGCCGTGCGCGAGGCCGGGGGCGCCCTGGTGGGCGGGCTGCACGGTGAACTCGGCGGTCAGCGAGACACCGTCGCCGGCGCGGGCCTCCAGGTGCAGTCCGTGCGACTGCCCGGGGCCGCATCCAAAACAGTGTTCGTAGTGGGCGCCGAGGAGCTCCCCGGGTGCGGGCGCGTCGGGGTGCCGTACCGGTTTCGCCGCGTCGGCGGGGGGCTGAAGAGCTGCGGAACTACCTCTCACAGCCGCAGACCTTACCCGCGCGCCGGGGCGATGCGGATCCCGTGCCAAGCTTGGTTTCATGCAGCTCTCCGCCACCCCCTACGAAGAACGCCTCACCGCCCCCCGCTCGTGGTGGCTGGTCAGCTTCCTGGTGGGCGTCTCGTTCGCCCTGATCCTGCTGCCCTTCGGCACCCTGCCGCTGCTCGGCGGCCTGGTCGGCGGCACGGCGGCGGCCGCGGTGGTGGCCAGCGCCTACGGCTCCCCGCGCATCCGGCTCGTGGGTGACTCCCTGGTCGCGGGCGAGGCGAAGATCCCGGTGTCGGCGCTGGGCGCGACCGAGGTGCTGGACGCGGAGGAGGCCCGCGCCTGGCGGACGTACAAGGCCGACACCCGTGCCTTCCTGCTGCTGCGCGCCTACATCCCGACCGCGCTGAAGGTCGAGGTCACGGACCCCCAGGACCCGACGCCGTACCTGTACCTGTCGACGCGGGAGCCGGAGAAGCTGGCCGCGGCGATCGAGGCGGCGCGCGCGGCGCACGCCTAGAGCGCCGGAGCGCGCGTCCCCGGCGCGCGTCGTGAGCTCCGGCGGGTTACGACCCGTCGGGCAGTTCGCGCAGTCTCAGGGGTTCCTCGGGCTTCTCCAGGGCCGGCAGTTCGGGCAGCTCGTCCCAGGGCACCTGGAGTTTGCGCAGGTCGGCTCGTACCTGGGCCGCGAGTCTCTTCGTGTCCCGGCGGTTCATGACCGCCCCTACCGCGGCTCCCACCATGAACGGCATCAGGTTGGGCAGGTTGCGGACCATCCGCTTCATGATCCGCTGGCGCAGGTCGCGCTTCATCCGGCCGCCCAGGGCCGTGTCGTACGTCGACGGCTTCAGCACGTCGATGCCGCGCTCCCCCGACCAGGAGGACAGATACGCGGCGGTACGGGTCTTGAGGTTGCCCGGCGGGCGTACGCCGTAGACCTCGTGCAGTTCGGCGACCAGTTTCAGTTCGATCGCGGCGACCCCGGTGATCTCCGCGGCCAGCTCGGTCGGCATGGCGGGCGGCACCGGCAGCATCGCCGCCGCTCCGATCCCTGCTCCGACCGTCGATGTGGCGGTGGCGGCGCCGGCCACCAGTTTGTCGGCGAGTTCCTCCGGTCCGAGGCCGGGGAACTGCCTGCGCAGGGTCGCGAGGTCGCGTACGGGGACGCGCGGGGCGATCTCGATGATCCGGTCCGCGAGGTACCCCAGCCCGGCGCGGGCGCGGCTGCCGCCCTTCCGGGCGCCTTCCTGGGCCAGTTCCCGGGCCTTGTCACGCATCACCGCCGCCCGGCGCCGGGCGACGGGTGCGGGATGCCGGGCCGACGCGGGCGGGTTCTCCCGGTCGGCCGCCGGTCCGAGCGGGGCTCCCGCTCCAGGGGAGCCCCGCTCGTCGTCACGCGCGCCGTGCGGGCCGTCGAGGGGCCCTTGGTCCGCTTTCCGCAGGGAGAAGCGGCGCTTCCGGGGAGGGGTCGAGCCAGACACGGCCGACCCGTCCTCAGTCGCAGTCGCGGCAGATCGGCTGGCCGTTCTTCTCCCGGGCCAGCTGGCTGCGGTGGTGCACCAGGAAGCAGCTCATGCAGGTGAACTCGTCCTGCTGCTTGGGCAGCACTCGGACTGCCAGCTCCTCGTTCGAGAGGTCGGCGCCGGGCAGTTCGAGGCCCTCGGCGGCCTCGAACTCGTCGACGTCCACCGCCGAGGTGGACTTGTCGTTCCGCCGGGCCTTCAGCTCTTCCAGGCTGTCCGAGTCGACGTCGTCGTCGGTCTTGCGTGGAGTGTCGTAATCGGTTGCCATATCGCTCTCCCCCTCTGGGTGTCTGCGGTGTCTCCAGCGCACGTAACGCGTGAGAGGCCGGACTTGTGCCCGACCTGAGGCGGAGATTTTGCCTCACATCAAGGTCTGTTACTCAATCGACACCCAACCCGACCCCTCAAGAGTGATCGGCTTGGATGGCGGTGAGGACCGTACACGGTTCGAATGCCGCACCTCAAAGGCGCCTCACCGTGTACTTCCCGTGATCAAGTGCCCTGAAAACCAGGACTTTCCCGGCTTTCCCGCTTCTGTCATGATCACCCTGCGTACATGGCCGGAAATCCGTCCATGTGATCGATCACACAAGAAGAAGCCCATCCGGCCGCCGAAAAATTCCGCGTACAGCGAACAATCTTCGCGTGCGTCGGTCCCGTCTCACGACGGCAGCGTGACGCGCATCACCAGACCACCGCCCTCGCGAGGCTGGGCCAGGATGTGGCCGCCGTGCGCGCGGGCCACGGACCGGACGATGGACAGGCCGAGGCCCACCCCCTTGTCACTGCCCGTGCGCTCGGTGCGCAACCGCCGGAACGGCTCGAAGAGGTTGTCGATCTCGTACGCCGGCACCACCGGCCCCGTGTTCGTGACCGTCAGCACCGCCTGCCCGTGCTGGATGTCGGTGGTGACCTCCACCCAGCCGCCCTCGGGCACGTTGTACCGTACGGCGTTCTGCACCAGGTTCAGCGCGATCCGCTCCAGCAGAACGCCGTTGCCCTGCACCACGGCCGGTGCGCGCTCGCCGCGGATGCCGACGCCCTTGGCCTCCGCCTCGGCGTGCACCTGGTCGATGGCCTGCGTGGCGACCTCGGCCAGGTCGACCGGCTTGCGCTCGACGATCTGGTTGTCACTGCGGGCGAGCAGCAGCAATCCCTCGACCAGCTGTTCGCTGCGCTCGTTGGTGGCGAGCAGGGTCTTTCCGAGCTGCTGGAGTTCCACCGGCGCGTGCGGATCGGACAGGTGCACTTCGAGGAGCGTGCGGTTGATCGCGAGCGGGGTGCGCAGTTCGTGCGAGGCGTTCCCGACGAAGCGCTGCTGGGCGGTGAAGGCCCGCTGCAGGCGCTCCAGCATGTCGTCGAAGGTGTCCGCCAGCTCCTTCAGCTCGTCGTCCGGCCCGTCCAGCTCGATCCGGCGGGACAGGTCCGAGCCGGCCACCTGGCGCGCGGTGCGGGTGATCCGGCCGAGCGGGGAGAGCACGCGGCCGGCCATCGCGTACCCGAACGCGAAGGCGATCACCGCGAGGCCGAGCAGGGCCAGCAGGGAGCGGCTGAGCAGGTTGTCCAGGGCCCCCTGGCGCTGCTGGTCCACGCAGTGGGCGATCGCGTCGTTGAAGTCCGACAGCGGCAGGCTGGTGGTGTTGATCGCGGGGCAGTTGTCGCTGGAGACCCGGATCTGGGTCCCGCTGACGATCTTGAACAGTGGCTGGTTGCCGGTGCTGATCGCCTGGGCGGCGAGCAGGTAGATGATCGACAGCAGCAGGATCCCGGCGATCAGGAACATGCCGCCGTACAGCAGCGTCAGCCGTATGCGGATGGTCGGGCGCAGCCACGGGAAGGGGGCCTGCGGCCTCCTGGGGTCCCAGGTGGGCTTCGGTGGCGCATGGGGCGGCGCGGGTGTCGTGGGTGTCGTGGCCACGGCGATCAGATCCGGTAGCCGGAGCCGGGGACGGTGACGATGACGGGCGGCTCGCCCAGCTTGCGGCGCAGGGTCATCACCGTCACGCGCACCACGTTGGTGAACGGGTCGGTGTTCTCGTCCCAGGCCTTCTCCAGCAGCTGCTCCGCGGAGACGACCGCGCCCTCGCTGCGCATCAGCACCTCCAGCACCGCGAACTCCTTGGGCGCGAGCTGGACCTCCTTGCCGTCGCGGAAGACCTCGCGGCGGTTGGGGTCGAGCTTGATGCCGGCGCGCTCCAGGACCGGCGGCAGGGGCACGCTGGTCCGGCGGCCGAGGGCGCGGACGCGCGCGATCAGCTCGCTGAACGCGAACGGCTTGGGCAGGTAGTCGTCGGCGCCGATCTCCAGGCCCTCGACGCGGTCGCTCACGTCGCCGGAGGCGGTGAGCATCAGCACGCGCGTGGGCATCCCGAGCTCCACGATCCTGCGGCACACGTCGTCGCCGTGCACGAGCGGGAGGTCGCGGTCGAGGACGACCACGTCGTAGTCGTTGACGCCGATGCGCTCCAGGGCGGCCGCACCGTCGTACACGACGTCGACGGCCATGGCCTCCCGGCGCAGCCCGGTGGCCACCGCATCGGCGAGCAGTTGCTCGTCCTCGACGACGAGTACGCGCACGTCCCTTGTCCTTCCTGTGTCCACCCGCGTAGCGCGCCGTGGGCGCGTGCGGGCAGGGGTGTCCGTGAGGTGTGACCCCCATCCTGCCCTTTTCGACCATAAGTCGGCTGTAAGGCGGGGGCCTGGCCACGGGGACGGGGTCCCGGGGCGGGAATACGAGAATTTCTCCTCCGGTTGAGGTTTCCGCGGGAGGGAGCGGGGGGAGGACGGCTTTACACCCCGCGATCACGCTCTGCATGTGCCGCAGCACCATGCGGTACTGCTTCATCCGCTTCGCAGAGCGGACGCGGATGTCCGGCACCGTCGCCGCCCGGCAGGGCAGCGCTGGGCACCCGCGAGAGACGTGATCGCCCCTTCCCTACGGCACATCCGTGCCACCCGACCCACGACCCAGGACGAGGGGGCGCAGCATGGACGCTTTCACCGCAGGACTTCTGCAGCGCATAAGGGCGACCGAGTCCGACCTGTCGCGGGCTCGTGACGAGGGCGACGACTTCCTCGTCGAGGTGGAGCAGGCAGAGCTCGACGACCTGCGACGCCTCGCCGCCGAACACGGTGTGGAGGTCGGCGCGTCACGCGTCTGATCGGCCCGAAAGCGCGACGAGGGACCCCGGCGAATCCAGCGCCGGGGTCCCTTCGCGTACGTACCCCCGTGATCGGCGTGCATGCCCGTGGGCCGGGGTGCGTACGCCTGCGACGGGCGCGCATGCCCATGGGGGGTCGGCGAGCGTGTCCCCACAGGCCCGGCGCGTGCCGCCCGCGCTCAGTCGTGCCAGGCGCCGAAGTCCTCCAGCAGCCGCTGGAGCGGCTCGAACACCCCCGGCGACCCGGCGACGGTCAGATCCCTCGACGGCCGCTCTCCGGGCCGTCCACCGGTCAGCGCGCCCGCTTCCCGGGCGATCAGGTCACCCGCCGCGTGGTCCCACGCGTTGAGCCCCCGCTCGTAGTACCCGTCGAGCCGGCCGGCGGCCACGTCGCACAGGTCGACCGCCGCGGAGCCGCTGCGCCGGATGTCCCGCAGCAGCGGGACGAGCCGGGCGGCGACCTCGGCCTGGTGGGTGCGGACCTCGGTGACGTAGTTGAACCCGGTGGAGACCAGGGCCTGGTCCAGCGGGGGCGCGGGGCGGCAGGCGAGCGCCCGCTCACCCTCCCAGGCGCCGACGGCCCACGCCCCGCCGCCGCGCACGGCGTGGTAGGTCTCGCCGCGCATCGGGGCCGCGACGACCCCGACGACGGTCTCGCCGTCCTGCTCGGCCGCGATGGACACCGCCCACGTCGGCAGGCCGTACAGGTAGTTGACGGTGCCGTCGAGCGGGTCGATCACCCAGCGGACGCCGCTCGTCCCCGCGACGGAGGCGCCCTCCTCGCCGAGGAAGCCGTCCTCGGGGCGCTGCCCGGAGATCAGATCGGTGATCAGTTTCTCCGCGGCGATGTCCATCTCGGTGACGACGTCGATGGGGCTGGACTTGGTCCTGGCCACGGCCAGGTCGGCGGGGCGGCCGTCGCGCAGCAGTTCGCCGGCGCGGCGGGCGGCCTCCCGGGCGAGTGCGAGCAGGTCCCGGTGCAGGGCGTCGGTCACGGCTCTCCTCACGCGTAGGGGCTGTCGGCGCCCGCGGCGGCGGGACGGGGGGCGCGGGCCGGGCAGCAGCCGACCGGGCACAGGTGGTGGCTCGGCCCGAGCGCGCCGAGGGCGCAGGGGGTGACCTGCTCGCCGCGCTCCACCGCGGCCCGCTCCAGGATCAGCTCGCGGACGGCCGCGGCGAACCGCGGGTCCGCGCCCACGGTGGCCGAGCGGCGCACCGGCAGGCCCAGCTCCTCGGCCTTGGCCTTCGCCTCGGTGTCGAGGTCGTAGAGGACCTCCATGTGGTCGGAGACGAAGCCGATCGGGGCCATGACCACGGCCGGGACGCCGGCGGCGTGCCGTTCCTGGAGGTGGTCGCAGATGTCGGGCTCCAGCCAGGGGATGTGCGGGGCGCCGGAACGGGACTGGTAGACGAGCCGCCAGGGGTGGTCGACGCCGGTGCGCTCGCGGACCGCGTCGGCGATCAGCCGGGCCACGTCCAGGTGCTGCTCGACGTAGGCTCCGCCCTCGCCGTGGGCCTCGACCGGGCCGGAGGTGTCGGCTGCGGAGGTGGGGATGGAGTGGGTGGTGAAGGCGATGTGGGCGCCCGCGCGGACGTCCTCGGGGAGGTCCTCCAGGGCGCGCAGCACCCCGTCGGTCATGGGCTCGACGAAGCCGGGGTGGTTGAAGTAGTGCCGCAGCTTGTCGATCCTCGGCGGCTCCAGGCCCTCGGCCTCCAGGGCGGCCAGCGCGTCGGCGAGGTTCTCCCGGTACTGGCGGCAGCCCGAGTAGGAGGCGTAGGCGCTGGTGGCGAGGACGAGGACGCGGCGGTGGCCGTCGGCGACCACCTCGCGCAGGGTGTCCGTCAGGTACGGCGCCCAGTTGCGGTTGCCCCAGTAGACCGGCAGGTCGAGACCGTGGCCGGCGAAGTCCTCGCGCAGGGCTTCCAGGAGGGCGCGGTTCTGGTCGTTGATGGGGCTGACCCCGCCGAACAGGAAGTAGTGCTGCCCGACCTCCTTGAGGCGTTCCTTCGGGATGCCGCGCCCGCGCGTGACGTTCTCCAGGAAGGGGACCACGTCGTCGGGGCCTTCGGGGCCGCCGAAGGAGAGCAGGAGCAGGGCGTCGTACGGGGTGGCATCGAGCGCGTCTGACATGGGTCGATCCTGCCACCCGGCACCGACGGCGGGGAAACAGCGGGATGAAGAGTCGGGTTGGCGTGGTGTGCGGGATAAGCCCCCGACGGACAATCCGCGAGACTTAGGGTGACCTAACCCGTAAGCTGTTAGCCCCTTCTTCACGCCTTACGGAGACCCGCGTGCCCAGCCCCTACAGAGCCCTGTTCGCCGAGCCCGGCACCAAGGCCTTCTCCGCCGCGGGGTTCCTCGGCCGGATGCCGCTGTCGATGATGGGCATCGGCGTGGTCACGATGGTCTCCCAGCTCACCGGCCGGTACGGCCTCGCCGGCGCCCTGTCGGCCACCATGGCGCTGTCCGCGGCCGCGATCGGGCCGCGGATCTCCCGGCTGGTGGACCGGCACGGGCAGCGCCGGGTGCTGCGCCCCGCGACCCTGGTGGCCCTGGCCGCGGCGGCCGGCCTGCTGCTCGCCGCCCATCTGCGCGGTCCCGACTGGGTGCTGTTCCTCTGCGCGGCCGGGATCGGGGCGGTGCCGAGTGTGGGCGCGATGATCCGGGCCCGCTGGGCGGCGCTGTACCGGGGCACCCCGACACTGCACATCGCCTACTCGTTCGAGTCGGTCGTGGACGAGGTCTGCTTCATCTTCGGGCCGATCATCTCCATCGGCCTGTCCACCATCTGGTTCCCGGAGGCGGGCCCCCTGCTGGCCGCCTGCTTCCTGGCCGCCGGCGTCTTCTGGCTGACCGCCCAGCGCGCCACCGAGCCGGAGCCGCACCCGCGCGGGAAGCACGGCGGCGGCAGCGCCCTGCGCTCGGCGGGGCTCCAGGTGCTGGTGGCGACCTTCGTGGCGACCGGCGCGATCTTCGGGGCCGTGGACGTGGTCACCGTCGCCTTCGCCGACGAGCGCGGTCACAAGGGTGCCGCGAGCGTGGTCCTCGCGCTGTACGCGGCCGGTTCCTGCGTGGCGGGCGTGGTCTTCGGGCTGCTGCGCTTCCGGGGGGCGCCGGAACGCCGCTGGCTGCTGGGCGTGGGGGCGATGGCCGTGAGTATGATCCCCCTCCTACTGGTCGGAAACCTGCCGCTTCTGGCCGTGGCGCTGTTCGTAGCGGGGCTGTCCATCGCGCCGACGATGATCACGACGATGTCCCTCATCGAAGAGCACGTACCCCGCGCGCGGCTCACCGAGGGCATGACCTGGGTGAGCACCGGCCTCGCCGTCGGCATCGCGGTCGGCTCCTCCGTGGCCGGCTGGGTGATCGACGCGGCCGGGGCGCGGGCCGGGTACGGGGTTCCGGCCGTGTCCGGCGCCGTCGCGATCGCGGTCGGTTTCCTCGGGTACCGCCGGCTGCGCAGGCCGGCCGCGGGTCGGGGAGGCACCGTTGAGCAGCACAGCGAGCGGGAAGAACGGCACCTGGCGTAACTGGGGCGGCAATGTCGCGGCCCGGCCCGCCCGGCAGGTCGAGCCGGCCTCGGTGGAGGAGCTGGCCGCCGCGGTGCGGCGGGCCCGGGAGGACGGCCTGAAGGTCAAGGCGGTCGGGACCGGGCACTCCTTCACCTCGATCGCCGCCACGGACGGTGTGTTGATACGCCCTCACCTGTTGACGGGCATACGCACCGTCGACCGGGAGTCCATGACGGTCACGGTGGAGGCGGGCACCCCGCTCAAGAGGCTCAACGCGGCTCTCGCGCGCGAGGGGCTGTCGCTCACCAACATGGGCGACATCATGGAGCAGACGGTCTCGGGGGCCATCAGCACCGGGACGCACGGCACGGGCCGGCTGTCCGGCTCCATCGCCGCCCAGATCAAGGGGCTCGAACTCGTCACGGCGGACGGCTCGGTGCTCACCTGCTCCGAGAAGGAGAACCCGGAGGTCTTCGCCGCGGCCCGGATCGGCCTCGGAGCCCTGGGCGTCGTCACCGCGATCACCTTCGCCGTGGAGCCGCTCTTCCTGCTCACGGCGCGCGAGGAACCCATGCCCTTCGAGCGGGTCGTCGCCGAGTTCGACCAGCTGTGGGCCGAGAACGAGCACTTCGAGTTCTACTGGTTCCCGCACACCGGCAACACCAACACCAAGCGGAACAACCGCAGCGCCGGCCCCGAACAGCCGGTGGGGCGGCTGGCCGGCTGGTTCGAGGACGAGTTCCTCTCCAACGGCGTCTTCCAGGTGGCCCAGTGGGCCGGCCGCGCCGTCCCGGCCACGGTTCCGGCGATCGCGCGGATCTCCAGCAAGGCCCTGTCCGCGCGGACGTACACGGACATCCCGTACAAGGTCTTCACCTCGCCGCGCCGGGTGCGCTTCGTGGAGATGGAGTACGCCGTCCCGCGCGCGGCCCTGGTGACGGTGCTGCGCGAGCTGCGGACCATGGTCGACCGCTCGGGGCTGCGGATCAGCTTCCCGGTCGAGGTGCGCACCGCCCCGGCCGACGACATCACCCTGTCCACCGCCTCCGGCCGGGACAGCGCCTACATCGCCGTGCACATGTTCCGGGGCACGCCGTACCAGGCGTACTTCACCGCCGCCGAGCGCATCTTCACCGCGCACGAGGGGCGTCCGCACTGGGGCAAGGTGCACACGCGGGACGCGGAGTACCTCGCCCGGGTGTATCCGCGCTTCGGCGAGTTCACGGCGCTGCGGGATCGTCTCGACCCGGATCGGCTGTTCCGGAACGACTACTTGCGGAGGGTGCTGGGGGCGTAGGCGCCGGGGCGGACACGCTCGGCGTACCGGGGGTGGCGGCCGGGGTGCCGCCCGGTTCCCCGCTCTCCGTGCCGCCTGCGCTCGCCCCGCCGTTCCCGCCACTGTCCCCGCCCGGCTCGCTGCTCGGCTCCCCGCTCGGGGAGGTGCCGGGAGCCGGGGAGGTGCCGGGAGCCGTACCGCCGCCGGTGGACGGGGTGTGCTCGGGGGACGGGGTGTCCGATGGGGCGGGCCGGTCGTCGGACGTGGCGCCGGAGGAGCCCCGGCCGGCGACGGCGTCGCTGACCGTCGTCCCTCCGCCGCCGCTGAAACTGCCGCCCGACACCAGCTCGTACGCCGTGATGCCGGCCATGGTGACCCCGAAGACCAGGGCCGCGGCGACCAGCGGGCGGCGCCGGCCCCTCACCCGCGCGCGGTAGACGGTGCCCTCGGTGAACTCGCCCGGCGGCGCGGGCGCTTGTTCCCTCGGCGGGGCCGCCACGGCGGTCTTCTCCCGCAGCTGCTCCCCGGTCCGCTTGAAGAAGTGCTGGAAGACCGAACCGCCGCAGGTGGCGACGACGCTGACGACGCCGGCGCCCAGGATCGTGCCGTACACCCCGAAGTACGAAGCCAGTTTGGCCGCCACGACCGCCGCCAGGGCGCTGCCCGCGACCTGGGGGACGTTCAGATCGATCCGCTTCCGCCCCGTATCGGGTGTCTCGCGCATACCCGGACCTTGCCTGCCTTTCCCGTATGTGGCCGACATCGGCCGACCGACTGCACGAGAAGGGGACGTACGGACGAAACCATTAGTTCCGTTTCTGGCGATTGCGTGAAGTTCGCCACGTTCATGATCGGGAAAACCGGTTGCGGAGGGCCAAGTCGCATCCCTTGCCAGAAGTTGGGCGGCGCGCCAATCCACGCACGTGGTCCGAATGGAGTACTGTTGCGAGCCCTGGGTCCGGTCTCCCACCAGGGTGCCCGCGGCCAGCCAGGACCGCCGGGAGGGGGCTAGTTGCACAGGGTGACGGAGTTGGTCACTTAGCGTTGCGAACAGGTAACCGTGCCATAACGGCGGTCCCGGGCCCGTGCCCGACACGCCGGGCAACTCGGCAAGGTTGTGGCAGGCTGCACCCGGGCAGGCCACACTCGACTAGCGGAAGCAGCGACGCACGTGACGTCGGCAGGCACCACCCGGGAGGTCCCCATGCCCGAACTGCGTGTCGTGGCCGTCTCGAATGACGGCACACGGCTGGTGCTGAAGGCTGCCGACTCTACGGAGTACACGCTTCCGATCGACGAACGCCTGCGCGCCGCCGTGCGCGGCGACCGGCCACGTCTCGGCCAGATCGAGATCGAGGTCGAGAGCCATCTGCGCCCGCGGGACATCCAGGCGCGGATACGAGCCGGTGCCACCGCGGAAGAGGTCGCCCAGCTCGCCGGCATCCCCGTCGACCGGGTACGGCGCTTCGAGGGGCCGGTACTGGCCGAACGCGCCTTCATGGCCGAGCGGGCCCGCAAGACCCCGGTCCGCCGCCCCGGTGAGAACTCCGGCCCGCTGCTCGGCGAGGCCGTGCAGGAGCGGCTGCTGCTGCGCGGTGCCGAGAAGGACACCGTGCAGTGGGACTCCTGGCGCCGCGACGACGGCACCTGGGAGGTGCTCCTCGTCTACCGGGTCGCGGACGAACCGCACTCGGCGAGCTGGACGTACGACCCGCCCCGGCGGCTCGTACAGGCCGTGGACGACGAGGCGCGCTCGCTGATCGGCGAGTCCGACGACCTGGCCGTTCCGGAGCCGAGCTTCCCGTTCGTCCCGCGCATCGCCCGGCTGCCGCGCGAGCGCTCGATGGACCGCGCGCTCGAACGGCTCGACCGCGACCGGCCCGGCCTGCCCGCGCAGCCGTCGGAACCGGAGGAGGACGGCACGGGCGAGCGTGACTCGCTGACCAGCCTGCTGGAGGCCGTACCGAGCTTCCGGGGCGACCTGGTGGTCCCGGAACGCCCGGCGGAGCCCTCGGAGGAGCCCGACGACGAGCCCGCCGCCGAGGAGCCGCCGGCGCCCGCCGCGTCCGCCGGCTCCGCCTACGCGGACGTCCTCATGCCGCGCTCGGTCAGCAGCCACCGCGACCGGCTCGTCGGCGCGACCGACCGGCAGGCGGAGGCCGACGGCGTCCGCCCCGGCCGCCGTGCCGCCGTCCCGAGCTGGGACGAGATCGTGTTCGGCACCCGGCGCAAGAAGCAGGAGTAGCTCTCCCTGGGAGGGGGCACGCGCGCGTGCCCCCTCCCACGGGGAGTCCCGCTACTGCGGATCCGCCCCCACCGCCACCGGCCGGGACGGGTCCGAGGACCACTCGGACCAGGAACCCACGTACAGGGCCGCCGGGATGCCCGCCACCGCCAGCGCGAGGACCTCGTGGGCGCCGGAGACACCCGAACCGCAGTACACGCCCACCTCGGTGTCCTCGGACACCCCCAGGGCCTTGAAACGGTCCTTCAGCTCCACCGCGGGCAGGAAACGGCCGTCGGGGCCCACGTTCTCCGTCGTCGGGGCCGAGACCGCGCCCGGGATGTGCCCGCCGACCCGGTCAACCGGCTCCACCTCGCCGCGGTACCGCTCCCCCGCGCGCGCGTCCAGCAGCACACCCGTACGGGCCAGGGCCGCGGCCTCGTCCGCGTCCAGCAGCCCCGCGGCCGCGGGCCGGGGCACGAAGTCGCCTTCGGCCGGGGCCGGTGTCCCGGTGGCCAGTTCGCCTTCCCAGGACGGCAACCCGCCGTCGAGCACCCGCACGTCCGGGTGACCCGTCCAGCGCAGCAGCCACCACGCGCGCGCGGCGGCCCAGCCCTGTCCGCCGTCGTACACGACGACCGGCCGCCCGGCCGACACGCCCGCGCGGCGCATCGCGGCGCCGAACTCCGCGAGGTCGGGCAGCGGATGACGGCCGCGCGCGCCGGGCGCGGAGGCCAGCTCCCGGTCCAGGTCGACGAAGACCGCGCCGGGGATGTGCCCGGCCGCGTACTCGGCGCGGCCGTCGAAGGCGGGCGCGCCCGCCGCCTTGGCCAGGCTCAGCTGCCAGCGCACGTCCAGCAGCACCGGAGGGGCGCCCCCGGTCAGCTCCTGTGCGAGTTCGGATGCGGTGATGATGGCTGTCATGGCGTCCATCCATACGCCAGGGGTGGCCGCGGCGTCCAGGTCCGGCTACTCTGCTCGGCCGGACACGCTCGATCACGAGGCGTACGGGATCGAGCACGTGCTGTACAGCCGACGGACCCCCGCCGGCCTCGTCAGGAAGCGGCGAAAGACGGCAGACCGGGCATCCTCCCGTGGTGACGGCCGGGCGGGGCGGTATGACCCGGGCCACCGCGGAGGATGCGGGTACCGGCACGGGCGTACGCGCCAGCGGCGTGGACACCCCTTCCGGGGAGTGGAAGCGACACGGCCACCGCGAGGGGCCGAGAAGAGAGTGATCGATGACCGAGGCACGGGAGTCGGCCGGTCCGCACGCACGGCGCGTGCCCGGCACACCCTGCTGGGTGAGCCTGATGGTGCACGCGCTGGACACCACCGAGGAGTTCTACGGTGAGCTGTTCGGCTGGGAGTTCCGGCCGGGCCCGCAGCAGCTCGGCCCGTATGTGCGGGCGCTGCTGGACGGGAGGGAGGTGGCGGGCATGGGCCAGCTGCCGCCGGACCGCCGGCTGCCGGTCGCCTGGACGCCGTACTTCGCCTCGGACGACGTGGACCAGACCGCCGACACGGTACGGCTGTGCGGCGGCACGGTGGCCGTCGGCCCGTTGGACGCCGCCGAGGCCGGGCGGATGGTGATCGCCTCGGACCCCTCCGGGGCGGTGTTCGGCATCTGGCAGGCGACCGCGCATCTCGGCACGGCGATCACCGGTGTGCCCGGCACGCCCGTCTGGAACGAGCTGCGCACCTTCGAGACGGAGAGCGTCGGCAAGTTCTACCGAAGCGTGTTCGGATACGCGGAGGAGCCGGTGGTCTCCGCCGACCTCGACTATCTGACCCTGCGCCTCGACGGCCGGCCGGTGGCCGGACTGCACGGCATGGGCCAGGCCCTGCCGCGGGACCGGGGGCCGCACTGGGAGACGTACTTCGAGGTGGCCGACGTCGGAGAGACGCTGCGGCAGGTCACCGGCCTGGGCGGCCGGGTCCTGCGGCCGGCCCACGACAGTCCGCACGGGCGGGTGGCGTCGGTGGCCGACCCGGAGGGCGCGGAGTTCTCGGTGGTCCAGGACCCGCGCTGAGCCCGGTCCGGGACCGCGGCGAGCCTCGTAAGGAGCCGGGAGGGTCAGGAGGCGGGGACGGGCAGCACGTCCGGGGACAGGGCCGCCGCGCGGGCCGACGCGGCGGTCATCCGGCGCCGGTGGTGGCGGCGGCACAGCACCTCGTAGCCGACTTCGCCCGCGGCCTGGTTGACGTCACCGACGACCACCTGGGCGCCCTCGACCACCATCTCGCCGCCGATCGTGCGGGCGTTGTGCGTGGCGCGGGCGCCGCACCAGCACAGCGCCTCCACCTGGAGCACCTCGATCCGGTCGGCCAGCTCCACCAGCCGCTGCGAACCGGGGAAGAGCTTGGAGCGGAAGTCGGTGGTGATGCCGAAGGCGAAGACGTCGAGGCCGAGGTCGTCCACCACACGGGCGAGCTGGTCGATCTGCTCGGGTGCGAGGAACTGCGCCTCGTCCGCGATGACGTAGTCGGCCCGGCCGCCCTGCGAGAGGTGGTCCACGAGGTAGGCGTACAGGTCCTGGCCGTCCTCGACCTCCACCGCGTCGGTGACCAGGCCCAGCCGGGAGGACAGCTTGCCCTCGCCCGCCCGGTCGTCCCGGGTGAAGATCATCCCGATCAGCCCGCGCGCCGAGCGGTTGTGCTCGATCTGCAGAGCCAGTGTCGACTTCCCGCAGTCCATGGTTCCGGAGAAGAACACCAGCTCGGGCATGAGACGTCGAGGACCTTTCAGCAGGGGAGGACGGGGGGAGGGGTCAGGAACGTACTTCGAGCAGCGGGACCAGCTGCTCGGCAGGGGTCATCGAGCCGTGGTTGCCGGCCAGCGCGGACTCCTTGGGCTCCCGCTCGGAGGCGATGATCAGGACGTCGTCGTGCGCGGCGGCGACCACGTCGCCGATGCGCGGGTACACGCGCTCGTCGCACGCGCCGGGCGGCCCGAACCAGCCGGCCGCGATCGCCTCGTCGCGCGAGGCCACCCAGAACTGCTCCCCGAGCACCTCGCGCCAGACGGTCAGTACGTCGTTCTCGGCGCCCGGCACCGCGTAGACGTGCCGGGCCCGGCCCTCCCCGCCCAGCAGGGCGACGCCGGCCCGCAGTTCCCAGTCCTCGTCGAAGTCGATGCGGTGCTGCTCGTCGAACGGCACGTCGACCATGCCGTGGTCGGCGGTGACGTAGAGGGCGCTGCGCGGCGGCAGCTGTTCCGCGAGGCGCTGGGCGAGCCGGTCCACGTTCATGAGCTGACCGCGCCAGGTGTCGGAGGCGACGCCGTAGCGGTGTCCGGCGCCGTCCAGCTCGGAGTAGTACGTGTACACCAGCGAGCGGTCCCCTGCGGCCAGTTGCCCGGCCGCCAGGTCCATGCGGTCCTCGCCGGTGAGCCGGCCGTGGAAGCGGCCGCCGCTGAGCGCGACCTTGGTGAGCGGGGTGTGCTCGAAGGCGGGCGAGGACACCTGGGCGGCGTGCACCCCGGCCTCGTGGGCCAGCTGGAAGACGGTGGGGTAGGGCTGCCAGGGACGCGGGTCCGTGTACGGCTGCCAGCGGAGCTGGTTCATCAGCTCGCCGGTCTCCGGGTTGCGCACGGCGTAGCCGGGCAGGCCGTGGGCGCCGGGCGGCAGGCCGGTGCCGACGGAGGCGAGGGAGGTCGCGGTGGTCGCCGGGTATCCGGCGGTGAGCGGACGGCCGGTGCCGCCGCGCGAGCTGCCGAGCAGCGAGGTCAGGAAGGGGGCCTCGTCCGGGTGGGCCCTGAGCTGCTCCCAGCCGAGCCCGTCGACCAGGAAGACGCAGACCCGGTCGGCGGGGGTCAGCTCCCCGATCGTGGCGGTCAGGCCGGGGACGCCCATGCCGGCGGCCAGGGTGGGCAGCAGGTCGGCGAGGGAGCCGGTGCCGTACTCGGGCAGCGGGGCGGTGTCGAGGGCGAGGGGTTCCGGATGGCCCCAGGCGGAGAGCTGGGACATCAGCGGGTGAGGTCCGCGGTCGCCTCCGAGATGGACTGCGCGAAGGCGAGCGCCTGGCGCACCGTCTCCGGGCCGTCCCCGGCCTCGCTGACGCGCAGGCTGAGGTCGTCCGCCGTGGAGCTGCCCGTGTAGCCGTGGTCGGCGTCGCAGTTGGGGTCGCCGCAGGCGGCGGGCTCCAGGTCGATGCGGTTGACGGCGCCCCAGCCGATGGTGAGCACGACCTCGCGGGGCAGCGTGCCCGGCTTGTACTGCTCGGGGTTGGCGACCACCCGGCTGACCACGACCGAGGAGATCCGGTCGAGCTTCACGGACTCGGTGGAGGTGGTGGCGTACGGCGTCGGGGAGGTGCTGTCGGCGGCCTGCTCGTCGGTGTGGCTGACGATGAAGCGGTTGCCGGTGAGCACCAGGACGGTCACGTGCCGCCGCACCTCGTTCTGGTCGAAGGTGGTCTCCTGGTGGACCAGGTACGACCGGACGGGCTCGCCGCCCACAGCGGCCTCCACCGCCTCGGCCACGAGGGCCGGGTAGTAGCCGCTGCGCTCGATCGCCGCGCGCAGCCCCTGGGTCGTCGTACTGGTCTTGGCCATGGCGTCCATCCTAATCCGTGGGCAAGGGGGGTCCGGGCCAGTCGCGCGGACCGGGGGGCGCCTGTGCGCCCGTGGGCGGGTGCCTGCGCACGAGCCCCGGGCGGATGGCCACCGCCTCGGCCGCGTCCAGGCAGGAGACGGCCTCCCGGCCGCCGGCGTCCGCCTCGAACGCGACGACGAGGGGCGCGGCCTCCCCCAGGACCCGCGCGAGACGCTCGGTCTCCGTTGCGGTGGGCGGGCGGAAGACGGGGTCCCGGAAGGCCGGCGGGCAGGAGACGAACAGCGGGTCGGTGAAGATCACTTCGAGGCCGTGGTGGTGGGTGAGGTCGTACCCGGCGGCGAGGCACAGCCGTCCCGCGTCGCAGGCGGTGATCTCCCAGTCCCACCAGCTGCCCTCGGGCAGCTTCCGTCCGGCGATCTCCATGCGCTCCCCCTCCTCCGGACTCCCCCGGGCTTCCCCGGGCCCGCTCAGTAGGCCGGCAGGGTCCGTGGGCCGAGGTCGTCGCGGGCGGGGGGCGGTGCGAGACGCACCGTGGCGCCCAGCACGCTGACTCCGTGCGGGGCGACGACGACCGGCTCCAGGGTGACCGCGACCACCTCCGGGTGGTCGTCGACCAGCCGGGACACCCGCAGCAGCAGGTCCTCCAGGGCCGGGGTGTCCACCGGTGTGGAGCCGCGCCAGCCGAACAGCAGCGGTGCCGTCCGGATCGACCGCACGAGCGAGGCCGCCTCCCGGTCGGTGACGGGGACCAGCCGGTGGGCCATGTCACCGAGCAACTGCGAGGCGGCACCGGCCAGGCCGAAGGACAGCACGGCGCCGGCCGCCGGATCGATCACGGCGCGGACGACCGTGTCGACCCCGCGCGGTGCCATGCCCTGCACCACCGGGCGCAGCTCCTCCGGCTGCCCGAACAGCTCGGTCAACTCGGTGTACGCCCGCAGCAGTTGCTCCTCGTCCGCGAGGTCCAGGCGGACGCCGCCCAGGTCGGCGCGGTGTCTGAGGTGCGGGGCGGTGGCCTTGAGGGCGACCGGGTAGCCGAGCGCCCGGGCGGCCTCCACGGCCGCGTCCGGGGTGGGCGCGGGCAGGGCGCGGCGCACGGGTATGCCGTACCTGCCGAGCAGCTCGCAGGTCTCCCCGTCGGAGATGGTGAGCCCCTCCCCGCGCGCGAGCAGCTCGCCGATCCGCCGGGCGGCCCCCTTCTCGTCGATGTCGTCGAACTCCGGCACCTTCCCGGGATCGACCGCCTCCCGCCGCCACTCGGCGTACTTGACGGCTTCGGCGAGGGCCCGGACGGCACGTTCGGCGGCGGGGTAGGCCGGGATGAGGTGGGTGCCCTCGGGTGGGGTCGTCAGCGGGGCCGGGACCGTGGCCCGCGCCGTGCCGGTCGTCCTGTCGACGGCCCAGGGTGCGGTGCTCGCCGCGGCCGACAGCGCCTCCGCCAGTCCGCCCAGCTCCACGTGCACCACCAGTACCGGCTTGCCCGGCACCGCCGCGGCGGCCGACCGCAGCGCCTCCGCCAGCTCGGCGTCCCCCGGCGAGCCCTCGCCGATGGCGGGGATCGCCGTCACGACGACGGCGTCGTTCGTGTCGTCGGCCAGCGCCGCGGCGAGCGCCCGGTGGAAGTCCTCCGGCCTCGCCCCGGTCGTCAGGTCCACCGGCCGGGCCGGCCGCAGCCCCTCGGCGAGGCACCGGTCGTAGGTCAGCACGCCCAGCGACTCGGAGTTGCCGAGGATGGCCACGCGCGGCCCCGTGGGCAGCGGCTGGCGGGCGAGGAGCAGCCCCGCGTCGACCAGCTCGGTGATCGTGTCGACCCGGATCACGCCGGCCTGCCGGAGCAGCGCCGAGACGGTCGCGTACGGCAGCCGCGTCGCCCGTACCGCGTGCCCCTGCGGCGCCGTGCCGGTGCCCTGGACCACCACGAGCGGCTTGGCCGCGGCCGTCCGCCGGGCGAGACGGGTGAACTTGCGGGGGTTGCCTATGGACTCCAGGTACATGAGGACGACGTCGGTCTCGGGGTCGTCGTACCAGTACTGCAGGACGTCGTTGCCGGAGACGTCGGCGCGGTTGCCGGCGGACACGAACGTGGAGACGCCGGTGACGCCGGTGACCCCTCCGCCGCGCCGGTGCAGCCGGGACAGCAGGGCGATGCCGATGGCGCCGGACTGGGCGAACAGCCCGATGCGGCCGGGGCGGGGCATCTCGGGGGCGAGGGAGGCGTTCAGGCGGACGTCGGCGGCGGTGTTGATGAGCCCGAAGGCGTTCGGGCCGATGATCCGCATGCCGTACGCGCGCGCGGCCCGCACGAGGGCGCGCTGCCGCTCGCGCCCCTCGGACCCGCTCTCGGCGTATCCGGCGGAGAGCACCACCAGTCCCTGGACGCCGTGTTCACCGCACTCGGCGACCACGGCGGGCACGTGCTCGGCCGGTACGGCGACGACGGCGAGGTCCACCGGCGCGTCGATGTCCCGCACCGAGCGGTGCGCGGGCACGCCGTCGACCTCCTTGAGGTCTTCGGGGAAGGCCTTGTTCACCGCGTACAGACGGCCTGGGTAGCCGGCGTCGCGGATGTTGCCGAGGACGCCGCGGCCCACTCCGCCGGGGGCACGGCCGACGCCGACGACCGCCACGGAGCCGGGCGCGAGGAGCCGCCGTACCGAGCGGGCCTCGGCGCGCTGCTCCCGCGCGCGCTGCACGGCGAGGGAACGGTCGGTGGGTTCGAGGTCGAACTCCAGGCGGACGACGCCGTCCTCGAAGCTGCGCTTCTGGGTGTAGCCGGCGTCCGTGAACACCTTGATCATCTTGTTGTTGGCGGGCAGCACCTCGGCGGCGAAACGGCGGATGCCCCGCTCGCGCGCGACGGCCGCGATGTGCTCCAGCAGCGCGGAGGCGACCCCGCGGCCCTGATGGGCGTCCTGCACCAGGAAGGCGACCTCGGCCTCGTCGGCGGGCGCGGACGCGGGCAGCCCGTCCGTGCCGATGCGGTCATAGCGTACGGTGGCGATGAACTCGCCGCCGATGGTGGCCGCGAGTCCCACCCGGTCCACAAAGTCGTGGTGCGTGAAGCGGTGGACGTCCTTGGCGGAGAGCCGTGGGTACGGCGCGAAGAAGCGGTAGTACTTCGACTCGTCCGAGACCTGCTCGTAGAAACTGACCAGGCGGTCGGCGTCATCGATGGTGATGGGACGGATGCGCGCGGTACCACCGTCGCGCAGCACCACGTCCGCCTCCCAGTGGGCGGGGTACTGGTGCCGGTCCTGCCGGTCCGCCGAGGTCTGCATGGGCCCCAGAGTACGGCTCGCGTACGACAACGGCGCGAGGCAGTCTGTGGGGGACGGGAGAGCCGGACCGAGGCCGCGGTCCGGCGCCACACCGAGAGGGGACGCGGGTCCTCTCCGGGCACGCTTCACGATATGGGAAACTGGTCTAGACAACCCTGAACACCGAAGGGCAGCAACACATGGCTGAGCGCCGCGTCAACGTCGGCTGGGCCGAGGGCCTCCACGCCCGCCCCGCCTCCATCTTCGTCCGAGCCGCCACGGCCACAGGCGTCCCGGTGACGATCGCCAAGGCCGGGGGCAACCCCGTCAACGCGGCCTCCATGCTGGCCGTCCTGGGCCTGGGCGCCCAGGGCGGCGAGGAGATCGTCCTCGCCTCCGACGCCGAGGGCGCGGACGCCGCCCTCGACCGTCTGGCCAAGCTGGTCTCCGAGGGCCTGGAAGAGCTGCCCGAGACCGTCTGACCGAGCCGTCGCGCAGAGCGCCGGAGCCGCTTCGCCTTTCGGGGCGGGGCGGCTTCGTCGTATCCGCGGGCAGCCCAGGATTCGCGCCGTCCGTGTGCCGTCTATTTACGGGGGCGGGCAGTGCCATAATTCCGGGTGCGATTCCGGGTGCGATAAACAAGGGCAGCGGAAACACCCCCGCCCGGAAATGCATCCTCTTTGTATACGGCGCCCGTGTTAATCCCGCGAACCGGACGTGTGTACGGGGTGTTGCGAAGTCCTCACACGCTCGGCGGCCCCGGCAAAGCGCAGTCGACGGGCGCCCGTCGCCCGCTCGGCGTGCAGCGTCGTGAGCGCCCGCGCGCGCTCGGCGTCCCCGCGCGCCACCGCGTCCACGATCGCCCCGTGCTCGGTCCAGGACGCCACAGGGCTCTTCGGTGCCTCCACCGTGTACATCCAGGCGATCTTGTGCCGCAGCTGCGTGAGCATGGAGGTCAGCGAGGGGCTGCCACAGGCCTGGGCGAGCGTCTCGTGGAACCAGCCGCCCAGCGACCGGAGATCCTCGCTGCCGCCCCTCCTGGCCCGCTCCTGACCCAGCCGGACCAGGCCGCGCAGCACCTTCAGATGGGCCTCGGTCCGCCGCTGGGCGGCCCGGGCGGCGGCCAGCGGCTCCAGCAGCATCCGCATCTCCAGCAGGTCGGCGGCCTCCTGCTCGGTCGGCTCGGCCACGCACGCGCCCGCGTGCCGGCGCGTCACGACGAACCCCTCGGCCTCCAGGGTCCGCAGGGCCTCGCGCACGGGGACGCGCGAGACGCCGTACCGGCGGGCCAGGACCTCCTCGGTGAGCCGGCTGCCGCGCCCGTGAACGCCGGCGACGATGTCGTCCCGGATCGCCGTGCACACCGAGTGCGCCGGAATACGCATGACCGACCTCCGCCTCAATCCCCGTGAAACGTCGACGATAGACGTGTACGCCGACGATGGACGCGTGTTCCGTGACTCTATTCCAATGAGCCGGAATTTCCGACGGCAGGCGGTCATCCATGGATATTTTTTGGTCAGCGCACCCGGCGGACACCCCGAAAAACGGCGAAAGCCCCGGCGGTGAGCCGGGGCTTTCGACAGCCGTTTCGGTGGCGTCAGATGTGCACGCCGTGCCCGCGGAGGTAGGCGACCGGGTCGACGTCCGAGCCGTACTCGGGGCTCGTACGCGCCTCGAAGTGCAGGTGCGGGCCGGTGACGTTGCCGGTGGCGCCGGACAGGGCGATCTGCTGGCCCGGGACGACCTTCTGGCCCACCGTGACGCCGATGGACGACAGGTGCCCGTACTGGGTGTACATGCCGTCGGCCATCCGGATCACGACCTGGTTGCCGTACGCGCCGCCCCAGCCGGTGGAGACGACCGTGCCCGAACCCACCGCGTGGACGGCCGTGCCGCTGGCCGCGTGGAAGTCGATGCCGGTGTGCGAGCCGGAGGACCACAGGGAGCTGCTGGCCTGGTAGGCGGTGGAGACGTACGAGTGAGCGATCGGGGCGACGAAGGTGTTCAGCAGCTTGCGCTCCGCCTCGCGGGCGGCACGGGCCTTGGCCGCCCGCACCTCCTCGGCCCGCTTGGCGGCGGCCTTCGCCGCGGCCTCCCGGGCCGCCTTCTGCTCGGCGGCCTGCTGCTGGGCGGCGGCCTGCGCGTCGATCTGCTCGGGGACGTCCTCGGTCATGGTGAGGACGGGGACGAGGCCGGTCTGCTCCGCGGAGTTCTCGGCGGCGAGCGCCGGGGAGGCGGCGAGGGTGCCGATGACGCCGGTGGTGGTGAGGGCCGCGACGCCGGCCGCCTGAGCCGTGGTCCGCTTGACCCGGCCGGGCTTGCGGTGCTTCCCGGTGGCGCACATGAACGCCATGAAGTGGCTGGTCCTTTCCTTCCCTCTCGCCTACCGGGTTAGCTGACGGGTTCGGAGCAGGAAGGTCTCCTACGGGCCCCCTCGCAGCCGCGCGGGCGCCCGATTCACCCCAGGGACGGTGGGTCCCCGGCTCCCCTGGCTCGCGCCGTACGGGGACTCGGCGATGACTGTCCGGTGCCGCGGATGCGGCGCACTGCCTGACGAACAGCCCGGACGACGCTACGGCCGCGCGCTTTCAATCCTCAAACGGATCCGGGTTTTTGTAGCGCATCCCACAGGGCAGACAGGCAACCTCCGCCCCAAAACGGGCATCTGAGGGAACGAGTGGAACAGTGTGGGCCCTGGCGACACTCAGGTCGCCAGGGCCCACGCGCGCGTGCCGCTACTCGGCCGCCACCACGGTCACTTCACCGATGCCGAGCGCCTCCACCGGCGCCTTGATCTGCGCGGCGTCGCCGACGAGGACGGTCACCAGGCGGTCCACCGGGAAGGCGTTCACGACGGCCGCCGTGGCCTCCACCGTGCCCGTGGCGGCCAGCTGCTGGTACAGCGTCGCCTGGAAGTCGTCGGGCAGGTGCTGCTCGACCTGGTCGGCCAGCGTGCTCGCGACGGCCGCCGCGGTCTCGTACTTCAGCGGCGCCACACCGACGAGGTTCTGCACGGCGACGTCCCGCTCGGCGTCGGTCAGGCCCTCCGCCGCGACGGTCCGCAGCACCTTCCACAGGTCGTCCAGCGCCGGGCCGGTGTTCGGCGTGTCCACGGAGCCGCTGATGGCGAGCATCGCCGCACCCGTGCCGTCCGGCGCGGACCTGAGGACCTGCCCGAAGGAGCGCACGCCGTAGGTGTAGCCCTTCTCCTCGCGCAGGACGCGGTCCAGGCGGGAGGTGAGGGTGCCGCCGAGGCAGTACGTGCCGAGCACCTGGGCGGGCCACACGCGGTCGTGCCGGTCGGGACCGATCCGGCCGATGAGCAGCTGCGTCTGGACCGCGCCGGGCCGGTCCACGATGACCACGCGCCCGGTGTCGTCGGCGGTCACCGGCGGCACCGGCCGGGGCTCGCCCGGGGTGCCGGTCCAGGCGCCCAGGGTGTCGCCGAGCAGCTCGTCCAGGTCGATGCCGGTCAGGTCGCCGACGACGACCACGGTGGCCGTGGCGGGCCGCACATGGCGGTCGTAGAAGGCGCGCACGGCCGCCGCGTCGATCTTCTCGACCGTCTCCTCGGTGCCCTGGCGCGGCCGGGACATGCGCGAGGTGGCCGGGAACAGCTCCTTGGACAGTTCCTTGGCGGCGCGGCGGGCGGGGTTGGCCAGCTCGTGCGGGATCTCGTCCAGGCGGTTGCGGACGAGCCGCTCGACCTCGCTCGGGGCGAAGGCGGGCGCGCGCAGGGCGTCGGCGAGCAGGCCGAGGCCCTTGGCCAGACGGGAGGCCGGGACCTCCAGGCCGAGCCGGACGCCGGGGTGGTCGGCGTGGGCGTCCAGGGTGGCGCCCGCACGCTCCAGCTCGGCCGCGAACTCCTCCGCGGAGTGCTTGTCGGTGCCCTCGGAGAAGGCCCGCGCCATGATCGTGGCGACGCCGTCCAGGCCGGCCGGCTCGGCGTCCAGGGGCGCGTCCAGCAGCACCTCGACGGCGACGACCTGCTGGCCGGGGCGGTGGCAGCGGAGCACGGTCAGGCCGTTGTCGAGCGTGCCGCGCTCGGGCGCCGGGAACGCCCACGGCCTGGCCTCGCCCGGCTGCGGCTGGGGGTGGAAGTCCATCGTGGCGAGCTGGGTCACTTGGCCGTCTCCTCGTTCTCGGTCTCGTCGCGGCCCGCCTCCACGGTCGCCTCCTGCTCCGGGTCCTCCGGAACCCCGGCGTCCGGGACTGCCTCCGGGGACTTCGGCTCGTAGACGAGGACCGCGCGGTTGTCGGGCCGCAGACGGGCCCCCGCGACCTCCTTGACCTCCTCCGGCGTCACGTCCAGGACGCGGTCGACGGCGGTCAGGGCGAGCTGCGGGTCGCCGAACAGGACGGCGTACCGGCACAGTTCGTCGGCGCGGCCGGCGACCGTGCCGAGCCGGTCGAGCCACTCGCGCTCCAGCTGGGCCTGGGCGCGCTCCATCTCCTCGGGCGTGGGGCCCTCCGCGGCGAACCGGGCGAGCTCCTCGTCGATGGCGCTCTCGATGACGGGCACCTCGACGTCACCGGAGGTCTTCACGTCCAGCCAGCCCATGGAGGGCGCGCCGGCCAGGCGCAGCAGGCCGAAGCCGGCCGCGACGGCCGTACGGTCGCGGCGCACGAGCCGGTTGTACAGGCGGGAGGACTCGCCGCCGCCGAGGATGGTCAGGGCGAGGTCGGCCGCGTCGCACGCGCGCGTGCCGTCGTGCGGGAGCCGGTAGGCGGCCATCAGGGCGCGTGCCGGTACCTCCTCCACGACGACCTCGCGCTTCTGCTCGCCGATGACGTCCGGGAGGGAGCCGTCGCGGGGGGCGGGCTTGCCGTCGTGGGACGCGATGGAGCCGAAGTACTTCTCGACCCAGGCGAGGGTCTGCCCGGGGTCGATGTCGCCGACCACGGAGAGCACCGCGTTGTTCGGCGCGTAGTAGGTGCGGAAGAACTGGCGGGCGTCCTCCAGGGTGGCCGCGTCCAGGTCCGCCATCGAGCCGATCGGCGTGTGGTGGTAGGGGTGGCCCTCCGGGTAGGAGAGCGCGGTCAGCTTCTCGAAGGCGGTGCCGTACGGCACGTTGTCGTAGCGCTGGCGGCGCTCGTTCTTGACGACGTCCCGCTGGTTCTCCATGGACTCGTCGTCCAGGGCGGCCAGCAGCGAGCCCATGCGGTCGGCCTCCAGCCAGAGCGCCAGCTCCAGCTGGTGGGCGGGCATGGTCTCGAAGTAGTTGGTGCGCTCGAAGCTGGTGGTGCCGTTGAGCGAACCGCCGGCGCCCTGCACCAGCTCGAAGTGGCCGTTGCCCTTCACCTGCGCGGAGCCCTGGAACATCAGGTGCTCGAAGAGGTGAGCCAGGCCGGTACGCCCCTTGACTTCGTGGCGGGAGCCGACGTCGTACCAGAGGCAGACCGCCGCCACCGGGGTCAGGTGGTCCTCGGAGAGCACCACGCGCAGACCGTTGGCCAGGCGGTGCTCGGTCGCTGTCAGGCCCCCGGAGCCTGCCTCGGCTGTGGTCGTGTGACCCATGGGCATGTACGTCCCTTCGCGAGCGGAGGCGGTTGATGGAAACCGCTGTTTTCCTGCCGGTCCTGCCACTGTATGCAAAGCGTGCGGGGGCTTCGCGAAGTTCCCGCGGGACGTACGCCCACAGCGGATCCCGGGGCCCGCCCGAGCGCCCGGGCGGGTCGCGGTCGGGACGCGGTCGGGGCGTGGTCGGGCCGCGGCCGGCTCGCGGCCGCGGATGCAGCCCGGCGCCCCGGCCCGGATGCCTCACGCTTCCCCGGCGCCCCGGCCCGGATGCCTCACGCTTCCCCGGCGCCCCGGCCCGGATGCCTCGCGCTTCCCCGGCGCCCGGTGCCTGCCGCCGCGCGGTCCCCGAGTGACGGGCGCCGGGAAATCCTCCGGTACCGGGTCGCGGCACGGGTTGTCAGTGCCTCGGTCCACAATGGTCCGCGTCAGTTCCGTCCATCCTTTCAGCAAGGAGCCGGCAGCGATGGCCCGCCGCAGCACGAAGACCCCGCCGCCCGACGATTCGTTCGAGGAGAGGATCCTCGACATCGACGTCGTGGACGAGATGCGTGGCTCCTACCTGGAGTACGCGTACTCGGTCATCTACTCGCGCGCCCTGCCGGACGCCCGTGACGGCCTCAAGCCGGTGCACCGCCGGATCGTCTACCAGATGAACGAGATGGGCCTGCGCCCCGACCGCGGCTACGTGAAGTGCGCGCGCGTCGTCGGCGAGGTCATGGGCAAGCTGCACCCGCACGGCGACGCGTCGATCTACGACGCCCTGGTGCGCATGGCGCAGCCGTTCTCCATGCGCGTGCCGCTGGTCGACGGCCACGGCAACTTCGGCTCGCTGGGCAACGACGACCCGCCGGCCGCCATGCGGTACACCGAGTGCCGGATGGCCGAGGCGACGAGCCTGATGACCGAGTCGATCGACGAGGACACGGTCGACTTCGCGCCGAACTACGACGGCCAGGAGCAGGAGCCGGTGGCGCTGCCCGCCGCCTTCCCGAACCTGCTGGTCAACGGCGCCTCGGGCATCGCGGTCGGCATGGCCACGAACATGCCGCCGCACAACCTGCGCGAGGTGATCAACGCCGCGCGCCACCTCATCCGGTTCCCGAACGCCGACCTGGACGCGCTGATGAAGCACGTCCCGGGCCCCGACCTGCCCACGGGCGGCCGGGTCGTCGGCCTGGACGGCATCCGTGACGCGTACGCGACCGGTCGCGGCACCTTCAAGATGCGCGCGACGGTCTCGATCGAGACGGTCACGGCCCGCCGCAAGGGCCTGGTCGTGACCGAACTGCCGTTCACGGTCGGCCCCGAGAAGGTCATCGCGAAGATCAAGGACCTGGTCAACGCGAAGAAGGTCCAGGGCATCGCCGACGTCAAGGACCTCACCGACCGCGAGCACGGCCTGCGCCTGGTCATCGAGATCAAGAACGGCTTCGTGCCGGAGGCGATCCTGGAGCAGCTGTACAAGCTGACCCCCATGGAGGAGTCCTTCGGTATCAACAACGTCGCCCTGGTCGACGGCCAGCCGCTCACCCTGGGTCTGAAGGAGCTGCTGGAGGTCTACCTGGACCACCGCTTCGACGTGGTCCGGCGCCGCAGCGAGTTCCGCCGGGGCAGGAAGCGGGACCGGCTGCACCTGGTCGAGGGCCTGCTGACCGCGCTGGTCGACATCGACGAGGTCATCCGGATCATCCGGTCCAGCGAGAACTCCGCGCAGGCCAAGGAGCGCCTGATGGAGCGCTTCTCGCTGAGCGAGGTGCAGACGCAGTACATCCTCGACACGCCGCTGCGCCGGCTCACCAAGTACGACCGGATCGAGCTGGAGGCGGAGAAGGACAGGCTCACCGCGGAGATCGAGGAGCTGACCCGGATCCTGGAGTCGGACACCGAGCTGCGCAAGCTGGTCTCGGCCGAACTGGCCGCGGTCGCGAAGAAGTTCGGCACCGACCGGCGCACGGTCCTGCTGGAGTCCGGGGCCGCCCCCGTGGCCGCCGTGCCGCTGCAGGTGGCCGACGACCCGTGCCGGGTGCTGCTGTCCTCGACGGGGCTGCTGGCCCGTACGGCGACCGCCGGGCCGTTCCCGGAGGCGACGGCCGCCAAGCGCGTCAAGCACGACGTCATCGTCTCGGCGGTGCCGACGACCGCGCGCGGGGTGATCGGCGCGGTGACCTCGGCGGGCCGGCTGCTGCGGATCAACGTGGTCGATCTGCCGCAGCTGCCCGAGTCGGTGACGGCGCCGAACCTCTCCGGAGGCGCCCCGCTGGCGGAGTTCGTCTCCCTGGAGGACGACGAGACGGTGGTCTGCCTGACCACGCTGGACGAGTCGTCCCCGGGTCTGGCGCTCGGCACCGAGCAGGGTGTCGTCAAGCGGGTGGTGCCCGACTACCCTTCCAACAAGGACGAGTTGGAGGTCATCACCCTCAAGGAGGGTGACCGGATCGTCGGCGCGGTGGAGCTGCGCACCGGCGAGGAGGACCTGGTGTTCATCACGGACGACGCGCAGCTGCTGCGTTTCCAGGCCTCGATCGTCCGTCCGCAGGGCCGCCCTGCGGGCGGCATGGCGGGCATCAAGCTCACCGAGGGCGCGAAGGTGATCTCCTTCACGGCGGTCGATCCGGCCGCCGACGCGGTGGTGTTCACGGTGGCGGGCTCGCGCGGCACGCTGGACGACTCGGTGCAGACGACGGCCAAGGTGACCCCGTTCGACCAGTACCCGCGCAAGGGCCGGGCCACGGGCGGCGTGCGCTGCCAGCGGTTCCTGAAGGGCGAGGACTGCCTGTCGCTGGGCTGGGCGGGCCCGACGCCCGCGCTCGCGGCGCAGAAGAACGGCACTCCGGTGGAGCTGCCGGAGGTGGACCCGCGCCGGGACGGCTCCGGCACGTCGCTGCCGAAGACGGTGTCCGTGGTGGCGGGCCCGGTCCTCTAGGCGGACGGTGTCCTAGGCGGGCGGATCCTCCAGGTCGGCCTCCGCCTCGCCGGGACCCTGTACGTAGCGCAGGACGCCCCACATGCCGTGCTCGTCGGCGTGTGGGGCGCTGTCCCTGCACCCCTCCAGTTCCTTGCCGAGGGTGTCGGCGTCGATGCCGGAGCCGATCAGCACGAGCTGGGTGAGCCGGGCCTCGCGGGGAGCCCAGGGCTCGGGGTAGAAGCGCAGGAACCGGCCGACGGCGTGGACGGCGTACCGGTTGAGCGGGTCGTACGGCCCGAAGTCGACGTACCCCTTGATCCGGTACAGCCCCTCGGGCCGGCTGTCCAGGAACCGCATGAGCCGGCGGGGCTCCAGCGGCACGTCCGAGGTGAAGGACAGGCTGTCGTAGCCGGTGTGCAGGTGCCCGGCGTGGTCGTGCCCCTCCCGCCCCTGCTCGTGCAGGTCGTCGAAGGACAGCTGGCCGATGCGTTCCTCGCTCGGCCGGCAGTCGAAGAGGAATTCGGGGTCGACGCGGCCGTAGGTGGCGGGCACGACGGCGGCGCGGTCGGTGAGCGAGCGGACGAGCCCCAGGGTCCGGTCGGCGTCGGCGGCGCGGTCGAGTTTGTTGACGACGACCAGGTCGGCGAGGGCGAGGTGACGGTCGATCTCGGGGTGCTTCGCCCGCGTCTCGTCGAACTCGGCGGCGTCGACCACCTCGACCAGGCCGCCGTAGACGATGCCGGGGTGCTCGCTGGCGAGGACCATCCGCACGAGTTCCTGCGGTTCGGCCAGCCCGCTCGCCTCGATGACGATCACGTCGATGCCGGCGGCGGGTGCGGCGAGCCGGTCCAGGTAGAGGTCGAGCTCGCTCGCGTCGACGGCACAGCACAGGCAGCCGTTGCCGAGGGAGACGGTCGAGTCGCCGAGGGCGCCCGCGACGGCCATCGCGTCGATCTCGATGGCCCCGAAGTCGTTGACGATCGCCCCGATCCGGCTGCCTCCGCTGCGGTGCAGCAGGTGGTTGAGCAGGGTGGTCTTCCCGGAGCCCAGGAAACCGGCGAGCACGATCACCGGGATCTGCCGCGGACTGTGGCTGACTCCCAAGCTGTTCCCCAACGTGGCGACCTCTTTCCTCTCTCCCACGGTTTGCGGGGACCAGGATAGGAGCGGGAGGACACGCGGCGGAGTGTCCGTTCTCCGCGCGATGGATCATGCCGTCCATGATCGACTCGCGTCCGGTCAACGTTGACCTCATCAAGACGGCGGCATCCATGTGTGCACAGGCGACTACGGTGACCTCCATGCGCGATCACGACACCGCTCCCCACCGTCCCGGGCGCCGGCTGACCACCAAGGAGACCGCCGAAGTCCTCGGCGTGAAGCCCGAGACGGTCTACGCGTACGTGAGCCGCGGCCTGCTCAGCAGCAGACGGGAGCCCGGCGGCCGGGCCAGCACCTTCGAGGCCGGCGAGGTGGAGGCCCTCGCCCGCCGCAACCGGCGGGAGGCGGCCGCGACCCCCGGTTCCGGCGGAGACCTGTCCGTCCGCACCCGCATCACGCTGATCGACCAGGACCGGTACTACTACCGAGGCGTCGACGCCGTCGAGCTGGCCACCCGCCACTCCTACGAGGAGGTCGCCGAGTGGCTGTGGACGGGCCGGCCGGCCCCCGGGGTGGTCTTCGCCGCGCCCGAGAACACCGTGGAGGTAGCCCGCCGCGCCGTGGACGCCCTGTCCGAGCACGCCTCCCCCGTCGACCGCCTGAGGGTGGCGGCGATCGCCGCAGCGGCCGAGGACCCGCTGCGCTTCGACCTGTCCGAGGAAGCCGTCCTCGACACGGCGCGCATCCTCATCCCGACCCTCGTCGCCGCGCTGCCGCCGGCCGCACACCGGCAGAAGGACGACGGCCCGCTGGCCCATCGCCTGTGGTACCGGCTGACCGGCCGCCCGGCCGACGAGGCCTCCCTGCGCGTGCTGGACACCGCGCTGGCGCTGCTCGCCGACCACGACCTGGCCGCGTCCACCCTTGCGGTGCGCGTCGCCGCCTCCGCCCGGGCGCACGCGTACGCGGCCGTCTCGGCGGGGCTCGGCGTGCTGGAGGGGCCGCTGCACGGCGCCGCCAGCGGTCTGGCCCACCGGATGCTCCTGGACGTGCTCGACCGGGGCACGGCGGTCCCGGTGATCGCCGCGGAACTGCGCGCGGGCCGTCGCGTGCCCGGCCTCGGCCACCGGCTGTACACGGGCGAGGACCCCCGCGCGCGGGTGCTGTTCGGCCTCCTGGAGCAGATCCCGCGCGCGGAGTCCGCGCTGCTCGCGGCCCGGGACATCGTCGCCACCACCGCCCGGCACGCCCCGCTGCACGCCAACGTGGACCTGGCTCTGGCGGTGTTCACCGCGTCCTCCGGCATGCCGGCCACGGCCGGGGAGACGATCTTCGCCGTCGCCCGGACCGCGGGCTGGATCGCCCACGCCCTGGAGGAGTACGGCGAGCGCCCGCTGCGCATGCGCCCCAGTGGCCACTACGTCGGTCCGCGCCCGCCTCGAACCCTCCCGGACTAGGACACGGCGGCGGCCGGAAGTCGCCCTTCGGGCACTCAGGTTAGGCTCACCTCTGTGAGTAGGTGTGCGACCGTCTCCCGAAGCCTCGACGAGCCGATCTCCGGCACGGCTGCCACGGCGACGACATGGCTGCTGCTGGAACAGCCCGGCCCGTGGGGTGCCAAGGCGCTGACCTCCAGCCACCTGGACCCCGCGCTGGGCCGGGCCCTGGAGGCCGCCGCCGACGGAACCGGCGTGCGGATCGCGCTCATCCGGCACCCCGGGCGCCATGCGGACCCCGGCACGCCCCCGGTCCGGCAGGTGTACGCCGCACACACCGTTCCGGGACGCGTGTGGTTGCACAGTGCCACCACCCGCGATCCGCGGCGGCTGCTCGACCTGGACTTCGCCGGCCTCGGGAGCGGCGACCACCGTTCCTTCGGCGCGGTGCTCGACGGGCGGCCCCACCGGGGTGACCCGCTGGCGCTCGTGTGCACCAACGGCAAGCGCGACCGCTGCTGTGCCCTCCTCGGCCGCCCCCTCGCCACCGAGCTGGTCGCCTCCGGGGTGCGCGGCGTCTGGGAGGTCACCCATCTGGGTGGACATCGCTTCGCGCCGACGGTGCTCGTGCTGCCGTACGGCTACGCCTACGGCCGCGCCGAGGCGCACACCGTCAAGGAGGCCCTGCACGGCGTGCGGGAGGGACGTGTGGTCGTGGAGGGGTGCCGGGGGTGTTCCGCGTGGGAGCGGCCCGGCCAGGCGGCGGAGCTGGCCGTGCGGTCGGCCGCGCACGAGTACCGGACGGGTGTGCTCAGCGTCGTACGGACCGACGGCGCGGCTCCGCGCTGGGAGGTCACCGTCGGCCACACCGACGGCCGCCGGTGGCGGGTCACCGTGGCGCAGGGCGCGTCGCTGCCGCCCCGCCCGGAGAGCTGTGGCGCGACCGTGCTCGGCGCGCCGGCGCGGATGGATGTGGTCGAGGTACGCGAGCTGAGGCCGACGGCGCTGGCCAGCTAGCCGGGCGGCACCCGCCGTCCATCATTGATCAACAGGTGGATCAAGAGATCCACACCACACCCGCTGGGGCACCTGCGGACGGCCCACGTACCGTCGTGGGCATGAGCCCCACTCCCCCCGCCCGCCGCCTGCGCCTCGGACTGCCCCGGCGGATGTTCTCGCAGGTGCTGCTGATGCAGGTGGCGATCGCGGCGGGCGTCGCGGTGCTCGCGACCGGGCTCTTCCTCGCCCCGCTGAGCAAGCAGCTGGACCAGGAGGCGATGCGCCGCGCGCTGGCCATCGCCGAGACCACCGCCCAGGACCCGCAGATCGCCGAGGGGGTCGTCACCACCGCGCCGTCCAGGAACGGCCCGGTGCAGCGGGAGGCGGAACGGATCCGGCGGGCCACACACGCCGAGTACATCGTGGTGCTGAACCAGGACTGGGTGCGCTGGTCGCACCCCACGCCCTCGGAGATCGGCCACCGCGTCTCCACCGACCCCACCGACGCCCTGGGCGGCCAGGAGGTCATGGAGATCGACCGGGGCACCCTGGGGCGCTCGGCACGCGGCAAGGTGCCCCTCTACGACGCCGGTCACCACATCGTCGGCGCGGTCTCGGTCGGCATCGCCTACGACAGCGTGCGGGCGCGGCTGATCAGCGCCATCCCGGGGCTGTTCGCGTACGCCGGGGGCGCGCTCGCGGTGGGCGCGCTCGCCGCCTGGCTGATCTCGCGCCGGGTCCAGCGGCAGACCCGGGACCTGGCGTTCTCCGACATCTCCGCGCTGCTCGCCGAGCGCGAGGCGATGCTGCACGGCATCCGGGAGGGTGTGGTCGCGCTCGACCGAGCCGGTCGCGTCCGGCTGCTCAACGACGAGGCGCGACGGCTGCTGGGCATCGGTGACGAGGCCGTCGGGCGGACCCCCGACGAGGCGCTCGGCGCGGGCCGTACGACGGACGTGCTGGCAGGACGGGTGACCGGCACCGACCTGCTCACCGTGCGCGGTCAGCGCGTCCTGGTCGCCAACCGCATGCCCACCGGGGACGGCGGCGCCGTGGCCACCCTGCGCGACCGCACCGAACTGGAGCAGCTGGGGCGCGAACTCGACTCCACACGCGGGCTGATCGACGCCCTGCGCGCCCAGGACCACGAGCACGCCAACCGCATGCACACCCTGCTGGGGCTGCTGGAGCTGGAGATGTACGACGACGCCGTGGAGTTCGTCGGCGAGGTGGTCGGGGACCACCGGGCCACCGCCGAGCAGGTCACCGAGAAGATCCGGGACCCGCTGCTCGCCGCGCTGCTGGTCGGCAAGGCGACGGTGGCGGCCGAGCGCGGGGTCGCCCTGTGGGTGTCGGAACGCACCCGGCTCCCGGACCGGCTGATCGACCCCCGGGGGCTGGTCACGGTCGTGGGCAACCTCGTGGACAACGCCCTCGACGCGGTCGCGGGCACCCCGCACGCGCGTGTGGAGGTCGAGTTGCGCGCGGAGGGCCGTACGGTCGTCCTGCGGGTGCGCGACACGGGCCCCGGCATCCCCGTGGAGCAGCGGGAGGTGGTCTTCACGGAGGGCTGGTCCACCAAGAAGCCGCCGGCGCACGGCAAGCGGGGTATCGGGCTGTCCCTGGTGCGCCGGCTCGCCGAGCGGCAGGGCGGGAGCGCGACCGTGGGCACGGCGGCCGGCGGTGGCGCGGAGTTCACCGTGGTCCTGCCCGAGGCGCTGACCGAGCCGGAACGGGAACCCGCCGTGTCCGAGGCGTCCGTCAAGAGCGCTGCCGTCGCCGAGGAGGAGGCGCGATGATCGAGGTCCTGGTCGTGGACGACGACACGCGCGTCGCCCGCGTCAACGCCGCCTACGTGGAGAAGGTGCCCGGCTTCCGTGTGGCCGGCGAGGCCCACAACGCGGCCGAGGCGCTGCGCCTGGTGGAGAGCCTGCCGCGGCTCGATCTCGTGCTGATGGACCACTACCTGCCCGACGACACGGGTCTCGCGGTCGTCCAGGAGATGCGCCGGCGCGGCCACCAGACCGACGTGATCATGGTGACGGCGGCACGGGACGTGTCGACCGTGCAGGCGGCCATGCGGCAGGGGGCGTTGCAGTACCTGGTGAAGCCGTTCGCCTTCGCCGGTCTGCGGGCGAAGCTGGAGGCGTACGCCGAGCTGCGGCGCACCCTGGACGGCGGCGGCGAGGCCGAGCAGGCGGAGGTCGACCGCATCTTCGGCGCCCTGTCCGCGCCGTCGGAGCCCGGGCTGCCCAAGGGGCACTCCCCCACGACGGCCGAACTGGTGCGCCAGGCACTGCTGAGCGCCGAAGGCCCCCTGTCGGCTCAGGAGATCGCCGAGCGGACCGGGGTGAGCCGGCAGACCGCCCAGCGGTACCTGAAGCTCCTGGAGCGCACCGGCCGGGCCCGGCTGACCCTCAAGTACGGCGACGCGGGCCGCCCGGAACACCGTTATGTGTGGGCGACCCGCGCCTGAGGACTCACGCGGCGGGGTTCACGCAGCAGGACTCATGGACGGGTCACTTGACCGCCTTGACGAACTCTGTCGTGTACGTCTTGCTCAAGTCGACCTTCGCGTTCTTGATGTTGGGGTTGAACGCCTTGAGGACCTTCTCGACGGTCTCGGGGCCGCCCTGGGGCATCACCCCGTCGTCGGTGAACATCGGCAGGGTGCTCTTGATGGCCTGCGCGTACAGGGCCTTGTTGCCCTGGGAGTAGTCGGCGGGCATCTTGGCGGCGATCTCGTCGGCGCTGTGCGTGGACATCCACTTGAGCGTCTTGACCAATGCGTTGACCAGCTTCTGGACGGTGTCCTTGTGTCCGTTCACCCAGTCCGTCTGCATGTACAGACTTGACGAGGGATACGGCCCGCCGAGCGCCTCCTGAGACCCCTCGGGGGTGCGCATGTCCAGGAGGATCTTCCCGGCCTTCTTGTCCAGGATGGTGGCGACGGTCGGATCGGTGGTCATGCCGCCGTCGATCGCCCCCTTCTGGAGCGCCGCGATGAACGTCGGCCCCGCGCCCACCGCGACCGGCGTGAACTCGCTGATCCGCACGCCGTTCTTCACCGCCAGGTACTTGGTGAGGAAGTCGGTCGAGGATCCGAGGCCGGTCACGCCCAGCTTGCGGCCCTTGAAGTCCTTGGGCGAGGTGAGGTCGCCGGCGGCCTTGTCCGAGACGACCTCCACCTCGCCGGGAGCGTGCGAGAACTGCACGACCGACTCCACCGCCTTGCCCTTCACCTGCAGGTCGAGCGTGTGGTCGTAGAAGCCGACCGCGCCCTGCACCTGGCCGGAGACGAGCGCTGTCTCGGCCTGGACGCCGGCGGGCTCGCTGAGGAGCTGGACGTTCAGCCCCTCGGCCTGGAAGTAGCCGAGGCGCTGGGTGAGCATCGCGGGCAGGTAGATGACCTTGTCCAGGCCGCCGACCATGATCTTGACGCTCTCGCCCTTGCCGCCACCGCCGCCGGTGTCGGCCGTCGAGCTCGCCGCGTCGTTGGCGCAGGCGGTGAGGGAGGAGAGGGCGAGGAGTCCGGCGGCGGCCAGGGAGGCGCGGCGGGCGGTCTTGCGCATGCGGTTCACGTCCTTGTGAGAGGGCGGTACAGGGGTGGGTGAGGCGGCGAGGGCCCGGTCAGCTGTCGGAACCGGAGGGCTTCCAGCGGAAGATGCGGCGCTCGGCGAAGGTGAGCAGCCCCTCGGCGACGAGGGCGACGACGGCGAGGATGACCATCGCGGCGTACACCCCCGCGGCGTTGAAGGTGTTCTGCGACTGTGCGACGAGCAGGCCGATGCCCTTGGTCGCGCCGATGTACTCGCCGACGATGGCGCCGATGAGCGCGAAGCCGAAACTGACGTGGAGGCTGGTGAAGATCCAGCTGGTGGCGGACGGTACGACCACCTGGAGGGTCACCCGGCGGTCGCTCGCGCCCAGGATCCGGGCGTTGGCCACGAGGTTGCGGTCCACTTCGCGGGCGCCCTGGAAGGCGTTGAAGAACACCGGGAAGAAGACGAGCACCACGGCGGAGGCCACCTTGGAGGACGGCCCGAGGCCGAACCAGATCAGGAAGATGGGCGCCAGCACGATCCTGGGGATCGAGTTGAGCACCTTGATGTATGGACCAAGGACCTCGGCGAGCAATCTGATCCGCCCGAGCGCGATGCCGAGGACCACACCGGCGACCACGCCGATGACCCAGCCGAGCAGCGCCTCGTACAGCGTGTACCAGATCTGCTCGCCCAGGGAGCCGAGCGCTGTCCCGTGGGCGACCCAGGTGTGGATCTGGTCCCAGATCTGCGAGGGCATCGAGAAGTTGAACGGGTCGATGACCTTGGCGCGGGAGAGTGCCTCCCACAGGCCGAGGACGGCCACCAGGAGCACCACGCGTGCCGCGTTGACGAACACCTTGCGCCGGCGTGCGGCCTGGGCTCGGGTCTGCGCGCGACCGGGTGCCTTGACGGCGTCGACGACCGGCGTGCCGAGGACCTCAGGCGGCATGGGCGGCACCCCTCTCGCGGGTGATGCGGACCTCTTCGCCGAGGGACTCCCAGATCTCGCGGTAGATCTCGATGAACCGCGGCTCCAGTCGCACCGACTCGACCTTCCGCGGGCGGGGCAGGCCGATGTCGAAGACCTGCTTCACGGTCGCGGGTCCGGCGGTCATCACGACGACCTTGTCCGCCAGCGCGATGGACTCCTCCAGGTCGTGGGTGACGAAGACGACGGAAGCGCCGGTGCCCTCCCACAGCTCCAGCAGCTCGTCCGACATCAGTGCCCGGGTCTGCACGTCGAGCGCCGAGAACGGCTCGTCCATCAGCAGGATCTCGGGGTCGTTGACGAAGGTCGCCGCCAGGGCGACGCGCTTGCGCTGACCACCGGAGAGCTGGTGCGGATAGCGGTCCTCGAACGCGGCGAGTCCCACCCGGGCCAGCCATTCACGGGCCTTCTGCCTGGCCTCCGCCTTGGGCACACCCCTGAAGCGCGGGCCCGCCATGACGTTCGACAGGACCGTCCGCCAGGGGAAGGTGGCATCCTGCTGGAAGACGAAGCCGACCTTGTCGCCGACGCCGTCGACCGGCTCACCGGCCACCAGCACCTCGCCCTCGGTGGGCTCCTCCAGGCCGCTGACGAGGGTCAGCGTGGTGGACTTCCCGCACCCGGTCGGCCCTACGACGGCCACGAACTCGCCGCGCTCGACGGTGAGGTCCAGACCGCGCACGGCCGTGTGCAGTCCCCCGGACGGGGTTCTGAAGGTCTTGCTCGCGCCCCGCAGCTCGATGGCGGGGCTGGTGTGTGCGCTCATGGGCCGGGACGGTAGGTGTGGCCCCGGCCTCGGCAGCAGTCTTGTGAGCGCAAGCCGTTCTTTTGCTCGCAAGCACCTGTTGTGCTCGTTTTGCTCGCGCTACAACTGCGGAGCCGAACACGGGCTGCACGCTCGCCGGCCTTGAAGGAGAGGCCTGATGATTGACGTCCTGGTGGTCGACGACGACTTCCGTGTCGCTGAGATCAACGCCAAGTACGTGGGAAAGGTTCCCGGTTTCCGGGTGGCCGCCCGCGCGCACAGCGCCGCGCAGGCCCTGAGCGCCGTCGAACGCGGCACCATCGACCTGGTCCTGCTCGATCACTACCTGCCGGACCGGACCGGCCTCGAGCTCGTGCACCGCATGCGGGAGCAGGGGTACGGCACCGACGTCATCATGATCACCGCGGCCAGTGATGTGACGACCGTCCAGCAGGCGATGCGCCTGGGCGCCCTGCACTACCTGGTCAAACCGTTCACCTTCGCCGCCCTGCGGGCCCGCCTGGACTCCTACGCCGCCCTGCGCCGCACGGTCGACCGGGTGGGCGGCCGGGGCCTGACGGGTCAGGAGCAGGTCGACCGGATCTTCGGCGCCCTGCGCACCACCCCCGCGCCCACGGCACCCGGCCTGCCCACCGGCCACTCCGAGCCCACGACCGACCTCATCTGCGGTGTCCTGCACCGCGCCGGCCACCCGCTCTCGGCCCACGAGGTGGCCGCCCGGACCGGCCTGAGCCGCTCCACCGCCCAGCGCTACCTCCGCCACCTGGAACAGGCGGGCCGACTCCGCCTCTCCCTGAAGTACGGCGACACCGGCCGCCCCGAGCACCGGTACGCCTGGGTGACGCCCTGACCTCGGCGGCGGCCGGTGCTAGACGGCTCCGGCCCCGGTCAGCGAACGCACCTCCGTCTCGGCGAACTTCGCTTCGTCCGCGACCTCGTCGGAGGTGACCGTGCCCAGCCAGCCCGCGAGGAAGCCGAGCGGGATGGAGACGATGCCCGGGTTGTCCAGCGGGAAGTACTGGAAGTCGACGGCCGGGAAGAGGGAGTCCGGGCCGCCGGAGACCACCGGCGACAGCAGCACCAGCCCGATCGCCGGAACCAGCCCCCCGTACACCGCCCACACCGCGCCTCGCGTCGTGAAGCCGCGCCAGAACAGCGAGTACAGCAGGACCGGCAGGTTCGCCGACGCGGCGACGGCGAAGGCGAGGCCGACCAGGAAGGCGACGTTGAGATCGCGGGCCAGCAGGCCGAGCGCGATCGCCACGACACCGATGCCGACCGCCGCCCACCGGGCCACGGCGACCTCACCGCGGGTCTCGCCGTGCCGGCGGCGCAGCGACGCGTACAGATCATGGGCCACCGAGGCCGAGGAGGCCAGCGTGATGCCCGCGACCACCGCGAGGATCGTGGCGAACGCCACCGCGGCGACCACCGCGAACAGCACGGTTCCGCCGGTGGAACCCGCTCCGCCGCCCAGGTCGAGAGCGAGGAGCGGCACCGCCGTGTTCCCCGCCGCATTGGACCCGCGTACGGCACCCGGTCCCACCACCGCCGCCGCGCCGAATCCCAGGACGATCGTCATCAGGTAGAAGCTGCCGATCAGACCGATGGACCACACCACGGAGCGACGGGCGGCCCGCGCGGTGGGCACGGTGTAGAAACGGGACAGGATGTGCGGCAGTCCGGCCGTGCCCAGCACCAGCGCGAGCCCCAGGCTGATGAAGTCGAACCGTGCGGTCCAGTCCCCGCCGTACTTCAGTCCCGGCGCCAGGAACGCCGTCCCGTGCCCGCTGCGCTCCGCGGCCGTGAGCAGCAGCCGGTCGACGTCTCCGTGGAACCTCAGCAGGACGAGGACGGTCAGCACGACCGTCCCCCCGAGCAGCAGGACCGCCTTCACGATCTGGATCCAGGTGGTGGCCCGCATCCCTCCCAACGACACGTAGATCACCATGAGCGCCCCGACTCCGATGACCGTCCAGGCCTGCGCCGCGGCGCTCGTCCGCCCCAGCAGCAGCGCCACCAGACTGCCCGCGCCGACCATCTGCGCCACCAGATAGAGAACGGACACCGTGACCGAGGAGGTTCCCGCGGCGATCCGCACCGGCCGCTCGCTCATCCGTGCGGCCACCACGTCGGCCAGCGTGAACCGCCCGCAGTTGCGCACCAGTTCGGCCACCAGGAACAGCACGACGAGCCACGCCACCAGGAATCCCACGCAGTAGAGCAGCCCGTCGTACCCGTACAGCGCGATGAGTCCGGCGATCCCCAGGAAGGAGGCCGCCGACATGTAGTCGCCCGCGATGGCAAAACCATTCTCCATCGGGGAGAACAGCCGCCCGCCGGCGTAGAACTCCTCCGCCGAACCGTGCCGCCGGCGGCTCACCCAGGTCGTGATCCCAAGGGTGACCGCGACGAACCCGGTGAACAGCAGCAGCGCCAGCGTCTGGTGGTCACCGGTCACCGGGCCCCTCCCCGCGCACCACGGGCCAGTTCCTGTGTGTCCCAGCGCAGCTCCAGCGCGGCCCGGTCCCGGCGCAGCCGCGCGTGCCGGGCGTAGGCCCAGGTCAGCAGGAACGTGGTGAGGAACTGCCCGAGCCCCGCGAGCATCCCCACGTTCACCGCCCCGGCCACGGGCCGGGCCATGAATCCGGGCGCCGTCGTCGCGGTGACCACGTACCCCACGTACCAGACCAGGAAGCCGACGGCCCCCGGCACCACGAAACGCCGGTACCTCCCCCTCACCTCCTGGAACGCCGCACTGCGCTGCACCTCGACGTACACGTCACGGGCGCGCGCCGCCGTCGCGCCGGGCTCGCCCCGCGCGGGCGGCACGGCCGGCGCCGGCGTCCCAGTGCCGTCCATGCCGCTCCAGCACGAGGCCGGCGCGTCATGCCAGGGGTCCTCGAACGTGACGTCGCGGGGGGGCGTAGCGCTGTCTTCCTCGTTCCCGGCCGGTCTCTCGGGACCGTCCCCAGCACCGCGGGGACCGTTGCTTGACTGCATGCCCAAGGATGGACAGACCGGAAGGATCTCTGACTTCTCTTCCTCCTGCTCTTCACCCCATCAGGTGACTCACCCCGTGGGTGGCCGCACCAGCCTCTTGCTATAGGCGTACCGCACGGCCTGCGCCCGGTCCTTGAGGCCCGTCTTGGCGAAGAGGTTGTTGATGTGCGTCTTCACGGTCGCGGTCGACACATGCAGTCGGCGGGCGATCTCCTGATTGCTCAGGCCTTCGGCGATCAGCACCAGCACCTCGGTCTCGCGCGCGGTCAGCCCGTCGGGCGCTTCGTCCGCCGCGGGGACCGATTCGGGCTCGGGCTCGGGCTGGGACAGCCGCTCCAGCAACCGTCGCTGCACGCTCGGCGACAGCCCCGCTTCCCCCGAGAGCACGCTGTGCACGGCACGTACGATCTCGTCGCCGCCCGCGTCCTTGGTCAGGTATCCCCGGGCGCCGGCCCGCAGCGCGGGGAACAGCGACTCGTCGTCCGCGAAGGTCGTGAGCACCACCACCTGGGTCCCCGGGTACTGGGTCCGGATCCGCCGGGTGGCCTCCACGCCGTCGCAGCGGGGCATCCGGAGGTCCATCAGGACGACGTCCGGAGCGAGTTCGGCGACCAGCCGCACCGCCTCCTCGCCGTCTCCCGCGGACCCGACGACCTCCACACCCGGCAGCAGCCCCAGCAGCATCACGATGCCCTCACGGACCACGGTCTGGTCGTCGGCCACCACGACCCGCGCCGGCTTCCCCGCCTCCTCGGCCGCCGTCATCCGGGTACCTTCAGCGTCACCACGAACCCCTCCTCGTCCGGACCCGCGTCCAGCGAGCCGCCCAGCAGTTCGGCGCGCTCGCGCATACCCAGCAGACCGTATCCGGCTCCCGCTCCGGTCAGTTCGCCAGGCCGCCCGCCCGAGTCCCGGACGTTCAGCGTCACTTCGTGCTCGCTGTAGTCGAGCCGTACGGCCACCTTGGCGCCCTGGGCGTGCTTGCGGACGTTCGTCAGTGCCTCCTGTGCGACCCGCCGCACGGCCTGGGACGCCTCGGCCGGCAGAGGTCTGCGTTCACCTGTGACGGTGACCTCGGCCCCGTCGGCCGTACTGACGAGTGCGGTCAGGAAGTCCTCCAGCGGGGTCAGCTCGCCCCGCAGCGCGGAGAGCGCCTGCCGGGTCTCGGCGAGTCCGTCGCGGGCCATTCCTCGGGCGGCCACCACCCGCTCCAGGATCCGTTCGCGCTCCGCGCCGTTCTCGATCAGCAGCCGGGCCGCCTCCAGGTGCACGAGCTGTGCCGAGAGGCTGTGCGCCAGCACATCGTGGATCTCCCGTGCGATGCGGGCCCGCTCGGCCAGTGCCGCGGACTCGGCCTCGGCCGCGCGGGCGGCACGCTCCTGGGCGAGCAGCCGCTGCGCACTGCCCCGGGCTTCCGCGTCCAGTCGCAGGACGTACCCCGCGAGCGCCATACCGGCCGCGGTGGCGGCCGTGGTCAGCCAGACGTCGTTGTTGAACGCGGAGTACGAGGCCAGCGCCACCGACGTCACGGGGACCGCGGCGCCGAGCGGCAGCCGCTCCAGCGCCGCGACTCCGCAGCCGCACCAGATCAGGAGCGCGGGGCCGGTGAATCCGCCGGCCTCGGCGGCGACCGCGATGGCCAGGAGCACCGCTATGAGCAGGAGGGACGACACCAGCCGGTGCTGGTAGGTGGTGCGGAACAAGGCCCAGGCGACGAGACCGGTGACGATCACTCCCGCCGCTGCCGCGAGCGTTCCCCACAGGCCGACGTGCCTCTGGGTGAAGGCGCCCCACAGGAGCAGGGCCAGCGCGAGCAGTCGCACGATCCAGGCGAGCAGTCGCCGGGGCCGGGGCGTTCCCGCGCGGCCGAGCGCTTCGCGGGACGGCCAGCGTGTCCAGGCGTTCTCGGTCACACGCGCTCCTTCCAGGCCGGCTGCACGCCGCCACCGTACGCGGGGGCGGGAGCACTCGTGGTGCCGATGGACTGGGCCCGCCAGGCCAGGATTCCGCCTCGGACCAGGAGGGTGCAGGCGAGTCCGAGCAGCAGCGACGAGCTGTCCTGGTGGATGCCGAGTGCGAAGCCGAGGGCGAAGGTGCCGACGCGCAGGGCCACGCCCACACCCCACACGGCGATGCTCGCCTTGGTGCTGCTGCTCCATATGACGCCGTCCGACGCCGTCCAGATGCGGGTGGTCCAGCCCCAGCCTGCGCCGGTGGCCAGGCCTATGAGCAGCTCCACCGTGAGGAGCGCGGCGGATTCGGTGCGGTGGTGGGCGTCGAGCACGCCGGGCTGGCGCAGCGCGACGACGGCGATCACCACGGGCAGAAGCCACCAGCGCCGGTTCGTGTCGATCGCCCGGGTGCGGAACTGCCGGGCGATCACCACGGCGAGGACGGCCACGATCACCAGTGCGTTGACGAGCCCGGGCATCAGAGCCTCCGTGAGCGGGAAAGTGATGCCGGCAGCGGGCGCTGCCGACGCCTTCGAAATTACGGAAACCCGCAGGCCGGGAGATCGGAGCCGGGGTGGATCGGGGGTGGAATCTCGCAGCGGCTCGCCTCCACCCAAGGGTGGAGACCTCGTGTGGACCGGGCCGATGCCGGAGGGGGTGAGTGGGCGAGCGGGCGGGTGGAGTGGGCGAGCGGGGGTGGAGTGGGCGGTACGGCGTGGCCCGCTGGCGAGCGGTGATCAATCGTGGCGGGGCCGGCAGCGGGCCGGTCCGGCCCAACTGGAGGCCGCCCGTCATCCATCTCGCCGCCGCCGGAATCGGAGCCGGTCCGGCCGGCTCAGCCACCGGGTACCGGGGGGGGTGGCTCGTCCCCGAGACGGCCCACTGTGATGACTCGGCGCCCGGCCCCGGGGATGCAGCCGCAGATATGTCCCCCCGCAGGCGTCCGGCCCCAGAGGTCGCACTGCCTGCGTCCGACCCCAGATGTCGGCCCAGCCGTATGACCACGGGCGTCCGAACCGCGGCGATCTGACGCCGACGGGCAGGGAAGCCAAGCCCGCTCACTGCAAACGGGTCCTCCCGGACCCGCCGGCCCGCTGCCGGCCGAAGGGTCACCGACGGATCACCGACGGATCACCCACGGGCCAGGAAGGGACACCTGGCCGGCGACGAGCGCCAAGAGCCCCCTGGCCCGCCGATGCGACGCCGACGGACGTCTCATTCCGCGCCGGCCACCCATCCCCTCCGGCACTCAGCCCGTCCGTCACCCGGCCCCTCATCGCACGCCGCACATGCCGCTGTCAGACCGGCCGGCGCACAGGCTCCCGTCCGCGTCGTCCGGCCGCCGGAAGGGTCCGCTCTCGGCCAGGAGCCCCGTCTCCGCCGCTGCCGTCCGTGGGGGCGCCTTCCTGGAACGGCACCCCCCACTCGCAGCAGGCCCTCGGCAGCCACAGCCCACCGGCGAGGGGCGGCGTAGGCGGTTACGCGTCGATGCGCGACCGGTCCAGCGTCGCCGCCGAGCTGGAGATGAACTCCTTGCGGGGAGCCACCTCGTTGCCCATCAGCAGGTCGAAGACCTGTTCCGCCGCCTCCAGGTCGGAGAGGTTGATGCGGCGCAGGGTGCGGTGGCGCGGGTCCATCGTGGTCTCGGCCAGCTGGTCGGCGTCCATCTCGCCCAGACCCTTGTAGCGCTGGATGGAGTCCTTGTACCGGATGCCCTTGCTCTGGAATTCCATGAGCTTGTCGCGCAGCTCGCGGTCCGAGTACGTGTAGACGTACTTCTCCTGGCCCTTCTTCGGCTGGATCAGCTCGATGCGGTGCAGCGGCGGCACGGCGGCGAAGACCCGGCCGGCCTCGACCATGGGCCGCATGTAGCGCTGGAACAGGGTGAGCAGCAGGCAGCGGATGTGGGAGCCGTCCACATCGGCATCGGTCATCATGATGATCTTGCCGTAGCGGGCCTGGTCGATGTCGAAGGTGCGGCCCGAGCCCGCCCCTATGACCTGGATGATCGCGCCGCACTCGGCGTTCTTGAGCATGTCGGTCACCGACGACCGCTGCACGTTGAGGATCTTGCCCCGGATCGGCAGCAGGGCCTGGAACTCGGAGTTCCGCGCCAGCTTGGCCGTGCCGAGCGCGGAGTCGCCCTCGACGATGAACAGCTCGCTGCGGTCGACGTCGTCGCTGCGGCAGTCGGCCAGCTTGGCCGGCAGGGACGAGGACTCCAGGGCCGTCTTCCGGCGCTGTGCGTCCTTGTGCTGACGGGCCGCGACCCGGGTCCGGGCGGCCGCGACCACCTTCTCCATGACGACCCGGGCCTGCGCGGCGGCGTCCCGCTTGGTGGAGGTGAGGAACGCCTTCAGTTCCTTGGAGATCACGTTGAAGACGATCCGGCGAGCCGCGGAGGTGCCCAGCACCTCCTTGGTCTGGCCCTCGAACTGCGGCTCGGCCAGACGCACGGTGACGACCGCGGTCAGGCCCTCCAGGGCGTCGTCCTTGACGATGTCGTCCTCGGCCACGCGCAGCAGCTTCTTGGCCCGGAGCATCTCGTTCATGGTCTTGGTGACGGCCTGCTCGAAGCCGGCCACGTGCGTGCCGCCCTTGGGCGTGGCGATGATGTTCACGAACGACCGGAGGGTCGTGTCGTAGCCGGTGCCCCAGCGCAGGGCGACGTCGACGCCCAGCTCGCGGGTGACCTCGGTGGGGGTCATCTGGCCGTGCTCGTCGAGGACCGGGACCGTCTCCTTGAAGGTGCCCTTGCCCGAGAAGCGGAGGACGTCGCAGATCGCCTTGTCGCTCGCCAGGTACTCGCAGAACTCGCTGATGCCGCCGTCGAAGCGGAAGGACTCCTCGCCCTTGCTGCCGCCCTCGCCGAGACCGAACTCGTCACGGACGACGATGGTCAGGCCCGGCACCAGGAACGCGGTCTGCCGGGCGCGCTGGTGCAGGTTCTCCAGGGAGAGCTTGGCGTCCTTGAGGAAGATCTGCCGGTCGGCCCAATAGCGCACGCGCGTGCCGGTGCGCGTCTTGGGGATCTTCTTGGTCTTGCGCAGGCCGCTCTTGGCCTCGAACTTCGCGTCCGGGTTGGCGGAGGCGAAGGCGCCGGGCACACCGCGCCGGAAGCTGATGGCATGGGTGTGGCCGCCGCGGTCCACCTCGACGTCGAGGCGGGCGGAGAGGGCGTTGACCACGGAGGCACCGACGCCGTGCAGACCGCCGGAAGCGGCGTAGGAGCCGCCTCCGAACTTGCCGCCCGCGTGGAGCTTGGTCATGACGACCTCGACGCCGGACAGGCCTGTCTTCGGCTCCACGTCCACGGGGATGCCGCGGCCGTTGTCGCGCACCTCGACGGAGCCGTCGTCGTGGAGGACGACCTCGATGTGGTCGCAGTAGCCGCCGAGGGCCTCGTCCACCGAGTTGTCGATGATCTCCCACAGGCAGTGCATCAGACCGCGACTGTCCGTCGAGCCGATGTACATACCGGGGCGCTTGCGCACGGCCTCAAGGCCCTCAAGGACGAGCAGGTGCCGCGCGGTGTAGTTGGAACCGTCCCGGTCTGCTCCTGCCAGCAGCGCTGTGGACGGCACGGACGTATCGGCGGTCACGCGGTTCGCTCCTCGCTGAATTTCAGGTGGCCCCCCTTTGGGTAAGGGGGCGGCTTCGGTCGCCGCTCAGAGGGTACCGAGCCCTGGTAGAGCCGGTGTAACGCCACCCTCGTCGGCAACTCACACTAGTCCAGACTCGCATACGTGTTCGATCCCTCGATGGAGTGAAGTACACATCACGTTCCCTTCGAGGCATGAACCATTTAGGCTCCGGGCACGTCCTCATGAACAACCGGCAACCCGGCCGGGAGGACCGAGACAGCAAGACAGCGCGAACCCGTACGCATACAAGAGACGCAATACGGCACATTCGCCGCCAACCGGCAGCAGACAGCCGCCCCGGAAAGATTTTTTCGAGGAAAAGCCACGAGCGGGAACGTTTTCGGGCTGGTTGGATGTTGACCCTGGTACGACAGCTCGTCGAGCTAGAGAAGAGGCGACGTGACTACTGTTCTGACCCCCGCGAGCCCGCTGACGGCCGCCGATCGCTGCGACCGATGCGGCGCCCAGGCATACCTGCGCGTGGTCCTGCTCAGCGGCGGAGAACTGCTCTTCTGCGCCCACCACGGTCGCAAGTTCGAGCCGGAACTCAAGAAGATCGCCGCTGAGATACAGGACGAGACGGAGCGGCTCACGTCCGCTCCGAACACCGCTTCCGACGAAGAGCGCTGAATCTCGCACACACGACGAGCCAGCCCCGGCACAGGCCGGTGAACGGGCGGCCGCTCCTCTCCAGGAGCGGCCGCCCGTGCTCATGCCCCCGCATCCGCGCTCACGAGCGCGTGACGGGCCGTCCCCGGCCCCTCCTGGCCGCCTCAAGGACCCGTACGACCTGGGAGACGCGCGTGTAGACGCCGGGGAGTCCCGGCCGCCCGCAGCCGCTCCCCCACGACACGAGGCCGATCAGCCGCCCCTTGGCCACCAGCGGCCCGCCACTGTCCCCCTGGCAGCCGTCGGGCCCGCCGGCCGCCTCACCGGCGCACAGCATGGTGCCGGCCCGGTAGGTGCCGTCGGGGCCGCCGGGGTAGGCGCGTGCGCACAGCTCGTCGGGCAGCACACGCACGCGTGCGGCGCGAAGCCGCCGTGCGTACGTCCCTGCGCCGGTCGTGTCGCCCCATCCGGACACGATGGCCCCCGTGCCCGGCGCGTAGGCGGGGTCGCCCGAGCCCGCCATGGCGACGACCGCGCTCTGCGGCAGCTCTCCGGCAAGGCCGAGGACCGCGAAGTCGCCGGAGTTGGTCGTGATGTCGTACGCGGGATTGACCCGGATGTCCCGTACCGGGATCTCCTGGCCCTCCCCGGACAACAGGTCCGTGCGCCCCGCGATGACCTTGAGGTCACGCAGACGGTCGGGCGCCACCCCGAGGACGTCCTGGGCCAGACAGTGGGCCGCGGTGAGCACCGTGCTGCGCCCGATGGCCACAGCTCCGCAGAACTGCCCCGCCCGCATGCCGCCGAACAGGTCACGGCTGGCCAGTGCCACCGTCCACGGAGCCTGGGAGACGTCTATCGGAAACCCGCCGACCACCACGCTGTCGGCGACCGCGGGAGGGGCGCTCGCCAGGGGTATCGCGGTGACGGTGGCCGCCAGGGCCAACGGCAGGATCAGTGCCCGGGCAACGGAACGGCGCATGCATGCTCCTCACTCTGTGGTCCTCCTGGACACCCAGGGTGATCCACCCGTCGCACGCGCGCAGCACGAAGGCCCGGCTCCCGTGCAGGGAACCGGGCCTACGCCGTCCGGCAGCGGGACCTAGTCGAGGTAGTCGCGCAGCACCTGCGAACGCGACGGGTGGCGCAGCTTCGACATGGTCTTGGACTCGATCTGGCGGATGCGCTCGCGCGTCACGCCGTACACCTTGCCGATCTCGTCGAGGGTCTTCGGCTGACCGTCGGTGAGACCGAAGCGCATGGAGACGACGCCCGCCTCGCGCTCGGACAGGGTGTCGAGGACGGAGTGCAGCTGCTCCTGCAGGAGCGTGAAGCTGACCGCGTCGGCCGGGACGACGGCCTCGGAGTCCTCGATGAGGTCACCGAACTCGCTGTCGCCGTCCTCGCCCAGCGGGGTGTGCAGCGAGATGGGCTCACGGCCGTACTTCTGGACCTCGATGACCTTCTCCGGGGTCATGTCCAGCTCCTTGGCCAGCTCCTCCGGGGTGGGCTCGCGGCCCAGGTCCTGGAGCATCTGGCGCTGCACGCGCGCGAGCTTGTTGATGACCTCGACCATGTGCACCGGGATACGGATGGTGCGGGCCTGGTCGGCCATGGCACGGGTGATCGCCTGACGGATCCACCAGGTGGCGTACGTGGAGAACTTGTAGCCCTTGGTGTAGTCGAACTTCTCGACCGCGCGGATCAGACCGAGGTTGCCCTCCTGGATGAGGTCCAGGAAGAGCATGCCACGACCGGTGTAGCGCTTGGCCAGGGAGACCACCAGACGGAGGTTGGCCTCCAGGAGGTGGTTCTTGGCACGGCGGCCGTCCTCGGCGATGATCTCCAGCTCGCGCTTGAGCTTCGGGGCGAGCTTATCGGCGTTGGCCAGCTTGTCCTCGGCGAACAGGCCCGCCTCGATGCGCTTGGCCAGCTCGACCTCTTGCTCGGCGTTGAGCAGGGGGACCTTGCCGATCTGCTTCAGGTAGTCCTTGACCGGGTCGGCGGTGGCACCGGCCGCGGCGACCTGCTGCGCGGGCGCGTCGTCCTCGTCCTCGTCGGACAGGACGAAGCCGGCGCTCTCGGCACCCTCGGGCTCGTCGGCGACCTTGGTGTCCTCCAGGACCTCCTCGTCGAGAAGCTCGACGTCGTCCTTCTTGGCCGTGGTCTTCTTCGCGGCCGTCTTCTTCGCGACGGCCTTCTTGGCGACCGTCTTCTTCGCGGTCGTCTTCTTGGCGGCCGCCTTCTTGGCGGGTGCGGTTTCCTCGGCGGAATCAGCTGTGACCGGGGCGGCGGGCGCCGCGGGGGCGGCCGTGGTGGCGGTGGCCTTCCTCGTGGTCACCGTCTTCGCCGCGACCGTCTTGGTGGCGGTGCGCTTAGCCGGGCTCTTCGCTGCGACGCTCTTGCGGGTGCGCTTGGGCTCTGCGGCACTGACCATCAGCGTCACACCCTCTTCCTCAAGAATCTGGTTGAGGCTGCGCAGTACGTTCTTCCACTGAGTGGCCGGAATCTGGTCAGCTTCGAAGGCCCGACGCACATCGTCGCCGGCGATCTGCCCCTCAGCCTTTCCCCGCTCAATGAGCGCCATGACAGAGACGGACTCGGCGATCTCCGGCGGGAGCGTACGGGATGTGCTGGCCGACACGAACAACCTCTCGGAACGTTGGAAAACGGCTTCCGGCACCGTCCACTGCGGACAGGAGCCGACCACCGGCCTTGGGGATGGGCCGACGGCGCGGGCGGGGGCCGGGAAGATGCACAGCGCCTGGTGTGGCGTCCGTATTCCCTCCGCGGCTGTCACCTCTTAGGTCATCGCGCTGTCTCCACGAGCGTTACGCCCAATCTACGTGGCCCGAGTCACACCCCGTAAGCGGTCAAAAGCGGTCAGACATGCACAAGTGAGATCAACGGCGCCCTCTGCCCCGGTCACATTCAAGAGGTACGGCGTCCGTCGCACCGCCGGACCCCGCCGGACCCCACATGGTCCGACGGGGTCCGGCGACGGCCGGCATCCGGGCCGGCGTCGTCACGAGCACCACCAGCACGCCGCACACCGACGACCGCACCACACACCCTCGCGGGGGTCAGTGCTCGCGGGGGGCGGGTACCACGCGCTCCACCTCGGGGTGGACCGTCAGCAGCTGACGCATGGCCGCCTCCGCCGCCGTACCGTCGCCGGTGCCGAGCGCGTCGACGATCCGCGCGTGCTGCGCGAGGGAGGCCTCGTTGGGCCGGTCACAGCCGGTGACCGGGCCGCCGGAGACCTGGAGGGCCGCCGAGACGATGCCGGAGAGGTGCTCCAGCATGCGGTTGCCCGCGATCTGGATGAGCAGCGCGTGGAACTCGGTGTCGGCGCGCGAGTAGGTGAGCGCGTCGCCCTGCGCCATGGCGTGGCTCATGATCTCGACCATGTCGCACAGGCGCTGCTGCACCTCCTCGCGCCCGTGCCCGGCGGCGAGGCGGGCGGCGAGCGGCTCGATCGTCCACCGCAGCTCGCTCAGCTCCCGGCGCTGGTCGTCGCGCTGCGGCCCGAAGGCCCGCCACTCGATGATGTCCGGATCGAGGAGGTTCCAGTCGCTCACGGGACGCACGCGCGTGCCGACGTTCGGACGGGCGCTGACCAGGCCCTTGGCCTCCAGGACCCGGAGGGACTCGCGGACGACGGTGCGGGACACCTCGAACCGCTGGCCGATCTCCTCCGGCACCAGCGGGCGGTCGGCACCCAGGTCGCCGGAGACGATCATCTGTCCCAGCTGCTGGACGAGTTGGCCGTGCAGTCCGCGCCCGCGGCTGCCCGCGGCACGCCGGCCCACGCGGCCCAGCTCGGGATCCCCGGTGTCCCAGGCCGGCGCGCCGACGCGGTCGGCCACGGGAGCCTCGGCGTAGGGGTAGCGGTCGAGTTCGCCCGGGCCGGCCAGACCTGAGTCTGCGGGGCGGGCGGCGGTCATCATGGTGTGCGCAAGGGTACTCACGGATCCTTTGTCGGCGCCGGTTCCAACTCCCTTGAGGTCTTTGGTGAAAAGCACACGAAAGGGTGATCGCTCACCCCGTCGCAATTGACGCCTTATCGGAAAGAAATGGGCTTTCTTCGGGGAGTTGTGGGCATAGGGGAACCATAAGTGTACGGAGCGTAGTCATCGGGGCCGGGTGCGCAGCGCGGTGAACAAGTACGCGCAGAGCAACGCCCCGAGCGACAACGCCAGCGCGCCGCCCACCGGTTGAGCGAGGATCCGCGCGGCCGCGAGCAGGTACCGCTCCCCTCCGAACGGCCACTGCAGCAGGAAGACCTGCCGCATCCGCGCCGGGAAACCGGCGGCCAGACGCACGGCCGGGCCTTGCAGGGCCTGGTGCAGGAGGGGGGCGACGAGGACGGGTACGGCGAGGACGGCGGCCAGTCCGGCCGTCGTGGACCGGAACACCCCGGCCGCCAGAACCCCGGCCCAGGCGCAGCCGACGACCAGCCCGAACCAACTCGCGGTGAGCGAGAGCCAGTCCGCGGGAACCTGTGTGAGCTCCCGTCCGTAGACGACGTAGAGCACTTCGACGTCGCACCCCACGGTCAGGAAGGCGAGCAGGGCCGCGGCGGCTCCGGAGACGATCAGTTTCGCGGTGAGCAGCCCCAGCCGGCGGGGGACGGTGCCCCGGTCCGCCGCCAGGGCGGGGTGGCGGAACTCGTCCCCGAAGGCCAGCGCACCGATCAGCCCCGCCGCGAGCGCCGCGGGCGGCAGCGGCAGCTGCCCCGGCCACGCCGCGAACAGCCGCGCCCGCGGGGTGTGACCGATCCGCGCCAGGAGGACGGCGATGAGCGCGGACACCACCAGTACGGCGCCGCAGGTGAGAAAGCCGGTGCCGATCCCGGTGGCGCGGCGGATCTCGTAGCGGAGGGGGCGCAGCGGGCTGGGAGCGGGGCGGACGGAGATGGGGGGCGGGAGGGGGGAGGGAGCGGCGAGGGGGCTGACACCGTCGGGGCCGGCCGCGCGGTCGGCCTGCGGCCGCCCGGCGCCGGGGGTCCTGGCGCCGGGGAGGAAGGTACGCGTGCCGGTCAGGGTCGTCGCGGGAGTGCGGGTGCCGTCGGCCTGCGGCTCGGACGCCGTCGCCACCGTGCCGGGGCCGGCGGCGGGGGTGGCCGTCGGGTCGGCGGACCGGCCATCGGCGGCTCCGGAAGTCGCCTCACCGGCACCGCCACCGGGCGTGGCAGCCTCACCGGAGACGGAGACGCCGTTCACCGTGGCGTCGGCCGCGGCGGCCGCAGTCGGCGGGGCATGGCGGGTGGGCGCGGCGGCGAGGGGCAGCGGGCGATCCTGCACGGTCCCTTGGTCAGCAGCTTGGCCGCGTGCGGTCCACTCGCTGTCGGCGGCTCCCATCGGCGCCGAAAGGCCGGATTCCGGTTGCCGTTCTCCGGCCGGGGAGGGACCGGCGGCGGCCCGCTCCGTCCCCGTCGCCGACGGGTCGGCCGGTGTGCGTTCCCGCCGGTTCGACGTGGTCCCGGACGCGGTGGCGTTCGCCGACGGGCCATCCGCAGCCGGGGTCTCCGTATCGGGCGCCGTCCGGTCGAGGGCGAGGACGCGGGGTTCGGCCGCTTCGGTGCCGGGCGTCGCGACGCCCGGTGTCACCGTCGGCTCCTGAGTGCGCCGCTCCCACCCCGTAGAGCCCGCCGTCGTGGTCGCCCTCAAAACCTCCTGCCTCGCGTGCTCGGGTGCCGTCGGCCGCGCACCCGTGGCCCGGCCGGGCTCCTCGGACGAGCCACCGACCGCGGAGAAGCCGAACGCCGGACGTCCGCGCCCCGCCCACGCGCGACGGGTCGAGCCCCGTTTCCGTTCCCCGTCCCGGGCGTCGGGGGCCGCCGTGTGCCGCTCCGCCGAACCGCGATCCGGGTGGACGTCCCGACCCACCGCAGCTGCGTCCGGGACCACTTTCCGGGGCTCGGCGGAGCACTCGCCCTCGCCGCCGTCGGCACCGCTGCCCGGCCCCGTGTCGCCCACTTCATCGGCGAGTTGGTGGACGAGGATGCCGTTACGGAAGGCGATCTCACCGACGTCGGCGGTGGTCGTGCCGTACACCGACAGGCGGTTGCCGTCCTCACGCACGACTTCGACGGAGCGGCGGGCGACCCGGGCGTCCTTGGCGAGCAGGGCCGCGAGGCGTGCGGCATGGGGACTGCGGACGGCGACACGCGGGCGCAGCCGGGTGCGGGCGAAGGCTTTGGCCTCCTGGTCGGCGACGAGCCGGCCGCCGTCGAGGGTGACGACCCGGTCGGCGGTGCGTGCGGCCTCCTTGGGATCGGCCGTGGTGAAGAGCACGGTGCCGCCCTGGGCGGCGTGGGCCCGCAACATGCCGTGCAACCACTGGGCCTCCCGGACGGAGAGACCGTCGGTGGGTTCGTCCAGGACGAGCGTGTGCGGGTCCGGCAGCAGGGCGCAGGCCAGGCCGAGCCTGCGGTCCATGCCGCGGGACAGGGTGCCGAGGCGCTCTTCGCGGAGACTGACGAGACCGACCACTTCGAGGACCTCGTCGGCCCGGCGGGCGGGCACTCCCGATGCGGCGCACAACATGCGCAGATGGCCGCGGACCGAGCGGGCCGGGTGACCCGGTACGTCGCCGAGGAGAACGCCGACTTCCCATGAGGGGTGGGCGGTCAGATGGAGGGGGCGGCCTCTGAAGTACGTGATGCCGCGCCCCTGTTGGAGCTCAAGCATCAGTTTGAGCACCGTCGTCTTGCCCGCGCCGACGCTCCCGAGGAGCGCGGTGACATGCCCGGCGCGCGCTTCGAAGGAGATGTCGTCGACGGCGGGCGGTTGCGCCTTGCGGGGATTGCTGGTCAGTCCGAAGGCCTGGATCACCTGCAGCAAGATAGCGCGACATGTCTGGTTTTTCGGGTATAAGCCGCTTTGCGGGACGATGCCGCGTGGCCCGTCGTCCCCCTGTCCACCGTTCGACGGAGTCGGCGCCCGGCAGGGGCGGCCGGCGCGACGACCGTCCGGTGACCCGCCCGTCAGACCTCCGGCCGCAGCATCGGCGGGTTGAGCAGGGTGGCGCCGCCGGCGCGGAAGAGCTGGGCCGGCCTGCCGCCCTGGCGGGTGGTCGTACCTCCCGTCGGGACGAGGAAGCCGGGGGTTCCGGTGACCTTGCGGTGGAAGTTGCGTGGGTCGAGCGCCACACCCCACACCGCCTCGTACACCCGGCGCAGCTCTCCGACCGTGAACTCGGGCGGGCAGAAGGCGGTGGCCAGCGACGAGTACTCGATCTTGGAGCGAGCGCGCTCCACTCCGTCGGCGAGGATCTGGGCGTGGTCGAAGGCGAGCGGTGCCACGGGTTCGCCGTCCCGGCCGTATCCGCCCTGCTGGAGCAGTTCCTCGACCGGGGCCCAGCGGGCGTTGCTGGCGTCGCCGCCGGCACGCGGCGCGGGCAGGTCGGGCGCCAGCGCGAGGTGCGCGACACTGACCACGCGCATGCGCGGGTCCCGCTTGGGGTCGCCGTAGGTGGCGAGCTGCTCCAGATGTGCTCCGTTGTCCTGGGCCGGGGCCGAGGGGTCATGGGCGCACAGCCCCGTTTCCTCGGCCAGCTCGCGCGCCGCCGCCTGGGACAGGTCCTCGTCGGCCCGTACGAAGCCGCCGGGCAGCGCCCAGCGCCCCTGGAAGGGAGGCTCGCCCCTGCGGACCGCCAACGCGCACAGGGCATGACGGCGCACGGTCAGCACGACCAGGTCCACGGTGACGGCGAAGGGCGGAAAGGCTGACGGGTCGTAGGGCATGCGGCGATCATAGTCGTCTCCCTGACGATAAACACTCCCTCCATCGGGCGCATCGGTGGTGGTTCCGCTTCATCGCGGTATGCGACGCAGGGCCCCCTCGCGCTTCGTCGTCCGGTGTGTCGCATGAGGTCGTACGAGGTCCCCCTCCTTCACAAAGGATCACGGAGGCCGCCGCAGTAGCCGCCGGACGGCAGGCCGCGGGATGCGGCAGGGTCCGGTGGTAGCGGAGCGCTGTTCGCCGGAGAACATCTCCGGGAGCCGGTGGCCGAAGTGTTCCGCCGCTCCCAGCAGCCCTTTCAGAGGGCCGACCGCTTCTCTCTCGTGGCCGGCCGCCGCCAGCCCGGCGACCGCGAGTGCGGTCTCATGGACCCGCACGGCTCCGGTGCGGTGGCCGAACGGGTTGGGTCCCGCTTCCTTGGGCCCCGGACCACGCGGTCCCCACCCCGTGTCCATGACGGGAGTGGCGAGCAGCCGGGCGAGGTGTTGTGTGCGCACCTTGTCGAGCAGTCCCGTGGCGGGGCTGCCGGCACCGAGCAGGCCGGCGTCCAGGAGGTGGACGGCGGTGAGGGCGCTGCGGCGGTGGGCGGTGACGCCCCCGCTGTCCGCCGTGGGCCCGGCCGCCGTCCCGGCGCGAGCCGCACCGGTCAGGGCGGACCGCCCGGACCGGCTGCGGCCGACCCTCATCCGTCCCCCTCAGGCTGCCTGCTCCGGCTGTCCGGCAGGGCGCCACCGGACGTCGCGTCGTTCGAAGCCGCCGCACGCGTGCGCGTGGTGCTCACCGCACGGGTGCCAGGACCGGTGACGTCGGTGGCGGACGGCCGGGGGCGGGAGTCGGCCGGCCGCTGCCGGCGCGCCTTGGGCCGCCCCGTGTGCGCGCCGCCGTCGTCCTGGGTCCGTGCACGGCGTCGCCTCTGCACACGCCTCGGGGATCCGGGATCGGCGCCCTGGTCCCCGTCGTGCGGGTCGGCCCCGCCTGATTCAGCCGGGGTCTGCGGCGGTCCGGCGAGAGCGGTCGGGGATCCCGGGGCCGCAGCCTCCGTCGAGCACCTGTGGTGTGCCGGGTCCGCTTGCTCCATCCGGGCCGCCGAGTCCACCGGCTCGTCCGTGGTGCCTCGCTCCGCCGAAGGGGCGTGCTGCGAACCGCCCGCCGGTGTGCGCCGCGCGCTCTCGCGCAGGCAGCGGCGGACCGCCTCGGGGTCGAGCCCTTCGTTGCAGGCCTGATGCAGCAGGCGGGCGAAGAGGTAGTCGGGATCCGCGGCCAGTGCCATGGCAAGTGCCTCGCGCGCCTCCAGTTCGTCGCCCATGGACCAGGCGACCCAGCCCGCGAGGGTCAGCGGTGCCGCGGCGTGCTCCCCGTAGGGTCCGACGCAGCGGCGGGCCAAGGCGCGCCACAGCCGGAGTGCCTGACCGGCCTCGTCCCCTTCCATCCAGGCGGCGGCGCTGTCACGGGTCGTGCGGTCCTGGAGTCCGAGGATCAGGGTCGCCGCCTCGTCGTCGGCGAGGAGGTCGTCGTCGCGTACGTCGGCAGGGTGGGTGCCGGATACGGGTGCCGCCGTGGCGTAGCGGCGGATGATCCGCTCGGCGAGCGCGAGCGTCTCCTCCGCCACTTCCTGGCGGGCGCTCTCGTCCAGGATGCGGGGCACCAGGCTCATGCCGGCCGCGTCCAGGGCGATCTCCTGTTCCAGTGCCGCGCTGGTCTCCCAGGGCTGAAACCGGGCGCGCAGTTCCCTCAGGGTGCCGCGGACCTGGATGCCGGCGTAGGTGGCCGCCGCGGCGAGCACGGACGTGCCGGGCAGGCCCATCGGCGAGCCCTCCTCGGGGCAGCAGTCCGCGATCGGGCAGCAGTACGACCAGAAGCGGCCGTCCGAGACGCACAGGGCCTCGATGACCGGTACGTCGAGGCTGCCGCATTCGATGCGCATCAGCTGGGCCAGCCTCTCCAGCCGTCCTTTGACGTCCCGGCCGGACTCTCCGGGGCGGGGTTCCTGACAGACGTAGGCCACCATCCGCTCGGGCCGGGAGCCCCGCCGCTCGCTGCCGGTCACCAGCCCGCGGGCCAGCTGCCGGGCGGCGGCCTCCCAGTCCTCGTCGTTCGCGGGGATCCCGAGCCGGGCCCGGCCCCCGAACCTGCCGCGGCCTCCGTGGTCGTGCAGGGCGACGAGGACCATGCTGTCTTCCGGGCGGTAGCCGAGCAGGTAGGGCAAGGCGTCGGCCAGTTCGGCCGGGGTGCGCAGAGTGACCTGCGCGGCGTGTTCGACCGGGCCGGCCGCGGGCGCCTGCTCCGGGATGTCGTCGTTTCCGTGGGGTCCGGTGGTTCCGCTGTGATTCGTCATGCGCCGACGATCTCGCGGATCACGACATTCCGGTTGATCCTGTGGATAAGTCGAATCAGGGACACGACAAGGCCGTTCCCGTCGTCCACAGCCCTGCCTCGGCCTCGCACGAATGTCGGTCCCGTCCTGTTGTATGGACGCATGGAGCACACGAGCAACGCGGATCTCCGCGCCCAGGCCGACACCGTCCTCGCCCGGCTCGTCGGGGACGCCACGGGCACCGCCAGGCTGCGCGAGGACCAGTGGCGGGCGATCGAGGCACTGGTGGCCGACCGACGCCGGGCCCTGGTCGTGCAGCGCACGGGATGGGGCAAGTCCGCGGTGTACTTCGTGGCGACCTCGCTGCTGCGGGCCAGAGGCAGCGGTCCCACGGTGATCGTCTCGCCGCTGCTGGCGCTCATGCGGAACCAGGTGGAGGCCGCGGGCCGGGCCGGTATCCACGCCCGGACCATCAACTCCGCCAACACCGAGGAGTGGGCGGCAGTCCAGGCGGAGATCGCGGCGGGCGACGTCGACGTGCTGCTCGTCTCGCCGGAGCGGCTGAACAACCCCGACTTCCGGGATCAGGTCCTGCCCGAGCTGTCCGCGGCCACCGGCCTGCTGGTCGTGGACGAGGCCCACTGCATCTCCGACTGGGGCCACGACTTCCGCCCCGACTACCGCCGGCTGCGCACCATGCTCGCCGAGCTCCCGCCCGGCGTCCCCGTGCTGGCCACCACCGCCACGGCCAACGCGCGGGTGACCGCCGACGTCGCCGAGCAGCTCGGCACCGGCGGCACATCGGACGCGCTGGTGCTCCGCGGACCACTGGACCGGGAGAGCCTGAGCCTCGGTGTGCTGCGTCTCCCGGACGCCGCCCACCGGATGGCGTGGCTCGCGGACCATCTCCCCGACCTGCCGGGCTCGGGCATCATCTACACGCTCACGGTCGCCGCGGCAGAGGAGGTCACCGCCTTCCTGCGGCAGCGCGGGCACGTCGTCGCCGCGTACACGGGCAAGACGGAGAACGCCGAACGGCAGCAGGCGGAGGACGACCTGCTCGCCAACCGCGTCAAGGCCCTGGTCGCCACCTCCGCGCTCGGCATGGGCTTCGACAAGCCGGACCTCGGATTCGTGGTCCATCTCGGCTCGCCCTCCTCCCCCATCGCCTACTACCAGCAGGTCGGCCGGGCCGGCCGCGGCGTCGAGCACGCCGAGGTGCTGCTGCTGCCGGGCAAGGAGGACGAGGCGATCTGGGAGTACTTCGCCTCGCTGGCCTTCCCCTCCGAGGAGCTGGTCCGGCGCACGTTGGACGTCCTCGACCGGGCGGAGGGCCCCCTGTCGCTGCCGGCGCTGGAACCGCTGGTCGAGCTGCGCCGCTCACGCCTGGAGACCATGCTGAAGGTCCTCGACGTGGACGGAGCGGTCCGCCGGGTGAAGGGCGGCTGGGTCGCGACCGGGCAGCCGTGGTCGTACGACGCCGAGCGCTACGCGTGGGTGGCCCGGCAGCGCGCGGCCGAACAGCAGGCGATGCGGGAGTACGCGGCCACCACCGAGTGCCGGATGGAGTTCCTGCAGCGCCAACTGGACGACGAGGGCGCCAAGCCCTGCGGACGCTGCGACAACTGCGCGGGCCCCCGCTTCACCTCCGACATGTCCACGGCGGCCCTGGACGCGGCCCGCAGCGACCTGGGCCGCGCCGGAGTCGAGGTGGAACCCCGCCGTATGTGGCCGACCGGCCTCCCGGCGATCGGCATCGACCTCAAGGGCCGCATCCCGGCGGGGGAACAGGCCTTGCCGGGGCGGGCTCTGGGACGTCTGTCGGACATCGGCTGGGGCAACCGGCTGCGGCCGCTGCTCGCGCCCGGTGCTCCGGACGCCGCGGTGCCGGACGACGTGGCGGGAGCCGTGGTCGATGTCCTGGCCGACTGGGCCCGGGGCCCCGGCGGCTGGGCCTCCGGTGCGTCCGACGCCCCGCCCCGGCCGGTGGGCGTGGTGACCGTGGCCTCGCGCAGCCGGCCGCAGCTGGTCCACTCCCTGGGCGCGCGTATCGCCGAGATCGGCCGGCTCCCGCTGCTCGGCTCGGTGGAATACGCCGCGGACGCGCCGCGGTTGCCGCGCAGCAACAGCGCGCAGCGGCTGAAGGCCCTGGACGGCGCGTTGACGGTGCCGCCCGCCCTGACGGCTGCCCTCGGCCAGGCACACGGTCCGGTGCTGCTGGTCGACGACTTCACGGAAACGGGCTGGACCCTGGCGGTCGCCGCACGGCTGCTCCGCAGGTCCGGGGCGCGGGGCGTGCTGCCGCTGGTCCTCGCCGTTCAGGGATGACCGGTGCCCCGCCGCTGCGCCTGCCGGCGCCCAGCGCGGCCGGCCGCCGGTACCGGGGCTCGTGGCTGGTCCGCGGGTCGACGGCCCCGGGGGGGGTCTGTGGCTGGTGCACGGCCGCCGGTACCGGGGGCCAGGCCCGGTCCGGGTGGTCGCTCGCGGAAACCGTGGGACGGTGACCGGCCGTCGCAGGCGTCATCAGCCGAACCTTCGGGTAGGGATATAAGCCACGCACCACCTGATAACAGTCGGTGGCCCCAATTGCTCGTTGCCGCATCCAAGTTCGACAGGAAGAATTGAGGTCCGCTCCCCGCACAGCTCTCTGTGATCCGTTGGGCTCCGCTGCGGTGCGCGCTCCCCCGAATCCGACCTCGCCCGCAGTATGGGCGCGTAGCCGAAGGGAGGAACGTGACCTTCGGATTCGCCTCGTCCTCGGCGGCCTCGTTGTCGACGTCCGCGTCCGCCGCCTCCGCCAGTCGCCTGCTTGAGCCGGCGGAGTGGGCTGCCGCCGGTATCCCTCTGCTGCGCAACCCCCGTGAGGTCGTCAGCGGGTTGCACGCCCGCCATCACCCGAAGCCGCTCACGGCGATCGTGGCGGTCCTCGACCCGGACGAACGGCTGCGGGCCAGTGCCTCGTTCACCCGCCGTTCGGCCCCGGCCGACGGCTGGATGTTCCGCAACGCGCTGCTGGCCCAGCTGCGCCGGGTGATCCCCCACGACCTGCGCCGCCGCACCCCCGTGCGCACGGCCGTCCTCCTCTACTGCCGTGAGGGTGACGGGCGTTGGACCGAGGAAGACGGCGCCTGGATGTGGGGACTGCGTGACGCCTGCACCCTGCACGGGCTGCGATGCGGGGCGTACATCACGCTGACGCATGAAGGCTGGCAGGTGCTCGGCGAGGGCCGGGGCGGACGCCGCCCCAACGCGCACTCCGAGCCGGAGCCCTTCGCCACGTCGGAGGCCCCGCCGCTCGTGCCACGGACCGGGGGCCCGGTCTCCGAGGTGCTGCGCCGGGCAGCGGCCCGCTGACCCGGTAGAGGCGGACGGTACGCCGGCTCGCGCTGCCGGCCGACAGCGCGAACGGCACCGGAGGCCGGTGAGCGACGCCCCGGCGGCGAGCCGACGTTCGCCGCGAACGGCGCCAACTACGCCACACACAACGCCGATGAGCACAGGTGTCCGCCTCGGAAGGCCGAGGACTTGCGAGACCGTCTCCGGAAGCCCCTCGGTGTGGCCGCCTGCGCTACGGCCGCACGGCTGCACGGCACGACTGGGCCGCAGGATCCGGCCCCGGGCATGCGCCGCCGCGGCAACCCGGATCAGCGCGCCGGACAGTCCGGCGCGCCCTCCGGGCTCGCCACGGGAACAGTCCCACCGGCAGCACTGCGGCTGCCAGGCGTCCGGGCACGTCGAAAGCCGCACCGTGCGGATTCCGCCGGAACGGCTCCTCCGGCACCCCGATGCAGGTGGTGCCGGACGTGACTCAGACGCCTGCGCCCAGCACCGAGTTGATCTGCTGCGGGTCGCCGCAGACGATCAGCAGTGCACCGGCCCGCGCGTGCGCCAGGGGGAGGGCGGTGGCAGCGACGGAGGCGGGGCCCCCGTTGACGGCCACGACGACCACCGGGCGGGACGCGGCACGGGAGACCAGAGCGGCGTCCGTGTAGAAGACGTCGTCCCCGGCGTCGTGCTGCGCCCAGTAGGACGCCTCGCCGAAGGACAGCTCGTGCTCGGTCCACGGATGCTGCGCACCCGTGGTGACCACGAGCACGTCACCGGGGGCGCGGCCCGAGTCAAGGAGCAGGTCCACCGCCTCTTCGGCGGCGTCGAGCGCACCCTCGGCCGAGGCCGGGATCAGCTGGATCTGGGGACTCGCCGTGGTGGCGGTGGGAGCGGCCTGGCCGGACGGACCAGGCTTGGCCGGAACCACGTCACGCGGCGTGCGCTGCACCGGCGGCGTGGGCCGCAGAGGGCCGGGACGACCGGGGCGGGACGGAGCCGCGGGGCGGGGGCCGGGTACGGGGCGGGGGGTCGGCGCGGTACGGCCGTTGGCCGGAGTGGCGCGGGGACCCTGGGCACTCTCGTGAATCTGAGGCTCCTCGGGAATGAGAGGCATGAGCTGATTTTTATCAAACGTTGGTGCGGCGCGGATGACCGGGTGGCACATCAGTGCGAGCGGAACCGTCAGAAATCGAAGCCGAGCTGACCCTCAATTTCCGGAACGCTTCCGTCCGCCCAGCTGCGGACCTTCTTGAGGTGCCGCCACTGAGGCAACGCATCAAGATACGCCCACGACAAGCGGTGGTGCGGGGTGGGCCCCCACTCCTCCAGTGCGGCCTTGTGCACGGGCGACGGATACCCGGCGTTGTCCGCAAATCCGAAGTGTGCATGGTCGATACCCAGTTCGGCCATCATTTTGTCGCGCTGAACCTTGGCGATCACCGACGCCGCCGCTACGGCCACGCACGAACGATCGCCCTTGATCACCGTGCGCACCCTCCAGGGGGCGCCGAGGTAGTCGTGCTTCCCGTCGAGGATCACGGCTTCGGGGCGGACCGGCAGAGCGTCCAGGGCGCGGACCGCGGCGAGCCGCAGCGCGGCCGTCATCCCCAGGTGGTCGATCTCCTCGGGGGAAGCATGCCCCAGCGCGTAGGACGTCACCCATCCCTGCAGGGTCGCGGCGAGTTCCGTGCGCCGCTTGACCGTCAGCAGTTTGGAGTCGGTCAGCCCCTCCGGCGGGCGGCGGAGGCCGGTGATCGCCGCGCAGACGGTGACGGGCCCGGCCCAGGCGCCGCGTCCCACCTCGTCGATACCGGCAATGACCTTCGCTCCGGTCGTGGCGCGCAGGGAGCGCTCGACGGTGTGAGTAGGTGGTTCGTACGGCATGGCGCCCTTAGCGTACGCCGCCGCTCTCGTCGCGCGACACCCTGGTCATGCCGCCGCGCGACACCCCGGCGTACCACCGCACGGCAGCTCGGGCGTACCGCCGGGCAAGGCCCCGCCGCGGGGCCGGCGCGCACAGCTCCCGAGGGGGCGGTCAGCTGCCGTACCGGGTGCCGGCAGGAGCATCGGCCGGTCGGTCAGCTCCGCGAGATTCTGATCACTCATTCGCTGGCGCACATCTTCGCTCGGTACGTCATCATGGCCGGGATCACGTCGAACTCATAGCTGTTGGCCGCGTCGGAGCGGACCTTCCGTCGCTCTGTTGCACGCTCGATCACCTAGCGAACCAGCCTGACGGGCGGCTCCACCAAGCCCCCTGAAGGTCACGCCTTCCAAGTGTTCGATCCCCGTCCGGTCGCATTCGGGAATGACTGGCCTCAGGGCCGCACCAGGCCGCGAGTACGTGATCGGTCGCACCTGCCGGCGCTGGGCGAGGAGGTGTCGCGCGAGCTACCGGGGTCCGGTGCCTGCTCGATGCCTGCCCCTCCCGGAGAGCCCGGGCACCGGGGCGTCCGCGACGAGATCCTTCGAGGCCCGGCTGCGGTGGACCGCGGCCTTGCCGGTCTGGACCGAGCTGCTCAGGGCAGCGTCCAGGTTCGCGGGCTCCAGCACCGGGTCACGCCGGCGAGGCGAAGCCGTCCGGGTGGGCGCGTTGCAGCGGCAGGGAGGCGCGGGGCACGTTCAAGTGAACGCCTGGCTTCACTGCTGGGAACTCACTGCCGTGGACGCGACAGTGAACGCAAGCGCTCACTACTGTCTGCGGAGTGGACCATGGTGACGGCCTCCCAGCTCCTCAAGGGCGGTCAGAAACCGGGCACGGCCCGCCCGGACAGGCATCCCGGCATCGCACTCTCCGCTCTCCGTCAGCGCGGCTTGCGGACTCACGGTGGTGCTCGACGCGACGCGCGGTCCGGTGAGGCCCTCGGCCGCCGCAGGGTGTCCATGACCGGCATCCCGCTGTTCACCTTCGCCTCTCCGGCAAAGGGCCTGGCCCCAGAACAGGCCCCGGTCCGCGAGCTCGCCTGCCTCGCCGCCTGGCTGATGCCGAGGGTCCGCAGGAGCGACATCGACTCCCTGGCGAGTACGGCGGGCCCGCGCGTCGGCTGATCGGCGCCCAGGGCGCCGCACAGAGCGAGCAACAGGGTGAGGAGGAGAACAGGAAGCAGGCGTAGCTGCTCCAGCGGCTCTGGCGCCGGCACTGGGCCCAGCAAGGCGAACGCCATCTCCCGCCCTCCCTCCGTCATCGTCCCGGCTCCGCCGGCACTCGCACCGTCGACACGGTGAGCAGCGGATACCGGAACAACGGACCACCGTCACGGAGAGTTCCCAGTCGCCACGCAGAGTTTGCGGCCGACCAGAGCGGAGAGTTTCCGACCGGTCTGCGGCACGGAAGAACCTCCGCCCAGCCGGACACGGGGGCGGCGGGAGCGCAGCGGAAGCCGTCAGACCCCCGCGGGCACCCAGTCCGGCAGTGCCTCGGTGCGCCGCGCCCATTCGGCGGGCGGTGCCCCGGCCTTGCCGGCGGCGAGCACGCCGCCCACGATCGCGCAGGTGGTGTCGACGTCCCCGCCCACCTGGGCGGTCGTCCAGAAGGCCGTCTCGTAGTCGCCGAGGGCCCGTGCGGCGGACCAGAGGGCGAAGGGGACGGTGTCGTGGGCCGTCGTACGGCGTCCGCAGCCCAGGACGGCCGCGACGGTGGCCGCGTCGTCGTAGTCGAGCATGTCCCGGGCGCGGCGCAGGCCCTGACCGACCGCGCTCCTGGGCACGAGGGCGACGACTCCGTCGAGGAGGGCCTCGGGTGGGGGCGGCCCGTCCGGCGAGCCGGCCAGTGCCGCGGCGGCGGCCACGGCCATGGCCCCGACCACGGCCTCCCGGTGCTGGTGGGTGGGATAGGCCGAGATCTCCGCCTGGTGGGTCGCCTGCTCGGGATCGTCCGCGTACCAGGCGCCCAAGGGGGCGATCCGCATGGCGGCGCCGTTGCCCCAGGATCCCTGGCCCTTGAAGAGGCCGGCGGCCAGCTCCCGCCAGTCCCCGCCCTCCCGGACCAGGCGCAGCAGCCGGTTGACCGCGGGGCCGTAGCCCCGGTCGAAGTCGTGGTGCTCGGCGAAGGAGAGCGCGAGCGCGTCCTGGTCGATGCGGTGGTGGGCGGCGAGGACGGCGACCACGGAGCAGGCCATCTCGGTGTCGTCCGTCCACTGCCAGGGGGCTGCGGGCAGCTCGCGGCGCTTGAGCAGGGGATAGTTCGCGGGAACGAAGAACTGGGAGCCCAGCGCGTCCCCCACGGCCAGTCCGCGCAGGCTCGCCAGAGCACGCTCCAGGCGCCCGAGGGAAGAGGAGTCAGCGGTCATCGCCCTGCCACTCTATCCGTTCACCCAGTACGGCACAGGCTTCCGCCAGCGCTCGAAGGGCCGGTCGAGCGTGTACTTGCCGTCGTCCCCCAGGACGAGCATGCGCATCTCGGCGTTCCCGGGATTGGCCAGGGACTCGAAATCCGCCACCGTCCAGTGGAACCAGCGCATGCAGAACAGCCGCATCGCGAGCCCGTGGGTCACGAGAAGAACGTTCGGCGGGTGGTCGGGGGCCTCGAAGCTGCGGAACAGGCTCTCCAGGAAGCCGCCGACCCGGTCGTACACGTCGGCCCCGGACTCGCCCTGCGGGAACCTGAAGAAGAAGTGGCCGTACGCGTCGCGGTAGGCCTTCTGCAGACGTACGTCGTCGCGGTCCTGCCAGTTGCCCCAGTCCTGCTCGCGCAGTCGGGGTTCCTCCCGCACGCGTATGAGGTCGGGGTCGAGGTGGAACGCGCGGAGGGTCTCGTGGGTGCGTCGGTACGGGGAGACGTAGACGCTCACACGTTCCCGGCCGAAGAGCTCGCGGAGCCGCTTGCCGGTCTCCTCGGCCTGCGTCCAGCCGCGCTCGGTCAGCGCGAGGGCGTGGTCGGGTTCGCGTTCGTACACGGAGTCGTCGACGTTGCCCGTTGACTCGCCGTGTCGGACAAGGACGATGCGCCGTGGTCGTGCCATGCCAAAACCCTAGATCGAACGGCGGGGGGACGAGCACTCGTACGGGCTCCATACAGCGTAGGTCACATGTCCCTCGTCTTCACGGGCCGGCCCCGGGGCCCGCGTGCGGCGGTTCGGGGCGGTTTGTTCGGTCATCGAACCGAAGGCGGTTCAGACCGTCCAGGACGGCTCCAGGTCCACGATGTCGCCGGAGAGCGCCGCGACGTCCGCCTCCGTCTGGGCACGCAGTGCGAGGCGTTCGACACGTTCGGTGCGGTACTTGCCGTGCTCGGCCGCCGACCGCCACATCGACAGGATCAGGAACTCCTGCTCGGGCGCCTCGGCGAACATGCCCCGGATCATGCCGGGCGAACCGGCCATCGCGGGGTTCCAGACCTTCTCCTGCATGAGCGTGAAGTGCTCGACGCGCTCCTCGTGGATGCGGCACAGGGCCACGCGGATCAGGTCGGTGTCGCTGAACCGCGGCTCGAAGCCCGTCTTCACATCGAAGCGGTACTCGAACAGCTTGGCCTGGGCGTCCTTGAACGTGCCGGCCTGGGCGGCGGCCAGGCGGTCGTGGGAGCGGGCCATGAAGGAGTCGTAAAAGGCACGGCTCTCCCAGAAGGCGAAGATGTGCGCCACCCCCGGCCGCTGCCGGCTCCAGCCCCCGCCCTGCCCCCGAAACCCCGGCTCCCCCAGAAGCCCCGCCCATTTCCGCTGCCCCCGCTCGAAGCCCCGGCGGTCAACCACGACGCAGCGAATCCACTTGACCAGCACCGCGCCATCGTAAGGCCACCGGGCGTGGCGTCGGTCACGCTCCGGCGTAGATCGCTCGCGCACGCTCCCCCGCGCGCGTGGCACGATGGGCAAGGAACCCCGGCTGATGGGGAGTTGGGGTCGAGCGAGCCACAGGGGGAAGGGACAGCCTGGTGACCGGCTTCAGCAAGGGAATCCGCAAGGTCGAGGTGGCGCTCAAGTGGGATCCCAGTCCCGCGGGCCGGCCGCCGACCGACCTCGACATCGTCGCCGCGACCTTCCTGTCGGGTGATCCGTACGGGGCTCCGGCCTATCTGGTGCACTTCGACAGCCGCTCTCCGGACGGCACGATCCTGCTCAACCGCGACAGCACGGACGGCAAGGGGTTCGGCTGGGACGAGGTCATGACCGTCGAACTGGACCGCCTCGACGACCGCTACGCGCGCGTGGTGGTGGGTGTCGTCATCCAACAGCGCTCCGGGCGAAAGACGTTCGCCGACGTGCTGAACCCCGCCGCGCGCATCCGTGAGGGCTACACCGTGCTCGCCGAGGACGACTTCGGTTCGGTCCTCGGTGCGACGGCCGCCACCTTCGCCGAGTTCGTCCGGGACGACTCGGGTGAATGGACCTTCCACCCCGGCGCGCACGGTTTCGACGAGGACCCGGCCGCCTTCACGCAGGTGATGGGCCGAGTACGCCGGTCTTGACGCCCTCGGCGGGCATGTCTGAGGGACGTCGGCCGGAGCCGACGCCCCCTTCAGGCGCGCCCTGGTGACGCCGGACCGCCCCCGGCCGGGCCGCTGCGGGCGGCGTCCGTCGGTACGAGGCCGTCGACGGTACGCCGAAGGGGACCGCCCGTGAGGCGGTCCCCTTCGTGAGCTGCTGGTCAGCTACGTCCGCCGCTCACGCCGGAGGTGATGTCCGGCGCGACCGGGCCGGTTCAGCTGCAGCCGCTGGTCGAGCCGCAGCCCTCGCAGATGTAGCAGGAGCCGGCCCGCTGCATCTTCGTACCGCAGGAGAAGCACAGCGGGGCGTCGGCCTGGATGCCCAGCTGCATCTCCACCAGCTCGGCGCTGGTGTGGGCCTGCTTGGGGGCGGGCTTGGCCGCCTCGGCCTCGGCCTTCGGCGTGGCGACGGCCTTCAGCTCCTGGGCACGCGGCGCGGACTGGGCCAGGCCCTCGACGTCGACCTCGTCCTCGGCCGGCTCGTAGGAGCCGGTCTCCAGGTGCCGCTGACGCTCCTGGGCGGAGTGGATGCCGAGCGCGGAGCGGGTCTCGAAGGGCAGGAAGTCCAGCGCGAGGCGGCGGAAGATGTAGTCGACGATCGACTGCGCCATCCGCACGTCCGGGTCGTCCGTCATACCGGCCGGCTCGAAGCGCATGTTGGTGAACTTCGAGACGTACGTCTCCAGAGGCACGCCGTACTGCAGACCGACGGAGACGGCGATGGAGAAGGCGTCCATCATGCCCGCGAGGGTGGAACCCTGCTTGGACATCTTCAGGAAGACCTCGCCGAGGCCGTCGTCCGGGTAGGAGTTGGCGGTCATGTAGCCCTCGGCGCCGCCGACCGTGAAGGACGTGGTGATTCCGGGACGTCCCTTCGGGAGGCGCTTGCGGACCGGGCGGTACTCGACGACCTTCTCGACCTTGGGCTCGACGGCCGGGGTCTCCTCGGCCTTCTTCTCCTCGGTCTCCTTCTTCTTGGCGGAGAGCGGCTGACCGACCTTGCAGTTGTCGCGGTAGATCGCCAGGGCCTTGACGCCCAGCTTCCAGGCCTCGAAGTAGATCTCCTCGACCTCCTCGACGGTCGCCGTCTCCGGCATGTTGACCGTCTTGGAGATGGCGCCGGAGATCCACGGCTGGATCGCGGCCATCATGCGGACGTGGCCCATCGGGGAGATGGCGCGCTCGCCCATGGCGCAGTCGAACACCTCGTAGTGCTCGTGGGCGAGGCCGGGGGCGTCGATCACATTGCCGTGCTCGGCGATGTGGGCGACGATCGCCTCGATCTGCTCCTCCTGGTAACCCAGGCGGCGCAGGGCCTGCGGGACGGTGCCGTTGACGATCTGCATCGAGCCGCCGCCGACCAGCTTCTTGAACTTCACCAGCGCCAGGTCGGGCTCGACACCGGTGGTGTCGCAGGACATGGCCAGGCCGATGGTGCCGGTCGGCGCGAGGACGGACGCCTGGGAGTTACGGAAACCGTTCTTCTCGCCGAGGCGGACGACGTCCTGCCAGGCCTCCGTGGCGGCGGCCCACACCGGGGTGTCGAGGTCGTCCATGCGGACGGCCTTGCCGTTGGCGTCGGCGTGCTGCTTCATGACGCGGTTGTGGGCGTCGGCGTTGCGTGCGTAGCCGTCGTAGGTGCCGACGACCGAGGCCAGCTCGGCGGAACGGCGGTAGGCCGTGCCCGTCATCAGGGAGGTGATGGCGCCGGCCAGGGCGCGGCCGCCGTCGGAGTCGTAGGCGTGGCCGGTGGCCATCAGCAGGGCGCCGAGGTTGGCGTAGCCGATGCCGAGCTGGCGGAACGCGCGCGTGTTCTCGCCGATCTTCTGGGTCGGGAAGTCCGCGAAGCAGATCGAGATGTCCATCGCGGTGATGACCAGCTCGACGACCTTCTGGAAGCGCTCGGTCTCGAAGGACTGGTGGCCCTTGCCGTCGTCCTTCAGGAACTTCATCAGGTTCAGCGAGGCCAGGTTGCAGGACGTGTTGTCCAGGTGCATGTACTCGCTGCACGGGTTCGACGCGGTGATCCGGCCGGACTCGGGGCAGGTGTGCCAGTTGTTGATGGTGTCGTCGTACTGGATGCCCGGGTCGGCGCAGGCCCAGGCGGCCTCGGCGATCTTGCGGAAGAGCGCCTTGGCGTCGACCTCCTCGATGACCTCACCGGTCATACGGGCGCGCAGGCCGAACTTGCCGCCGTCCTCGACCGCCTTCATGAACTCGTCGTTCACACGGACCGAGTTGTTGGCGTTCTGGTACTGGACGGACGCGATGTCGTCGCCGCCCAGGTCCATGTCGAAGCCCGCGTCACGCAGGACGCGGATCTTCTCCTCTTCCTTGACCTTGGTCTCGATGAAGTCCTCGATGTCGGGGTGGTCGACGTCGAGCACGACCATCTTGGCGGCACGGCGGGTGGCGCCACCGGACTTGATGGTGCCGGCGGAGGCGTCGGCGCCACGCATGAAGGAGACCGGGCCGGAGGCGTTGCCGCCGGAGGAGAGCAGCTCCTTGGAGGAGCGGATGCGGGAGAGGTTCAGGCCGGCGCCCGAGCCGCCCTTGAAGATCATGCCCTCTTCCTTGTACCAGTCGAGGATCGACTCCATGGAGTCGTCGACGGACAGGATGAAGCAGGCGGAGACCTGCTGGGGCTGCGGGGTGCCGACGTTGAACCAGACGGGGCTGTTGAAGCTGAAGATCTGGTGCAGGAGGGCGTACGCCAGCTCGTGCTCGAAGATCTCAGCGTCGGCGGGCGAGGAGAAGTACTTGTAGTCCTCACCGGCCTTCCGGTACGTCTTCACGATGCGGTCGATCAGCTGCCTGAGGCTGGTCTCGCGCTGCGGAGTGCCGACGGCACCGCGGAAGTACTTGCTGGTGACGATGTTGACCGCGTTCACCGACCAGAAGTCGGGGAACTCGACGCCACGCTGCTCGAAGTTGACCGAGCCGTCGCGCCAGTTGGTCATGACGACGTCACGGCGCTCCCACGACACCTCGTCGTACGGGTGTACGCCGGGGGTGGTGTGGATGCGCTCGACACGCAGCCCCTTGGTGGCCTTGGCGCCCTTGGCTCGGGAGCCTCGCGCCGGACCGCTCGCCGTCTCTGTCATGCCGCCTCCCTGTACGGGCAAAAACGCCCTGAAGTGCCCATTTGTTCCCGTGGGCACGTGTTTCTGTCTTGCGTTGCGGGCACCCTCAGCTGCCGCCCGCAACAGGTCTTCGTTCGCCGCCTCCCGGCCGGAACCCAGGTGTTCTCCCGGCTTCCGGCCCGCCGGTCAGTCGGCGGCGCGGGCGGGCACGGGGACCTGAGTGGTCCCGCCGGACCCGCGGTCGTCTTCCTGGCTCCCCGCTCCCGCGTCGCCCTGGTCCGCGGCGGGGCCTCCCGTCGCTTCCCTCAGCTCCGCGATGGCGGCCTCGAAGTCATCGAGCGAGTCGAACGCCCGGTAGACGGAGGCGAATCGCAGATAGGCGACGAGGTCGAGCTCCTGCAACGGGCCGAGTATGGCCAGACCCACGTCATGGGTGGTCAGCTCGGCACTTCCGGTCGCGCGCACCGCCTCCTCGACCCGCTGGCCGAGCTGGGCGAGCGCGTCCTCGGTGACAGGCCGTCCCTGGCACGCCTTGCGCACGCCATTGATGACCTTGGTACGGCTGAAAGGCTCGGTGACCCCGGACCGCTTCACCACCATGAGCGAGCACGTCTCCACGGTCGTGAACCGACGGGAGCAGTCAGGGCACTGGCGGCGCCTGCGGATGGATGTGCCGTCGTCGGTCGTACGACTGTCGACCACACGGCTGTCGGGGTGCCTGCAGAAGGGGCAGTGCATGTTCTCCAACCCTCCTCACAGCAGACTCGTCAACCCCACTGGACCCACAGGTCTCGCGAGGCAGCCCTAAGCATAGGCGATGACCGAGCAGTCTCCGACCGGTGGACCACAACTTCTGGGCTGCTGTAGCCATCCAAGCACTACATGTGGGGATTGGCTCTCACATCAGGGGGTACGCGCGTGTCGCCCGGGCCGGGGCACGCGCGCGTGACGCGCGGGGACACCGGCATCGACGTCGGCCGGCGCGGACACGCGGGCGCCGAGCCGGCCCGTCGAGCGCTCGCGGGGATACCGTGGGCGCCGCACGGTGGCGTGGCACTCCCGCACGGAACCGACCCCGGATCCCGGACTGCGGGATTCCGGATGGCAGACTGGGGCGCGGCCCACAAGGCGAACGACCCCGGCGGTGAAGAGTACAACAATGGGCGCTTTTGCCCGACAAGTGTCGCGTGAGCCATACACCCGGACACATGATCACGGCAGGTAAAACGCACTTTTTCACTCGAACGTGTGTTTGGCGCAACCTTTCGAAAGCAACTACCGTTGTGCAGCAGGGAGACCATCGAGAGGGGCCGACGTGACCACCACCGCAGACAGTGCCACCATCACTGCCCAGGACCGCTCCCAGGGCCGAGTCGAGCCGGTACACGCGATGAACGAAGCCACGAATCCCGAGGCGCACAAGCGCTCCCTGCCAGGGCGACCTCCAGGCATCCGGGCGGACAGCTCCGGGCTCACCGACCGGCAGCGCCGGGTCATCGAGGTCATCAGGGACTCCGTGCAGCGGCGCGGCTACCCGCCGTCGATGCGGGAGATCGGCCAGGCCGTCGGCCTTTCCAGCACGTCCTCCGTCGCTCACCAGCTGATGGCGCTGGAGCGCAAGGGCTTCCTGCGCCGCGACCCGCACCGGCCGCGCGCGTACGAGGTACGCGGGTCGGACCAGGCCGTCACGGTGCAGCCCACGGACACCGCCGGCAAGCCGGCCGCGTCCTACGTCCCGCTGGTCGGCCGTATCGCCGCCGGTGGCCCGATCCTCGCGGAGGAGTCCGTCGAGGACGTCTTCCCCCTGCCCCGCCAGCTCGTGGGCGACGGTGAACTCTTCGTCCTCAAGGTGGTCGGCGACTCCATGATCGAGGCCGCCATCTGTGACGGCGACTGGGTCACCGTGCGCCGCCAGCCGGTCGCCGAGAACGGCGACATCGTGGCCGCCATGCTCGACGGCGAGGCCACGGTCAAGCGCTTCAAGCGCGAGGACGGCCACGTGTGGCTCCTCCCCCACAATGCGGCCTACGAGCCGATCCCGGGCGACGACGCGACCATCCTCGGCAAGGTCGTCGCAGTACTGCGCCGCGTGTGACGGCCGCTGCGGGCGGGCGGCCGCTCGCTCCCTGACCGGGCCCCGGAACCCCTGCGCCGGTTCCGGGGCCCTGCTGTGTTCGGGGCCTGGATCCAGCGGGTGGCTGCGGGCACTGTGCGGGCGCGGGCGGGGTGCCGCGGGTGCGGGTGTTGCGGGTGCGTGGGGTGTCGTTGATGTCCCGCGGTACCCGGAGTGTCTTCTGGTTGTCCGGCGTCCTGCGCTGGTCCAGCGTCCAGCGGTTGGCCGGGCGTCTTACTGTTGGCCGGCTTACTGTTGGCCGGCTCGGGCGGGTGTGCGGTGCTGCGTGTGGGGCGCCCGTGTGTCCGCTTCCGCAACGTTCGTGCGCTTTGCGGTACGGGGGCGGCGTAACGGGACCGGCCTCGGCGCGGGTGGCGTGACCGGTCCTGGTCACGCCACCCCTTGATCACTCAGCTGCCGCTGCCGACGTCTCCGCCTGCTTAGCCACCGCGTCGATCGCCGCGAGCGACTTGCGTACCTGGTTACGGTCCGTGGTGTACCAGAAGTCGGGCAGCGACGCCTTGATATAGCCGCCGTACCGCGCGGTGGCCAGCCGCTGGTCCAGTACGGCCACCACGCCGCGGTCGCCGGACGCCCGGACGAGACGGCCGGCACCCTGCGCCATGAGCAGGGCGGCGTGCGTGGCGGCCACCGCCATGAAGCCGTTGCCGCCGGCGTCCTCCACGGCCTTCTGGCGTGCGCTCATCAACGGATCGTCGGGCCGCGGGAACGGGATCTTGTCCATGACGACCAGCTGGCAGCTGGGGCCCGGGACGTCGACGCCCTGCCACAGCGACAGTGTGCCGAAGAGGCAGGTCTTGGCGTCGGCCGCGAAGTTCTTGATCAGTTCTCCGAGCGTCTCCTCGCCCTGGAGCAGGATCGGGAACTCGGGGACGCGGGAACGCAGCTCCTCGGCGGCGAGCTGGGCGGCCCGCATGGACGAGAACAGGCCGAGGGTGCGCCCGCCGGCTGCCTGGATCAGCTCGGTCAGCTCGTCCAGCATGTCGGCGCGCTCGCCGTCACGCGCGGGACGCGCCAGGTGCTTCGCGACATACAGGATGCCCTGCTTGCGGTAGTCGAAAGGCGAGCCGACGTCGACGCCCTTCCACTTCGGCAGGTCGTCACCCTCCGCTCCCTCCGGGCCGAGCCCCAGTGAAGCGCCCACGCCGTTGAAGTCGCCGCCCAGCTTGAGCGTCGCCGAGGTGAGGACGACCGCCCGATCGGCGAAGAGCTTCTCCCTGAGCAGGCCGGAGACCGACATGGGGGCGACCCTGAGGGACGCGCCGAAGCGGTCGTGCCGCTCGTACCAGACGACGTCCCACTCCGAGCCGTTCAGGACCCGCTCGGCCACGTCGTGCACCGTCTCCACCGAGGCCAGTGCCTGCTTGCGGACCGCGTCCTCGTCCTGGACGGACTTGTCACGGGTCGCGCCGATGGCCGTGATCACCGTACGGGCCGCATCCCGCAGCGCCATCAACGCGTAACCGAGGTCTTCCGGGATCTCCTCCAGGCGGCCCGGCAGCGCCAGCTCCATGAGCCGTTCGAAGCCCTCGGCGGCGGTCTGGAGCTGATCGGCGGCCTTCTCGTTGACCAGCTTGGCGGCACGGCGCACGGCACTGTTGACCTGGCCGGGCGTGAGCTCGCCGGTGGCGACCCCGGTGACGCGGGAGACGAGTTCGTGCGCCTCGTCCACGATCAGCACCTCGTGCTGGGGCAGCACCGGAGCGCCCTCGATGGCGTCGATGGCCAGCAGGGCGTGGTTGGTGACGACGACCTCGGCGAGCTTGGCCCGTTCGCGGGCCATCTCGGCGAAGCACTCGGCACCGTAGGCGCACTTCGACGCGCCCAGGCACTCTCGCGACGACACCGACACCTGCGCCCAGGCGCGGTCCGAGACACCCGGCGTGAGATCGTCGCGGTCGCCGCTCTCCGTCTCGTCCGCCCAGTCCCGCATCCGCAGGAGGTCCTGGCCCAGCTTGCTGGTGGGCGCGGCGGCCTCGAACTGGTCGAACAGTCCCTCCTCCTCGTCCTGCGGCATGCCCTCGTGCAGGCGGTGGAGGCACAGGTAGTTCGACCGGCCCTTGAGCATCGCGAACTCCGGGCGGCGCCGCAGCAGCGGGTGCAGGGCGTCGACCGTGCGCGGCAGGTCCCGCTCGACCAGCTGGCGCTGCAGGGCGAGCGTGGCCGTCGCGACGACCACCCGTTCTCCGTGCGCGAGGGCGGGCACGAGATAGCCGAGCGACTTTCCGGTGCCGGTGCCGGCCTGGATCAGCAGGTGGGATCCGTCGTCGATCGCCTCGGCGACCGCTTCGGCCATGGTCACCTGGCCAGGGCGCTCCGTGCCGCCGACGGCCGAGACAGCGGCGTGGAGGAGTTCGGGGAGTGAGGGCTTCGTCATAGCCTGACCACCCTACGACCCTGCACTGACAAACGGGCGGTCACGGCGGAGGCCGGGGGTGGAATCACGGCGGGGGCTCCTGGGGGTGGTGGGCTGTTGGGGCGGGCGGAACGACGCTGACGGGGCCCTGCGGCGCTCGGCGGGATCGCCGGGTGGGGTTATCGGATCGGGGAGCGCCGCGGCGGGACGCCGTCGGGCGGGACACCGGCGACCGGGCGGGCCGGAATACGAAGCGGGCAGGCGGGGACCGGGCGTCGGCGGCCCGACGCCTCGGCGCCTCTGCGACGCGCCGGCCGTGCGACTGGGCGACTGGCCGGCCCCGCGACCGCGCGATTGGCCGGCCCTGCGACCGAGCGATTGGCCGGCTCTGCGACCGAGCGACTCGGCGGGGGCGAACGCCTCCGGCATGCGGACGCCACTCGAGATTTTTTCCGGGACCGGGAACACCTCGGACTCGCCGCTCGTATCTCATAGTGAGCGGTCAGTCACGTGACGCTACAGCACATGTCGCAGGACCCGGTCCCGGATCATGAGGGCGGCCCGCTTGCCGGGCAGGTCGATCTCGTCCGCGTACCGGAAGCCGGCGCTCAGGAACGCGGCAACGGAGGGGGTGTTACGAAGATCGGGTTCTGACACGACCCGTGCGCAGGCGGGACACCGATCGAGGATCAGATCGGCCACGGCTCGGAGCAGGACGGATCCCAGCCGTCGTCTCCGGTCGGCGGGGTCACCGACGAGAAGGTGGATCCCGGTGTCCTGCGGACGGGCCGGATAGTGACGGGCGAGCGGATCCAGGTCCGCCCGGTAGATCTCCCAGTAGCTCATCGGGGTGCCGTCGAGAACGCCTAGGCACGGCACACTGCGCCCGTCGCCATGGAGCTGCGTGCGCAGGTGGCCCTCGGTCCGTTCGCGCGGCCCTGCCAGTTCCCAGAACTCCGCGACGGCGGGGTCGTTCATCCAGCGGTGGACGAGCGGCAGGTCCTGGTCGATGCGTACGGGCACCAGCTGGAAGGAACCGACGGGGGTCCCGACCGGACCCCATGCGGCGACTCGGGCGAGGAGGCCGGCCGTCGCCCCGGTGCACAAGGCGGCGAACTGCGCGGGCAGGCACAGCTCCAGCGTGTCCTCGCTGTCGGGGTCGTCGTCCTCGACGGTGAACCCGCCGAACGGAGAGTTCAGGAGGGCCGCAGTGTCCGCTCGCGCTCGGGGGCCGGCGCCGTCCGGGTGGGCGGAGACAGGGCCGGTTCCGGCGTTCGCGTCGGTGGGAGGCACGGTGCGCTCCTCTCAGGAGACGAGGTGGGTCATGTTCCTCGGGTGTGCGGAGGTGGTGCGGCTCGCTGCGGGTCCGGTCCGCACAGGTGGTGCGGACCGACCGACGGCTCGGGAACCGGGCTCAGGAATGAAGGGGGTTGGCGATGGTGACGTAGACGGACTGGGTGTCGACCGGGCCCACGAGTTCGTCACGACCGTGCAGCCGGGTCAGCAGGTTGGCCTTGCAGCGCAGGACGGGTGAGTCGAGCAGGAGGTCGGGCAGGGAGGTGCGCAAGGGGACGGGTCCTGAGGCGAGGTCGGTGAGGAATCGGCGGAAGGCGGCGAGGAGCAGTCGCTCGTCGGCGAGGCGTTGGGAGCCGAAGGCGCCGATGAGGCCGAGCACGTTGTTGACGGCGAGGTAGTAGGCGAAGCGTTCGTCGGCGACCTCGTCCGGCACGAAGGTGTCGCTGCGCTCGCCGATGCCGGGGAGCCGGGCGTCCAGTTCGGCTCGCCGGGACTCGCGGAAGTAGTACCCCTGGTTGTCCCGGTAGCGGCCGCCGGCGGGCCAGCCGTCGCCGTCCAGGAGGAGCAGTGTGTTCTGCTGATGGGCTTCGAGGGCGATGCCGGCCTCGCTGTCCAGCCAGAGGACGGGCCGGACCACGTGTTCCAGATAGCGGAGGAACCACTCCGCGGAAACGGCGCCGACGGGTCGCCCGGTGCGAGTGGCGAGACGGGTGACGAGCTGGGCCAGACGGGACCGCAGCGGCCATGTCACGGCGGGCGAGGCGGTGCGTGTCGCCGTGTGTGCCGCGGTGTGCGTCGCGTTGTCGGCGGAGGGCTCGGCGCAGGGGCGGGGTGAGACGAGCCCGGCGACGCAGCCGACGTCGTCGGTCGGGGCGAACGGGTTGTGCCGGATCACCACGTCGAGCCCCGGCACGGAATGGCCGTCCGGGTCGTCGACGGCCAGCCAGGCCGGGTCGCGGACGATGTCGAAGCAGGGGTGGGCCGCCTGCCACTGGCCGGCCAGGCCGGTGCGCAGCAACCGGTGCACCTCCACGCCGCGGTGGAGTTCCTTGCGGAGGTTCTCGCGGCGGGAGTTGGTGATGTGCAGGGCCAGCGAGAGCTTGAGCATCGCGGGCGCACCGGATCGGTGGACGGTTCGTACGGAGGAGGTGGGATACCAGGGAGTGCCCAGGGGGCCGAGGTCGCGAAGCAGCCCGGAGTCGAGCAGTGCGGTCACGGAAGGGCGGTGCCGTACCTCGCGTGCCTGCCAGGGATGCAGGGGCAGGGCGGTGTAGCCATCGGGCAGCGGCAGTTCGGTTCCGGCACCGGCCAGCCGTCGGATGAGGTGCCCTGCGGGGACGGGACGGCCGCGCTCGGTCCAGGCCGAGTCGGACGCGAGGAGAGAGGGGGCGACAGCCAGCCAGTGCAGAGGGAAGGAGCCGCGCAACTCCGGTGAGTACCGGCGGGCTTCGGCCTCGGTCAGGCCTTCCCGGCTCTTCGGGGTCGGGTGCAGGGGATGTCCGAGGAGAAGAGCCTGTTCGGCGCCGAGGAAGAGGTCCGGGGGATCGCAGGGGTGCCGGCGCCGGTGCTGGATGAAGGTCGCGGTGCGGCGGACGGAGTCGGCCACCCTGGCCACGAGGTCGGCACCGTCGACTGGACCAGGCCCGGCACCGGGGCTGTGCCCCGCGCCGTCGCGGAGCCCGGGGGCGGTGCCGTCATCTCCACCTGGACCGACGCTGAACCCGCCTCCCGGACCTGAGCCGCCACCACCGCCTGACCCGAAGCCGCCGCCATCTTCCGGACCGCAGCCGTCACCACCACCCGACCCGACCCCGACACCACCACCCGGACCGCAGCGGTCACCACCACCCGACCCGACCCCGACACCACCACCCGGACCGCAGCCGTCACCACCACCCGACCCGACCCCGACACCACCACCCGGACCGCAACCGTCACCACCCCGCTCGACCCCACCCGAGCCGGCGGCAGCCGGGGCGGCAGGGTCGGTGGACCTCCTGCTCTCGCCGACGGACTCCCTGGTGAGCAGAGCCGCGAGGGTGACGGCGTCGACCGGGGGCGCGGTGTCGGGTGTGTCGGCCAGGCGGGGGAGGCCGAAGCGGTGCCAGCCCGTCGGGGACCAGTGGCGGACCGGTGCGATCAGGGCGGTGCCGCTGGCGGACAGCGGAATGCGGAGGCTGCCGGTCGTCGGAGCGGCGAGGCCGGTCTCGCGGACCCAGCACCGCAGGAGGTTCTCGACGGCGGCGGCCTGGGCCACGGAGCCGGGATCGGGGTTCTCCAGCGGGTCGGCGCCGGCGGCTGTCCGTCGAGGGGGATGCACTTCCCACTTCCTCTGCGGGGGAACCGACTCGGGGGGTGGTACCGCGCAGGACGGGGCGTCGGAGGCTCCCTGGCCGTCGGGGGTGCCGGAGCGGCCGTCGGATGTGGGAGTGGCGTTCATGACGGCTCCTCTGGGGCTGGAGTGAGGTGGTGCGGGCTCTTTCCGTGGTCCGCTCCCCTCCCCTCCCCGCCGTGGTCGGTGTCGGCCGGGAGTGCCGGGTGTGCCGGCAGTGCCCGTAAGGAAGTGGAGCGGGATGTCGGGACGGGAGGGGCTTGTGGAGTGGTCAGCTCGTGGGTTGGGCAGAGCCGGGGTGTCTTGGCTGGTGTGGGTCGTGGGACTCGTGCTGGCGGGCGGCCGCCGCCGCGACCGCGTCGGCCAGGCGGTCGAGTACGGCCGCAGCCTGTTCGTCGCTGATCGTCAGCGGTGGGAGCAGACGGACCACGGACGCGTGACGGCCGCCGAGTTCGACGATCAGGCCGCGCCGGAGACACTCCCGTCGTACGGCGGCGGCCAGGCGGGGCGCGGCCGGGGGTGGGGTGCGGGTGGGTTCCAGGCCGGTCGGTGCGGTGTCGGGGCGGTCCGGAAGGGGTGCCGTGGGAGAGGGGGTGGGGCCGGCGTCCGGATCCACCAGTTCGACGCCGATCATCAGCCCGCGTCCCCGCACGTCGCCCACGCAGGGGAACTGGCGGGTGAGTCCCGTCAGTTGGGTCAGCATGCGGGTGCCGAGGGCGGCGGCGCGTTCGGCGAGGGCGTTCTCGCGGACGTAGGCGAGGGTGGCGGTGCCCGCGGCCATGGCGAGCTGGTTGCCGCGGAAGGTGCCGGCGTGGGCACCGGGTTGCCAGACGTCGAGATCGTCACGGTAGACGATCACGGCCAGCGGGAGGCTGCCGCCGATGGCCTTCGACAGGACCATGACGTCGGGGGTGACACCGCTGTGGTCGACGGCCCAGAAGGCACCCGTGCGGCCGACTCCGGTCTGGATCTCGTCGACGACGAGCGGGATGGCCCGGTCGGTCGTGAGCCGGCGCATGCGGCGCAGCCAGTCGTCCGGCGCGGGGATCACTCCGCCCTCGCCCTGGACGGGTTCGAGGATCAGGCCGGCCGGCAGGGGGACTCCGGACTTCGGGTCGTCGAGGAGGGACTCGGTCCAGCGGGCGGCGAGTTCGGCGCCGGGCCGGCCGCCGACGCCGAAGGGGCAGCGGTAGTCCTGGGGGTAGGGCAGGCGGGCGACCTGGATCTCGCGGGCGCCGCCGGAGGCGGCCAGGGCGCCCGCGGTCATGCCGTGGTAGGCGCCGGTGAAGGCGAGGATGCCGGTGCGGCCGGTCGCGGCCCGGACCAGTGTGAGAGCGGCCTCGACGGCGTCGGTGCCGGCCGGTCCGCAGAACTGGACGCGGGCCCGGTCGGTGAGGCCGGGCGGGAGGGTGCGGAACAGCTCGGTGGTGAAGGCGTCCTTGACGGGGGTCGCGAGGTCGAGGACGGAGAGGGGAGCGCCGGAGTCGAGGACCTTGCGGATGGCTTCGAGCACGACCGGGTGGTTGTGGCCGAGGGCGAGGGTGCCGGCGCCGGACAGGCAGTCCAGGTAGCGGCGGCCGTCGGCGCCCTCGATGGTGAGCCCGCGCGCCCGGACCGGCACGATGGGCAGGGCGCGGGCGTAGGTGCGCGCCGCGGACTCACGCGCCGACTGGCGTCTCAGGATCCCCTCGTGCACGGCCCGCGCGTCCCCGGGCGTGCCTCCAGCCATCGACTCCGTAACGGCCACTGCGCGTTGTCCTCCCCAGTGTTCAAGGGCGAGTTGATCGTCGGGGACCGCACGGGCGGCCGGCCCCACCGGCTACAACCGCGGACCGTTCGGGCGGTTACGGGGTCACCCGCGGTTCGTTGGCGCGCGCCCTGTTCAGGCGGCGTCCGGGCAGGCCCTGTTCGGGCAGCCTGTGACGGAACCGTTGCCCCGCCGTCGGAACTCCCCCGTGGCGACGGCATAGTGTGGGATGCCGTTCCCAGAAGGCCGTGAGGCCGGCGTGAACCGTCCATGAGTTCACCGCCGGTGTCGGGGCCGAAGCGCCGAGTTCCTTCCACAGCAGGGGAGTCAAGAACATGCGATCCATACGGCCGTCGTTCACCGCTCGGCGAGGGAGGGGCCGTCGCCGCGCCTCCACCTCGCTGACGGCGGTCGCTCTCGTGTCGGCGCTGGCGCTGACCGCCACCGCCTGCAACGGCGACGGTGACGACAACGCCAACGGCGAGCCGACCGCCACCGCGTCAGCGGCGGGCACCGGCGACGGAAAGATCACGATCCCGGACGACCTGAAGCGCAGGCTCAAGCAGCACGGGATCGACGTCGACAAGTGGAAGCACGGCGCCTGGAAGAACTGGAACAAGGACGACTGGCTGCGCGAGGCCAACGACTTCATCAACCCGGTCATCAAGGGCCTGTGGGACCCGGACCGGATGCGCCACGCCGACGACCCGGACCAGGGCGTCGACGACAACGACATCTCCGGTGACCAGGGTGTGACGGACCCGGCGCCGCAGCCGGTGAAGGCGCAGGCGGTCACGCCGCCGTACCACGTCGGCGCGGCCACCTCGGGCAAGCTGCTCTTCGACTCCCCCGAGGGCACCATGGTCTGCTCGGCGACGGTCGTGCAGGACCCGGCGCACCCGGGCAAGTCGAACCTCGTGTGGACGGCGGGTCACTGTGTGCACGCCGGCAAGAAGGGCGGCTGGTACCGGAACATCGCGTTCGTGCCGTCGTACAACAACCAGGGCAGGTCGGCGGCCGAGCTGGAGAACGCCGGCCGGTCCGACATCGCCCCGCTGGGCGTGTGGTGGGCCGACGCGGCGAAGACCTCGCAGCAGTGGATCAGCAAGGGCGGTCAGACGGGCGGTGACGGCGCCTCGTACGACTTCGCCGTCATCCATGTGGCCCCCGAGCAGGGCAGCGGCGGCAAGTCGCTGGAGGAGACCGTCGGCGGCGCGCTGCCGGTCGACTTCGACGCTCCGGCCGTGGCGAACGTGAAGAGCGTCACGGCGACCGGATACCCGGCGGCGGCGCCGTACGACGGTCAGCTGATGTACCAGTGCCAGGACAAGCCGGGACGGCTCTCCATCGAGCAGGCCGACCCGACGATGTACCGGATCGGATGCACGATGACCGGTGGCTCCTCCGGCGGCGGCTGGGTGGAGACGGGTGCGGACGGCAAGCCCGCGCTGGTGTCGAACACCTCCATCGGCCCGGTGAGCGCGGGCTGGCTGGCCGGCCCCCGGCTGGGTGAGGTGGCCAAGGGTGTGTACGAGTCGGTGAGCAAGCAGTTCGCCGGGCGGTGAGCGGGCCGCGGACATGACGGAGGCCCGTCACCCGGGTGGGTGGCGGGCCTTCGCGTCGGGGTGGTTCAGGCCGCGGAGACCGGTGCGTGGGGCGCCAGGTCCGCCGCCAGTTCCTCGTGCACCCGGGCCTTGAGCAGGGTGCCCTCCGCGGTGTGCTCCTCGGAGATCACCTCGCCCTCGGTGTGGGCGCGGGCGACGAGCTTGCCGTGGGTGTACGGCACGAGCGCCTCCACCTCGACCGAGGGGCGGGGCAGCTCGTCGTCGATCAGGGCGAGGAGCTCCTCGATGCCCTGGCCGGTGCGGGCCGAGACGGCGAGCGAGCGCTTCTCGACGCGCAGGAGCCGCTGGAGGGTCAGCGGGTCGGCCGCGTCCGCCTTGTTGATCACGACGATCTCGGGCACGTCGGTGGCGCCGACGTCCCGGATCACCTCGCGTACGGCGGCGAGCTGCTCCTCCGGGTTCGGGTGCGAGCCGTCCACCACGTGCAGGATCAGGTCGGAGTCACCGACCTCCTCCATGGTGGAGCGGAACGCCTCGACCAGGTGGTGCGGCAGGTGCCGGACGAAGCCGACGGTGTCCGCCAGCGTGTACAGCCTGCCGCTCGGGGTCTCGGCCCGGCGGACGGTCGGGTCCAGGGTCGCGAACAGGGCGTTCTCGACCAGGACGCCGGCGCCCGTGAGGCGGTTGAGCAGGGAGGACTTGCCGGCGTTGGTGTAGCCGGCGATCGCGACGGACGGCACCTTGTTGCGTCGGCGCTCCTGTCGCTTGACCTCGCGGCCGGTCTTCATGTCCGCGATCTCCCGGCGCATCTTCGCCATCTTCTCGCGAATCCGGCGCCGGTCCGTCTCGATCTTGGTCTCACCGGGGCCACGCGTGGCGAGGCCGCCGCGACCGCCACCCATCTGCCGGGACAGCGACTGACCCCAGCCGCGCAGTCGCGGCAGCATGTACTGCATCTGCGCGAGCGCGACCTGCGCCTTGCCCTCGCGGGACTTGGCGTGCTGGGCGAAGATGTCCAGGATCAGGGCCGTACGGTCGATGACCTTGACCTTGACGACGTCCTCCAGCTGGATCAGCTGGCCGGGGCTCAGCTCACCGTCGCAGATGACGGTGTCCGCGCCCGTTTCGATGACGATGTCACGCAGCTCGGCGGCCTTGCCGGAGCCGATGTAGGTGGCCGCGTCGGGCTTGTCACGGCGCTGGATCACGCCGTCGAGCACGAGCGCGCCCGCGGTCTCCGCGAGGGCCGCCAGCTCCGCGAGGGAGTTGTCGGCGTCCTGCGCGGTGCCGGTGGTCCACACGCCGACGAGCACGACCCGCTCCAGGCGGAGCTGTCGGTACTCGACCTCGGTGACGTCCTCCAGCTCGGTGGACAGGCCCACGACGCGGCGCAGGGCCGCGCGCTCGGAGCGGTCGAACTGGTCGCCGTCCCGCTCGCCGTCGATCTCGTGGCTCCAGGCGACGTCCTCTTCCATCAGGGCATCGGCCCGAAGACCCTCGGGATAGGCGTGCGCGAGGCGCTTGGTGTCCTGGGAAGGGGAAGAAGAGGAGGTCATTGGATCCTTACGTCGATGAGATACGTCGATGCGGTGCCGTCGGTGCGCCACGGCGCCGGTACGGCGGCCGGTGACCCGGGCCGTACGTGAGGTACAACGCACGGGTACCCCGGGAGATTCCCGTGACCCGTGCGTGTGCCGACCTGTAGATGGTCGCACGGTACGGCCCGTCTCGTCACCGGGTTATCGCCGCATGCGGGGCTCGGTGGTCTGCGTGCGCGGCAGCGGCTTCCAGTCCGGGTGACCGGGCATCGGCGGGGTCTTCTCGCCGTATAGCCAGGCCTGGAAGAAGCCCCTCAGGTCGCGGCCGGAGACGGCTGCGGCCAGCCGCGCGAAGTCGCTGGTGGTGGCGGTGGTGTCCCGGTGCTCCTGGACCCAGATGCGCTCCAGCCGCTCGAAGGCGGGCGCGCCGATCTCCTGCCGCAGGGCGTAGAGGACGAGCGCGGCGCCGTCGTAGATGTTGGGGCGGAAGATGCTGATCTTCTGGCCGGGTACGGGCGGCTTGGGCCGGGCCGGGGGGCCGCCGGCCTCCCGCCAGCGGTCGGAGGCGCCGTAGGCGGCCTTCATCCGCTCCTCCATGGGCCGGTGTGCGGTCTCCTCGGCGTACAGCTCCTCGTACCAGGTCGCGTGGCCCTCGTTCAGCCAGACGTCGGACCAGGTGCGCGGGGTGACGCTGTCCCCGAACCACTGGTGGGACAGCTCGTGCACCATGACCGACTCGATGTACCACTTGGGGTAGGCGGGCTCGGTGAACAGGCCCTTCTCGAACAGGGAGAGGGTCTGTGTCTCCAGTTCGAAGCCGGTGTCGGCCTGTGCCATGAGCACGCCGTAGGTCTCGAAGGGGTACCGGCCGACCTTGCTCTCCATCCAGGCGATCTGGTCGGGGGTCTTCTCGAGCCAGGGCTCGAGGGCCTCGCGGTCGCTCGCGGGCACGACGTCGCGCAGGGGCAGCCCGTGCGGACCTTCGCGGTGCACCACGGCGGAGCGGCCGATGGACACCTGGGCGAGTTCGGTGGCCATGGGGTGCCGGGTGCGGTAGGTCCAGGTGGTGGTGCGGCCGACCCGGTCGGCTCCGGCGCGCAGGCCGTTGGCGACGGCGGTGTAACCGTTCGGCGCGGTGATGCGGAAGGTGAACATCGCCTTGTCGGACGGGTGGTCGTTGCACGGGAAGACCAGGTGGGCGGCGTCGGCCTGGTTCGCCATGGCGAGACCGTCGGAGGTGCGTACCCAGCCGCCCTGCTCCTCGTCGTAGACGGGGTCGCTGGTGTGCCGCACGGTGATCCGGGTCCAGCTGCCCTCGGCCAGGGGGTGCTCGGGGGTGACGACCAGGTCCTCGCCGGCCCGGGTGAAGGCGGCGGGGCGCCCGTCGACCTCGACCGAGCGGACGGTGCCGTGCGCGAAGTCGAGGTTGAGCCGCTCCAGGTCGGCGGTGGTCCAGGCGTCGATGACGGTGACGGCCTGCAGCGGCTTGTCGTTGGTGCCGGGATAGGTGAGGGACAGGTCGTACGAGGCGACGTCGTAGCCGGGGTTGCCCAGGTACGGGTAGAGCCGGTCGCCGACGCCGAGCGGTCCGGCCGGGGCCGCGGCGGCGACGAGGCAGACGGAGACGGCGGAGGCGAGCAGGGCCGCCGTGCGGCGTCGGCGGAGCGTGTGCCGGATCCCGCGGCGGGAGAGTCTCGGCCGGGTCCGGGGGCGGGGGGTGAGCGGCATGGACCATCGCTACCAGGGCGTGATCGCTCCGCGGTGGCGACGCGCGTCCGGCCCACCCGATCGGGTAAGCCGGACGCCGTCGTCAGGAGGCCGGTGCCTGGTGCTGGGCGCGGCTCACGTCGTACACCCCGGGGACGTCCCGCATCGCACGCATCAAGGCGGGGAGGTGGGCGGCGTCGGGGAGCTCGAGGGTGTAGGTGTGGCGGACCCGCTGCTGGCTCGGGGGTTCGACGGTGGCGGAGACGATCTCGGCGCCCTGGAGGGCGATCGCCTCGGTGAGGTCGGCGAGGAGGTGGGGGCGGCCGAACGATTCAGCGATCAGGGTGACCCGGCACTCGGTGGTGTCTCCCCAGCGCACTCCGATCTCGTCGCGTCCCCTGCTCTTCATGTGGGCCACGGCGGCGCACTCCACGCGGTGCACGGTCACCACCCCGCCGCGCACCGCGAACCCGGTGATCTCGTCCGGCGGTACGGGCGTACAGCACCCGGCGAGCCGTACGGCGGCGCCGGGCAGGTCCGCGAGGACGTCGGCGCGGCGGGGTCGGGGGGCGGGCGGGCCGTCCGCGGGGGGCGCGGGCGGGGCACCTGCGGGGGCGCCGGGGCGGGTCGCGCCGGCGGGGGCGGTGCCGTGGGCGGCAGCGGGGTGCGCGGCATCGCCGTGGGTGGCGGTGGCGGGGCGGCTTCCGGCCGGGTGCCCGTCCGGCGGCGTCGCCGGGCCTGGGGTGCCGGCGGGTGCCGCGGGAGCGCCGTCCGGCCCGGCCGGGTCGGTGCCGCCGCCGGGGTGGGCGGCCAGCCAGCGCTGGATGGCGATGCGGGCGGCCGGGGTGTGGGCGTGCTCCAGCCACTCGCGGGAGGGTTCGGAGGCCGGGTCCTGGCCCATGAGGAGCTGGACCGTGTCGCCGTCGCGCAGGACCGTGCTGAGCGTGGCCAGCCTGCCGTTGACGCGGGCGCCGATGCAGGCGTGGGCGTCCTCGCCGTACTGCGCGTAGGCGGCGTCCACGCAGGTGGCGCCCTCGGGGAGGCCGAGGGCGCCACCGTCGGGGCGGAAGACGGTGATCTCCCGGTCCTGGGCGAGGTCCTCGCGCAGGGTGGACCAGAAGGTGTCGGGGTCGGGGGCGGCCTGCTGCCAGTCGAGGAGGCGGGAGAGCCAGCCGGGGCGGGTGGGGTCGACGCGCTCGCCGTCGGCGGCGGAGGCGGGGCCGGAAGCGGGGGTGTCGAAGACGGACGGGTCGGAGGCCGGTGCGTACGGGTTGCCGAGGGCCACGACGCCGGCCTCGGCCACCTTGTGCATCTGGTGGGTGCGGATGAGGACTTCGACGACCTGGCCGTCGGGGCGGGCGACGGCGGTGTGCAGGGACTGGTAGAGGTTGAACTTGGGTACGGCGATGAAGTCCTTGAACTCCGAGACCACCGGGGTCATGCAGGTGTGCAGCTCGCCGAGGACGCCGTAACAGTCCGCGTCCTCGTTCACCAGCACCAGCAGGCGGCCGAAGTCGGAGCCGCGCAGCCGGCCGCGCTTGCGGGCCACACGGTGGACGGAGACGAAGTGCCGGGGGCGGATGAGGACTTCGGCCGGGATGCCGGCCTCGCGCAGCACCCCGCGCACCTCGTCGGCGACCTCGGCGAGGGGGTCGTCGGGGCGCGCGGCGTTCTCCGCGATGAGTTCCCTGGTGTGCTCGTACTCCTCGGGGCGGAGGATGGCGAAGACCAGGTCCTCCAGTTCGGTCTTCAGGGCCTGCACGCCGAGGCGTTCGGCGAGCGGGATGAGGACGTCACGGGTGACCTTGGCGATCCGCGCCTGTTTCTCGGGGCGCATCACGCCGAGGGTGCGCATGTTGTGCAGGCGGTCGGCGAGTTTGATCGACATCACCCGCACGTCGTTGCCGGTGGCGACGAGCATCTTGCGGAAGGTCTCCGGCTCGGCGGCGGCTCCGTAGTCGACCTTCTCCAGTTTGGTGACGCCGTCGACCAGATAACGAACCTCCTCCCCGAACTGCTCCCCCACCTGATCCAGCGTCACCTCGGTGTCCTCGACGGTGTCGTGCAGCAGAGAGGCCGTCAACGTCGTGGTCTCCGCGCCGAGTTCGGCGAGGATCAGGGTGACGGCGAGCGGATGCGTGATGTACGGCTCGCCGCTCTTGCGCATCTGTCCGCGGTGGGAGGACTCCGCCAGGACGTAGGCGCGGCGCAGGGGTTCGAGGTCGGCGTCGGGGTGGTGGGCCCGGTGCGCCTCCACGACATGGCTGATCGCGTCGGGCAGCTTGTCGCGGGCGGTGGGGCCGAGCAGCGCGGCCCGGCCGAGCCGGCGCAGGTCGATCCGGGGCCGGGACTTTCTGCGCGCCGCCGCGGGCGCTGTGAGCGCTTGTGGCGTTGGGGGCGCTACCGGGCCAGCGGTCGCAGGGTTCGTGGCCTCCGCACTCATGGGCACCTCCGGCTCGTGGACCGGCGGACGGGGCCCCAGGGCGTACGCGGCTCAGGGTTGGCGACGTTCCCCCGTCCGTGCCGGTGCTTGATGCTATCGAGCCCATCACGTGCGACCGACCGCCTCTCGCCGAGCGTGAAACGGATCACCCATTCGAGCGATGGAAACGAGGTTTAGATTTTCGGTCAGCCGACAGCGTGAGCGAGCCACTCCGCGTCGATCTGGCCCTCGGCGACGATCACGGCGGGCCCGGTCATCTCGATCTCGCCGTCGGGGCGCTCGGTGATGACCAGGCGCCCGCCGGGCACGTCCACGGTGTACGTCGCCGGGGTGCCGGTGACGGCCGGGTCGGTGCCGTCGCGCCGGGCCGTGGCCACGGCGACGGCGCACGCGCCCGTGCCGCACGAGCGGGTCTCGCCGGAGCCGCGCTCGTGCACGCGCATGGCGACGTGGCGGGGGCCGCGGTCCACGACGAACTCGACGTTCACCCCGTCCGGGTAGGCGGTCGCCGGGCTGACCGGCGGTGCGCCGTACAGGGTGCCCGCGTGGGCCAGGTCGGCGACGAAGGCCACCGCGTGCGGGTTGCCCATGTTCACGTTGCGCGCGGGCCAGCTGCGCTCGTCGACGGTCACCGTGACGTCGCCCTCGGGGAGGCGGGCGCGGCCCATGCCGACGGTGACGTCACCGTCCTTGGCGATGTGGACGGCCTTCACGCCCGCGCGCGTGGCGATCGTGAGGTCCCCTTCGGCCACATGTCCGGCGTACTGCAGGTAGCGCGCGAACACACGGACGCCGTTGCCGCACATCTCGGCGACCGAGCCGTCGCCGTTGCGGTAGTCCATGAACCACTCGGCCTCGGCGGCCATCGCCCGGGCCTCCGGGTGCGCGGCGGAGCGTACGACGTGCAGCACACCGTCGCCGCCGATGCCCGCCCGGCGGTCGCACAGGGCGGCGACGGCGGCCGGGGACAGGTCGAGGGCGTTCTCGGGGTCCGGGAGGATCACGAAGTCGTTCTCGGTGCCGTGACCCTTGAGGAAGGCGATCCGTGTGCTCATTCCTCGATCGTACGGGGTGGGTACGACAGTGCCGTCCCGGCAGGGTCCGGCACCGCATCGCCCCTGGCCGGGTCCGGCGGCACCGGGTCCGTGTCCGCGGGCCTAGCGGAGCCGGGCCACGCGCCACACCGCGAGGACGACCACCACGATCACGAGGAGGACGTACCCGACGACGACTCTCCAGTCCGGGCGGCGGCCGGAGCCGCGCGGGGGGAGGCCGGGCCAGGTGTAGCCCACCCGGCGGGCGGCCATCATGCCCCAGCCGGCCGCGCAGGAGCAGATCAGCAGGCCGAGCATGGCGATGACCGCGCCGCTGTCGCCGAAGTCGAAGGCGAGCGGGAAGGCGAACATCAGGGAGCCGACGGCGGCCAGGCCCACGATGGGGGCGAGCTGCCAGATGCGCAGCCGGCGCTGCGGCCGCAGCTCGACCTCGACCTCCGGGCCGCCCGGGTACATCTCCTCGGGCTCCGGTCCGTCGTCGGTCACACCGTCCGGGGTGTCGTCGGGACCGTCGTCGGCGAGGCGGTCCTCGGCGAGCGGACTCCCGGGCAGGGGGCCGCCGAGCAGGCCGTCGGACGGGCCGGCGTCGGGGAGACGGTCCTCGGAGGGACGGGCGTCGGACAGATGATCCCCGGACGGGCCGTGACCGGCCGGGCGGCCCTCGGGCAAGGGGCCTTCGGGGAGGGGGGCGCCGGACGGAGCACCGTCGGACAGGGGGTCGTCGAGCAGGCCGTTCCGCGGTGAGCGGTCCTCGCCGGGGCGCGGCTCGTCACGGCACCCGTCACCCTCTGTGGTGAGGTGCTCGGCACCTGGTGCGGTGTCGCGAGGGCCGGCCTCCATCGCCACGCGCCCTCCCAACTAGGCTCCACTTGGTCGATCGAAGCTCGATGATGGCACGGCCCCGAAGGCCGGGATGACCGGCGGCGCATCCCGATGCCATGACGTGATCAGGCTGTAACCGGTCGTTCGACCAACGCCAGGGCCTGCTGCGGAAGTTCCCCGCGGTCCGCCGCGGCCCCACTCAACCAGTGCACCCGGGGATCCCGCCTGAACCATGAATCCTGACGGCGCGCGAAGCGCTTCGTGGCACGGACGGTCTCGGCCCGCGCCTCCGCTTCGGTGCACTCCCCGGCGAGTGCCGCGAGCACCTGCTGGTAGCCGAGCGCGCGCGAGGCCGTGCGCCCCTCGCGCAGCCCCTGCGCCTCCAGTGCGCGCACCTCCTCCACGAGGCCCGCCTCCCACATGCGGTCGACGCGCCGCGCGATGCGGTCGTCCAGTTCCGGCCGGGCCACGTCGACGCCGATCTGGACGGTGTCGTAGACCGAGTCGTGGCCGGGCAGGTTGGCCGTGAAGGGCTGGCCGGTGATCTCGATCACTTCCAGCGCGCGGACGATGCGGCGCCCGTTGCTCGGCAGGATGGCGCGGGCGGCCTCGGGGTCGGCGGCGGCCAGCCGGGCGTGCAGCGCGCCCGAGCCGCGCAGCGCCAGCTCCTCCTCCAGCCGGGCCCGGACCTCCGGGTCGGTACCGGGGAACTCCAGGTTGTCGACGGCACCGCGGACGTAGAGGCCGGAGCCGCCGACGAGGATCGGCCAGCGGCCCTCGGCGAGCAGGGCGTCGATCCGCGCGCGGGCCAGCTTCTGGTAGTCGGCGACCGAGGCGGGGACTGTCACGTCCCAGATGTCCAGCAGGTGGTGCGGGACGCCGCCGCGCTCCTCGGGCGTCAGCTTGGCGGTGCCGATGTCCATCCCTCGGTACAGCTGCATGGAGTCGGCGTTGACGACCTCGCCGCCGAGTTGCTGGGCCAGGAAGACGCCGAGATCGGACTTTCCGGCCGCGGTGGGTCCGACGACGGCGATGACGCGGGGGGCGGGGGGTGCGCTGCTCACCGCACCAGTCTCGCAAACCTGCCGGTGAGGTCTCGAACGAGTTACGTGACGGTGCGCGTCCCAGGTCGTTGCCCGTGGCGAGGTACCGCCCTCCGGGGTGCCGGAGGCGGTGGCCCGGGCGGCGCAACCGTACGCACCGGGCGACGCGGGAATTCGCCCGCACGAGTACCGTATGGAGTGGATATGGGCGTGTTTGAACGGCTTCTCGGCAGGTCGAAGGCGACTCCGGAGGCGTCGGACGCACCGGCGCACACCGGCTCGGAGCCGGCGGAAGCCGGGGCGGAGCAGGCCGAGGTGACGGTGCCGGCGAGCGAGGTCGGGACCGCGGAGGCCGAGGAGGCGTCCGGGGACGGGCACGGTGACGTGGCCGCGCCGTCGGACTCCGGTGCGGACGACGCGTCCGAGGGCGCCGGGATCCCCCGGCAGCAGTCCGCCGGGAAGGCCGCCGACAGGGAAGCCGGTGAGGGCGCCCGCGGATAACTGTCCCGCGAGGGAAGGTGGACCATGGGTCTGATGGACAACATGAAGGCCAGGCTGGGCCCGGCCAAGGACAAGGTGTCGGACCTCGCGCGGCAGCACGGGGACAAGGTCCAGCACGGGATCGACAAGGCCGCGAAGGCCGTCGACGAACGGACCAAGCACAAGTACAGCGACAAGATCCAGGCGGGCACGGGCAGGGCCAAGGAGGCGATGGACCGCCTCGCGCACAAGAGCGGCCCGGACGCGGCGCCCCACACTCCCACGACCCCGACCCGCCCGGCACCGCCGGAGGGCCCACCGCCGGCGTCCTGAGGAACCGGACACCGGCCGCCGTGCCGGTGACCACGCGACCGGGGCGGCCTGTGCACCACGGGCCGCCCCGGTCGCTGTCCGGGGTGGGTTCAAGAAGAAACCTGTGCGGGCGAGCGGCGCCTTGGCCGGCTGGTCCACGCCCGTGTCAGGACCAGGTCGCCACCATGTACCCGACGCCGTACGGCGCGTCCTCGTACAGCAGGCCGCCGGCGAGGCCGGCCCCCTCGGCCGCGCCGGCCAGGATCTGCCAGGGGGCGCGGCCGGCCGCCTTCAGTTCCCGGGCCAGGCCGGGGTCCAGTGCCCGCAGGGCGGACACGTCGGCCGCCGCGAGGGCCCGGGCGGCCTCCGCGTCGAAGGGGGCCGCCCGCTCGTCCAGGTATCCGGGTGCCTTGAGGGTGCGGCAGGCGCTGCCGTCCCCCATGACCAGGAGGGCCACCCGGCCGGCCCGGCCGGCCAGCTCGCGCCCGGTCTCGGCGCACTGCTCCGGCTCCAGTGTGTCCGGGACGGCGAGCCCCTCGATCGGTGCGTCGGCCCAGCCGGTCCGCTCCAGCAGCCAGGCGGCGACGGCCAGTGAGGTCGGCAGCTCGCGTTCCGGGACGGGGCGGCCTACGGCTCCCGGGTGACCCAGGTGTACGTCCAGGTCGACCCCGAAGCCTCGGAAGGCACCCGGGGCGCCCTGCGGGTACCGGCCCAGCCCGCTCTCTCCGGCGTGCCCGACGACCACCAGCAGGTCGGGGCGGGCGGCGGCGAGCACACCGAGCGCGTCCGCGCAGGCCGCGCGCGCGGCCTCCAGTTCCGGAGCGGCACCCGCGGCGACCTCGGGCACGAGCAGCGGCGGGCAGGGGCATACGGCGGCGGCGACAAGCATGATCGGCAGCGTAACCCGGCAGGACGGCCGGGTGTCACTCCTCGATCAGGACGTCGGAAGCACGTCGGAGCGACCTTGGTGGGACGCGTCGGAGCACGTCGGAGCGACATCGGTGGGACGCGTCGGAACACGTCGGAGCGGCATCGGTGGGACGCTTCGGACGCACGTCGGAGCGCCGCCCGGAGACCACGACGGGCGCCGCCGCAGCGCCTTCCGGAGCAGCACCGGGGCGCCGCCGCGGCCGTGCCGGCGTGACGCCGCAGCGCCGCCGGAGCGCCGTCGGAGCACGTCGGCGAGGTGGATCACCTCTCAGGACCGCACGACGGGCTTCGTCACCGAGAGCCTGGCCACCCTCGACCCCTCGCACCTGGACCCACCGTGGGCGGGGCCGGCGCGGCCGCCGATCAAGGACGGCCGCGCCGCCCGTCAGTCGCAGCCGCAGCCGCTCCCCGTCGCCACCGGCAGCGGAGCCGGGGCGCCGATCTTGGGGAGGCCGAGCATGACGCCCGCCGGCTTGGCGGCCGCCGCGGCGTTGCGCTTCTCCCAGGCGTCCCCCGCGCGCGTGCGGCGCACGTCGAGGACCGGGCCCTCGGCGAGGAGGTGGTGCGGGGCGGCGTACGTCACCTTGACCGTGACCACGTCACCGGGGCGGACCTCCTGGTCCGGCTTGGTGAAGTGGACGAGGCGGTTGTCGGGGGCGCGGCCGGAGAGGCGGTGCGTGGCGCCGTCCTTGCGGCCCTCGCCCTCGGCGACCATCAGTTCCAGGGTGCGGCCGACCTGCTTCTTGTTCTCCTCCCAGGAGATCTCCTCCTGGAGGGCGACCAGCCGCTCGTAGCGCGCCTGGACGACCTCCTTGGGGATCTGGTCGTCCATGGTCGCGGCGGGGGTGCCGGGGCGCTTGGAGTACTGGAAGGTGAACGCCTGCGCGAAGCGGGCCTCGCGGACGACGTGCAGCGTCTGCTCGAAGTCCTCCTCGGTCTCGCCGGGGAAGCCCACGATGATGTCGGTGGTGATCGCGGCGTCCGGGATGGCGGCGCGGACCTTCTCGATGATCCCCAGGTAGCGCTCCTGCCGGTAGGAGCGGCGCATCGCCTTCAGGACGGTGTCCGAGCCGGACTGCAGCGGCATGTGCAGCTGGGGCATCACGTTCGGCGTCTCGGCCATGGCCGCGATCACGTCGTCGGTGAAGTCACGGGGGTGCGGGGAGGTGAAGCGGACCCGCTCCAGGCCCTCGATGTTCCCGCAGGCGCGCAGCAGCTTGCTGAAGGCCTCGCGGTCGCCGATGTCGGAGCCGTAGGCGTTGACGTTCTGGCCGAGCAGCGTGATCTCGGAGACGCCCTCGCCGACGAGGGCCTCGATCTCGGCGAGGATGTCGCCGGGGCGGCGGTCCTTCTCCTTGCCGCGCAGGGCCGGGACGATGCAGAAGGTGCAGGTGTTGTTGCAGCCGACCGAGATCGACACCCAGGCCGCGTACGCGCTCTCGCGGCGGGTCGGCAGCGTGGAGGGGAAGGCCTCCAGCGACTCGGCGATCTCGACCTGCGCCTCCTCCTGGACGCGGGCGCGCTCCAGCAGGACGGGCAGCTTGCCGATGTTGTGCGTGCCGAAGACGACGTCCACCCAGGGCGCCTTCTTCACGATGGTGTCGCGGTCCTTCTGCGCGAGGCAGCCGCCGACCGCGATCTGCATGCCGGGGCGCGAGGTCTTCTTGGGCGCGAGCCGGCCGAGGTTGCCGTACAGCCGGTTGTCGGCGTTCTCCCGGACCGCGCAGGTGTTGAAGACGACGACGTCCGCGTCGCCGTCCGACCCCTCGGGGGCCCGCACGTACCCGGCGTCCTCCAGCAGACCGGCCAATCGCTCGGAGTCGTGGACGTTCATCTGGCACCCGTAGGTGCGGATCTCGTAACTCTTGGGGGCGGGAACGTCCACTGCCGGGCTCCGGTCGCTGCTGCTGGTCATGCTTCAAGGGTAGGTGGTGCCGGAAGGCGCTCCGCCCGCCTTGTCCGGCCGGGCCGCCACCGGTGCCCCGGTCCGCCGCCCGCACCCGGCAAGGGAAGGATTTCGCCAAAGGGAGACCAAAAGGCCCGGCAGACGTGTTCAAGGCGGTGCGTGACCTGCTTATGTGTGAGCGACACCTTGTCCGCTGGAGACGGGAACTGGTTCCTCGCCCGGGAGTTGGAGATTTGGCCATCCGCGTACGGCAGGTGAGGAGATCCGGGGAGTTCGCCGCGCTGCAGCGCCGTTGTACCGCGATCCTGCGTGATCTCGGAGTGCCTCGGTCGCTGTCCCTGGACGCGGTCTGTGCGCGGGTGGAGGAACTCAGAGGCCGTCCGCTCGTGCTGCGCGAGCTGCCGGAGGAGGCGGCGGCGAGCGGCGCCTGCGGGCTCTGGCTGGGCACCGACAACGCCGACTACGTGTTCTACGAGGCCCGGACCGCCCCGCTCCACCGCGAGCACATCATCCTCCACGAGATCGGTCATGTGCTGTGCGACCACCACCGGAGCCTCACGGACGACGGTGACGACGGGACGGACCGCCTCCTCGACGGTCTGCAGCCGCACCTGGTGCGGCGGGTGATGGCCAGGACGAGTTACACGACCACCGAGGAGCAGGAGGCCGAGATGATCGCCAGCCTGATCCAGAGCGCCGGGACGGCCGGTCCGGTCGCCGGCCCGCTGGGGCGGCTCGGCGCGTTCCTCGGGGTGACGGCGGACGCCGGTGAGTGAGCTGGCGGCGCAGGTCGGGCTCGCCAGCGTCCTCTCCCTGTGGTTCGCCCTGGTCTGGCGGGCCCGGGGCGCGCTGCGCCGGCCCAGCCTGCGCGGACTGTGGATCACCGTCCTGGCCGCGACCACCGCGATCACCCTCTTCCAGCCGAAGGTCGTCGCCTGGCTCACGTCCGCCGGCATCGACGTCCACACCGTGTCCCTCACCCGCAACCTGATCGGCGTCCTCAGCGCGGGGCTGGTCCTGCTGTTCGTGATCGACTCGAACCGGGCTCCGCGTCTGCGCCTTCTGGTGGCGGTGGGAATGACGGCCGCCCTGGTCTCGCTGCTCGCGCTCGACCTGCTGCAGGTGGACCACGGGGCCGCGGGGGCGGCGGCCGCCCAGCGGCCCGCGTCCGCCTCCTCCGCCTACTGGCTGATCCTCATCGCCGCCCACCTCGCCGGGGACGCCGTCGCGGTCGTGGTCTGCTGGGGGTACAGCCTGCGGACGACGGAGCGCGACCTCGTCTGGTCCCTGCGGCTCTTCGCGGCGGGCAGCGTGCTCGCCCTCGCCTTCTGGTCCGGTTACCTGTTCCACCTCTGCGACCCCGCCCCGGGGCTGCTGCCCTACCTGTCCGTGATCATGGGCGTGCACGGCTTCCTGCGGGCGGCGTCCCTGCTGGTCCCGTCCGCGACCGCGCTGGCCCGGTCGGCCACCGCGCTGCGGACCACATGGCAGCTGTGGCCGCTGTGGCACGACCTGGTGACGGCGGTGCCCCACGTGGCCCTCGCCCGGCCCCGCCGGACCCGGCTCCAGGAGGTGCTGTGGCCGCGGTACCCGCCCGCGCTGCTGGCACACCGGCAGACGATCGAGACGTACGACGCGCTGCTCACGCTGCAGCAGTACGTCCAGCCGGACGCCTACGAGCGGGCCCACCGGCTCGCCCGGCAAGCGGGCGTGCGGGACGACCGCCTCGCGTCCGCGGCGCTCGCCGCGGCGGTGGGACAGGCCCGGCGAGCCGTCCTCGTCGGCGTGCCCCCGTCCTCCGCCGCCCAGCCGCTGCCCGGGGTGACGCACGGCAGCTCCGAGACCCTGCTGGGAATCGCCCGGATGTGGCCGTCCATGACGGACGTGCTGCCTTGCCGGGGACGGTCGTCCTCGGCGCAGTAGGGCAGTGGAGCCGGGCGGGGGAGGACCAGGCGAGATGCGGCCCCGGCCGAGCCGCGGGGGCCCGAGCCGGGCCAGGGAGCGTAGTTGCCGCTGGTCACCGACCCGGCCGACCCGGCTCTCTCCCCTCTGGTCCCCAGCCGTCCGGGGACCCCGTGGACCCGGCCCCCCTCCGCGGTCAGACCTCCCGCGGCGTGACCCGGAAGTCGAAGGCGAGGGTCCCCGGGTCCAGTGCCGTCGCACCGCCGTCGACGGTGAGCACCGATCCGTTGACGTACGACGCCGCCGGCGACAGCAGCCAGCTGATCGCCTCCGCGACCTCGCGCGGTTCGCCGGGGCGCCCCTGGGGCAGCAGCCGGGTCGCCTCCTCGTAACCGGCTTCCGTGTCGCCGCCCGGAAGCTCGGCCTCCGCGGCGAAGCGCGCCATGCGGCGGTCGGCCATCTCGGTCCGTACCCAGCCGGGACACACGATGTTGGCCCGCACGCCCTGCCGCCCGTAGTCGACGGCGACGGAGCGGCACAGCTGGAGCAGGGCCGCCTTGGAGGTGGCGTACGGCGCGTTGCCGGTGCCGTTGCGCAGCGCGGAGACCGAGGCGACGGCGACCACCGAGCCGGCGGACTCCAGCAGGTGCGGGATGGCGGCGCGGAGCAGCAGCATCGGGCCGGTCAGGTTGGTCCGCATCACGTCGTCCCAGTCCTGCAGAGACATGTCGCCGACGGCTCCCCCGCGTCCGATGCCCGCGTTCAGCACCAGCCCGTCGAGCCGTCCGTACGCGGTCAGGGCGGCCTGGACGAGCCCCTCGGCCGCGTCGGGGTCGCCCACGTCGGACGGATGCGCCAGCGCCCCCGTCTCCTGCGCGAGGCGCTCCAGGGGCTCGACCCGTCGGCCGGAGACGACCACATGGTGACCCGCCTCGCTCAGCAGCCGGGCGGTGGCCTGCCCGATGCCCGACCCTCCGCCGGTCACGACGACAACCCGCTTGTCCTCCACCGCAGTTCAGGCCCTTTCCCCGAGACCGGCCAGTCCGGCCGGATTGACATGACCGCCTGGAACGCCAGGCGTCTCGAGCTTATTGGCCCACTGATCCACTGGTGACGACTTCCGGCCAGCGTCAGCCCTGGTCGCGCGGGAGGCGCGCCGGACCGGCCCCGAATCGGCCAACCCCCTTCCCTCACTTCTTACTTCACACCTTGACGTAAGTGGTCTGGACCTCTAGCTTCTCGGGGCGACCACCCCACCACCCCCACGAGAGGCGGGCCCCCACCCATGCCCCGAGCCAGATCCCTCCCCCTGTCCGCGTCCACCGCGCTCGCGGTCACCGCCCTCACCCTGTCCACCGGCCTGCTCACCGCCTCCCCCGCCCAGGCGGCCACCGGCTCCATCACCGGCCTCGCCGGCAAGTGCCTCGACGTCGCCGGGGCCGACTCCGCGGACGGCACACCCGTGCAGATCTACGACTGCAACGGCACCGCCGCCCAGCAGTGGACCGTCGGCGGCGACGGCACCCTCCGCGCCCTCGGCAAGTGTCTCGACGTCACCGGCAACTCGACCGCCGACGGCGCCAAGGCACAGCTGTGGACCTGCACCGGCGGCGCCAACCAGAAGTGGACCGTCACCGCCGCCCACGACATCGTCAACCCGCAGGCCGACAAGTGTCTGGACGTCACCGGGAACACCTCCGCCAACGGCACCCGCGCGCAGATCTGGAGCTGCACCGGCGGCGCCAACCAGAAGTGGAACGCGCCCGCGGCCGGCGGCGGCACCACCCCGTCCGCGCCGATGGCCGTGGCGCCGTACCTCTACAACGGCTGGGGCAGCCCGCCCAGCCCCACCACGATCACCCGGGCGACCGGCGTGAAGTGGTTCACCCTCGCCTTCGTGCTCAGCAACGGCTACTGCAACCCCCAGTGGGACGGCAGCCGTCCGCTGACCGGCGGGGTGGACCAGCAGACCGTCACCACCGTGCGGGCGAACGGCGGTGACGTCATCCCGTCCTTCGGCGGTTACAGCGGCAACAAACTGGAGAGTTCCTGCTCCAGCGCCGGTGAACTCGCCGCCGCCTACCAGAAGGTCGTCGACGCCTACGGCCTGAAGGCGATCGACATCGACCTGGAGGCCGACGCCTACGCCAACGGCACCGTCCAGCAGCGCACGGTCGACGCGCTGAAGACCGTGAAGGCGAACAACCCGGGCCTGAAGGTGTACGTCACCATCGGCACCGGGCAGAGCGGCCCCGACACCGGCCTCATCAACCGGGCGGCCTCCTCCGGGCTGAGCGTCGACGCCTGGGCGATCATGCCGTTCGACTTCGGCGGCGCCGGACAGAACATGGGCGACCTGACCGTGCGGGCGGCCGAGGGCCTGAAGAACGCGCTGAAGACCGCGTACCACTTCAGCGACGACCAGGCCTACCGGGACATGGGCATCTCCTCCATGAACGGCGTCACCGACCAGAACGAGACCGTCACGGTGGCCGACTTCCGTACCATCCTCGGCTACGCCCAGCAGCACCACCTGGCCCGGCTGACGTTCTGGTCCGCCAACCGGGACCGCCCCTGCACCGGCGGCCCCGCCGACAGCTGCTCCGGCGTCGGCCAGTCCGACTGGGACTACACCCGCGTCTTCGCCGGCTACACCGGCTGACGGCTCCCGACTCGGCAGCACACCGGTCACCGCCCTGGCCGCACACCGGTCACCGCCCTGGCCGCCCGGCCCGGCCGGGGCCTTCCGGCAGGATCCGGAAGAGTGGCCCTAGTCCCCGGTGGCCAGCTTGTGCAGGGCGGTGACCGTCTTCCAGTTGCGGGTCGTGGCCCGCATGCCGAGGCGGCGCTCGACGAAGGTGTTGTTGAGCTTGGTCCGGCCGTAACCGTCGGGGACGTGCAGGTGGATCTCGTCGCCGGCCAGGGTGAACACGCCGGTCTCACCGGCCGGCACCTGAAGGCGGGCGGCCTGCTCGGCGGTCGGTGCCTCGGCGAGGAAGGTGACGTGCAGCTTGGCCGGGTCGTCCTCCTGCTCCAGGTACGGGTTGGCGGCGAGGGTACGGCCCAGGGAGTCGCCGGTGCGCAGCAGGACCGTGACGGACACCCCCAGGTCGTCGGCGATCCGCTGCTCGATGCGCGCGGCGAGTTCCGCGGGGCGCAACCCCTCCTCGCCCGGGGTTCCGGGCGCGCCGAACACCACGTTCCCGCTCTGCAGATAGGTCTGCACGTCCTCGAACCCCATGCCGACGAACAGGCCGCGAAGGTCCTTCATGCCGATCCTCGCGCTGCTGCCGACGTTGACCCCGCGCAGCAGCGCGATGTGCTTCGTCATGGCTCCAACCTCTCATGCGGGTGCCCCGGCCACGCGGGCGGAGCGCACCGGCCGCTCACGGGGTGCGCCGGCCGGCCATCCGCGCCGGCGACCGCACCCCGCACCGGACGGCCGCCGCAAAACCCGCTGGAGAGCCGGCCCCTCCTGTGCCTAGGGTCGCCGAATGACCACACGAACCTTCCGCATCACCGTCCGCGGCGCCTTCGACGCCCTCACCGGCGCCCAGCGCGCCGCCCTGCTGGCCGACGCCGCCGAACACGACGTCCTGCGTGCCGCCTTCACCCCGGAGGGCACCCTCACCTACGACATCGCCGCCCGGCCCGCCTTCGTCTTCCGCTTCTGCGCGACGGGCGAGAAGGAGGAGGACATCCTGGAGGCGACGGAGCGCGCCGAGGAGGCGGCGAAGGCGTGGCTCACCGAGCGCGGCTACGGCTTCAAGCACCTGCGGGCCACCGCCGAGGACCTCTCCCAGGCCCCCTTGGGCAAGCGACAGCGCCGCGCCGCCCGCACGACGGGCCGATGAAGCGTGCGCATAAACTTGAGTGGTCAAGGATCCCGCACATGACAGCGGGGAGATCCTGCGGGCGGCAGGAGACACGGGACGTGACAACAGGCGGGGAGGAGGCGGGCCGTGAGTGAGGCTCTGGACACGGCGCTACGGCTCGTGCGGGCCCAGACGGCACTCGTACGGCGCTTCGACGCCCGGCTGAGCGGGCTGCACGGCGTCAGTCTCGCCGACTTCACCCTGCTCCTCCGGCTGGGTCGGGCACCCGGCGGCCGGATGCGCCGAGTCGATCTGGCCGAAGCGCTGGGGTTGACCGCCTCCGGGGTCACGCGCGGGCTGGCTCCGCTGGAGCGGATCGGGCTGGTGACCCGGGAACCGGACGCCCGGGACGCGCGCGTGGCGTACGCGGCCCTGACCGCGACGGGCCGGCGGCGGCTGACGGAGATGCTGGCGACGGCGGAGGAGACCGCCGCGGAGATCTTCGCCGGCCCGGCGTGGCCCGCGGCGGACGTCGCCGGCCTCGCGGATCTGCTGACCCACCTCGGCGGTACGGGCCTCCTCGGACGCTGAGCCCGCCCCTGCCGCACGCGGACCACCCGGCCGCAACTCCCCGTGGCGCAGGTCACGTTGAGGTGTGGCCGGAAGGTGCGCGACCTGTGCGCAAGGGGTGGCATGCTCACGCTCGTCAACGAGTTACCGGTCGGTACTACCGATGAGTAGGGACATCGCCGGTGCCTCTCCGCCACCCCCCACTCCACACGGGACCCACCTTGCACAGACCCATGAGGCACAGGCGAGCCCTGCTGCCCGCCTTCGCCGTGACCTCTCTGTTCCTCGCCGCGGCCTGCTCCTCGGCCCCGCCGCCGGCCGCCGACCGGCCGGCCGCCGACCGGCCGGCCGCCGGAACGGGGCAGCAGGTCAGGGCCACCGAGCAGTCCGCCGACGGCACGGACCACCCGCTCACCGTCGCCGCCGCCCCCGCCGCGGCGGCGACCGCGACCGCCACGGCGACCCCCGGCCGCTCCGGGCAGCGGGCCCACAGCACCTCACTGACCGTCAGCTCGTACGACGGGCACACCCGGCGCGCCGTCATCGTCGACAAGCCCCGGGGGAAGGGCGGTTCACCCGCCTCCCCGGCCCCGTCCGCCGGCACCTCCGGCCCGTCCGCCCCTTCCTCTCCTTCCGGTTCCTCCACTCCTTCCACCGGTTCCTCCGCCGCACCGCGCCCGGCCGCCGTCGGCGACGTGATCGCCAGCGCGCCCGCGCCGGGGGCACCGCGCGGACTGCTCGCCAAGGTCACCAAGGTGATCGGCGAGACGCACGGCGGCACCGAGGTGCAGACCGAACCGGCCACGCTCAACGCGCTGCTGGGCGACGCCACGGCCAAGGGTGACGTGCCCGTCGACCCGTCCTCCTTCACCGTCGACAAGCTGCTGCCCGATGTCCGGGTCTCCTGGGCGAAGCACGGTGACGTGCACGCCGGACCGGAGGGCGCGACGGTGCCGCTCGGCAGCCTCCGGCTCGACGTCGCCGCCGAAGTGCCCACCGCCAAGGACGCTCCCGCGTCCGCCACCGCCTCCGTGCACGGCTTCGTCCAGGTCGCCCCGCAGGTCGACTTCGCCTACGGCGGCGCCGGGACCGACGCACCCCCCGGTTCGGCCTACCTCGGTGTGTCCGGTGACTGGACCTCCGGCTGGGCCGTCAAGGGACGGGCCGCTGCGGCCACCGGCACCCCGCTGCGGATCCCGTTCGCCAAGCTGCACGCCGACCCCGTCCTGCAGGTCGGCCCGGTCCCCGTCGTCGTCAACCTCGATCTGACCTGCTACGTCCAGATCAGCGCCGACGGCCGGGTGACCGTCGATGTCGAGCAGAGCCTCAAGGGCGATTTCAAGGCGGGCGGCGCCTTCGGGCCGGCCCGCGGCTGGACGCCGGTCAGCTCCTCGCACATGAGCAGCACTCCCGTGCACGCCGCCGTCACCGCCGCCGGGGACGTGAAGACGGCACTCGGCGCCGAGGCCACGGTGGGCCTCTACGGCGCCGTCGGTGTCACCGCCGACCTCGCCCCGTATCTGCGCGGCGAGGCGTCCGGGACGCTCACCACGGGCTCCCACGGCGGCGAGCCGAAGGCGACGGGCACCTGGGCCGTCTACGGCGGCGTCGACCTGTCCGGCACCCTGCGTCTCCAGCTGTCGGTCTTCGGCACCCCGGTCGTCCAGCGGAGCGTCCCCCTGGGCGCCCTGCACCGCGAGTGGAGGCTGGCGGGCGGTTCGCCGTCCTCCTAGTTCCCGCCGGGTATCCAGCCCTGCCGGCGCAGTACGGCCGAGACGTCCGGCGCCCGGTAGTGCTCCCCCTTGAGCACCTTGCCGTCGGCCCGGCGGGCGACCTTCCCGTCCGGGCCGATCTTGCTCATGTTGGCGCGGTGGATCTCGGCGATCACCTCGTCGAGATCGATGCCGTGCACCAGGGCCGTGCCGTAGGCGACGTACACGACGTCGGCCAGCTCGTGCGCCAGCCGGTCCAGCGGACCCTCCACCGCGACCTCGGCGACCTCCGCGGCCTCCTCGGCGAGCAGCTCGCCGCGGTGGGCGGCCAGCTTCGCGTCCACCTCCGTCGGCGTGGTGCGGGCGTCGAGACCGAAGGCGTCGTGGAACTCACGGACGAGGCGGGCGGGCGAAGTGGTCATACGGCGACTCTAACGGCCGCCACCGACAACGCCGGCCGCCCGCGGACGGGCCCCACGCACGCACTCCGCGGCCACCGGCCGGAACCCGCGCATCCGCTCCCCGGCCCACCGACCGACCCCACGCATCCGCTCCCCGGCCCACCGACAGACCCCGCGTCCTTTCCCCGGCCCATCGACAGACCCCGCATGCGTTCCCTGACCCACAGACAGACCCCGCGCATGCGCTCCTCCGCGCCTGGGGGCGTATCCGGCGCATCCGCGCTCCCCGGCCCACAAGCAGACCCCCTGACCCACAGACAGACCCCGCGCATGCGCTCCTCGGCGCCTGGGGGCGCATCCGCGCTCCCCGGCCCGGACACGTACCGCGCGCGTCCGCGCTCCCCCTCCCCGGACCCGTGCCACGCGCGTCCGCGCCCCCGCCCCGGACCCGTACCGCGCGCGTCCGCGCCCCCGCCCCGGACCCGTGCCACGCGCGTCCGCACCCGGGCCCGAAGACGGACACCCCACCCCCTCCCCCGCTCCCGGACCGGCCCCCTCCACCACCGTTCCCCCTCCGGGAGTAACCCCGGCCCTGGTCAGCGCCGCACGTCGCCTGGCAGGATCCTCCGCATGTCCAAGGTGTTCCCCCGGCTCGGCAGGCGCCGAGCGCTGCAGGGCGCGGTCGTCGGTGCCGTGGCCCTCGGGCTGCTGCTGTGGTGGCTGCTGCCCCTGGGCGAGAAGCCACCGAGCGGAACGATCGTGTTCAGCACCGGCACGCCCCGCGGGGTCTACCAGGAGTACGGCGAGCGGCTGCGCACCGAGCTGGGGAGGGACATGCCGGGTCTGAAGGTGAAGCTGCTCAACAGCGCCGGTTCCCAGGAGAACGTCCAGCGGGTGGCGACCGGCCGGGCCGACTTCACCATCGCGGCGGCCGACGCGGTGGCGACGTACGAGCTGCGGCACGGCAGCGGCGCCGGCCGGCTGCGGGGCGTGGCCCGGCTCTACGACGACTACGTGCACCTCGTCGTGCCCCGTGACTCGGACATCAGGACCGTCGCCGACCTGCGGCACAAGCGGGTGGCGACCGGGCTGCCCGACTCCGGCGTGCGGCTGATAGCCGAGCGGGTGCTGCGGTCCGCCGGTATCGATCCGCACAAGGACGTCACGCCGGTGGCCGACGGCATCGACACCGGGCCCGCGCGGCTGCGCGAGGGCAGGATCGACGCCTTCTTCTGGTCCGGCGGACTGCCTACGAACGGACTGGTCGCGCTGGCGAAGCAGCGTGCCTTCCGGTTCGTGCCGATCGACGACGGCCTCGTCGCCCGGCTGCACGGCCAGGGCGAGGGCGCGCGCTACTACCGGGCCACCAACATCCCCGAGTCCGCCTACCCGGACGTCCAGCAGGGTGCACAGGTGCCGACGATCGCCGTGTCCAACGTGCTGATGACCCGTACGGACGTCGACCCCCGGCTGACCGAGTGGGTGACCCGTACGGTGATCAAGAGCCGCGACGGCATCGGCGCCCACGTCCACTCCGCCCAACTGGTCGATCTGCGCACCGCCATCTACACCGACCCCCTGCCCCTCCAGGAGGGCGCCCGCCGCTACTACCGGTCGGTGAAGCCGTAGGGGGCCGCCGCCCCCGCGCGGAAGCCGACGGCGAAGAGCGGGGCCCGCACCGGCAGCCACCGCCGCCCTGCGCCATCCCGCGCCGCGGCACCCGCAGCCCACCCGCCCCGGCACACACGCCCTAAGGGGCGATGTCCGTGGTCTCCCCGTGCGCCTCGCCGTGCCGCGGCACCCTGACCGTCACCCGGAGTCCGCGCGGCTCGTGGTGGGCGTAGTCGATCGAGCCGCCGCCCGCCGCGAGGAGGGCGCGGCTGATGGACAGGCCGAGGCCCGAGCCCTTCACGTTCTGGTGCCGGCCGCTGCGCCAGAAACGGTCGCCCACGCGCGCGAGTTCCTCGTCGGTGAGTCCGGGCCCGGTGTCCGTCACGACGACGGTGGTGGCGTCGCCGTCCACGCAGACGGCGACGTCGACCGTGCCCTCCTCGGGGGTGAACTTCACGGCGTTGTCGATCACCGCGTCCAGGGCGCTGGACAGGGCGATCGGGTCGGCCCAGGCGGTGGTCGGCGGACAGTCGCCGGCGAGCCGGACGCCCTTGGCCTGGGCGGCCGGTGCCCACGCGGCCACCCGTTCCCCGGCCAGCGCGCCGATGTCGGTCAGCCGGAGGTCGGCCTCGGCGTGCTCGGCCAGCGCCAGGTCGAGCAGGTCGTCGAGGACCTGCGCGAGGCGCTTGCCCTCGGTGCGGACCGAGGCGATCTCCTCGCTGCCCTCCGGGAGTTCGAGGGCGAGCAGTTCGATGCGCAGCAGCAGCGCGGCGAGCGGGTTGCGCAACTGGTGCGAGGCGTCGGCGACGAAGGCGCGCTGCTGCTCCAGAACGGCCTCGACGTTGTCCGCCATCTCGTTGAACGAACGGGCCAGCCGCCTGAGTTCCGGCGGCCCGCCACCGACCGCGACCCGGGACTTCAGGCGTCCGGTGGCGATGTCATGGGTGGTGGCGTCCAGGATCCGGACCGGTCTGAGCACCCACCCGGTCAGCCGCAGCGCCGCGCCGACGGCGAGCAGCATGGCCGCGATCTCACCGGCCCCGATGAACAGCCAGCCGCGCAGGATCCGCGACCGCAGCTGTCCGGTGGGCGAGTCGGTGACCACCACCGCGACGACGTCCCCGTCCCGGATCACCGGTGAGGCGACGACGAGCCGGCCGCGCTGCCAGGGCCACACCTGGCCCGGGTCGTGGCTGCGCCGGCTGAGCAGCGCCTCGTCGAACGCCCGGCGGACCTCACCCGATTGCGGTACGAGCCAGTCGTCGGGCGCGTTGGCCATCGAGGAGCCGTTGCGGTAGAAGACGCCCGCGCGGATGCCGTAGACGCCGTAGTAGCTCTCCAGCTCGCTGCGCAGACTCTCCCGGCGCTCGTCCGTGCTGGTGCGGCGGGAGCCGCCGGGGGCGTCGGTGACGAACTGGGCGAGCGCCGCGAAGCGCGCCGTGTCGTCGATGCGGTCGACGACGACGCGCTGCTGCTGGGCGGCGGCCACGCTGCCGGCGAGCGGGACGCCCAGCGCGAGCAGGACGGCTGCCAACAGGACGATGAGCAGCGGGAGGAGGCGTGTGCGCACCCGTCCCCGCTAGGCGGCCGGGGCGACGAGCCGGTAGCCGACGCCGCGTACGGTCTCGATCAGCGCGGGCATGCGCAGCTTGGCGCGCAGGGAGGCGACGTGCACCTCCAGGGTGCGGCCCGTCCCCTCCCAACTCGTGCGCCAGACCTCGCTGATGATCTGTTCCCGGCGAAAGACCACCCCGGGCCGCTGGGCGAGCAGCGCGAGCAGGTCGAACTCCTTGCGGGTCAGCTGGACAGCGGCGCCGTCCACGCTGACCTGCCGGGTGGGCAGTTCGATCCGGACGGAGCCCAGGAGCAGGGCGCTCTCGCCGCCGGCCGCCGGGTCCTCGTGGACGGTGCGCCGGCTGACGGCGTGGATCCGGGCGAGCAGTTCGCCGGTGTCGTACGGCTTGACGACGTAATCGTCCGCGCCCAGGTTGAGTCCGTGGATGCGGGAGCGGACGTCGGAGCGGGCGGTGACCATGATCACCGGGGTGCTGGTGCGTTTGCGGATCTTGCCGCAGACCTCGTAACCGTCCTGGTCGGGCAGGCCGAGGTCGAGCAGGACGACGCCGAAGCCCGCGCCCTCGGGGACGAGTGCCTGGAGGGCCTCCTCGCCGCTGCGCGCGTGGGTGACCTGGAAGCCGTGCCGCGCGAGGACGGCCGACAGGGCCGCGGCGACATGGTTGTCGTCCTCGACGAGGAGCAGTCTCATCCCGGCCCCCTCCGGTTCAGTGGTCGTGCGGTCTCGGTCGGTCGGTCGTGCGGATCACACACACGCGTGTGCACCAAGGCAGTGACGCTGATGGACAAGGACGGCGTCAAGGGGGTTCCGGTTGCCCGCCGCTTCCGTTACCCGGCCGATATACGCACAGGCCACAAGTACTACGACATGTGTCCGATTGCTATCGGATCGTGATGCTCAGATCTCCCTCAGATGTGATGACGCAGGTCACAGCCCCTCACTACTGTCCTCGGAAACCCGAGGAGGACGGAGCCCGAGAGCGATGACCAAAGTATCGGTGGCCAAGGAGGACGCGGCCACGTCCGACGAACTGGTCGTCCTGAAGAGCGTCAACAAGCACTTCGGCGCGTTGCACGTGCTCCAGGACATCGACCTGACGATCGCCCGCGGCGAGGTCGTCGTGGTCATCGGGCCCTCAGGGTCCGGAAAGTCGACCCTGTGCCGCACCATCAACCGCCTGGAGACCATCGACTCCGGCACGATCACGATCGACGGCAGGCCGCTGCCGCACGAGGGCCGCGAACTGGCCCGGCTGCGGGCGGACGTCGGGATGGTGTTCCAGTCGTTCAACCTCTTCGCGCACAAGACCGTGCTCGAAAACGTGATGCTGGGCCAGGTCAAGGTCCGCAAGGCGGACAGGAAGCAGGCCGAGGAGAAGGCCCGGGCCCTGCTGGACCGGGTCGGCGTGGGCACGCAGGCCGACAAGTACCCCGCCCAGCTGTCCGGCGGCCAGCAGCAGCGGGTCGCGATCGCTCGGGCGCTGGCGATGGGCCCGAAGGTCATGCTCTTCGACGAGCCGACCTCGGCCCTCGACCCGGAGATGATCAACGAGGTCCTCGAGGTCATGCAGCAGCTCGCGCGTGAGGGCATGACGATGATCGTGGTCACCCACGAGATGGGCTTCGCACGCTCTGCCGCGAACCGTGTGGTCTTCATGGCGGACGGGCGGATCGTCGAACAGTCCGCGCCCGACCAGTTCTTCAGCAACCCGCGCAGCGACCGGGCCAAGGACTTCCTGTCCAAGATCCTGCACCACTGACGCCGGCGCTCCGGCCGCCCGCACCGCCCGGCCGCGTCATCCGCGTCCCAGGGACTCGTTCCTCACCACTCAGAAGGATGTTCACCATGAAGCTCCGCAAGGTCACCGCCGCCTCGGCCGTCCTCCTCGCCCTCTCCGTGACCGCCACCGCCTGCGGCGGCGACAAGAAGGACGACGGCGGCTCGTCCGGCGGTGGCAAGAAGATCGCCATCGGCATCAAGTACGACCAGCCGGGCCTCGGACAGAAGACCCCGCAGGGTTACGCCGGCTTCGACGTCGACGTCGCCACCTACGTCGCCAAGAAGCTCGGTTACAGCGCCGACCAGATCGAGTGGAAGGAGTCGAAGAGCGCCGACCGCGAGACCATGCTGCAGCGCGGTGACGTCGACTTCATCGCCGCGACCTACTCGATCAACCCGGAGCGCGAGAAGAAGGTCGACTTCGCCGGCCCGTACCTGCTGGCCCACCAGGACGTGCTGATCCGCGCGGACGACAAGACCATCACGTCGCCTGCGGACCTGAACAAGAAGAAGCTGTGCTCGGTGACCGGCTCGACGTCGGCGCAGAACGTCAAGGCCAAGCTGGCCACCAAGGCGCAGCTGCAGCAGTACCCGACGTACTCGGCGTGTCTGACCGGTCTGCAGAGCAAGGCGATCGACGCGCTGACCACGGACGACTCGATCCTCGCGGGTTACGCCTCCCAGTCGCAGTTCAAGGGCAAGTTCAAGCTCGGCGGCTTCAAGATGACGAACGAGAACTACGGCATCGGCGTCAAGAAGGGCAGCGACCTCAAGGCCAAGATCAACAAGGCCCTGGAGGAGATGGTCTCCGACGGTTCCTGGCAGAGGGCCGTGGACAAGAACCTCGGCCCGGCCGGCTACAAGAACGAGCCCGCTCCGAAGATCGGTGACATCAAGAGCTGAGGCAATGCCGTCGGGTGCGCCGTCCGTGAGGCCGGCGCACCCGGGCATCCCTACACGCGGAAGCGCGGGAGATCGTGTTCGACTTTCTTGACAAGTACGACGTGCTGGGAGCCTTCTGGACGACGGTGCAGCTGACGCTGCTGTCCGCCGTGGGCTCCCTGATCTGGGGCACCCTGCTGGCCGCCATGCGGGTGGGCCCGGTGCCGCTGATGCGCGGTTTCGGCACCGCGTACGTGAACATCGTGCGGAACATCCCGCTCACGGTGATCATCCTCTTCGCCTCGCTCGGGCTGAAGGACACGCTGAACGTCACCCTGGGCTCGGACCAGGTCGAGACGAGTACCTTCCGGCTGGCCGTGCTCGGTCTGATCGTCTACACGTCGGCCTTCGTCTGCGAGGCGATCCGCGCCGGCATCAACACGGTTCCGGTCGGCCAGGCCGAGGCGGCCCGGGCCATCGGCCTCAGCTTCACGCAGGTGCTCGGCCTGATCGTGCTGCCGCAGGCCTTCCGCGCGGCCGTCGGCCCGCTGACCAACGTGCTGATCGCGTTGACGAAGAACACCACCGTGGCGGCGGCGATCGGCGTGGCGGAAGCGGCACTCCTGATGAAGGAGATGGTGGAGAACGAGGCGCAGCTGCTGCTGATCTCCGCGATCATCGCCTTCGGGTTCTGCTGTCTGACCCTGCCGACCGGTCTGATCCTCGGCTGGGTGGGCAAGAAGGTGGCGGTGAAGCGATGAGCGCGCTCCTGTACGACGCCCAGGGTCCCCGGGCCAAGCGGCGCAACATCCTCTACACGGCGGGTTTCCTCGTCGTCCTCGCGGCCGTGCTGTGGTGGGTGTACAAGGCCCTGGACGACAAGGGCCAGCTGGAGTGGGCGCTCTGGAAGCCCTTCTTCAGCGGCACCGAGGCCTACTCGACGTACATCTGGCCGGGTCTGCAGAACACCCTGAAGGCCGCGGCCCTGTCCATGGTCATCGCCCTCCCCCTGGGCGCCGTCCTCGGCATCGCCCGGCTCTCGGACCACGCGTGGATACGCGTCCCGGTCGCGGTGGTCGTGGAGTTCTTCCGCGCCATCCCCGTGCTGGTCCTGATGATCTTCGGGCTCGCCCTGTTCGCGCAGTACACCGACGTCAGCTCGGACGACCGTCCCCTGTACGCGGTCGTCACCGGCCTGGTGCTGTACAACGCGTCGGTGCTCGCGGAGATCGTCCGCGCGGGCATCCTCGCCCTGCCGAAGGGCCAGTCCGAGGCGGCCATGGCGATCGGACTGCGCAAGAACCAGGTGATGCGGCTCATCCTGCTGCCGCAGTCGGTCACCGCGATGCTCCCGGCGATCGTCAGCCAGCTGGTCGTGATCGTGAAGGACACCGCACTCGGCGGCGCGGTCCTGACCTTCCCGGAACTGCTCGCCTCGGCCAGCACGATGAGCGGCTACTACGGCGCCAACACCATCGCCTCCTTCACCGTCGTCGCCGTGATCTTCGTGGTCATCAACTTCGCGCTGACCTCCTTCGCGAGCTGGCTGGAGGGCCGGCTGCGGCGGCGCAAGAAGTCGACCGGCGCGGTGCTCGGAGTCCAGGACACCGCGGACATCGCGGGCGCGGCGGGAACCGGAGCCGCGGTCTGACGCCTGCTCAGACCCGAATGCACCACCCGGAGGCAGTGGCGTGATCGCCACTGCCTCCGGTCGCTTGACGCGATCTCCGCCAATGGGTTGCATACGTTGTGTGATCGTGCACCCCGCTCCACCTTCCTGTTCACTTGTCTCCGTCAGGGCATCGTCACGGGCAGGGGGCGCCGCGTCATGGACCCGGTGATCATCGTCGGAGCGGGGCCCGTCGGGCTGACGCTCGCGCTGGCCCTGGCCCGGCAGGAGGTGCCGGCCGTCGTCCTGGACGAGGGCCCCGGGAAGGACGAGCCCCGCCCGGCACGCACCGTCGTCCTGCGCGAGGACACCGCCGCCCTGCTGGAACGGCTGACCGGTGTCGCACTCGGTGAGCACGGCCTGCGCTGGACGGGATGGCGGTCCCTGCGGCGCAGGCAGGTGATGAGCGAGATCGCCTTCGCCGCCGACGAGCCCGCCCCGCTGCACATCGCCCAGCACCTCCTCACCGGGTTCCTGCGCGCGGCCATCGCGGCTCAGCCCCTGGTCCGGCTGGTGGCGGACGGCCGCGTGGACGCGATCGAGCAGGAGCGTTCCGGCGTCACGGCGCACACCCGCGGCGCCGAGGGCACCTGGTGGCGCGGGAGCTACCTGGTCGGCTGCGACGGCCCCCGCTCGACCGTGCGCAAACTCCAGGACATCCGCTTCCCGGGCCGTACGGCGGTGGAACGGCACGCGGTCGCCGCGCTGCGCGTGGAACTTCCGTGGGAGGGTCAGGCGTTGCTCCATCGGATGCCGCCGTGGCGGTCGTCCGGGCCCTCGGCCGGGGAGGTGACCGCCCGCCCCCTCCCGGACGGCGTGTGGCGCCTGGACTGGCTGCTGCCGCCGGGCAAGGACCTGGTCACGCCGGAGGCCCTGCTCACCCGGATCCGCGAGACCCTCGCGGGCTGGTCGGACGGCACCGCACCGCCGTACGAGCTGCTCGACACCGGTGTCCACACCGTGCACCACCGGCTGGCCCGCCGGTGGCGTGCCGGCCGGGTCTTCGTCGCGGGGGACGCGGCACACCTGCTCGGCGCGCTCGGCACACAGGGGCTCGACGAGGGGCTGAGGGACGCCGACAACCTCGCCTGGAAACTGGGCACGGCCTGGCACCACGGCCCGCACGAGGCCCTGCTGGACAGCTACCAGACCGAGCGGCGGGCGGTGGTCGCCGCCCGGCTGCGCGCCGCCGACCAGGTGCTGCCGGTGCTGCGCGGCGGGGGCGGGCTGCGCCACATCGTGCCGGGTGCGGCCCGCAGCCAGGACGCGCTGCTCACCGACGGTCACCTGGGACGCGGTCCGCTGGGCGCGCCCGGCACGTACGGCGACTCGCCGCTCGCGTCCAGGCATGCGGAGGGCGTCATCCCGGTCGAGACCGCGCCCGGGGCGCCGGTCACGGACGTCCGGGTCACGGCGGAGGACGGTTCCTTCGTCCGGCTGCGCGACCGGCTGGGCCGCGGTGCGCTGCTGGTCGTGCTGATCGCACCCGGTACGGGTGTCTGGGAACGCAAGCACTGGAGGTCCGCGGGGGTGATGCCCCGGCTCGCGGCGGCCGTGTCCGCGCTGCCGCACCCCGCCGAGCTGCTGGTCGCCGAGAGCTACCCGGGTGCGCCGGCGCACAGTGTGCTGCTCGTACGCCCCGACGGCCACCTGGTCACCGCCCTGAGCGGCGTCCGCCCGGCCGACCTGTACGCGGCGGCCGAGGCCACGCTGGGCGGCGCGGGACGGACGGAACAGGAGCAGGAACAGAAGCTGCCGCAGGAGGAGCAGGCGGCGGCGCGGGCCGGTTCGGGCGCGCGCTGATCCTGCGCCGGGACGTGCGAACAGCGCGCGCCGGCGCCGGCTTCGGCGGGCGCGGATCGTGCGCCTGCTTCGGCGGGCGCGGATCGTGCGCCGACTCCGCGTCGGCCGTACGCCGACTCGTGCACCGAGCCTGCGCCGCGGAGGCGCCGGCACGCGCCGGAGCGCCCGGAACGTCCCTCTCCGCACCCTGCGTCCGCAGAGTGACACTCGGTTGACCGGAGTACGGCAGCATGCTGTACTCCGGATCGTGACCGACACCTGTGTGCGCCTGTGGCGGAGGGTCCATATGGACCTCGTCCGCTACGCGGGCTGCGTGTGTCGCCCGTCCTGCTGATTCGCGTCCCTTTCCCATTCCGGGCGCCGTCGCGCGCCCGTTTCCGCGAACCCCCAGGACGGTGCACGTGTCTGTCCCCTCCCCTTCCCTGTCCTCGTCCGCGTCCCCGGCAGCCGGCGCGGCGCCCAGCCAGGCTGACCTCTTCGACTTCGTCCGGCGAACGGCGGCCGACGCCGAGCTGATCGCTTCCCTGCCGCTCGATCCCGAGGGCCGTACCTGGGTACGGCTGGACGGCCCCGGTGGCAGCGAGGCGTGGCTGATCGGCTGGCCGCCCGGCTCCGGTACCGGCTGGCACGACCACGCCGACTCGGTCGGCGCCTTCCTCACCGCCTCGGGCGATCTCACGGAGTACTCCCTCGCCGCGCGGCTGCCCACCGACGGCTGGAAGACCCTGGAACTCACCGAGGGCGTGGACCGCGTACGCCGGCTGTCCGCCGGACAGGGCCGCGCCTTCGGCCGTCACCATGTGCACGAGGTGCTCAACGAGTCCCTCGACCGACACGCGATCTCCGTCCACGCCTACTACCCGCCGCTGCCCCGGATCCGCCGTTACAGTCGCTCGGGCCAGGTGCTGCGCCTGGAGCAGGTCGAACGCCCGGAGGACTGGCAGTGAGCGGCACGAGCGAGCGGTCGGCGGTGTCCGAGGTGACCCACGAGAGCGCCGTTGCGGGCGAAGCGCCCCTCGGCATCGACGCGTTGCTGGAACAGGTCCGGGCGGGGTACCGGCGCATCGGGGCACGCGAGGCGCACGAGGAGGCGCGGTCCGGTGAGGCGTTGCTGGTCGACATCCGGTACGCGGCCCTGCGCGAGCGGGACGGGCTGATCCCCGGCGCCGTCGTGGTCGAGCGCAACGAACTGGAGTGGCGCCTCGACCCCCAGGGCAGCCACCGCCTCCCCCAGGCCACCGGACACGGCCTGCGTGTCGTGGTGATCTGCAACGAGGGCTACGCCTCCAGCCTCGCCGCCGCCTCCCTCCACCAACTGGGCCTGCACCGGGCGACGGACCTGGTCGGCGGCTTCCAGGCCTGGCGCGCGGAGGGACTGCCGGTGACCCCGGTGACGTCCTGAGCGGTGGGTGCGGCGTACTCGCCCACGAAGAGCGGTGAGTACGCCGCACCCGCCGCCGCCCAGCGGTGAGAAGGACGTGCCCGCCGGCGCCGTCTCCGCTCACACTCCCGCACCGTCTCCCGCTCCTCCTGCCTTCTCCTACTCCTTCGCCGTGGCGACCGTCACCGCCCGCACCCTCAGCGCCACCCGCCCCGGTACGGCACTGGCCACGAGCGCGAGGAGTCCGGCGACGGCGACCACGCCGAGGTAGAGCAGCGGGGCGACCGTCGGTGCGGCCCGGCCCGTCATGCCGACGCTGAACGCGGTGAGCACCGCGAGGGCGATACCGCTGCCGAGCGCGGTGGCGAGGAACAGCACCGACAGCACCTCGGTGCGCAGCATGCGCAGCACCTGGCGGCGCGTGGCACCGGCGAGTCGCAGCAACGCGAACTCCCGGACACGTTCGGCGACCGACATGGCGAGCGTGTTGACGACGGCGATGGCGGTGAAGGCCAGCACGAGTCCCATGGCGAGGTAGTTGACCTCGGCGTTCGTCTGCTGCCGGTCTGCCTGGAGGGCGTCGGCGGCAGCCGGCGACAGAATGCGCACCCCGGGGAACTCACGGAGCGTAGTCGCGAGTTGTATCCGTGTACGGGTCGTGCTGACGAGGACGGAGGAGGCGAGCGGGTTGTCGACGTGGTGGGCCACGAGGTCGTGGGCGAAGGTGAGGTCGCCGAAGCCGAGACCCCGGGCGTAGACGGCGGCGACGGTGAGCGTGGCGGGCGTGCCGTCGCCGAGCGTGAGTTTCAGGGTGCTTCCGGGCTTCAGATGCTGCTGGTCCGCGGCCAGTCGGCTGACGGCGACGGTGCCGGGGCCGAGCCGGGCGAGGGAGCCGGCGGTGACCTCCGGGTCCCAGGTGCGGGTCAGTCCGGCGGGGGTGACGCCCTGTGCGGGGTACTTGTCGAGGCCGACGCGGACGGTCGTGCGGACCACCTCGGTGACGGTGTCGTGCTGTGCGCGCAGCCGCTCGGCGGCCTCGCCGGGGACGCCGGGGCCCTGGGCGGCGACGACCCAGTCGGCCCGGACTCCGTCGCGGACCTGGGTGCGGGCCGCGTCCCCGAGGGTGTCCTGGACGAACAGGACGGTGCAGGTCATGCCGACGAGCAGAGTGAGCGGGGTGACGACGGAGGCCATGCGGGCGGCGTTGCCGCGCAGGTTGGCGGTGGCGAGCCTGCCACCGTGGCCGGTGAGCCGCAGCGGGCCGGCGAGCAGCAGCGCGGCGGCCCTGACCAGGACGGGGCCGAGCAGAGCGACGGCGGTGGACAGGACGACGACGGCGAGGAAGGTCACGGGAGTCGAGGCGGGCTCGGTGCGCAGGGAGGTGAGCACGACGACGAGGACGACCCCGCCGGCCAGGAGCAGCAGCCCGGCGGTGATCCGACCCCATGCGGGCCGGGTGCGTTCGGTCCTGGCTTCGGCCAGGGCCTCGACCGGGCGGATCCGGGCGATCCTCCGGGAGGCGATCCGGGCCGCCGCCCAGGCGCCGATCAGGGTGACGGCGAGGGCGACCAGCGACGGGAAGACACCACCGGTGGGTTCGAGCGTGTCGGGTACGGCGCCGAGGGCGACGAACCGGGCATGCAGCCAGCTGCCCAGCGGCAGCCCGAGCAGTGCGCCGGCGGTGCCCGCCGCGGCGCCGACGATCAGCGCCTCCCGGCCGAGCAGCCCGCGGATCTGCCCGGGCGTGGCGGCGATGGCCCGGAGCAGGGCGAGTTCCCGATGACGCTGCTGCACGGTGAGCGCGAAGGTGCCGACGACCACGAGCACCGCCACCAGCAGCGAGGTGCCGCCCATGGCACCGCCCATGCTGACCAGCCGGGTGCGGGCGGCAGCGGCGTCCAGGAACTCGACGGGGCCGCGGGCGTCGCCGGTGCTCACCTGGGCCGTTGTGTCGTGCAGGGCCCCTGTCACGGCACGGCGCACCTGCTCGGGGCCCGCCCCCTTGGCCGGCAGCACCCCGAAGGCACTGACCTGGCCGGGGTGTCCGGCCAGCCGGCGGGCCTCGGTGGCGGAGAAGAACAGGGACGTCTGGTGGCGCACGGCGGTGGCCGGGGCGGCGATACCGGTGATCCGGTAGTCGCGCGGGGCCTGTGTGGACTGCACCGTGAGCCGGTCGCCGGGCCGTAGCCGGGCCCGCGCCGCGAGGCCGTCGTCGATCACCAGGTCCCCCGGGGCCTCGGGGGCGCGGCCGGCGGTGAGCCGGTAGGGCGTCAGCGCGGCGGAGTCCCAGGCATGGCCGTAGGCGGTAGGGCCGCCGGTGCCGGCCGGGGTCAACGGCTGGGCGGGAAAGGTGAGTTCGGGGATGACCCGGGCCACGCCGGGGGTGCGGTCGAGTGCTCCGCGCAGCCGCTCGGAGAGCCAGGCGCGTTCGGCGATGGGTTTCGCCTTGTGCTTGACCTTGGTCTTGCCCTTCTTGTGCTTGACGGTGGTGCGGTGGACGTACTGGTCGGCGGAGACCACGACGGGAGCGGCGGCGTAGCGTTCGGTACGGATGGTGCCGCGCAGGCCGGTGTCGAGGAGGGTGCCGCACGCGGTGATCAGAGCCGCCGCGCACATCAGGGCGAGGAAGGCGCCGAGGAAACCCGCCTTGCGGGCGCGGACTGTCTGCAGGGCGTAACGCAGCATCATGGGGACGGGCTCTCTTCGGTTGTACGCGTCGGCTGTGGTGTGCGCTGGGCGCGCGTACAGACTCGCCGGTGCGGGGGTGGAAGAGCACTGCGGTGACCCGGCGTCTTGCGCCGGGGGTCACCCCGCCTGCCGGAGGCGGGGGTTAACCCCACCCCCGCGCCGGCTCGCACCGGTCCGACCCGGGAGAGCCGTCCCCGGTGACCGCGTCAGAAGTCCCCGTCCCCCAGGAACTCCGTGTCCTCGCCCTCCTCTTCCAGGGCCTGGCGGACGACGCGGAGGGCCATGCCCTCGGAGTAGCCCTTGCGGGCGAGCATGCCCGCGAGCCGGCGGAGCCGCTTGTCGCGGTCGAGGCCTCGGGTGGCGCGCAGCTTGCGGTCGACGAGTTCGCGCGCGGTCGCCTCCTCCTGTTCGGAGTCGAGCTGGGCGACGGCGTCCTCGATCAGCGCCGAGTCGACGCCCTTGGTGCGCAGTTCCCGGGCGAGTGCGCGGCGGGCGAGGCCCCGGCCATGGTGCCGGGACTCCACCCAGGCGTCCGCGAAGGCGCCGTCGTCGATGAGCCCGACCTCTTCGAACCGGTTCAGCACCTCGTCGGCGACGTCCTGCGGGATCTCCCGCTTGCGCAGGGCGTCCGCGAGCTGTTTGCGGGTGCGGGGAGTCCCGGTGAGCAGGCGCAGGCAGATCGCCCGGGCCCGCTCAGCCGGGTCCCCTGAAGACTCCCCCCGCTCGTCCCTCGCCGAGGAGGGGGCGCCTTCGTCCTGTTCGGGTGCGTCCCCGAAGCCGCGCCGCCGCCGGCGCCCCCGGCCACCGCCGTCCCGCGCACCGCCGTCCCGCACACCGCCGGGCCCGCCGAAGCCGCGACCGCGGCCGCCGAGCGAGCCGCCCCCGCGCGGCTCACCCCCCACGCCGGCCGCGTCTACGCTGGCGTCCTCGTACCCGCCGGTTCCGCGGTACGCGTCGTGCCCGCCGTAGCCGTGCACGTCCCGCTCGCGGTACTCGTCCTGTCCGCGGTACTGCTCGTGCCCGTCGTCCCGGTGTCCGTCGGCACCGTCAGGGACGGAGTCCGGGTGGCCCCCGGCGCCCCTCCCCCGTGGGGCACCGGGGGTGACGTACTCGTACTCGGCCCAGTCGGTTCGTCGCGTCACGGGTCAGCTCTTGGCTGCGGCGGCCTTGGGCTTGGTGGCCTTGGCGGCTGCCGGGGCGGGCACCGACTTGGCCGCGTCGTCGGCCGTGGTGCCGACCGCAGCGTCGGCGCCCGGCTCGGCGGCGGGCTCCTCCGGCCGGACCCCCACGCCCAGCTTCTCCTTGATCTTCTTCTCGATCTCGTTGGCCAGGTCGGGGTTGTCCTTGAGGAAGTTGCGCGCGTTCTCCTTGCCCTGGCCGAGCTGGTCGCCCTCGTACGTGTACCAGGCACCGGCCTTGCGCACGAAGCCGTGCTCCACGCCCATGTCGATCAGACCGCCCTCGCGGCTGATGCCCTGGCCGTAGAGGATGTCGAACTCGGCCTGCTTGAAGGGCGGCGCGACCTTGTTCTTGACGACCTTGCAACGGGTGCGGTTGCCGACCGCCTCCGTGCCGTCCTTCAGGGTCTCGATGCGGCGGATGTCGATGCGCACCGAGGCGTAGAACTTGAGCGCCCGGCCACCGGTCGTGGTCTCCGGGGAGCCGAACATCACACCGATCTTCTCGCGGAGCTGGTTGATGAAGATCGCGGTGGTCTTGGACTGGTTGAGCGCACTGGTGATCTTGCGGAGTGCCTGGCTCATCAGACGGGCCTGGAGACCGACGTGGCTGTCGCCCATCTCGCCCTCGATCTCCGCGCGCGGGACGAGCGCGGCGACGGAGTCGATGACGATGAGGTCGAGGGCACCGGAGCGGACCAGCATGTCCACGATCTCCAGGGCCTGCTCGCCGTTGTCCGGCTGGGAGAGGATCAGGTTGTCGATGTCGACGCCGAGCTTGCGCGCGTACTCGGGGTCGAGGGCGTGCTCGGCGTCCACGAAGGCGACCTGGCCGCCGGCCTTCTGCGCGTTCGCCACGGCGTGCAGGGTCAGGGTCGTCTTGCCGGAGGACTCCGGTCCGTAGATCTCCACGACACGGCCGCGCGGCAGGCCACCGACGCCGAGGGCGACGTCGAGCGCGGTCGATCCGGTCGGGATGACCTCAATGGGCTCCTTCGACCGCTCGCCCATGCGCATGACCGCGCCCTTGCCGAATTGCCGTTCAATCTGCGCGAGCGCGGCGTCGAGCGCCTTCTCGCGGTCGGTTCCTGCCATGGGTTCCACCCGGTTTGCTTGAGTCGATCGCTTCACGTCAAAGACGCTAACGCCTGCCACTGACAATGCGCCCCGACGCAGGCCCAGCCTGTGGATAACCAAGGGACACATACCCGCGAACCGGGACGAAATCCTCAGCCCAAGGCCTCGCCTGAGCCCTCATAAGAATGGATGTTCGATTTTTGTGTCAAGCGCACCACGCGGGCGCCGTCCGACTACCGTGGCTCCGCATGGCCCCTACCGAGAACGTGATCACCGCCGACCTGGTCCGGGATCTCCTGCGCGACCACCACCCGGACCTGGCCGGTCTCCCCCTGGAGCTCGGCGCACGCGGCTGGGACAACCAGCTGTGGCGGCTCGGCGACGATCTCGCCGTCCGGCTGCCCTGGGCGACGCCGTCCGCGGACGCGCTGCTGCGCAAGGAGCACGAGTGGCTTCCGGCCCTCGCCCCGCACCTCCCCCTGCCGGTTCCCGTCCCGCAGCGCCTCAGTGAACCTTCCGAGCGTTTTCCACGCCCCTGGCTGGTCACCACCTGGGTGCCGGGAACGCCCGCCGACCGTGCCCCCGCCACGCGCGCCGCAGAGGCGGCGGACACCTTGGCCGCCTTCCTGACCGCTCTCCACCGCCCCGCCCCCGAAGGGGCGCCGGCCGGCCGCGACCGCGGGGGCCCGCTGGCCGGGCATGCCGAGGGGTTCGCGCAGCAGCTGGCCTCGGCCACCGGGCTGGGGCTGGTCCCCGACCCGGACGCGGTCCGCGCGGTCTGGGAGGACGCCGTCGCCGCACCCGGCTGGACGGGGCCGGCGCTGTGGCTCCACGGCGATCTGCATCCGGCCAACGTCCTCACCGCGGACGGCACCTTCTGCGGCGTGATCGACTTCGGCGACCTCTTCGCGGGTGATCCGGCCTGCGACCTCGCCGCCGCGTGGCTCCTGCTGCCGGACGGCGCCGTCGACCGCTTCCACGCGGCCTACCGACCGGTCCCCGACCCGGCGACCCTTCGCCGCGCCCGTGGCTGGGCGGTACTGAAGGCCCTCGCCTGCCTGCACATCTCAGACGCGGGCGTCCACGGCCGCCCGGGCGGCAAGCGCAGCTGGGGACCACCCGCCCACGCCGCGCTGCGACGCCTCACCGCGACGGTCCACCACCCCGGTTCCCCGGCGTCGGCGAAGCGACCGCGAGACCCGTCGTGACCGCGGGTCCCGTCGCGACAGCGGGTCCCGTCGTGACCGCGGTCCCACCGTGACCGGGAGACCCGTCGCGGCCGCGAGACCCGTCAGTCCTGGTCCGCGCGGGCCAGCGCCTTGGTGATCAGACGGGTGGCGAAGTCCTGGTCCCCGGTGACCCGGTTGATGTGCTCCGCGAGCAGGAAGGCGGTGACTTCCAGCGGGTTCATCTCGCCCGTGGTCCAGTCTCCGTACTGCTGGCGCCACAGGCTGGGGCTGAGGTCGAGGCCGGCCGCGATGACCAGACCGGCCATGAGGGGGACGGCCTCGGGACGGACGCTCCTGGGCATCATGCGCATCGTGGCCACGAGGTGGGGCACCACGTACTCGATCACGTCCCCGTCGTGGTCCTCGTACGCCGTCCGCAGCCACCGCATGTACATGTAGATGAGCGTGCACGCGCCGTCCAGCAGGTCCTGGACTCCGTCGGGGCCCAAGGACGCGGCGAAGTGGTCGATCAACTGCTGCTGCTCGGGGTCGGTCTCGGTCCCGCCGTCGTAGACGGCCCTGAGCCGGGAGTCGATCACCATGAGGGCCGCACCCACATCGCCGGCGGGGGCGTACCGGGGGTCGCAGGGGGATGACACAGGCTTCCTCCTTCGGTGACCGCGGAACGTGACGCGGCATGTCCGTACGGTAGACCGCCCGGTCGGACCGGGGTCGGGCGAATCCCGATGGAGGGGCTTTGCGCGCTTCGGCGGCGCGGGACAGCCTCCGTAAGGTATGGCGGAGATGAACGACGACGACCGGATGCTCGCCCTGCTGCACGCGCTCGACCGGCTGCCCGCACCGCACCACCTGGAGCACCCCGACGGCTTCGACCGCCCCGGGGCCCGGCTGCGCGCGACCAGGCTGCGGGACCGGCTGTCCCGGAGACTCGGAAGCCCCTGCCGGCTCGACGAGGGCATCCAGGACGCCGGTTTCTCCTTCTGCGTCGACGTGCCGGCCGAGGCGGCCGAGGCCGGAGTGCCGTTCTCCGTGCGGCTGAGCAACTACGGCGACCTGGCGGCGGTCACCACTCCGGCGCCGGACTGCCACGACGACCTGGACGACGCCGTCCGTGACGGAGCGCTGTCCGAGGCGGACCGCGTCCGGATCACCACCTCCCTGTCCGACCTCGGCTACCGACTGGTCGAGCAACGGCTGCTCCACCGGCGCTACGACGGTGTGACCTGGCTCGCCCACGAGGACCACGCGACCTGGTGGACCCGCTTCTTCGACTACCTCTGAGAACGCCCGCCCACCTCTGAGAACGCCCGCCGGCGATGCGGCGACCGAGGCCGGTCACGGCCGCTGCTGCTCGCCGGGGCGGCGGTCGGCCCAGAGCTGTCGCGCGCGCGTGAGCATCCCGGGCCCGGCCGGGTTCCTGGCGCGGTGCCCGTGCACGCGGGGATCGTCCGTGACGTCGTACCGCTTCACGTACGCCCCCAGGAACGCCTGCAGCGTGGCCACCGCCGGGATGGCGATCAGCGCGCCGACCGCGCCCAGCAGGGCGGTGCCGGCGATCACCGACCCGAACGCGACCGCCGGGTGGATGTCCACCGTCTTGGCGGTCAGCTTGGGCTGCAGCATGTAGTTCTCGAACTGCTGGTAGACCACGACGAAGCCCAGCACCCACACCGCGTACCAGGGGTTGACGGTGAACGCGATCAGCATCGGCAGCGCGCCCGCGAGGTACGTGCCGATGGTGGGGATGAACTGCGAGACCAGGCCCACCCAGACGCCCAGCACCGGCGCGTACGGCACCCCCAGGGATTCCAGCAGGATGTAGTGCGCGATGCCGGAGATGAGCGCCATGAGGCCGCGCGAGTACAGATAGCCGCCCGTCTTGTCGACGGCGATCTCCCAGGCCCGCAGCACCTCGGCCTGGCGCGCGGGCGGCAGTACGGAGCACAGGGCGCGGCGCAGCCGGGGGCCGTCCGCCGCGAAGTAGAACGAGAACAGCCCGACCGTCAGCAGCCGGAACAGCCCGCCGAGCACCTGGGCGGACACGTCGAGGACGCCGGCGGCGCTGTTCTGCGCGTACTTGCGCAGCCAGTCGGAGTGGAGCAGACCCTCCTGGACGTCCACGCGTCTGAGTTCCGTGTGGAAGGTGTGGTTGATCCAGTTGATGAGCGAGTCGAGGTAGTCCGGGAAGCCCTCGACCATCTTGATGATCTGCCCGGCCAGCATCGACCCGAGCAGGGTGACGAACCCGGCGGCGAAGACGGTCAGGCCGAGGAAGACGAGGAAGGTGGCGAGCCCCCGGCGCATGCCACGGGCCGCCATCCGGCTCACCGCGGGCTCGATCGCCAGGGCCAGGAAGAACGCGATCAATATGTTGATCAGGAGCCCGGTCAGCTGGTGGAAGGCCCAGCTGCCGAGCTGGAAGGCGGCGATCAGCGCCAGCGCGAGCACCATGGCGCGCGGCAGCCAGCGCGGCATCCGGCCGTCGGGAGCGGCGGCGCCGGAGACCGGGGGCCGGCCGGGCGGGGTGGTGGAGGCCGGTGCCGTCTGCCGCGGGGACGGCTCGCCGGCCTCGGCGGGGGATGCCGGAGGGTGCTCGTCAGTGGGTGCCACGCGCCCAGTCTCGCCCACGCCACCGACAACCGGTGCCCGCCGGCGATCTTCGTGACGGATCGGTGCCGTACTGTCGCGTCCTTGTCCGGCAAGCCCGGCATTTCACCCGGCGCCTCAACGCCTCTCGCCCGGCACGTCCATGACCGCGCAGATCACGCGCCAGACGTCCTTGGCCTCCCAGCCGGCGTCCAGCGCCTCGTTCACCGTGCGTCCGCCCAGTTCGGACATGACGTGGTCGCGCGCGAAGGTGTCGGCGTACCCCGGACCGAAGTGTTCCGCCATCCGCTGCCAGAAGACCGTCAACCGCATGCCTCCAGTATCCCGCCCCCGGGGGTGGGCCCCGCCCGGGAGCTCCTGCGAGACCGCTTTCCGCCCTACGGTCTGACGCATGGCCGAAACCGGAGCTTCCCCGCCCCCTTCCACGCCCCCGGCGCGCTCCCCGCTCTTCCGCGCCGAACAGTTCGTGTGGCTCACCGCGCGCGTGCTGGAGCAGCACCTCTTCGCGTACCACTTCCTGCACGGCGGCCCGGAGGCGGTGGAAGCGGCACTGGACGCCTACCGCAACGACGACGGCGGGTACGGGCACGCCCTGGAACCCGATCTGCGCGGTCCGGTGAGCCAGCCCCTGCACACCGCGCACGCGCTGCGCGTCCTGGACGCCATCGGGCACTGCGGAGGGCAGCGTGTGGAGCGCGTGTGCCGCTATCTGACCTCCGTCTCCGGCCCGGACGGCGCCCTGCCCGCGATCCACCCGAGCCAGCGCGGGTATCCGACGGCGCCGTTCGTCCCGGTCGTGGACGACCCTCCCAGCGAGCTGCTGGCCACCGGACCGGTGGTCGGGCTGCTGCACCGCAACGAGGTCTGGCACGCCTGGCTGTTCCGGGCCACCGACTTCTGCTGGCGGGCGGTGGAGTCCCTGGACAGGACGCACCCCTACGAGGTCCAGGCCGCCGTGACCTTCCTGGACTCCGCCCCCGACCGCCCGCGCGCGGAGGCCGCCGCCGACCGGCTGGGCCGCCTCGTGCGGGAGCAGCGGCTCGCGGTGCTGGACCCGGACCGGCTCGACGCGTTCCCGGTCGCCGCCGGTTACGCCCCGGGCGAGCATCACTTCCCGCACGACTTCGCCCGCGGTCCGGAGTCCCTCGCGCGCGCGTGGTTCACCGACGACGAGATGGCACGCTCGCTGGACCGGCTGGCCGCCGAGCAGCAGGAGGACGGCGGCTGGCCGGTCCGGTGGCGCCGGTGGGCCCCGGCCCCGGCGCTGGAGGCCCGCCCGATGGTGACGATCGAGGCGCTGCGGACGCTGCGGGCCTACGGCCGCTTCGTGGGCTGAGCCGGGCCGGGCCCGTACCGTCGGCGGACCACCGGACGGGCCCGGCTCGCCGGCCACGGCAGCCGACGGCCCCCTCACCCTCCGCCGGGCTCGCCTCGCCCGCCGCCCGGCCGAAGGGCCGCGCTTTCCTTATCCGCCGAGGGCCCGTACGCCCGCCGTCACCACCACGGCCGCCGCCACGACCAGCAGGAACGGCGCACGCAGCACCAGGGCCACGGCAGCGGCGCCGAGCCCCGCGGCCCGCGCGTCCAGCACCAGCGCGTGGCCGTCGGCGAACGTCTGCTGCGCGGTGAGCGCGGCGAGGAGGGCGACCGGCAGCAGGGCGGCGAGCCGCCGCACGAACGGCCGCTCGACGGTGTGCGCCGGTACCAGCAGGCCGGCGAGCTTGGCGGCGTAACAGCCGAGGGCGGTCACGCCGATCGCGATCCAGACGTTCACCGGCCCTCCTCCGCGCCGTCGTGCGCGTCCTGGCGGGTACGACCGCGGCGCCGGCCCTCCGCGAGGAGCGCGAGGGGGGCCGCCAGCGCCGCCACCAGCACCGGCACGCCGGCCGGCAGGACGGGCAGCAGTCCGAGACCGAGCAGGACGGCGAGGCCCGCGACCGCGCGCTCGGTGGCCGTCTTCAGCATCGGGGCGAGCAGCGCCAGGAACACCGCGGGTCCCGCCGCGTCCAGGCCCCACGCGCGCGTGTCGCCGATCGCCCTGGCGCCGAGCGCGCCGAGCAGCGTGGTGAGGTTCCACAGTGCGTACAGGCTGAGGCCGGTGACGGTGAAGCCGAGCCGCGCGGCCCGCCGGTTCGGCTGTGCCAGGGTCACCGCGGTGGTCTCGTCGATCACCCAGTGGGCGGCGAACGGCCGCACCGCGCGCGGGAGGGCGAGCAGCTGCGACAGCCGCAGCCCGTAGAAGGCGTTGCGCACGCCGAGGAAGAAGGCGCCGGCGGCGGCCGTGAACGGAGCGCCCCCGGCCGCGAGCGCTCCGACCAGCGCGAACTGGGAGGCGCCGGTGAACACCAGGAGGCTGAGCGCGCAGGTCTGGAGGAGGCCGAGTCCGCTGCCGGCCGCGGTCACCCCGAAGGCGAATCCGGACAGGCCGACGGCGACGCCGACGCCGAGGGCGTCCCGTACGACGGCCGCGTCCGGCTTGTCCGCTCCTTCGGCGGTCTGGTCCCTGAGAGCTATGTGCTGTGTCACGCCCGGGACGGTACGGGCGGCCGTCACCTCGCGTCTTGTACGTTCTTGCGCTCGCGCCGGCTCGTGCGCTCCCCTCGCCCCGTTCCCGCGTGCCGGCTCGTGTGCTCGCGCTGGTACGCGCCCGGGGGCACGCCGACGATCCGGGTGAAGTGCCGGTTGAGGTGGGGCTGGTCGGTGAAGCCGACGGCGGCGGCCGCCTCCGCGGGGGGCGTCCCCGCGTCCAGCAGCCGCCGGGCGCGGCGCACGCGGGCGTCGGTCAGCCAGGTGTGCGGCGGCATGCCGTAGGCGTCGCGGAACGCCCGCAGCAGGGCGAACGGGCTGGTACCGAGTTCCGCGGCCAGCCGTTCCAGGGTCGGCGGCTCCGCCATCCGCTCCTCCAGCGCCGCACGCGCGCGTGCCGCGATCCGGGCGCCGGCCGCCCGGGGCCGCCGCTGGGGCAGCGGGCCGCCGTTCAGCCGCAGCAGCCTCGTCACGGCGACCCGCAGCAGCGTGTCCGCGGCCAGCGCGTTGCCCTCGTCGGCGGCGCGCAGCACCTGGTGGACCAGGCGGGCAGTGGCAGGGTCGTCGAGGACGGGGCTGACGAAACCGGGGGTGCCCCGCAGGGTGGTGGTCTCGGCGGCGATCTCGGCGACCACGTCGGGCGAGGGGTAGAGCGCGCCGTACCGCCACCCCTCCGGCACGCCGGCCCGGCCGGTGTGCGGGGTGTCGGGATTGATCAGGGCGAGCGCTCCCGCGCCGGCGGAGACGTCGGAGCCGTGGTGGTGGAAGACCTCCACACCGTCCGCTATGGCCGCGATCACGAAGGTCTCGTGGGTGTGCCGGACGAAGGTCTTGCGGATGTACCGGGCCCGCAGCAGGTCGACCCCGGGCAGATCCGAGTACCGCCAGTGCCGTGCCCGTTCCCCTGAACCCGCCATACGCTCCATTGTCCGCCCCCGCCCACCGCCGCACCGGCTCCGCGTCGGCGGCCCGCGCCCGGCCCCGCCGCGCCCCTTCTCTCCCGCGGTCGTTCGCGCAGGTCAGGCCGATTGTCAGTGGGCGGGTGCAGGATGGACGCATGGTCAGCTCCGCACACCGGGCCCTCGACGGCTTCTCCCCCGCGACCCGCGGCTGGTTCACGGGGGCCTTCTCCGCGCCCACCGCGGCCCAGGCGGGTGCGTGGCAGGCCATCCGGGAGGGGTCGGACGTGCTGGTGGTCGCCCCGACCGGCTCGGGCAAGACGCTGGCCGCGTTCCTCGCCGCCCTGGACCAGCTGGCCTCGGCCCCGCCCCCGGCCGACCCGAAGAAGCGCTGCCGGGTGCTGTACGTGTCCCCGCTGAAGGCCCTGGCGGTGGACGTCGAGCGGAACCTGCGCAGTCCGCTGACCGGTATCCGCCACGAGTCGGTGCGGCTGGGCCTGCCCGAGCCGGAGGTCAGGGTCGGCATCCGGTCCGGCGACACCCCGGCCGCCGAGCGCCGCGCCCTGTCCACCCGCCCGCCGGACATCCTGATCACCACTCCGGAGTCGCTGTTCCTGATGCTGACGTCGGCCACGCGCGACGCGCTCACGGGTGTGGAGACGGTGATCCTGGACGAGGTGCACGCGGTCGCGGGCACCAAGCGCGGCGCGCACCTCGCGCTCTCGCTGGAGCGGCTGGACGAGCTGCTGCCGAAGCCCGCCCGCCGGATCGGCCTGTCGGCGACCGTCCGCCCGGTGGACGAGGTGGCCCGCTATCTGTCCCCGCGCCGCAAGGTGGAGATCGTCCAGCCGGAGTCCGGCAAGGAGTTCGACCTCTCCGTGGTCGTCCCGGTCGAGGACATGGGGGAGCTGGGCGGTTCCCCGGCGTCCGACGCGGCCGAGGGCGGGGAGCGGCCGTCGATCTGGCCGCATGTGGAGGAGCGGATCGCCGACCTGGTCCAGGCCCACCGGTCCACGATCGTCTTCGCCAACTCCCGCCGCCTGGCGGAGCGGCTGTGCAACCGGCTCAACGAGATCGCGTACGAGCGCGCGACCGGCGAGACCCTGGAGGAGCACCACTCCCCCGCCCAGCTGATGGGTGGTTCCGGCGCGGCCGCCGGCGCACCGCCGGTGATCGCCCGCGCGCACCACGGCTCGGTCTCCAAGGAGCAGCGCGCTCTGGTCGAGGAGGACCTGAAGGCCGGCCGGCTGCCCGCGGTGGTCGCCACCTCCAGCCTGGAACTCGGCATCGACATGGGGGCCGTGGATCTCGTCGTCCAGGTCGAGTCCCCGCCCTCGGTGGCCTCGGGTCTCCAGCGTGTGGGCCGCGCGGGACACCAGGTCGGCGCCGTCTCCACCGGCGTGGTCTTCCCGAAGTACCGGGGCGACCTGGTCCAGGCCGCCGTGGTCACCGAGCGGATGCGCTCGGGCGCGATCGAGTCCCTGAAGGTCCCCGCGAACCCGCTGGACGTGCTCGCCCAGCAGCTGGTCGCCATGACGGCGCTGGACACCTGGCAGTTCGACGACCTGCTCGCCGTGGTCCGCCGCGCGGCCCCGTTCGCCTCGCTGCCGGAGTCGGCGTTCACGGCGGTCCTGGACATGCTCGCGGGCCGCTACCCGTCGGACGCGTTCGCGGAGCTGCGCCCGCGCGTGGTGTGGGACCGCGTGGTCGGCACGGTCACCGGCCGTCCCGGCGCCCAGCGCCTGGCCGTCACCTCCGGCGGCACCATCCCGGACCGCGGCCTGTTCGGCGTCTTCCTCGCCGGGTCCGACCCCAAGAAGGGCGGCGGCCGGGTCGGCGAACTGGACGAGGAGATGGTGTACGAGTCCCGCGTCGGGGACGTCTTCACGCTGGGCACGAGTTCCTGGCGCATCGAGGACATCACGCGCGACCGCGTCCTGGTGTCGCCCGCGCCGGGCGTGCCGGGCCGGCTGCCGTTCTGGAAGGGCGACCAGCTGGGCCGGCCGCTGGAGCTGGGCCGCGCGGTGGGCGCCTTCCTGCGCGAGGTCGGCGCCCTGTCCCGTGACGACGCGCGGCTCAGGCTGCTGGCGGCGGGCCTGGACGCGTGGGCGGCGGACAACGTGCTGTCGTACCTGGACGAGCAGCGGGAGTCCTGCGGCCACGTCCCGGACGACCGCACGATCGTCGTCGAGCGCTTCCGCGACGAGCTGGGCGACTGGCGGGTCGTCGTCCACTCCCCCTTCGGTGCCCAGGTCCACGCCCCCTGGGCGCTCGCCCTCGGCGCCCGGCTCTCCGAGCGGTACGGCATGGACGCGCAGGTCATGCACGCCGACGACGGCATCGTCCTGCGCCTGCCCGACGCCGATCTGATGGGCCTGGACCTGCTCGACCGGGAGCCGGTGAAGGCCGGCGGCGAGTACGACAGCGAACAGGCCCCGGTCGGCGCGGCCGACGTCGCCTTCGACAAGGGCGAGGTCGACCAGATCGTCACCGACCAGGTCGGCGGCTCGGCGCTGTTCGCCTCCCGGTTCCGCGAGTGCGCCGCCCGCGCGCTGCTGCTGCCGCGCCGCAACCCCGGCAAGCGCACCCCGCTGTGGCAGCAGCGCCAGCGGGCGGCCCAGCTGCTCCAGGTGGCGAGCGAGTTCGGCTCGTTCCCGATCGTCCTGGAGGCGGTCCGCGAGTGCCTCCAGGACGTCTTCGACGTCCCCGGCCTCGTCGAGCTGATGGGGGACATCGAGTCCCGCAAGGTGCGCCTGGTCGAGGTCACCACCCCGGAGCCGTCCCCGTTCGCCCGCTCCCTGCTCTTCGGGTACGTCGCCCAGTTCCTGTACGAGGGCGACTCCCCGCTGGCCGAGCGGCGCGCCGCCGCGCTGTCCCTGGACTCGCGGCTGCTGGCCGAGCTGCTCGGCCAGGCGGAGCTGCGCGAGTTGCTCGACGCCGAGGTGCTGACCGAGCTGGAGCGCGAGCTGCAGTGGCTCGCCGAGGACCGCCGGGTCAAGGACGTGGAGGGTGTCGCCGACGTGCTCCGGCTGCTCGGCCCGCTGACCGACGCGGAGCTGGTCGCGCGGGGCGCGGATCCGCAGTGGGCGCGGGAGCTGGCCGGGGCCCGCCGGGCCATCAGGGTGCGGATCGCGGGCGCCGACCACTGGGCGGCCGTCGAGGACGCGGGCCGGCTGCGCGACGCGCTCGGCACGGCCCTGCCGGTCGGGGTCCCCGAGGCGTTCACCGAGCCGGTCAAGGATCCGCTGGGTGATCTCCTCGCCCGGTACGCCCGTACCCACGGCCCGTTCACCTCGGCCACCGCGGCGGCCCGGTTCGGCCTGGGCGTGGCGGTCACCGAGGGCGCCCTGCAGCGGCTGGCCGCGGCCGGCCGGGTCGTGCAGGGCGAGTTCCACCCGGCGGGCATCGGCCAGGAGTGGTGCGACGCGGCCGTACTGCGCCGCCTGCGCCGCCGTTCCCTGGCGGCCCTGCGGCACGAACTGGAGCCCGTGCCGCCCGCCGCGCTCGCCCAGTTCCTGCCCCAGTGGCAGCACATCGGCAAGGGCCACGGCTTGCGCGGCGTCGACGGACTGGTGCGTACCGTCGAGCAGTTGCAGGGTGCGTCCGTGCCGGCCTCCGCGCTGGAGAGGCTGGTCCTGCCCTCCCGCGTGGCCGGCTACACGCCCTCGATGCTGGACGAGCTGACCGCCGCCGGCGAGGTGGTGTGGGCCGGCGCGGGTGCCCTGCCCGGCAAGGACGGCTGGGTCTCCCTCTACCTGGCGGACGCGGCCCCGCTGTTGCTCCCGGCGCCCCACCCGCTGGAGCTGACCGCGCTCCACCAGTCCGTCCTCGACACCCTGTCGGGCGGTTACGGCCTGTTCTTCCGGCAGATCGCCGACCAGGTCCGCGCCACCACGCACCCCGAGGCCACCGATCCCCAGCTGGCCGACGCGCTGTGGGACCTGGCCTGGTCGGGCCGGCTCACCAACGACACGCTGGCGCCGATGCGCGCCCTGCTGGGCTCGGGCCGTACGGCGGGCTCGACCGCTCACCGTGCCAAGCGAGCCGTACCGCGCGGACGTTACGGTTCCCTGACGGCCGCCGCGCGCACCGCCTCCCGCACCGGGCCGCCGACCGTGGCCGGCCGCTGGTCACTGCTGCCGGCGGCCGAGCCGGACACCACGGTGCGGGCACACGCCCTGGCCCGCACGCTCCTGGACCGGCACGGCGTGGTCACCCGGGGCGCGGTCGCCGCGGAGGGCGTCGAAGGCGGCTTCTCGGCGGTGTACCGGGTGCTGTCGGTCTTCGAGGAGAGCGGCCAGGCCCGGCGCGGTTACGTGGTCGAGGGGCTGGGCGCGGCCCAGTTCGCGATGGACGGCGCGGTGGACCGGCTCCGCACGGTGGCGAACGCCCGTGAGCGCACCGAGGGCCTGCCGAGCCCGGTGGGCCGGAACGGATTCGGCCCCGCGGCCGCCGCCAACGGCTTCGCCGAGCCGGGCTTCGCGAACCCGTTCGACGTCATGGCCGGCACCCCGCACGGCCACGCGTCCCCCGACGCCCGCGACACGGCCGACGGCGGTTTCGCCCATCCCGGCCTGGACGGCGACTTCACCTGGCCGCCGGAGGACGGACCCGCCGCCGACGGCTCCCGCGACCTCGCCGACCCCTTCGCCTCCCCCGGTTACGGCGGCCCCCGCGGCGGCGGACCCACCCGCCACGGCTCGCCCGCCCCGTACGGTTCCGCCCCCTACGGCACGACCCCGCACGGCCAGGCGCCGTACCGTGGCTACGGCAACGGCCGCACGGGCGGCTCCCCCGCCTCCGACCCCCGCGCCGTCGTCCTCGCCGCGGCCGACCCCGCGAACGCCTACGGTTCCGCGCTGCCCTGGCCGGAACCGCCGACCGGAGCCGGGCACAAGCCCGGCCGCAAGGCGGGTTCCCTGGTCGTCCTGGTGGAGGGCGAGCTGACGCTGTACATGGAGCGCGGCGGCAAGACGCTGCTGGCCTGGCCCACCGCACCGGACACCGCGGCGGCGGACGACGCCCGCCTGCGTATGGCGGCCCAGGCGCTGGCCGCGGCGGCCCGCGCGGGCGCGCTCGGCACGGTCACGGTCGAACGGATCAACGGCGTCCAGGCCCTGACCTCCCCCACGGGCGCCCTCCTGGAGACGGCGGGATTCGTGGCGACACCGCGCGGACTGCGTCTGAGAGCATGACCGGCCGCGGCCCGGCAGCGTGAGCCCCGCGCCCCGTACGACCGGAGCCCCCGGCCTCCGCCGCACACCCAGCCGCACCCCACCGACCGCAGACCACAGACCGCAGACACAGACTTCCACCCGCACCCCACCGCTCCCCCCGCCGCACCCGTCACCTCCGAACCCTCACCCCTCACCCCACCGTGGCACCCTTGACGCATGCCCGAAGGTGACACGGTCTGGCAGGCCGCGCGTCGGCTGCACGAGGCCCTCGCGGGCAAGCCGCTGACGCGCAGCGACTTCCGCGTGCCGAAGTACGCGACGGTCGACCTCACCGGCCGTCGGGTGCTGAACACGATCCCGCGCGGCAAGCACCTGCTCACCCGGTTCGAGGGCGGCCTGACCCTGCACACCCATCTGCGCATGGAGGGCGCCTGGAAGGTGTTCGGCACGGGTGAGCGCTGGCGGGGCGGCCCGGCGCACCAGATCCGGGCGGTGCTCGGCACCGTCGACCGCACGGCCGTCGGCTACCGCCTCCAGGTCCTGGAGCTGCTGCGCACCACCGACGAGGAGCGGGTCGTCGGCCACCTGGGCCCCGATCTGCTCGGCCCGGACTGGGATCCCGAGCGCGCGCTGGCCAACGTCCTCGCGGACCCCGCCCGCGAACTGGGCGAGGCCCTGCTGGACCAGCGCAATCTGGCCGGCATCGGCAACGTCTACAAGAGCGAGCTGTGCTTCCTGCTCGGCGTGACTCCGTGGCTGCCGGCCGGCGCGCTCCCCGCGGACCGCGCGGAGAAGCTGCCCGGTCTGGCCAAGCGGCTCCTGGAGATGAACCGCGACCGCCCGGTCCGGCAGACCACCGGCCTGCACCGTTACGACCTGTTCGTCTACGGCCGCGCGCCCCGCCCCTGCCTGCGCTGCCACACCCCCGTCCGGGTCGCCGACCAGGGCGACGGCACCCAGGAGCGCCCCACCTACTGGTGCCCCACCTGCCAGCCGGGCCCCGCTCCCGCACCAGGCTCACCCCAACGCTGGCGCGACAAGTACCCCCGCCGCACCGGCTGACCAGCCGACCCCCGTACCCGCCGGGACAGCACACGTGCCCGCGCCGCCACCCGCCTCCGGCTGACCGCCCGCGCCCCCTCCGGCCCCGCACCCGCGCCGGCCCGCCCCGACCAATTGACGGTCCGTCAGACATGCTCGTACCGTCGCCGGTATGACGCTCCCCGCGTACGACCTCAGCGGACGCACCGCCTTCGTGACCGGAGCCGCCGGCGGGATCGGACGGGCGTGCGCCGTCCTGCTCGCCGGGGCGGGGGCGGCGGTGCACTGTGCCGACCGGGACGCGGACGGCCTGGACGGTACGGCCGCGCTGGTCGAGGAGCGCGGTGGCACGGCCAGGGTCCATGTCCTCGACGTCACCGACCGGGACCGGCTCGGTGAGGCGGTCCGGTCCTGCGGACGGCTGGACGTGCTGGCGGCGATCGCCGGGATCATGCACAGCAGCCCGGTGCTGGAGACCCGGGACGAGGATCTCGACCGGGTGCTGAACGTCAACTTCAAGGGAGTGCTGTACGCCTGCCAGGAGGCGGCCCGCCTGATGCTGGCCCGGGGCACCCGCGGCAGCATCGTCACCATGGCCTCGGGCGCGGTGGACACCGGCGGTGCCGGGCTGCTCTGCTACGGCGCGGCGAAGGCGGCCGTGGTGCAGCTGACGAAGACGCTGGCCACCGAGGTCGGCCCGCACGGCATCCGGGTCAACGCGGTCGCACCGGGCTGGATCCGCACTCCCATGACCGACCGTCACGACCACGCGGCGCAGGCGCACACCGAGGCCGCGATGACCCGGCTGACCCCGCTCGGCCGGGTCGGCGAACCGGACGACGTCGCGCACGCGGTGCTGTATCTCGCCTCGGACGCCTCGGCTTTCACGACGGGTCAGATACTCCGTCCGAACGGGGGCGTGGCGATGCCCTGGTGACCTCAGCGTCCCGCGAGGCGGCCGGCCGGCCCCCCAACGGGCCGGCCCCGGTCGCGTGTCCCTTCGGCACACAGTGCACCGGCAGCAGGCTCAGCCCCCACCCGCCGGTCACGACGGCCGCTTCCACCACGCCCTGGCCCTCGCCCAGGGCGAGCCGCAGCACGGCCCACCACCACACCGCCCCCGCCCCGAGCGCGATCGTCCGGCGCACTGTCCGCCCCACCATGCCCGCCACCACCTCCAGCCGGACGCTAGACCGTCGCCTGTCCCGCGCGGGAGGCGCACCACGGGCTCACCGATGCAACACCGGTCCACCCGGCGTCGCGGACGACGACCACCCCGGCCGCCGACCGCAGCCGCTAGGCGTTCTCCGCCTGGAACATCCAGTGGTGCTTCTCCAGGTCGGCGGTGATCCCGATCAGCAGGTCCTGGGACACGGCATCCGGCTCCCCGGTCGCCTCCACCCGCTCTCGCATGCGGGTGATCACCGAACCGAGCGCGTCCACCATCGCCCCGACCGCGTCCGTGTCCTTGATCCACCCGGCCGCAGTGGTCTTGATGCCGCTGCCGGAGGCCACCGTGGCGGCGCGACCGTCGGGCGGTACGCCCAGCGCGGAGGCCCGCTCGGCCACCGTGTCCGAGTGGGTGCGGGCGGAGGCGACGACCTCGTCGAGCTGGAGGTGTATGGAGCGGAAGCGGGGGCCGACGATGTTCCAGTGGATCTGCTTGGCGGCCAGGGCGAGGTCCACCAGGTCGACCAGGGCGCCCTGCAGGGCCTCCGCCACGGTCTTCAGATCCGCGTCCGCCAGCGGGCTCTTCACGACGTACATCCGCTTCCTCCGGTGTTTCGGCGCCGTCACGTCCTCCCACGATGACCGCACCACGCGGTACCGGCAAATGGGCGCAGATCAGGAGGAAACAGGCGGCAACCCCGCTGGACGGCGGAAGACCGCGAAAAGCCACGGCCGGCTCCCTCAGGTCTTCCTGGAGGAGCCGGCCGTGGCTTCAGCCGTATCGGGTTGCCAGGCCGCGCGGGCGTGTGTCACGCGGCGACCACGTCCACCGCCTCCGCGGGCGCCTTGATGGTCACCCGTTCCGGTGGCACACCGGTCACCGACACGGAACCCAGCATCGGTCGGACCGGCGTGGGCACGGGCTCGGTGGCCGCGGCGGACTGGGCCAGTTCGGCGAGCGCCAGCTCGTCGCTCACTTCCCGCATGAGTTCCGACATCCGTACGTCCAGCGCGTCGCAGATGGCGGCGAGCAGCTCGGAGGAAGCCTCCTTCTGCCCCCGCTCCACCTCGGAGAGATAGCCGAGTGAGACTCGGGCGGACGAGGAGACTTCGCGCAGAGTACGGCCCTGGCGTTGGCGCTGCCGACGCAGCACGTCACCCAGCAGGCGACGGAGCAGAATCATCGGTGGCTCCCTCCTCGGACCGCGTAGCCGCATCCTTCTCGCCCCACCGTACCGCCTTGCGCCGCGGCCGTGCGGGGAGCGATGTCGTGTTCACTCAGGGCTGCAAACATCAAAACCCCCCGTTCCGTTCCGTATCCTGTGCCCGCTCATTCCCAGTCTGTTCGCCCGCAAGCTGCTCCAGGAGCACTGCGAGTACGCTCCGTACACTCTCCATACGAATTTCCGCACGGCCGCCGTTCAACCGCAGCGCCTCGACTTTTCCGCCACCGGCAGAACCGGCGCGAGCCGTGAGGGGTCCGTCGACGGCCACGAAGACCATCCCGACGGGCTTTCCGTCCTGCGGGTCCGGACCCGCGACCCCGGTGGTCGCGATGCCCCAGTCGGCACCCAGCGCCTTGCGCACACCGGCCGCCATCTGGGCCGCGACCTGCGGATCCACCGCGCCGCGCTGGGCCAGCAGGGTGGCGTCGACACCCAGCAGCCGGTGCTTCAGCTCGGTGGCGTAGGCGGTGATCGAGCCCCGGAACACGCGGGAGGCGCCGGGCACCCCGGTGACCTCCGCCGCCACCAGGCCACCGGTCAGCGACTCCGCGACGGCGAGGGTCTCGCCCCTCACGGTCAGTAGTCGAACCAGTTCGGTGGCCGCGGAACTCACGCTTCCTTCTCCTCCAACGCCGCCGCGCGCTCGGCGATTCCCCGCCGGCGCAGCACAATGGCTTGTCTTACGTAGTCGAGGCCGGTCACGACGGTGAGGACGACCGCCACGGCCATCACCCAGAACCTCAGGGTGGCCAGCCACCCCGTCAGTGCCAGGACGTACATCCCGACGGCCACGCCCTGGGTGAGCGTCTTCAGCTTGCCGCCCCGGCTGGCGGGGATCACGCCGTAGCGAATGACCAGAAAACGCAGCAGGGTGATGCCGAGTTCCCGGCCGAGGATCACCCCCGTCACCCACCACGGCAGATCACCTAGGCCCGACAGACAGATGAGCGCCGCACCCATGATCGCCTTGTCGGCGATGGGGTCGGCGATCTTCCCGAAGTCGGTGACCAGGTTGTAGGTGCGGGCCAGATGCCCGTCGAACAGGTCGGTGATCATGGCGACGGCGAAGGCCGCCCAGGCCAGGGAGCGCCAGGCCGGGTCGTAGCCGCCGTCCGCCAGCATCAGGGCCACGAAGCCGGGGACCAGGAGCAGCCGGAGCATCGTCAGCAGATTGGCGACGTTCCAGACGCTCGCCTGGTTGACGGCCGCGGCCGCGATCTTCCCGCCCCGTGCGGGTTTGCCGCCGCTGTCGGGGGCCGTGGCCGGGCCCGAAGCAGAACCGGAGACCTCGGACCGGGCGCCGTCGACGGCCGGCCCCCGGGCGCCGTGCGCGCCGGAGGAGCCGCCCGCGGCGGATGCCGGGACTCCGGTCATCTGCCCGCCTCCTCACTACACGCGAGCGAGCCGGTCAGCGGCTCGGCCACCAGGTCGACACCTTCCGTACCGACCACCTTCGCCTCGACCATACGTCCGACGGTCAGGCCCTCGCCGCTCGTGAGGAGCACCTGGCCGTCGGTCTCCGGCGCCTGGTGCGCGGCACGGCCGTGGACGCCCTCCTCCTCGTCCACGGACTCCACCAGGACCCGCAGGGTCTCGCCAACGCGCTCCTCGGCACGCTGCGAGACGAGTTCCTCGGCGAGCCGGGAGATGTGGGCCAGGCGCTCGGCGACGACGTCCTCGTCCAGCTTGTTGTCGTACGTCGCCGCTTCCGTGCCCTCCTCGTCGGAGTAGCCGAAGACACCGATGGCGTCCAGCCGGGCGCCGTTCAGGAAGCGCTCCAGCTCGCCCAGGTCGGACTCGGTCTCGCCGGGGAAGCCGACGATGAAGTTGGAGCGCACGCCGGCCTCGGGTGCCTTGCTCCGGATGGTGTCGAGCAGCTCCAGGAACCGGTCGGTGTCGCCGAAGCGGCGCATGGCGCGCAGCACGTCGGGCGCGGAGTGCTGGAAGGACAGGTCGAAGTACGGGGCGACCTTGGGGGTGGAGGTCAGGACGTCGATGAGACCCGGGCGCATCTCGGCCGGCTGCAGGTAGCTCACCCGGACCCGCTCGATGCCGTCGACATCGGCCAGCTCCGGCAGCAGGGACTCCAGCAGGCGGATGTCGCCGAGGTCCTTGCCGTAGCTGGTGTTGTTCTCGGAGACCAGCATGATCTCCTTCACGCCCTGCTCGGCCAGCCAGCGGGTCTCGTTCAGGACGTCGCTGGGGCGGCGGGAGATGAAGGAGCCGCGGAAGGACGGGATGGCGCAGAAGGAGCAGCGCCGGTCGCAGCCGGAGGCCAGCTTGACCGAGGCGACCGGGGAGCCGTCGAGCCGGCGGCGCAGGGGCGCGCGGGGGCCCGAGGCGGGCGCGAGACCCTCCGGGAGGTCGGCCGGGGCGTGCCCGGGGAGCGCCACCGAGGCGGCCGACTCCTGACGCTCGGCCGGGCTGATCGGCAGCAGCTTGCGCCGGTCGCGCGGGGTGTGGGAGGCGTGGATGCCGCCGGACAGGATGGTCTGCAGGCGGTCGGAGATGTCCGTGTAGTCGTCGAAGCCGAGCACGCCGTCGGCCTCGGGCAGCGCCTCGGCCAGTTCCTTGCCGTACCGCTCGGCCATGCAGCCCACCGCCACGACGGCCTGGGTTCTCCCGTGGCCCTTGAGGTCGTTCGCCTCCAGCAGGGCGTCGACGGAGTCCTTCTTCGCGGCCTCCACGAAGCCACAGGTGTTGACGACGGCGACGTCGGCGTCCGCGGCGTCCTCGACGAGCTGCCAGCCGTCCGCCTCCAAACGGCCTGCGAGCTCTTCGGAGTCCACCTCGTTACGAGCGCAGCCGAGAGTGACAAGTGCGACGGTACGGCGTTCAGGCATGGGCTCAAGACTACTTCGTCTCACTGACGGCCCACGTCGACGGGGTTGGCCCATCGTGGCCGACTCCGTCACATCCAGGCCCGCCGGGGGCGGCCCGTCAGCCCGCCACCGGGTCGCCCTTCGTGTAGGTGAGGCGCTCGACCGCGCCGGGCCGGAAGGTGTCCTCGATCTTCTTGCCGTTGACGTACAGCTCGATGGCGCCCGCGTCGCCGAGAATCAGGTTGATCTTGGAGCTGTCCTGGAAGGTCTTGGACTGGCCCTTCTTCAGCAGCCCGTCGAAGAGCATCCGGCCGTTGTGGTCCTTGGCCGAGATCCAGCTGCGTCCGTTGGGTGCGCTGACCTGGACGGTGACCTTGTCCTGGGGAGCGGCGGCGATGGCGCTGTCGGAGGGTTCGCCGGTCGGCTCGGCGGTCTTGTTCTTCTTCGGGGTGGGCACGGCGGACTTGCCGGCGGCGGGCGCGGTGCCCTCGGCGATCTGGGACTTCGAGTCGCCGGAATCGTCTCCGCCCTTGAACGCGGTGAACCCGACGAACCCGATCACGACGACGATCGCGGCGACCATGGCCGCGGTCCAGTTCGGGCCGCGCCGCTCGGGCCGGATCCGCTCCGCCTCGAACAGGGGTGCGGCGGGGGTGGGTGCGGGCCGGCCGCCGTGCTCGGCGTCGTACTGGGCGATCAGCGGGTCCGGGTCGAGGCGGACGGCCCGGGCCAGCGTGCGGATGTGACCCCGGGCGTACACGTCCCCGCCGCAGGGGGCGAAGTCGTCCGCCTCGATGGCGTGCACGATGGCGATACGGACACGAGTGGCACTGCTGACCTGTTCCACGGTGAGCCCGGCCGCGAACCGCGCCTGCTGGAGGGCGCGGCCCACGGAGGGTCGGGCTTCCTGGGACTCGTCTGGGAACGGACGCTCGTCTTCAGGGGAGTTGCCGATGGACACGGGGGGCGCCTTTCGAGCGTGTAGCCACCTGTGCTGGAAGCTCAGTCTAGGGGGGGTACGAAAGGGTGGGGCAACCGGACAGTAGGACTTTGTACACCGTCGGACCGGCCGGACAATCCGATGGTTTGACAGGCAGGTACCCCATGATGAGGCCCGTAGCTGTCCTTTCGCTCAACTGGACGTACGACGAACGGAAACGGTTGCTCACAGATCTCTAACGGGTGGATCACGGCGATCCCGCCACCCGGCGTAACCCGCTTCCGCCGAACGGCCCTTCGCCCCTCACCCCTCAGACTCCCCGCGAATCACGGCGAGCACGCCGTCCAGGTCGTCAGGTTTCACCAGAACGTCACGTGCCTTGGAGCCCTCGCTCGGTCCCACGATGTTGCGCGACTCCATGAGGTCCATGAGCCGTCCGGCCTTGGCGAAGCCGACGCGCAGCTTGCGCTGGAGCATGGACGTCGACCCGAACTGGGTGGAGACGACCAGCTCGGCCGCCTGGCACAGCAGGTCGAGGTCGTCGCCGATGTCCTCGTCGATCTCCTTCTTCTGCTTGGTGCCCACGGTCACGTCGTCCCGGAAGACCGGCGCCATCTGGTCCTTGCAGTGCTGGACGACGGCCGCGACCTCCTCCTCGGTCACGAACGCGCCCTGCATACGGGTCGGCTTGTTCGCGCCCATCGGCAGGAACAGGCCGTCACCCTTGCCGATCAGCTTCTCGGCGCCGGGCTGGTCGAGGATGACCCGTGAGTCGGCGAGCGAGGAGGTGGCGAAGGCCAGCCGCGAGGGCACGTTCGCCTTGATCAGACCGGTGACCACGTCGACCGAGGGCCGCTGGGTGGCGAGCACCAGGTGGATGCCGGCCGCGCGCGCGAGCTGCGTGATCCGCACGATCGCGTCCTCGACGTCCCGCGGGGCCACCATCATCAGGTCGGCCAGCTCGTCGACGATCACCAGCAGGTACGGGTACGGCTGCAGCTCCCGCTCGCTGCCCTCGGGCGGCTTGACCTTGCCCTCGCGCACCGCGCGGTTGAAGTCGTCGATGTGCCGGTAGCCGTAGGCGGCCAGGTCGTCGTACCTGAGGTCCATCTCGCGGACCACCCACTGCAGCGCCTCGGCGGCCCGCTTGGGGTTGGTGATGATCGGCGTGATCAGGTGCGGGATGCCCTCGTAGGCGGTCAGCTCGACGCGCTTGGGGTCCACCAGGATCATCCGGACGTCCTCCGGGGTCGCCCGCATCATGACCGAGGTGATCAGGCAGTTGATGCAGGACGACTTGCCGGAACCGGTGGCACCGGCGACCAGCATGTGCGGCATCTTCGCCAGCGAGTGCATGACGTACCCGCCCTCGACGTCCTTGCCGAAGGCCACCAGCATCGGGTCGTCGTCCTCCGCGGACTCCGCGAGCCGCAGGACGTCGCCGAGGTTGACCATCTCCCGGTCGGTGTTCGGGATCTCGATGCCCACCGCCGACTTGCCGGGGATGGGGCTGATGATCCGTACGTCCGGGCTGGCGACGGCGTAGGCGATGTTCTTGGTCAGCGCGGTGATCCGCTCGACCTTCACGGCGGGACCCAGCTCGACCTCGTAGCGGGTGACCGTCGGGCCGCGGGTGAAGCCGGTGACGGCCGCGTCGACCTTGAACTCGGTGAAGACCTGGGTGAGCGAGGCGACGACCGCGTCGTTGGCGGCGCTGCGCGCCTTGCCCGGGCCGCCGCGCCGGAGGAGGTCCAGGGAGGGCAGCGCGTAGGTGATGTCGCCGGACAGCTGGAGCTGCTCCGCGCGTGCGGGCAGGTCGCGGGGCTGTTCCGGGGCCTTCTTGGTCAGGTCCGGCACGGCCTTGGTCAGGTCCGGCACGGGCTTGGTCGGGTCGGGGACGGCCCCGGTCCTCGGCTTCTCCTGCCGGTCCCGGGCGACCGGGACCGGCGTCGGCGCGGGTTCCGCCGCCGGAGCGGGCACCGGGGTGGTGTCCTCGCGCTCCCCCGCGCTCACCCCCTGGGTGAGGTCGGCGACGAGCGGGGACGGCGGCATCCCGTGCAGCACGGCACCGTCGAGCGAGGCCGCGGCGGCCGCGGCGACGTCCACGGCGTCCGGGTGGCGCTGCGGGTCCGGCTGGGGCACCGCGGAGCGCCTGGGGCGCCCACGGCGCCGCGAGAGGGCCTCCTCCTCGGCGCGCTCCGGATCGTACGCCGGAGGGGCGCTGGAGCGTCTGCGCGGGCGCGCGGGCGTCGCCTCGCGCCACTGCTCGTCGTAGCCCTCCTCCTCGACGAGGAGGTCGTCCTCGGGGTCGCGCAGCACGCCGAGGTGGACGCCGAGCGTCCGCAGCCGCTGCGGGATGGCGTTGACCGGGGTCGCGGTCACCACCAGCAGCCCGAAGACCGTCAGCAGCACCAGCAGGGGTACGGCGAGCACCTCGCTCATCGTGAAGGTCAGCGGGGTGGCCGCCGCCCAGCCGATGAGGCCGCCGGCGTCCCTTATGCCCTGCATGCCGGCGCTGCGCGCGGGGGAGCCGCAGGCGATGTGGACCTGGCCGAGCACGCCGATGACGAGCGCGGACAGGCCGATCACGATCCGCCCGTTGGCCTCCGGCTGCTCCGGGTGCCGGATGAACCGTACGGCGATCACCGCGAGCAGTATCGGCACGAGCAGGTCGAGCCGGCCGAAGGCGCCGGTGACCAGCATCTCGACCAGGTCGCCGACGGGCCCGCGGAGGTCCGCCCAGGTGCCGGCGGCGACGATCAGGGCCATGGCGAGCAGCAGCAGCGCGACGCCGTCCTTGCGGTGGGCCGGGTCGAGGTTCTTCGCGCCCTGCCCTATGCCGCGGAAGACGGCGCCGACGGCGTGCGCGAGGCCGAGCCAGAGGGCGCGCACCAGCCGGTACACGCCCCCGGTGGGGCTGGCCACCGGCCTGGGCGGCGGGGCCTTCCTCACCGCGGCCTTCTTGGCGGGCGCCTTCTTGACCGGTGCCTTCTTCGCGGCGGCCCTCTTCGCCGGAACCCTCGCGGGAGCCGCCGCCTTCTTGGCGGGCTGCTTCTTGGCTGCGGAGGGACGTGAGGCCATGGGTGTGAGGTTACCGGGGGAGACGACAGCGGACACGCGTGCCCACAGCTTCACCCGTTCGTGTCGTGCCCGCCGTGGCGCGGAACTGACGCACGCTCATCCGCAACTGCCGTCCCCGCGCGGGTCAGTTCTGCGAGGGCACCGCGGCCCCGGCGCCGCCCGAGCCCGGCTCCAGGGCGTCGAGGGCACGACGCAACCCGGTCAGTTTGCGCTCCAGATGGGCCGCCGTGGCCACCGCCGCCGCGTCCGCGGAGTCGTCGTCCAGCTGCTTGGACAGCGCCTCCGCCTGCTCCTCGACGGCCGCGAGCCGCGCGGACAGCTCGGCGAGCAGCCCGGCCGACTCCTTGCCGGCGACACCGCCCTTGCCGCCGCCCTCCAACTGGAGCCGCAGCAGCGCCGCCTGCTCCCTCAGCTGGCAGTTCTTCATGTACAGCTCGACGAAGACCGAGACCTTCGCGCGCAGCACCCACGGGTCGAAGGGCTTGGAGATGTAGTCCACCGCGCCCGCCGCGTAGCCCCGGAAGGTGTGGTGCGGACCGTGGTTGATCGCCGTGAGGAAGATGATCGGGATGTCCCGGGTCCGCTCCCGCCGCTTGATGTGCGCGGCCGTCTCGAACCCGTCCATGCCCGGCATCTGGACATCCAGCAGAATGACCGCGAAATCGTCCGTGAGCAGCGCTTTGAGCGCTTCCTCCCCGCTCGATGCCCGCACCAGCGTCTGATCGAGCGCAGAGAGGATGGCCTCCAGCGCCAGCAGATTCTCCGGCCGGTCATCGACCAGGAGGATCTTGGCCTTCTGCACCATGGCCCGCCCTCCTCGCCCCGGCGGTACACCGGGCGCCGCCCCAGGGGACGACTCCCTTTCGCCGCCTGTCCTTGTGCCGGTCATCGTAGCCGCACCCCGCCTGTCGCCACACCCTGTCACCGCGATGTCACTGTGCACGTACCGGAAACGCGGCGGGACCCCGGATGGTTCCCGGAATCCGGGATTCCCGCGTGTTCCCGGCCTCCATCATGCAGCAACTCCCGAGACCCGCCGCAGGTTCCCCCGGCGTCCGCGCCCCGCCCGGCCGTACCGCTCGCCGTGTTCACTCCGCCCTCATCCACTGGCCCATCACCGACAGCAGGTGATCGGGGTCGACCGGCTTGGTGACGTAGTCGGAGGCGCCCGACTCGATCGCCTTCTCGCGGTCGCCCTTCATCGCCTTCGCGGTGAGCGCGATGATCGGCAGGCCCGCGAACTGCGGCATCCTGCGGATCGCGGTGGTCGTCGCGTACCCGTCCATCTCGGGCATCATGATGTCCATCAGGACGACCGCCACATCGTCGTGCTGCTCCAGCACCTCGATGCCCTCCCGGCCGTTCTCGGCGTACAGCACCGACAGGCCGTGCTGTTCCAGGACGCTGGTGAGCGCGAACACGTTGCGGATGTCGTCGTCCACGATCAGCACCTTCTCGCCGCCGAACCGCCGCGCGTGGCCCTGCTGCGAGGAGTGGTCCTGCTCCGGGACGGTTACCCACTGCTCGGCCCGCTGCCCCTCCTGCGGCAGGCTCCGCCGCCGGCGCCGGAAGAGCGCGGCCGGACCGTTCTGCGTCTCCTGGTACGACTTCACCTCGGCCGGCATCTCGATCTCCACCGCGGACAGCTCCGACGACAGGCGCGCCTCGGAGGCCGAGGCGACCAGGTCGCCGGCCTCCAGCGCGGGCAGCGACTGCTGGTAGCCCTGCGGCGGCAGCTCGCTCGGGTGCAGCGGCAGGTAGAGCGTGAACGTCGAGCCGCGGCCCGGTTCGCTCTGCGCGTGGATCTCACCGCCCAGCAGCTGCGCGATCTCCCGGGAGATCGACAGGCCGAGCCCGGTGCCACCGTACTTGCGGCTGGTGGTGCCGTCGGCCTGCTTGAACGCCTCGAAGATCACCCGCATCTTGCTGGCCGCGATGCCGATGCCGGTGTCGGTCACCGAGAACGCGATCAGCTCCCCGTCCGGCGCCCGCAGCGAACCGGCCTCCAGCAGCTGCTCCCGGATGGACTGCGGCACGTCCGCGCCGGCGGGCCGGATCACCAGCTCCACCGACCCGGAGTCGGTGAACTTCACCGCGTTGGACAGCAGGTTGCGCAGCACCTGCAACAGCCGCTGCTCGTCGGTGTGCAGCGTGGCCGGCAGCTCCGGGGAGACCCGTACGGACAGGTCCAGACCCTTCTCCGCGGTCAGCGGCCTGAAGGTGGCCTCGACGTAGTCCACGAGCTGGACGAGCGCGATCCGCGTCGGGGAGACGTCCATCTTGCCCGCCTCGACCTTCGACAGGTCCAGGATGTCGTTGATCAGCTGCAGCAGGTCGGAGCCGGCGCCGTGGATGGTCTCGGCGAACTCCACCTGCTTCGGCGAGAGGTTGCCCTCGGCGTTGTCGGCGAGCAGCTTCGCCAGGATGAGCAGCGAGTTCAGCGGGGTGCGCAGCTCGTGCGACATGTTGGCGAGGAACTCGCTCTTGTAGCGCATGGAGACCGCGAGCTGCTCGGCGCGCTCCTCCAGGACCTGCCGGGCCTCCTCGATCTCGGTGTTCTTCACCTCGATGTCCCGGTTCTGCCGGGCCAGCAGCTCGGCCTTCTCCTCCAGCTCGGCGTTGGACGCCTGCAGCGCCTTCTGCCGGTTCTCCAGCTCGGCCGACCGCTCCCGCAGCTGCTCGGTCAGCTCCTGCGACTGCTTGAGCAGCTGCTCGGTCTTGGTGTTGACCGAGATGGTGTTGACGCTGGTCGCGATCATCTCGGCGATCTGGTTGAGGAAGTCCTTCTGGATCTGCGTGAACGGCGTGAAGGACGCCAGCTCGATCACGCCGAGCACCTTGCCCTCGAACAGCACCGGCAGCACGATCACCTGGGCGGGCGGTGCCTCGCCGAGCCCGGAGGAGATCTTCAGGTAGCCGCTGGGCGCCCGGTCCACCAGGATCGTGCGCTTCTCCTCGGCGGCCGTGCCGATCAGGGCCTCACCGGGCCGGAACGACGTCGGCATGGAGCCCATCGAGTAGCCGTACGAACCCAGCATCCGCAGCTCGTAGTCGTCCTCGCCGGTGCCGACGCCCTTGCCCTCCATCAGCGGCATCGCCAGGAAGAACGCGCCGTGCTGCGCGGACACCACCGGCGTCAGCTCGCTCATGATCAGCGAGGCGACGTCCTCCAGGTCCCGGCGGCCCTGCATGAGGGCGGAGATACGCGCCAGGTTGCCCTTGAGCCAGTCCTGCTCCTTGTTGGCGATCGTGGTGTCGCGCAGGTTGGCGATCATCTTGTTGATGTAGTCCTGCAGCTCCTGGATCTCGCCGGACGCGTCCACGTCGATCTTCAGGTTCAGGTCGCCCCGGGTCACCGCGGTCGCCACGCGCGCGATGGCCCGCACCTGCCGGGTCAGGTTCCCGGCCATCTCGTTCACGGACTCGGTCAGGTCCCGCCAGGTGCCGTCGACGTCCCGCACGCGCGCCTGACCGCCCAGCTGGCCTTCCGTACCCACCTCGCGGGCCACGCGCGTGACCTCCTCGGCGAAGCTGGACAGCTGGTCGACCATGGTGTTGATCGTCGTCTTCAGCTCGAGGATCTCGCCGCGGGCGTCAATGTCGATCTTCTTGGTCAGGTCGCCCTTGGCGATGGCCGTGGTCACCATGGCGATGTTGCGGACCTGGCCGGTCAGGTTGGACGCCATCTGGTTCACCGACTCGGTGAGGTCCTTCCAGGTGCCGGCCACCCCGGGCACATGCGCCTGGCCGCCCAGGATGCCGTCCGTGCCCACCTCGCGGGCCACCTTGGTGACCTGGTCGGCGAACGAACTCAGGGTCTTCACCATGGTGTTGATGGTGTCGGCGAGCTGCGCGACCTCACCGCGCGCCTCGATCGTCACCTGCCGCGTCAGGTCACCGTTGGCGACGGCCGCGGCCACCTGCGAGATGTTCCGCACCTGCATGGTCAGGTTGTTGGCCATCAGGTTGACGTTGTTGCTGAGGTCCTTCCAGATGCCGGTCACACCCGGTACGTGCGCCTGGCCGCCCAGGATGCCCTCGGTACCCACCTCACGGGCCACCCGGGTCACCTGCTCGGCGAAGCTGGACAGCTGGTCGACCATCGTGTTGACCGTCGTGACGAGCTCGAGGATCTCGCCCTTCGCGTCCACGGTGATCTTCTTCGACAGGTCGCCCTTGGCGACCGCCGTGGTGACCTCGGCGATGTTGCGCACCTGGATGGTCAGGTTGTTCGCCATGAAGTTCACGGACTGCGTGAGGTCCTTCCAGGTGCCGGAGACACCCTGCACCTCGGCCTGACCGCCGAGGATGCCCTCCGTGCCCACCTCACGGGCCACCCGCGTGACCTCCTGGGCGAACGACGACAGCTGGTCCACCATCGTGTTCAGCGTGTTCTTCAGCTCCAGGATCTCCCCGCGGGCGTCCACGGTGATCTTCTGGGAGAGGTCACCGCGCGCCACCGCCGTGGCCACCTGCGCGATGTTGCGCACCTGGGCCGTCAGGTTGCCCGCCATGCCGTTCACGGAGTCCGTCAGGTCCCGCCACACACCGGCGACACCGGGCACCTGCGCCTGTCCGCCGAGGCGGCCCTCCGTACCCACGTCACGCGCGACCCGGGTCACCTGGTCGGCGAAGGCGGACAGCTGGTCCACCATGGTGTTGATCGTGTTCTTCAGCTCGAGGATCTCGCCGCGCGCGTCCACGTCGATCTTCTGCGACAGGTCACCGCGCGCCACGGCCGTCGTCACCTGGGCGATCTGCCGCACCTGCGACGTCAGGTTGCCGGCCATGAAGTTGACGGAGTCCGTCAGCTCCTTCCAGGTGCCGGAGACGCCGTCCACCCGGGCCTGACCGCCCAGCCGGCCCTCCGTACCCACGTCCCGGGCCATCCGCGTGACCTGGTCGGCGAAGCTCGACAGCTGGTCCACCATCGTGTTCACGGTGTTCTTCAGCTGGAGCATCTCACCGGACACGTCCACGGTGACCTTCTGCGACAGGTCGCCGTTGGCTACCGCCGTGGTCACCTGGGCGATGTTGCGCACCTGCCCGGTGAGGTTGCGGAACGCGGTGTTGACGGAGTCGGTCAAGTCCTTCCACGTCCCGGCCGCCCCCGGCACCTGCGCCTGGCCGCCCAGCTCGCCCTCGACACCGATCTCCCGCGCGACCCGCGTCACCTCGGCACCGAACGCGGACAGCTGGTCCACCATCCCGTTGACGGTGTTCTTCAGCTCCAGCATCTCGCCGGCCACGTCCACGGTGACCTTCTGCGAGAGGTCACCGCTGGCCACCGCCGTCGTCACGGCGGCGATGTCGCGCACCTGCGTGGTCAGGTTCCTGAAGACCGTGTTGACGGAGTCCGTCAGGTCCTTCCACGTCCCCGCCGCGCCCGGCACGTTCGCCTGCCCGCCCAGCCGGCCCTCCGCGCCGACCTCGTTCGCCACCCGCGTGACCTCGTCCGCGAAGATCCGCAGGGTCTCGGTCATCTGGTTGATCGTCTCGGCGAGCTGCGCCACCTCCCCGCGCGCGGGGACGGTCACCTTCTGCGACAGATCACCGTTGGCGACGGCGGTCGTGACCTGTGAGATCCCCCGCACCTGCGCGGTCAGGTTCCCCGCCATCGTGTTGACGGAGTCGGTCAGCTCCTTCCACACGCCGGCCACCCCGGGCACCTGCGCCTGACCGCCCAGGATGCCCTCGGTGCCCACCTCCCGGGCCACCCGGGTCACCTCGGAGGAGAACGACGACAGCTGGTCCACCATCGTGTTGACGGTGTTCTTCAGCTCCAGCATCTCGCCGGCGACATGGACGGTCACCTTGCGCGACAGGTCGCCCTTCGCGACCGCCGTGGTCACCAGCGCGATGTCCCGCACCTGCGCGGTCAGCCGGTACGCCATCGTGTTGACGGACTCGGTCAGGTCCTTCCACGAACCGGACATACCGCGCACCCGGGCCTGACCGCCGAGCTTGCCCTCGGTGCCGACCTCGCTGGCCACGCGCGTGACCTCGTCCGTGAACGTCGACAGCTGGTCGACCAGGTTGTTCACGGTCCGGCCGACCTTCAGGAACTCACCCCGCAGGGGATGGCCCGTACCGTCGTCCTGCGCCTGCGTCCGCAGCTCCATCCGCGGCGACAGATCACCGTCGGCGACCGCCGTGAGCACCCGGCTCACCTCGGACACCGGCCAGACCAGATCGTCCACGAGCGCGTTGGAGTGCTCGACGGCCGTCGCCCAGGAACCCTCGCAGGCCCCCGTCTCCAGCCGCTCCGTGAGCTTTCCCTCACGCCCCACCATGCGCCGTACCCGCGCGAGCTCACCGGTCAGGTGCAGATTCCGGTCGGCCACCTCGTTGAAGACGGCCGCGATCTCCGACATCACGCCGTCACCGGACACCGTGAGCCGCTTGCGGAAGTTCCCGTCCCGCATCGACACGAGAGCCGCCAGCAGCCGGTTCAGGGCAGCCGTGTCCACGGTGGTGGTACCGCCGCTCCTGCCCAGGGACGGTCCGCCTTTCGCGCGCGTCTTCGTGCCTCGCGTCGCCGCGCCAGACTCCACTGTGTCCCTCCCGGAGGGGTAGACCGTTACTGCTGTGCTCGGCCGCTTCGGCCCCGGCGTGCCGGTCATCGGCATACCGGTTACTTCCGCGTACCGGTTACTGCTGCGTATATCCGCCAGACGGGATCCGGCCGCACACGGGGCTGCTGCCCGCCGTACACGGGACCCACGCTGCCCGACCCGACCTCCGTCAGAAGCCTGCCCAGTGTTTCACCCCGGCCCAACCAGGCCATAACAGTTCGGCAGCTTCGCACATCGTCCGCACACCCTGGGGCGTGAACACCCGCGACCGGCATCCGCTCGGACCGCGAAGGTAAGTAACCTTGCATGCGGCTGTCCAGCCGCACCGGTCCGACCGGTCTGGGCGGTGGCACGAGTACCAGCGGGCATCGGAGGGGCGGCCGGACACCATGACCACCGGACTGATCCCCGGGGGACAGCCCCCGGAGCCACAGCCGACGGGCGAGCCGGTGCCGCGGCAGCGGCGCGAGCCGCCCGGCCACGCAGCCCCGCATGTCGACAACCGGCCGAGGAGTTCTGTGATCACCGCGCGCGCGGCCGCCAGTTTCGAGCCCGTCGGGCGATCGGTCGCGACCGCCCGGTCCTTCGTCCGCGACACCCTCCAGGGCTGGGGGTTCGCCGACATCGTCGACGACGCCGTCGTCCTCACCAGCGAACTGGTGACCAACGCCGTCGTCCACGCGGGCACGCACGCGGACGTGCTGTGCCTGCGCACCGAGGACGGCGTCCGCGTCGAGGTCTCCGACCGCTACCCCGAGCGCGAGGTCCCGCTCCAGAGCTCCCCCGCCACCATGGGCAGCCCCGACCGCGAGGGCGGCCGCGGTCTCCAGCTGTGCGCGGCCCTGGCCACCCGCTGGGGCGTGGACTACACCCCGACCCACAAGAACGTCTGGTTCCAGCTCGACCTGCCCGAGCGCCCCGTCGGCACCCGCACCGCCGGCCCCGCGCTCCCCGCGGACCTGCTGCCCCTGGCCGACGGCCGGGTCCGCGTCGCCGTCCTCCAGGTCGACCGGAAGGGCGGCATCAGCGCCTGGAACGAGGACGCGGAGGAGCTGTTCGGCTACCCGGCGGGCGACGTCATCGGCAAGCCCCTCACCGACCTGGCCGCCTGGCCGCACACCCCCGGCACCGGCACCGGCATCGCCGAGGCCCTCCAGCTCTCCCGCTGGGAGGGCACCTACGGCATCCGCGGCGCCGACGGCCGGGTGGCCCAGGTCTACGCCTCCCACCTCAGGGTCCGCGACACCGGGGGCGAGCCCTCCACCGTCTGCCTCCTGGTCCGCGACCACGAGCGCGCCGTCCTGCAGAGCCCGTCCCGCGTCCCGGCCACCGACCAGAGCCAGTCCTCCGACGGGCAGAGCACCGACCCCTTCGAACTTTTCATCGGCTCCCCCGCCCCGGACGACCTCGACGGCCTGCTCCAGCGCACGGTGGAACGCGCCCGCGACATGCTCGACGGCGACTCCGCGTTCCTGCTGCTCGCCACGGACGACGAGACGGAACTGGAGGTCCGCGCCTCCACCGGCCTGCCCTCCGCCCGCCAGCGCTTCGCCCGCGTCCCCGTCGAGGCCGGCCCCGGCCGCTACGGCTCCGCCCGCATGCCCGCCGTCCACGACGACCTCACCGCCGTCCCGGGGGCCGTACCACTCCTCGCCGGCACCGGCATGCGCTCGGTCGTCACCGTCCCGCTCAAGGTCGAGGGCCGTCTCACCGGCTCCCTGGGCGTCGCGGCGGAAGCACCCGGCCGGTACACCAACGAGGAGGCGCTGCGCCTGCAGTTCGCCGCCGACCGCATCGCGCTGGCCGTCGAGTCGGCCCGCCTCGGCGAACTGGAACGGCTGCGCCGCGGCTCCCTGAGCTTCCTGGTCGAGGCCTCCGACCTGCTGGCCGGCACCCTGGACCGGGATCAGACCCTGGCCCTGATGGCCCAGATGACGGTCCCCACCCTGGCCACCTGGTGCGCGGTGTACACCATCGCCGACCAGGCGTCCGAGCCGTACCTGTCGTACGTCCTGCACGAGGACGAGGAACTCATCGACGGCATCAAGTCGTTGCTGTCCAAGATCCCCGCACCCGATCCGGTGCCCACACCGGGCGCCCGCGTGTGGACCACCCCCGGCGAGGTCGCCCACCAGGCCGCCCTGCGCAGCTCCATGCGCAGCCTCGGACTGTCGGGCGGCCCCACCCACCAGGTCGCCTCCCGCATCGGCCCGACACTCACGACGGCGTCCGCGGTCGGCGGGGAGACGGTCGTCCTGCCCCTCGTCGCCCGCAACCGCGTCATCGGCATGCTGACCCTCGGCAAGCCCACCGACGAACACTTCCGCCAGGAGATCCTGGAACTCGCCGAGGACCTGAGCCGCCGGGCCGCCCTCGCCCTGGACAACGCCCGCCTGTACTCGGAACGCACGGCCATCAGCCAGTCGCTCCAGCGCAGCCTGCTCCCCCCGGGCCTGCCCCAGATCGACGGCGTGGAGGTCGAGGTCATCTACCGCGCGGCCGGCGAGGGCAACGAGGTCGGAGGCGACTTCTACGATCTCTTCCCCATCGGCAACGGCGCGTACGGCTTCGCCATCGGCGACGTCTGCGGTACGGGCCCCAACGCGGCGGCGGTCACCGGCCTGGCCCGGCACGCCCTGCGCCTGCTGGCCCGCGAGGGCCTGTCCGGCCCGGCCGTGCTGGAGCGCCTGAACTCCGCGATCCTCGACGAGGGCGACCGCAGCCGCTTCCTGACCCTGCTCTACGGCGAGATGCGCCCGCAGGACGACGGCAGCGCCGAGCTGAAGGTGGTCTGCGCCGGCCATCCGTTGCCGTTGCGCCTGCGCCAGGACGGCACGGTGGTGGCCGCGGCCGAGCCGCAGCCACTGCTGGGCGTCATCGAGGACCTGGAGCTGTACGAGGAGACGGTCACCCTCGACCCCGGTGACGTGCTGCTCTGTGTCACGGACGGCGTCACGGAACGCCGTGAGGGCACACGCATGCTGGGCGACGACGGCCTCGCCGACGTCCTGACCACGTGTACGGGGCTGACGGCGGGCGCGGTCGCGGCACGGATCATGCGCGCGGTGGAGCGTTTCGCCTCGGACGCCCCCTCCGACGACATGGCGATTCTGGCGATGCGGGTCCCGGGAATCCACATGGAGGGCTGAGAGAGCCCCGGGGAAACCCCGGGGCAGTCCCTGGGAAGCACGAAAAGGCCCCACCCGGAAGGGTGGGGCCTTTTTGCCGGAGCCCCCAAACGGAATCGAACCGTTGACCTTCTCCTTACCATGGAGACGCTCTACCGACTGAGCTATAGGGGCCTGTCGCTTTCGAGGTTTCCCTCGCGGCGACAAAGAAACTGTACCCCGAGCACGCCCCGGTTCCCAAATTCGTTCGGTGCCCGGTCAGAAGGCAGCCTGAAGCAGGCCGCCGAGGGCGTTGCACGCGGACACGATGCGGTGCATCTCCCGCCTGGTGAGCCCGGCGTCCACGGGCAGCGCGAGCGTCTCGTCGGCGGCCCGCTCGGTCTCCGGCAGCGACACGTACCGGCGGAACTCCGGCAGCCGGTGCACGGGCGTCTTCACCGGCACCCGGCACTCGACTCCCTTGCTCCGCACCGCTCTTGCGAAGGCGTCCCGGTCCGGCCGGCCGTTCCCCGGTACCCGCACGACGTACTGCTGATAGGTGTGCCCGTCCCCGCCGTCCGGCGTCCGTACGCCCTTCAGCCTGGCGTCGAGATAGGCGGCCCGCTGCCTGCGCTGCGCTATCTCGTCGTACGGCGCCTCGGACTCGCCCTGTTCGAGCACCAGCAGCGCGTGCCGCTGCCCGAGCGCGTGCAACCGCGTGATGTCCGCGTGCCGTCCGAAGCGGTGTACGGCAACGACCGCGGCGGTACGGGAGGTTACGGCCGCCTCGACCGCGTCGGGGTCGAGGCAGTAGGTCACCGGGTCTATTTCGGCGAACACCGGGAGCGCTCCGGCCAGGGTCACGGCCTCGGCGACCTCGACGTTCCCGAAGGCCGGTACGACGACCTCGTCGCCGACTCCCACGCCGGCGGCCCTGAGCATTGCTGCAGTACCCATGCCTGGATGCTGTGCCCGCAACGTGAACGACACGTTACGCACAACAGAAAAAGGCCGGACCCCGAACCGAAGTTCAGGATCCGACCTTTGTCATAATTTGTTCGGCGGCGTCCTACTCTCCCACAGGGTCCCCCCTGCAGTACCATCGGCGCTGTGAGGCTTAGCTTCCGGGTTCGGAATGTAACCGGGCGTTTCCCTCACGCTATGACCACCGAAACACTATGAAACAATCAACCGAAACGCCCTCGAAAGGGGGCGACGTGGTCGTGGTTTCAGAACCAACACAGTGAACGCGAGCGTCTGAGGACAAGCCCTCGGCCTATTAGTACCAGTCAACTCCACCCGTTACCAGGCTT
>NZ_JBVHWQ010000002.1:0-130251 GCF_055564315.1 Streptomyces sp. NPDC029151
CTGGCGTTGACTTTTGGCACGCTGTTGAGTTCTCAAGGAACGGTCGCTTCCTTTGTACTCACCCTCTCGGGCTTTCCTCCGGGCGCTTCCCTTCGGTCTTGCGTTTCCGACTCTATCAGATGCTTTCTGCATCCGATTCCCGGTCGGCGGGATTTGTCTGCGGCTTTTGGCTTTCGCCTCCGGCCTTTCGACGTTCACTACGTTAGCCGCTTTCCTCGGCGACTCATAATCGAGTCTCGCGAGTTCGCATTCGAGCGCGCGGGCGCGCCAGAAGCGACCCCGCTGAGGGGGTGTGGCTAGGTAGTGGGTTGGCCGCTCCGGCTGCAGGCGATCGCCGTACCCGGTTCAGCGGCTCGGGCCACATTACGCATCCTGCCGAGCCGAGTCAACCTCGGCGGCGCCTGGGGACATGGGCGCGGTAGGGGCTGACGGTCGGGTCGTCGGCGACCCAGAACCGCCACGGGTGGAGGTCGCCGTTCCCGCCCTCGCCGGCGACACCGGTGCGGGGGCCGCTGCGTACCTGGTCGGAGGGGACCGGGGCCCCGGCCAGCATCCTCAGAGGGGTCTCGCCGGAGGTGCACGCGTCCGTGCCGTCCAGGGCCCGGTCGACCTCCAGGGCGGTGGCCAGCCGGGCGGGGCCCTTGGCCAGTTCCTTGTCGTTCCTGGCCGAGACGCGTCGCTTGCGGGCCAGCTCGGCGCCCTCGACGACCTCGCCGGCGCGGAGCAGCACCGCACTGGCCCGGCCCTCGGGTCCGCAGACGAGGTTCATGCAGTGCCACATGCCGTAGGTGAAGTAGACGTACACGTGTCCGGGCCGGCCGAACATCACCGCGTTGCGTGCGGTGCGGCCGCGGTAGGCGTGGGAGCCGGGGTCGTTCTGGCCGTCGTAGGCCTCGACCTCGGTGAGACGGAGGGCGATCGGGCCGTCGGGTGTCGTCCGGACCAGGATGCGGCCGAGGAGGTCGGGCGCGACCTCCAGTACCGGGCGGTCGAAGAAGCTTCGGGGCAGTGGCGTACGGTCCGGGGGCGCGATCATGCTCTCCGAGGGTAGTCCAGACGGGGCACCGCCCCGGCGGAACCGGGTGCGGGCGGATCGCGTTTGTACGGGTCGAGGGTCCATTCGCAAAGGGAGAGTCATGGCGTTCAAGAAGCTGCTCGCGAGCCTGGGGGCCGGCGGGGCGTCGGTCGAGACGGTGCTCACCGAGGTCAACGTCGTACCGGGTGGTGTCGTCCAGGGTGAGGTGCGGATCCAGGGCGGGTCCGTGAACCAGGCCATCGAGGGGCTGTCCGTCGGCCTGCAGGCCAAGGTCGAGGTGGAGAGCGGCGACCAGGAGTACAAGCAGGACATCGAGTTCACGAAGGTGCAGCTCGGCGGGGCCTTCGAGCTGCAGGCGGGGGCCGTGCACGCGGTGCCGTTCGGGCTGGAGATCCCCTGGGAGACGCCGGTCACCATGATCGACGGCCAGGCGCTGCGGGGGATGAACATCGGTGTGACCACCGAGCTGGCGATCGCACGGGCCGTGGACTCCGGCGACCTCGACCCGATCAACGTGCACCCCCTGCCGGCGCAGAAGGCGATCCTGGACGCGTTCATCCAGCTGGGCTTCCGGTTCAAGAGCGCGGACATGGAGCGCGGCCACATCCGGGGTACGCGGCAGAAGCTGCCGTTCTACCAGGAGATCGAGTTCTTCCCGCCGTCGCAGTACCGGGGTCTGAACCAGGTCGAGCTGAGCTTCGTCGCCGACGAGCACGCGATGGACGTCGTCCTGGAGATGGACAAGAAGCCGGGTCTGTTCAGCGAGGGCAGTGACACCTACCGGTCCTTCCAGGTGGGTCTGAACGACTGGCAGGGGACCGACTGGGCTGCTTACCTCAACCAGTGGCTGTCCGAGGTCGGCAGCAAGCGCAGCTGGTTCTAGGCTCGGAGTCACTGGTTCCAGATCATCGATCAGGAGGTACCGAGGTGACCGAGCTCAAGCGGCGGCCGCTCCCCCACGATTTCCACCCGCCCGTGCCGTCGTTCACGGTGACGAGCGAGGACGTCGAGGAGGGCGCGACGCTGAAGGGCGCCCAGGTCCAGGCGGAGGGCAACACCTCGCCGCAGCTGCGCTGGGAGGGTTTCCCGCCGGAGACCAAGAGCTTCGCCGTGACGTGCTACGACCCCGACGCGCCGACCGGCAGCGGGTTCTGGCACTGGGTGCTGTTCGACATCCCGGCCTCGGTGACGGAGCTGCCGGCGGGGGCGGGCGGCGGGAAGTTCGAGGGGCTGCCCGAGGGCGCCGTCCACGCGCGCAACGACTACGGGACGAAGGACTTCGGCGGTGCCGCTCCGCCGCCCGGGGACGGTCCGCACCGGTACGTGTTCACCGTGTACGCGGTGGACCAGGAGAAGCTGGGTCCGGACGCGGATGCTTCTCCGGCCGTCGTCGGCTTCAATCTGCGGTTCCACACGCTCGCGCGTGCCCAGCTCATCGGCGAGTACGAGAACCCCGCGCAGGGCTGACCCCGGCGCACGGATCCAGCCAAGGGTTCATTGAACGTTTGCCCGCCTCCGGTCTTGGAAGTGATCGGAGGCGGGCATTTTTTATTGCGTTGTCCATCTCGGCGCGCCCGTCCAGAGTTGATCCGAGCCCGCCGGGGGGTGGGCAGGTGCACACGGGAGGTGGGCTGGGTGCGTGACACGCTGGTTCTGAACGCGAGCTTCGAGCCGCTGTCGACGGTGACGTTGAACCGTGCGGTGGTGCTGGTGCTCCAGGACAAGGCCGTGGTCGAGCAGGCCCATCCCGAGCTGCGGATGCGGGGCGCCGACGTCGACATACCGGCGCCTCGGGTGATCAGGCTGTGCCGGTATGTGCGGGTGCCGTTCCGAAGACGAGCCCCGTGGTCGCGGCGGGGGGTGCTGGTACGGGACCGGCACCGGTGCGCGTACTGCGGGCGCCGGGCGACCACCGTGGACCACGTGGTGCCGCGGTCGCAGGGTGGGCAGGACACGTGGCTGAATACCGTCGCCGCGTGTGCGGAGGACAACCACCGGAAGGCCAACCGGACTCCACAGGAGGCGGGGATGGCGCTGCTGCGGGAGCCGTTCGAGCCGACGCCGGCCGACGCGATGTTGCTCGCGCTGGGGGCCGAGGAGTTCGAGGCGCTTCCCGAGTGGCTCGCACGGGAAGCGGCCTAGGGTGTGTCTCTTTGACGGGTTGATCAGTTGATCGCACCTGGTGAGAGGGCCTCACTCTCCCTCTTGCGGGACGCCGTGGGTCGCGGCAAGGCACGGCGACCGGACGCGTCAGCGTTCGGTGATTGATTACGACGTGATCACCCCTTGCCGCAGGCCCCGTAACGCGATCACGCTTCAGCCCTCTTCGGGCGTCTCCCGCGAAGGTGAGGTGCGTGTGTCAGGCGTCCGCCGCGTACCGCCAGAACTCCCTGATCACCGGTGCCGGCGCCGGGCCCATCGCTGCCACTTGAGTCAGCAGGATGGTGACCGTACCCGTGGCCGGGATGATGTGAGCCGCTGTGCCCGTGCCGCCTACCCAGCCGTAACGGCCGGGCACATTCCACGGGTTGGTCCGGTCGATGTCGACCGAGCCGCCGAAGCCCCAGCCCTGGCCCTCCAGGAACAGCCGGCCGATGTCGCGCTGTGCCGGATTCGTATGGTCGGTGGTCATCATGCGTACGGAGTCGGCCGACAGCACCCGGCGGCCGTCGGCCGTCACCCCGCCGGCCAGCAACATCCGGCAGAAGGCCAGCCAGTCGTCGGCGGTGGAGGCCAGCCCGCCATTGCCGAGCGGTAGCGCGGGGAGGCTGCTCCACTCGCCGTCCGGGCCGTCGGCGAGCTCCAGGCCGCCGCCGTCTCCTGGCCTGTAGAAGCTGGTGAACCGGCCGCGCTTGGCGGCGGGCACCTCGAAACCGGTGTCCACCATGCCCAGCGGCCCGAAGATCCGCTCCGTCAGGAACTCCGGCAGCGGCTGTCCGGTGATCCGCGAAATCAGTACCCCCTGTAGGACGGAGCAGGTGTCGTACAGCCAGGCAGCGCCCGGTTGGTACAGCAGCGGGATGCGGCCGAGCGCCGCCATCCACTCGTCGGCCGGCGGGAAGTTGCTCGGCACCCGGCCGTCCTTTTGCACCGTGAACAGCTCCCGCACCGCCGGCAGGGTGAAGTCGGAGGGGAATCCGTACCCGGCTTGGGAAGCCAGCACGTCGAATACGGTGACGGGCCGGTCGGCCGGCACCACGTCGTCCACCGGGCTCGCCGGCGTGCGTACGACCACCGGTTTCCCCAGCTCCGGCAGCCACCTCCCGACCGGGTCGTCCAGTGCCGTCGTGCCCTCCTCCACGAGGATCAGCAGTGCGGCGGCGGTGACGGACTTGGTGATCGAGGCGACCCGGAAGATGGAGTCCCTCGCCATCGGGGCGCCGCCGCCGACGTCCTGCGCTCCGACGGCCACCACCTCGACCTGATCGCCCCGGGCCACGAGGCCGACCGCTCCCGGCAGCCCACCGGCACCGAGGTGGGCTTCGAGCACGTCGTGCAGGGTCGTCATGCGGCCGCCTTCCGGAAGACTGCTGTCGAGGAACAGACTTCCGCACGGGCCGGGAATCATCGGCGTCGACAGGTCTGGTGGCCGAAGCTTCGTCGCGGAACGTCGCAAGAAGACCAGATCATGATCGCGTCACGAGCTCTTGGCGTTCCCCGGCGCTTCGGACCCAGCGGTAGGTGGTGTCGTCCAGGGGCAGCACGAAGGCTCGGGCAGCGCCGAGCGGCGCGGTCGCAGTGGCCGGCTCGGTGAGCGGAACTGGTCGGAACAGCGCCTGGTCGGCCGTGTCCTTTAGCGGCGTAGCGGCTCCAGCTCGTGTTTCGGCAGTCGGCCGCGTTCCTCGTCCCGTGCCGTGATGATCCCGGTGTGGGGCGAGGGAGACTTCCGGACGAGCAACGGGCGCTGCTGAGGCCGTTGTTGTCGGTCGCGGTGTCGGGCCGGCCGTCACCGGGTCGGAGGAAGCTGATGGACGGGCTCCGGTGGCGGGTGCGGCCCAGGCGTCTGCCGGGCCTCGTCCGCCGACGGCCGTGGCGTCCTCCCCCGTCGCTCGGTTCCCCGCGCCCCTGACGGGGCGCGGTGGGAGCCCGGTGTCCGGATGGCTCCCTCAGTCGATCCCCGGCTTCTCCCGGCGCTCGGCGCCGGACGCTCCGCCGCCGCCCGAGGAGCCGTTGCCCGAACCTCCGCCCAGGGGGCCGAAGTTGCCCATCGCTCCGGAGAGGCCCTTGAGGGCGTCGCCGATTTCGCTGGGGACGATCCAGAGCTTGTTGGCGTCTCCCTCGGCGATCTTGGGGAGCATCTGGAGGTACTGGTAGGACAGGAGCTTCTGGTCGGGGTCGCCGGCGTGGATGGCCTCGAAGACCGTGCGGACGGCCTGGGCCTCGCCCTCGGCCCGCAGGGCTGCCGCCTTGGCCTCACCTTCGGCGCGCAGGATCTGGGACTGCTTCTCGCCCTCCGCGGTGAGGATGGCGGCCTGGCGGGTTCCCTCCGCGGTAAGAATCGCGGCACGCTTGTCCCGGTCGGCGCGCATCTGCTTCTCCATCGAGTCCTGGATGGAGGTGGGCGGCTCGATGGCCTTGAGTTCGACGCGGTTGACGCGGATGCCCCACTTGCCGGTGGCCTCGTCGAGGACACCGCGCAGGGCCGCGTTGATCTCCTCGCGCGAGGTCAGGGTCCGTTCGAGGTCCATGCCGCCGATGATGTTGCGCAGCGTGGTGACGGTGAGCTGCTCGATCGCCTGGATGTAGCTGGCGACCTCGTAGGTGGCGGCCCGGGCGTCGGTGACCTGGTAGTAGATGACCGTGTCGATGTTCACGACCAGGTTGTCCTGGGTGATCACCGGCTGCGGCGGGAACGGGACGACCTGTTCGCGCAGGTCGATGCGGTTGCGGATGGTGTCGATGAACGGGACCACGATGTTGAGGCCCGCGTTCAGCGTCCGCGTGTAGCGGCCGAAGCGCTCCACGATGGCGGCGCTGGCCTGTGGGATGACTTGGATGGTCTTGATCAGGGCGATGAAGACCAACACCACCAGGATGATCAAGACGATGATGACCGGTTCCATCGTCGTTCCCCGTACCCTTCTCCGCCTCGGCGCCTTCGGCCGATCTCATGACTGTTGAGGATCTTGCTGGTCGAGTCTGACAGACCGTCGTGCAACGCGTGAGTCGTTCTCGGTGAGTTGTCCTCAGATGACGATCGCGGTGGCTCCTTCGATGTCCACGACGTCCACCTCCTGGCCCGCTTCGTAGGCGCGGCCGGTGTCGAGGGCGCGGGCCGACCAGACCTCCCCGGCGAGTTTGATGCGGCCGCCGGACGCGTCGACCCGCTCCAGCACGACTGCCTGCCTGCCCTTCAACGCCTCCACTCCGGTGGCGAGTTGGGGGCGCTGTCGGCTGTGCCGGGCCGCGATGGGCCGGACGACGGCGATGAGGGCGACGGAGACGACGACGAACGTGAGGACCTGCAGGACGGCGTCGAAGCCGAGCGCGGAGACGACCGCCGCCGCGACGGCTCCCACCGCGAGCATGCCGAACTCCGGCATCGCGGTGACCACGAGCGGGATTCCGAGCGCCGCCGCGCCGACGAGCCACCACACCCATGCGTCGATGTCGTTCACATGGTCATGGTAGGGCCGTGGCCGGGCGGCGGACAGGGCGCGAAGGGGGGAGCGGCGGGGTCAGGACAGGGGCAGGCCCTGGGCGGTCCAGCGGTCGCCGACCTGCTCCACGACGAGCGGGAGGCCGAAGCAGAGGGAGAGGTTGCGGGAGGTGAGTTCGAGCTCGATCGGGCCGGCGGCGAGGACCTTGCCCTGGCGGATCATGAGGACGTGGGTGAAGCCGGGGGCGATCTCCTCCACGTGGTGCGTGACCATGATCATGGAGGGGGCGATGGGGTCGCGGGCGAGGCGGCCGAGGCGGCGGACCAGGTCCTCGCGGCCGCCGAGGTCGAGACCGGCGGCGGGCTCGTCCAGCAGGAGCAGCTCGGGGTCGGTCATCAGGGCGCGGGCGATCAGGGTGCGCTTGCGCTCGCCCTCGGAGAGCGTGCCGAACTTCCGGTCCAGGTAGTCGCTCATGCCGAGGCGGTCGAGGAAGGCGCGGGCGCGCCGCTCGTCGACCTCGTCGTAGTCCTCGTGCCAGGTCGCGGTCATGCCGTAGGCGGCCGTGAGCACCGTCTCCAGGACGGTCTGGCGCCTGGGGAGCTTGTCGGCCATGGCGATGCCGGCCATGCCGATCCGGGGGCGCAGGTCGAAGACGTCGACCTTGCCGAGGGTGTCACCGAGGATGGTGGCGGTGCCCTTGCTGGGGAAGAGGTAGCTGGAGGCGACGTTCAGGAGGGTGGTCTTGCCGGCGCCGTTGGGGCCGAGGATGACCCAGCGCTCGCCCTCCTTCACCGACCAGGAGACCTGGTCCACCAGAGCCCGGCCCTCGCGGACCACGGATACGTCCTGAAGCTCCAGAACATCGCTCATGAGCGCGTTGTCTCCCCTTGCAGTGTGGCCGGTCTCGGCTCGCGTACGCCTGTGGCTCGGGTCCGCCGCGCCGGTGGGCGCAGCCCTTATGAAATCTACGCCACGAGTGCCCCGCTCCATTCCATCGGTCCGGTCCTTAGGGTGGGGGCATGCTCTCGGAACCGCGTTCAGGACGCCTTGCCGCTTGGGGAAATGCCCTTTTGGCCGGACTTGTCTCTCCGGATGACGCCGTACTCGCCATCGTGGGCGAGGACGCGGTGCACCGGGTGGAGGGGCTGCCCGACGAGTCCGCGCCGGTCGGGCTGACGCTCGCGCTGGGGCGGCTGCGCGCGCTGGGGGTGACCGGGCTGCGGGTGGCGCTGCCGGCGCCGGGGCATCCGCTGGGGCTGAGCGGTCCTCCGGAGTTCAATGCGCGGGCGCTGGAGGCCGAGGAGGCGGTGGTCTGTCACGGCGCCGCGTTCGGGCTGGTGCCGGAGGTGTACGAGGCCGGACCGCAGGGCGATGTGCACGTCGAGGTGGTCTGGCACGTGCTGCCGGTGCGCCAGGCGCCGCCCGCCGACGTCCCGTCGCTGGGCGAGGCCGAGCGGGAGCTGGCGGAGGCGCTCAGGGAAGCGACCGAGGTGCTGTCGAAGCTCGATGTCGCCGGGTCCGGTCCGGTGGCGGAGGCGGCGATCGACGCGTACCGGGCGCGGGTCGAGCGTGGGCGCGAGGTGCTGGCGCCGGGATATCCGCCACGTGCGGTCCGGGTGCTGGAGTTGGCCCGGCGGGTGGGGCTGCTGGTGTCGCTGGCGTACGGCGGCGGGCACGGGGGTGCGGTCAGCTCGGCCGAGATGAGGGCGCGGGCGGAGGCGCTGAGGCCGGTCGAGCGGACGGCCCGGCGGGCGCAGGTGGCGGCGTACAACGCGTACGTGGAGGAACGGGAGCGGGGGGTGCGGTAACCGCGTCCGGGGGGAGGGACCCGAGAGGCCTCCCGGCGGGTCCGGGAGGCCACGGGGCGCCGTCGGGCGGTCCTCAGTGGTTGAGGCCGAGGTTGCCGAAGGCCGGGTTCAGCACACCGATGACGTTCACGCTGTTGCCGACCGCGTTCACCGGGACGTGGACCGGGACCTGGGCGACGTTGCCCGAGCCGACGCCCGGGGAGCCGGCGGCCTCGCCGGCCGCGTGGGCACCGCCGTGGGCGGAGGCGAGGCCGGCACCGGCGGCCACCAGGCCGCCGGCCACCATCGTCACGGCCGTTGCCTTCTTCAGGTTCTTCACTGTCTGCCCCTCCTAGGCTGTCACCGCGGCGATCACCGCGGCACGCACTGGAGAACGGCGGGGATCACCGGAGGGTGCGCCATCCGGGTGACATTCCCACGACGGTATGAATCTCAGTCCGGGCCGTGACCCTCCGTGTTGCCTCGGGTGAGGCTCGGCGAGGCCCTGGTGAGGGCGCTTCAGCCGGTCACCCCGTGGCGTACGGCCCACAGCGCGGCCTGGGTGCGGTCGGCGAGGTCGAGCTTCATCAGGATGTTGGAGACGTGCGTCTTGACGGTCTTCTCGGACAGGACGAGGGCGCGGGCTATCTCCCGGTTGGAGCGGCCGTCCGCGATCAGGCCGAGCACCTCGCGTTCCCGCTCGGTGAGCGAACCGCCTCTGCCCTGGCCGGTGTTGGCCTCCTCCTGGGAGAGCAGGGCGTCGGCGACCTCCGGCTGGAGCAGGACGTGCCCCGCGTGCACGGAGCGGATGGCGGCGGCGAGGGCGTCGGGGTCCACGTCCTTGTAGACGTACCCGGCGGCGCCCGCGCGCAGGGCCGGGACCACCGTGCGCTGCTCGGTGAAGCTGGTAACGATCAGCACGCGCGCGGGGTTGTCGAGTTCGCGCAGTCTGCGCAGGGCGTCGATGCCGTCCATGCCCGGCATCTTGACGTCCATGAGGACGACGTCGGGCCGCAGTTCCTCGGCGCGGGCGACTCCCTCCGTGCCGTCGGCGGCCTCGCCGACCACCTCGATGTCGTCCTGCACCTCCAGGAAGGTGCGCAGGCCCCGGCGGACGACCTGGTGGTCGTCGACCAGCAGCACCTTGATCGGTTCACCCACCGGGGACCTCCATCTCGATCGTGGTGCCCTTGCCGGGCGCCGACCGCACGGTCAGCGTGCCGCCGGCCCCGCTCGCCCGGTCCCGCATCGAGACCAGGCCGAGGTGGCGTCCGGCGCGGCGGACGGCCGTGGGGTCGAAGCCGCTGCCGTCGTCGGTGACGCGCAGGACGGCTCCGCCGCCGCGCCGCTCCACGCTGACGTCGACCCGGTCGGCTCCGGAGTGGCGCAGGGCGTTGTGCAGGGCCTCCTGGGCGACCCGGAGCAGGGCCTCCTCCTGAGCGGCGGGCAGGGCACGGAAGCCGTTGCTGGTGAAAGTCACGCGCGCGCTGTGGGCGCGGTCGAGGACCTTCGTCTGGGTGCGCAGGGTGGCGATCAGGCCGTCCTCGTCCAACTCTGCGGGCCGCAACTCCACGACGGCTGCGCGCAGTTCGTCGACGGCCTCGGCGGCGAGGCAGGCCACCTGGTGCAGTTCGCCCTTGGCGCGGGCGGGGTCGCGGTCCACGAGCGCGGCTGCCGCCTGGGCCGTCAGGCGCAGGGAGAACAGCTTCTGGCTGACCGCGTCGTGCAGTTCGTGGGCGAGGCGGGAGCGCTCCTCGGCGATGGTCAGTTCACGGCTGCGCTCGTAGAGGCGGGCGTTGGTGAGGGCGATGGCGGCGTGCTGGGCGAGGATGGCGAGCAGTTCCTCGTCGTCTCGCGTGAAGCCGCAGCTGCCCTCGGGTTTGGCGCAGCGCTTGTTCGCGAGGAACAGGGCCCCGATGACCTCCTCGCCGTCCTTGATCGGCAGGCCCAGGAAGTCGACCAGGTCGGGGTGGGCGGCCGGCCACCCCTCGAAGCGGGGGTCCTTGCGCACGTCGGCGAGGCGCTCGGCCTTCGCCTCGTGCAGCATCGCGGCGAGGATGCCGTGCTGGCGCGGGAGCGGACCGATGGCGCGCCACTGGGCGTCGCTGACGCCGTCCACGACGAACTGGGCGAAGCCGCCGTGGTCGTCGGGGACGCCGAGGGCGGCGTACTGCGCGTCGAGCAGCTCGCGGGCGGAGGCGACGATCGTCTTGAGGACGTCGCGCACCTCCAGGTGCCTGCTCATGGCCAGCAGCGCGGAACTCACCGCGGCGAGGCCGGACCGGGGGCCTTGACTCATGTCCTCACGGTACCGGCGGGGTCCGACACCACGGATCCGCCCCGTGACGGCGGACGCCGGTCCTCTCGGCTTAGGACGGGTGGCCTAGGTCCTCGGTATGGGGGGTGGGCCTTCGGCGTGGGGCGTGGGGCGTGGGCCTTCGGTATGACGTGGGCCTTCGGTGTGGGGCGTGGGCCCGGGGCGGGTGGTGCGGGCCACCGGTCAGGAGTGCAGGACGCGGACCGCGGGCCAAAGGCGGACGGGCCGAGGACGGGGTGGCGCAGGCCACCGGCGCTGGGCAAAGGTGCAGGTCACCGGCGCTGGGCGCGGACGCAGGCCACCGGCACGGGGCGCAGGCCGCTGACCGCGGGCACCGAGCGTGGGCGCGTGACCCGTATGGAAGGGCGCAGGCCGTTGGCGTCAGGCGTAGGGCACAGGCCGGCACCGGGCATCAGGCGCAGGCCGCGGAGCATAAGCGGACGGGCCGATAACGGGGTGGCGCAGGCCATCAGGCCACCGGCGCCGAGCGCGAGCGCAGGCCACCGGCGCGGGGCGCAGGACGCGGACCGCGGGCACCGAGCGTGCTCGCCTGACCCGCACGAAAGGACGCAGGCCGTTGGCGTCAGGCGTAGGGCACAGGCCGACGCCGGGCACCAGACGCAGGCCGCAGGCCAAAAGCGGACGGGCCAAGGAGGGAAGCGCACAGACCACAGGCGCCAAGCCCAGGTGCAGGCCACCCGCGCCGAGCGCGGGCGCAGGCCGTAGGCGCGGGGCGCAGGACGCTGACCGTCGGCACCCCACGCGCCTGACCCGCACGAAAGGACGCAGGCCGCTGGCGTCAGGCGTAGGGCACAGGCCAAAAGCGGACGGGCCGAGGACGGAGGGGCACAGCCCACCGGCGCCAGGCAAAGGCGCAGGCCAGCCGCGCCGAGCGCGGGCGCAGGCCGTAGGCGCGGGGCGCAGGACGCTGACCGTCGGCACCCCCGCGCGCGTGACCCGCACGAAAGGGCGCGGGGACATCGGGCGTAGGCCGTCGGCACCCGGCGTGCGCGAGCGACCCGCACGGAAGGGCCCAGGCCACGGGCGCGGGGGCATCGGGCGCAGGACGCGGACCCGGGTGTGCGCGAGCGACCCGCACGGAAGGGGGCAGGCCGTCGGCGTGAGGCCTAGGGCGTGGGGCACGGGCGCCGGGCCGGGGGCGTAGGTCGTCGGCCCGGCGGCGGAGGCCCGGGCGTCCGGGCCGGGGCGCGGGGCCTACGCCGAAGGGCCCTGGCGCTTTGCGGCCCGGGTCCGAGGCGGTCCGGGCGGTGCCGTTCCTACGGTGTGGCCACCGCCCGTCGGGGGCGGTGGGTGACGAGGGGACGGTAGTCATGCCGGTAGCGATCATCACGGGGGCCTCGAAGGGCCTGGGGCGGGCGCTCGCCGAGGCGCTGGCCGCGCGGGGCTGGGACCTGGTCCTCGACGCGCGGGGCGCCGACGGACTGAAGGAGACCGCGCGGGCCGTCACAGGGCTCGGTGCGCGGCACGGCGCGCGCGTGGTGGCGCTGCCGGGGGACGTCACCGACAGCGGGCACCGGGCGGTGCTGGTGGCGGCCGCGCACGGGCTCGGCGGTCTCGATGTGGTGGTGAACAACGCGGGGGTCCTGGGTGCCGAGCCGCTGGTGCCGCTGGGCGGCCAGTCGCTGGACGGCTTCCGGGCGGCGCTGGAGACGAACCTCGTGGCTCCGCTGGGGCTCCTCCAGGAGGCGCTGCCCCTGCTGCGGAAGGCGCCCCGCGGCGCCGTGGTCAACGTCAGCTCGGACGCGGCCGTGGAGGCCTACCGGACCTGGGGCGCGTACGGCGCGACGAAGGCGGCGCTGGACCAGCTGTCCGCCGTGCTCGCGGTGGAGGAGCCGGGACTGCGGGTCTGGTGGGTGGATCCGGGCGGGATGCGGACGGACATGCTGGCCGCGGCGGAGCCGGAGGAGGATCTGTCGGGGACGCCGGCGCCGGAGGAGATCGCCCCGGCCTTCCTGCGGCTGCTGGACCGGCGCCCGGCGAGCGGCCGGTACACGGCGGCGGCGCTGCTGGAGGCACGGTGACACGGGCGACGGGGGTGCCCCCGAGCGAGCCGGTCCGAGCGTGGAGGAAGGTGCCGGAGGAGCTGTCCGCGCGCGTGCCGGCCGAGCAGCGGGGGCCCGGGCTGGGGCGGGACGCCGTACGACTGCTGGTGTCGCGCGGTACGGCGGTGGCGCATCACGTGTTCCGCGAGCTGCCGCGGCTGCTGCGGGCCGGGGACCTGCTGGTGGTGAACACCTCTCCGACGCTGGCCGCCGCGGTGAACGGGCGGGTCGGGCACGCGCGCGTGGTGGTGCACGTCTCCACGCGCGGGGACGACGGGCGGTGGGCGGTGGAGCTGCGGGAGCCGGACGGGCGCGGTACCACGCGCGCGCGTGCGGGTTCGCCCGCGGGGACAAGGGTGTCCTTGCCGGGCGGTGGCCGGCTGCTGCTGGAGGAGCCGCTGAGCGCGGGCGGGGAGCGGCTGTGGTGGGCGCGGGCCGCCGGGGCGGACGTGGCGGAGGTGCTGCGGGAGCACGGGCGGCCCATCCGCTACTCCTATACGGAGCGGGACCAGCCGCTGTCCGCGTACCAGACGGTGTTCGCGCTGGCCTCGCCGGACGGGGCGGGCAGTGCGGAGATGCCGAGTGCCGCCCGGCCGTTCACCGCGCGGCTGGTGGCGGAGCTGGTGAGCCGGGGCGTGCAGTTCGCGCCGGTGACCCTGCACACGGGGGTGTCGTCGGCCGAGGCGCACGAGCCGCCGCATCCGGAGCGGTTCGCGGTGCCGGAGGCGTCGGCGCGGGTGGTCAACGCCGTGCGGGCCGGTGGCGGCCGGGTGGTCGCGGTGGGGACGACGGCCGTGCGGGCCGTGGAGTCGGCCGCGGGGCCGGACGGGGTGGTGCGGGCGGTCCAGGGGTGGACGGATCTTGTGGTGGCGCCCGCACGCGGGGTGCGGGTGGTGGACGGGCTGTTGACCGGGCTGCACGAACCGGAGGCCTCCCACCTGCTGATGCTGGAGGCGGTCGCCGGGCGGGCGGCGGTCGGCCGGGCCTACGAGGAGGCGCTGCGCGGGCGCTACCTGTGGCACGAGTTCGGCGACGTGCACCTCGTCCTTCCGGAGGAGAGCCCTCACGCAGAGCGTTGCGGTGGCAACGGATGGTGAAACGGCATGGCGCCCGGTGTGAGCCCGCACATAGGGCCTACATCACGTACGAAAGGGCATAGGAGATAAACCGCCCCCACATGAACGGGATAGACGGCCCCGTCTGTCCCGTTTTGCCCTTCCCTGATCCACTATCCCGGATCGTACGTCACACCTTTGCCTGGGCGTTTTGCGCCAGCTAAGAATTGCTTCCGTCGCTCAGCGCCGCAGGGTTCACCCCGCGGCGTTCGTGCGGGAGGAGTCGATTCCCCCGGCGGACGCAGGAGCGACCTCCGCGCTACACGAAGAGGTCCATCAGCCATGCCCAAGAACATCCTCAACCGAGCTTATAGTCGCGCTCTGACGAAGCAGCACAAGATCGCCGTTGCCGGTGTCGCCGCGCTGGGCACCGCCGCTCTGGCCCTCTCGGCCGCTCCCAGCAACGCCGAGACCGTCACCACCGGCGCCCCGGCCGCGACCGCCCAGGTCGCCTCCGCCCCCGTCCTGCAGAACGTCAAGGGCACGGTCACGGACCAGCTCGCCGCCGACAACCTCAAGCTCGACGCCTTCGCGGCGCAGAAGAAGGCCGCCGACGCGGCCGTCGCCAAGAAGGCCGCCGTCGCGAAGGCCGTGGAGGCCGCCGCCAAGAAGGCCGCCGCCGAGGCCGCCGTGAAGAAGGCCGCGCAGGTGCGCGCCGCCAAGGCCGCCGCCACCCGCTCCGTGGAGCGCCCGCAGATGCAGCCGGTCGCCGCGACGACGTACGCGAACAACCTCGACGGCTGGATCCGCCAGGCCCTGGACATCATGAAGTCCAAGAACATCCCGGGCAGCTACAGCGGTCTGCACCGCAACATCATGCGGGAGTCCTCCGGCAACCCGATGGCCATCAACAACTGGGACATCAACGCCGTCAACGGCATCCCGTCCAAGGGCCTGCTGCAGGTCATCCCGCCCACCTTCCAGGCGTACCACGTCGCCGGCACCTCGTGGAACATCTACGACCCGGTCGCGAACATCACCGCCGCCGCCAACTACGCGGCGCACCGGTACGGCTCGATCGACAACGTCAACAGCGCGTACTGAGGCCCTGGCGCGGGACCTCTGCGACGCAACGCCGAAGGGCGGCACCCCGGTCACGGGGCGCCGCCCTTCGGCGTCGTACGCGCGCGGACCTACTTGCGCATGACCTCCGGCTCGTGGCGGCGCAGGAAGCGGGCCACGAAGAAGCCGCAGACCACGCCGAGCGCGATCAGGGCGATCATGTCTCCGGCCCAGGCGCCCACCGTGTGGTTCCACAGCGGGTCGTTGTCCCCGGCGGTCTCCGGCGGGCTGATCCGGTTGAAGTCCAGCGTGGTGCCGGCCGCGGCAACCGCCCAGCGGGACGGCATCAGGTACGAGAACTGGTCGACGCCGACCGTGCCGTGCAGGGCGAACAGGCAGCCCGTGAAGACGACCTGGATGATGGCGAACATGACCAGCAGCGGCATGGTCTTCTCGGCCGTCTTCACCAGCGAGGAGATGATCAGGCCGAACATCATCGCGGCGAAGCCGAGCCCCATGATCGGCAGGGACAGCTCCAGCAGGGTGGCGTGGCCGAGGACGAGGCCCTCGTCCGGGAGCTCGCGCCGGCCGAAGCCGATGACACCGACCAGCAGGCCCTGGAACCCGGTGATCACGCCGAGCACGAACACCTTCGACATCAGGTACGCCGACCGGGACAGCCCGGTGGCCCGCTCCCGCTCGTAGATCACCCGTTCCTTGATCAGCTCGCGGACGGAGTTGGCGGCGCCGGCGAAGCAGGCGCCGACCGCCAGGATCAGCAGCACGGTGGTGGCCGTGCCGTTCGGCACGATCTGGCCGGTCTGCGGGTTGGGGCCGCCCGGCAGCAGGCCCCGGTCGGGGTGGATCAGCAGGCTGACCGAGCCGATGACGGCCGGCAGGAGCACCATCAGCGCCAGGAAGCCGCGGTCGGAGGCGATGACCGACACGTAGCGCCGCACCAGGGTGACGAACTGCGAGAACCAGCCCTGCGGCTTGGGCGGCCTGATCGCCTGCATCGGCGGCATCTGGACCGCCTGCGGGGCGACCGAGTCGACGTCCGCGGCGTACATCTGGTAGTGCTGCGAGCCCTTCCAGCGGCCCGCCCAGTCGTAGTCGCGGTAGTTCTCGAAGGCGGAGAAGACGTCGGCCCAGCTGTCGTAGCCGAAGAAGTTCAGCGCCTCCTCCGGCGGGCCGAAGTAGGCGACCGCGCCGCCCGGCGCCATCACCAGCAGCTTGTCGCACAGGGCCAGCTCGGCCACCGAGTGGGTGACGACGAGGACGGTGCGGCCGTCGTCGGCGAGGCCGCGCAGCAGCTGCATGACGTCGCGGTCCATGCCCGGGTCGAGACCGGAGGTCGGCTCGTCCAGGAAGATCAGCGACGGCTTGGTGAGCAGCTCCAGCGCCACCGACACGCGCTTGCGCTGGCCGCCGGAGAGCGAGGTGACCTTCTTGTCCTTGTGGATGTCGAGCTTCAGCTCGCGCAGGACCTCGTCGATGCGGGCGTCGCGCTCCTGCGCTGTGGTGTCGGCCGGGAAGCGCAGCTTGGCCGCGTACTTCAGGGCCTTCTTGACGGTCAGCTCCTTGTGCAGGATGTCGTCCTGCGGGACCAGACCGATGCGCTGACGCAGCTCGGCGAACTGCTTGTACAGGTTCCGGTTGTCGTAGAGGACCTCGCCCTGGTTGGCGGGCCGGTAACCGGTGAGCGCCTTGAGCAGGGTCGACTTGCCGGAACCGGAGGGTCCGATCACGGCGACGAGCGACTTCTCGGGTACGCCGAAGGAGACGTCCTTCAGGATCTGCTTGCCGCCGTCGACCGTGACGGTCAGGTGGCGGGCCGAGAAGGAGACCTCACCTGTGTCGACGAACTCCTCGAGGCGGTCGCCGACGATGCGGAACGTGGAGTGGCCGACGCCGACGATGTCGCTCGGGCCCAGCAGCGCCGAGCCGCCCTTCGCGATCGGCTGGCCGTTGACGTAGGTGCCGTTGTGCGAGCCGAGGTCGCGGATCTCGAAGCGGCCGTCGGGCGTGGCGTGGAACTCGGCGTGGTTCCGGGAGACCTGGAGGTCGGAGACGACCAGGTCGTTCTCCAGGGCACGGCCGATGCGCATCACGCGGCCGAGCGCGAACTCGTGGAACGTGGTCGGGCTGCGGTCGCCGTGGACCGGCGGCGCCCCCGCACCCCCGCCGGGCGTCTTCTGTACGTACTGCTCGGCCGGGCCGCCGCCCTGCTGCTGCGGGAACGCGGACGGCTGCTGCCAGCCCGCCTGGGCCTGGTGCTGCGGCGGTGCCTGGTGGGGCACGGCCTGCTGCGGGGCGGCCTGCTGGGCCCAGCCGGGCGCGCCGGGCGCGCCGGGCGCGCCGGCGCCCTGCGGCGCGTACGGGGCCGCCGCCTGCGGCTGCTGCGCCGGGCCGCCGACCGGGGCCGTGGCCGCGGACAGGTTCAGCCGCGGGCCGTCGGTCGCGTTGCCGAGGTGCAGCGCCGAGCCGTGGCCGATCTCCATGTGCTGGATGCGCTGGCCCTGCACGAACGTGCCGTTGGTGCTGCCATGGTCTTCGATGACCCAACCGCGGCCGTTGTAGCTGACCGTGGCGTGCCGCCAGGACACCCTGGCGTCGTCGAAGACGATGTCCCCCTGCGGATCGCGTCCGAGGGTGTATGACCTGGACGGATCAAGTGTCCAGGTACGTCCGTTTGTTTCGAGTACGAGTTCCGGCACTCCATGCCCCACTGAGTTGTCCCCCGATTTTCCCCCGTCGCAGGGAGTCTAGGGATGTCGAACATCGTGGGGAACTATTTCAGGCCCGGCCCCCTGACCGAAACCCGGGCCTTGCCGAAGGGGGCGGGCGCGCGCTCCGCATCGCCCTGCCGGTTCACTCCGGGACTGTCTCCACGGCCCCTCGGCCCAAGGTGAGTTGGACGGTCGCCGACTGAACTCCTCGTGTGCGGGGGCGTGATGCACCGGGGAGCGCGGGAAGGGCGGAGACCGGACCGGTGGCCGCGGGTACGGCGGTGCGGGTCGGGCCCGCGGTCGGGGAGGTGCGCAGGGCGCGGCCATCGCCAGGTCGCCCGGCACCTCTCCCCCGCCGGTCCCGGAGGCACTCGGCACCGACGCTCCCGGCCCGGGCCGGGAGCCGGGGTGACCGTCGGCGACCCGGGCCGGGAGCCGGGGTGGCCGTCGGCGACAAGGCCGCGGGCCGGCCGGGACGCGCGCACGGCGTCAGGCCCGGCCGCCCGGCCCTCGCCCCTCCGACCAGCCGCCCGACCCCGGCCCCTCCGACCAGCCGCCCGACCCCGGCCCCGTGGACCAGCCGCCCGACCCCGGCCCCGTGGACCAGCCGCCCGACCCCGGCCCCGTGGACCTGCCGTCCGGAGCGGCTCGTGGGACCCTCGTGGTGGAGGCGGGACGACACCGCACCCGGCCCCGCGTCCCAGCCGCACCCCGTCCGCTCCGCCGTCGAGCCGCTTCCCACCCGTACCGCCCCCGCACTCGGACCGCACCGCACCGCACCCGCCACTGTGCCCCCGCCCCCGGCGCGGTGCCGTTCTCCGGTGGCAACGCCGCTGTCACCGGCCCGACACCGATTGTTCCGTGTCCGTCAGGCGGACCTCAGGGGCGGAAGGCACTGGGTGCCGGATACGGTGGTGACACCATGAGCGCTTCGCAGACCTCCGCCTCAGAGACCTCCGAGGTCCCCACCCTCCTCGTCAAGATCTTCGGCAAGGACCGGCCGGGCATCACGGCCGGTCTGTTCGACACCCTCGCCGCCTACCTCGTCGACGTGGTCGACATCGAGCAGGTCGTCACCCGGGGCCGCCTGGTGCTGTGCGTGCTGGTGACCCAGCCCCCGGCCGGTCTGGAGGGCGACCTGCGGGCCACCGTGCACAGCTGGGCCGAGTCGATGAAGATGCAGGCGGAGATCATCTCGGGGCACGGCGACAACCGGCCGCGCGGCCTCGGCCGCTCCCTGGTGACCGTCCTCGGTCATCCACTCACCGCCGAGTCGACGGCCGCGATCGCCGCCCGGATCGCGAAGGCCGGCGGCAACATCGACCGAATCTTCCGGCTCGCCAAGTACCCGGTGACGGCGGTGGAGTTCGCGGTGTCCGGTGTGGAGACCGAGCCGTTGCGCACGGCCCTGGCCTCCGACGCGGCGGCACTGGGTGTCGACATCGCGGTGGTCTCGGCGGGTCTGCACCGGCGTGCCCAGCGGCTGGTCGTCATGGACGTGGACTCGACCCTGATCCAGGACGAGGTCATCGAGCTGTTCGCCGCGCACGCCGGCTGCGAGGACCAGGTCGCCGAGGTGACGGCGTCGGCGATGCGCGGGGAGCTGGACTTCGAGCAGTCGCTGCACGCGCGCGTGGCCCTGCTGAAGGGGCTGGACGCGTCGGTGGTGGAGAAGGTGCGCCAGGAGGTGCGGCTGACGCCGGGCGCGCGCACGCTGATCCGTACCCTGAAGCGCCTCGGCTACCAGGTGGGGGTCGTCTCCGGCGGCTTCACCCAGGTCACCGATGATCTGAAGGAACGGTTGGGCTTGGACTTCGCGCAGGCCAACACGCTGGAGATCGTCGACGGGAAGCTGACCGGCCGGGTCACCGGCGAGATCGTGGACCGGGCGGGCAAGGCCCGGCTGCTGCGGCGGTTCGCCGCGGAGGCCGGGGTGCCGCTGGCGCAGACGGTGGCGATCGGTGACGGCGCCAACGACCTGGACATGCTGAACGCGGCGGGTCTGGGCGTGGCCTTCAACGCCAAGCCGGTGGTGCGCGAGGCGGCGCACACGGCGGTGAACTTCCCCTTCCTCGACACGGTCCTCTATCTGCTCGGTATCACCCGGGAAGAGGTCGAGGCGGCCGACATGCACGACGACGAGGACTGAGCGGACCCCCGCGGCCCCGCCACCCGCCCCGAAGGGCCCGGCACCCCGTGCGGTGCCGGGCCCTGCGGCGTCCTGCGTGCTGCCTCTCGGTCCTGGCGCCTGCCTCGTCGGCGTCCTGCCCCGGCCGGCGGGTCAGTCGGAGGGTGCCCAGTAGTCCCTGAGCGTGGCCACGGCGGGCTCCAGGCTCTTCCAGGGGCCCTCGAAGGAGAGCAGCGCGAAGGCGGCGGCGGGGAAGCCGCGGCGGTTCATCCGCGCGCGGGCGTCGTCCTCGGCAGCGCCGGCCAGGATCTCGGCCAGGCCGTGGACGCCGGGGTTGTGGCCGATCAGGATGACGTTGCGTGCCTCGTCCGGGATCTCGTTGAGCACGGCGATCAGCTCGCCGGGCGAGGCCTCGTACACCCGCTCCTCGTAGATGGTCTTCGGCCGGTGCGTCAGCTCGTGGACGGCGAGCTTCCAGGTCTCGCGGGTGCGGGTCGCCGTGGAGCACAGGGCCAGGTCGAAGGTGAGGCCGGTGTCGGCCAGCTTGCGTCCGGCGACTGCGGCGTCCGTGCGGCCCCGCTCGGCGAGCGGGCGCTCGTGGTCGGGGACCTGGGGCCAGTCGGCTTTCGCGTGCCGGAAGAGGACGATCCTGCGGGGTTCTGCGACGCTCATGGGACCCAGCTTCGCATGAAACAGGCCACCCGGCGCAGGGAGTTGACATGCGGATTCACCGCGCGAGGGGGCGTGCCGTCAGCGTGCGAGGAGCTGCTGGGCGCGTTGCAGGAGGCGCGCGATCGCCGGGTCGCCGCCCGCCGCGTGGGCGTCCGACGGGTTCAGTACCAGCATGAGCAGCACGAGGAACGCGAGGGCGGGCAGGGCGAGCGCCCACCAGGGCAGCCTGGTGTCGACGCCGCCCGTGGTCGCCGGGTGGGGGCGGGGGTGGGTGCGGGCCGGCATGGTCGCCTCCGTGGGTCTTCGAGCGGGTCCCTGACCGCCTTGCCGCGGTCACCTCTCGAAGCTACGGAATCCGGGGCCGCCGGCCCATCCGGACTTCCACCCAGGTGACCCTGACCCTTACCCCCTAGGGGACGGGGGGCCAGCCCCACCTTGGGGCGGGGGGCTGCCGTCAGGGGGAGGCGATGGTCGCCACGATGGCGATGATCACGAAGATGGCGAGGAACGAACCGAAGACGAGCAGCATCTTCTTCTGGCCGTTCTTGGGGTTCGGGTCGAGCACAGGCTGCATGCGCCCAGTCTCGCACCCCGCCTCGCGTCCGGCGGTGCCGGGGCACCCCGGCGGGTCAGCGCGTCGCCTCGTCCTCGACCGTGCGGTCGCGGCCCGCCAGGAAGCCCACCACCATCTGCGGCACCATGAGGCCCGCCATGAGGGCGATCGGCACCCCCCAGCCGCCGCTCTGCTGGTAGAGCACGCCGACCAGCAGCGGGCCGGGGATGGAGATCAGGTAGCCGGTGCTCTGCGCGAACGCGGACAGCTGGGCCACCCCGGGACCGCTGCGGGCGCGCATGCCGACCATGGTCAGCGCGAGCGGGAAGGCGCAGTTGGACACGCCGAGCAGCAGCGCCCAGGCCCAGGAGCCGCCGGCCGGGGCGAGGTACAGCCCGGCGTACCCGGCGAGTCCGCAGGCGCCCAGGACCAGCACGATCGGGCCCTGGTGGGACAGGCGGGTGGCGACCCGCGGGATGACGAAGGCCAGCGGGACGCCCATCACCATGGTGACGGCGAGCAGCACGCCGGCGGTGCCGGCCGGGACGCCGGCGTCCCGGAAGATCTGCGGCATCCAGCCCATGGTGATGTAGGCGGCGGTGGCCTGGAGGCCGAAGAAGACGGCGAGGGCCCAGGCGGTGCGGCTGCGGGTGATCCGCAGCGGAGCGTGCTGGTCCGCGGGCCGGCGCACCGGTCCCTCCGGCCGGGCGGCCCCGGTGCCGCGGACGCGGACGAGGGGCAGCCAGGGCAGCACCGCGGCGGCGGCGAGGGCCGCCCACACGGCGAGGCCGGGCTGCCAGCCGCCGCCCATGGCGTCGGTCAGCGGGACGGTCACGGCGGCGGCGAGGGAGGTGCCCAGGGCGAGGGCCATCGAGTACAGACCGGTCATGGACCCGACCCGGTCGGGGAACCAGCTCTTGACGATGACCGGCATCAGGACGTTGCTGACGGCGATGCCCATCAGGGCGAGGGCGCTGGCGGCCAGGAATCCGGCCGTGGTGCCGACGTACGGCCGTATGAGCAGGCCGGTGGTGATGGCGGCCATGCCGGCGCACACCACGGCGGCCGGTCCGAAGCGGCGGGCCAGGCGAGGCGCGGTGACGCCGAAGAGGGCGAAGCACAGCGGGGGCACGGAGGTGAGGAGGCCGGCGACGCCGCCGCTCATGCCGAGCCCGTCGCGGACCTCCTCCAGGAGGGCGCCGAGGCTCGTGATGGCGGGGCGGAGGTTGAGTGCGGAGAGCACGATGCCGACGACGACCAGCCGGACCGCCCACGCGCGCGTGCGGTGCGTCGCGCCGGGCGCCGCCTTCCGGCCGGCGTCGGCCGTGCCGCGTTCGGTCGGTGACATCGCCGTACGGGTCTCCACTGTGCGCGTTTCCTCACTAGCCATGAGACCCATCATAGAATCATGGGATGATTGGTTGTCGATTCCGCCGGTCCTCCAGGTCCCCCCAGCCCTCCCGGCCCCCGCGGTCCACGCGCGCGTGCCTGTCGTGCGAAGGTGTGCCATGCCTTTGAGCCACCCGCGCCGGTCGGCGCTGTCCGAGCAGGTCATCGCCGCGTTGCGGCAGCAGATCACCTCCGGCGAGTGGCCGGTCGGTTCGCGCATCCCGACGGAGCCGGAACTGGTCGAGCAGCTCGGTGTCGCCCGCAACACCGTCCGCGAGGCCGTCCGCGCCCTCGCTCACAACGGTCTGCTGGACATCCGCCAGGGATCGGGCACGTACGTGGTGGCCACGAGCGAGCTGGCCGGCGTGATGCACCGCCGCTTCGCCGGCGCCGACCCGCGGCACATCGCCGAGCTGCGGGCCACGCTGGAGTCGGCCGCGGCGAAGCTGGCCGCCGAACGGCGCACCGAGAAGGACCTCAAGCAGCTGGACACGCTGATGGTCCGGCGCGAGGAGGCCTGGGAGACCGGTGACGCGGAGGCCTTCGTGGCGGCCGACGCCACCTTCCACCTGGCCGTGGTGGCCGCCTCCCACAACGACGTGATGACCGCGATGTACGCCGACCTGGGCGAGGTGCTGCGGGACTGGCTGCGCGCGGACGTCGGGGCGGAGCTGACCCCGGAGACCCACATGGACCACGCGCGTCTGCTGGACGCGATCCGCGCCGGGGACGCGGAGGCGGCGGCGACCGAGGCCGCGAGCTATCCGTTCCTGTGCGACCCGGGCCGGTTCACCGCGCCTTCTGGTGACTGATCCAGACCGAGCGGACCTCCTTCCAGCACCGGCCGGCCAGCCGTACGGTCATGGCGGGCCCGGCGGCCACCGGGGCGCTGTCGGTGTCGATGTCCCACCAGCGGGCGCACTCGATGTGCAGTCGCACCCGGTCGGTGTCGACGTAGGGGTTGTGGCAGTAGGCCTCCACGTGGGAGCCCCGGACCGCCGTGCGGCAGGAGGCGCCGAACCGGTTCGGCGCGGGCGGCGCGGCGTCGTTCACGCGCGCGTGGGGCAGGGCGTCGTACGGCAGGGACAGCACGAGGACCAGGGCCACGGTCACCGGGGCCAGGCTGCGGGACAGGCGCACAAGGGGACCTCCTCGGCCGGGCTGCGGAGGGACGTGCGGGGAAGGCGTCTTCCAGGGTGCGCCGCCGGCGCGGCGGCGGCCCGGCCGGTGGGCCGAACGGGTGACGCCCCGCTTCCCGCCGGCGGCGGGAGACGGGGCGTCGGTGTGCTGCGGAGGTCAGGCGCCGATGGCGTGCAGGCCGCCGTCGACGTGGATGATCTCGCCCGTGGTCTTCGGGAACCAGTCGCTCAGCAGGGCGACGACACCGCGGCCGGCCGGCTCCGGGTCCTTCAGGTCCCACTCCAGCGGGGCACGGGTGTCCCACACGGAGGCCAGCTCGCTGAAGCCCGGGATGGACTTGGCGGCCATGGAGCCGAGCGGGCCCGCCGAGATGAGGTTGCAGCGGATGTTCTGCTTGCCGAGGTCGCGCGCCATGTAGCGGCTGGTCGCCTCCAGGGCGGCCTTGGCCGGGCCCATCCAGTCGTACTGCGGCCAGGCGTACTGGGCGTCGAAGGTGAGGCCGACGACCGAGCCGCCGTTCTGCATCAGCGGCAGGCAGGCCATGGTCAGGGACTTCAGGGAGAACGCCGAGACGTGCATGGCGGTGGCCACCGACTCGAACGGCGTGTTGAGGAAGTTGCCGCCGAGCGCGTCCTGCGGGGCGAAGCCGATGGAGTGGACGACGCCGTCGAGGCCGCCCAGCTCCTCGCCGACCACGTCGGCCAGGCGAGCGAGGTGCTCGTCGTTGGTGACGTCGAGCTCGATGACCTTGACGGGCTTCGGCAGCTTCTTGGCGATGCGCTCGGTCAGGGTGGGCCGCGGGAACGCGGTGAGGATGACCTCGGCGCCCTGCTCCTGGGCCAGCTTCGCGGCGTGGAAGGCGATGGAGGCCTCCGTCAGCACACCGGTGATCAGGATGCGCTTGCCGTCGAGAATTCCGCTCATGGTGATCAGTGACCCATTCCCAGTCCGCCGTCAACCGGAATGACGGCTCCAGTGATGTACGAGGCGTCGTCCGAGGCGAGGAACCGCACCGTCGCGGCGATCTCCTCCGGCTGCGCGTAACGGCCGAGCGGCACCTGCGACACGATGTTGTCACGCTGCTCGTCGCTGAGCGCCTTGGTCATGTCGGTGTCGACGAAGCCGGGCGCGACGACGTTGAAGGTGATGTTGCGCGAACCCAGCTCCCGGGCGAGGGAACGCGCGAAGCCGACCAGGGCGGCCTTGGAGGCGGCGTAGTTCGCCTGGCCCGCCGAGCCGAGCAGGCCGACCACGGACGAGATCAGGACGACCCGGCCCTTCTTGGCGCGCAGCATGCCGCGGTTGGCGCGCTTGACGACCCGGAAGGTGCCCGTGAGGTTCGTGTCGATGACCGAGGTGAAGTCCTCCTCGGACATGCGCATCAGCAGCTGGTCCTTGGTGACGCCGGCGTTGGCGATCAGGACCTCCACCGGACCGTGCTGGTCCTCGATCTCCTTGTAGGCCTGCTCCACCTGCTCCGGGTCGGTGATGTCGCACTTGACGGCGAGGAAGCCGGCCGGCGGCTCACCCGAGCGGTACGTGATCGCGACCTTGTCGCCGGCGTCGGCGAAAGCGCGGGCGATGGCGAGGCCGATGCCCCGGTTGCCTCCGGTGACGAGAACCGAGCGGCTCAACGGATCACCCTTTCGATAGCGGTCTGACACACCCGCCCGAACCCGTGGACGGCAGGCGGCTTCAGTCGAAAACCTATCGGTACCGCCGCGCGCGCGGGCAAGCGGGCACCGACAGTGGCGCGGGGGTGTCGCTGTCGGGAACCTACAGAACGGGCCGGTTCCGGGACCCGAAACATGTGGTCCCCCGGCCCGCTCCCACGACATGATCGGATCCGACAGGCCACGACAGCAGGGAGACCTCCGTGCCTCATTCCATCGACGAAGCCTTCACGGCGCTTCCCCTACGGGCCCTCGCCGACGCGGCGCTCGCACGCGCGCGTGCGCTCGGGGCCGAGCACGCGGACTTCCGGTTCGAGCGGGTGCGCAGCGCTTCCTGGCGGCTGCGGGACGCCAAGCCCGCCGGATCGTCGGACACCACCGACCTCGGGTACGCGGTGCGTGTGGTGCACGGCGGTACGTGGGGCTTCGCGTCCGGGGTGGATCTGACCATGGACGCCGCCGCCCGGGTCGCCTCGCAGGCGGTGGCCATGGCGAAGCTGTCCGCGCAGGTGATCAGGGCCGCCGGGTCGGAGGAGCGGGTCGAGCTGGCCGACGAGCCGGTGCACGCCGACAGGACGTGGGTCTCGTCGTACGAGACCGACCCGTTCTCGGTACCGGACGAGGAGAAGTCGGCGCTGCTCGCGGAGTGGAGCGGCCGGCTGCTGCGCGCGAACGGCGTCGACCATGTGGACGCCTCGCTGCTCACCGTCCACGAGAACAAGTTCTACGCCGACACGGCCGGGACGGTGACCACCCAGCAGCGGGTACGGCTGCACCCGCAGCTCACGGCGGTGTCGGTCGACGAGTCGAGCGGGGAGTTCGACTCGATGCGCACCCTCGCGCCGCCGGTGGGCCGCGGCTGGGAGTACCTGACCGGGACCGGCTGGGACTGGGACGGCGAGCTGGAGCGGATCCCGGAGCTGCTCGCCGAGAAGATGCGGGCGCCCAGTGTGGAGCCGGGCCTGTACGACCTGGTGATCGACCCGTCCAACCTGTGGCTGACCATCCACGAGTCCATCGGGCACGCGACGGAGCTCGACCGGGCGCTCGGCTACGAGGCCGCGTACGCCGGCACCTCCTTCGCCACCTTCGACCAGCTGGGCAAGCTGAGGTACGGCTCCGAGCTGATGAACGTCACCGGTGACCGCACCGCCGAGCACGGCCTCGCCACCATCGGCTACGACGACGAGGGCGTCCAGGCCCAGTCCTGGGATTTGGTGAAGGACGGCACGCTCGTCGGCTACCAGCTGGACCGGCGGATCGCCCGGCTGACCGGGTTCGAGCGTTCCAACGGGTGCGCGTACGCCGACTCCCCCGCGCACGTCCCGGTGCAGCGCATGGCCAACGTCTCCCTGCGGCCGGATCCGGCCGGGCTGTCCACGGAGGACCTGATCGGCGGCGTCGACCGGGGTATCTACGTGGTCGGCGACCGGTCCTGGTCGATCGACATGCAGCGGTACAACTTCCAGTTCACCGGCCAGCGCTTCTTCAGGATCGAGAACGGGCGGATCACCGGGCAGCTGAAGGACGTCGCCTACCAGGCGACGACCACGGACTTCTGGGGCTCGATGGCCGCCGTGGGCGGACCGCAGACGTACGTCCTCGGCGGTGCCTTCAACTGCGGCAAGGCCCAGCCGGGCCAGGTGGCGGCCGTGTCCCACGGGTGCCCGTCCGCCCTCTTCAAGGGCGTCAACATTCTGAACACCACGCAGGAGGCCGGTCGATGAGCGCCCGCACCAACAAGCCGCACGAGGTCGTCGAGCAGGCGCTCGCGCTGTCCCGCGCCGACGGCTGTGTCGTCATCGCCGACGAGCACTCCACCGCCAACCTGCGCTGGGCGGGCAACGCGCTCACCACCAACGGCGTGACCCGGGGCCGTACGCTCACCGTGATCGCGACCGTGGACGGCAAGGAGGGCACCGCCTCGGGGGTGGTGTCACGGTCCGCGGTCACCGCGGAGGAGCTGGAGCCGCTGGTGCGGGCCGCCGAGGCCGCCGCCCGCGGTGCCGGGCCCGCCGAGGACGCGCAGCCGCTGGTCGGCGGGGTGCCGGAGTCCCCCGACTTCACGGACGCGCCCGCCGAGACCTCCTCCGCCGTCTTCGCGGACTTCGCCCCGGCCCTCGGCGAGGCCTTCGCACGCGCGCGTGCCGGCGACCGGGAGCTGTACGGCTTCGCCAACCACGAGCTGGTGTCGACGTACCTGGGCACCTCCACCGGGCTGCGCCTGAGGCACGACCAGCCCACCGGCACGCTGGAGCTGAACGCCAAGTCGCCGGACCGCACCCGTTCGGCGTGGGCCGGCCGGTCCACCCGGGACTTCAAGGACGTCGACCCGGGCGCGCTCGACGCCGAGCTGGCCGTACGGCTCGGCTGGGCGGAGCGGCGCGTGGACCTGCCCGCGGGCCGCTACGAGACGCTGCTGCCGCCCACCGCCGTGGCGGACCTGCTCATCTACCAGCTGTGGTCGGCCTCGGGCCGGGACGCGGCCGAGGGCCGGACGGTGTTCTCCAAGCCGGGTGGCGGCACCCGGGTCGGCGAGAGGCTGAGCGAGCTGCCGCTGACCCTGCGCAGCGACCCGAACGAGCCGGGGCTGGAGTGCCCGCCCTTCCTCATCGCCCACTCCTCCGGCGGGGACCAGTCGGTGTTCGACAACGGGCTGCCGGCTCACGCCACGGAGTGGATCGACAGGGGCGTGCTGAAGCACCTGACGACGACCCGGCACAGCGCCTCGCTGACCGGACTCCCGGTCGCGCCGGCGCTCGGCAACCTGATCCTGGACGGGGGCAACCGGTCCCTGGAGGAGATGGTCGCGGACACCGAGCGCGGGCTGCTGCTGACCTGCCTGTGGTACATCCGCGAGGTCGACCCGGCCACCCTGCTGCTGACGGGTCTGACCCGGGACGGCGTCTACCTCGTGGAGAACGGCGAGGTGACCGGGCAGGTGAACAACTTCCGGTTCAACGAGTCGCCGGTGGACCTGCTGGGCCGGGCCACGGAGGCGGGCCGGACCGAGAAGACCCTGCCGCGCGAGTGGAGCGACTGGTTCACCCGGGCCGCGATGCCCGCGCTGCGGATCCCCGATTTCAACATGAGCTCTGTCAGCCAGGGCGTATAACCTCGTAGACGTTCGTGGTCGGGTGTCACCCGGCTGCCCGAAGATCATCAAGGAGACACGAGAACCGTGACGGACATCGTCGACGAGCTGAAGTGGCGGGGGCTCATCGCCCTCTCCACGGACGAGGACGCACTGCGCAAGGCGTTCGCGGACGGCCCCGTCACGTTCTATTGCGGCTTCGACCCGACCGCGCCGAGTCTGCACCTCGGCAACCTGGTGCAGATCCTGACGATGCGCCGCATCCAGGAGGCGGGCAACCGTCCGCTGGCGCTGGTCGGCGGTGCCACGGGCCTCATCGGCGACCCGAAGCCCACGGCCGAGCGCACGCTGAACGCGCCGGAGGTCGTGGCCGGCTGGGTGGAGCGGCTGCGCGCGCAGATCGAGCCGCTGCTCCACTTCGACGGGCCGAACGCCGCGGTGATGGTCAACAACCTGGACTGGACCCAGGGCCTGTCGGCCATCGAGTTCCTGCGGGACATCGGCAAGCACTTCCGGGTCAACAAGATGATCGCCAAGGAGGCCGTCTCCCGGCGGCTCAACTCCGACGCGGGCATCAGTTACACCGAGTTCAGCTACCAGATCCTGCAGGGCATGGACTTCCTGGAGCTGTACCGGCGGCACGGCTGCACGCTGCAGACCGGCGGCAGCGACCAGTGGGGCAACCTCACCTCGGGCACGGACCTGATCCACCGGGCCGAGCCGGACGCCGTGGTGCACGCGCTGGGCACCCCGCTGATCACCAAGGCGGACGGCACCAAGTTCGGCAAGACCGAGTCCGGGACGGTGTGGCTCGACCCGGAGATGACCACGCCGTACGCGTTCTACCAGTTCTGGGTCAACGCGGACGACCGGGACGTCTCCAAGTTCCTGCGCATCTTCAGCTTCCGGTCCCGTGAGGAGATCGAGGAGCTGGAGCGGCAGACGCAGGAGCGTCCGCAGGCCCGGGCGGCCCAGCGGGCGCTCGCCGAGGAGCTGACGACGCTGGTGCACGGCGCCGACCAGACGGCGGCGGTGATCGCCGCGTCGCGTGCCCTGTTCGGGCAGGGCGAGCTGGCGGAGCTGGACGGGCGGACGCTGGCCGCGGCGCTGGCCGAGGTGCCGAACGTCCGGGTCACCGAGCTGGCTCCGGTGGTGGACCTGTTCGCCGAGGTCGGCCTGGTCGCCAGCAAGTCCGCCGCGCGGCGGACCGTGAAGGAGGGCGGGGCCTACGTGAACAACGTGAAGGTCGCCGCCGAGGACGCGGTGCCGGCGGCGGAGGACCTGCTTCACGGGCGGTGGCTGGTCCTGCGGCGCGGGAAGAAGAACCTGGCCGCGGTGGAGGTCACCGGCGCCTGAGCGTCGTGGGGGCGCCGGCGGCTGTGGCTTTGGTTCGTCGTGGTCGCCCGCGCCTTCGCGGGCGCCGCGTGCCGGCCCCGGTCCCGCGTCCCCCTTTCGCTTTCCGAGCTCAGGCCCGCTGGGCTTTCCTCTTGCCCAGCGTCGCCATGTAGAGGGCGTCGACGGCCGCGACGATGATGATGGCGGCCACCAGCTGGAAGATGTGCCGGCTCCAGTCGATGCCCCGGGTCGCCTCCACGCCGACCGCGCGGGCGACGGCGTTGCCCACGATGGCGCCCAGCATGCCGCAGATCGTGGTCAGCCACAGGGGGCTGTGCTGCTTGCCCGGGATGATCGCCTTGGCGATGAGGCCCAGCACGAATCCCACGATGATCGCCCACAACCAGCCCATGGCTTCCTCCTCGTACGGCTCGACGTGAGCAGTACGGCCAGTGTGGTGCGGTGCGCCGTACGGTGCACGTCGGGTTCGCCCGTACGCGGCGGGGCCCGGGGCGTCGTCGCAGGCAGGGGGCGACCCGGTCTCGTGGGCGGCGGGAGCGCGGCGTACCGTGGGAGGTGTCGCGGCCCGGTTTTCCCCGCCGGGTGGGGACGAGGGTGCGGGCCGGGGAGAGTCCGATGCGGGCGGATGGTGGGTTGTGATGCGGAAACAGCACGGCGGCGGCGTCCAGGTGTTCCGGATCACCGGTGCCCGGACCGGGCTCGCCGAGGATGTCCGGGGCCGGCAGCGGCGGTACGTGATCTCGATGTCGGTCCGTACCCTCTCGGTGATCCTGGCGGTCGCGCTGTGGAACGTCGAGCGGTACGTCGCCATCGCCGCGCTGGTGCTCGGTGCGGTCCTGCCCTACATCGCCGTGGTCATCGCCAACGCGGGCCGGGAGCGGCCGCCGTCCCTTCCGTCGACGTTCGTCGCCACGCCGGTGCGGCCGATGATCGCGCCGGTTCAGGACAAGTCCGGGGCCGAGGACGTACCACCGAATCCGGCCGCCGGAGTGCGCGGTGAGCGCCCCGGTCCGGCCTGAGCAGGGCGGACGCGGTCAAAGCGGAATGCATTTATGCGCCAACCTCAAGAAAAGCTCAGATCAATCATGCTGTTCCGGTGCCGGGCGGCGGGGTAGCCGTGACATACTGCGTACGCGCTCCGCATCCCCCGTCGGAGCGATGGACCGACGCCGGGCAGCTCCCCCCGTGGCTGCCCGGCGTCGCCCTGTTCGCGCCCTTTCGGCCCGGTCCTTCGCCGGCCCCCTCTCTACGCCCTTCGTGAGACGAACCCGAGACGAAACCGTGAGTGACGAGACCCCGATCTGCTCCGCCAAGGGCTGCCGTGCCGCCGCCGTGTGGGTGCTGGCGTGGAACAACCCCAAGGTCCACACCCCGGAGCGGCGCAAGACATGGCTGGCGTGCGAGGAGCACCGCGAGCATCTGTCGCAGTTCCTCGGGGTCCGGGGGTTCCTGAAGGACGTGGTGGCGTTCGAGGAGTGGCGGGCGGCCGAGGAGGCCTGACCCCGTCGCCCGGTCCGGGACAGCGGTCCTAGCCGCCGATCGCGGACATCGGGCGGTCCGGCTGCACGAACGACGGGTCGTCCAGGCCCGCTCCGGCCTTCTTGCCCCACATCGCCTGGCGCCAGACGCGGGCGATCTCCTCGTCCGGGGCGCCCGAGCGCAGGGCCGCGCGCAGGTCGGTCTCCTCGGTGGCGAACAGACAGGTGCGGACCTGGCCGTCGGCGGTGAGACGGGTGCGGTCGCAGGCGGCGCAGAACGGCCGGGTGACCGAGGCGATCACACCGACCCGGTGCGGTCCGCCGTCGACCACCCAGCGCTCCGCGGGTGCCGAGCCGCGCACCTGCGCGCCCTCGGGGCTGAGGTCGAAGCGGGTGCGCAGGGAGGCGAGGATGTCCCCGGCGGTGACCATGCCCTCGCGCTTCCAGCCGTGCTGGGCGTCCAGGGGCATCTGCTCGATGAACCGCAGCTCGTACTCGTGCTCCATCGCCCAGGCGAGGAGGTCCGGGGCCTCGTCGTCGTTCAGCCCCGGCATCAGGACGGAGTTGACCTTGACGGGGGTCAGACCGGCCTCGCGGGCGGCTTCGAGGCCGTCCAGCACGTCCTTGTGGCGGTCGCGTCGGGTGAGGGTCTTGAAGACGTCCGGGCGCAGGGTGTCCAGGGAGACGTTGACCCGGTCCAGGCCGGCCGCCCGCAGGGCGGTCGCGGTGCGGCGGAGGCCGATGCCGTTGGTGGTGAGGGACATCTGCGGGCGCGGGTCGAGGGCCGCGACGCGCTCGACGATGCCGACCAGACCCGGGCGCAGCAGCGGTTCGCCGCCGGTGAAGCGGACCTCCTCGATGCCGAGGGTGCGGACCGCGATGTCGATGAGCCGGACGATCTCGTCGTCCGTGAGCAGGTCGGGCTTGGCCAGCCACTGCAGGCCCTCCTCGGGCATGCAGTAGGTGCAGCGCAGGTTGCAGCGGTCGGTCAGCGAGACCCTCAGGTCGGTGGCCACCCGGCCGTAGGTGTCGATGAGCACGTGGGCCCCCTCCCTCTCCCGATCACTCATTCTCGGTCGTACGTACGTCCTCCGTCACCTGCGAGCGTACGTGACCCCGCCGACATCGACAGCGGCCCGATCCCACGAGGTACGACGCGACCGCGTCGTAGGACCGTACAGTCCCGTACGACGCGGTCGTCCGTACGAACCCTCAGTGCGCTCCGGTGCCGGTCAGGGACCGCACCTCCAGTTCCGCGTACTTGCCCGCGTCCGGGGCCTCCTTCGACAGCAGGGTGCCCACGACGCCGAGGAGGAAGCCGACCGGGATGGAGATGATGCCGGGGTTCTCCAGCGGGAACCACTGGAAGTCGGCCTCCGGGAACATCGAGGTCGGCTTGCCGGAGACGACCGGGGAGAACAGCACCAGGCCGACCGCGGTGACCAGGCCTCCGTAGATGGACCACAGCGCGCCCGTGGTGGTGAACCGCTTCCAGAACAGGCTGTAGAGGATGGTCGGCAGGTTGGCGGAGGCGGCGACCGCGAAGGCGAGGGCGACGAGGCCGGCCACGTTCAGGTCGCGGGCCAGGGCGCCGAGCACGATCGAGACGGCGCCGATGCCGACGGTGGCCCATCGGGCGGCGCTCACCTCCTGCTTCTCGGTGGCCTGGCCCTTCCTGATGACGTTCGCGTAGATGTCGTGGGCGAACGAGGACGAGGAGGCCAGGGTCAGGCCGGCGACGACCGCGAGGATCGTGGCGAAGGCGACGGCGGAGATGGTGGCGAGCAGGACGGCTCCCCAGTTGGAGCCGACGCCGCCCAGGTGCAGGGCGAGCAGGGGGGCCGCCGTGTTGCCCGCCTTGTTGGAGGTGATGATCTCGTCCGGTCTGATGAGCGCGGCGGCGCCGAAGCCGAGGGCGAGGGTCATCAGGTAGAAGGCGCCGATCAGGCCGATCGCCCAGATCACGGACTTGCGGGCCGCCTTGGCGGTGGGGACCGTGTAGAAGCGGATCAGGATGTGCGGCAGGCCGGCGGTGCCGAGGACCAGGGCGATGCCGAGCGAGAGGAAGTCGAGTTTGGTGGTGCCGGTGGCGCCGTACTTCAGGCCGGGCTCCAGGAACGCGCTGCCCTTGCCGCTGTTGTCGGCGGCCTTGCCGAGCAGCTCGGAGATGTTGAAGTCGAACTTGAGCAGGACCAGGAAGGTCAGCAGCAGGGCGCCGATGATCAGCAGGACCGCCTTGACCATCTGGACCCAGGTGGTGCCCTTCATCCCGCCGATGGTGACGTACACGATCATCAGCAGGCCGACCAGGGCGACGATGCCGATCTTGCCGCCGTCGCTGGTGATGCCGAGGAGCAGGGAGACGAGGACGCCGGCTCCGGCCATCTGGGCGAGCAGGTAGAAGATCGACACGACGATCGTGGAGGTGCCGGCGGCGGTGCGGACGGGGCGCTGGCGCATCCGGTAGGCCAGTACGTCGCCCATGGTGTAGCGGCCCGAGTTGCGCAGCGGTTCGGCCACCAGGAGCAGGGCGACGAGCCAGGCGACGAGGAAGCCGATGGAGTACAGGAAGCCGTCGTAGCCGAAGAGGGCGATGGCACCGGCGATGCCGAGGAAGGAGGCGGCGGACATGTAGTCGCCCGAGACGGCGAGGCCGTTCTGGAAGCCGGTGAACTGCCGTCCGCCGGCGTAGAAGTCGGCGGCGTCCTTGGTCTGCCGGCCGGCCCAGACGGTGATGACGAGGGTCGCGGCGACGAACACCGCGAACAGGGTGATGATCAGCGTCCGGTGCTCGCTCGCCTCGCCGGCGGCGAGCAGGGTGTGCGACGCCCGGCCGGTGGCCGTCAGGGTGTGCTGCGCGGGGCTCATGCTCCGCCCTCCATCCGGGACTTGATGGCCTCGGCCTTCGGGTCGAGCTTGGCGGCGGCGTGCCGCGCGTACCACCAGGCGATGAGGAACGTGGTGAGGAACTGGGCGAGGCCCAGGACGAGGGCCACGTTGATGTTGCCGACGACCTTGGTGCCCATGAGACCGCCCGCGTAGTTGGAGAGCAGGACGTACAGCAGATACCAGGCGGTGAAGGCGATGGTCAGCGGGAAGGCGAAGGAGCGGTGGGAGCGGCGCAGTTCACCGAACTCCGCGCTCTGCTGCACCTCGGTGAACTCCTCGGTGGAGGGAAGGGAAGCTGGGGGTTTCGCGGGTGGCGGTGTCTCGGTAGCCACGGGCTCTCCTCGCGTCACGGACATGCGCTGTCTGGCCTCTCAGGACCCGGGAGGTCACGTTACCTTGCGTCGCGTCGCGACTGCGGTGCGTGATTCCGGCCGGGGGCGCCGACTCGACGGGCCCCCGTCCACGGTCACGGTCCCCCGCGCGGACCGGTTCACGTCCGCCGGACCCTTTCGGAGATCGCGCGCGGCGGATAGCTTCGGCCTGCACCACTCGTCATGCACCTGCCCGAGCACCATCCGTGTCTCGGGCTGTTCCGTATCCGGATGATGTGGAGATCCCATGGCTCATCTGCGCTCCAGACGCCGCCTCGCGCTCGCCGTGCCGGTCGTGCTGTCGCTGACCGCCTCGCTCGGCTTCCTGCCGTCGGTGGCCTCGGCGGCGCCCGCCGCCGCTACGGTGGCACGGGCGGCGGACGGTCCGAGTCTCGCCTACGTGGTCAACACCCGCGCCGACCACGGCACGATCGAGTCCGTGCGGCGCGAGATAGCCCGCAACGGCGGGACTGTCGTGGCGAGTTACGACCGGATCGGCGTCATCGTCGTCCACTCCGCGAACCCGGACTTCGGCGCGCGGATGCGCGCGGTGCGCGGGGTCGACTCGGCGGGCGCGACCCGTACGGCACCGCTCAGCGCGGCGGGGACCACCGACGAGGGCGCGGCCCAGGTCCTGTCCCGGGCGGAGCAGGCGCGGCTCACGGCGAGCGCGGCGCCGGGCGAGGAGCCGCTGGAGGCGGACCAGTGGGACCTGCGGGCGATCGGCGCGGACAGGGCCGCGCGGATCAACCCGGGCAGCCGGAACGTGACGGTCGGTGTCATCGACACGGGTGTCGACGACACCCACCCGGACATCGCCCCGAACTTCTCCGCGTCCCAGTCGGCGAACTGTGTGAGCGGCAAGGCGGACACCACGTACGGCGCGTGGCGGCCGGCGGACGCCGACCACTACCACGGCACCCATGTGGCCGGCGAGATCGCCGCGGCCCGCAACGGCATCGGTGTGGCAGGGGTGGCGCCGGGGGTGAAGGTCGCGAGCATCACCGTGGCCCAGCCGGACGCGACCTCGCTGTTCTACCCGGAGAGCGTGGTCTGCGCGTTCGTGTTCGCCGCGGACCACGGCATCGAGATCACCAACAACAGCTACTACGTTGATCCGTGGCTGTACAACTGCATGGACGACCCCGATCAACGTGCCATCGTTGACGCGGTCAACAGGGCCCAGCTGTACGCACAGCGCAAGGGCACGCTCAACGTCGCCTCGGCGGGCAACTCCAACGACGACCTGGACGCCGACGCGATCGTGGACGACTCCAGCCCCGACGACTCGACGGCCCACACCCGCACGGTCGACCCGCACGAGTGCTTCGACGTGCCGACCCAGCTGCCCGGCGTGGTGACCGTGAGCGCGGTGGGCGTGAAGGGCACCAAGTCGTACTACTCCAGCTACGGCCGGGGCGTGGTCGACGTCGCCGGTCCGGGCGGCGACAAGTACCAGATCCCGGACACGCCGTCGAAGAACGGCCGCATCCTGTCCACCATGCCGAACAACCAGTACGGCTTCCTGCAGGGCACCTCGATGGCCTCGCCGCACGTCGCCGCGGTGGCCGCGCTGCTCAAGTCCTCCCATCCGCACGCGACTCCGGCCCAGCTGCAGGCGCTGCTGAAGGCGGAGGCGGACAACCCGGGCTGCCCGGCGGAGCCGTACGACGGCGACGGGGACGGCGTCGTGGACGCGACGTGCGCCGGGGGCAAGCGGGTGAACGGCTTCTTCGGCTTCGGGATCGTCAACGCGCTGCGGGCGGTCCGGTAGCGGTAGTTCACGTCAAGGGCGTCCACCTCACCATGCATGCGTGATCGCCGTCCCGGCGCTCATATTGATTGAATCAATAATGCATAGTGAAGTAATGATGCAAATCAAGGATGCCTGGGAGGCGCTGGGCGGGCGGCCGGGTCCCGTGTCGCGGGTCTCGGCCGTCACGCGCCGGGACGTGCTCGGCGCGAGGCTGCCCGTCCGGGAACTGGCACGCGCGTGTGTGGGTGCGTGTGCGCTGGCCGCCGCGGAGCTGGGGGCGCGGCGGGCCGGGCTCGCGGAGGTGCCGGCGGTCACCGTGGACGACGGCGCGGTGGCCGCGGCCTTCCACAGCGAGCGGCTGATCCGGACAGACGGCCGGGCGCCGGTCGCGTTCGCGCCGCTGTCGCGGTTCTGGCGGACCGCCGACGGCTGGGTGCGCACCCACGCCAACTACCCGCACCACCGGGAGCGGCTGCTCGCCGCGCTGGGCCTGCCCGCGGACGCCTCGGTGGAGCAGGTCGCCGGCCTGCTCGCCGAGCGCTCCGCCCTGGAGACCGAGGAGGCCGTCCTCGGCGCCGGCGGCCTCGCCGTGGCCCTGCGCACCCCGCAGGAGTGGCGGGCGCACCCGCAGGCCGCCGAGGTGGCGGCCCGGCCGCTGGTCGAGCGGACGGTGCTGGACACGGCACCCGCGCGCGTGCTGCCGCCGGTGGACCGGGCCGCCGTTCCCCTGCTGCCCGCGGCCGGGCTGCGTGTGCTGGACCTGACCCGGGTGCTGGCGGGCCCGGTCGCCACGCGCACCCTGGGGCTGCTGGGCGCGGACGTGCTGCGCGTGGACGCCCCGTGGTCGCCGGAACTCGCGGACCTGCACGCCGACACGGGGTTCGGCAAGCGGTCCGCCACGCTGGACCTGGCCGCCGGCCGGGACACCCTGGAGGAGCTGCTGAGCACGGCCGACGTCGTGGTGACCGGGTACCGGCCGGGCGCCCTCGACCGGTTCGGGCTCGCCCCGCGCGCGCTGGCCGAGCGGCACCCCGGTCTGGTGGTGGCCCAGGTGTCGGCGTGGGGCGGGTACGGGCCGTGGGCCGGGCGGCGCGGCTTCGACAGCCTGGTGCAGGTCGCGACCGGCATCGCGGTGACCGAGGGCGCGGCGGACCGGCCCGGCGCGCTGCCCGCGCAGGCCCTGGACCACGGCACCGGCTACCTGCTGGCGGCGGCCGTGCTGCGGGCGCTGACCGAGCAGTCGTACGACGGCGGGAGCCGGCTGGTCCGCCTGGCACTGGCCCGGACCGCCCACTGGCTGACGACCGGCATCGCCCCGGACGCACCGGACCAGGGCGGCGCGCCCTCCCCCGGCCCGGACCCCTGGCTGACGGAGACCGACAGCCCCCTCGGCCGGCTGCGGCACGCCCGCCCGGCCGTGTCCTTCACCGACGCCCCCACCGGCTGGGCCCGGCCTGCCACACCCTGGGGGGCGGAGCCGGCCGTGTGGCGGTGAGACGCGCACGCCTGGCCGGGCGTACCGGGTCCGGCTGGTCGTACCGGGCCTCGCCGGGCCTACCGGGCCCTCAAGCGGCGGCCTCACCCGTCGTGCCGGACCCGGCCGGGCGCACCGGGCGTCGCCGGCCGCCCCCGACTGACGGGGAACCGGGCCTCGCCGGTCAGTTGCCGTTGGTGACGAGCACCTTCAGGGCCGTGCGCTCGTCCATGGCCTTGTAGCCGGACGGGACGCCCTCGATGTCGACGGTCATGTCGAACACCGGGGAGGGGTCGATCGTTCCGTCGAGCACGTCGGGCAGCAGCTCGGGGATGTAGGCGCGGACCGGGGCGACGCCGCCGCGCAGGGCGATGTTGCGGTCGAACATCACGCCCAGGTCCAGGCCGGTGCCGCTGCCGTGGGGCACGCCCACGAAGCCGATGGCGCCGCCGTCGCGGGTGATGCCGACGGCCGTCCGCATGGACTGCTCGGTGCCGACCGCCTCCACGACGGCGTGGGCGCCCTGGCCGCGGGTCAGCTCGCGGACGGCCTCGACGGCCGCGTCCCCGCGCTCGGCGACGACGTCGGTGGCGCCGAACCGGCGCGCGAGGGCGGTCCGCGTCTCGTGCCGGCCGAGCGCGATGATCCGCTCGGCGCCGAGCCGCTTGGCGGCCAGGACGGCGCACAGGCCGACCGCGCCGTCACCGACGACGGCGACCGTGGCACCGGGCCGGACGCCCGCGCCGAGGGCGGCGTGGTGGCCGGTGCCGAGGACGTCGGAGAGGGTCAGCAGGGCGGACAGCAGGTGGTCGTCGGAGGCCGCTTCCTTGGGCAGCCGGACGAGGGTGCCGTCGGCGAAGGGCACGCGTACGGCCTCGCCCTGGCCGCCGTCGTAGCCGACGGAGCCCCAGAAGCCGCCGTGCTCGCAGGACGTGGTCAGGCCCTCGCGGCAGTAGTCGCAGACGCCGTCGGACCACATGAAGGGCGCGACCACCAGGTCACCGCGCCTGACGGTGCTCACGCCGGAACCGGCCTCCTCGACGATCCCGAGGAACTCGTGCCCGATCCGCTGTCCCGGCTGCCGGGCCGCCTCACCGCGGTAGGCCCACAGGTCGCTGCCGCAGATGCACGCCCGCAGCACCCGCACGACGGCATCGGTGGGCAGCTGCACCAGGGGCTCGGGCACGTCCTCCACGCGCATGTCGTACGGGGCGTGGATGGTGGTGGCGCGCATGACGGGAATCCTTCTCGTGCGGGGTGGTGCGAGATCGCGGGGGGGCGCTCGGGGTGGCCGTGCGCCCTTCACGGTACGACGTCTCCCGCGCGGGACGCGCGTCGAGGTGCGGTCAGGCCCCCACCGCCCCCAGCAGGGTCCCCGCCCCGTACGTCACCCCCATCGCCAGCGCCCCGCCGGCCACGTTGCGCAGCACCGCCCGCTTCGGGTCGGCGGCGCCCAGGCGGGCGCTGGTCCAGCCGGTGAGGACGAGGGCGGCCAGGACCGAGACGACGGTGACGGTCAGGCGCAGGCCCGGCGGGGGCAGGACGATGGCCAGCAGGGGCAGCAGCGCGCCCACGGTGAACGACAGGAAGCTCGCCCAGGCCGCGCTCCAGGGGTTGGTCAGTTCGTCGGGGTCGATGCCCAGCTCCACGCGCGCGTGGGCCTTCAGCGCGTCGCGCGCGGTGAGCTGTTCGGCGGCCTCGCGGGCCACCTCGTGGGAGAGGCCGCGTCCCTCCAGCAGGGCGGTCAGCTCCCGCAGTTCGGCCTCGGGCTGCTCGCGCAGCTCCCGCTTCTCCGCGGCCAGCGCGGCCATCTCGGAGTCGCGCTGGGTGGACACCGAGACGTACTCGCCGGCCGCCATGGACAGGGAGCCGGCGAGCAGGCCGGCCAGTCCGGCGGTGAGCAGGGCGTTCCGGCTCTCGGTCGCGCCGGCCACGCCGACGACCAGTCCCGCGGTGGAGACGATGCCGTCGTTCGCGCCGAGCACGGCCGCGCGCAGCCAGTTCAGCCGGGAGCCCAGGGCGCCGCCGTGGGCCTCGTCGTGGGTGGGTTCCGTCACAGCAGGGAGGATCCCACCCCCGGGGTCACGGCCACCGCACCGACGCCCCGCGCACCGGCTGCTCCCCTTCGTCGCCGGACCGGCTGCTCCCCGTCCTCGCCGGACCGGCCGGGCGGGCTGCCGCAGCCGTGCGAACTCCGGGTGGCATCGGCGGAGTTCGGCGACGCGCCGCGGCGGGCCCTGCGGACACCGGCCGTTGGCGCACCGGAGAGCACGGGCCCGGCGCGGCCGCGCACGCGTGCCGCCGACGGCCGGGACCTGAGGGGACGCCAGGGTGAGCGTCGTACGAGCGCCGAACTCGCCGGGCCCTGGGCGTGTGTGCGGTAACCGGGCGGGAGGGCGAGCCGGGGCGGGCGGCGGGGACCTGAGGGACCGCGTTGTCGGTCGTGGCCCGTATCCTCAGTGACCATGCTCGAAGACCGTGCGACCGCAGTGTCCTCCCCCACCCGGTGGCCGGCCGCGTATCCGCAGGGATACGCGGTCGTTGACGTGGAGACCACCGGCCTGGCCCGGGACGACCGCATCATCTCCGCGGCCGTCTACCGGCTGGACGCGCGCGGGGAGGTCGAGGACCACTGGTACACGCTGGTCAACCCGGAGCGGGACCCGGGGCCGGTGTGGATACACGGTCTGACGAGCGAGGTGCTCGACGGCGCGCCGCTGTTCGGGGACATCGCCGAGGAGTTCGCCGCCCGGCTGGACGGCCGGGTGCTCGTCGCGCACAACGCGGTCTTCGACTGGCAGATGATCGCGCGGGAGTACGCGCGCGTGCGGCGCGAGGCCCCGGTGCGCCAGCGGCTGTGCACCATCGCGCTGTCGAAGGAGCTGCAGCTGCCGCTGCCGAACCACAAGCTGGAGTCGCTGGCGGCGCACTTCGGGGTCGTGCAGCAGCGGGCGCACCACGCACTGGACGACGCACGGGTGCTGGCGGAGGCGTTCCGGCCCAGTCTGCGGGCCGCGGCGGCGGGCGGCGTACGGCTGCCGCTGCTGGAGTGCCGGCCGCTGACGGAGTGGTCGGACCGGCCGGTGCCGCGGCAGTCGTCGGGCGGCTACGGCGGCTACCGGGGCGGCAGTTGGCGCCCCTCCCGCAAAAGGCCCGCATGCCCCTATCCCAACCCGGGTCGCTACGAAGACGGCAAACGCCTCAAACAGGGCATGCGGGTGGCCTTCTCCGGCGACACCTCGACCGAGCGGGAGCTGCTGGAGGACCGTGCCGTCGAGGCCGGGCTGCACGTCGCCACCAGCATCTCCCGGCTGACCAGCCTGCTGGTGACCAACGACCCCGACTCGGGCACGTCGAAGACGGTCAAGGCACGGCAGTACGGCACCCCGGTCGTGGACGAGGCCGCGTTCGGCCAGCTGCTCGGGGACGTCGAGCCCGCCGACGGGTAGACGCCACACGGTCGGGTGATCGTACGGACGGGTGATTGCCGCACGACTCACCCGGCCCCGGCTCGCCCGCGGACCGGTGACGCCTCACCCTGTGGCGCATGGCGAAATGCGAAGTTTGCGGCAATGACTACGGGATGGCCTTCGAGGTCCACGCACAGGGCGCCGTCCACGTCTTCGACTGCTTCTCCTGTGCGATCCACCGCATGGCCCCCGTCTGCGAGAACTGCAAGGTCTCGATCATCGGCCAGGGGGTGGAGGCCGACGGCATGTTCTACTGCGGCGCCCACTGCGCCCGGGAACAGGGGAAGGCGGGGATCGTCGACCGCGTCTGACCCGGTACCCGCCCGAATGCACCCCACGCCCCGGAGGTACCGTCGTGGGGTGCACCGTTACCGCTTCCTGTCGTCCCGCCAGTGGGTGATCCTCACGCTCGTCGCGATCGCGCTGATCCCGACGATGATCCGGCTGGGTTTCTGGCAGCAGCACCGGTACGAGGAGCGCACCGCCCGCAACGACCTGGTCTCCACGGCGCTGCACGCCAAGCCGGTCCCGGTCGAGCGGCTGACCTCCCCCGGGCACCACGTGACCCGCGCCGAGAAGTACCGCACGGTCACCGCGACCGGCACCTTCGACACCGCCAGGGAGGTGGTGGTCCGGCGCCGGACGAACTCCGACGACCAGGTCGGCTTCCACGTCCTCACCCCGTTCGTCCTCGACGACGGCAAGGTGCTGCTGGTCAACCGCGGATGGATCCCCGCGAACGGCGTGCAGACCGCCTTCCCGAAGGTCCCCGCCCCGCCGGCCGGCCGGGTCACCGTCACGGGGCGCCTGATGGCCGACGAGACGACCGCGGCGAGCGGCATCAAGAACGTCAGGGGCCTGCCCGACCGGCAGATCATGCTGATCAACAGCGCCGAGGAGGCACACCGGCTGGGCGCCGAGGTGCTCGGCGGATACATCCAGCAGACCGCACCACGGGCCAAGGGCGGCTCCCCGGAGCAGATCTCCGACCCGGGCAGCGAGGACGCTCCGCTGAACTACGCGTACATGATCCAGTGGTGGCTGTTCGCGGCGGCCGTTCCGGTCGGCTGGTGGTTCCTGGTCCGGCGGGAGCTCCGCGACCAGGAGGAGGCGGCGGCGGAGCGGCAGCCGCAGGAGAGCGCGCCCGAGGAGAGCGAGTCGGCCGCGGTGTGACCCCGGGACGTCACTCCCCCGGCGTCCCACTGATTGGCCCCCTGGCCCCACGGGAAACCGCATCCCGTGAACGCGCGCATCGAGGACTACGCCCTCATCGGAGACGAGCAGACCACGGCCCTGGTCGGCAAGGACGGCTCCATCGACTGGCTGTGCCTGCCGCGCTTCGACTCCGGTGCCTGCTTCGCCCGGCTGCTGGGTGACGACGACCACGGCCACTGGCGGATCGCCCCCACGGGGGCGGACGTCTGCACCCGCCGCGCCTACCGGCCCGACACCCTCGTCCTGGACACCGAGTGGGAGACCGCCGACGGCACGGTACGCGTCACCGACCTGATGCCGCAGCGCGAGCACGCCCCCGACGTCGTCCGGATCGTGGAGGGGGTCAGCGGCCGGGTCACCGTCCACAGCACGCTGCGCCTGCGCTTCGACTACGGCTCGATCACACCGTGGGTGCGCCGCTCCGACGGCCACCGGGTGGCCGTCGCCGGGCCGGACTCCGCCTGGCTGCGCTCCGAGCCGGCCGTGCACACCTGGGGCGAGGACTTCGGCACCCACGCGGAGTTCACCGTCGCCGAGGGGGAGCGGGTCGCGTTCGTGCTGACCTGGCACCCCTCGCACGAGAGACGCCCGCCGCTCATCGACCCGTACGAGGCGCTGGAGAGCAGCGTCACCGACTGGCGGCGCTGGGCCCGCCGGTGCCGCTACGACGGCCCCTACCGGGACGCGGTCGTCCGCTCCCTCATCACCCTCAAGGCCCTCACCTACGCCCCGACCGGCGGGATCGTCGCCGCGCCGACCACCTCGCTGCCCGAGCAGCCGGGCGGGGTGCGCAACTGGGACTACCGGTACTGCTGGCTGCGCGACGCCACCCTCACCCTCGGCGTACTGCTCAAGGCGGGCTATCACGAGGAGGCCGAGGCCTGGCGGAACTGGCTGCTGCGCGCGGTCGCCGGCGACCCGGCCGACCTGCAGATCATGTACGGCGTCGCGGGCGAGCGGCGGCTGCCGGAGACCGAACTGCCCTGGCTGCCCGGCTTCGCCGGCTCCTCCCCCGTACGCACCGGCAACGCCGCCGTCGACCAGCTCCAGCTGGACGTGTACGGCGAGGTGATGGACGCGCTGTCGCTGGCCCGCTCCTCCGGCCTGCCCTCGAAGCCCCACATGTGGGCCCTGCAGCGCTCGCTGCTGACGTTCCTGGAATCGGCGTGGCGGCAGCCGGACGAGGGGCTGTGGGAGGTGCGCGGCGGCCGGCGGCGGTTCGTGCACTCCAAGGTGATGGTGTGGGTGGCCGCCGACCGGGCGGTGCGGACCCTGGAGAAGCACCACGAGCTGCGCGGTGACCTGGAGGGCTGGCGCAGACTGCGGGACGAGGTGCACCGGGAGGTGTGCGAGAAGGGCTTCGACCCGGAGCGCAACACCTTCACCCAGTCCTACGGTTCCCGGGAACTCGACGCCTCCCTGCTGCTCATCCCGCGTGTGGGGTTCCTGCCTCCGGACGACCCGCGGGTGGTCGGCACGGTCGACGCGATCCGCGACGGCCTCGGCCACGGCGGCTTCCTGCGCCGCTACGACACCGAGGATTCGGTGGTCGACGGGCTGCCGAGCGGCGAGGGTGCCTTCCTCGCCTGCTCGTTCTGGCTGGCCGACGCGCTGCACCTGACCGGCCGGACGGAGGAGGCGCGCGCACTGTTCGACCGGCTGGTGGGCCTGTGCAACGACGTGGGTCTGCTGGCCGAGGAGTACGACCCGTCGGACGGCCGCCAGCTGGGCAACTTCCCGCAGGCGTTCAGCCACGTCGGCCTGGTGAACACCGCCCTCACCCTGTTCGGGTGCGAGCAGGCAGGATAGGGCCATGGATCTTGGACTGAAGGACAGGGTGTACGTCGTCACCGGCGCCACCCGCGGGCTGGGCAACGCCACCGCGCGGGAGCTGATCGCGGACGGGGCGAAGGTGGTCGTCACGGGGCGGGACGGGAAGCGGGTCGCCGACGCGGCCGCCGAACTGGGCCCGAACGCGGTCGGTGTGGCCGTGGACAACGCCGACGCGGGGGCTCCCGAGCGGCTGGTCGCCGCCGCCCGTGAGCACTTCGGCGGCTTTCACGGGGTGCTGGTGAGCGTGGGCGGGCCGCCGCCCGGGTTCGTCGCCGACACCACCGACGAGCAGTGGCGGGACGCGTTCGAGTCGGTGTTCCTGGGCGCGGTGCGGCTCGCCCGCGCGGCGGCGGCCGAGCTGGAGGAGGGCGGTGTCATCGGGTTCGTGCTGTCGGGCTCGGTGTACGAGCCGATCCCCGGGCTGACGGTGTCCAACGGGCTGCGGCCCGGACTCGCCGGGTTCGCCAAGTCGCTCTCCGACGAGCTGGGGCCGCGCGGGATCCGGGTGGTGGGGCTGGTGCCGGGGCGTATCGACACGGACCGCGTGCGCGAGCTGGACGCGCGCTCGGCGGACCCCGACGCCACGCGGGCGGCCAGCGAGTCGCGGATCCCGTTGCGCAGGTACGGGGCGCCGCAGGAGTTCGGGCGGGTGGCGGCCTTCGTGCTGTCGCCGGCGGCCTCGTACCTGACCGGGGTCATGGTGCCGGTGGACGGCGGCTCGCGGCACGGCTTCTGACGGCCCGCGCCGCACGCGCTCACCGCCGTGCTCCCCCGGGGGAGCACGGCGTTCGTCCCCGGGACCGACGGCCTGTGGTGCGACGCGCCGGGCCCCGGACGCGGCCCGGCAGGCCCGCGTGGTGGTACGTGGCGCGGGACGTCCTGCCGGGCCGGTCGGCGGGGGCCGTGCCGATCAGCGTCGGGAGCCGGCCGGGGAGGTCATTCGCCGAGGCCGGCCAGGTCCCGCAGCCGCCGGGCCTGGGCGGCCCGCTCGGCCGCGCGCTGCTCGTCGTACGTACGGTCCACCGCACCCTGGAGCAGCGCCTTGGTCTCCACGACGGCGTCCCGCGGTGCGGCCAGCAGCGCGGCCGCCAGGTCCCGTACGGCAGCGTCGAGTTCCCCCGCGGGCACCGCGAGGTTGGCCAGCCCGCTCGACACCGCCTCCTCGGCCCCGACGAACCGCCCGGTCGCGCAGATCTCCAGCGCGCGGGCGTATCCGACGAGCCCGACCAGCGGGTGCGTGCCGGTCAGGTCGGGTACGAGGCCGAGGCTGGTCTCGCGCATGGCGAACTGCACGTCGTCGGCGACGACCCGCAGGTCGCAGCCGAGCGCGAGCTGGAAGCCGGCCCCGATGGCATGTCCCTGGACGGCGGCGATGGACACGAGGTCGGTCCGCCGCCACCAGGTGAAGGCCTCCTGGAATTCGGCGATGGTCGCGTCGAGCCCGGCGTCGTCACGGCGCGCGAGTTCGATGAAGGACGGCTCGCCCGGGATCCCCTCCGGAGTGAACATCTGGCGGTCCAGCCCGGCGGAGAAGGACTTGCCCTCGCCCCGCAGCACGACGACGCGGACGGAGCCCGGCAGCAGCCGCCCGGCCTCGGCGAGCGCCCGCCACAGGGCGGGGCTCTGCGCGTTGCGCTTGGCCGGGTTGGTCAGCGTCACCGTGGCGAGCGCGTCGTCGACGGTGAGCCGTACGCCGTCCTTGTCGAGTGCGGGAACGAGGTCCTGCTCGGGCGAAGCCATGGGGCGCCTCCGATGGGTGCGGTCAGCAGAGCGAAGCTAAGTGACTGCACAGTAACCACCCGGCCGGTCGGTTCGCCGACCGGGTGGCCACCATCGAAGCCGATGGGCCGCCCGGAGTCAGGACGAAGCGGCCTTCTTACCCCGGGTCGCTCCGCCACGCCCACGGAGCGTGACGCCCGACTCGCTGAGCATCCGGTGCACGAAGCCATACGAGCGGCCGGTCTCCTCGGCCAGTGCCCGGATGCTCGCACCGGAGTCGTACTTCTTCTTCAGGTCTGCCGCGAGCTTGTCGCGCGCGGCGCCGGTCACCCGGCTGCCCTTCTTCAGAGTCTCGGCCACCCGTGCCTCCTCATGGGAAGTGCGCTCTGGTCTCCTCATGATCACCCCTCCCGGGCCCGATGGCCACCCATTCGGCAAGGTCGGTGAGACATCGTTGTGACGACAGGAGCGGGCCCCCACAAGCGGAAGTGGAAATTCCATGGGGGTGCGGTCCGCGGGGCCGTACGGGTGGATTCGCGAAGTGCCAGGTCAGCGACGCGAAACGGCCGACCCCCCGACTGCCGGGGGATCGGCCGGAAAATCCGTGTACGACACACCTCGATACGAGGAGATCTCACACAGATGATGGATCACGGATCGGCCGAATGATCCATACACAGTGGATCAGGCTTTCGATCACGCCGGGTCCGGTCACACCAGGTCCGGGTCACCCCGCATCCGGTCACGCCAGGGCGACGAGATCCGCGTAGTCGGAGCCCCACAGGTCCTCGACGCCGTCCGGGAGCAGGATGATCCGCTCCGGCTGGAGCGCCTCGACGGCCCCCTCGTCGTGCGTGACGAGGACGACCGCGCCCTTGTAGGTGCGCAGGGCGCCGAGGATCTCCTCGCGGCTGGCCGGGTCCAGGTTGTTGGTCGGCTCGTCCAGGAGCAGCACGTTCGCGGAGGAGACGACCAGGGTGGCCAGGGCGAGGCGGGTCTTCTCGCCGCCGGAGAGGACCCCGGCCGGCTTGTCGACGTCGTCACCGGAGAACAGGAACGAGCCGAGCACCTTGCGGACCTCGACCAGGTCCATGTCGGGGGCGGCCGAGCGCATGTTCTCCAGAACGGTGCGGTCGGCGTCCAGGGTCTCGTGCTCCTGCGCGTAGTAGCCGAGCTTGAGGCCGTGGCCGGGGACGACCCGGCCGGTGTCCGGCGTCTCCACGCCCGCGAGCAGTCGCAGCAGGGTGGTCTTGCCGGCGCCGTTGAGGCCGAGGATGACGACCCGCGAGCCCTTGTCGATGGCGAGGTCGACGTCGGTGAAGATCTCCAGCGAGCCGTACGACTTCGACAGGCCCTCGGCCGTCAGCGGGGTCTTGCCGCAGGGCGCCGGCTCCGGGAAGCGGAGCTTGGCGACCTTGTCGGACACCCGGACCGCGTCCAGGCCCGCGAGGAGCTTGTCGGCCCGGCGCGCCATGTTCTGCGCGGCAACGGTCTTGGTCGCCTTCGCCCGCATCTTGTCGGCCTGCGAGTGCAGCGCGGCGGCCTTCTTCTCCGCGTTGGCCCGCTCCCGCTTGCGGCGCTTCTCGTCGGCCTCGCGCTGCTGCTGGTACAGCTTCCAGCCCATGTTGTAGACGTCGATCACGGACCGGTTCGCGTCCAGGTAGAACACCTTGTTGACGACCGTCTCGACCAGGTCGACGTCGTGGGAGATCACGATGAAGCCGCCGCGGTAGGTCTTCAGGTAGTCCCGCAGCCAGATGATCGAGTCCGCGTCGAGGTGGTTGGTCGGCTCGTCGAGCAGCAGGGTGTCGGCATCGGAGAACAGGATCCGGGCCAGCTCGATACGGCGGCGCTGACCGCCGGAGAGCGTGTGCAGCGGCTGGCCGAGCACCCGGTCGGGCAGGTTCAGCGCGGCGGCGATGGTGGCGGCCTCGGCCTCGGCGGCGTACCCGCCCTTGGTGAGGAACTCCGTCTCCTGGCGCTCGTACTGCCTGAGGGCCTTCTCGCGGGTCGAGCCCTTGCCGGTCGCGATGCGCTCCTCGTTCTCGCGCATCTTGCGGATCAGCACGTCCAGGCCGCGCGCGGAGAGGACCCGGTCGCGGGCCAGGACGTCGAGGTCGCCGGTGCGGGGGTCCTGCGGGAGGTAGCCGACCTCGCCGGAGCGGGTGACGGTGCCGGACGCCGGGATGCCCTCGCCGGCGAGGACCTTGGTGAGGGTGGTCTTGCCCGCGCCGTTGCGGCCGACGAGACCGATGCGGTCGCCCTTGGCGACACGGAAGGTGGCGTTCTCGATGAGGACGCGCGCACCGGCGCGCAGCTCGATACCGGAGGCGGAGATCAAGGACAGACTCCAGGGCGTACAGGGAGGTTGGCGGGTGGGCGGCTGAGGACGTTCCCGCCGTCTAATGCGCGAGGAGAATGGCCATGGGGACCAGTCTAACGGGGGCGGGCAAGGGCTTTTCCTGCGTCCGGGCGCCGCGGCCGGCGTCCGGGGCGCGAGCTGGGCGGATCGTTGCCCAGCGGGGTGCGGCCGGGCGCGATCCGGCCCAGGTCGTCCAGGGCCACGAGCTGGGCGGTCCAGGCGGAGTCGGCGCACGGCTGGGCGAGGAGCAGGGCCGCGCCCCGCCGCACGGCGCTCTCCGGCCGGAACGCACAGCCCCCGCGGGCGGGCAGCACCCAGCGCAGGTCCCCGTCGGCGGTGCGGTACGCGGTGACCCGGCGCGGGGTGACGACGGCCAGGATGCCGCGGCCGAGGGGGCGCAGCACGCCGGTGCCGCCCTGGGCCGGGAGCCACTCGGCCGCGTCGGGCAGCGCCCGGTGCCAGCGCACGGACCGGCCGTCGGTGTCGGTGAGCAGCCCGTCGTCCCAGAGCGCGATCGCCTCCCCGCGCGCGGGGAGCACGGCGAGCGGGCGGTGCCCCGCGCGCGCGTAGCGCCAGCGCAGCGCGCCGGTACGGCTGTCGAAGCCGGCCAGGGCACCGGCGTGCGCCCGCGCCGCCCACTCCGCCTGCCCGGGCCGGCCCTGCCCGCTGTTCAGCAGCCGGTCGCCGTAGGGAGCGGGCCTGAGATGGCGGGCCGCTCCGAGCAGACCGAGCGCGAGGAGCGCGACGAGGAGGCCGGCGGCGGCTCGGCGGAGCAGGGCGGGGGTGCGGGGCCAGGCGGGCGGCCCCGCACCGGAGGGGAGGGCCGCGGCGGCCGGGCGGGGGCGGGGGCCGCGGGGTGGAAGCGCCACCTTGCCCCCTCCTGGTCTCCACCGTCCGGATCAGGCGCCGAGCGTAGTCACCGCCGGCCGGGCCGGCGGGCTGTCCCGGCAGGTGCGGACGCGATGTCCCCCGTTCGGCGGTTCGCCCCGCGGCAGGGCTCCGGGCACCTTCGGCAGGGACGGTGTCGGTGGCGGCTGCGAGACTCGGGAACGCAGGGCGTAACCGGTGCGCGAAGGAGTGATCGGCATGACGGGCACGGGCGGCGGCGCACGACCGGGCATCTGTCCCACGTTGCTGTACGCGGACGCGAGGGCGGCGATCCGGCAGCTGACGGAGGCCCTGGGCTTCACCGAGCTGTCGGTGTACGAGACGGAGGACGGCACGGTGATGCACGCCGAGCTGGTCCAGGGCAACGGCGTGGTGATGATCGGATCCAAGGGCCGTGGCGGTGTCTTCGACACGGTGATGCGGGACGCGGGACCCGCCGGGGTGTACGTCGTGGTGGACGACGTGGACGCGCACCACCAGCGGGCCGTCGAGCACGGCGTGGAGATCCTGGTGCCCCCGACGGACCAGGACTACGGGTCGCGGGACTACATGGCCCGGGACGCCGAGGGCAACGTCTGGAGCTTCGGGACGTACGCCCCCGACCTCGGCGTCTGAGCCGCGGCCGCGCCACGCCCGCGCCGGCCCCCCTCGGCCGCCTCAGCCGCCTCAGCCGCTCCTCTGCGGCTCAGCCTCCGGTGTGCACCTGGAAGGCGGCCCGGCGGACGGCCTTGGCCAGGGCCGGGTCGGGGTGGGCGGCGGCGAGCGCGACCAGGACCTGCACGGTGCGCGGGTGGCCGACGGCGCGGACCTCGTCGAGCAGCTGGGGCACGGTGGGCTGCACCGCGGACTCCAGGTGCCGGACCAGCATCGGCGCCTCGCCGTGGTCGGCGACGGCGGCGGCGGTGTCCACCCACAGCCAGGTGGCCTCCTCCCGGGTGAGCACCTCGTGGGCGTCCTCCGGGTCGATGCCGTCGTGCTCGGCGAGCCACAGCAGCGCGTACGGCCGCAGCGCAGGCTCGTCCACGACGGACCGCACGTCGGGCTCGGCGGGGGCGCCGACGACGCGCAGCGCCTCGAAGGCCAGGCCGCGCAGCAGGGCGTCGTCGCCGCGGGCGGCGCCGATCAGCTCGGTGACGGCGCTGCCGACGGGGCGGGCGGCGAGCCAGGCGCGGTACTCGGCGCGGGCCGCGTTGGGGCGGAGCTGGGCGCAGCCGCGGAGCATGTCCTCGGCGGACTGCTCGATGTTGCCGGCCGGGCTCTGCGCGGCCACGCAGATCTGCTCCAGCTTGACCCAGACCGCCCAGTTGCCCAGCGGGGTGAGCGTGGCCTGGCCGTCGCCGTAGGTGAGGGCGCCGACGGCGGCGAGGGCGCTCAGCGCCCAGTCGAGCAGCGGGGCGAGCGGGGCGTGCTCGGCGGGTGCCGGGTCGGCCGGGACCGGGGATCCGGCGGGGCCGCCGGTGCCGGGCTCGTAGGAGACCTCGCAGCGTTCGGTGCGCAGTTCGGTGACCCGCTGCTGCAGCAGGTCGAGCAGCTGCTCGACCGGGACCGGGCCGGCGGACAGCTGGAGGAAGGAGAGCACCTGGGGCATGGCCGAGACGACCTCGGCGACCGCGGCCGGTTCGTGCCCGTCCGGTTCCGGGCAGGCGAGCGACCAGGCGTCGAAGAGGGCGACCCAGCCGCGCAGTACGGCGCTGTCGTCGCGGTCCCAGGCGCGCAGCCGCCAGCCGGGACGCGCGCTGTCGCCGTGCACCTCGACGAGTCCGGCGAGGCGGGCGGTGTCCCAGTCGGCGCGGACCTGAGCGGCGGTCAGGCCCAGTTCCGCGGCGGCGCGTTCGGCGGTGGCGGCGGAGAGGGTGGCCTTGCCGTCGGTGGTGGCACCGGCGCGGCCGGGGCCGAGGGCGGCATCGGCCCAGCGGGCGACGCGGGCCGCGCCGGCCAGCCTGGTGCGGGCCATTCCGGCCAGTTCGGCCGGGGCGGGTGTGCCCTCCGGCGGCCGGGGTGCGGGGCGCTGTGGGCGCCTCTGGTTCACAGCTCTGGGGGCGGCGGCCAGGGGTCGCGGTCGGACGAGTCGGAGCCTGGAGTCGCGCGGGATACGGGACGTCACGGGTGCAGTCTTCCGGTTGACGGTCCGAAAACCCAAACGGAATGTCACGGCGGGCTACCGGGCTGGCCAACGCACGGGGCGCGGGACGGGCCGTGGCGACCCGATCAGGCCATCGGTACGGTCTGAAACGGAATGCTTCGTGCCGGTGTCGGCCCGGTGGCGGCCGGATGCGTGCCGGGGGCCCGGGGGTCACATCAGCGGGGTCAGGAACCGGCGCAGCTGCTCCTCGTACTCCGCGGGGTCCGCGTTCCACATGGCCCCGTGCGGGGCGCGTGCGACGGTGTGCAGGGAGACGAGGCCGGCGCTGCGGTGGGCGAGCCTGCGGGAGAACTCGTAGGGGGCGACCTGGTCGTCCGGGCCGTGGACGATCAGGGTGGGGACCCGCAGCCGGTCGGCGTCGGGGGTCCCGGCGATCCGGTCGGCGTGCAGTCCGGCCCGGCCCTGCGCGGCCCGCACGGCGAGCGGCAGCAGCGACGGCGGGGTGTGCCGGGCCCGGGCCAGGGCGCGCAGCGTGGCCTCCCAGCTGAGCACCGGCGAGTCGAGGACGAGCCCGGCGACGCGGTCGCGGACGGCGGAGCGCTCGGCGGCGCGCAGGGCCATGGTGGCGCCGGTGGACCAGCCGAGCAGCACGACCCGGCGGGCGCCGTGCCGCAGGGCGTAGCGGATCGCCGCCTCGACGTCGCGCCACTCGGTCTCGCCGAGGTGGTTCAGCCCGTCCGGCGGGCGCGGGGCGCCGAGGTCGCCTCGGTAGGCGAGGGCGAGGACCGGCAGCCGGCGGCCGTGCAGGAAGCGCATGACGTTGAGGGCGTGTTCCCGGGTCGTGCCGAGGCCGTGCAGGGCGATCACCCAGGTGTTCCGGTCGCCGGGCACGAACCAGGCGGGCAGGGGTCCGAGCTCCCCGGGCACGTCGACGTCGGCGTGGTCCAGGCCGAGGGCGGCGCCGGGGTCGCCGACGTACAGGTTCGGGGTGAGCCACACCGCGTCGCCGGGGGCGAGGGTGCCGTGGGTGACGCGTTCCAGGCGGCGTACGACGGTGTCGGCGGTGTGCTCGGCCGCCTCCAGGACGGGGCCGACGACCGCGTGGGAGCCGTCGCCGGCCAGTCCGTAGGTGCCGGGGCGCAGGGCTGCCAGGTCGCGGGTGAGCGTGATCTGGCCTGCGGCCGTGCCGTGCACGGTGAGGCGGGGCTCGGTGGGCAGCGGACGCCCCGCGGGCGCCTTCAGCGCGGCGGCGCTGGCCAGCCGGCCGGCGACCACGGAAGCCGTGCCGGCCGCCAGGGCGGCGGTGAGTGCGGTGGCGGTCGCCTTTGCGGTGCGCACGGCTCCAGTGTCGGCGCGGACCGGCCCCCCGGCCAGCGGAAGCCGGGGGCGCGGCGCGCCGGTGCCGCGGATCCAACCCGGCCGGCTCGCGCCGGTGCGGCGGAGCAGGTCGAGCGGAGCGGTCAGGGCTCGGGGCGGGTTGCGGTGGGGCACGGGGTCACCTCCGTTGGCCGTATCCCTTCAAGCGTTCCCCGGCCTGCGCGAGTTGTGCCTCCGTGAGCAGGGACGGTGTCAGGCCCGGCACCGAGGACGCCGTCAGCCACAGCCGGCACATCCACTCCAGCTGGGCGGAGCGGTCGTAGGCCTGGTCGAGGGTGGCGCCGTAGGTGATCGTGCCGTGGTTCTGCAGCAGGCAGCCGGAGCGGCCGGCGAGGGCGCGGAGCATGTTCTCGGCCAGTTCGTCGGTGCCGTAGGTGGCGTAGGGGGCGACCCGTACGGGGCCGCCGAGGGCGCTGGTCATGTAGTGGACCGGGGGGAGCTCGGGCACGAGCGTGGAGACCGCGGTCGCGTGCACGGCGTGGGTGTGGACGACGGCTCGGGCGTCGGTGGTGCGGTAGACGGCGAGGTGCATGGGCAGCTCGCTGGTCGGTACGAGGGTGCCGAGCACCTGGCGTCCGGTGAGGTCGACGCCGGTGATGTCGGCGGGGGTGAGCCGGTCGTAGGGGACGCCCGAGGGGGTGACCAGCACCAGGTCCCCGATGCGGGCGGAGACGTTGCCGGAGGTGCCGACGACCAGTCCGTCGGCGACGCTGCGGCGCGCCGTAGCGACCAGTTCCACCCAGAGCCGTACCTCGTCCCGGTGTCCGTCGTCCGTGTGCAGAAGCGGTTCAGCCATGCGGTGATCCTGCCAGCCGGAGGTCCGGGGAGCGGGCGGGACGGCGGCTTCCGCCCGGAAACCGTGCGACCGAACGGGCGGATTTTATGACATACCCCTCAAAACCGCAGCAAATCGTCGCCCATTCGGTGATCGCCGGGTTTTTCAATGGTCCCTCTTGCCCATTGGACGACCGGCCCGCGGAGGAGCAGGCCGTCCGCCGTCCGCCGCCCCGGGGAGACGCATGGCCCGTGAACGCACCCTCGCCCGCCGCCGCGCCGCGGCTCTCGCCGCGGCCACGGCGGCCCTCGCCCTCGCCGGCCCCGCGCCCGCGTGGGCCGCGCCCGCAGGGGAAACGCCCGCCTGGGGGGCACCCGCCGGTCCGGCCGGACCACCGGCGTCGACGTCGGTGAACTCACCGAGGGCGGCCGGGCGGGCCGGGGCCGGCGCGTCCCCGCCGGCCACCGCCACCGGTTCCGCCCGGACGCCCGGGATCCGGCAGGCGCCCACGGTCCCGGACGCCGTCGCGGTGCCGGAGGCGGTGGAGGTGCCGGAGGCGGTGGGGTTGCCGGGCACCACCGGGATGCCGAGGGCCGGCGGCGGGCTGCCCCGGGGACACGACGTGTCGTCGCACCAGAAGCGGATCGGCTGGGCCGCCGCCCGGGCCCGGGGCGCCCGGTTCGCGTACATCAAGGCGACCGAGTCCACGGACTACCGCAACCCCTACTTCTCCGGGCAGTACACCGGCGCCCGCGCGGCGGGCCTGATCCGGGGCGCGTACCACTTCGCGCTGCCGGACCGGTCCTCCGGGGCCCGGCAGGCGGCCTACTTCGTGCGGCACGGCGGGGACTGGCGGGCGGACGGCTGGACGCTGCCGCCCGCGCTGGACGTCGAGTACAACCCGTACGACGCACGGCACAAGTGCTACGGGCTGGACGGGAAGGAGATGGTCCGCTGGATCCGGTCGTTCAGCGACGAGATCAAGCGGCTCACCGGCCGCCGGCCGGTGATCTACACCACGACCCAGTGGTGGAGGCTGTGCACCGGGAACAGCCGCGCCTTCTCCTCCTCGCACGCCCTGTGGATCGCCCGTCACGGCACCTCCCGGCCGGGCGCCCTGCCCGGCGGCTGGCGGTACTGGACGTTCTGGCAGTACGGCACCAAGGGCCGGCTGCCGGGTGACCAGAATCTCTTCGGCGGCTCCCTGAGCAGGCTGCGGGTCCTGGCCCGGGGCCGCTAGCCAAGGGGCGCCCGGGCCGGGAGGGGAGAGCGAAGCCTCGTACGCGCGTGACGGACATCCCCACGCCCGTCCCAGTTCATCTTCCGTTCACCCAGGTTGCCTACGTTCGACCAGCCAATGACCTCGAACGATTGCCTGGGTAAATGGAAAGCTTCTCGCTGATCCTCGCGATAGTGGTGGTAACCGCTCTCGCGTTCGATTTCACGAACGGTTTCCACGACACCGCGAACGCGATGGCCACCACCATCTCCACAGGCGCCCTGAAGCCGAAGATCGCGGTCGCCATGTCCGCCGTCCTCAACCTCGTGGGCGCCTTCCTCTCCGTGGAGGTCGCGAACACGATCTCCAAGGGTCTCGTCGACGAGACCGGCATCCGTCCCGAGGTCATCTTCGCCGCCCTGGTCGGCGCGATCCTCTGGAACCTGCTGACCTGGCTCGTGGGCCTGCCGTCCAGCTCCTCGCACGCCCTGATGGGCGGCCTGGTCGGCGCCACCGTCGCCTCCGCCGGCTTCGGCGCCGTCCACGGTGACGTCCTCGTCACCAAGGTGCTGCTCCCGGCCGTCGCCGCGCCGATCGTGGCGGGCCTCGCCTCGCTGCTGGCCACCCGGTTCTCCTACGGCGTCGGCGGCACCGCCGAGGGCGAGGCCACCCGCAAGGGCTACCGCGTCGGCCAGATCGCCTCCGCCGGCCTGGTCTCCCTCGCGCACGGCACCAACGACGCCCAGAAGACGATGGGCATCATCACCCTCGCCCTCGTCGCGGGCGGCTCGATCGCCCCCGGCTCCAACCCCCCCACCTGGGTGATCCTCTCCGCCGGCCTGGCCATCGCGCTCGGCACCTACATCGGCGGCTGGCGCATCATCCGCACCATGGGCAAGGGCCTGACCGACCTGGAGCCGCGCCAGGGCTTCGCCGCCCAGACCAGCGCCGCGACCGCCATCCTGGCCTCCTCCCACCTCGGCTTCTCCCTCTCCACCACCCACGTCGTCTCCGGCTCGGTGATGGGCGCGGGCCTGGGCCGCAAGGGCGGTGTGGTCCGCTGGTCGACCGCGACCCGCATGTTCGTCGCCTGGGCGCTCACCCTCCCGGCCGCCGCGCTGGTCGGCGCGGGCGCCGAGTCCGTCACCGACCTCGGTGACTGGGGCACCGCCGTGGTCGCCGTCTTCCTGGTCGCCGCGTCCGCCGCGATCTGGAAGATCTCCCGCCGCGAGGTCGTCGACCACACCAACGTGGTGGAGGAGACCGAGGAGCCGGCCGGTGTGGTCACCACCGCCATCGCCGCCGTGATCCCGCCGCCCACCGGCACGGTCGCCGCCGAGGTGGACCTCACGTTCCCGCAGCAGGCCACCGCGTCCGCCGAACCGGCCCCGGCCGCCCCGCCGGCCGCCGCGGTCTGACCCCGAGCACCCGGTTACCGAAGGAAGCACTATGAAGATCGACTGGGCAGCCCTGGGCTCCGTGTTCGGCGTCAGTCTCGTGGCCACCGTGGGCCTGGTGACCCTGTTCACGCTCGGCATCGCGGGCCTGAACCGGCGCGAGAAGGCCACGGCACAGGGGGGCTCCGCCGCCCTCGCCGTCACCGGCGCCTACCTCTGCTTCGCCGCCTGCGCGGCGGCGGTGGCGTACGGCATCAACCTGATCGTGGCCAAGGCCTGACCACACCACCGAAAGGCTCCCCGCACACGCCGTGCGGGGAGCCTTCGTCGTACCCCGGCAGACCCCGCACGCCCCGCGGTGTGGGGATCAGCACACTGTCCCCACGCAGGTCAAAGGCAAGTTGACGGCCGTTCCGGGCGCGTGGTGGACTGCCCAGGCCATCAACGGCGGCAGGAGAGGAAGCCGGTGCGAATCCGGCGCGGTCCCGCCACTGTCACCGGGGAAGAACCCCCGGGAGCCAGGAACTCTCACCGCCGATTCACGTCGAACCAGGGCGCGGACACCCTGAGTGAGGACACATATCGCCATGCTCGGCTGCCGATCGAGGACCAGCACCAGGCCTGTCGGGCCCGTTCCTGTGCCCACGGCCGGCTGAGCCGATGGGTGCCGATCGCACGTACGCGTACGGCGCCGCCGCCGGCGTCCTCGGCGACCTGCTCCTCGGCGATCCCCGCCGCGGACATCCGGTCGCTGCTTTCGGACGGGCGGCCGGGGCCGTGGAAGGCGCGTTGTGGCACGACCACCGCGGCTGGGGCGCCCTGCACACCACGGTGTGCGCCGGTGGCGCCGTCGCGCTCGGCGCACTCGCCGCACGCGCCGTACGCCCCTCCCCCACCGCCTCCGTCGCGCTGACCGCCGCCGCCACCTGGGCCGTCGTCGGCGGCACCTCGCTCGCCCGCGAGGCCCGCGCCATCGGGCGCGCCCTGGAGGCCGGGGACATCGACGCCGCCCGGGCCCGGCTGCCCCACCTGTGCGGCCGGGACCCGCAGGCGCTGGACGCCGACGGTGTCGCCCGGGCCGTGGTCGAGTCGGTCGCCGAGAACACCTCGGACGCCGTCGTCGGCGCCCTCGTCTGGGGTGCCGTCGCGGGGGTCCCGGGGCTCCTCGGGTTCCGGGCGGTCAACACCCTGGACGCGATGGTCGGCCACAAGTCCCCCCGCCTGCGGCGCTTCGGCTGGGCCTCCGCCCGCCTCGACGACGTCGCCGGCTGGCCGGGGGCCCGGCTGACCGCCGTACTCGCCGCCGCGGCCGGACCCGATCCGCGGGGTGCGCTGCGCGCCTGGAAGGCCGACGCGCGCCGGCACCCGAGCCCCAACGCCGGTCCCGTGGAGGCCTCCTTCGCGGGCGCCCTCGGCGTACGCCTGGGCGGGACGCTCTCCTACGGAGGGCGGGTCGAGCACCGGCCCGTCCTCAACGGCGCCGGCGGGCGGCCGGTCCAGGTCTGCGACATCGACCGGGCCGTACGGCTCTCCCGCCGCGTCGGCCTGCTCGCCCTCGCCGGCACGCTCGCCGCACGCCGGCTGCTGAAAGGACGCGGGAAGTGAACGGTGGTCTCCTCGTCGCCGGCACCACCTCCGACGCCGGCAAGAGCGTCGTGACGGCCGGCATCTGCCGCTGGCTGGTACGCCAGGGGGTGAAGGTCGCGCCGTTCAAGGCGCAGAACATGTCGTTGAACTCGTTCGTCACGCGCGAGGGCGCCGAGATCGGCCGGGCGCAGGCGATGCAGGCGCAGGCCTGCCGGATCGAGCCGACCGCGCTGATGAACCCGGTGCTGCTCAAGCCCGGCGGCGAGCAGAGCAGCCAGGTGGTGCTGCTGGGCAAGCCGGTGGGCGAGCTGAGCGCACGCGGGTACCACGGCGGGCGCCAGCAGCGGCTGCTGGGCACGGTGCTGGACTGCCTGGCCGAGTTGCGGGGCACGTATGACGCGGTGATCTGTGAGGGGGCGGGCAGTCCGGCCGAGATCAACCTCCGGCGGACGGACATCGTCAACATGGGCGTCGCACGCAACGCGCGGCTGCCCGTGCTCGTCGTCGGCGACATCGACCGCGGGGGCGTGTTCGCCTCCTTCTTCGGTACCGTCGCCCTGCTCTCCCCCGAGGACCAGGAACTGGTCGCCGGGTTCCTGGTGAACAAGTTCCGGGGCGATGTCTCCCTGCTGGAGCCGGGGCTGGACATGCTCCGGGACCTGACCGGGCGGCGGACCTACGGGGTACTGCCCTTCCGGCACGGGCTCGGCATCGACGAGGAGGACGGTCTGCGCGTCTCCCTGCGCGGCACCGTCCGGGAGTCCACCGTGACCCCGCCCGTCGGCGAGGACGTGCTGCGGGTCGCCGTGTGCGCGATCCCGCTGATGTCCAACTTCACCGACGTGGACGCGCTGGCCGCCGAACCGGGGGTCGTGGTGCGGTTCGTGGACCGGCCGGAGGAGCTGGCGGACGCCGACCTCGTCGTGGTCCCGGGCACGCGCGGGACCGTACGGGCGCTGGAGTGGCTGCGCGAGCGCGGGCTCGCGGACGCGCTGGTACGGCGGGCCGCCGAACAGCGTCCCGTCCTCGGGGTCTGCGGCGGCTTCCAGATCCTCGGCGAGCACATCGAGGACGAGGTCGAGTCCCGCGCCGGAGCCGTCCCGGGTCTCGGCGTGCTGCCGGTCCGGGTGCGCTTCGCCCGCGAGAAGACCCTCACCCGGCCCAGCGGCGAGGCCCTCGGCGAGCGGGTCGACGGCTACGAGATCCACCACGGGGTGGCCACCGTCGAGGGCGGCGAACCCTTCCTGGACGGCTGCCGGGTCGGCCAGACCTGGGGCACGCACTGGCACGGCTCGCTGGAGTCGGACGGGTTCCGCCGGGCCTTCCTGCGCGAGGTGGCCGCCGCCGCGGGCCGCCGTTTCGTGCCCGCGCCGGACACCTCCTTCGCCGCGCTGCGCGAGGAGCAGCTCGACCGGCTCGGCGACCTCATCGAACAGCACGCGGACACGGACGCGCTGTGGCGGCTCATCGAGTCGGGCGCGCCGCAAGGACTGCCTTTCATTCCACCGGGAGCGCCCGCATGAGCACAGTGTTGTTGTTGTCGACCGCCGACACGGATCTGCTGGCGGCCCGGGCCTCCGGCGCCGGCTACCGCATCGGCAACCCCACCCGGGTCGACGTCGCCGGAGAGCTGCCGGGCCTGATCGAGGGCGCGGACCTGGCCGTCGTACGGCTGCTGGGCGGCAAGCGGGCCTGGGAGGACGGGCTGGCCGCGCTGAAGGCGTCCGGCATCCCGACCGTGCTGCTGGGCGGCGAGACCGTGCCGGACGCCGAGCTGATGGCGGAGTCGTCGGTGCCGGCCGGTGTGGTCGCGGAGGCGCTGAAGTACCTGGTCGAGGGCGGTCCCGCGAACCTGCTGGAGCTGTCCCGGTTCCTGTCGGACACCGTGCTGCTGACGGGTGAGGGCTTCGAGGAGCCGCGGAAGATGCCGGAGTTCGGCGTCCACGGCGACCGTACCGTCGTCGACGGCCGGCCGACCGTGGGCGTGCTGTTCTACCGGGCGCACGAACTGAGCGGCAACACCGCCTTCGTGGACACCCTGTGCGAGGCGATCGAGGCGCAGGGCGCCAACGCCCTCGCGGTGTACTGCGGTTCGCTGCGCGGCGCGGACGCCGGGCTGTACGAGCTGCTGGGCCGTGCCGACGCGCTGGTGGCCACCGTGCTGGCGGCCGGCGGCACGCACGCCTCGCAGGCGTCGGCGGGCGGCGACGAGGAGTCCTGGGACGTCGGCGCGCTCGCCGACCTGGACGTCCCCGTGCTGCAGGGGCTCTGCCTCACCTCCTCGCGGGCCGCGTGGGAGGAGTCCGACGCGGCCCTGTCCCCGATGGACGCGGCGATGCAGGTGGCGATCCCGGAGTTCGACGGCCGGCTGATCACCGTGCCGTTCTCCTTCAAGGAGCAGGGCCCCGACGACGTGCCGGTGTACGTCGCCGACCCCGAGCGGGCCGCCCGCGTGGCCGGGATCGCCGTCAGGCACGCCCGGCTGCGCCACAAGCCGAACGCCGAGAAGAAGGTCGCCCTGGTCTTCACCGCGTACCCCACCAAGCACTCCCGGGTCGGCAACGCGGTCGGCCTGGACACGCCCGCGTCGGCGGTACGGGTGCTGGACGCGCTGCGGGACGCCGGGTACGGGCTCACCGAGTACCCGTCCGGCGGCGACGAGCTGATCCACCGCCTCATCGAGGCCGGCGGCCACGACGTCGAGTGGCTGACGGAGGACCAGCTGGCCGCCGCGCCCGCGCGGGTGCCGCTGGCCGACTACCGGGCCTGGTTCGAGAAACTCGACCCCGGGCTGCGGGACGCGATGACCGAGGCGTGGGGCGAGCCGCCGGGCGGCCTCTACGTGGACGGCGACGACATCGTGCTGGCCAGCCTCCGGTTCGGGAACGTCGTCGTGATGATCCAGCCGCCGCGCGGTTTCGGCGAGAACCCGATCGCGATCTACCACGACCCGGACATGCCGCCGTCGCACCACTACATGGCGGCGTACCGGTGGCTGGACCACTCCTTCGGCGCCGACGCGATCGTGCACATGGGCAAGCACGGCACGATGGAGTGGCTGCCGGGCAAGGGCCTCGGACTGGGCGCCGGCTGCGCGCCGGACGCCGTCCTCGGCGACCTGCCGCTGATCTACCCGTTCATCGTCAACGACCCCGGCGAGGGCACCCAGGCCAAGCGGCGCGGGCACGCCACGGTGGTCGACCACCTGGTGCCGCCGATGGCGCGCGCCGACACCTACGGCGACCTGGCCAAGCTGGAGCAGCTGCTGGACGAGTACGCGCTCGTCTCCGACCTGGATCCGGCGAAGGCGCCGGCCGTCCGCGCCCAGATCTGGACGCTGGTGAAGGCGGCCGAGCTGCACCACGACCTGCACGTGGACGAGCAGCCGGACGACGACGCGTTCGACGAGTTCGTCATGCATATCGACGGCTACCTGTGCGAGATCAAGGACGTGCAGATCCGCGACGGGCTGCACATCCTGGGCGGCGGCCCGGCCGGCGAACCACGGGTCAACCTGGTCCTGGCCGTGCTGCGCGCCTCGCAGGTGTGGGGCGGCCGGGCGAACGCGCTCCCCGGCCTGCGGGCCTCGCTGGCGGCCCACTTCGGGCTGGTGGAGAAGGAGCTGCTGGCCGAGCCGGGTGCCCCGGTGAAGGTGCCGGTGGAGCTGACGGACCTGGTCGACGGTCCCGCGCGGACCGCGTCCGACGCGATCGACCTGCTGGAGCAGCTGTGCCGGCGGATCGCCGAGGAGATGGAGGCGCGGGCGTGGGACCGCGCGGTCGTCCCGGCGGTCCTGCGGGGCGCGCTCGGCGCTGAACTCCCCGAGGCGGTCGCGGTGCTGGAGTTCGCGTGCGAGGAGGTCGTACCGCGTCTGGCGCGGACCACGGACGAGATCGGGCACATCCTGCGGGCCCTGGACGGCGGCTACGTCCCGGCCGGCCCGTCGGGTTCCCCGACCCGCGGTCTGGTCAACGTCCTGCCGACGGGCCGGAACTTCTACTCGGTCGACCCCAAGGCCATTCCGTCCCGGCTGAGCTGGGAGGTCGGCCAGTCGCTGGCGGACTCGCTGGTCGCACGCTACCTCCAGGACACCGGCGCGTACCCGAAGTCCGTGGGCCTGACGGTCTGGGGCACGTCCGCGATGCGCACCCAGGGCGACGACATCGCCGAGATCCTCGCGTTGCTGGGCTGCCGCCCGGTGTGGGACGAGGCCTCGCGGCGGGTGACGGGCTTCGAGGTGGTTCCCCTGGCGGAGCTGGGGCGCCCGCGCATCGACGTCACCGTCCGCATCTCCGGATTCTTCCGGGACGCGTTCCCGCACGTGGTCGGGCTGATCGACGACGCGGTACGGGCGGTGGCGGAGCTGGAGGAGCCTGCCGAGTCCAACTACGTGCGTGCGCACGTGGACGAGGACGCGGCCGAGCACGGTGACCGGCGGCGCGCGACGGCCCGTATCTTCGGCTCGAAGCCGGGGGCGTACGGCGCGGGTCTGCTGCCGCTGATCGACGCCCGGAACTGGCGCAGCGACGCCGACCTGGCCGAGGTGTACGCCGTCTGGGGCGGCTACGCCTACGGGCGCGGACTCGACGGGCGGGCGGCGCGCGGGGACATGGAGACGGCGTTCCGGCGGATCGCGGTGGCGGCGAAGAACGTCGACACGCGTGAGCACGACCTGGTCGACGCCGACGACTACTTCCAGTACCACGGTGGCATGGTCGCCATGGTGCGGCACCTGACGGGCGCCAACCCTGAGGCGTACGTGGGCGACTCGGCCGTGCCGGACCAGGTGAGGACCCGGACGCTGGGCGAGGAGACCCACCGGGTGTTCCGGGCCCGCGTGGTCAACCCGCGCTGGATGGCGGCCATGCGCCGGCACGGCTACAAGGGCGCCTTCGAGATGGCGGCGACCGTGGACTACCTGTTCGGCTACGACGCGACGGCGGGCGTGGTCGACGACTGGATGTACGAGAAGCTGAGCGCGGAGTACGTCTTCGACCCGGAGAACCGGGACTTCATGAAGAAGTCCAACCCGTGGGCGCTGCGCGGCATCACCGAGCGCCTGCTGGAGGCGGCGGACCGCGGGCTGTGGGCGGAGCCGGACGCGGACACGCTGGAGCGGCTGCGCGCCACCTACCTGGAACTGGAAGGCGACTTGGAGGGCGACCAGTGACCACCCCGTTCCCGTTCACGGCCGTCGTCGGCCAGGACGACCTGCGGCTCGCGCTGCTGCTGAACGCCGTGTCGCCGGCGGTCGGCGGCGTGCTGGTGCGCGGTGAGAAGGGCACCGCCAAGTCGACGGCGGTGCGGGCGCTCTCGGCGCTGCTGCCCCCGGTGGCCGTCGTGCCCGGGTGCCGGTTCTCGTGCGACCCGGCCTCGCCCGATCCCTCGTGCCCGGACGGCCCGCACGAGGCGGGCAACGGCACCGAGCGGCCCGCGCGGATGGTCGAACTGCCCGTCGGCGCCTCCGAGGACCGGCTGGTCGGCGCGCTGGACATCGAGCGGGCGCTCGCGGAGGGCGTGAAGGCCTTCGAACCGGGCCTGCTGGCCGACGCGCACCGCGGGATCCTCTACGTCGACGAGGTCAACCTCCTCCACGACCACCTGGTGGACCTGCTGCTGGACGCGGCGGCGATGGGGGCCTCGTACGTGGAGCGCGAGGGGGTGTCCGTGCGGCACGCCTCGAAGTTCCTGCTCGTCGGCACCATGAACCCGGAAGAGGGCGAGCTGCGGCCGCAGTTGCTGGACCGGTTCGGGCTCACCGTGGAGGTCGCGGCCTCGCGGGAGCCGGAGCAGCGGGTGGAGGTCGTCCGGCGCCGGCTGGCGTACGACGACGACCCCACCGCCTTCGCCGCCCGCTGGGCCGACGAGGAGGCCGCCGTGCGGCAGCGGATCGTCGCCGCACGGGCGTTGCTGCCCTCGGTGCGGCTGGGCGACGGTGCGCTGAAGCAGATCGCGGCGACCTGTGCGGCCTTCGAGGTGGACGGCATGCGCGCCGACATCGTCATGGCGCGGACCGCCACCGCGCTGGCCGCGTGGGCCGGGCGGACCGATGTGCTCGCCGAGGACGTGCGGCAGGCGGCGCTGCTGGCGCTGCCGCACCGGCGGCGGCGGAACCCGTTCGACGCGCCGGGTCTGGATGAGGACAAGCTGGACGAGACGCTGGAGCAGTTCGCCGGGGACGACGAGGACCGCGGGAACGACGGGGACGGCGGCGACGACGGGGACGGCGACGAGGATCCCGACCCGGACGGTCCCGGCGGCGGCGGTGGACGGCCGCAGCCCGACCCCGGCCCGCAGGGCGACGGGGGCGATGCCGCCCGGCCCGAGGCCGGTGAGGGCGGCCGGCCGCAGGCGTCCGGCGGGCAGGAGCAGTCGGCCGTGCGGTCCGCCGAGCCGTTCCGGACCAGGGTGCTGAGCGTGCCCGGCATCGGTGAGGGCGCGGCCGGCCGGCGGTCCCGGGCCCGGACCGAGCACGGGCGGACCACGGGGGCCCGCCGGCCGCAGGGGGCGCTGACCAAGCTGCACCTGGCGGCGACCGTGCAGGCCGCCGCGCCGCACCAGCGGGCGCGCGGCCGGTCCGGACCGGGACTGGTCGTGCGCCGGGACGATCTGCGGCAGGCCACCCGGGAGGGGCGCGAGGGGAACCTCGTGCTGTTCGTCGTGGACGCCTCCGGGTCGATGGCCGCACGGCAGCGGATGAGCGCCGTCAAGGGGGCCGTGCTGTCGCTGCTGCTGGACGCGTACCAGCGGCGGGACAAGGTGGGGCTCGTGACGTTCCGGGGGGCGGCGGCCGAGGTCGCGCTGCCGCCGACCTCGTCCGTCGACGCCGCCGCCGTACGGCTGGAGTCGCTGCCGACCGGGGGGCGTACGCCGCTCGCGGCCGGGCTGCTCAGGGCGCACGAGGTGCTGCGAGTCGAGCGGCTGCGGGACCCGGCGCGGCGGCCGCTGGTGGTCGTGGTGACGGACGGGCGGGCCACCGGTGGTCCGGAGCCGCTGCTGCTCGCCTCCCGGGCCGCCGGGCTGTTCGCGGCCGAGGGGGTCGCCTCCGTGGTCGTGGACTGCGAGTCGGGGCCGGTGCGGCTGGGGCTGGCCGGGAAGCTCGCGGGTGAGCTGGGCGGGACGGCCGTGACGCTGGACGAGCTGCGTGCGGACTCGATCGCCGGGCTCGTGAAGGGGATGCAGAGCAGGAGGGCCGCGTAATGCCGCAGGGACAGCCGAGTGTCGTACCGGACGACGGCCTGACGACCCGTCAGCGCCGCAACCGTCCGCTGGTCGTCGTGCACACGGGCGTCGGCAAGGGCAAGTCCACCGCCGCGTTCGGACTCGCGCTGCGCGCCTGGAACCAGGGGTGGCCCATCGGGGTGTTCCAGTTCGTCAAGTCGGCGAAGTGGAAGGTCGGCGAGGAGAACGCGCTGCGGGTGCTCGGCGCCTCCGGCGAGGGCGGCACCGTCGACTGGCACAAGATGGGCGAGGGCTGGTCGTGGGTCCAGCGTGACGCGCAGATGGACAACGAGGAGAAGGCCCGCGAGGGCTGGGAGCAGGTCAAGCGTGACCTGGCCGCCGAGACGTACCGGCTGTACGTGCTGGACGAGTTCGCGTACCCGATGCACTGGGGCTGGGTCAACACCGACGAGGTCGTGGAGGTGCTGCGGAACCGGCCCGGTACCCAGCACGTGGTGATCACCGGGCGGAACGCGCCGGAGAAGCTGGTGGACCTCGCCGACCTCGTCACCGACATGTCCAAGGTCAAGCACCCCATGGACGTGGGGCAGAAGGGCCAGAAGGGCATCGAGTGGTGACCTCCGTCCCCCGGCTGGTCGTCGCCGCGCCCTCCTCGGGCAGCGGCAAGACCACCGTCGCCACGGGGCTGATGGCCGCGTTCGCCGCGCGGGGGCTCGCCGTGTCCCCGCACAAGGTCGGGCCGGACTACATCGACCCCGGGTACCACGCCCTCGCGACCGGGCGGACGGGACGCAACCTGGACGCGTACCTGTGCGGACCGGAGCTGATCGCTCCGCTGTTCCTGCACGGGGCGCGGGGGTGCGACCTCGCCGTGGTCGAGGGTGTGATGGGGCTGTACGACGGGGCCGCCGGCGAGGGCGAGCTGGCGTCCACCGCGCACGTCGCCAAGCTGCTGGGGGCTCCGGTCGTGCTCGTCGTGGACGCGTCCTCGCAGTCGCGGTCGGTGGCCGCGCTGGTGCACGGGTTCGCTTCCTGGGACCCGCGGGTGCGGGTCGGGGGCGTGATCCTGAACAAGGTCGCCTCGGACCGGCACGAGGAGCTGCTGCGGGAGGCACTGGACTCGGCCGGGGTGCCGGTGCTGGGCGCGCTGCGCAGGGTTCCCCGGGTGGACACGCCGTCCCGGCACCTGGGGCTGGTGCCGGTGGCCGAGCGGCGGTCCGACGCCGTGGACGCGGTGGCGGAGATGGCCGCGCAGGTGGAGCGCGGATGCGACCTGGAAGCTCTGCTCGCACTGGCGCGGAGCGCGGGAACGCTGTCGTGCGCCGCCTGGGAACCGCCCGTCACCGCGGCGACGACCCGTGAGGTGGTCGCCGTCGCCGGCGGGTCCGCCTTCACCTTCTCCTACGCCGAGCACACCGAGCTGCTCACCGCCGCCGGGGCCGAGGTCGTCACCTTCGATCCGCTCCGGGACGAGCGGCTGCCCGAGGGGACGGCGGGGCTGGTCGTCGGGGGCGGGTTCCCGGAGGTGTACGTCCAGGAGCTGTCCGCCAACGAGCCCCTGCGCAGGGCCGTCGCCGAACTGGCCGGCTCCGGTGCGCCGGTCGCCGCCGAGTGCGCCGGGCTGCTCTACCTCTGCCGCGAGCTGGACGGGCAGCCCATGTGCGGGGTGCTGGACGCGACCGCGCGGATGTCCGATCGGCTGACCCTCGGCTACCGGGACGCCGTGGCCGTCGGCGACAGTGTGCTGGCGGAGGCCGGGACGCGGATGCGGGGGCACGAGTTCCATCGCACCGTCGTCGAGCCGGGTGCCGGTGCCGCTCCCGCCTGGGGTGTGCGGGGCCCGGCCCGGCGGGTCGAAGGTTTTGTACAGCAGGGCGTGCACGCGAGCTATCTGCACACGCACTGGGCGTCCCGGCCCGGTGTCGCCCGTCGGTTCGTCGAGAGGTGCCGGACGTCATGAGCAGCAGGCTGATCGGGGTAGGGGTCGGTCCCGGGGATCCGGAGCTGGTGACCGTCAAGGGGGTCAACGCGCTGCGGGCCGCCGATGTCGTCGTCGTACCCGTGATGGACACCGGTGAGCGGGGCCGGGCCGAGGCGACCGTGTCGCACTACGTGCCCGGGGACAAGGTCGTCCGGGTGGTGTTCGCGCTGAACGAGCGGACGGACCGGGCGCGGCGGGAGGCCGCCTGGGACGCGGCGGGCGAGCGGGTCGCCGGGCTGCTGCGGGAGCACGGCACGGTCGCCTTCGCCACCATCGGCGATCCCAACGTGTACTCGACGTTCACCTATCTCGCGCAGACCATCGGGGAGCTGGTGCCGGGTGTCGTCGTGGAGACGGTGCCGGGGATCACCGCCATGCAGGATCTCGCGGCGCGTTCGGGTGCCGTGCTGACCGAGGGGACCGAGCCGCTCACCCTCGTACCGGTGACCGCCGGGTCGGCGGTGCTGAAGGAGGCGCTGGCCGGGCCGGGGACGGTCGTGGCGTACAAGTTCGGGCGGCAGGCCGCCGAGGTGGCTCAGGCGCTGCGGGAGACGGGGCGGCTCGGGGACGCCGTGTGGGGGTCGGCGCTCGGGCTGCCGGAGGAGTCGGTGCGGCCGGCCGCCGAGCTGGACGGGGCGGCCCTGCCGTACCTGTCGACGCTGATCGCGCCCCCGCGGCGCGACGGCGGACGGGGCGGGAAGCTGTGACTGCGCCCGGGTCAGCCGGTGACGCCCACCACCAGCCAGATGAACGCCGCGCCCGCGACCGTGCACAGCAGGGTGGAGCGGGCGGGGTGGTCGTGGTGGGCCTCGGGGAGGATCTCGGCCGCGGCGAGGTAGAGCAGGGCGCCGCCGAAGAGGCCGAGATAGCCGCCGAGGAGGCCCTCGGGGACGGTGAGGAACGCGGACGCGGCGGCTCCGGCGACGGGGGCGACGGCGTCCGCGAGGAGCATGGCGAGGGCCTTGCGGCGGTCGTTGCCGTAGAGGCTGGTGAGGGTGAAGGTGTTGAAGCCGTCCGCGAAGTCGTGGGCGATGACGGCGAGCGCGACCGCGGTGCCCATGCCGCCGCCCACCTGGAAGGACGCGCCGATCGCCACGCCGTCCATCAGGCTGTGCCCCACCATCGCCGCGGCCGCCGTCAGACCCACCTCCGGGGCCCTGTGGTCGTGTTCGGCGGCGCCGTGCGCGGCGCGGCGGGCCGCCAGCAGGCGTTCCACCAGATGGGCGAGGAGGAAGCCGGCCACGAACAGCAGGAGCGCGGCCGGGACGCCGTAGACCTCGGTGCCCGCTGCCCGGAGGGCCTCCGGCAGCAGGTCCAGGCCGACCACGCCCAGCATCAGCCCGCCGGCCAGGCCCAGCACCAGGTGGCGGCGGTCGGTCACGCGCTGTGCCGTCCAGCCGCCGGCCAGCGTCATGAGGAACGCGCCGAGCGCGACGAAGACCGCCATAGCCCCTTGCTATCGGATCCACCCGCGTTCCCGCACGTCCGACAGCCACAACCGCAGTACTCGTAGGAGAGGACCGATTCCCATGGCCGATGCCACCACCGGCAAGGTGACCTTCGTCGGTGCCGGCCCCGGCGCCGCCGACCTGCTGACGTTCCGTGCCGCGCGGGCCATCGCCGAGGCCGACGTCGTGATCTGGGCCGCGAGCCTGGTCCAGGCCGAGGTCCTCGACCACGCGCGCGAGGACGCCGAGGTCCTGGACTCGGCGACGATGTCGCTGGAGGACGTCGTCGCGGTGTACCGGCGCGCCTCCGAGGAGGGGCTGCGGGTGGCCCGGATCCACTCCGGTGACCCGGCGCTGTGGGGCGGCACGCAGGAGCAGCTGGACCGCTGCCGGGAGATCGGCATCGCGACCGAGGTCGTGCCCGGGGTGTCCTCGTTCTCCGCGGTGGCCGCGCTGGCGCAGCGCGAGCTGACGATTCCGGAGGTCGCGCAGTCGGTGGTGCTGACCCGGCTGGGCGGCGGCAAGACGCCGATGCCGCCCGGTGAGGAGGTGCGCGAGTTCGCCCGCCACGGCACCACCATGGCGGTCTTCCTGTCGGCGGCGCGCAGCGGGCAGCTGGTGCGGGAGCTGCTGGAGGGCGGCTACCCCACGAACACGCCGGTCGTCGTCGCGTACCAGGCGACCTGGCCGGAGGAGCTGGTCGTGAAGTGCACGATCGGCACGCTGGAGGAGACGGTCAAGGAGCACCGGCTCTGGAAGCACACGCTGTTCCTGGTCGGCCCGGCGCTGGACGCCCACGGGACGCGCTCGCACCTGTACCACCCCGGTCACTTCCACGGCTACCGCAAGGCCGACCCCGAGGCGCGGCGGGCGCTGCGCGAGCAGAGGGCGAAGAGTTGATCACGGTCGTCGGTACGGGGACGGGGGCGCCGGTGCCCGCGGACGTCCTCGCCGGGGCCGCGCTGGTGGTCGGCGGACGGCGGCACCTGGACGCCGTGCGGCTGCCGGACGGGGCGGAGCGGGTGGTGCTCGGGCCGCTGGCCCCCGCCCTGGACACGGTGGCCGAGTACGTCGGCAAGGAGCTGCCGGTGGTCGTGCTGGCCTCCGGGGACCCGGGGTTCTTCGGGATCGTGCGGGTGCTGGCCGAACGGTTCGGTTCCGGGCTGCTGGACGTGCGGCCGGGGGTGTCCTCGGTGGCCGCCGCCTTCGCCCGGATCGGGCTGCCCTGGGACGACGCGGTCGTGGTCAGCGCGCACGGCCGGGAGCTGCGCACGGCGGTGAACGTGTGCCGGGCCCGGCCGAAGGTGGCGGTGCTGACCGGTCCGGGCGCCGGGCCCGCCGAGCTGGGGGCCGCGGTGCCGCGGGACCGGGTGCTGGTGGTGGCGAGCGCCCTCGGCGACCCGGAGCGGGAGCGCGTGGAGCGGGTGACGCCCGCGGAGGCGGCGGCCCGGGACTGGGGTACGGCGGTGAGCGTGGTGCTGTGCCTGGACGAGGCGCGGGCGCTCGGTGCGGTGCGGACGGTCGCCGGGGTGCCCGGGGCGCCGGCCGGGTGGGCGCTGGCGGAGGACGCCTTCGCCCACCGGGACTCGATGATCACCAAGTTCGAGGTGCGGGCGCTCGCCCTGGCCCGGCTGGGGCCGCGCCTCGGGGACCTGGTGTGGGACGTGGGTGCCGGCTCGGGCTCGGTCGCGGTGGAGTGCGCGCGGCTCGGCGCGGCCGTCGTCGCCGTGGAGAAGGCTGCCGACGGGGTCGGGCGGATCCGGGCCAACGCGCGCGCCCACGGCGTCGACGTGGACGTGGTGCACGGGTCGGCACCCGGGGCCCTGGAGGGCCTGGCCGGCGATCCGGACGCGGTGTTCGTCGGCGGCGGGGGCCGGGAGCTGCCCGCCGTGGTGGCCGCGTGTGCCCGGCGGGCGCGGCGGACGGTCGTGGTGGCCATGGCCGCGCTGGACCGGGTGCCGGCGGCCCGCGCGGCGCTGACCGGTGCCGGGTTCGCCTGCGACGGGGTGCTGTTGCAGGCCTCGCGGCTGACGCCGCTGCCGGGGGACGTGACCCGGCTCGCGGCCACCAATCCTGTGTTTCTGCTGTGGGGCGTGAGAACCCCGGCGCCTAGTGAAGGAGTAGTCCAGTGATCGGCCTGATTTCCGCCACCGCGGCGGGGGCGGCGGCGCGGGACCGGCTGGCCGCGGCCTGGCCGGAGCGTACGCGGGTGTACGAGGGTCCCGTCGGGGAGGCCGTGCGGGCCGCGTTCGCCGAGTGCGAGCAGGTGGTGTGCTTCCTGGCGACGGGGGCGGTGGTACGGCTGCTGGCGCCGCTGCTCGGCGGCAAGGCGGCCGACCCGGGCGTGGTGTGCGTGGACGAGGCCGGCCGGTTCGCGGTGTCGCTGCTCGGCGGGCACGGCGGCGGCGCCAACGAGCTGGCCCGTGAGGTCGGCGAGGTCCTCGGTGCCGAGCCGGTGGTGACGACCGCCACGGACTCGGTGGGGCTGCCCGGGCTGGACACGCTGGGCCTGCCCTGCGAGGGCGCGGTCGCCGCGGTGTCCCGGGCGCTGCTGGACGGCGAGCCGGTGGCGCTGGAGGCGGAGGTGGCGTGGCCGCTGCCGCCGCTGCCGGTCGCGGCGCGGGGGGCGTACACGATCCGGGTCACCGACCGCGCCGTCCCGGCGGGCGAGCGGGAGGTGCTGCTCAGGCCGCCGTCGCTGGTGGTCGGGGTGGGCGCGTCGAAGGGGGCGCCCGCCGAGGAGGTCCTCGCGCTGGTCGAGGAGGCGCTGCGGGAGGCGGGGCTGTCCCCGGCGTCGGTCGCCGAGCTGGCCACCGTGGACGCCAAGGCCGCGGAGCCGGGCATCCTGGCCGCCGCCGAGCGGCTCGGGGTGCCCCTGGTGACGTACGCCGCCGAGGAGCTGGCGGCGGTCGAGGTGCCCAACCCGTCGGACGCGCCGCTCGCCGCCGTCGGCACCCCGTCGGTGGCGGAGGCCGCCGCGCTGGTGGGGGGCGGTGAACTCCTCGTGCCCAAGCGGAAGTCGGCGGCACGGCCGGCCATGGCGACCTGTGCCGTGGTACGGCGGCCCGGACGCGGCCGGCTCGCGGTGGTCGGGCTCGGGCCCGGTGCCCGGGACCTGCTCACCCCGCGGGCGGCGGCCGAGCTGCGGCGGGCCTCGGTGCTGGTCGGGCTCGACCAGTACGTGGACCAGGTCCGCGACCTGCTGCGGCCCGGCACCCGGGTGCTGGAGTCGGGGCTCGGCGCGGAGGAGGAGCGGGCCCGTACGGCGGTCGCGGAGGCCCGCAAGGGGCAGGCGGTCGCGCTGATCGGCAGCGGGGACGCGGGCGTGTACGCCATGGCCTCCCCGGCGCTGGCCGAGGCGTCCGACGACATCGACGTGGTCGGGGTGCCCGGGGTGACGGCCGCGCTGGCCGCCGGGGCGATCCTGGGGGCGCCGCTGGGGCACGACCACGTGTCCATCAGCCTGTCCGACCTGCACACGCCGTGGGAGGTCATCGAGCGCCGGGTGCGCGCGGCGGCCGAGGCGGACCTCGTCGTCACCTTCTACAACCCGCGCTCGCGCGGCCGGGACTGGCAGCTGCCCAAGGCGCTCGCGATCCTCGCCGGGCACCGGGAGCCGACGACACCCGTCGGCGTCGTCCGCAACGCCTCCCGGCCGGACGAGTCCGCGCGGGTCACCACGCTCGCCGCGCTGGACCCGGCGACGGTCGACATGATGACGGTCGTGACGGTGGGCAACACGGCGACCCGCGAGATCGCCGGGCGCATGGTGACACCGCGTGGCTACCGCTGGCAGGCATCGCGGGAGGGGGCGCAGTGAACCGCGTCGTCCACCCGATCGAGCAGGAGTCCTACCGGCGGCTGCGCGCCCGCCTGGACACCTCGCACTTCCCGCCGCTGACCCGGGCGGTGGTGGAGCGGGTCATCCACTCCGCCGCCGACCTGGAGTACGCGACCGACCTCGTCATGGACGAGGGCGAGCTGGAGACGGCGCACGCGGCGCTGCACTCCGGGGCGCCGGTGGTCGTGGACGTCGAGATGGTGGCCGCCGGGATCACCCGGCGGGAGACCGTCTGCCGGCTGCGGGACGCCGTGGCCGGTCCGGGTCTGACCCGGTCGGCGCACGCGATCCGGCTCGCCTACGAGCAGGTCGGTCCCGGCGCCCTCTGGGTGATCGGCAACGCGCCGACCGCGCTGGAGGAGCTGCTGACCCTGGACGCCGCCCCGGCGCTCGTCATCGGCCTGCCCGTCGGCTTCGTCGGCGCGGTCGAGTCCAAGGCCGCGCTGCGCGAGAGCGGACTGCCCGCCGTGAGCAACGTGTCCGAGAAGGGCGGGTCGGCGGTCGCGTCGGCCGCGCTCAACGCCCTGCTGTACCACCCCGTTCCGCACTCCTAGGAGACCTCGTGACCACCCCGCCCGCCCTGCTCATCGCCGGACACGGCACCCGTGACGACGCCGGCGCCGAGGCGTTCCGCGACTTCGTCCGGGAGCTGGGACGCCGCCACCCCGGGCTGCCCGTCGCCGGCGGCTTCATCGAACTGTCCCCGCCGCCGCTGGGCGAGGCCGTCGCCGAACTGGTCGAGCAGGGCGTACGCCGGTTCGCCGCGGTGCCGCTGATGCTGGTGTCCGCCGGGCACGCCAAGGGCGACATCCCGGCCGCGCTGGCCCGCGAGAAGGAGCGGCACCCGGGCATCTCGTACACCTACGGCCGCCCGCTGGGCCCGCACCCGGCGCTGCTGAACGTGCTGGAGCGGCGGCTGGAGGAGGTGCTGGGCGACACGGACCGCTCGGAGGTGACGGTGCTGCTGGTCGGGCGCGGCTCGACCGACCCCGACGCCAACGCCGAGGTGTTCAAGGCGGCGCGGCTGCTGTGGGAGGGCCGCGGGTACGGCGGGGTGGAGACGGCGTTCGTGTCGCTCGCGGCGCCGGACGTGCCGAGCGGCCTGGACCGGTGCGCGGCGCTGGGGGCGCGGAGCATCGTCGTGCTTCCCTACTTCCTGTTCACCGGCATCCTGCCGGACCGGGTGCGGCAGCAGACCGGGGAGTGGGCGGCGGCGCACCCGGACCTGGACGTGCGGTCGGCGGACGTCATCGGACCGGAGCCGGAGCTGCTGGACCTGGTGATGGAGCGGTACGAGGAGGCCGTCAAGGGTGATCTCCGCATGAACTGCGACTCGTGCGTGTACCGGATCGCGCTGCCGGGCTTCGAGGACAAGGTGGGGCTGCCGCAGCAGCCGCACTTCCATCCGGACGACGACGGCCACCACCACGGGCACGGGCATCACCACCACGGCGGGCACTCGCACAGCCATGCGCACTGAGCGGTCCGGTGGGACGGGGCCCGATCTGCGGCACCACGGGGACGCCGAGGTGCGGGACGACGGCGCCGGGTTGGTCGACCTCGCCGTCAACGTCCGCGCGGACACGCCTCCGGGGTGGCTGCGGGAGGAGATCGCCGGCTCGCTGTCGTCCCTCGCGGCCTACCCGGACGGGCGGGCCGCGCGGGCGGCGGTGGCGCGGCGGCACGGGCTGCCGGTGGAGCGGGTGCTGCTGACGGCGGGGGCGGCGGAGGCGTTCGTGCTGCTCGCCCGCGCGCTGAAGGTCCGCCGGCCGGTCGTGGTCCACCCGCAGTTCACGGAGCCGGAGGCCGCGCTGCGCGACGCCGGGCACAGCGTGGACCGGGTGCTGCTGCGGGCGGAGGACGGGTTCCGGCTGGATCCGGCGGCCGTGCCGGAGGGCGCCGACCTGGTGGTGATCGGCAATCCCACCAATCCGACGTCGGTGCTGCACCCGGCGGAGGCGATCGTCCGCCTCGCCCGCCCGGGCCGGACGCTGGTGGTGGACGAGGCGTTCATGGACGCGGTGCCCGGTGAGCGTCAGACGCTGGCCGGGCGGACCGACGTACCGGGGCTCGTGGTGTTGCGCAGCCTCACCAAGACCTGGGGGCTGGCCGGGCTGCGCATCGGCTATGTGCTGGCTCCCCCGGAGATCGTCGCCGAGCTGGAGCGGGCCCAGCCGCTGTGGCCGGTGTCGACGCCGGCGCTGGCGGCCGCGCGGGCCTGCGTGGCGCCCCGCGCGCTGGCGGAGGCGGGGCACGCGGCGCATCGCATCGCGGCGGACCGGGCGCATCTGGTGGCCGGGCTGGCCTCGCTCGCCTCCCTCGGGGTCGGGGTGGCGCAGCCCGCGGAGGCTCCGTTCGTGCTGGTGCGGATGCCGGGGGCGGCCGGGGTGCGGCGCCGGTTGCGCGACCTCGGCTACGCGGTGCGGCGGGGGGACACGTTCCCCGGGCTCGGCGAGGAGTGGGTGCGGGTCGCGGTGCGGGACCGGGCGACGACGAACGGCTTCCTCACGGCGCTGTCGGCCGCGCTCGCCGACACCGCCGGAGCGGGCCGGGAGGCCGCTCCCCACCCGGGGTGACCCGCGGGGCGGGGAGCGGCCGGGGGCCGGTCAGTTCTTCCGGCGGCGGGCCACCGCCACCGCTCCCCCGCCGGCCAGCAGCAGCACGAGTGCGCCGCCCGCGAGGTACGGGGTGGCCGGGTTGCCGCCCGTCTCGGCGAGGCCGGCCGCGGTGGTTCCGCCCTGGGGGCGGGGGGCGGCCGGGTCGTGGCCGGGGACCGGCTTTCCGGTGGGCGGGGCCACCGGCGACTCGCAGGTGGCCTTGGCCAGGGTGAGCGTGCCCTCCACGTCGGCCACGTTGAGCTTCGACGGGTTGACGGAGACCTTGAGTTCGAGGGCGGTCGCGGCGGCCGTGCGGGTCGTGGTGCGCCGCTGGGAGAGGTCGAGGCGGACCTCGCCGACGCCGGGGACCTTCACCTCGGTCGGGCCGCCCGCGGTCAGGGTGACGCGCTTGCCGAGGACGGTGACGGCGCCGGGGACGCTCGCGGAGGCGGCCGGTGCCCTGCCGACCTCGCAGGTCGCCCTGGCGGTGATCGCGTCGGCCTCGATCAGGGACAGCAGGGGCAGGCCGGGGACGTGCAGCCTGGCGTGGGCGACGCGGACCGAGCCCTCGGCGCGCCGCGCGGTTACCGTGGCCTTCGCCTCGGCGACGTCCGCGCCGAGCACGGTGAACGGCCGGCCGCCGTCGACGCCGTCGAGCCGGGCGGACAGGGCCGTCCGGTCGGCGCTCCGAGGGGCCTGGACCTCGTTGAGGGAGACCGCGAGCGGGACGTTCACGGTCTTGTCGAGCAGGGACACGTCGAGGCCGGTGCGGAGCACGACGGCGGAGGCGCGACCGTGCGCGTCGGTCGCGTGCGCGGCGCCCGCGCCCCCCAGGAGCACGGGCGCCGAGGCGAGGGCCGTCGCGGTCGCGAGCGCGGCGAGACGGCGTGCGGGCATGCGGAAGCTGTTGCTGTTCAAGGCGGTGGGACCCCCAGACGGGACAAGCTTGGGACCCGTCAACCTTGTCCCCGGTGTGGGTGAACGGTCAGCGATCCAGGGCCACTTCACCCAAACGTGGATCCCTCGCTCGCCGATTCGAATGGGGGGCGTGCGGCGCGCACACCTACTCGACGACCCGGCCGTTCAGCACCACCCGGCGCGGCGCCGCGAGCACCCGTACGTCGGCCCGCGGATCGGCCTCGTACACCACGAGGTCGGCCGGGGCGCCCTCCTCCAGGCCGGGCCGGCCGAGCCAGGCGCGGGCGGCCCAGCTGCCGGCGGCGAGGGCCTCGACCGGCGGGATGCCGGCGGTGACCAGCTCGGCGACCTCCTCGGCGACGAGCCCGTGGGCCAGTGAGCCGCCGGCGTCCGTGCCGACGAAGACCGGGATGCCGGCGTCGTGGGCGGCGCGGACGGTGTCGTAGCGCCGTTCGTGCAGCCGGCGCATGTGGGCGGACCACCGCGGGAACTTCTTGTCGCCGCCGTCGGCGAGCTGGGGGAAGGTGGCGATGTTGACGAGGGTCGGGACGATCGCGACACCCCGCTCGGCGAACAGCGGGACCAGGTCCTCGGTGAGGCCGGTCGCGTGCTCGATGCAGTCGATGCCGGCCTCGACCAGGTCGCGCAGGGAGTTCTCGGCGAAGCAGTGGGCGGTGACCCGGGCGCCGAGCCGGTGGGCCTCGGCGATGGCCGCCTCCACCGCCTCGCGGGGCCAGCAGGGCGCCAGGTCGCCGAGGTCGCGGTCGATCCAGTCGCCGACCAGCTTGACCCAGCCGTCACCGCGCCGGGCCTCCTGGCGGACGTAGGCGACCAGGTCCTCCGGCTCGACCTCCCAGGCGTAGTTGCGGATGTAGCGGCGGGTGCGGGCGATGTGCCGGCCCGCCCGGATGATCTTCGGCAGGTCGGCCCGGTCGTCGATCCAGCGGGTGTCCGAAGGCGAGCCCGCGTCGCGGATCAGCAGGGTGCCCGCGTCCCGGTCGGTGAGCGCCTGCTTCTCGGCGGTGCCCGCGTCGACCGGGCCGTGCGCGTCGAGGCCGACATGGCAGTGCGCGTCGACCAGGCCGGGCAGCGCCCAGCCCGTGACGGTCCGCACGTCACGGGCGCCGGCGGGGCGGTCGTAGGAGATCCGGCCCCCGACGACCCACAGCTCGTCGCGGACGTCGTCCGGCCCCGCCAGGACCCGGCCCTTCACGTGCAGCACGGCACCATCGCTCATGCACCGCACCTTAACGACCTACGGCTCCAACTTCCCCACCTGGTCGGAGATCTCCTCCTCCACCTCGGCCATCGCCGGGTCGAGCAGACGGGACAGGAAGTGCCGGGTGCGCTCGTGCTGCGGATCGCCGATCACCCGCTCCGGGCTGCCGTCCTCGACGATCACGCCGCCGTCCATGAAGACGACCCGGTCGGCGACCTCGCGGGCGAAGGTCATCTCGTGGGTGACGACCATCATCGTCATGCCCTCCCGCGCGAGCCGGCGCATGACGGCGAGGACGTCGCCGACCAGCTCCGGGTCGAGCGCGGAGGTCGGCTCGTCGAAGAGCATCACCTCGGGGCCCATGGCGAGCGCGCGGGCGATGGCGACGCGCTGCTGCTGGCCGCCGGAGAGGGAGGACGGGTAGGCGTCCGCCTTCTCGGAGAGGCCGACGCGGGCGAGGTTCTCGGCGGCGACGCGCGCGGCCGTCTCCTTGTCCCGCCCGAGGACCCGGCGCTGCGGCAGCGTGAGGTTCTCGGTGACGTTCAGGTGCGGGAAGAGGTTGAACTGCTGGAAGACCATGCCGATGCGGCGGCGTACGGCGTCGATGTCGACGTCGGGGTCGGTCACCTCGGTGCCGCCGACGAAGACCTGGCCCCGGGTGGGCTCCTCCAGCAGGTTCACGCAGCGCAGCAGCGTCGACTTGCCGGAGCCGGAGGGGCCGATGACGCAGACCACCTCGCCCTGGCCGATCTCCAGGTCGATGCCGCGCAGCACCTCGTTGTCGCCGAAGGACTTGTGCAGTCCGCGGACCTCGATCTCCGGGCGGCTCACCGGATCGCCTCCTGGGCCTTGGATTCCATACGGCGGACGACGAAGCTGAGCGGGATGGTGACCAGCAGGTAGCACAGGCCGGCGACCAGGATCGGCGTGGAGTTGGCGGTGGTGCTGGCGAGGTCGCGGCCGAACTTGGACAGTTCCCGCTCCTCCAGGGTGACGCCGAGGAACAGCACCAGCGAGGAGTCCTTGAAGAGCAAGACGAGTTCGTTGGTGAGCGGCGGCAGGATGATCCGGAAGGCCTGCGGGACGATGATGGAGACCATGGCCTTCGCGGGCGAGAAGCCGAGCGAGCGGGCCGCCTCCATCTGTCCCTTGGGCACCGCCTGGATGCCGGCGCGGATGGTCTCCGCCATGTACGCGGCCGAGACCAGGCCGAGCGCGAGGGCGACCTTGCCGTAGGTGCCGCCGGGGATCTCCGTGCCGGGGAAGGCGAGCGGGACGGCCACGCCGACGAAGATGAAGATCAGCAGGGCGGGCAGGCCCCGGAAGATCTCGATGTACACGCCGGCCAGCCAGCGGTAGGGGCCCACGGAGGACAGCCGCATCAGCGCGATGACCATGCCGAGGACGAGGCCGACGACGAAGCCGGACAGCGTGTAGAGGACGGTGTTCTTCAGCGCCAGCGTGATGACGTCGGGGAACATCTGCCTGGCGATGTCCGCCTGGGCGAACTGGTTCCGCAGCCGGCCCCAGTCCGCCGTGACCGCGAAGGCGATCACGGCGGCGGCGAAGACGGCGTACTGGATGCCGCGCGAGAGGCTGCGCTTCCGACGCCGGGTCAGTCCCTTTTTCTTCGGCTGGAGAGCTGTGTCCGTATCGGTCATGAGGCGGCGGGAGAGGCGACGGAGGCGTCGTAGGGGCCGATCCACTGCTCGTAGATCTTCTTGTAGGTGCCGTCGGACTTGGCGGTCCGGATCGCCTTGTTGACGGCGTCGAGCAGCGCCTTGTTGCCCTTCTTGACGGTGAAGCCGTACTGCTCACCGGTCTTGAGGTTGTCGACGACCTTGAACTTGTCCGCGTTGGCCTTGTCCTTCAGCCAGCCCTGGACCACGGGGTAGTCGATGACGACCGCCTGGACCTGGCCGGTGCGCAGGCCGTTGAGGACGGCGTCGGAGGACTCGAAGGAGATCGGGTCGTATCCCTTGCCCTTGACGTAGTCCTCGCCGGTGGTCTGCGCCTGGGCGCCGAGCTTCTTGCCCTTGGCCTTGACGTCGGCGAGCGAGGTGAGGCCGCTGCTCTTGGCGACCAGGACGGCCTGGGTGGCCTCGAAGTACGGGTCGGAGAAGTCGACGTTCTTCTTGCGCTCGTCGGTGATGGTCATGCCGGCGGCGGCCAGGTCGCACTCGCCGGAGTTCAGGAAGGCGCCGGTCTTGAAGTTCTCGAAGGGCGTGTCGAGGATCTGCTGCTTGACGCCGAGGTCCTTGGCCACGAGGTCGATCAGGGAGACGTCGAAGCCCTGCACCTTGCCGTCGATCTCCGACTGGAACGGCGGGTAGGGCAGGTGGGTGCAGGTGGTGAGCCGGCCGGCCTTGGCCAGGTGGACGCCCTTGACCGTGGTCTTGCCGCTCCCCGAGTCGCTGGAGGAGCAGCCGGCCACGGCGAGCGCGAGTGCGGCGGTCGCGGCGGTGGCGGCCAGGAGGCGGGTCCGGCGCCCTGCGAGCGTTTTCATGGGGAGATCTCCTGTGGGGAACGGTGGCTTCCGATTATAAGGAAGGGTTTGAGTCTCTCAAATCAAACCCATGGTGACGAAGGCTTTCGACCTAAGATCGATGGAGTCGACGTCCCAGACCTACCCCCGAGAGCGAAGAGAGCACCGCCGTGACCCACCCCTTCCTCGACCTGCCCCCGCTGAGTGCCGCGCGCTTCGCCGCCATCGAGGACGGCGTGGCCCGGCTGCTGGACACCCGGCAGGACGTCCTGATCACCCAGGGCGAGGCGCTGCTGCCGCTGGAGGGCGCGATCCGCGCGGCGGCCGGTCCGGGCACCGTGGCCCTGAACGTGATCACCGGCCCGTACGGCCAGACCTTCGGCAACTGGCTGCGGGACGCCGGCGCCACGGTGTACGACCTCCCCGTCCCCTTCCACACGGCGGTGACCGCCGGTCAGGTCCGGGAGGCGTTCGCCGCGCACCCGGAGATCGACTTCGTGTCGCTGGTGCACGCCGAGGCGGCGACCGGCAACACCAACCCGGTCGCGGAGATCGGCGAGGCGGTCCGGGAGCAGGGCGCCCTCTTCTACCTGGACGCGGTGGCCTCGGTGGGCGCCGAGCCGGTGCTGCCGGACGCCTGGGGCGTGGACCTGTGCGTGATCGGGGCACAGAAGGCGATGGGCGGCCCGGCGGGGGTGTCGGCGATCTCGGTGAGCGAGCGGGCGTGGGCCCGGATGGCCGCCAACCCGAACGCCCCGCGCCGCTCCTACCTCTCCCTGCTGGACTGGAAGGAGCGCTGGATCGACGCCGGCCGCACGGCGCTGCCGCACGCTCCGGCGCAGCTGGAGATGCTCGCGCTCGAGGCCTGTCTGGAGCGGATCGAGTCGGACGGCCTGGAGACGGTGATGGCCCGGCACCGGCGCGCCGCGCTGGCGTCGCGGGCCGGGGCGGTGGCGCTGGGCGGGGGCCTGGAGCCGTACGTGTACGAGGAGCGGGACGCGGCGCCGGTCGCCACGACCCTGCGGGTGCCGTCCGGGGTGGTGGCCTCGGAGCTGGTGGCCCGCGCCCTGGCGACGGATCCGACGCTGCCGCTGGCGGCCGGCGGCGGCGCGCTGGCGAGGGAGATGATCCGCGTCAACCACTACGGCCCCGACGCGGCCCCGGGCGTGGTGCACAGCTGCCTGGCGGCGCTGGGCGCGGCGCTCGCGGAGCAGGGCCTGCCGGTGGACCCGAACGCCGCCCGCCGGGCGGTGGAGAAGGCCTGGCAGTAGTCGCCCCCGGCGGGCCTCCCCTTCGAATCCCCCACGATTCCCCCTCGAATTCAATTCGCTTTCACAATTCCCGCCAATTCCCCGGACGATAGCTTCCCGTCTTCTTCTGCCCTCTTTTTGCAGAGCTAAACAGGGGACTTTGCAGGCGGGTTTCCGGTGGTTTCCACGCTGTGACTCAATCCACAACCAGGGCGTTATGCCCTGGTTTGCAACGGGACATTTCCGACATTCCACCGAGGCGGCCGACGGCGCCGGGAGTCACTCCCGTGCATTTTCGAATTCGCCTCGCTAAATTCGTGCCGCATGACTGCCGCATCCGCAGACCTGCTCATCGAACGACCGGCGCCGACCGACGGAGCCGCGCTCTGGCGTCTCGCCAAGGACTCGAAAACCCTCGACCTGAACTCGTCCTACAGCTATGTGCTGTGGTGCCGGGACTTCGCCGCCACCTCGGCCGTGGCGCGCGGAGCGGACGGGGAGCCGGTCGGCTTCGTCACCGGATACCTGCGGCCGGACCGGCCCCGCACCCTGCTCGTCTGGCAGGTGGCCGTGGACCCCGCCCACCGGGGCCGCGGCATCGCCGCCAGGCTGCTGGACGGGCTGGCCGCCCGGCTCACCGCCGAACGCGGGATCACCGAGCTGGAGACCACGATCACGCCCGGCAACACCGCCTCGGAGCGGCTGTTCACCGCGTTCGCCGAGCGGCACGGCGCACGGGTGAGCCGCGAGCTGCTGTTCCCCGCCGACCTGTTCCCGGACGGCCCGCACGACCCCGAAGTCCTCCACCGCATCGGCCCGCTGACCGCCTCCACCCCCCACTGAGGAGCGATTCACGTGACCATCACCCAGCCCGACCTCAGCGTCTTCGAGACCGTGGAGTCCGAGGTGCGCAGCTACTGCCGCAGCTGGCCCGCCGTCTTCGACCGCGCGCAGGGCAGCCGGATGTACGACGAGGACGGCCGTGCGTACCTCGACTTCTTCGCGGGCGCCGGCTCGCTCAACTACGGCCACAACAACCCGGTCCTGAAACGGGCGTTGATCGACTATCTGGAACGGGACGGCGTCACCCACGGCCTGGACATGTCGACCACGGCCAAGCGGTCGTTCCTGCGGACCTTCCAGGACCTGGTGCTGCGCCCGCGTGACCTGCCGTACAAGGTGATGTTCCCGGGTCCGACCGGCACCAACGCCGTGGAGTCGGCGCTGAAGCTGGCGCGGAAGGTGAAGGGACGCGAGGCGATCGTGTCGTTCACCAACGCCTTCCACGGCATGTCGCTGGGGTCGCTGGCGGTGACCGGCAACGCCTTCAAGCGGGCCGGTGCCGGCGTCCCGCTGGTGCACGGCACGCCGATGCCGTTCGACAACTACTTCGACGGCACCGTCCCGGACTTCCTGTGGTTCGAGCGGCTGCTGGAGGACCAGGGCTCGGGGCTGAACAAGCCGGCCGCGGTGATCGTGGAGACCGTGCAGGGCGAGGGCGGGATCAACGTCGCCCGGCCCGAGTGGCTGCGGGCGCTGAAGGAGCTGTGCGAACGGCAGGACATGCTGCTGATCGTCGACGACATCCAGATGGGCTGCGGCCGTACCGGCGCCTTCTTCTCCTTCGAGGAGGCCGGCGTCGTCCCGGACATCGTCACCGTGTCGAAGTCGATCAGCGGCTACGGACTCCCCATGTCCCTGTGCCTGTTCAAGCCGGAGCTCGACGTGTGGGAGCCGGGCGAGCACAACGGCACCTTCCGCGGCAACAACCCCGCCTTCGTCACCGCCACCGCCGCCCTGGAAACGTACTGGACCGACGGCTCCGCGATGGAGAAGCAGACCCGCACCCGCGGGGAGCAGGTCGAGCAGGCGCTGATCTCCATCACCGAGGAGAACCTCGCCGACGTCAAGGAGTACCGCGGACGCGGACTGGTGTGGGGCCTGGAGTTCCACGCCAAGGACCGGGCCTCCCGGGTCGCGCGGCGCGCCTTCGAACTCGGGCTGCTCGTCGAGACGTCCGGCCCCGAGAGCGAGGTCGTCAAGCTGCTGCCCGCCCTCACCATCACCCCCGACGAGCTGGACGAGGGCCTCAGCGTCCTCGCCCGCGCCGTCCGGGAAACCGCCTGACCAGCTAGGAGGAATCGCACCCCGTGATCGTCCGATCGTTCAAGGACATCGAAGGCACCGACCGTCATGTGAAGGCGGCGTCCGGCACCTGGGAGAGCAAGAGGATCGTCCTCGCCAAGGAGCGGGTCGGCTTCTCCCTGCACGAGACGATCCTGTACGCCGGGACGGAGACGTCGATGTGGTACGCCAACCACGTCGAGGCCGTCGTCTGCACCCGGGGCGAGGCCGAACTGACCGACCACGAGGCCGGGAAGACGTACACGATCACCCCCGGCACCATGTACCTCCTCGACGGGCACGAGCGGCACACGCTGCGCGTCAAGGAGGACTTCCACTGCATCTGCGTGTTCAACCCGCCGGTCACCGGACGGGAGGACCACGACGAGAACGGCGTCTACCCGCTGCTCACCGAGCCCGAGGAGGTCTGAGAGCCATGACCACCGTCACCGTGAAGGACCTCTACCCCACCCGCGGCACCGCCGAGGTGACCGTCCCCCGCCAGGACCCCGTCGTCTGGGGCGCCCCGGACACCCCGGGCCCGATCGCCGCGACCGATCTCCAGCGGTACGAGCGGGACGGCTTCCTCGCCGTCGACCAGCTCATCACCCCGGACGAGGTCGCGGTCTACAAGCGCGAGCTGGACCGGCTGGTGACCGACCCGGCGATCCGCGCCGACGAGCGGTCCATCGTGGAGCCGCGGTCGAAGGAGATCCGCTCGGTCTTCGAGGTGCACCGGATCAGCGAGGTGTTCGCGAACCTGGTGCGGGACGAGCGGGTCGTCGGCCGGGCCCGGCAGATCCTCGGCTCCGACGTGTACGTCCACCAGTCCCGCATCAACGTCAAGCCCGGCTTCGGCGCGAGCGGCTTCTACTGGCACTCCGACTTCGAGACCTGGCACGCCGAGGACGGCCTGCCGAACATGCGCACGGTGTCCGTCTCGATCGCGCTGACCGAGAACCACGACACCAACGGCGGGCTCATGATCATGCCCGGTTCGCACAGGACCTTCCTGGGCTGTGCGGGCGCCACGCCGAAGGACAACTACAAGAAGTCCCTGCAGATGCAGGACGCGGGCACGCCGTCGGACGAGGCGCTGACCTCGCTGGCGAGCGAGCACGGCATCCGGCTGTTCACCGGGAAGGCCGGCTCGGCGACCTGGTTCGACTGCAACTGCATGCACGGTTCGGGCGACAACATCACCCCGTTCCCCCGCAGCAACGTGTTCATCGTGTTCAACAGCGTGGAGAACACCGCGGTCGAGCCGTTCGCGGCCCCCGTGCGCCGGCCCGAGTTCATCGGGGCGCGTGACTTCACGCCGGTCCGGTGAGCCGCGGTCCAGCGGCCGCCGCTCCGCTCCGGTGACGTAGCGCGCCCCTGGTGGGACCACCGGGCCGGGCCTCCTCGTGTGGGACGGGAGGCCCGGCCCGGTCATGTCATGTCGTGTCAGCCGGACAGCGCGTCCAGCAGCCGGTCCACCTCCGCGGCGGTGTTGTAGAGGTGGAAGGCCACGCGCAGGTTGCCCGCGCGGTCCGAGACCTCGATGCCGGCCTCGCTCAGCGCGGGCTGCCGGGAGCCGAGTCCGGGCACCGAGACGATCGCCGAGCCGGGGGCGGGCAGGGGCTCGTGGCCGAGGCGGGCGAGACCGGCGCGGAAGCGGTCGGCGAGGGCGAGGTCGTGGGCGTGGATCGCCGCCACGCCGAGCTCCTCGATCAGTTCGAGGGAGCGGCGCAGGCCGGCGAAGGTGAACAGGGCGTGGGTGAGGTCGAACCGCCGGGCGGAGCGGGCCAGTTCGGCCACCGGGCCGTAGCAGCTGTCCCACGGGTGTTCGGCCGCGACCCAGCCCGCGAGCACCGGCGTCAGTCCGCCGAGGTCCTCCGGGACGGTGAGGAAGGCTGCGCCGTGCGGGCCCATCAGCCACTTGAAGGAGACGCTGGCCGTGAAGTCGTAGGCGTCCGCCTCCAGCGGCAGCCAGCCGGCGGCCTGCGAGAAGTCGACGTAGGTGCGGGCGCCGTGGGCGCGGGCGGCCTCGCGCAGGGCGGCCAGGTCGGCGACCCGCCCGTCGGCGGACTGGGCGGCGCTGACCGCGACGAGCGCGGTGCCCGGCCGGACGGACTCGGCGATCCGCTCCAGCGGGACCGTGCGGACCTTGAGGTCGCCGCGGACGTGGAAGGGGGTGAGGACGGAGGTGAAATCGTCCTCGGCGGTGAGGACTTCGGCGCCCGCCGGGAGCGAGGCGGCGATCACTCCGGTGTGCGCGGCGACCGAGGCGCCCGCCGCGACCCGGCCGGCCGGGACACCGGCGAGCCGGGCGAACGCGGCCCGGCACACCTCCACCTCCTCGTACAGCGGCAGCAGCGGCCGGCCCTCCGCCCGCAGCAGGGCGGCCTCCTGGAGGGCGGTGACGGTGCGGGCGGGCAGCAGGCCGCTGCTCGCGGTGTTGAGGTAGCTGGTCTTCGGACGGAACTCGGCGCGGACGAGGCGGTCGAACGTCTCCGTGGTCTCCGTGGTCTCCATGGGTCCACTCTGCGTCCCACGGAACTGCCCGTCCATTGCGAACTTTTCCGTGGATGCTCTTAGCGGCCCTTATACGACGGCTCCGACCTGCGTGTTTCTCAGTGCTGCGGGACCGCGCACCCGTCCGGACCGCAGGCCGCCGCGTCCCCGTGGCCGCCCTGGCCGACCGGCTTCAGCGGGGCGCGCTCGCCCCAGGCCTGGGCCAGCGCCTGGGTGAAGACCTCGGCGGGCTGGGCGCCGGAGACGCCGTACTTCCGGTCGAGGACGAAGAACGGCACACCGGTGGCGCCGAGCTGGGCCGCCTCCCGCTCGTCGGCGCGGACCTCGTCGGCGTACGCGGACGGGTCGGCGAGCACCGCGCGCACGGCCTCGGCGTCCAGACCGGCCTCCACGGCCAGCTCCACGAGCCGTTCGTCGCCCTCGGTGAAGACGGACCGCTCCTCGGCGAAGTTGGCCCGGTACAGGATCTGGATGAGCCGGTCCTGCCTGCCGTGCTCCTTGGCGAGGTGCAGCAGGCGGTGCATGTCGAAGGTGTTGCCGTGGTCGCGGTCCCGGGTGCGGTAGTCCAGGCCCTCGGCGGCGGCCTGGGCGCCCAGGTTGTCCTCGCCGGCCTGGGCCTGCGCCTCGCTCATGCCGTACTTCCCGGTCAGCATGGTGACGACCGGCTGCACATCGCCCTTGGCGCGGCCCGGGTCCAGCTCGAAGGAGCGGTGCACCACCTCGACCTCGTCACGGTGCGGGAAGGCAGCCAGCGCCTTCTCGAAGCGGGCCTTGCCCACGTAGCACCAGGGGCAGGCGATGTCGCTCCAGATCTCGACGCGCATGTCTTCGGCTCTCTCCGGGTCGTACGGGCACGGGGACTCTCCCCACCCGGTACGTGAACGTTCAAACAGCCGTGGTCATTCCCCGGACCCTTGGATTCCCCGGATACCCCCGCTTTCCCCGGCCGGCACGGAGAAGCGCAGGAAGAGGTGGTGGTCGCCGTCCGCGGGCGGGTTGCCGGGGTCGGGGACCCAGCCCTGGCGGGCGTAGAAGGCCTGGGCGCGCAGGTTGTCCACGTGGACGTCGAGGACGGCCGAGCGCCTGCCGTCGGCGCGCCACTGCTCCACGCAGGCCGTGTGCAGGGCCGTGCCGATGCCGGAGCGCCAGCGGTCGGGGTCGACGTGGAACTGGAAGAGCTTGACCGTTTCCGCGGGGGCGCCGTCCGGGGTGCGGAAGGAGGCGATGCCGGCGATCCGGCCCCGCCAGACGGCGCACAGCACCTGGCCGTCGGGGCGCTCGATGGAGCCGAGCCAGGCCTCGGTCCAGTCGACGTCAGCCTGGGGAACGCCGTCCGGATAGTACGTGGAACGGGCCCGGAAGTGCAGGTCTGCGATGGTCTGCGCCTCGGCGGGCAGGGCGGTCCGGATCACGAGGGCGCCGTCGGCGCGGTCACTGATCATGCAGCGGAGGACGCGGCCGTCCGCCGCCCGGTTCCGGGCCGGCCGAACCGGGCGGCGGCACGCGCTCGGGGTGAGGCGGCGCGGCGGGCCGGGCGGGCGCGGAGCGGAACCGGCGGGCCGGGGCGGGCGCGGAAACCCTCAGCTGCCGTCCCGCAGGTCGCTCGGCGCGCCGGCCCAAAACCTGATGCGGTCGTACGCCACCGCGCACCCCTCCCCCACCGGCGACTGGGCCATGAACCCGACCAGCGCGGCCCCGGTCTCCTTCTCCCCGCCCAGGGTGAAGAACCGCACGAAGGTCCACCGCTCACCGTCCGGGGAGGCGTGGAAGGCGAAGGCCCGCCCGGTGCGGCTGACCCGCAGCCACACCGACTCCCCGTCCACCGTGAAGGAGTTGGCGTCGTCGGAGTGCCCCCGGGTGACCACCGTGCAGACGGTGGGCACGTCCGGGGAGTACTCCAGACAGAGCTTGGCCCAGGCCCGCTCGCCCACGTGGACGTACAGGGCCCCGGCGTCGAAGGCGTCACGGAACCCCACACGGACCCGCGCGGCCAACCGGAAGTCCCCTTCGGGTGCCCCGAGCAGGCGGGGTGCGTCGGAGGCGGGCTCCAGCGCCTCCCCGGTGGGCGGCACGAACCGGTCCTGCCGGGATCCGGCCCGCCCGGTGAGCACGCCGTCCTCGTACGACCAGTCGCCGTCCGGTCCGTAGGCCCGCAGGGGGAAAGGCAGCCCGGGAAGTGCCCACTCCATCGGCGCTACCGCTCCAGCACCCCGTTGAACCTCCGGGGAAGCCCCAGGGGGTTGGCGTCCTTCAGCTCGTCCGGCAGCAACGCCTCCGGCGCGTTCTGGTAGACGACCGGCCGCAGCCAGCGCTCGACGGCGGTCCCGCCCACCGAGGTGGACGTGGACGTCGTGGCCGGGTAGGGCCCCCCGTGGTGCTGCGCGGGCGCCACCGCGACCCCGGTCGGCCAGCCGTTGACCAGCACGCGCCCGGCCAGCGGCGTCAGCCCGGCGAGCAGCTCCGGCCCCCGCCCGCGTCCGGCCGCCTCCTCGGAGGACACCTGGACGGTCGCCGTGAGGTTGCCCGGCAGCCGCGACAGCACGGCCGTGGCCTCGGCCTCGGAGGCGTAGCGGGCGACCACGGTGACCGGCCCGAAGCACTCCTCCAGCAGCAGGTCGTACGCCCCCTCCTCGGCCAGCCTCCCGGCCGGCACGGTGAGGAACCCGGCGCTGACCGAGTGTTCGCCGCCCGCGCCGGGGGTGACCGGCGCGTCCACGTCGGGGAGCCGGGTGCGCTCGGCCACCCCGGCGAGGAAGTTGTCGCGCATGCGGTGGTCGAGCAGCACCCCGGCCTCGGTGTCGCCGACGGCGTCGGTCAGGGACTTCACCAGCCGGTCACCGGCGGCTCCGGACGGCACCAGCACCAGGCCGGGCTTGACGCAGAACTGGCCGACGCCGAGGGTCATCGAGCCGGCGAGCCCGCCGCCGATCTCCTCGGCCCGCTCGGCCGCGGCGGCCTCGGTGACCAGGACGGGGTTGAGCGAACCCAGCTCGCCGTGGAACGGGATCGGCACCGGACGCGCGGCGGCGGCGTCGAAGAGCGCCCGGCCGCCCCGTACCGATCCGGTGAAGCCGGCCGCGGCGACCAGCGGGTGCTTGATCAGCTCGACGCCCGCCTCGAAGCCGTGCACGAGACCAACGACGCCTTCGGGGACGCCGTGTTCGGCGGCGGCCCGGCGCAGCACCTCGGCGACCAGTTCGGACAGGGCCGGGTGGTCGGGGTGGGCCTTGACGACGACCGGGCAGCCCGCGGCGAGCGCGCTCGCGGTGTCACCGCCGGCGACGGAGAAGGCGAAGGGGAAGTTGGAGGCGGAGTAGACGGCGACGACGCCGAGGGGCACCTTGTAGCGGCGCAGGTCCGGGACGGGCGGGGTGGCGGTGTCGTCGGGGTGGTCGATGATGACGTCGAGGAAGGCGCCCTCGTCGACGATGTCGGCGAAGGCCCGCAACTGGTAGCAGGTGCGGGCCAGTTCGCCGGTCAGCCGGGCCGGGCCGAGCGCGGTCTCCGCGTCGGCGGTCCCGACCAGGCCGTCCCCGGCCGCGTCCAGGCCCGCGGCGGCGGAGCGCAGGAAGGCGGCGCGGACCGCGCGGTCGGCGAGGGAGCCGCGGGCGGCGTGGGCCGCCCGGACGGCCGCGTCCACCTCCTGGGCCGTGGCCTCCACCGCGACCTGTTCGCGCTGCTTCCCGGTGCGCGGGTCGACACTCCAGACTGGTGCTGCTGCCACCGCGGGTCCCTCCCAGTAAAGGCCGCATCAACTACGACGTTCCAGGCTCACCCATCAGCCGCGTTCGATATACTGAACACTGTCTCTGATGATGAATTCGCTGTTCGGAGACTATATAACTCGGTCCTCGTCGAACGAAGGGGTCAAGGGCGATGACGGCAGGCGACACAGGGGGCGGGGCGCAGGTCAAGTCCGCGGTACGGACCGTTGAGCTGCTGGAATACTTCGCCGGCCGGCCCGGTATGCACTCCCTCGCGGCCGTCCAGGAGGCCGTGGGATATCCCAAGTCCAGCCTGTACATGCTGTTGCGCACGCTCGTGGAGCTGGGCTGGGTGGAGACGGACGCGACGGGCACGCGGTACGGCATCGGGGTGCGGGCGCTGCTGGTCGGCACCTCCTACATCGACGGCGACGAGGTGGTGGCCGCCGCCCGCCCGACCCTGGACCGGCTCTCCGACGACACCACGGAAACCATCCACCTGGCCCGGCTCGACGGCACCAACGTGGTCTACCTGGCCACCCGCCAGTCCCAGCACTACCTGCGCCCCTTCACCCGCGTCGGCCGCCGCCTCCCGGCCCACTCCACCTCCCTCGGCAAGGCGATCCTCGCCACCTACACCGACGAGCAGGTCCGGGGGCTCCTGCCGGAGACGCTGCCCGCGCTCACCGAGAACACCCTCACCGACCGGGAGCTGCTCATCGAGGAGCTGCACCGGATCCGGGAACAGGGTTTCGCGGTCGACCGCGAGGAGAACACCCTCGGCCTGCGCTGCTTCGGCGTGGCGGTCCCGTACCGCACGCCGGCGCGTGACGCCATCAGCTGCTCGGTGCCGGTGGCCCGGCTGACCCCCGCCCACGAGCAGATGATCAAGGACGCGCTGTTCGACGCGCGGGACCGGCTGACGCTCGCCACCCGCCGGCTCTGAGACCCGGGGCCGTAGGCTCGGCTCCATGGAGATCGCGCTGCGGGCCGTACGGGACAGTGACCTGCCGGTGTTCCACCGGCTGATGACCGACCCGGAGGCCACGCGGATGGCCGCGTTCGGCCCGGAGGACCCGTACGACCCGGAGGCCTTCGCGACCCACTGGCGGCGCCTGCGGGAGTGCTCCACGGTGCTGCGCACGGTGCTCGCCGACGGGGAGGTGGTCGGCACCGCGTCCGTCTACGGCGTGGCCGGCGAGCGCGAGGTGACGTACTGGATCGACCGCGCGTACTGGGGGCGGGGCGTGGCGACGGCCGCGCTGGGGGCCCTGCTCGCCGAGGTGCCCGAACGGCCGCTGTACGCGAGGGCGGCGGCCGACAACGCCGGTTCGCTGCGCGTCCTGGACAAGTGCGGTTTCCGCGAGACGGCCCGGGCGCACGGGTACGCCGGCGCGCGGGGCCGGGAGATCGAGGAGGTCGTGCTGATCCTGGAGGCTTGGTGAGACACCGGACGAGATGAACCCCGGATGAGAAATCCGGTCGTACGGGAACGATTGCCCCGCTCCCGCTCGTCTTCCCGGCGGGATGAACAAGACGATCAGGCGGGCGTCCGTCTTCGCGCTGTTGCTGGTGCTCTCCCTGCTGGTCAGGGCGACATGGCTGCAGTACTACGACGGCAAGGCCCTCGCGGACGACAACGACAACCGGCGGAACGCGATCGCGACCTACTCGCGGCCCCTCGGGAACATCATCGTGGCCGGAGACGCCGTCACCGGCTCCGCCCGGACGAAGGGAAGCGACCTCGCGTACAAGCGGACGTACAGGGACGGCGAGCTGTACGCCGCGGTGACGGGCTACGCCTCGCAGGCCTACGCCCCCACCCAGCTGGAGGGCATCTACAAGGACCTGCTGAACGGCACGGACAACCGGCTGAAGACCGTGATGGACACGGTCACCGGGGAGCGCGCCGAACCGGGCAACGTGCTCACCACGCTCGACCCGGCCGTGCAGAAGGCGGCCTACCGCGCGCTGGGTGACAAGAAGGGCGGCGCCATCGCGATCGACCCGAAGACCGGCAGGATCCTCGCGGCGGTGTCGACGCCGTCGTACGACCCGTCCTCGCTCACCGACGCCAACACGGCGGGCAAGGCCTGGAAGTCACTCAACGCGGACGAGGACAAGCCGCTCACCAACCGCGCGCTGCGCCAGCCGCTGCCGCCGGGCTCGACGTTCAAGCTGGTCGTCGCGGCCGCCGCGCTGGAGGACGGGCTGTACCACGACGTGGACCAGCACACCGACAGTCCCGACCCGTACACCCTGCCCGGCACGGTGCGCCCGCTGTCCAACGAGAACAAGTCCGCGCCCTGCGAGAACGCCTCGATCCGCGTGGGCCTCCAGTACTCCTGCAACAACGTATTCGGCAAGATGGCCGTCGACCTCGGCCAGGACAAGGTGAAGGCCATGGCCGAGAAGTTCGGCTTCAACGACGCGGCACAGGACGTGCCGGTGCGGGCCTACCCCAGCGTGTACCCGTCCGGCATGGACAAGGCGCAGACCGCCCTGACCGGCATCGGCCAGTTCGACGTCACGGCCACGCCCCTGCAAATGGCCCTGGTGTCCGCGACCATCGCCAACGGCGGCAAGCAGGTGTCGCCGCACATGGTGGCGCAGATCACCGACAGCGGCGGTGACGTGCTGAAGGACTACGACGACGACACGGACACCGAGGAGGTCGTCAGCTCCACCACCGCCGAGCAGCTCCAGTCGGCGATGCGGACGGTGGTGAAGGACGGCACCGGCACGAACGCGCTGATCGACGGCGCGACCGTCGGCGGCAAGACCGGTACCGCCCAGCACGGCGAGAACAACAGCAAGACGCCGTACGCCTGGTTCACCTCCTACGCCAAGTCCGACAGCAACGGCAAGGAGGTGGCGGTCGCGGTGATGGTGGAGCAGTCGGACGCGGCCCGCTCGGAGGTGAGCGGCAACGGCCTGGCGGCACCGGTGGCCAAGGCGATGATGCAGGCGGCGCTGAAGTAGGGCATCCCCGCGCCGGGCACGTCCCGGGCGCCGGCGAACGCGTCCGCGCGGGGTTCGGTCCGCCATACGACGTCCGACCCCCCGGACGAGGGCACGAAACGATCACTGCTACGCTTCCGGATCTCCGTCCGGGCCCTCCCCCGGACCCTCGCATGTCATTTACATGACACTCACAGAGCGTGTATCGGGAAGAGGTCACCCGTGGGCACAGTCGTCGACGACGCAGCCTCCGTGGAGTTCCATGCCTTCTTCGAACGGCACTACGCCGAACTCGCCCGCCTCGCCCACCTGCTGACCGGCGAGCCGGACGCCGCCGACGACCTGGCGGCGGACGCCCTGCTGGCCCTGTGGCACCGCTGGGACCGGGTGCGCGCGGCCGACCACCCGGTGGCGTACGCACGGGGCGTGGTCGCCAACCTGGCCCGCACCCGGATCCGCAGCGCGGTGCGCGAGCGGCGGCGCATCGCGCTGTTCTGGTCGCGGGGCGAGGAGCGGACCGAGGGCCCGGACGTCGCCGGCGCGGTGGACGTCCAGGAGGCGCTGCGCCGACTGCCGTTCCGGAAACGGGCGTGCGTGGTGCTCCGGCACGCGTTCGACCTGTCGGAGAAGGACACCGCGCTCGCGCTCGGGATCTCGGTGGGTACGGTGAAGAGCCAGACGTCCAAGGGCATGGCCGAACTGCAGCGGCTGCTCGGCCCGCAGGGCGACCCGAGGCGGGTGCACGCGGCGATGGCGGCCCGGGCCGGCGAGAGCGGAGGAAGGAACCGATGAGGCAGCAGGACGTGCACGACGAGCTGCGCGCCCGGCTGCACGAGGCGGCCGACGCCCACGAACCCGACCGCGCGCGCATCCTGGCCCGGGTGGAGCGCGGCATGACGGCGGGCTCCCGCGCCGGCCACCGGGCCGGACGCCCGCCGGTGTCCGGCTGGATCCGGGTGGTCACCGCGACGGCCGCGGTGGCCGGTGTGCTCGCGGTCGGGGGTTACGCGGTGGCGTCCGCGGTGCGGCAGGACGACCCGCCGGCCCGGGAGACGGTGGCGGTGTCGCCGACGCCCTCCGGGCCGTCCGCGCCGACGACGCGTCCCCCCGCTCACTCCGCGGATCCGGCGCCCACCAAGGGGGGTGCCGGCCGGCCGTCCCGCACGCCCGGTCCCTCCCCGTCCGGCACCCCGGAGACCACCGCCCCGGCCGAGCCGCCGGCGGCGCGCACCGAGCAGGACGGCCCCCTGTGGTCGGACGGCTCGGTGGACCCGCACAGCAACGACTACTGGGCGCAGAGCGATCTGACCCTGAAGACCTCCCAGCCGCTGTCCTCCCTGACCGTCGAGCTGAAGGTCGCCCAGACCGGCGGGGTCAGGTCGACGGGGGGGTGGCGTTCGCTGCCGGAGGGGGACTTCGACCAGAACGTCACGGAGAAGGACGGGTTCGTCGTCTACACGTGGACGCTGAAGGAGGGGCGTACGGTACCGGCGGGCGAGTGGGTGTTCGCGGGGCAGTACGACCATGCGCGTGGGGGCCGCGACGCGGGAGACGACCGGTACGTCATGACCGGGAAGGCCGGGGGCCGTACGTACGCGGTGACCGGAGACTTCGCCGTGCACGCGCGAGGCGGCTCGGCCGGGGACTCGTAGGTCCGCGGACGGGGCCCGCGTCCGGGAAGTGGCCCCCCTCCTCGGACCACGCGCTGCCGGCGAGCCCCCGCCACGGCACGGTGCTGCCGGTGACGGGGGCCGCGTACGAGCGGCTGCTCAGGACGTACGGACGGGGTTCAGCCGACGAAGTACGTCGGGTTGGGCAGCTTGTACGTGCGGTCGGCGTACCCGCCGTCCAGGTCCGAGTACTGGTCGCCGAAGTTGGCGATGACCTCGTAGCCCAGGTCGTCCTCGATGTGCCGGCGCGTCCCGGACTTGTACTGCACCGTCGTGCAGTTCCAGGCGGCCGCGGTGGCGCAGTCCTTCAGGTAGGCCGGCGGGTTGGCCTTGTCCTTCAGGAACATGTGGTCGGCGTCGAGGTTCACGTCGGCGCCGACCTTCTTCAGGTTGGCGACCGCGGCGGCGCGCTGCGCCTCGCTCAGACCGGAGTTGTAGAAGACCTCGACGCCCTTGGACTCGGCGTACCGGACCAGCTCGGGGCTGCCGAAGACGGCGGGGCGGTCGGCCTTGTTCACGTAGTCGTTCCACGTGGTGCCGTTGTACGTGTAGTTGGTGCGCTTCTCGTAGTCCAGGCTGAGCAGCAGCGTGTCGTCGATGTCGAAGACGACGGCCGGCTTCTCGCCGTGCCGGTGCGCCTTGCGGGCCGCCTTGTCGATGTAGCGCCTGGCGTCGGCGTCGATGCGCGCCAGGTCCTCGGCGTACGGGCTGTCCGGCGACGCCTGGTAGACGCCGTTGCCGTCGGCGGTGGTGCCGTAGTAGGTGTCGATGTCCTTCACCAGGACGCCTATGTTGTACGGCTCGTGGGTGGAGTTCGCCGTCGACTGACCGGCCGTGGCCGCGCCCGCGCCGTACAGCGCGCCGCCGGCGACGAGGCAGGCGGCACCGGTCGCGACCGCCTTGAGGGACTTCCGCATAAGTTCTCCGGATCTGGTGGATGAGAGTGAGGTAGCAGGTCACAGATTGTCTACGCGCATCACACACGCAGGGCGAGCCCCGTTATCCGATCGATACGCACGTCGTGCGGCACCCCGGCCCGGAGCAGCGCCCTCCAAGTGCCTCCGCCCGGCGTCCGCTTGACGCGACGGCCCGGACCTCCGGGCTGGTTCAATGAGGACGGCATCGATGCCCCGGAAGTCAGGTACCGAAGGCGGGGGAATGAAGTACGTCACGGCCGTCTGGGACGAGGTCGGGTTCCTGGTGGATCCCACCGCCTATCTGGCCGAACTGCCGCGTCTGCGCGCGGCTCTGCCCCCGGGCGCCCGTTCCTTCGCCACCGACCCCGGCCACTACGACATCGCGGGCGCCACCCGCTGTGTGAAGGATCTCGAACTGGCCGGCATCCACCTCGCCGCGGACAAGAGCGGCGGACTGGTCCTGGACTTCGCGCCCAACGCGTTCAAGCACGACGCCGGCCTGCGCATCGGCTACTCGCGCGTGACGCACTTCTCCGTCGACTACGAACACTCCATCGACTGGATGGGCGTGGACACCGTGCTCCTCGACGAGATCCTCCCCGGCCCCGACGGCGGCTGCCTGCACGAGATCGCGCTCACCGACGCGTCGATCACCGTCCGGTGTGAGGATCTGCAGGCCGTGTGGGCAAGCCCGGGCCGCGCTGCGAGGCGGCCGTGATCACCGTGCGGTTCACCGTACGGCCCGGCCAGGGCGACGCCGGCGGTTTCGACCTGGGCGACATGGCCGTCACCGGGGACCTGGGGGTGGCCGACTCGGCCGGTCACGTCCCCGACCAGGGGATGATGATCCACCTGTCGGCCGTGCAGTTGCTGGACGGCCTGGGTGACTTTCTGCGAAGCGCCGACCGCGTGTTCCGCTTCACCGGTGCCGACAGCTCGTTCCGTCTTGTCGTACGACGGACGGAGGACGGGCTGTCGGTCGCCGGCGAGGAAGGAGCCGTCGGCCGGACGACGGCCGCGGAATTCGCCTCCGCGGTGCTCCGCGCGGCGGAGGACCTGGGTCGCGCCCTCCCTCCGAAGGACCCGGTCCGGTCCGACCTGGCCGCAGCCCTCGCCGCGTTCCGCCCCCTCGCGGACCCGGCGCCCGGGCTGCCCTTCTTCGCGGAGGTGCGGGTGCTCCGTGCCTCCGGCCACCCCGGGCCGGCGGGGAGACTCGGGTGCGTCCTCGGTGTCTCGGAACCGCCCGGCCGAGCGGCTCCCGCCGCCTACGCCGTGATGCTCGACGGAGCGGAGGAGGTGTACACATTCCTGCGCGACGAGATCGAGCCCACGGGGCATGTGCGGAAACCGGAGGACTACTACTGACGGCGGCCGTCGCGACCGGGCCGGCGGCCAGACCGCTCTCCCCCTCGAACAGCGCGTCCTCGCCACTGGGGCCCCGAGTCCCCGAGCGTCGATCTGGAGGTGCCACGCGGTGTCCGGGAGGCACACGTCGAGGACGGCGTCGTCCCGGCCACCGGCACGGTCACGGACGATGCCGGGGACATGGTCGGCGAACTGCTCGTCTGGGTGAGCGACGGCGGACTCTCGGCCCTGGAGTTCTCGTGGTGGGGCGACACCGCTCCGGCCGGACTGCCGGAACCGGACCGTGTCACCGTGCCGGTGCGGTGACACCCCCTGTGAGGGCCCGGTTCAGCGGGGGGCCCAGTCGCCCAGGTATGCCGCCGGGGTGTGCCGCGCGGCCTCGGACGGGGTGAGCTGGGGGCGGTCGGCGGGGTCGGTGATCACCGCGCCGGGGCCGGTGTTGCGGTACTCGGCGAACCGCTGGTTCTGCCAGGGGTGGGCGGCCGACATGTCGGTGTAGGGGGCGGCCGCGTCGATGCCGGGGCCGAGCCGGGTGTCGCGGACGGTGAGCATCGGGCGGGCGGTGGGGTCGGAGCCGGGGACCCAGGGGCGGGCCAGCTTGTAGAAGGCGTCCGGGGCCCCGCTGCCGACCCTGCTGCGGATGACGAGGTAGCCGTGCGGGTCGGCGGCGGCCGTGGAGGGCGCGAAGACGAAGCCGTAGGGTGCCGCGGCCAGGTCCGTGCGGTTCAGGGCGCGGAAGTGGCAGTGTTCGTACACCGCCGTCGCCCGGCCGAAGACGAAGTCGACGTCTCCCTCGATGTGGCAGTGCGCGTAGTACTGGCGGGCGAGGACACCGAGGGCCATGGAGTCGGCGTACAGGGTGTCCTGGTGGCCGAGGAAGCGGCAGTGCAGGAAGGCGCCGCGGTCGCCCTGCGCCTTCAGGGCGACGGCCTGGGTGCCGTCGGTCCCCGGGTGGTCGGCGCGCAGCCAGTCGTTGGCGAAGGTGATCCAGCGGGCGGTGAACCCGTCGGCCTGGACGGTGGCGGTCGCCGAACCGGTGGTGCCGTGGGTGCCGCCGCCGGGCTTGGGGGTGCCGGCCGCGCGGTCGTGGACGACGACCGCGTCCTCCGGGTTCTCGGAGGCACCGATCCAGGTCATCTCCGTGCGGCCGGCGTCGACGGTGACCGTCTCCCGGTAGCGGCCGGGGGCGATCACGAGGGTCCGGCCGCTGCCGGTGGCGGCGGTCACCGCGGCCTGGACGGTGGTGAAGTCGCCGCGGCCGTACGGGTCGACGTAGAGGGTGCCGGGGGTGAGGCGGCGGGCCGGGGAGCCGTAGCGGCCGAACGGGCGGGCGGTGAGGGCGTGTACGGGGGCGGGCGTCAGGGCGAGCGCGGCGGCCGCGGTGCCCGTGGTGAGGATTCCCCGTCGGGAGAGGGGCACGGCTGTACTCCTTCGGGTGGAGAGGGGGCCGGGGCCCGGCCCCCTTTGGGGGTCAGCGCAGGTGTCCGGCGCCCGCGCGGTGGTCGACGACGGCGGGGACGGCCTGCGGCCGGTCCACCCTGGTGCGCAGGACCGGCGTCCAGCCGGCCCCGGACCGGAGGATCTCGCCGGGCACCTGCGCGTTGTGGACGGCGATGAGGTCCGTGGGCCGGCCGTTGACGTGGTTGTCGCCGGCGGTGACCGGCGCCTCCTTCCACTTCTTCAGCACCGCACCGGCCTTGGCGCCCGCCGGCAGCGTGAACGCGTTGTGCTCGGCGACCAGTTGCGACTCCATTCCGATGCCGTAGCTGTAGGAGTAGTCCTCACCGGCGACGAAGTGGTTGTTGTACGAGTCGACCTGCCCGAACCGGACCCGCGGGGCGCGCTCCACCAGGTTCCGGAACAGGTTGTGGTGGAAGGTGACCTTCAGGTGCCCGCGGTCGACGGCGGCCGTGGACGCGCTGTCGCTGTTGCCGACGAGGATCGTCTTGTCGTGGTCCTCGAAGACGTTCCACGAGACGGTGACGTGGTCGGCGCCCTTGACGATGTCCAGCTCGCCGTCGTGCTGCTGGTAGATCCGGCCGTAGTACGAGGGCAGGGTGCCGTCCGGGTGGTCGCCGTCGGTGAACGTGTCGTGGTCCATCCACACGTGGGTCGAGCCGTGGACGACGGCGCTGTCGTACTCGGCGTTCCAGTTGCCGTCGGCGGTATCGGTCGGGTCCCACTGCGGGAAGCAGTCGAGGGGGCTCTCCAGGGTCAGGTTGCGGACGATGACGTTGTCGACGCCCTTGATCTGCAGGCTGGCGCCCTTGAAACCGGCGTCGCGGCCGATGCCGACGATGGTCGTGTCGGGCGGGACGGCGGCCTTGACGAACGCGTCCTGCCGGACGGCGGAGGCGCGGCGCAGGCCCTCGGGGCTGTCGTCGGGTTCGGCGTCGAGGTTCCTGGTACGGCCCCACACCGCCGGGTCGTAGGTCTTCAGGTACGCGTCGAAGTCGTACCCGGGCGCGGCGAAGGACGCGCAGTCCGGTCCGTCGGCGTCGATCACGCCCTTGACCCGGACGATCCTCGGCGCGCTGCCGCCGTCCGCCAGGGCCGCCCTGAACTGGTCCCAGGTGGTCACGGTGTACACGTGCGCGGAGTCGGCGGCGGCCCCGCCGGTCGTCCCGGTGCCGTACGCCGCCCAGCCGTCCCCGGCGGGCAGCACCTGCCGGTCGAGGGCGGTGCGGTGGGACGGCCGCACGGGAGCCGTGACGGAAGCCGAAGCGGGAGCGGTGCCGGTGGCGGCGATAGCCGTGCCGCCCACCAGGGCAGCTATGACAAGTCCATGACATTTCGGTGTACGCACGGTGGGGCTCTCCTCGATGACGAAGGTCAGGATGCGGGTGCGGGCGGCCAGATGGTCCAGGACGCCGGAACGTCCTCGTGCAGCCGTACGACGTCGTGCCGGGCGAGCACCCGGGTGCGCAGCAGCTCCTGCGCCACGAGCCGGGCCACGGCGATCGCGCCCGGCGGACCGAAGCGGGACACGGCCTGTGCTCTTCGATCCGAAAGAACGCGGCCTGCCCAGGGGCGCGGGGAACCGCGCGGCCGGCCACGAGGCGCCCGCCGTCCCCCCGCAACCGCTACCACGCGGGCGGTCAGTGGTTCTTCTTCCAGTCGGCCTGCGCCTTGTTCAGCTGGTCGGCCAGGGTGCCCAGGAACTCCTTCGCGCTCATCCTCCCGAGCAGCACCTTCTGGAAGTTCGGCTCGTTGTCCGCCTTGGAGATCGTGTTCCAGTCGGGCAGGTAGTACGGCAGCTGCACGATCTTCGTGTCGCCCCCGTTCAGCGCCTCGGCCGCCAGCTTCGTCGGCTCGGCCCGCCGGATCCACGCGTCCCCGGCCGCGTCCGTGTTCGCCGGGACCTGCCCCGCCGACTCGTTGAACTTGGAGTTCTCCTTGGCGGAGACGGCGAACTCGATGAACTTCCAGGCCGCCGCCTTGTTCTCGCTCGACTTGAACAGGCCGAGTCCGTCCACCGGGTTGGAGACCTGCACCCGGGTACCGTCGTCCAGCGTGGGGTTCGGAACGCCCCGGAACCTCTCCTTGCCCAGCGCCTTCAGGTGGTCCTGGTACGAGCCCAGGTTGTGGCTCAGCATGCCGATCGTGCCGCTGTCCCACTGGGCGACCATCTTGGTGAAGTCGTTGTTCACGTCGGCGGACGGGGTGTCCTTCTTGTAGAGCGCGACGTACTTCTCCAGAGCGGCGACGTTCCTGGGGTCGTCGACGGTGGTCTTGTCGCCGTTCCAGAACGACGTGATGCCGGTCTGGCCGTACATCGCGTCGAGGGCCGGCGCGATGGCGCCCTCGCCGCCGCGGATGGTGAAGCCGAACCGGTTCTTCCCCTTGTCCGTGAGCCTGTCGGCGGCCTCGTAGAACTTCGGCCAGGTGGTCGGCGCGTCCAGGCCGGCCTTCTTGAACAGGTCGGTCCGGTACCACAGCGTGCCGTTGTTCGCGGAGGTCGGCACCTGGTACAGCGCGCCCCCGCCGCCCGCCGCCCTGCTCACGTCGATCAGGTTCCGGCTCAGCCTCCCGTTCAGCGGGCTCTTCTCCAGCCGGCCGTCCAGCGGCTCCAGCGCGCCCTGGACCGCGACCTCGGCGAGCATCGCGGTGCCCACGCCGCCGACGTCCGGCAGGCCGCCGCCCTGGATGGCGGTGTCGTACTTGGACTGGGCGCCGGCCGCCGGGATGCCGACGTACCTGACCTTGATGTCCGGGTACGCGTTCTCGAAGTCGGCGATGATCCGCTTCCAGACGTCGGTGCGCACACCGCCGTTGGTGTCCCAGAAGGTGATCGTGCCCTTGCCCGAGCCCTCGTCCCCCTTCTCCCCCGCGCTGCCGCTGCCGTCGTCGCCGCAGGCGGTGGCGGTCAGGGCGAGCACGGAGCCCAGGGCGACGGCCAGGGCGGCGCGCCTGCTTCTGCGGATGCGGATGCTGCTCGTGGTCATGGTCGGCTCTCTTCTTCTGGATCCAACGGGGGGTGAGGCGTGGGAGATCAGGCGTCGGGAACGATCCGGAACCGGGTGAGCGTCGCCGTTCCCGCCGGTCACCGGCTCACCGCCGTGCGGGCCAGGGCCGCGGCCTCGCCCCGGGTCAGGGTGCCGTCGGCGACGACCGTGACCACCCGGCGTACGACGGTCGCGCCGGGCGGGACGGCCAGCCGCTCGGTGTGCGCGAGGGAGGAGCCCACGCCGGGGTACTCGGCGGCCCGGACGAACCACGGGTCCCGGCGGGTGTCCTCGGTGGCCCCGGTGAACACCAGCGTCCAGCCCCCGCCCGCCAGCGCGAGCCAGTCGGCCCGGGTGCCGTGCGTCTCCTCCTCGCCGTCACGGTCGGCGGTGAAGACCTCCGGGGCGCGGGACTCCTTGCGGGCCCGCCAGAAGAAGCCGCCGTAGGCCGCGCCGGGCCGGCCGTTGGTGGCGGGGCTGCCGATCGACAGCAGCGCGGTGGTCACGTTGGTGAGGGAGAAGGTGAAGTCCAGCGCCCAGGCGGTGTCCGTGAGCCCGGTGGCCGCGACCGTACGGCGCTCGCGCAGCAGCGCTGCTCCGGCGGCCACCCAGCGCAGCTCCTCCACGAAGCCGTCGGGGTCGCGGAGCTGGAAGGCGGTGTGCCGCTGGGCGCCGTGGTCGTCCAGTTCGGTCGGGCCCCGGTCGCGGACGAAGGTCCGGCCGCCCCAGAAGTTGTGCCCCTCGACGTCGGGAACGGCGACACCGACGCCGAGGTGGTGTGCGTGGTCGGCGGGGCCCGCCTCGGTGACCACCGTGCCGGTCAGGGTGGTGACGGGGTGCAGGTAGGGGCGCGGGGAGAGCCGGGCGGGCAGCTCGGGCCGGGTGACGTAGCGGCCGACCGGGCGGCCCGCGGCCCGCAGGACCAGGCTGTCGGGGGACGTCATCAGGTGCTCACCTCGTTCGGCGGGGGGCTGTCGGGCGTCCAGGGAGCGCCCAGTTCGGAGTAGAGGGAGAGGGTGGCGGCGGCCGCGGCGACCAGGCCGTCGATGCCGGGCACGATCCGGCGGTGCTCGGCGGGCAGCAGCCGCCAGGCGTGCTCGGGCAGCGGTGCCGGGTCGGGGGCCGTGCGGACGGCCTCGACGACCCTCATGAAGGCGCCGGTGTCGTCCGGCGGGACCAGCAGCGGCGTGCCGTGCTCCAGGTGCCCGACGAGGTTCTCCAGCAGGTCGGTGCGCCCGTACTCGGTCTCCTCCGGGCCGTGACCGGTGCGCTGGAGCAGCACCCGGTCCTGCTTGTACCAGAAGGTGATCCGGCCGCTTCTGCCGTGCACCAGCAGGTACGGCTCCCCGGGGTGTTCGGCGCACAGGGTCGCCGCGACCGTGACGGGCCCGCGGGGGGTGCGGACGCGGACGCAGGAGGTGTCGTCGGACTGGATGGCGTTCGCGCGCAGCAGCTCGGTCTCGATGCCGGTGACGTCGTCGGCGCGGACCGTGCCGAGCAGGGCGAGACCGGTGGCGACGGCGTGCGCGAGGGGGTTGGTGAGGACCCCGTCGACCACGTCGGCCCCGTTCAGCCGGCGCCGGCCCGCCCAGGGCGCCCGCCGGTAGTAGCCCTCGTCCCGGGCCCAGGCCCCGGCCCCGCCGACCCCGACGACCTCGCCGATCGCGCCCTCGGCGACGAGCCGCCGGATCGCGGGGACCGCGTGCGAGCCGAGCGACTGGAAACCGATCTGGCAGGCCACCCCGGCCCCGGCGACCCCGTCGGCCATGCGGCGGAACTCGGCGTACGAGGGCGCCGGCGGCTTCTCCAGCAGCAGGTGCACCCCGCGTGCGGCGGCGGTGAGGGCCAGGTCGGTGTGGGTGGGGATCGGCGTGCAGACCACGGCGATCCGCGCGCCGGTGGAGTCCAGGAGCGCGCCGAGGTCGGCGGACTGCTCGGGCGTGCCGAGCCCGTCCGGGATCTCCTGCCCGGTCAGCGGGGTCAGCTCGCAGATTCCGGCCAGCCGGACCAGGCCCGCGCCCTGGAGCCGGCGGAGGTTGTCCAGGTGCCGGCGGCCGTGGCCGCGCGCGCCGGCGAGGACGACGTCGACGCTCATCCCTTCACCGCCCCCGCGCTGAAGCCGGTGATCAGCCACTTCTGGATGAAGGCGAACACGACCACCACGGGTACGGCCGCGACGATGCCGCCGGCCGCCAGGGCGCCCAGGTCGACGCTGTCCGCGCTCATCAGGGTGTTGAGACCGACCGGGATGGTCTGCTTGCCCGGGTCGGAGAGGAACATCAGGGCGAACAGGAAGTGGTTCCAGGCGTGCACGAAGGCGAAGGAGCCGACGGCGATCAGGCCGGGCCGCAGCAGCGGCAGCACGACGATCCGGAAGGCGGTGAACCGGTTGCAGCCGTCCACCCAGGCGGCCTCCTCCAGGGAGTACGGCACGTTCCGGATGAACCCGCTGATCAGGATCATCGACAGCGGCAGCTGGAAGACGGTCTCGGCGACGACGACACTGCCCAGGGAGTTGATCATCGACAGCCTGGCGAAGATCTGGAACAGCGGCACGAGCAGCAGCGCGCCCGGCACGAACTGGGAGCACAGCAGGGCCAGCAGGAAACCGCGCTTGAGCCGGAAGTCGAACCGGGCGAGGGCGTACCCGCCGGCCAGGGCGACCACGGTGGTCAGCACCAGGGTGGCGAGACCGACGTAGACGCTGTTGGTGAAGTAGGTGCCGAAGCCGCGCTCGGTCCACACCTTCCGGAAGTGCTCGGAGGTCACGGGCCAGGGGACCAGCGAGGTGGAGCCGGCCGGGCGGAGCGCGAAGAGCAGGATCCAGTAGAAGGGGACCAGGGTGAACAGGAAGTAGACCGTCAGGGGGACGTAGATCTGCCAGCGCGGGACCTCGTCCCGGGCGCGGCGCCCCGTGAGGGTCGTGGCGGGCTCGGCCGCCTCCTCCCGGGGTGCGGGAGCGATCTCGGTGATCACTTGGAGTCGCCTCCGAACTTGCTCAGCCGCAGGTAGACGATCGAGCAGAAGAGAAGGATCACGAACGCCACCGTGGTCAGGGCGGAGGCGTAGCCGAAGTTGTGGGCGTCCACGCTGGTGTTGGCGATGTAGAGGGGAAGGGTCGTGGTCTCCCCGGCCGGGCCGCCGCCGGTCAGCGTGTAGAGCAGGTCGACGTTGTTGAACTCCCACACCGCGCGCAGCAGCGTGGAGAGCACGATGGCGTCCTTCAGGTGGGGCAGGGTGATGTGCCGGAACCGCTTGAGCCGGCTCGCCCCGTCGACCTCGGCGGCCTCGTACAGGTCCTTGGAGACGGACTGGAGGTCGGCGAGGATGAGGATGGCGAAGAAGGGAACGCCCCGCCAGAGGTCGGCGAGCACCGCCGCCGGGAAGACCGTCGAGGGGTCCGACAGCCAGCTGGTGCCGTAGGAGCCGATGCCGGCGTCCGCCAGGTAACGGGTGACGCCCGTCTGGGAGTTGTAGAGCAGCACCCAGATCGCCGAGGTCAGCACGCCGGAGACGGCCCAGGGCGAGAAGACCAGCGCGCGGCCCAGTGCCCGGCCGGCGAAGGTCTGGTTGACGATGAGCGCCAGCGCCAGGCCGAAGAGCAGTTGCAGCCCGACCTCGACCACGACCCACTTGGCGCTGAAGGCCAGCGTGTCCCGGAACTGCGGGTCGTGGGCGAAGACCTGGGTGAAGTTGTCGAGGCCCGCGAAGCCGTTCCGCCACGGTTTGGTGGGGTTGTAGTGCTGCAGGCTGTAGTAGAAGACGCTGAGCACCGGGTAGGCGATGAAGCCCAGCATCAGCAGGACCGCCGGGGCGATCAGCACGTACGGCAGCCTGCGCGGGGTCGCGGAGGCACGGCGCCGCCGGGGTGGCGCGGGCGGTTTCGCCACGGCTGCGGCTCGGGCCATGACTGTTCTCCGTTTCGCAGTGGGCAGGTGCCGCCCGCAGGGCGTCCGTGAGGGGCGGTGGGCGGGTGACGGGCGGACGGTTACAGCGAGTACAGGAAGCGCTTGCTCCCTCCACATGCCTGAAGCGCTTCGGCGGCCGGTGGGCGGGGGCGGTTCAGCCGGCGTACGGGTCCGGCACGGTGCCCGGGCGGGCCAGGAACGCGAAGTCGCAGCCGGTGTCGGCCTGGGTGATCTGCTCGTTGTAGAGGGCGCCGTAGCCGCGCTCGTACCGGGCGGGCGGCGGCGTCCACGCGGCACGCCTGCGGTCCAGCTCCGCGTCGTCCACGTGCAGCCGCAGGCTGCGGGCCTCGACGTCCAGGGTGATGAGGTCCCCGGTGCGGACGAGTGCCAGGGGGCCGCCGACGTACGACTCCGGGGCGACGTGCAGCACGCAGGCGCCGTAACTCGTGCCGCTCATCCGGGCGTCGGAGATCCTGACCATGTCCCGCACACCCTGCTTCAGCAGGTGGCCGGGGATGGGCAGCATGCCGTACTCGGGCATGCCGGGGCCGCCCTTGGGGCCGGCGTTGCGCAGCACCAGCACGCTGTCGGCGGTGATGCCGAGCGAGGGGTCGTCGATGGTGCGCTGCATCGTCCGGTAGTCGTCGAAGACGACGGCCGGGCCGGTGTGCCTGAGCAGGTGCGGCTCGGCGGCGATGTGCTTGATGACGGCGCCGTCCGGGCAGAGGTTGCCGCGCAGTACGGCGACCCCGCCCTCGCTCGCGACCGGGTCGTCCCGGGTGCGGATGACGTCGTCGTCGTGGACCCGCGCGCCGGTGAGCTGCTCGCGCAGGGTGTCGTACGACACCGTCGGCCGGTCCAGGTGGAGCAGGTCGGTGATCCGGGAGAGGAAGCCGGGCAGGCCGCCGGCGAAGTGGAAGTCCTCCATCAGGTACGTCCGGCCGCCGGGGCGGACGTTGGCGAGGACCGGGACCGTGCGGGCGACGCGGTCGAAGTCGTCCAGGGTGAGCCGGACGCCCGCGCGGCCGGCCATGGCGATCAGGTGGATCACGGCGTTGGTGGAGCCGCCGAGGCCGAGCACGGTGGTGACGGCGTCCTCGAAGGCCTCGCGGGTGAGGATGTCGGAGAGCCTGCGCCCCATGTGGACTTGTTCAACGATCCTCATGCCGGATCGTGCCGCCATCCGATCGTGCCCGGAGTCCACCGCCGGGATGCTGGACGCTCCCGGCACGGTCACCCCCAGCGCCTCGGCCGCGGCGGTGAGCGTGGACGCCGTGCCCATCGTCATGCAGTGGCCCGGCGAGCGGGCCAGGCCGCTCTCCAGCTCGGCCATCTCGCAGTCGCCGATGAGGCCGGCCCGCTTGTCGTCCCAGTACTTCCACATGTCGGTGCCGGAACCGAGCACCTCGCCGCGCCAGTGGCCCGGCAGCATCGGGCCGGCCGGGACGAAGACGGCCGGCAGGTCCACGGAGGCGGCGCCCATCAGCAGCGCGGGCGTGGACTTGTCGCAGCCGCCCATGAGCACCGCGCCGTCGACCGGGTAGGAGCGCAGCAGCTCCTCGGTCTCCATGGCGAGCAGGTTGCGGTAGAGCATGGGGGTCGGCTTCTGGAAGGTCTCGCTGAGGGTGGAGACCGGGAACTCCAGCGGGAAGCCCCCCGCCTGCCACACCCCGCGCTTGACGGCCTGGGCTCGGTCGCGCAGGTGGACGTGGCAGGGGTTGATGTCGGACCAGGTGTTGAGGATCGCGATGACCGGCTTGCCGAGGTGCTCCTCCGGCAGGTAGCCGAGCTGGCGGGTGCGGGCGCGGTGGCTGAAGGAGCGGAGCCCGTCGGTGCCGTACCACTGGTGGCTGCGCAGTTCCCCGGGCTTCCTGCGGGGTGCGTTCATATGGCCCACCCGGCGGCGATGGCGGCGACCTCGGCGCGCTCGTCCTCCGGCAGCGGCCTGCTCGGCGGCCGGACGTCCCGGCGGCACAGGCCGAGCGCGGCGAGGGCCTCCTTGACGACGGTGACGTTGTCGGCGTTGCCGTGCACGGCGCGCAGCTCCTCGAAGCGGCGGATCTGCTCCCAGACCTTCATGGCGGCCGGGTAGTCACCGGATCGAAGCGCTTCGATCATGTTCAGCGAGACGGCCGGGGAGACGTTCACGAGTCCGGAGGTGAAGCCGGTGGCGCCGGCGGAGAAGTAGGAGGGTGCGTACGGTTCGGCGAGGCCGGCGACCCAGACGAAGCGGTCCAGGCCCGCGTCCCGGGCGAAGGCCGCGAACCGGGCGGCGTCCGGGACGGCGTACTTGACGCCGATCACGTTCGGGCAGTGGTCGGCGAGTTCGGCGAGCCGGGCGCCCGGGAGCCGGGCGTTGCGCAGGTACGGCACCACGCCCAGCTCCGGGACGGCCTCGGCGATGGCGCGGTGGTAGTCGACCCAGCCGGCCGCCGAGACGTACGGGTGCACCGGCTGGTGGACCATCACCATCCGGGCGCCGACGTCGCGGGCGTGCCGGGCGGAGGCGATCGCGGTGGGCAGGTCGTGTCCGACGCCGACGAGCAGGGCGGCGCGGTCGCCGGCCTCCTCGGCGGTCAGCTCGGCGACCAGGCGGCGCTCCTCGGGGGTGAGGGCGTAGAACTCGCCGGTGTTGCCGTTCGGGGTGAGGGTCCTGATCCCGCCGTCGAGCAGGCGGCGCAGCAGGGCCCGGTGGGTGCCGGTGTCGACGGAGCCGTCCTCGGCGAAGGGGGTCACCGGGATGGCCACCACGTCGGCCAGGGCCGCCCGTTGGGTCTCGAACGTCACGCTGCTCATCACTGGCCTTCCTCGGGGAGGGGCTCGGGGAACGCACGGCGTACGAAGGACGCGATGTGGGCGTGCAGGGCGCTCGCGGCGCCGTCCGCGTCGCCGTCCAGCGCGAGCCGCAGGATCTCCCGGTGCTCCTCGGCCTCCCGCTCCCAGGAGGGGTCGGCGGACCAGGCGACGGCGGCGACGAGGGCGGCCTGGTCGCGGACCTCGTCCAGCATCCGGCCGAGCAGCGGGTTGCCGCACGGCAGGTAGAGGGCGCGGTGGAAGTCCCGGTTGGCGAGGGAGCGTTCGGCGGTGTCGGTGGCGGTGTCGGCGCGGGCCAGCGCGGACCGGGCGGCGTCGAGGGAGGCGCCTCGCCCGACGGCCCGGCGCAGGGCCTCGGGTTCGAGCAGCAGGCGTACGTCGTAGACCTCGCGCGCCATGTCCGCGTCCACCATGCGCACCGTGACGCCCTTGTACTGGCTCATCACGACCAGGCCGGTCCCGGCGAGGGTCTTCAGCGCCTCCCGCACCGGGGTCTTGGACACCCCGAACTGCGCGGCCAGCTCGGCCTCGACCAGGGGCCGGCCGGGGGTCAGCTGTCCGGTGAGGATGCGGTGTTTGATCGCGTCCAGCACGTACTGCGTGCGGGAGGGGATCGGGGTGGGCACAGAGGTCATGCGGCCCTCTCGGATCTCACATATCGCGTCTCATATATGACGTACGAAGTACGACGCGTTGAAGGTAGGAGGGGGCCCGGCTTTCGTCAATGCTTCTGACAAAGGAAGCCGGTCGTACTCAGACGCTGTGGAGGTGGCCCTCGACGGCGGCGAACGTGGGCTGGCCGGATGCGGTGGCGGCGCGCGCGGTGGCCGACTCACGGCTGAGGGTGGGGCCGACGTGGGTGACGAGCAGCTCGCGCACCCGGGCCTCGCCGGCGATGCGGCCGGCGTCCTCCGGTGTCAGGTGGACCTGTTCGCCGTCGCGATGGACGTCGATGTCGGCCTCGCACAGGAACAGGTCCGCACGGGCGGCGAGTTCGGTGAGCGCGGGGCAGGGGCCGCTGTCCCCGGAGTACGCGAACACGCTGCCCTGGCATTCGGCGCGCAGCCCGTAGGCCTCGGTGCCGTGGGCGACGGCGCGGGCGGTCAGGCGGAGGTTCCAGTGCCGGACGTCGTGGCCGTCGTACAGGTCACGGAAGTCGAGGACGCCCTTGAGGAAGTCGACGTCCGCCCGGCCGAGGAAGCCGGCCAGCCGGCGTGCGCAGCCCTCCGGCGCGTACACCGGGACCGGCGCGGGCGGGGTCATCCCGCCGTGGGCGAACGCGTAGGCGGCGGCGAGCAGATCGGCGCTGTGGTCGGCGTGCAGATGGGAGATCCAGATCGCGGTGAGGCGCGCCGGATCCGTGTGCCGCTGCAACGCGGCGAACGTCCCCGGCCCCGCGTCCACCCACACCTCGGCGCCCCCGCCGGACAGCAGATACCCGGAGCAGGGCCGGTCGGGGCCGGGGTGGGGTGAGGCGGTGCCGAGGACGGTGAGGGTGAGCGGCATGGGAAGGAGCGTACGACGCGAGGGGCCCGGGTCAGGTCAGATCTCCATCACCGCGTCGCAGTCCGGGCAGACCCGGGACGCGTGCTCGCCGGGGTACCACGGCTCGCCGGGGCGCGGGGAAGGCGGCCGGGGGGCTCGGGTCATGGCGAAGGTGTCCTTGCCGCACAAGGTCCGCGGGCCGACGGCGTCGGGCCTGCCGGGGGCGGCGGGCGCCGCGTGCACCCTGCGGGGGAGCGGTTCCGCGTCGGGCGGTCCGTCCGCGGGGGTGCGTGCGGCCACGGGCCGTTCGAACTCGTACACGACGACGATCTCGCTCATGTCTCCACCGTGGGCGCGGTGACCCGGGGCGCCGCGTTCACCCGCGGGTGGCGCTGGGCAGGGCGAGTTCACGGCCGCGGTAGAAGCCCTCGCGCTCCTCGGCGACGTACGGGGCCATGGCCGCGCGCCGCCGCTGCTCCGGCTCGGAGGTCCGCCATGCGTCGCACGCCTCCCGGGAGTCCCAGAAGGAGACCCCGGTGATCTCCTGTCCGTCCTCGGACCAGTAGGCGTAGGCCCGCTGCAGGCCCCGCGGCGCGGGTTCCGGCCGCCACGCCCTCTCGAAGTCCTCGAGCGTGCCCGGCTGAAGGCGGCGCGTCGTCACCCACACGTAGTGCTCCTGCATGGTGGTCTCCTCCGTACCCGATCGGACAGCCCCCCTCTCAGGGGCACCGTAGGCCGGATGCGCCGCTCCCGCCGCCCGGCGACCGCCGGTCGGCCCAGGGTCCGGCCGTACGGGGCCGGTCCTCGGCCGGGGGGTGGTCAGGGCGCGGGCAGCGTGAGCGCCAGGTACAGCACGGCCAGCGGCGGGACCAGCGCACCGAGGGCCAGCCACACGCGCAACGCCGCCCAGCGGCGGGTCCAGGGCAGCAGCCACGCGGTGAACAGGGCCACGCCGGAGAGCGGGCCGCCGATGCGCATCATGCCGTCGATCCAGGCCAGCGCCGTGTCCAGAGCGGCCGGGCAGTGGTCGGGGCCGCAACTGTCCGTGGCCATCACGGACAGTCCGCCGAAGAGGAGGGCGAGGGCGCCGAGCGGAACCATCAGGGCCGTGGCGATCGCCGGGGCCACCCAGCCCCGGGGGTCCCGTCCTCCCCTGCCGGGAGCGGGCGCGGGCGGCGCGATGTGCGAGGTCGTCATACGGCCAGTGAACCGGGGGCGGAGGGCCCGGCACACCGGCCGAACTACTCATCCGCAGGCCGCTCGGCTACTCAGACCCCGGCCCGCCTACGGCCGCGGGCACCGGGGCACCCGCCGGGGTGAACCAGGCGCGTACGGGGGCCGCCGGGGGCCGCCCCGGCACACGCCGGCGCCGCCGGATCCCACCCTCCGGCACCGCGCGGGCCCCGCCGCCATGCCACCCCCTCCGGCACCACCCGGACCTTGCCGCCCGGCCCCCTACGGGCAGGCAGGCGCCGCCGACCCCCACCGGCCCCTAGGCCTCCCGGCGCCGCCCGAGCCCCGTCGGCCCCCTCAGTCCCTCAGCCCCCGGGCACCGCCCGTGCCCCGCCCCTCAGGCGTTCTCCCGCTCCCCCCACTCCGGGTCCCGCCCGCTCAGCGCCACCGCCCGGTCCAGCGGGGGCGCCTCCGGCGGGACCGGGACGACCGGGCCGAAGAGGCCGTCGCGGCGGTTCGGGTCGTCGGCCGCGGCGCGGAGGAAGGCGAGGGCCGAGTCGAGGGCGGCCGGGTCCGGGGTGTAGGCCTGGCCGGTGGCGCGGGCCAGGTCCCAGCCGTGGACCACCAGCTCGTCGGCCACGACGGCGCCCGCGACCGCGCCCGGAAGGTCCACTCCGCCGGCGCGGGTGTCGCCGGTCCAGGCGGCCGGGTCGCGCCAGGCGTCGGCCAGCTCGTCCAGCGCCTTCGGTAGCTCCTCGCGCCAGCCGGGGCCGAGCTCCCAGGGGACGTCGTCCACGTTCGGGCTGGTGTCGGTCGTCGTGCCGAGGTCCTTGCGGGCGGCGTCCCGGAAGGCCACGGACAGCATCAGCAGATGGCCCAGCAGCTGGCGCACCGCCTGGTCCCGGCACGGTGTCGCGGCCGTCAGCTGCGCGTCGGTCACGGACTCGGCGAGCCGGCCCACGATCCTGGTCTGCGGGCCGAGGTCGATCATGGTCATGCTCACTCCTTCGGGGTCGTGCTCCGCGTACCAAGGGCTGACCGGCCGGCGCCCGGAAACTCATCGGTGCGGCGCGCCCGCTCCCACGGCGCACGGCCGCCGCCGAGGCACCAGACGGCGATCACCGGGTCGCACAGCGCGCAGCCGAACGACGCGTCGTGCGCGAAGGGGATGATCGGATGGCCCTTGAGGTGGTGGACGACGTCCCACGCGGTGTGCAGCAGCCAGCCGAGGCCGATGAACGCCCAGGAGTCCAGGCCCTTGTAGGCGACGCAGGTGGCGACCGCCGTGAACGCGAACTCCCAGCCGCCGAGGCCGCCGCCACTGAGGTAGGCGGCTCCGGCTCCGGCCACCATGACCGCGTTGAGGCGGCGCCGGTGGCGTTCCGGGACGAGGGACATGAGGGTGACGTAGAGCAGGCCGACGAGAAGGGGGGCGAGGTAGCGCATGCGGCCGACGGTAGGGTTCCGGGCCCGGGCGCCCCAGGGGCCTCGGTGCCAGGTTCCGACGGATTGTCGCCGCCGCGCCCGCCGCCCACCGTCCGTCACATCGCTCGTACCCCTCGCTCCCCCGCACGCGACGACCGCGCGCGCATAGGGCATCCGCCCGATCCGCGGGCCCCCGCCTTAGACCCACGATGACCGGGCATGACGACTTCGCCGACCCTGTTCCGCGTGCTGCGCGACCGCAACGCGCGGCTGTATGTGACCGCCCTGGTGGTGTCCGGCTTCGGCACCTCCTCGCTGTGGCTGGCGTCGGGTGTCTGGGTGAAGGAGCTGACCGGCTCCGACGGCCTGGCCGCCCTGTGCCTGCTGGCGATGTGGGCGCCCACCCTGGCCGGCCCGGCCCTGGGCACGCTCGCCGACCGCCTGCCGCGCAGGCCCCTGCTGATCGCCCTGGACCTCGGTCTGGCGGCCCTGCTGCCCGCCCTCTTCGCCGTCGGCTCCCCCGGCCGCCTGTGGCTGCTGTTCACCGTCCTGTTCCTCTACGGCACCGCCGGGGTCGTCCACGACGCCGCCGGGTCGGCACTGGTGACCACCGTGGTGGGCCCGGAGCTGCTCGGTGACTTCAACGGGCTGCGGACGGCCGTCACGGAGGGGATGAAGCTCGTCGCCCCGCTGACCGGGGCGGGTCTCTACACGGTGTACGGCGGTCCGGCCGTGGCCTGCCTGGACGCCGCCACCTTCGTGCTGGCCGCCGGGCTGTGCGGCCTGCTGCGGGTGCGCGAGGAGCGCCCCGCCCGGTCCGGCGGGAGCCGGCGGAGGCAGACCGCGGAGGGCGTCCGGCACGTGTGGGGCCACCCACTGCTGCGCCCGCTGGTCCGGGCGGGCGGTACGACCATGCTGCTGACCGCGCTGGGCAGCACGACGCTGTACGCCGTGGTCGACCGCCTCGGCCACTCCCCCGCCTACACGGGCGTGCTGTACGCCGTCCAGGGCGCCGGCTCGGTGGCCGCCGGGCTGCTCGCCGGGCCGGCGCTGCGGCGCCTGGGCGTGCGGCGCCTCGCGGCGGCCGGGATCGCGCTGACGGGGGTCGCGGTGGCGGCGCGGGCGGTGCCGTCGGACCCGGTGGCCTGGGCCTGCAGCGCGGCGGGCGGTCTGGGGCTGCCCTGTGTGCTGATCGCCGCGCTGACCGCGGTGCAGCGGGAGACCCCCGGCCCGCTGCTCGGCCGGGCGACGGCCACCGCCCACACGCTTCTCTTCACCCCGAATGTGCTGGGCCTCGCTCTCGGGGCCGGCCTGGTCGAGCTGGCCGGCCCCGCGCTGCTGCTGCCGCTGTACGGGCTGGCGCTGCTGCTGACGGCGCTGCCGCTGGCTCAGCGCGCGGAGAGTGCCTCGCGGACCGCCGCCAGGTCCCCGTCGGAGGCCAACCCGGCGTGATACAGCCGCAGTTCCGTCGCGCCGTCGGCACGCGCGCGTGCCGCGTCCGCCGCGAGCGTGCCGGGGCTGCCGCCCATGCCGGAGACGACCGTGAGGTTGGCGGCCAGCACCGTCCCCGCCCGCGCCCGCCCGGCGAAGGGCGCGAGCAGGGCCGTACCGCCGGTGCAGGGCACCACGACGCCGTCGGCCACGGACAGGATGTGCGCGGGGTCGACGCCCGCGTTGGCGCCGCAGTGGTGGGTGACCGGGTCGGCGTGCAGCAGCACCTGGAAGCCGTCGGGTGCGGCGGCGCGTACGGCGGCGACGGCCTCCTCCTGGAGGGTACGGGCGGCGGTGTCGCGCCACGCGCGCGTGGCGGCCGCCGTGTCCTCGCCGAGCAGCTTCTCCACGGTGGGCCAGCCCTCGTCGTCGGCCGTGCACCGCCACAGCGGCTCCAGGGCCTCGCGTACGGCCGCGGCGAGCGCGTCGGCGTCCAGGCCCCGGTCGCCGTAGCCGGTCCGGCAGGACGGGCAGAAGCAGAGGGACATCAGGTACTGCCCGGCGTCCCCGAGGGCGACGCCGGCCGTCTTGTCGTGGGCGTGCAGGTGCGCCAGCCCGTACCAGCCGAGGGACTCCAGTTCGGTGCCGTGCGCGCCGGAGCGTACGGCGGCCTCGGCGGCCAGGTCGACCAGGTACGCGCGCGTGGCGGGCTGGGCGACGCAGGGCGCCCACGGGTAGCGGTCGCCGTAGGCGTTGACGACGCAGATGTCGGGGTGTTCGGCGCCCAGGCGGGAGTTGTGGGCGAGGACGACCCAGGTGTGCACCTCCAGGCCGGCCGCGGCGAGGGCGCCGGCGGCCCGGCCGTAGGCGTCGCCGGGGGCCCAGCGGCCGGCGGGGTGGGGGCGCAGGCCGCGGCCCGCCCAGCGGTCGCCCGGCGGGTAGAGGACGGCCGCGTACTCGGCGGTGACGATGCGGTGGCGGGGGTGGCGGGGGGTGAGGGCACGCGTGGAGTGGTAGGCGGCTGCCAGGGTCACCTGCTCCACGCCGAGCCCGGCGATCCGCTCGGGGGCGGCGGGGTCCCCGTCCACGTCCCAGGGGTAGACGAACGCCGACGCCTTCACGCGTCCTCCTCCAGCAGTTCGTAGCCGCGTTCGATCAGCTGGGCGAGCTGTTTGACGTGGTCCTCGGCCGGTTCGTGCAGCGGGGGCCGGACCTCGCCGACGTCCAGGCCGCGCAGCCGCACCCCGGCCTTGACGAGGGAGACGGCGTAGCCGGGGCCCTGGGCGCGCAGCTCCACGAACGGGCGGTAGAACCCGTCGAGGAGGCGGTGCGCGGTGGGCAGGTCGCCGGTCCGCAGCGCACGGTGGAAGGCGAGGGCGATCTCCGGGACGAAGCAGAACACCGCCGAGGAGTAGAGGGTGATGCCGAGGGCGCGGTAGGCGAGCTGGGTCTGCTCGGCGGTGGGCAGGCCGTTGAAGTAGAGGAAGTCGCCGGGGGCCTCGGTGCGGACGGCGCTGACGACGCGCTGCACGAGGTCCAGGTCGCCGAGGCCGTCCTTGAGGCCGATGACGCCCGCGGTGCGGGCCAGTTCGACGACGGTGGACGGGGTGAGGACCGCGTTGTCGCGCTGGTAGACGATGACGGGCAGCTCGGTGGCCGCGGCGATCTCCCGGTAGTGGCGCAGCAGGCCCTCCTGCCCGGCGAGGACGAGGTACGGCGGCAGGGCGAGGACGCCGTCGGCGCCCGCGCCGGCGGCGAGGTGCGCGTAGCGGACGGCGAGCGCGGTGCCGTAGCCGGCGCCCGCGACGACCGGGACGCGCCCCTCGGCCGCCTCGACGGCCGCCCGGACGCAGGCCTCGAACTCCTCCGGCAGCAGCGCGTGGAACTCCCCGGTGCCGCAGGCGGCGAAGACGGCGGCGGCACCGGCCGCCACGCCCCGGCGCACATGGGTGCGGTAGACGTCCAGGTCGAGTGCGCCGTCGGGGCCGTAGGCCGTGACGGGGAAGAAGAGCGGCCCGCCGGGGTCTCGGAGCCGTTCGGTCAGAGGGGCTGGCGTCACGGGCTCTCCCTTGGGACACGCCGGTGCAGGATGCCGATCCGGTGCACGTTTCTGATCCACGTCCATATTTCTGAACGCCACCACGCTAAAGCGCCTTCTTGCGGCAGGTCAAGCAGGCCAATCCGCCCGACAGGAACGAATCGGCTGCCGTCACGCGGCACTTGACGGTGCCTGGTGAACTCTCTAGCGTGTCCACGTATGTGAATAACAGCCACAAGGAGAACCGAGGATGCCCGCTCCCCGTACGATCCTGCTCACCGGCGCCGCCGGCGGGCTCGGCACCCTGATGCGGTCCCTGCTGCCGGAGTACGGCTACACGCTGCGCCTGCTGGACGTGCGGAGCATCGAGGGCGAGCCGGAGGCGATCACCGCCGACCTCGCCGACAGGGAGGCGCTGCGCGAGGCGGTGCGGGGCGTGGACGCGGTCCTGCACCTCGCGGGGATCTCCCTGGAGGCGCCCTTCGAGAAGATCCTGCGGTCGAACATCGAGGGCACCTACAACCTGTACGAGGCCGCCCGCCAGGAGGGCGTGCCGCGGATCGTCTTCGCCTCCTCCAACCACGCCGTCGGCTTCACCCGGGCCCCGCGCGCGGGCGAGCCGCTGATCCCCGTCGACACCCCGCGCCGCCCCGACACCTTCTACGGCCTGTCGAAGTCCTTCGGCGAGGACCTGGCCCAGCTCTACTGGGACAAGCACGGCCTGGAGACCGTCTCCGTGCGCATCGGCTCCTGCTTCCCCGAGCCCACCAGCGTCCGCATGCTCTCGCTGTGGATGAGCCCGGCCGACGGCGCCCGCCTCTTCCACGCGGCCCTGACCGCCGAGGAGGTCGGCCACACGGTGGTCTACGGCTCCTCCGCCAACACCCGCCTGTGGTGGGACCTGACCACCGCGCGCTCGCTCGGCTACGAGCCGCAGGACGACTCCGAGCCCTACGCCGAGAAGCTCGTCGCCGAACAGGGCGAGCCGGACCCGGAGAACCCGGCCCACAGCCGGCTGGGCGGCCACTTCGTGAACGACCCGCCGATCTGGCCGTACTGACCCCTCGCCGGACCGCCGGCCGGCTCCCGGCGGCGGCCGGCGCCGCCCCTGGGGAGCCCCGGCGGCCGGAAACGATCGTCCACGCGCGCGGGCGGGCACCGAACGGGCCCGCCCGCCGCCGTGTCCGGGCATCCGCCGTGCCCGCTCCCCCTCCGCCCCGGACAGCCGCGCAGGTCCGCGGCGCGGGCCCGACCCGCGCGAAGCGGGCACAAGCGGGCAGCATCGGGCCCGCAACAGGCCTGGTCGGCGGCGCGCACCGGCGGTAGAACTTCCCCCATGGGCCCGAACGGGCGGTTCCGCAGGGAAGTGGGTGACGACATGGCCACCAGGACGACGGAAGAACGCCGGCGCGAGATCGTGCGGGCCGCCCGCGCCACCGGCTCGGTGGACGTCACCGCGCTGGCCGCCGCCCTCGGCGTGGCCAAGGAGACCGTCCGGCGCGACCTGCGCGCCCTGGAGGACCACGGCCTGGTCCGCCGCACCCACGGCGGCGCCTACCCGGTGGAGAGCGCCGGCTTCGAGACGACCCTCGCCTTCCGCGCCACCAGCCATGTCCCCGAGAAGCGCCGGATCGCCGCCGCGGCGGCCGAGCTGCTGGGGGACGCCGAGACGGTCTTCGTCGACGAGGGCTTCACCCCGCAGCTCATCGCCGAGGCACTGCCCAGGGACCGGCCGCTGACCGTGGTCACCGCGTCCCTGCCGGTCGCGGGCGCCCTCGCGGAGGCCGACCGGGTCTCCGTGCTGCTGCTCGGCGGCCGGGTCCGCCCGGGCACGCTGGCCACCGTCGACCACTGGACGACGAAGATGCTGGCCGGATTCGTGATCGACCTCGCCTACCTCGGGGCCAACGGCATCTCCCGCGAACACGGCCTGACCACCCCCGATCCCGCGGTCGGCGAGGTCAAGGCACAGGCTGTCCGCGCCGCCCGCCGCACGGTCTTCGCGGGCGTGCACACCAAGTTCGGCGCGGTCGGCTTCTGCCGGTTCGCGGAGATCGGCGCGCTGGAGACGATCGTGACCAGCACGCTCCTCCCGGCCGCCGAGGCCCACCGCTACTCCCTGCTGGGCCCGCAGGTCATCCGCGTCTGATCCGCCGAACGCCCGTCCCCGCAGGGCGTTCCCCACCCGCTTACGCCCCTTTACTCCCCTTATGCCCCCGTACTTCGCATACCTCCAGGAGCGATCCATGCGCACCCCGAGCCGACGGAGGCCGCGAGCCACGCTCGCCCTGGCCGCCGCAGGGACGCTGCTCGCCCCGCTGCTCTCCGGCTGCTGGGCCGGTGCCGGCGGGACCGGTTCCGGCGGCGACGCCATCAACGTCCTGATGGTCAACAACCCCCAGATGACCGAGCTGCAGAAGCTGACCGCCGCCCACTTCACCAACGACACCGGCATCAAGGTCAACTTCACGGTCCTGCCCGAGAACGACGTCCGCGACAAGATCAGCCAGGACTTCGCCAACCAGGCCGGCCAGTACGACGTGGCCACCCTGTCCAACTACGAGATACCGATCTACGCCCGCAACGGCTGGCTGCACGAGATGGACTCGTACGTCGCGAAGGACCCGTCGTACGACGAACAGGACGTCCTGAAGCCGATGCGCCAGTCCCTCACCGGCGACGACGGCAGACTCTACGGGCAGCCCTTCTACGGCGAGTCGTCCTTCCTCATGTACCGCAAGGACGTGTTCGCGGCGAAGGGCCTGACGATGCCCGCCCGTCCCACCTGGCGGCAGGTCGCCGACCTGGCCGCGAAGGCGGACGGCGCCCGGCCCGGCATGCGGGGCATCTGCCTGCGCGGACTGCCCGGCTGGGGCGAGCTGACGGCACCGCTCACCACCGTCGTGAACACCTTCGGCGGCACCTGGTTCGACAAGGACTGGAAGGCCCGGCTCGACTCCCCCGCCTTCGAGGAGGCGACGAAGTTCTACGTCGGCCTCGTCCGCGCGCACGGCGAGTCCGGCGCCGCCCAGTCCGGTTTCGCCGAGTGCCTGAACAACATGACCCAGGGCAAGGTCGCCATGTGGTACGACGCCACCTCCGCGGCCGGACTGCTGGAGGCGCCCGGGTCCCCGGTCAGGGGGAAGCTGGGCTACGCGCCCGCCCCCGTCGAGCGCACCGGGTCCTCCGGCTGGCTCTACACCTGGGCGTGGGGCATCCAGCAGTCCTCCCGCAACCCCGACAAGGCCTGGAAGTTCGTCTCCTGGGCGTCGGGCAAGGGCTACGAGCAACTGGTCGGCGAGACCAGCGGCTGGTCGAACGTCCCGGCCGGCAAACGGGCGTCGACCTACGCCCACGCCGACTACCGCGCCTCGGCCGCCGCGTTCCAGGAGATGACCAGGAAGGCCATCGAGAGCGCCCGGCCGGACGACCCCGGCGTGCAGCCGCGGCCCGCGCCCGGCATCCAGTTCGTCGGCATCCCCGAGTTCACCGACCTCGGCACCAGGGTCTCCCAGGAGATCAGCGCGGCCATCGCCGGACGCCGTTCCGTGGAGGCCGCCTTGAGGACATCGCAGGCGCTCGCCGAGAAGATCTCGAAGGAGTACGAGGGACGATGACAGCGACGACCACGGCCCCCCTCGCGGCCGCCCCCGGGAGAACGGCCCGGCAGCCCTCGGCCCGGCTGCGCGCCTGGGCCACCCGCGCCCCGCTGCTGCCCGCCCTCGTCTTCATGATCGCGGTCACCCAGCTGCCGTTCGTGGCCACGCTGGTGATCTCCTTCTTCGACTGGAACGCCCTCTACCCCAAGGCGCGGCACTTCACCGGACTGGACAACTACCGCCAGGTGCTGACCGACGCGGACCTGCGCCACTCCGTGTGGACGACCGTGCTGCTCACGGCCGCGGTCGTGCTCGCCAGCCTCGTCCTGGGCCTCGCGCTGGCGCTGCTGCTGGACCGGCGCTTCCGCGGCCGGGGCGTCGTCCGCACCCTGCTCATCGCGCCCTTCCTGGTGGTGCCGGTGGCCGCCGCCCTGCTCTGGAAGCATGTGCTCTACAACCCCGAATACGGCTTGCTCAACGGGTTGCTGCACTATGTGGGCGGCCCACAGCCGGACTGGGTCTCGCGCACCCCGCTGCTCGCGGTCGAGGCCTCCCTGGTGTGGCAGTGGACGCCGTTCATGATGCTGATCCTGCTGGCCGGCCTGCAGAGCCGGGACCAGCAGCAGATCGAGGCCGCCCGGGTGGACGGCGCGGGCGACTGGCAGATCTTCCGCCACCTGACCCTCCCGCACCTGCGCCGCTACCTCGAACTCGGCGCCCTGCTGGGCTCGATCTACATCGTCCAGAACTTCGACGCGGTCTTCACGATCACGTCCGGCGGGCTCGGCACCGCCAACCTTCCCTACACCGTCTACCAGAGCTTCTACCAGGCCCACGAGAACGGCCTGGCCTCGGCCGCCGGCGTCCTCGTCGTCATCGGCTCGATCGTCATCGCGACCTTCGCGCTGCGCGTGGTGTCGTCCCTGTTCCGCGAGGAGGTGTCCCGCGCATGAACGCCGTACTGCGCCGTCACGGGCTCGGCCTGCTGGCCTGGCTCGCCGGGATCGTGTTCTTCCTGCCGATCGCGTGGATGGCCCTGACGTCCTTCCACTCCGAGGCGGACGCGGCGACGAACCCGCCGTCCTTCACCGCCTCGCCGACCCTCGACGGCTACCGCGAGTTCTTCGGCAGCGGCGGGGCCGGCCCGTGGCCCGCGCTCGTCAACTCCGCGGTGGCCTCGGTCGGCTCCACGCTCCTCGTCCTCGTGCTGGCCCTCCCGGCGGCCTACGCGCTGTCGATCCGGCCGGTGAGGAAGTGGACGGACGTCCTGTTCTTCTTCCTCTCCACGAAGATGCTGCCGGCCGTGGCGGGCCTCCTCCCCCTCTACCTGTTCGCCAGGAACACCGGGCTGCTCGACAACATCTGGCTGCTGGTCGTCCTCTACACGTCCATGAACCTGCCGATCGCGGTGTGGATGATGCAGTCCTTCCTCGCCGAGGTGCCCGTCGCGGTCATCGAGGCGGCGCGGGTCGACGGCGCCCGGCTGCCGACGGTCCTCGCGCGCGTGGTGGCCCCGATCGCCCTGCCCGGCATCGCCGCCACCGCCCTGATCTGCTTCATCTTCAGCTGGAACGAACTGCTCTTCGCCCGGGTGCTCACCGGCGTGGTCGCCGAGACCGCCCCCGTCTTCCTGACCGGCTTCATCACCAGCCAGGGCCTGTTCCTGGCCAAGGTGTGCGCCGCGTCGCTCGTCATCTCCCTGCCGGTGCTCGCCGCGGGGTTCGCCGCCCAGGACAAGCTGGTCCAGGGCCTGTCGTTGGGAGCCGTCAAATGAAGGCCGCCGTCATCGAGTCCGTGGGCCGCGCCGTCGTCACCGAGGTCCCCGACCCGACGCCCGGCCCCCGCGAGGTCGTCGTCGAGGTCGCGGCGTGCGGCCTGTGCGGCACCGACCTGCACATCCTCCAGGGCGAGTTCGCGCCGAAGCTGCCGATCGTCCCCGGACACGAGTTCGCGGGCGAGGTCGTGGGGACCGGCGCCCAGGTCACGGAGGTGTCGGTGGGCGACCGGGTCGCGGTGGACCCGTCCCTGTACTGCCACGAATGCCGGTACTGCCGCACCGGCCACAACAACCTGTGCGAGCGGTGGGCCGCGATCGGCGTGACGACGGCGGGCGGCGCGGCGCGCTACGCGGTCGCCCCGGTCGCCAACTGCGTGAAGCTGCCCGAGCACGTGCGCACCGAGGACGCGGCCCTGGTGGAGCCCCTGTCCTGCGCGGTCCGCGGCTACGACGTACTGCGCTCCCGGCTCGGCGCCCACGTGCTGGTCTACGGCTCCGGAACCATGGGTCTGATGATGCTGGAGCTGGCCAAGCGGACGGGCGCGGCGAGCGTGGACGTGGTCGACGTCAACCCCGCCCGGCTGGAGACGGCCCGCCTCCTCGGCGTCTCGGCCGCCGCGGCGCACGCTGACGAACTGGACCGGCCGCAGGGCTGGGACGTGGTGGTCGACGCGACCGGCAACGCGGCGGCGATCCAGGACGGTCTGGACCGGGTGGCGAAGGCCGGTACGTTCCTGCAGTTCGGGGTGGCGGACTACGCGACCCGGGTGACGATCGACCCGTACCGGATCTACAACCAGGAGATCACGATCACCGGCTCCATGGCGGTGCTGCACAGCTTCGAGCGGGCGGCGGAGCTGTTCGCGAACGGGGTGCTCGACCCGGCCGTCTTCATCAGCGACCGGATCCCGCTGGAGCGGTACCCGCAGGCGCTGGAGCAGTTCGCGGCGGGGGTGGGACGGAAGATCGTGGTGGTGCCGTAGGCCGTTCGGCGGGTTCCGGCCGGTAAGGGAACGGTAAAGCGGTGTCGTTCGTTCACCCGGCATGACAGCTATGACCCCTGGCTCGAACATCCCTCTCCCGGCCGCGCGCGTGACGGTGGACGTGTCCGCTCCGGTGCGGCTCGACGTGTCGGGCCTGCTGCTCACCGGCGACGGCAAGGTGCGGTCCGACGACGATTTCATCTTCTACAACCAGCCCACGGGACCGGGCGTGACGTACCGGTCGGGTGGCGGTACGGCGCCTGACGCGGTCACGGTCGACACCGCCGCCGTGCCGCCGGAGATCGAGAAGATCGTCGTCACGGCCAGTCCGGACGCGGCCGGGCAGACCTTCCAGGGCATCGAGCCGACGGCCACGATCCGGGACGAGGACGGGGGCGCCGTGCTGGCGACGTTCACTCCGCCGCAGCTCGGCACCGAGACCGCGCTGGTCGTCGTGGAGATCTACCGCCGGGGCGGCCAGTGGAAGGCGCGGGCCGTCGGCCAGGGGTACGCCGACGGGCTCGCGGGCATCGCGACGGACTTCGGCGTGACGGTGGAGGAGCCGGCCGCCGCCCCGCCGCAGCCGGCCGCCGCCCCCGCGGCCCCGCCGCAGCCGGTCAGTCCGCCTCCGGCCGCCGTACAGCCGCCGGCCGCCCCGCCCGCGCCCCCGATGCCCGCGGCCGCGCCCGCGCCGGGTGCCGGGAAGATCAACCTGGACAAGGGCCGGGTCAGCCTGCAGAAGAACCAGACCGTGTCCCTCGTCAAGGGCGGCCGGCCGCTGCTGTCGCAGGTGCGGATGGGCCTCGGCTGGGAGCCGGCGTTCCGGGGCAAGGACATCGACCTGGACGCCTCGGTCATCGCCTACGGCCCGCAGCGCAACCACATCGACAGCTGCTACTTCGGCAAGCTGACGATCCTGAACGGCGCGGTCCGCCACTCCGGGGACAACCTGACCGGTGAGGGCGGGGGCGACGACGAGGTCATCACGGTCGACCTCGGCCGGCTGCCCCAGGAGGTCACCGGGCTGGTGTTCACGGTCAACTCGTTCTCCGGGCAGAAGTTCACGGAGGTCGCGAAGGCCTACTGCCGGCTGGTCGACGCGGCTACCGGCGAGGAGCTGGTCCGCTTCGACCTCACCGGTGCGGAGCCGCAGACGGGCGTGATGATGGCCAAGCTGATCCGCCAGTTCTCCGGGGAGTGGGACATGACGGCGATGGGCGACTTCGTGAAGGCCCGCACGGTGCGGAACATGGTGGACCCGGGGGCCCGAGCGCTGTAGGCCGACGCGCCCCGGCGTGTCCGAGGCCGCCGCGCGCCCTGCCGGCGCGGGCGGCCCCCGGCCGTCGCCTCAGCCGCTGCGCAGTCCCTCCGCCAGCAGGCGCAGATAGCGGCGGATCTCCCCCGCCTCCCCCTGCGCCAGCTCCGCCGCCATGGCCACGCCGTGCGCCAGGCGCAGGACCTCGATCGGCTGCACATCGGCCCGCAGCGAGCCCTCGGCCTGTGCCGCGTCCACCAGCCGGGCCGCCGCGCCCTTCACGACGGTCCCGCAGGCCGGCGGTGCCGCCGCGCCGCTCCCGTCCGTCACCGCCGAGCTGAGCAGGGCCTTCATCCCCCGCACCTGGAGGGTGGCGACCGCCAGCTCGTACAGCCACTCCGTGAGCGCCTCGCCCGGCGGCAGTTCCTTCGCCAGCTCGCCGGCGCGCACGCCGAGCGCCTCGATCCGGTCGACGTACGCCGCCTCCAGCAGCGTCCGGCGGGTCGGGAAGTGCCGGTAGAGCGTGCCCGAGCCGACGCCGGCCCGCTTGGCGATGTCGTCGAGCGAGGCGTTCTCGCCGTGCTCGGCGAAGGCCTCCGCCGCCACCTTCAGCAAGCGCTCGTAGTTGCGCCGAGCGTCCGCGCGCATGGGCCTGCCCTGCGTCATCGACTCACTCCTTGCAGACCGGGGACCCTCTCCACAGCTTATCGAGCAGGCATGCGGAGACCATCCCCGGTTGCTGTGGGTGCGCCCGGCTCTCCGCTCAGGCCTGCCACGGCCAGTGACCGTCCCGGCCGCTCTCCAGCAGCGGGACGATCCGGAACGCGGCGTCGGAGAGGCCGCCGAAGGTGTGCCGGTTGCCCGTGCCCGAGGGGCCGTGGCCGGCGCGGTAGCCCTCCAGGTTCCAGGTGTAGACCGGGACGTGGTCCGGGATCTGGGCGACGGGGTCGCCGTGCCGGTGCGGGGTGTACTGCTCGTCGGTGACGATCAGCACCCGGTCGTGGCCCCGGTAGTGCCGGCGCACCGCCTCGGTGGTGTCGGTCCCGCCGAGGTCGCCGAAGCGCTCCAGGACCTTCAGCACCGACTCGCCCGTGCGGAACGGCACCTCGGCGCTGGTCGAGCCGAACTGCACGAGGTCGGCGTCGGCCGCCCGCAGGGCGAGGGCGGTGCCGAAGACCGCCGCCGCGTCGGCCCGGCTGAGCCGGGAGCGCTCGGAGACCCGCGACCAGAACATGGAGCCGGAGCGGTCGACCAGCACGAGGGTGCGGCCCGGCAGCGCGGGCACGTTGGCCAGCGAGTGGCCGAGCGCCTGCTCCAGCGGGTACGACCAGCGCAGCGAGGGCGCGTGCTGGTACGCGGCGAGGTAGCGGAAGGGGAACTGCCGCGAGCGGCGCACCTCGTGGGGATCGCCGATCCGCGCGGCGGCCCGGGCGGCGACCTCGTCCGACACCCCGGCCTCGTCGAAGTTGCGCAGGTTGCGGACGAGCGCCATCGTGCCCATGGACGGGATCACGGCCTCCCAGGCCGCCCTGTCCATCGGCCCCTGGAGCCAGCCGGCCAGCGCCTCCCAGGTGATACCGGCCGCCGCAAGCCGCTCGGCGCCGTCGGGCGAGGTGACGACCTCACGCCGCCGCTCGACGGGCAGCGCCGTCAGCTCGCGGTGCAGGCCGAGCGCCGGCAGCGAGGCGGGCGGCACGGCGGTGTCCGGGTGGTGGCGCCGGTCGAGCGCGTACCGGAACAGGTCGCCCTGCCACGGCTTGCCGGGGTCCGGCGCGGCGTGCACCAGGTTGAGGACGTCGCCGAAGCGGTAGCCCTTGGACGCGGTGTCGTACTTGAGCAGGGACCGGGCGTGGTAGAGCCGTCGTACGGCGTCGGCGATGCCGCGCTTGACGGGCTTGGGGACGGCGCGGCCGTACGTCGACGTCCAGTACGCGAGCAGTTCCCCGGGCTCGTCGGGGCGCTGCAGCACCGAGGCCACGACCTGCCGGTTCGACGGACCGTCGGTGGCCCCGGCCGCGAGCCGTGCGTGCACGTACTCGGCGGCGCCGACGAGCGACGCGGTGCGCATGCTGCCGTCGCCGCGCAGCCAGCCGAGCAGGCCGGCCGTCCACTCCGGGTCGCGGACGGCGAGGTCGCGGACGAGGCGGGTGAAGCGGGTGTCGCGGTCCCCGGCGCTCTCGTAAAAGGTGTCCGCGAGGAAGTGGGACACGGCCAGCAGGAACAGCTCCGAGCGCGGATCGCGCTCATGGCCCAGGCCGCCCTGGTGGGTGCGCAGGGTGCGGCCCGTGGACGTCACGGCCGACGTCGGCCGCGCCTTGGCGGCACGCGTGTTGAATCGCGCCATGGTGAATTCCCCCGAATTCGTTACCGTTCCGGAGGGAGGCGCAACAAATGGAGGGTGCCCGAGGTCGGAATTCGGCGACGGACTTTAGCCGGATGCTCCACCTGTTGAGCTACACCGACCCGAAGTCGGTGACGAGATTCGAACCCGCAACCTTCCGGTCCAGTGAAGTAACCGCTGCCTGCGCACCGGACACCCACCATGAGCTGCGCCTCCCGAGATCATGTCGGCCGCGGTCGGTGATTTCCGGGAAAGGGAAGTAACCGCTGCCCTCGCACCGGGAGGTGCGTGACGTTCCGATCTCACTGTAGGAGGCGCAGCTTCGGGCGTGCGAGCGAATTAACGAGCGCTCGTGCCGTTGCCGCTCTGCCGTTACCGCGGGTGGTTCACGGCTTCCGCCTCACCGCTTGTGCCGCTTCCAGGGGCCGGTGATGGCGAGCATGATGCCGGGCGTCTGGATGTTGGCGAAGAGGGTCCTGCCGTCGGGCGAGAAGGTGACGCCGGTGAACTCGCTGTACTCCGGCGCCTGCGCGGTGCCGATGTTCAGCTCGTTGCGGGCGATGGGGTACGTCCGGCCGCTCTCGGTGGCGCCGAACAGGTGCTGGACGCCCTCGCCGTCCTCGGCGATGACCAGGCCGCCGTACGGGGAGACGGTGATGTTGTCGGGGCCGTCGAAGGCGCCGTCCTCGGCCGGGGCCGGGTTGACGCCGAACAGCACCTTCAGGGTCAGCGTGCGGCGCTTGGGGTCGTAGAACCAGACCTGGCCGTCGTGCTGGACCGGGCTCTCCGAGCGGGCGAAGGAGGAGACGACGTAGACGCCGCCGTCGCCCCACCACATGCCCTCCAGCTTGCGGGCGCGGGTCACCTGGCCGTCGGTGAACTGCTTGCGCACCGAGACGGTCCGGGCGTCGCGGTCCGGGACGTCCACCCAGTCGACGCCGTACACGGTGCCGGTCCTGGTGGCGCGGGATAGGTCGTCGACGAACTTGCCGCCGGAGTCGAAGCACTTGAACGCCTGGAGCACGCCCGCGTCGTCGGCGAGGGTGCGCAGCCTGCCGCGGCCGTGGCGGAAGCCCTCCGGCGGGGTCCAGCGGTAGAACAGGCCGTTGGGGCCGGAGGCGTCCTCGGTGAGGTAGAGGTGACCGCGCCCGGGGTCGACCACGACGGCCTCGTGGGCGTAGCGGCCCAGGGCCTTGACCGGCTTGGGGTCACGGTTGGCCCGGCGGTCCTCCGGGTCGACCTCGAAGACGTAGCCGTGGTCCTTGGTGAAGCCGTTCTTGCCGGCCTTGTCCTCGGTCTCCTCGCAGGTCAGCCAGGTGCCCCAGGGGGTTCTGCCGCCCGCGCAGTTGGTGGCGGTGCCGGCGATGCCCACCCACTCGGCGACCTGGCCGCCGCGGCGGACCTCGACGACGGTGCAGCCGCCGGCCGCCGCCGGGTCGTAGACCAGGCCCTCGGTGAGCGGGACCGGGTGCGGCCAGTTGGCGCGGGCGCCGGCCAGCTCGTGGTTGTTGACGAGCAGGGTGGTGCCGCGGGGGCCCTCGAAGGTGGCGGTGCCGTCGTGGTTGGACGGGGTGAACTCGCCGGACTCCAGCCTGGTCCTGCCGCTGTAGGTGATGATCTCGTAGCGGAAGCCGGCGGGCAGGGCGAGGATGCCGTTCGGGTCGGCGATCAGCGGGCCGTAGCCGACGCCGTGGTGGTGGCCCCCGTGCGCGGAGTCGGTCCCGGCGCTGTCGTCGTCCGTGGCGGCGAGGGCGTTCGGCGCCGTGGCGAGGGCGCCGACGCTGCCCGCGAGGGCGACCCCGGCACCGGTGATCGCGGATTTTGTGGCGAAGTCCCTGCGGGTGAGCGACATGGTGTCTCCTGTGACGACGGGCGGGCAGTGCCGTGGAGGGTGGGGGGCCTCGGTTCGGCGCACACGCTCCCGTCCACCTGTGAACGGGAGTTGAACGCCGGACTACCGCCGGGGCGCATGTTCCATGAATCCGTCTGCACTGCCCCATCGCCGGGGAAAGCACCCGGGACGGTCGCCGGGAAAGCAGCCGGACCGTAACCGGGAACGCACCGGGAACGGTCAACGGGGAGAGGACCCGGGGCCGGGCCGTCGCAGGGAAGGCACCCGGGCCGACGCAGGAAGAGCACCCGTGCCGTCACCGGGGAGAGCGACAGCGGGAGCGACCGGCCGGTTCCGCACCGGCCGGGACGTCAGTTCCCTTGCTGTGAGCGCGCCTTGAACGCGGCCTTGCGGGCCTCCTTGGCCACCTTCTTGTCGGGGTGGAGGCGGCCCATCGCGTCCAGCACCTCGGCGGTGGCGGGGTGCTCCACCCGCCAGGCCGCCGCGAAGAACCCGCTGTGCTGCGCGGCGAGCCCCTCGACCAGGGCCTGCAGTTCCTCGGAGTTGCCCTCGGCCGCCAGCTGTGCGGCCAGCGTGTCGACGGTCAGCCAGAACACCATGTCCTCGGACGGTGCCGGCACCTCGGCGGCGCCCCGCTCGCTGAGCCAGACCCGGGCGAGTCCGCCCAGCTCGGGGTCGTCCAGCACCTCGCGCAGCGCGGGCTCGGCCTCCGTGCCCAGCAGGGACAGCGCCTGCTGGCAGCACAGCCTGCGCAGCGGGGCGTCGGCGTCCGCGCCACGGGCCGCGGCGAGCAACTCCCGGGCGGCCGAGAGGGGTTCGCGGCGGGCGAGCCACTGCTCGGTCTCGGCGCGGGCGGCGGACCGGCCGAACCGGGCGGTGCCGTCGAGCAGCGCGTCCGCGCCCTTGTCGGCCAGCTCCCCGACGACCGGGGCGGCGAACCCGGCCTCCAGCAGCCGGGCGCGCAGCCCGTACACGCCGAGCGGGGTGAGCCGGACCATGCCGTAGCGGGAGACGTCGGTGTCGTCCAGCGCGGCGGGTTCCTCGTCGGCGTCGGCCATCAGCGCCTCGTCCACCGGCTGGTAGGCGACGAGCCCGACCGGCTCCAGCGCCCGGAACTGGTCGTCCAGCCGCATCATGGCGTCGGAGACCTGCTCCAGGACGTCGTTGGTGGGCTCGCCCATGCCGTCGGGGACGATCATGGAGGCGGCGAGGGCGGGCAGCGGGACGGGGGCGTCGCCCGGGCCGTCCTCACTGACGGTCAGCAGGTAGAGGTTGCCGAGGACGCCGTCGAGGAACTCCGCCTCTGCCTCGGGGTCCCAGTCGAGTGACGAGAAATCGACCTCGCCGCCGTCGTCCAGCGCGTCGACCAGGTCGTCCAGGTCGGGGACGGCCGCGTCGGCGATGACGGTCTCCAGGGCGGCGAGCCACACGGTGAGCACGTCGCTCGGGGAGCCGCCGGTGAGCAGCGTCAGCTCCTTGCCGGCCCGGACGGTGCCGGCCTCCTCGTCCGCGATCTCGACCAGGCCGGTGTCCACGGCGACCCGCCAGGCCTCGCCGGCGTACGCGGCGGCGTCGTCACCGGTGAGTCCGAGCAGTTCGGCGGCGGCCGGCAACTGCTCCTCGGCCAGCCCGCCGCCGGCGTCCACGCGGGTGTCGGGGCCGGCCCAGCGGGCGAGGCGGGCGGCTCGGGAGAGCACCGGCGTGGACAGCGCGGCGCGTGCCAGCTCCGCTTCGGGGTGCAGCCGTACGGGCGGCAGGGGGGAGCTGTCTGACATCGGCTGGTTCTCCTCGGACCGTGAACGGGCTCAGCCGCTCAGCCTAGACGGATTTCCACCCATGCCGCCCGGTTCATCTCCCCGTAAGCAGCCGTACATGGCCGAAACCTTGACAACTCCCCGCGCCAGGCAGGAGATTGACGCGCGTAGAAGTTGGGGGGACAACTGTTCACTCGGCTCTATGCGTGTCACGCAGGGCCACGAGCCCGGCACGCTCCCGTTCCACCCTCGTCCCGGCGCATCGTCACGTCCCCGGAGGGATCCCCTTGCCGAGCAGGTCTTCCGCGCGCCTCGCCGCGCTCACCGTCGCCGCCGTCTGTTCCGCCGCGTCGGCCGTCGTCCTCACCTCGCCCGCCCACGCCGACTCGGTGCGGGTCCACGACATCCAGGGCACGACCCGGGTGTCCCCGTTCGCGGGACAGAAGGTGTCGGACGTGCCCGGCGTCGTCACGGCCACGCGCACCTACGGCTCCTCCAAGGGGTTCTGGCTCCAGGACCCGACGCCGGACGACAACCCGGCCACCAGCGAGGGCGTGTTCGTCTTCACCAGCTCGACGCCGAAGGTCGCGGTCGGTGACGCGGTGACGGTGACCGGAACGGTCTCCGAGTACGTCCCGGGCGGCACCTCGTCGGGGAACCAGTCGGTGACGGAGATCACCAAGCCGACGGTCACCACGGTCTCCACCGGCAACGCGGTCCCGGCGCCGGTCGTCGTGGACGAGGACGCGGTGCCGGACGCGTACGCCCCGGCGGGCGACAGCGCCGCTGCGGGCTCGATCAACGGTCTCGCGCTGGACCCGTCGGCGTACGCCCTGGACTACTACGAGTCCCTGGAGGGCATGAACGTCCAGGTCGGCGACGCCCGCGTGGTCACCGCGACCGACCCGTACAGCGAGCTGTGGGTCACCGTGAAGCCGTGGGAGCACCGCAGCCACCGCGGCGGCACGGTCTACGGCTCCTACGACGCGCAGAACACCGGCCGGCTCCAGATCCAGTCGCTGGGCGCGACCGCCGACTTCCCGAAGGCGGACGTCGGCGACACCCTCCGGGGCGCCACCACCGGCCCGCTGGACTACAACCAGTTCGGCGGCTACACCCTGGTCGCGAGCAGGCTCGGCACGCTGGAGAGCGGCGGCCTGGAGCGCGAGACGACGCAGAAGCAGTCGGGCCGCGAGCTGGCGGTGGCGACGTACAACGTGGAGAACCTCGACCCGTCGGACGCCACTTTCGACAAGCACGCCTCCGCGATCGTGCACAACCTCCAGTCGCCGGACATCGTGTCGCTGGAGGAGATCCAGGACAACAACGGCGCCAAGGACGACGGGACGGTCGACGCGGACCGGACCGTGACCAAGCTGATCGACGCGATCGCGGCGGCGGGCGGCCCGACGTACGACTGGCGCTCGATCAACCCGGTCAACGACCAGGACGGCGGCGAGCCCGGCGGCAACATCCGCCAGGTGTTCCTGTTCAACCCGGAGCGGGTCTCCTTCACGGACCGCGCGGGCGGCGACTCGACCACCCCGGTCGGCGTCACCAAGGTGCACGGCAAGGCGCAGCTGACGGCCTCCCCGGGCCGGATCGACCCGGCGAACGCGGCCTGGAACAACAGCCGCAAGCCGCTCGCGGGCGAGTTCGTCTTCCGCGGCAAGACCGTCTTCGTGATCGCCAACCACCTCAACTCCAAGGGCGGCGACCAGGGGCTGACCTCGCAGTACCAGCCGCCGGTGCGCAGCTCGGAGATCCAGCGGCACGCGCAGGCGACGGCGGTGAACGCGTTCGTCAAGGACATCCTGTCCGTGCAGAAGAACGCGGAGGTCGTCGCGCTCGGCGACATGAACGACTTCGAGTTCTCGGGGACCGCGAAGATCCTGGAGGGCGACGGCGAGCTGTGGTCGGCGATCAAGTCGCTGCCCAGGAGCGAGCGCTACACCTACGACTACCAGGGCAACCAGCAGGTCCTGGACCAGATCCTGGTCAGCCCGGCGATCCGCCGCGGCTGCGACTTCGCGTACGACAGCGTGCACATCAACTCGGAGTTCCACGACCAGATCAGCGACCACGACCCGCAGGTGCTGCGGTTCCGTCCCTGAGCAGACGGCGGGGGGGGGGGGGGGGGGGGGGGGGGGGGGGGGGGGGGGGAGAGGGGAGGGGGGGGGGGGGGGGGGGGGGGGGGGGGGGTGTTGGGGGGGGGCGGGGGCCCCCCCCCGTGCCGGGTGGGCGG
>NZ_JBVHWQ010000002.1:130261-343371 GCF_055564315.1 Streptomyces sp. NPDC029151
GCCCGCTTCCCCCCCCCCCTCCCCCTCCTCCCCCCCCCCCCCCCCCCCCCCACCCCCCCCCCCCCCCCCCCCCCCCCCCCCCCCCCCCCCCGCGCCACGGCCGGTGCCGTGGTCAGCGCGGTGACCGGCGCCGTGCCGTGGTCGGCGCCGTGACCGGTGCCGTGCCGTGGTCGGCGCCGTGACCGGCGCCGCGGTCACCGGCGGCGGTCGATGCGGCGCCAGATCACGGCGGCGCCGACGACCGCGGCGCCCGCCGCGCCCAGGATCAGTGCCGGGCGCGGATTCCGTGCGGCGGTGCCCATGACGGACCGCACCGAGCGCGGTGCCCGTACGTCGTGCCGCGCGGTACGCCCGGCCCGCAGCACCCGGTCCCGCACGCCGTGCGAGCCGTGTCCGGCCCGCTCCTGCACCAGATGACCGGCCTTCGCCATGCCTTCCTGCGCGGTGTGCCCCACCTGGGCGGCCCGTTCCTGCACCAGGTGTCCCGCCCTGACCGCCCGGTCCTGCACGCCGTGCCCCGCCTGCGCGGCGCCGGCGCGCAGCTGGACGGTCATGGCGCCGGCCTTGTCCATCAGGTCGACGGCCCGCACCCGGGCCCTTTCCTTGACCTCGGCCCGGCCCGTCACCCGGGCGACCGTGTCACCGAGCCGGTGCCGTGCCTGCTCGATCTGCTGCCGCAGCTCGTCGGGGCCCTTGGCGCCCGCGTGGTGCGCGTTCCTGTGCCTCATCGGTATGCCGCCTCCTCCCTGTACAGCCCCCGGGTACCCGGGGGCGCGCCCGGGAATGTTCAGCAATCTTTATCAATATCTCGTAGAAAAATTAAGTAGAGCTTCACCAACGAGGTGCCGAGACTACTCCCATGACGAGTTCACGCACCCCCTCGCCCTTCGGCCGCGTCCTGTGCGCCATGGTCACGCCGTTCACCGGGTCCGGCGTCCTCGACCTGGACGGCGCACAGCGGCTGGCCGCGCACCTGGTCGCGCGGGGCTGTGACGGCCTGGTCCTGAACGGCACCACGGGCGAGTCGCCCACCATCACCGACGAGGAGAAGGCGCGGCTGGTGACGGCCGTACGGGAGGCGGTCGGCGACCGGATCGCGGTGGTCTCGGGCGTCGGCACCTCCGACACCCGGCACACGGTGGAGCTGGCGCTGGCGGCCGGCAAGGCGGGCGCCGACGGCGTTCTGGTGGTGACGCCGTACTACAGCCGGCCCCCGCAGGAGGCCGTGGCCGCCCACTTCCGCCAGGTCGCCGACGCGAGCGAGGTACCGGTGATGCTCTACGACATCCCGGGCCGCACCGGCACCCGCATCGAACCGGAGACGATGATGCGACTGGCCGCGCATCCCCGGATCGTGGCCGTCAAGGACTGCTCCTACGACATCCTCGGCACCCTGAAGGTGCTGGCCGGGACGGACCTGGCGTACTACGCGGGCTGCGACGAGCACGTGCTGGCGCTGTACGCGGTCGGCGCGGCGGGCTGTGTGAGCACGGTCGCCAACGCCGCACCGGCCCACATCGCCGCGATCCTGGCCGCCTTCGACGCCGGTGACACCGCCCGGGCCACCGAACTCCAGCTGGCCCTCACCCCGTTGACCGAGGCGATGATGGACTCAGGGCTGCCCGGCACGGTCACGGCGAAGGCCCTGCTGGCCCGCCTCGGTCTGCCCGGCGGCCCGGTCCGCGCGCCGTTGCTGCCCGCCGGCCCGGAGACGGCCGACGGGCTGCTGGCGCGGTACGAGGCGCTGCCCGCGCTCTGAGCGGCGCGCGCCCGCGGACCACGGGGTCCGGCTGTCGGCGGCCCGGGTGTGCCCGTACAGTCCCCGGTGTGAGCGACGACCTGCGCGACCTGCCCCTGCGGGAACGGAAGAAGCTGCGTACGCGCCGAGCCCTGGCCGGGACCGCGCTCCGCCTCTTCACCGAACGCGGATACGACGCCACCACGCTCGACGACCTGTGCGACGCGGTGGAGGTGTCCAAGCGCACCTTCTTCCGGAACTACCGATCGAAGGAGGACGTCGCGCTCGCCGCCGACGGCGACCTGTGGTCGGCGTACCTGGACCACGTCGCCACCGTGGAGCCGGCCGGCCCGCTCCTGGAGACGCTGCGCCTCGCCCTGGACACCACGCTGGGCGCCATGGACCCGGACTGGGACCGCCGCTTCCTGGCCACCCGTGAGCTGGCGGAGGGCGTCCCCGCGCTCCGGGCGCACAGCCTGGGGTACTGCCAGGAGACCACGCGGGCCATCGTGGAGACGGTGACCGGACGGGCCGGCGCCGACGTGGACCGGATGCGCGTGCGGCTGACCGTGGAGATCTTCGTGGCCGTCTGGCACACGGCGTCCCTGGAGTGGACGGCCGAGGGCGCCGAGGGAAACCGCGACACCCTGAAGAAGCTGGTCGAGGAGACCCTCGCGCTGATCCCGGAGGCCCTCACCGGCTCCGCCTAGCGACTCCCCCACGGCCACACGGGAAGCACCCGGCTCCCCTGCCGGAGCGCCCCGCACCTCGTTCGTGGTGCGGGGCGCTCCGGCGGTGCGGGGGGTGTCAGTTGTGGCTGTTCTGAGGTCGGTGCAGGTCACGGGGTCATGTTGCCTCCAGGGCCGTTCCGGGGCCGTCCTCGGTGTCACCCGGATCCCGGAACACCCGGTCCACGGCAGCCCGGGTCCGGGCCTCGCTGTTCGGCATCAGATGCGTGTACGTGCGGAGCGTGAAGCTCGGGTCGTGGTGACCGAGGTACTCGCTCAGGGCCTTGATGCTCTCCCCCGCGTCCAGGAGCACGGAGGCGTAGAAGTGGCGGAGGGCGTGCATGCCGTTCTCGCGTCCGAAGGGGATGCCGGCGGAAGTCAGCGCCGGACGCCACACCGACTGGTTGAAGCGCAGCCGGTTCAGCGCTCGGCACTGATCTTTGACGAAGAGCAGCGAGGCTGTCACGGGCGGACCGTCGAGCGTCTTCCACGGCAAGGTGATCTCGACCGGTTGATGTTTGGTGATGTGCGCGGCCAGCGCGAAGGAGACCGTCTCGGGCAACGGCACATGTCGTTCCTTGCCGCCCTTGGGCGGGCCAAAGACCGCCTGTGTGCCTCGGAGCAGCTTGACCTGCCGGACTACGTGGACCGTGCCCCCGAGGAAGTCGACGTCTTCGAGGGCCAGGCCGAAGATCTCGCCTTGGCGAAGACCGCACCCCGCCCCCAGGGACACCATCTCCTGGTAGGCGTCCGGTAGAGCGTCGTGCACCGCCATCACGCGCTCGATGGACCAGGGCTTGACCTTGCGCCCATCGAGGGACGGTGCCCGGACCGAACGAGCGCGGCAGGGGTTTTCGGCGATGATCCGGTCTTCCACAGCGGCCGTGAACACGGCGGACACGTTGGCGAAGATCGATCGCCGGTAGGACGCCGCGCGTCCCGTGGCTTCCAGCTCCCGCATCCATATACGCAGGTGGGAGGGACGGAAAGCCGCCATCGGTCGATCACCGAGGTACGGAAGGGCGTGGACCCTGAGACGGATCTCGACACTCTCTCGGGTCACCGGGTCGATGGTGAGCGCCGCCATCCACTTCTTGGCGTACTCGCCGAAGGTCACGGAGCCCGCAGCGGGGTCGATGTATCGCCCCTGCGACATGTCCGCTTCGATGTTGGCGAGCCACTGGTCCGCCTTGCGCTTCTGCTTGTCCGGGAAGCTCTTGGACTTCTCGGAGCCGTCCGGCGCGATGTACCGGGCGCGGTAGCGGTGGCCGACGCCGTATCGGTCGGTCTTGACCCGGACGGTCTTGCCGTCGGGGCCGGGGACGCTCTTGTACCAGCGGTCTTGGACGTGTCCGGCCATTACGCGGCGACTCCTTCTTCGATACGGGACTTCACCCAGGCACGGACGTCTTCGGGGTCGTAGCGGAGATGCCGGCCGACACGGAACCCGCGGGGGCCGATGCGCTTGCGGCGCCATTGGTAGACCGTCTCGACGCTGGGCAGCTCGAACAGCTCGACTAGGTCCTCAGGCGTCAGGTACCGGTCGGGCAGACGTGTCGCCACGGTCACCACTCCCCTTCCTGTGACAGTGCGGCAAGTGCTTCGCGGGCGGTTTCGCGGTTGAGTTGGAGATCGCGGGCGATGGTGGCGGCGAGGACCGATTCGCCGGGGGTGTGGCCGTGGCCGGCGTACTGCCAGTCGGCCAGGACGAGGACGGTGTCCGGCTCCTGGTCGTCGAGGCCGAGGGCTGCTTGCTCCTGCGCGGCGCGGTAGTCGGCGCGGGCCTGGCGCAGAGCGCCGAGGGTGGTCGAGTAGCGGCGGGACTTGGTGGAGAAGTGGCCGCGGAAGCCGAGCATGTGTGCCCAGGCCCACAGGCGTCGGTCGGGATACAGCGGGTCGAGCAGCTTGCAGGCTTCGATCAGGCGGCGGGTGTGGTCGGGGACGCCGTGGCGGTCGAGTTCGGAGAGTTCGCCGATGCGGCGGTCGAGGCTTCCGGTGTTCTCGGCGGCTTTGGTGGCGTATTTGGCGACGTAGGAGGCGACGGCCTGTTCGGTGATGTCGGAGCCGTCCCCGAAGGCCTTGACCGGCCGGACGTCGAGCTGTCGGCCCCAGCGGAAGGTCCGGGAGGGTTGGTCGGCGGCGGCTGGGACCGAGACCGAGGTGTAGGAGTGCGCGGCGGCGGCACGGATCGCGTCGGAGAGGACGTCAACCGTGGCCCAGGTGGGCGGCGGGGTGTCGGGGCCTTCCGGTCCGTCGAGGCGGATCACGGCGTGGAAGTGCAGGGCGCCGCGTTTCTGGAACTCTGCGACCTTGCCGTACGACAGCCGGGCGCATTCCTTCAGCTCCCGCTGTGAGAGGCCGGCGCGGGCGGCGACCTCCCGGCGGAGCCGGTTAGTGAAGCGCTGCCAGAGCTGTCCGGCGTGGTTGTTGAAGAGCACCGCGCCCGCGTAGTCGTACGTCTCCGGGTCGAGGGCCGTGCCGAGTGTGGGGTCGTCGGCGGCGTGGCGGGTGCCGCAGCGGCAGACGCCCCGATCAGGCCGGTTGTGGACGCGGCCGAACGAGGGGGCGGTGAAGGTGGCGAAGACGCGGGGATGGTCGCGGACGGTGGCGGGGATGTCGCGGCGGTCGTCCCCGGCGAGGCCGGCGCGGATGAGGTGGTAGGTGTCGCCCGCGTAGGTCCAGGCGCAGGACGGGCAGCGGGTGGCGCGGCGGTTGCCGCAGGCGAGGCGGAGCCGTCCGCCGGGTTCGCCCTCGGTGGAGTAGTGGTGCAGGGTCTCGCCGGTCGTCTTGTCCTTGTGCAGGACCCAGCCGGTCAGGTGGATGGGGTCGGCGCAGCCGCCGGTGCGGCGGATCTGTTCCTGCCAGCGGTGGTAGTCAGAGGCCGAAGCCACCCTCAGCAGGTCGCCGAGGGTGGTCGGGTCGAGCAGGGCTTTCGGGGTCAACGGCGCCAACCTCGCTTCTGCGGGGTGTTGGCGTCCTCGCTCGCGGCGGCGTTGGAGGAGCGGCCGTGGCGGCCGGGCTTGGTGGCCCGGTCGGTGTCGTGCAGCTGGTGGGCTTTGGCGGTCTTCTTCAGGCGGTCGTAGTCGCCGTCCAGTCCGTCGGACAGGATGTGGTCGACTCCGAGGCTCCAGCGGCGGGGCATCAGACGCTCACCCCCTGCCGGCGGGCGGGGCGGGTGGTGCCGGTGCCCTGGCAGGCCGGGCAGTGGGCGGTGATGGTGCGCAGGTGGCCCTGGTGGTCGCGGCCGCCGAGGGTGACGGCGGCGGAGGCGAAGCCGTCGCAGGCCGGGCAGATCCTCGGCGGGGGCGGGGTGTGGTGGGCCATGATGGTGGTTCCTTTCGATTGCGGTTGGAAGGAACGGCCCCGGGTGGCGGCGTGCTTGGCGGCTTGTGCGCCACCCGGTGGCCTTTCAGCGAGTGGTGCGGGAGCCCCGGCGGGTACGGCCCTTGGTCGCGTACATGGCCGCGTCGGCGGCGGCGAGCGCGTCCGTGAGGAGCGGCATCGCCAGCTCTGCGACGGGGCAGACGCCGACCGAAGCGGCCAGCGGGAGCGACGTCCCGGCGTAGGGCAGCGGCTGGTGAAGTGCGGCGGTCAGTGCGTCGAGGTCGACGGCGGCCAGGTCCCGGATCACGGCGACGAACTCGTCCCCGCCCAGGCGGCCGGCGGTGCCGTTGCGTCCGCACCAGGCGCGCAGCCGGGCGGCGATCTCCGCGAGGGCGGCGTCCCCGGCGGCGTGGCCGTGGGTGTCGTTGAGGGTCTTGAAGTGGTCGAGGTCGACCAGGAGGACGGCGGCGGTCGGGTGCCGGCGGATGCGGTGTTCGGCGCGGGTGGTCCATCCGGCGCGGGTCAGGAGGCCGGTGAGCGGGTCGCGGCGGGCGGAGACGAGGCGGCGGGTGAGGATGCCGCCGTGCACGGCCCAGCCGAGTAACGGCACGATGCTCGCGGCTATGTGCAGGTCCATGACGTTGTCCTTTGGCGATGGCGGTTGGTTTGGCGGGACCCGGTCCCAGGAGCGGCGGCGTGCTTGGCGGCTTGTGCGTCGCCCCTGGGACCGTTCAGCGGCGGTGCTGCGAGGAGATGAGCGAGCGGATCACCAGGGCGCAGACGGCGACGGACGCGCCGGTGACGGCGACGGCCAGGAGCATGGAGACCAGGACGGCGCCGACGACCAGGACCACGGCCGTGCCGCCGCCGACGAGGGCGAGGACGGCGCCGGGGGTGAGCTGGACGGTGGGCCGGGAGGGGGCCTGGGCGGCCGGGGCGGGGGCGGGCGCCGGGTGGTGCTGGACCACGGTGGTCGGCTCGATGACGGTGGGCGGGGAGACGAGTGCGGTCGGGGTGGGCATGGTGGGGATCTTCGGGCGGAGCATGGCGGTTCTCCCTTCGCTATTTGGTGAGGGCGGTGTCGATGGCGGGGGCGAGGACGCTGTCGGCGAGGAGGTAGCCGCCGAGGAGGAGGACGGCGATGAGCCAGGCGGGCGGGCGGATGAGCTTGACGCCGAGGTAGCCGACGACGGCGAGGGCGAACCAGAGCGGGACCTGCATGGCGGTGGGTCTCCTAGCGGACGCGGCAGCGGTGGGTGCGGGCGGCGAGCTGGGCGGCGGTCTGGCTGGAGTAGTCGGCGGACCAGCCGCAGCGGTCGGCGGTGCACACGGCGGCGTACTTGGTCCGGCCGTTGCGGTCGCGGTGGGTGCCGATCTGGACGGGGCCGATCCGCATCAGGGAGTGGAAGTTGTCGCGGGCGGGCATGGCGGCTGCTTCTCCTTCCGGGTCAGGCGAGCTGGGCGGCGATGGCGTCGGCGAGGTGGGGCGGGACGCCGAGGCGGGCGCGCAGGGTGTCGGTGTCGATGGGTGCGCCGGTGCGGTCGCGGTAGTCGGCGGCGACCTTGCGGGCGTGGTCGACCAGGACGGCGGGAACCGCGGGCACCGGATCGGCGGGCGGAAGCGCCGCCGGTTCGTCCACCGGGGCCGGGACGGGCTCGGTGGCCGTAGCGGGCTCCGGGTCCGGGGCGGGTTCGGGGGCCGGTTCGCGGTCGTCCGCGATGTCGGTTGCCGTGGCCGGGTCGGGTGCCGGCGGCTCGGTCGTCGGTTGCTTGGCGGAGTGGGCGAGAAGGGTGCCGCCGAGGAAGGCCAGCGCGGGCCATCCGGCGATGCCGAGGCGGAGCAGGGCGGGCGGGTCCGTCAGATCGAGGAATCCTGCGGTGGCGACGTTGGCGCCCAGTGAGGCGAAGAGGGCGATGAGGAACCAGCACCAGGCCAAGCGGGACGGGCCCTCGCTGCGGAGCCGTCGCCAGGCGGCGACCAGGAGGAGGTCGACGGAGACGGGGTAGGCCCAGGCCTTCCAGCCGTCCTGCCCGGCAGCGGCGGCCAGGTCGTGCAGGTGGGCGAAGGACAAGGCTCCGGCGATGACGGCTTGGACCAGGACGGCGTCCACGCGCAGACCGCGACGGCCGGCCATCAGGACTCCTCACCGGTCGGCGCCTGCGGGAGCGAGGCGGCCAGAGACGGGCTGACGGCGTCCACGAAGTCGAGGTCGGCGCCGGTGGTGTCGGCGTAGAGGCCGAGCTGGCCCAGGAGCAGGACGGTGCGGGCGAAGTCCTCGCAGTCGGGGCACATGACGGGGGTTCTCCCTTCATCAGGCATGGCAGGGGTAGGGACCTGGCGCGAAAGCGGTCGCGCCAACCGGGGAGCGGGGTGGTCAGGCCGTGGCAGGAGCCGTCTTGGACAGCGGCACTGCTGTTGCAGCGGGAGCGGTCAACTCCGGCCGGAAGGGGGCCAGCTCGGGCAGGTCCGGGGTGCGGGCGGCATGCCGGTTGCAGGTGTTGACGGCCTGCCGGAGCGACGTGTGCCGGGCACGGATGCGGTGCCAGCCCCCAGTGACATCCCCGGCGATGGCGAGGCCGCGCCGTTCTGCGGGGATCTGGACGGCAGCGAGGACGGCGTCCGGGGAGATGTCGCCGAAGGCCATGTTCGCGCTGGTCTCGTCGTTGACGCGGTGCGCGGTGCGGCCGGTGAGCTGGGCGCGGAGCATGGTGATGCCCTTGCCGAGTTCGGAGCCGAAGCGCTGCCCGCAGATTTCGAGGTAGATGCTGGCCGCGCGGCCGAGCTGGGCGAGGCGGACCAGCGCGGTGATGATGCGGTCGCGCCGCTTCTCCTCCTCCTTGCTGGCGAACAGGGCGAGTTCGGCGACCTCATCGACCAGGACCACGACCGGCACCGGTCGCAGGTGGTCGGGCAGGTCCCAGATGTCGGCGGCTATCTCCGCGTCCGGCACCGCGGCGGTGATGCGCTGTTCGGCCCGGATGAGCTGGTAGATCCCTTCCATGCGGGACACGAGCGCGTCCAGCAGCTCGGCGGCGGTGTCGGGGTTGTCGGCGAGGGCTGAGAACCGGCGGGCCAGCGGGAACAGCTCAACCCCCTGCTTGCAGTCGATGCCGACCAGGGCGACGTCCATCGGGGCCAGCCCGGCAACCAGATTGCGCTGATAGACGGACTTCCCGGACTCCGTGGCCCCGAGGGTGAGGGCGTGCGGGACGGCGCGGTAGTCGCGGTAGTGCACCGAGCCGTCTTCGCGCAGGGCGACGGGGACCCGCATCGGGCGGGTGTCGACCTTGGCGGGCATCTGCACCCGCTTGAGGACGTCGTAGCCGGTCATCCGCACTTCCACGACCCCCGAGCGCACCTCACGCGAGGTGACTCCGTACATCGAGAAGGAGTGCCGCAGCCGGTCGGAGGCGGCGGCGACGTCGAAGGCGTCCTGTCCGGGCCGCAGGCCCAGCCGCAGGACCAGGCCAGTCCGGGTTGGGCGGAAGCGCAGGATGCGCGGTGGGCGGGACTCCGGGATCGGACGGTTGGTGACCCGGGCCAGGGCCAGGCGCCAGCGGGAGGGCGGGACGGTCAGCCCGCAGGCGTCCATGACGGAGGCGTAGCGGACCAGGACCCGCAGGCTCGCGAGGGAGACGCCGAAGGTCAGCCAGTACCAGGCGGGGCGCCGCCACCGCAGGAGACCCGCAGCGGCGACGACCAGCACCAGCGCGACCGTGAAGCCGGTCATGATCAGGCCGCCTTCGAGTTCGCGGCAGCGGCGACCAAGGACGTGACGGCGACCGCGCGGAAGGCGATGCCGTGCCGCTTCTGGCCGTTGAAGTCGTTCTCCCACGGCCGGGCGATCAGGCCCGTGAGCGCGACCGGGGTACCCATGGTCAGCTCACCGGAGATGCCCGGCTCGGGGACGGTAATGGACAGGATCTCCACCTCGTCGTTCGCCGCGAACATCACGTCGACGGTCATCAGCTTCGCGCCGGTCTCGACGTCGGTGGCGATCTCGCCCGTACGGCGGTCCTTGACCTTGGGCTGCGGGGTCTTGGCGACCATCACGGTCGCGGCGGAGGTGTCCACGGGAATCTGACGCATCGTCTTGTCTCCTGACGCATTGAGGCTTTGGCCGACATCCCGTCGGTGAGACCAGGAGACCGCGAGGAGGGTTGGACGCATCACGGTCCGTATGGACGTTCAGGGACGTCTGAGGTACCGTCAAAACGTCCCTACGGGTCCTGAGGGAGGACACGTCATGGCGAACGAGCGTCTCCGCGCGGCGATTTCAGCGAAGGGCGAGACGATCCAGTCCGTTGCCGAGCACGTCGGAGTGGACCCCAAGAGCGTCGAGCGCTGGATCACCACCAACCGGACTCCCCACCGCGGGCACCGCTGGAAGGCCGCGAGCTTCCTCGGGACCGACGAGGTGTATCTCTGGCCCTCAGCCGAGAAGCAGGCCGAAAAGGCGAGCGCCTCCGAGCTGATCACTTACTACCCGCACCGTGGTGCGGTCCCTGCCCCGCTGTGGTCGTCCCTGATCGAGAAGGCGACGGATCAGATCGACATTCTGGTGTACGCGGGACTGTTCCTCTTCGACAGCCACCCCGACCTGCCGGACCAGTTGGCCGACAAGGCGAAGGCCGGCGCTCAGGTTCGCATCCTGCTGGGCGATCCGGAGTCCGATGCCGTCCGCCAGCGTGGCGAAGAGGAGGGCATCGGCGACGACCTCGCGGCCAGGGCCCGGATCACTCGCCGTTACTTGCAACCCGCCATGTCGACGCCCGGCGTCGAAGTCCGCCTGCACGACACGATCCTCTACAACTCGATCTACCGGTTCGATGACGACGTGTTGGTGAACCCTCATGTGCTCGGAGCTCCCGCCGGGCAGAACCCGGTGATGCACTTCAAGTACCTGCCGGGGGCACGGACGTTCCGGCACTACATGCGGAGCTTCGACTACGCGTGGGAGCAGGGCCGGACGGCATAGCAGGCCCCGGACGTGCAACGCTGATTACATGGCACGAGTCGACTACTTCAACGATCCGAACGCTCCGAAGGCGAACAGCCTCGTCCCCTCCGTGACCGCCGTGGCCCGCAACGAGGCCGGAGAAGTCCTGCTGATTCACAAGACCGACAACGACCTGTGGGCCCTGCCCGGAGGCGGTATCGACCTGGGCGAGTCAGCCCCCGACGCGGCGGTACGCGAGACCAAGGAAGAGACCGGGTTCGACGTGGAGGTGACCGGCCTGGTCGGGATCTACACGAACCCGGGACACGTCATGGCGTACGACGACGGCGAGGTCCGCCAACAGTTCTCCATCTGCTTCCACGCCCGCATCCTCGGCGGCCAGCTGCGGACGAGCAGCGAGAGCAAGGAGGTGGCGTTCGTTGATCCGAGCAGGCTGGACGAGCTGAACATCCACCCGTCGATGCGCATGCGGATCGAGCACGGTTTGGCCAGCCGGACCGAGCCTTACATCGGCTGAGGCTTCCCGGAGCTACCGCCCGGCAGATGCCGGCGCAGCAACCGGATAGCAGGGGCGTGGTCGTAGTACTCGGCTACCTGGAGCGGCGTCTCGCCAGTCGCATCGGGCAGTTCCGGGTCTGCGCCGTATGCGAGGAGTACTGCCGTCGTTGCCACGGTGAGCGGATCACCGCTCTGCAGCGCGACATCGCCTTCCGTCCCAATCGCGTGCGTCAGCGGAGTCGCACCGTCGCCTTCGTCGGGGTCTGCGCCGGCGTCGAGCAGTCGAGCCAGTAGTTCCACGTCCTGATGTTCCACTGCGAAGAGCGTCGGGGGCCACCAACCGCTTCCGTCGATGATCGCCCGTTGGCTCGGCGGCAGTGCCGTGAACGCCGCGATCCGTCGCTGGGTGCGCTCCACCGCGGCGCCGAGGTAGGGACGCGCTCCGCTGATCGCGTTGTGCACTTCACTACCCGGTTCGTAGCGGACCAGGATCTCGTCAATGCGGGTGTCGAAGTCGAAGGACTGCCCGGCGGGCCCGGTCGTCATGTCAGCAAAGATCAGCGCGTCGAGGACCGGGGAGTCCTCCCGCTCGTACACGGCCAGCTCTGCCGACAGCCCTCGCTGGTCTGCCTCGTACACAGCCCCGGAGTGATGGGCGACCAGCCGTACGAGGCGCGCCGGCGCACCCAGCGTTTCCAGGTGACGGGCGCCGTCGAGGGGATGGAACCCGGTGTGACGGAGTTCGGGAGCGTAACCGATGTCATGCAGCCAGGCTGCGGCGACGAGGAGGTCCCGATCAGCCTCACGCACAGCCGCGGCAGCCTCTTGAGCACGAGCAGCCACCGCCTGAGTGTGCAGCCAGCGGTTCCCGAGCTGAGGAAGCAGAGACTCAGCGAGTGCAGACGCTCCCTGAGGCGTGTCCAGTGCAGAAGGCATACCGGGAACGGTAGTCGAGACGCGTGGTGAGCCGACAGGGCCACGATCGAGCGATGCTGATCATGGGTGCGGTACAACTTTCCCTACTTCATCAAGAGCCCGCGCACGGCGCGGGCGCGCGCCGCCTCTGCGGCGCGGCCTGCCTCCTGTCTGCGCCCCGGCTGGCCGCGCCCGGCGGCGCGCTCGGCGGCTGCGGGCATGAAGTGGGGAGACACCCTCTATGGCTGGGGCGGTCGGCTCCACGGCTTTAGGCAGCCACTTTGGGGCGAGCCTCTAAGATCATGGCCCCAACGTCGGGCTTTAACGGGCAGGTCCACAGACTGCCCGACGCGCCGGAAGCTTACGGGGCCATGATCACTCGCCCCAAAGCAGCTCCAGCCCAAAGCCGCTCCGCCGACCTCAGTTTCGGAGCCGCGCGGCTAGCTCGTCCAACCTCCTGATACACCGGTTAAGACTAGGTGATTCGGAGGCCGCAATCCTTGGCCGCCATTGATTTAGACCGAACTCTCGAAGGTCTGAAACGTAAGTAGGCCCCACAGTGGCACCACTCTTCGCCTTAGGGGCGACCCCCTCGCGAATGTCTCTTTTACGGGAGGCTCGAGCGAGATTGACGATCGTCTGCTTAGGGTCGAGAAGTGAATCCGGGTTTCTGGGCACCTTGTCCTGAGAAACTCCCAAAAAATTAGCTATGGCCTCACGATCTGCCAGTAGCCAGGACTCCAACTCCGCGACTGCAACACGGAATACCATCATCTCGGAGGGAGCAGGGAGCCAACTACCGAGCTTCTCGACCACACAAGAGTCGGGAGAATCAAGATCAACCAGGACAAACCAGGGCGAATGCTTGGCTGCCAAGTTGTAGGCACCAAGTTTCTTGAGGATGCCGGTTCGCCCACCGCCACCCAAGAACATGCCAACCGTAAAACCACATTCTCTGAGGATTGCGGTAACGGCACCCTCGTCAGACGGCCCTTCAACTGCGGCCGTAATTGAAATCACGCGCCTACCCCACGAAGAAGCTGAGTTGCCCGGCGTCACGCGGGGCTGTTAGCCCCTGCAAGATATCGCCGAGTGGCACCCCGGCATCCCGCATAGTCTGCAGATCTTCTCTCTCCGAGAGGAGAGTTACGGCCGTTCCTTCTGATTCTGGAATAAGCGCCAATACTTCATTAGTGCCAATTCCGGGGTCATTCAGGATTTCTGGAGAGTGCGAGCTCACAAGAATCTGACGCCCAGACTTCCGCTGCACGCGCGCAAACATCTGCGGGATATACCGCACCACTTCTGGGTGCAGTGAAAGTTCGGGCTCCTCTAGAAGTAGCGGACCCCTCGTCTCGGCTACGGCCCACAGCAGTCCGAGTAGGCGAAGTGTACCGTCGGAGAAATGATCCTCTGTTTGCCACGCTCCCTGAGGACGCCAGTGTTGGTACTTGCCTCGAAGGTGCGGAACGCCGCGAACGTCAGGCTGCAACTCCAATCCTTGAAGCTGCGGAACCGCCACCCGCAACGCGTCAACGATCCTCCGAAGTCGCGCGTCTCGCGTCTTTTTAGGGGTTCGAGCAATCTGTTCGAGGAAATCTCCACCGAAGGGGTCGTCTTTTTTCCCGACAGATCGGTCAGGTTCGCGGACGAGTTGGGGGACGATATGCAAGTAGCTCAAGCTTGCGAAGAAATCAGAGACCGTGCGAAAGTCCCGGTTGGCGTTGACCTGCTCTAGATTGGTCTGCCGCAAACGCTCCGAATCCTTCGAGTCCGACTCGTCCGGCCGGGCAAGGACGGTGGTGTCTCGATACTTGACCGTTTCCGATTCGACGATCGGGCGCCTATTGTTATCCTGCTTGAACTTCAACTCATAGGTCCACTCATCGAAGATGGTGTCATTCCCAAGCGTGGCGCGAATAGAAATCGAAGGATATCGACGGGCCGCAAGTGATCGGATCATACTGACGCCCCCACGTCGCGCAACGGCGGCCTCGAATCCTCCACCCACGGAGACAATGTCGGAAAGAAATCGAAAGCAGTCTAGAAAATTGGACTTACCTGCCGCGTTTGGTCCAACCAAGAACATCCTAGGTCGCAAATCCACAGAGAATCGTGCGAAATTACGCCAGTTGGTTACCTGCAGGCTTGTGAACCGGAGATTCTTGCGCTCAATAGCTTCCGGGGCTTGTTCTTCGTTGGTCTCACTCATCAAGGCCATCCCAGTCGTGGGTCGCAAGCGTCAGAACGATTCTATCTCCGACTACATGTGACAGGTCGCTAGATACATTCCTCAGACGCGGTGCAGGTAAGCGCTCCTGAGACCGGTCTCTCAGCAGTCAGTGCTCTTCGCATCATCCGTCGACAGCTCACAACCTCAGTGCTGGGCTGTCGAAACAGGTGTCGGCGCATGGCATGCGTCTCAACCACAAGCGCCCTCCCGGGCCGTCCTAGGGCCGTGGAAGGGCGCTCAATGGTGACCACCGTCGACAGCTACCGACAGCTCAGCAGCAGGTCACGGCGTTGTTCGATAAGGCGGCCGCAGGTCACGGCCGCCGGTGGTCAGTTGTGGCTGTGCAGGATGTCGTTCAGGCCGCCCCAGACCGCGTTGTTCGGGCGGGCCTCGACCGTGCCGGTGACCGAGTTGCGGCGGAAGAGGATGTTCGAGGCGCCGTTCAGCTCGCGGGCCTTGACGATCTGGCCGTCGGGCATGGTGACCCGGGTGCCGGCCGTGATGTACAGGCCCGCCTCGACCACGCACTCGTCGCCGAGCGCGATGCCGACGCCCGCCTCGGCACCGACCAGGCAGCGCTCGCCGATGGAGATGATCACGTTGCCGCCGCCGGACAGGGTGCCCATGGTGGAGGCGCCGCCGCCGATGTCCGAGCCGTCGCCGACCACGACGCCCGCGGAGATCCGGCCCTCGACCATGGAGGTGCCGAGCGTGCCGGCGTTGAAGTTGACGAAGCCTTCGTGCATGACCGTGGTGCCGGCCGCGAGGTGCGCGCCGAGGCGGACCCGGTCGGCGTCGGCGATGCGCACGCCCTTGGGGGCGACGTAGTCCGTCATGCGGGGGAACTTGTCGACCGAGGTCACCTGGAGGTGCAGGCCCTCGGCGCGGGCGTTGAGGCGCACCTTCTCCAGGTCGTCCACGGCGACCGGACCGAGCGAGGTCCAGGCGACGTTGGCGAGGTGGCCGAAGATGCCGTCCAGGTTCTGGCCGTGCGGCTTGACCAGGCGGTGCGAGAGCAGGTGCAGGCGCAGGTAGACGTCGTGCGCGTCGATCGGCTTCTCGTCCAGCGAGGCGATGACCGTGCGGACCGCGACCACCTCGACACCCCGGCGGGCGTCCGGGCCGGTCGCCGCGGTCGCGCCGCCGCCCAGCAGCTCCGCCGCCTGCTCGGCGGACAGCCGCTCGGTGCCGGCCGGGCCCGGCGCCTCGACCAGCTCGGGGGCCGGGAACCAGGTGTCGAGAACGGTGCCGTCGGAGGCGATCGTGGCGAGGCCGGCGGCGACGGCGCCGGTGGTACGGGTTGCAGACTCGGTCATGGGACAAAACCTAACGTGGGTGGGGTGGTGAGGGCGAACCGCGTCCACGTGCCGGGCGCGGGTTCAGGGGATCAGCCGAGCCAGCGCGGCGCGCGCGTACTCCTCGTCGTACGAACCGCCCGTCAGCAGCACCTGGAGGCAGATGCCGTCCATGAGCGCGAGCAGGGCGCGGGCGGTGACCGGGTCGGTGCGGCGGGCCAGCAGCGCGGCGGCGCCCTCGGTCCACTCGGCGGCGACGGGACGCAGCGCGGGGCGGCGCAGCGCCGCGAGGTACAGCTCGTACTCCAGCTCCACGCCGGTCCGCCCGCCCGCCAGCCACTGCCCGAGCGCCCGGGCGAGGTCCGCGGCGAGGTCGCCCCGGCCGGTGCCCTCCGGCAGCAGTTCGGCCAGCACCCGGCCGAAGCCCTCGTTCGACTGCCGCAACGCGGCCACCAGCAGCTCTTCCAGGGTGGCGAAGTGGTACGTCGTGGAGCCGAGCGGGACGTCGGCCTCGGCCGCGACCGTACGGTGGCTCAGCCCGGCGATGCCGTCCCGGCCGGCCACACGGATCGCCGCGTCGATGATCCGCTGCCGTCGCCCGGGGTCGTGCCGGCGGGGCATCAGTGCGCCGCCCCGCCGAGGTTCAGGACCACCACTCCGCCGATGATCAGCACGATCCCCGCGACCTTGGCGAGGCTCAGCCCCTCCCCGAACAGCAGCAGGCCGAGGACGGCGACGGCCGCGGTGCCCACGCCGGACCAGATGGCGTACGCCGTGCCGATCTGCACGCTCTTGAGGGTCTGGGCGAGCAGGGCGAACGAGACGAGGTAGCCCAGCGCGGTCACGAGCGAGGGCCAGAGCCGGCTGAACCCCTCGCTGTACTTCATCGCCGTGGTGGCGGCGACCTCGGCGGCGATGGCGCCGGCGAGCAGCAGGTATCCCATGTGTACGAGCGTACACAACGGCTGTGTACGGCCGTACACAACGAGAAAGTTTCACTTTCATAGAAACCGCTCGCAGCCGGCCCGGTGTCCACTACTGTGCGGGCCCGTGCCCGACAACACCCCCCGCGCCCGAAGATTCGGGCTGGCCGCCGCGCTGGCGCTGGCGGTCGCCGCCGCCTGCGCGGCCGTCACCGCCCTGAACGACCAGCCCCCGCAGACGAAGGCCACCGCACCGGCGACACCGCCGGACAACGGCCCCGGCCTGCTCTCCTTCGCCTCCCCGTCCACCACGCCGGCGCCCGCACCGGCCCCCGCGAGGAACCGCACGGCGCCGCCGGCGCCCTCGCCCTCCGCCCCCGGCTCCCCCTCCCACCCGAAGCGCACGCCCGCGAAGTCCCCGGCACCCGCGTCCGGTTCACCCCGGCCGGCGGAACACGGAACGTCGGTCCGCTCCCTCAACTACCCCGACCGCTACTGGCACGTCAGCGGCGGCCTGGTGAAGCTCGACCCCGTCGGCTCGGCCGCGGACCGCCGCGCCGCCACCTTCACCCGCGTCGAGGGCCTCGCCGACGCCCGCTGTTACTCCTTCGCCACGGCGGACGGCGGCTACCTGCGCCACCGCGATTTCCTGCTGCGCGCGGAACCCGCCGACGGCTCCCCCCTGTTCGCCCGGGACGCCACGTTCTGCCCCCGCGCCTCCGGCTCCCCCGGTGCCGTCAGGCTGGAGTCGGTCAACTACCCCGGCCGCTTCCTGCGCCACCAGAACTTCCGGCTTCGGCTGGACCCGTACCAGAACACCGGCCTCTTCCGGTCCGACTCGGCGTTCCTGCTGGTGGACGGGCTGGCCTGAACACACGGAAGCGGCGGCACCCCGGCAGGGTGCCGCCGCTTCACGCACGCGGTGGGATCAGACGTTGATCAGACGTTGAAGCCCAGCGCCCGAAGCTGCTCACGGCCGTCGTCCGTGATCTTGTCCGGGCCCCACGGCGGCATCCACACCCAGTTGATGCGGAGTTCGTTGACGAGGCCGTCCGTGGCGGACTTGGCCTGGTCCTCGATGACGTCCGTCAGCGGGCAGGCCGCCGAGGTCAGGGTCATGTCCACGGTCGCGACGTTCGAGTCGTCGACGTGGATGCCGTAGATCAGGCCGAGGTTGACGACGTCGATGCCCAGCTCGGGGTCGACCACGTCCATCAGAGCCTCGCGCAGCTCCTCCTCGGAGGCCGGCTTCATCTCAGCGGTGTCGGTCATGCCGTCTTCCTTTCGGCGTCGGCGCCACCCAGCGCCTGGGCCGTCGCGTCCTTCCACGCCATCCAGCTCAGGAGGGCGCACTTGACCCGCGCGGGGTACTTGGAGACACCGGCGAACGCGACCGCGTCCTCCAGGACCTCCTCCATCGCGTCGTCGGGCTCGATCCTTCCCTTGGACTGCATCAGCTCCAGGAAGGTCTCCTGGATCTTCTGCGCGTCCGCCAGGTCCTTGCCGACCAGCAGCTCGTTCAGCACGGAGGCCGAGGCCTGGCTGATCGAACAGCCCTGGCCCTCGTACGAGACGTCCTCGATGGTCGTGCCGTCGTACTTCACGCGCAGGGTGATCTCGTCGCCGCAGGTCGGGTTCACGTGGTGCACCTCGGCGTCGCCGTCCCTCAGACCACGCCCGTGCGGGTTCTTGTAGTGGTCCAGGATGACGTCCTGGTACATCGAATCCAGCTTCACGGTGTCGACACGCCTCTCAGCCGAAGAAGTTCCGAACGTGCTCCAGCCCCTCGACCAGAGCGTCGATCTCGGCCGGCGTGGAGTACAGATAGAACGACGCTCGCGTGGTCGCGGGAATTCCGTAGCGGAGGCAGACCGGACGGGCGCAGTGGTGGCCGACCCGGACCGCGATGCCCTGCTCGTCCAGGACCTGACCCACGTCGTGCGGGTGGATGTCCCCCAGCGTGAAGGAGATCGCCGCGCCGCGGTCCTCGGCCGTGGTCGGCCCGACGATGCGGAGGTCGGGGACCTCGGCCAGGCGCCGCACCGCGTACTCCGTCAGCGCGTGCTCATGGGCGAGGATCTTGTCCATGCCGATCGACTGCAGATAGTCGATGGCCGCGCCGAGGCCGACCGCCTGCGCGATCGGGGGCGTGCCCGCCTCGAACTTGTGCGGGGCCGGGGCGTAGGTGGACGAGTGCATCGAGACCGTCTCGATCATCTCGCCGCCGCCGAGGAAGGGGGGAAGGTCCTCCAGCAGCTCCTGGCGGCCCCAAAGAACGCCGATGCCGGTCGGGCCGCACATCTTGTGGCCGGTGAAGGCCACGAAGTCGGCCTGCAGCGCCTGCACGTCCAGCGGCATGTGCGGCGCGGCCTGGGAGGCGTCGATGCAGACGAGGGCGCCGACCTCCTGGGCGCGGCGGATTATCGTCTCGACCGGGTTGACCGTGCCCAGGATGTTGGACACCAGCACGAAGGAGACGATCTTCGTCTTCTCGGTGATGATCTCCTCGATGTTGGACAGGTCGAGCCGGCCGTCGTCGGTGAGACCGAACCACTTCAGCTTCGCGCCCGTGCGCTGCGCCAGCAGCTGCCACGGCACGATGTTGGAGTGGTGCTCCATCTCCGTGATGACGATCTCGGTCTCGTGGTCCACCCGGTAGGGCTCGTCGGCCCAGCCCAGCATGTTCGCCACGAGGTTCAGCGACTCGGAGGCGTTCTTGGTGAAGATCACCTCGTCGCGGCTCGGCGCGTTGACGAACTCGGCGACCTTGTCGCGCGCGCCCTCGTACAGCGCCGTGGCCTCCTCGGCGAGCACATGCACACCGCGGTGGACGTTGGCGTTGTAGCGCTCGTAGTACTCGCTCAGGGCGTCCAGCACCTGGCGCGGCTTCTGCGAGGTCGCCGCGTTGTCCAGGTACACGAGCTTCCTGCCGTCGTGGACGACGCGGTCCAGTACGGGGAAGTCCTTGCGGATCGCCTCGGTGTCGAGGAGGCCCGGCAGCTGTGTCACGCGGATGCGCCACCCTTCACGTACGACTCGTAGCCCTCGTTCTCCAGCTTGTCCGCCAGCTCGGGACCGCCGGACTCGACGATGCGGCCGCCGGCGAACACGTGGACGTGGTCGGGCTTGATGTAGCGCAGGATGCGCGTGTAGTGCGTGATCAGCAGGGTGCCGACCTCGCCGGTCTCACGGACGCGGTTGACGCCCTCGGAGACGATGCGGAGCGCGTCGACGTCGAGGCCGGAGTCGGTCTCGTCGAGGATCGCGACCTTCGGCTTGAGCAGCTCCAGCTGGAGGATCTCGTGGCGCTTCTTCTCACCGCCGGAGAAGCCCTCGTTGACGTTGCGCTCGGCGAAGGACGGGTCCATGTTGAGGCGCTCCATGGCCTCCTTGACCTCCTTCACCCAGGTGCGCAGCTTGGGGGCCTCGCCGCGGATCGCGGTGGCGGAGGTGCGCAGGAAGTTGGAGACCGAGACGCCGGGGACCTCGACCGGGTACTGCATCGCCAGGAACAGGCCCGCGCGGGCGCGCTCGTCGACGGACATCTCCAGGACGTCCTCGCCGTCGAGCAGCACGGTGCCGCCGGTGATCGTGTACTTCGGGTGACCCGCGAGGGAGTAGGCGAGGGTCGACTTGCCGGAGCCGTTGGGGCCCATGATGGCGTGCGTCTCGCCCTGCTTCACGGTGAGGTCGACGCCCTTGAGGATCTCCTTCGTGGCGTTGTCGGCCTCGACGGTGACGTGCAGGTCTCGGATTTCAAGCGTTGCCATGGGTGCCTCAGGACTCCTGGGTGAGGGAGGCGCGGACGTCAACGAAGACGCTGCCCCCTTCGATCTTTACGGGGTATACGGGGACGGGGCGCGTCGCGGGGAGGCCGGACGGCTTGCCGGTGCGCAGGTCGAAGGCGGAGCCGTGCAGCCAGCACTCGATCTGGCAGTCCTCCACCTCGCCCTCGGAGAGGGAGACGTTCGCGTGGGAGCAGATGTCGTGGATGGCGAACACCTCGCCCTCGGTCCTGACGACCGAGATCGGCGTGCCGTCGAGTTCCACCCGCTTCGGGGTGTCCTCCTCCAGCTCGCTCAGCCCGCAGGCGCGTACGAACGACGTCATGCGACCGAAGCCTCCAGCTCTCCCTCGATCTTGGCGAGCAGGCGCTCCTCGATGTCGGCGACGCCGATCTGCTGGACCAGCTCGGCGAAGAAGCCGCGGACCACCAGGCGGCGGGCCTCGTGCTCCGGGATGCCGCGGGCCATCAGGTAGAAGAGCTGCTCGTCGTCGAAGCGGCCGGTGGCGGAGGCGTGGCCGGCGCCGACGATCTCGCCGGTCTCGATCTCCAGGTTCGGCACCGAGTCGACACGCGCGCCGTCCGTGAGGACCAGGTTGCGGTTCATCTCGTAGGTGTCCGTGCCCTCGGCGCTGGCCTCGATGAGCACGTCGCCGATCCAGACCGCGTGCGCGTCGTCGCCCTGGAGCGCGCCCTTGTAGACGACGTTCGACTTGCAGTGCGGGGTGTTGTGGGTGACCAGGAGGCGGTGCTCCTGGTGCTGGCCGGCGTCGGTGAAGTACAGGCCGAACAGCTCGGCCTCGCCGCCGGGGCCGGCGTACTCCACGCGCGGGTGCAGGCGGACCACGTCACCGCCGAAGGTGACGACCACGGACTTGAAGGAGGCGTCCCGGCCGACCAGCGCGTTGTGCTGGGCGACGTGGACGGCCTTGTCGTCCCAGTCCTGGACGGAGACGACGGTCAGCTTGGCGCCGTCGCCGAGGACGTAGTCGACGTTGGCGGCGAGCACCGCGTCACCGGTGTGGTCGATGACCACGACGGCCTCGGCGAAGGCGCCCAGCTCGATCACCTGGTGGCCGAAGGCGGTGCCGCCCTGGCCGTGCACGGCGATGCGGATCGGCTCGGTGAGGACGGTCTCCTTGGCGACCGTCACGACCGAGGCCTTCTCGAACGCGGAGTACGCCTGGGCGGCGACGCGGTCCACGGGGGTGCCCGCCCTGCCGAGGCGCGCGTCGTCGCGGCCGACGGTCTCGACGGTGACGCCCTCGGGGGCCTGGACGTCGACCTTCACCCCGTCGCCGTTCGCGACGGCGGTGCCGTCGTGCAGCCCGCGCAGCCGCTCCAGCGGGGTGAAGCGCCACTCCTCCTCGCGGCCGTGCGGGACCGGGAAGTCCGCCACGTCGAAGGACGGGGGCGCGCTCATGCGCGAGACGACGGTCGACTCCGCGGCGACCGCGATCGAGCCGGCGGTGGTGGAACCCACGGGTGGGGGTCCCCCCGCGCGAGCGGAGCCGAGCGTGGGAGAGTTCTGGGCCTCAGCCATGGCTGTCGTAGTGCTCTCTTTCCTGAGTAAGACGTCTGCTGGCGATGGGGCGGCCCTAGCCGACCGCGCCTTCCATCTGCAGCTCGATCAGCCGGTTGAGCTCCAGCGCGTACTCCATCGGCAGCTCCTTGGCGATCGGCTCGACGAAGCCGCGCACGATCATCGCCATGGCCTCGTCCTCGGAGAGGCCGCGGCTCATCAGGTAGAAGAGCTGGTCCTCGGAGACCTTGGAGACGGTGGCCTCGTGGCCCATGGACACGTCGTCCTCGCGGACGTCGACGTACGGGTACGTGTCCGAGCGGGAGATCGTGTCGACCAGCAGCGCGTCGCAGAGCACGTTGGACTTGGAGCCCGGGGCGCCCTCGCCGATCTCGATCAGACCGCGGTAGGACGTACGGCCGCCACCGCGCGCGACCGACTTCGACACGATGTTGGACGAGGTGTTCGGGGCCATGTGGACCATCTTGGCGCCCGCGTCCTGGTGCTGCCCCTCGCCCGCGAAGGCGATGGAGAGGGTCTCGCCCTTGGCGTGCTCGCCCATCAGGTAGACGGCCGGGTACTTCATCGTCACCTTGGAGCCGATGTTGCCGTCGATCCACTCCATGGTCGCGCCCTCGTAGGCCACGGCGCGCTTGGTGACCAGGTTGTAGACGTTGTTCGACCAGTTCTGGATGGTCGTGTAACGGCAGCGGGCGTTCTTCTTGACGATGATCTCGACCACGGCGGAGTGCAGCGAGTCCGACTTGTAGATCGGCGCGGTGCAGCCCTCGACGTAGTGCACGTAGGCACCCTCGTCGACGATGATCAGGGTCCGCTCGAACTGGCCCATGTTCTCGGTGTTGATCCGGAAGTAGGCCTGGAGCGGGATCTCGACGTGGACGCCCTTGGGGACGTAGATGAAGGAGCCGCCGGACCACACCGCGGTGTTCAGCGCGGCGAACTTGTTGTCACCGGCCGGGATGACGGTGCCGAAGTACTCCTTGAAGAGCTCCGGGTGCTCCTTCAGGGCGGTGTCGGTGTCGAGGAAGATGACGCCCTGCTCCTCCAGGTCCTCGCGGATCTGGTGGTAGACGACCTCCGACTCGTACTGGGCGGCGACACCGGCGACGAGGCGCTGCTTCTCGGCCTCCGGGATGCCCAGCTTGTCGTAGGTGTTCTTGATGTCCTCGGGCAGGTCCTCCCAGGACTCCGCCTGCTTCTCCGTGGAGCGCACGAAGTACTTGATGTTGTCGAAGTCGATGCCCGAGAGGTCGGAGCCCCAGTTCGGCATCGGCTTCTTCTCGAAGAGCTTCAGGCCCTTCAGGCGCAGCTTGGTCATCCACTCCGGCTCGGACTTCTTGTTCGAGATGTCGCGGACGACGTCCTCGTTGAGGCCGCGCCTGGCGGAGGCACCGGCCACGTCGGAGTCGGCCCAGCCGTATTCGTACTTGCCCAGGCCCTCGAGCTCAGGGTGGGCAGTCTCCGTGGGGAGAGTCATGCGGGGTTCCTCCCGGCCGTGCTTGCAGGTGCGTCAGTGGATGTCTTGGGGATGAACGTCGTGCAGACGCCGTCGCCGTGCGCGATGGTCGCCAGTCGCTGGACGTGGGTACCCAGCAGCTCTGCGAAGATCTCCGTCTCCGCCTCGCACAGCTGCGGGAACTGTTCCGCGACGTGAGCGACCGGGCAGTGGTGCTGGCAGAGCTGCTCGCCGACCGGTGCGCTGCGCGCCGTAGCAGCGTACCCGTCGGCGCTCAAGGCCTTGGCCAGCGCTTCGGCGCGTTTGTCGGGCGTCACGGCCTCGATCGCCCTGCGGTACGCGCTCGCCTGGGCGGCGATCCGGGCCCGGGCGAAGGCGGCGACCGCCTCGGGGCCGCCCCCCTGCTCGGCGATCCAGCGGAGCGCGTCCGCGGCGAGCTTGTCGTAGGACTGGTCGAAGGCGTCCCGGCCGCAGTCCGTGAGCGCGAAGACCTTGGCGGGGCGGCCACGCGTGCGCGTGCCGTACACCCGCTGCTCGCGGGCCTCCACCACGTCGTCCGCGACCAGCGCGTCCAGGTGACGCCGGACGGCCGCCTGGGTCAGTCCCAGCCGGCCGGCGAGTTCGGCGACGGTCGACGGACCGTGGTCCAGGATGGACCGCGCGACCCGGTTGCGCGTGGAGCGCTCACCGGTCGCTAGCTCCTCCTGGGGGGCACCCGTGGGGGTCTCCCGAGCCTCGCCGACGTTTTTCACAACGCCATTGTTGCGTAATTCCGCGGAGCCTGACAAGCGCCGTCCGGATCACCGGCTGGTGCCCTGCGTCACTTAGGCATACCTAATCTGACCTGCGGAAACGATCTTTGATCGATCATCGCCGGTCCGTCGCGCGGCCAATTCGGTGGCGGCTCAGAGCCCCGTCGGGAAGACTCCCGAACCATGCCCGCACCCCCTCCCACCGGCCCTCTTGTCACCCGGGACACCCTCGCCACCGGCCTGCGCCTGCTGGGTGTGAAGACCGGCGAGACCCTCCTCGTACATTCCTCGCTCAGCTCCCTCGGCTGGGTGAACGGAGGGGCGGTCGCGGTCGTCCAGGGGCTCCTCGACGCACTCGGCCCGTCCGGCACGCTCGTCGTCCCCACCCAGACCGGCGACCAGTCCGACCCCGCCGTATGGGCGAACCCGCCGGTGCCGAGGGAGTGGTGGGACCGGATCCGCGCCACCATGCCCCCGTACGACCCCCTGATCACCCCCGCGCTCGGGGTCGGTGTGATCCCCGAGACCGTCCGGACCTGGCCGGGCGCCCTGCGCAGCGCGCACCCCCAGACCTCCTTCGCCGCGCTCGGCCCACGCGCGTGGGAGATCACCGAGGGCCACGCCCCCGACTGCCGGCTCGGCGAGCGCAGCCCCCTGGCCCGGCTGGAGGAACGGGGCGCCCGGGTGCTGCTGCTCGGCGCGGGCTACGACTCCTGCACCGCCTTCCACCTCGCCGAGTACCGCGTACCGGCCCCGCTCGTACGGGTCGGGCGGCCCGCTCCCGGCGGCGGCTGGGAGACCGTGACCGAGGTGTCGATCACCTCCGACCGGTTCGACGAGCTGGGGCACGACTACGAGCGGGACCGGCCCGTCGTCCGCGGCACGGTCGGCGCGGCACGGGCGCGGCTGTTCCCGGTCGCGGACGCCGTGGCCTACGCCGAGCGGTGGCTGCCGCTGCACCGCCCCCGCGAGACGGAGTTCCCCCACCCGGCCGCCTGACCGGCGCGCGCGCTCCCTAGACTCTGGAGCCATGCGAAGTGAGCCCGCCGACCCGTCTCCCGACGACCACACCTCAGGGGGACGCGTCGCGTCACAGCCGCTCATCGAGGTCCGGGGCCTGGTGAAGCGGTACGGCACGAAGACCGCGGTGAACGGCCTCGACCTGGTGGCCCGGCCGGGTGTGACCGCCGTCCTCGGCCCCAACGGGGCGGGGAAGACGACCACGGTCGAGACCTGCGAGGGGTACCGGAAGCCGGATTCCGGCACGGTGCGCGTCCTGGGCCTCGACCCGGTACGGGACTCCGCCGAGCTGCGGCCCCGCATCGGCGTGATGCTGCAGTCCGGGGGCGTGTACTCGGGCGCCCGCGCCGACGAGATGCTCCGGCACGTCGCCAGGCTGCACGCGCACCCGCTGGACGTCGACGCCCTCGTCGAACGCCTCGGCCTCGGCTCCTGCGGCCGCACCTCCTACCGCCGGCTCTCCGGCGGCCAGCAGCAGCGGCTCGCGCTCGCCATGGCCGTCGTGGGCCGCCCGGAGCTGGTGTTCCTGGACGAGCCGACCGCCGGACTCGACCCGCAGGCCCGCCGGGCCACCTGGGACCTGGTGCGGGACCTGCGCGCCGACGGCGTGTCGGTGATCCTCACCACGCACCACATGGACGAGGCCGAGCAGCTCGCCGACGACGTCGCGATCATCGACGGCGGCCGGGTCATCGCCCAGGGCTCCCCGGAGGAGCTGTGCAGGGGCGGCGCCGAGAACACCCTGCGCTTCACCGGCCGCCCCGGCCTCGACGTCGGCTCCCTGCTCAAGGCGCTCCCGGCCGACTGCACGGCCGCCGAGCTGACCCCGGGCGCCTACCGGGTCGCCGGCAAGGTCGACCCCCAGCTGCTGGCCACGGTCACCTCCTGGTGCGCCCAGCACGGGGTGATGCCCGACCGGATCTCGGTGGAGCGGCACACGCTGGAGGACGTCTTCCTGGAGCTGACCGGCAAGGAGCTGCGCTCGTGACCACGGCGGGTACGTACACCCCGAAGCCCGGAGCCGCCCCGCTCCCCCGCATGATCGCGGCGCAGGCGGCGCTGGAGACGAAGATGCTGCTGCGCAACGGCGAGCAGCTGCTGCTCACGGTCGTCATCCCGACCCTGCTGCTCGTGCTGTTCAGTTCGGTCGACATCGTGGACACCGGGAAGGGCAAGGCCGTCGACTTCCTCGCCCCCGGCGTCCTGGCGCTGGCCGTGATGTCGACGGCGTTCACGGGGCAGGCCATCGCCACCGGCTTCGAGCGCCGCTACGGCGTCCTGAAGCGGCTCGCCTCCTCCCCGCTGCCGCGCTGGGGCCTGATGACCGCGAAGACGGTGTCCGTCCTGGTCACGGAGGTCCTCCAGGTCGCTTTGCTGACCGTCATCGCCTTCGCGCTGGGCTGGTCGCCGCACGGCAACCCCGCCACCGTGTTCCTGCTGCTCGTCGCCGGTACCGCCGCCTTCTCCGGGCTCGGCCTGCTGATGGCGGGCACGCTGAAGGCGGAGGCGACGCTGGCCGCCGCCAACCTGGTCTTCCTGCTGCTCCTCGTGGGCGGCGGGGTCGTCGTGCCGCTGGAGAAGTTCGGCTCCGCCGGGCAGCACGTGCTCGGTCTGCTGCCCGTCTCCGCCCTCTCGGACGGCCTGCGGGACGTCCTCCAGCACGGCGCGGGCGTGCCCTGGGGCGACCTGGGGATCCTGGGCGCGTGGGCGGTCGTGGGCCTGGCGGCGGCCGGGCGGTTCTTCCGCTGGGAGTGATGCGGGCCGGGAGGGCGGGAGCGACGCGGGGAGCGCCGTCCGAGGGACCCTCGTGAACGCATGCACAAGCGGCGGCCTACGATGGTGTGCGTGCCAAAGCTGACCCGCGCCGACGCCGAAGCGGCCCTGCGCAACCCGCTCGCCTTCATCGCCGACCGCTGGACCCCGGATCCACGGACCGTCCGCCGGGCGGCCCTCGCCGCGCTCGTGATGTCGGTCGTCATCGTCGTCACCGGCGGCGCCGTCCGCCTCACCGGCTCGGGCCTCGGCTGTCCGACCTGGCCCACCTGCACCGACGACTCGCTGACCACCACCCGGGCCATGGGCTTTCACGGGGTCGTCGAGTTCGGCAACCGCATGCTGACGTACGTGCTGTGCGCGGCCGTCGGCTGGGCGATCGTCGCGGCCCGCTCCCAGAAACCCTGGCGGCGCGGCCTGACCCGGCTGGGCTGGGCCCAGTTCTGGGTCGTCATGGGCAACGCGGTGCTCGGCGGCATCGTCGTGCTGGTCGGCCTGAACCCGTACACGGTCGCCGCGCACTTCCTGCTCTCCACCGCCCTGATCGCCATCGCCACGGTGATGTGGCAGCGCACCCGGGAGGGTGACGGGGCGCCGCGTCCGCTGGTCGGCAAGGCGGTGCAGCAGCTGGTGTGGTTCCTGGTGGCCGCGTCCGTGCTGCTCATCGCGGTCGGCACGGTGGTGACCGGGGCCGGCCCGCACGCCGGCGACTCCAGCGAGGTCGAGCGCATCCCGATCGACTGGGAGACGGTCTCCAAGCTGCACGCGGTGCTCGCCTGGATCGTGGTGACGCTGACGTTCGCCCTGTGGTTCGTCCTGAAGGCGGTCGACGCGCCGAAGGCCCCCCTGGCCCGGACGCGGGAGCTGTTCGTCGTCCTGCTGGCCCAGGGGACCGTGGGCTACGTCCAGTACTTCACCCACCTCCCGGAGGCGCTGGTGGCCGCGCACATGCTCGGCTCCACGGTGATGTGGATCTGGGTCCTGCGCGTCCTGCTCTCGCTGCGCGAGCGCCCGGAGACCGGCCCGGTCCTGCCGGACCCGTCGGCCGGTGTACCGGTCGGCACGCGCGTGTGATTCACCCCGAGGCCGCGACGAGCGTGTCGATCGCCGGCCCCAGATAGGCGCGGGTCAGCTCGGCGCGCCGGGTGAGCCAGGCGCTGGAGGCCGGGTCCGGGGTGCCGTACCGGCGGCGGGTGATGTCCTCGACGACCTCCGCCGGGGCCCCCAGTGCCGTCAGCTCGGTCAGGGCCTCCCGCTTGGAGACCAGGCGGCCGTCGCGGAGGGTCACGGTGGCCCGGGCGAAGGTCAGCAGGCCCAGGTCCACCCAGACGTCCTGCCGCCACAGCCGGGCCTTGTCCACCGCCGGGCGCCAGAAGTCCCGCTGGTCGCGGACGACGAAGTCGGCCAGCTGCCGGTCCGGTACCGCCGGGAGCAGCGCGGCCGGGGTCTCGCCGTACAGCACGCGTCCGAAGGCGTGCAGCTCGCGGCGGGTGACGGGGGTGACCGGGCGGCGCATCAGCCGTCCGTGCGCCCAGGTGACGTGCGAGCGGTCCACGTCGTCCAGGGTGGCGGGTGTGACGTAGGTGCAGTGGAGCTTCGCCGCGAGCGGCTCGCTCCGCAGCCGCCGGTGCAGCCCGGCCAGCCGTCGTACGGTCCCCAGGGTCATGGTGCCGGGCAGGACGGCGATCAGGTCGAGGTCGCTGCGGCCCTCCTGGTAGTCGCCGCCGGCCAGTGAGCCGTGCGCCCACAGGGCGCGCGGGCGCAGGGGCAGCAGGGCGTGCAGGAACGCGTCGAGCAGGGGCGCGGTCGTCATCGGCCCAGTCTGGTCGGCTCAGTCCAGTCCGTACACCCGGCGCGCGTTGTCCGCCGCGATCAGGCGGGCCACCCGCTGGGCGTCCTCCGGGGACCAGGCGCCCTCGGCGACCCAGCCGCCCAGGACCCGGCCGAGGGCCTCGCGGAAGAGGCGGGCGCCGACGACGTGCAGTTCGGGCAGGCCCTGTGCGCCGGTGGAGAAGAGGATCTTGCCGAAGGGGGCCAGCTCCAGGATCTCCGCGAGGACCGTGGCCGCGCGGGCGCCGGTGCGTACGAGTGCGGCGCCCGCGTCGGCGTAGACGTGCGGGAAGACGCCGGCCAGGTGGGCGGCGTGGCGGTGGTACGGATAGCCGTGCAGCAGGATCAGGTCGGTGCCGAGGCCGGCGGTGGCCCGGACGAGACCCGTCAGCAGCACCGGGTCCGTGCGGTCGATGCGGGAGCCGGGCTCGCCGAGGCCGGCGTGCAGCTGCAGGGGCAGGCCCGAGGCGACGGCGATCCACAGCAGGTGTCTGAGCAGGACGGGGTCCGTGAGCGGGCCGCCGACCCGCCGCCCGGCCAGCCAGCGGCCCGCCGCCCCCCGCACCTCCCCCGGTCCCGGCGGCTCGGGGGCGAGCGCCAGTCCGTGCCGGAGGCCCGCGACGGAGGTGAAGGCGACGGCGGTCGCCGCGGCCCCGTGCACCGACTCGGCGAGGTTGGCCAGAAAGGACTCGACGGTGCCGGAGGTGTCGGCGACCTGCTCGGCGAGCAGCTCCAGCCGGACGATCTCCCGGGCCTCGGCGTCGCCCGCGCCGGCCAGCTCGGCGGGGCCGGTGAGGTCGCCGGGCAGGCCGGTGTCGACCAGGTACGTCGTGATGCCGCTGCCGCGCAGCAGCCTGCGGCTCGACTCCAGCACGCCCAGTTCCCGGCGGCGGGCCAGGTAGCGGGCGGGCGGGCAGTGGGGTTCCAGGCCGAGCAGGGGCGGGCACCAGCGCCGTACGGCGAAGCCGGTCTGGGTGTCGAAGAGGGTCGTGCCGGCGGCGGGCGGGCCCTCGGTGCGCGCCAGCTGGGCCTCGAAGGTGCCGAGGCCCAGTTCCGTCCGCAGTACGCCGTGGCAGTACTGGTCCACGAGGGACGGCGTTTCGATCATCCGGGCTCCCCGTGAGGACGCGCTGTGCTGCCTTACCCGTCCTAACGGGTGAACCGGGTTCAGGTGGCGGCAGCCGGCCGAAAGGGGCGCGCGCCCGGCCGCCGGCCGCGCCGGACCGCCGCTGCCACGGCGGCCACCGGGATCCCGCGCCGGCCGCCGGTCCCGCGTCAGCCGCCGATCTGGATACCGGCCATCCGCTTCCACTCGTACGGCCCGGTCGTCACCTTCGCCGCGAACTCGCCGTCGAAGGACTCGTGGACCGTGATGCCCGCCTTCCCGACGGCCTGCTCGGCGATCTCGTACGTGGGGGCCACCAGGTCGCCCCAGCCGCCGTCCTCGCCGACGAGGACGATGCGGGCGCCGCGCCGGCCGATGTGGGCCACCTGGCCCTCGGCACCGCCGTGGGCCTTGGAGAAGGCGCTGATCTCCCGGGCGAGCCTGGCCACCGTGCGCTCGGCCCTCGCGTCAACCTGCTGCGTGTCTGCCATGGCCAGGATGCTACCGACGAGTAGATCGACTGGCGAGAGCGGGCGTCTGTGACATGCGTCAGCGCAGGAAGGGGTCCACCGCGATCGCCACGAACAGCAGCGACACATAGGTGATCGACCAGTGGAACAGCCGCATCTCCTTCAGCTTCACGCCCGTGACCTCGGCCTTGGCCCGGTTCTGGAGCGCGTGCGCCTCCCACAGCCACCATCCGCCGGCGGCCAGTGCGACGGCCGTGTAGAACCAGCCGGTGTAGCCGAGAGGGGTGAGGAGCAGGGAGACGGCGACCATGACCCAGCTGTAGAGGACGATCTGCCGGGCCACGACCTTGTTGGACGCGATGACCGGCAGCATCGGCACGCCCACGCGCGCGTAGTCGTCCTTCACCTTCATGGACAGCGGCCAGTAGTGCGGCGGGGTCCAGAAGAAGATCACCATGAACAGGACGACCGGCGCCCAGGAGAGCGAGTCCGTCACCGCCGACCAGCCGATGAGCACGGGCATGCAGCCCGCGATGCCGCCCCACACGATGTTCTGCGACGTACGCCGCTTGAGGATCATCGTGTAGACGACGACGTAGAAGAGGAGCGCGCCGAGGGAGAGCCAGGCGCTCAGCCAGTTGACGGTGAGGCCGAACAGCAGCGTCGAGACGACGGCCAGGGAGATGCCGAAGACCAGGCACTCGCGCGGGCTGACCATGCCGGTCACCAGGGGCCGCTGCGAGGTGCGGTCCATCAGGGCGTCGATGTCCCGGTCGATGTACATGTTCAGCGCGTTGGCGCCGCCCGCGGAGAGGTAGCCGCCGACGCAGGTCAGCAGGACCAGCGTCAGGTCCGGCACGCCCTGCTGGGCGAGGAACATGACCGGAACGGTGGTGATGAGCAGCAGTTCGATGATCCGCGGCTTGGTCAGCGCCACGAACGCCTTGACACGGGCCCCGAACGGCCGATGAACCGGGTCCTGGTTCGCACCACGAACCACACCCGCTGGACGGGATTCGACGGCCGTCACGCACACCCCTGACAGAGACATCCCAGCGAGCCTCCCCGTGTGAAGTGGCGGTAAAGGCTCGCGCGTACCACGCCACTTTAGACGTTGCCCATACCCCGGCCTTCGCGGGGGTGGGGTCGTGTTGACGGCCCCGGGGAAGAGGGGCCCCATAAGAGGGGACAGGGCACTCGATTGAGCGCTCAGATGACCGGCTCCGTATTCATGTGCCACACCGCGTTCCGGCCAGTCGGGAGGCGGATCGCACAGAGTCCCGGCAGTCTGGAAACACTCGAAAAAACGCACGTCTTGACGGGGGTAGGCTCGACAACGGCCGGTGGGCGCCCAGCACGCCGGCGGCCGGGGGGCGCATGCCCCGACGACCGGCGACCGACATGTGGAGAGGAGCCCTGACCCAGGGTGAGCACCAAGCCGACCACCACAGACCTTGAGTGGACCGAGCTGGACCAGCGGGCCGTGGACACCGCCCGTGTCCTGGCCGCAGACGCCGTACAGAAGGTCGGCAACGGCCATCCCGGTACGGCGATGAGCCTGGCCCCGGCCGCCTACACCCTCTTCCAGAAGGTGATGCGGCACGACCCGGCCGACCCCGAGTGGACCGGCCGCGACCGTTTCGTGCTGTCCGCCGGTCACTCGTCCCTGACCCTCTACACCCAGCTGTACCTGGCCGGCTTCGGCCTGGAGCTGGACGATCTGAAGGCGTTCCGGACGTGGGGTTCGAAGACCCCCGGCCACCCGGAGTACGGGCACACCAAGGGTGTCGAGACCACCACGGGCCCGCTGGGCCAGGGCGTGGCCAACGCGGTGGGCATGGCGATGGCCGCCCGCTACGAGCGCGGCCTGTTCGACCCGGAGGCCCCGGCCGGCGAGTCCCCCTTCGACCACTTCGTCTACTGCATCGCCGGTGACGGCTGCCTCCAGGAGGGCATCTCCGCCGAGGCCTCCTCGCTGGCCGGCCACCAGAAGCTCGGCAACCTGGTCCTGCTGTGGGACGACAACCACATCTCGATCGAGGGCGACACCGAGACGGCCGTCTCCGAGGACACCGTCAAGCGGTACGAGGCCTACGGCTGGCACGTGCAGCGCGTGGAGGCCAAGGAGGACGGCGACCTGGACCCGGCGGCGATCTTCGCGGCGATCCAGGAGGCGAAGCGGGTCACGGACCGGCCGTCCTTCATCGCGATGCGCTCGATCATCGCCTGGCCGGCCCCGAACGCGCAGAACACCGAGGCCGCCCACGGGTCGGCGCTGGGCGACGAGGAGGTCGCGGCCACCAAGCGCGTCCTCGGCTTCGACCCGGAGAAGTCCTTCGAGGTGGCCGACGAGGTCATCGCGCACACCCGCAAGGCGCTGGAGCGGGGTGCCGAGGCGAAGGCCGAGTGGGAGAAGTCCCTCCAGGTGTGGCGCGAGACCAACCCGGAGCGGGCCGCCGAGTTCGACCGGATCGGCAAGGGCGAGCTGCCCACCGGCTGGGAGGAGAAGCTCCCGGTCTTCGAGCCCGGCAAGGCCGTCGCGACGCGTGCCGCGTCCGGCAAGGTACTCCAGGCGCTCGGCGCGGTGATCCCCGAGCTGTGGGGCGGCTCCGCCGACCTCGCCGGGTCGAACAACACGACCATCGACAAGGACAGCTCCTTCCTGCCGAAGGGCAACCCGCTGCCGGAGGCCGACCCGTACGGCCGCACGATCCACTTCGGCATCCGCGAGCACTCGATGGGCGCGGAGCTGAACGGCATCACCCTGCACGGCAACACGCGCGTCTACGGCGGAACCTTCCTCGTCTTCTCCGACTACATGCGCAACGCCGTGCGCCTGTCCGCCCTGATGCACCTGCCGGTGACGTACGTGTGGACGCACGACTCCATCGGCCTCGGCGAGGACGGCCCCACCCACCAGCCGGTCGAGCACCTCGCCTCGCTGCGCGCGATCCCGGGTCTGAACATCGTCCGCCCGGCGGACGCCAACGAGACCGCGATCGCCTGGCGCGAGATCCTCAGGCGCTGGACGAAGGAGTTCGGCAAGGGCCAGCCGCACGGCCTCGCGCTCACCCGCCAGGGTGTGCCGACGTACGAGCCGAACGAGGACGCGGCCAAGGGCGGCTACGTCCTGTTCGAGGCGGAGGGCGGCGAGCCGCAGGTGATCCTGATCGCCACCGGTTCCGAGGTGCACGTCGCCGTCGAGGCGCGCGAGCAGCTCCAGGCCGAGGGCGTTCCCACGCGCGTCGTCTCGATGCCGTCCGTGGAGTGGTTCGAGCAGCAGGACCAGGGGTACCGGGACTCCGTGCTGCCCCGGTCCGTGAAGGCCCGCGTCGCCGTGGAAGCGGGCGTCGGCCTGACGTGGCACAAGTACGTGGGAGACGCCGGCCGCATCGTTTCCCTGGAGCACTTCGGTGCTTCCGCCGATGCCAAGGTGCTCTTCAAGGAGTTCGGCTTCACCGCGGAGAACGTGGCCGCGAAGGCGCGGGAATCCCTCGCCGACGCCCAGCGCTGACGCTCACATACGACACGTAGGAGATGTAATTCCATGACAGACGCACTCAAGCGCCTCTCCGAGGAAGGCGTCGCGATCTGGCTGGACGACCTGTCGCGCAAGCGGATCACGTCCGGCAACCTCGCCGAGCTGATCGACCAGCAGCACGTCGTGGGCGTCACCACCAACCCGACGATCTTCCAGAAGGCGATCTCGCAGGGCGACGGCTACGACCAGCAGCTGTCGGACCTCGCCGCCCGCAAGGTCACGGTCGAAGAGGCCATCCGCATGATCACCACGGCGGACGTCCGCGACGCCGCCGACATCCTGCGCCCGGTCTTCGACGCCACGAACGGCCAGGACGGCCGGGTCTCCATCGAGGTCGACCCCCGTCTGGCGCACAACGAGCACGCCACCGTCGCCGAGGCCAAGCAGCTGGCCTGGCTGGTGGACCGCCCGAACACCCTCATCAAGATCCCGGCCACCATGGCGGGCGTCCCGGCGATCAGCGAGGTCATCGGCCGTGGCATCAGCGTCAACGTCACGCTGATCTTCTCGCTGGAGCGCTACCGCGCGGTCATGGACGCCTACCTGACCGGCCTGGAGAAGGCCAAGGAGCGCGGCCTGGACCTGTCCGAGATCCACTCCGTGGCGTCCTTCTTCGTGTCCCGCGTGGACACCGAGATCGACAAGCGCCTGGACTCGATCGGCACCGACGAGGCCAAGGCGCTGCGCGGCAAGGCCGCCCTCGCCAACGCCCGGCTCGCCTACCAGGCGTACGAGGAGGTCTTCTCCTCCGACCGCTGGAGCGCGCTGGAGAAGGCGGGCGCGAACAAGCAGCGTCCGCTGTGGGCGTCGACCGGCGTGAAGGACCCGGCGTACCCGGACACCCTGTACGTCACCGAGCTGGTCGCCCCGAACACGGTCAACACCATGCCGGAGGCCACGCTGGAGGCCACCGACGACCACGGTGAGATCACCGGCGACACCGTCACCGGCACCTACGAGCAGGCGCGTGCCGATCTGGACGCGCTGGAGCGGCTCGGCATCTCCTACGACGACGTCGTGCAGGTGCTGGAGGACGAGGGCGTCGACAAGTTCGAGGCGTCCTGGAACGACCTGCTCAAGTCCACTCAGGCGGAGCTCGAACGCCTCGCCCCTTCGGAGGGCTGAGTTGTCACCCGTTTCCGGTTCCGGAGCGAACCCGCTTCGTGACCCGGCCGACCGGCGGCTCCCGCGGATCGCGGGGCCGTCGGGCCTGGTCATCTTCGGCGTCACGGGCGACCTGTCGCGCAAGAAGCTGATGCCGGCCGTGTACGACCTCGCCAACCGGGGTCTGCTGCCGCCGGGGTTCTCGCTGGTGGGCTTCGCCCGCCGCGACTGGGAGCACGAGGACTTCGCCCAGGTCGTGCACGACGCGGTGAAGGAGCACTCGCGCACCCCGTTCCGTGAGGAGGTCTGGCAGCAGCTCATCCAGGGCATGCGCTTCGTCCAGGGCACCTTCGACGACGACGAGGCGTTCGAGCGGCTGCGCGCCACCATCGAGGAGCTGGACAAGGCACAGGGCACGGGCGGCAACTTCGCCTTCTACCTGTCGGTGCCGCCGCGCTCCTTCCCGGTGGTGATCCAGCAGCTGAAGAAGCACGGCCTCGCCGACCAGAGCAGCGGTTCCTGGCGGCGCGCGGTCATCGAGAAGCCGTTCGGACACGACCTGAAGTCGGCCGAGGAGCTGAACAAGGTCGTGCACGAGGTGTTCGAGCCGGACCAGGTGTTCCGGATCGACCACTACCTCGGCAAGGAGACCGTCCAGAACATCCTGGCGCTGCGCTTCGCCAACACGATGTTCGAGCCGATCTGGAACCGGTCCTTCGTGGACCACGTGCAGATCACGATGGCCGAGGACATCGGCATCGGCGGCCGGGCCGGCTACTACGACGGTATCGGCGCCGCCCGGGACGTCATCCAGAACCACCTGCTGCAGCTGATGGCGCTCACCGCCATGGAGGAGCCCGCCTCCTTCGACGCGGACGCGCTGGCCGCGGAGAAGGAGAAGGTGCTCGGCGCCGTCCGGCTGCCGAAGGACCTGGGCGCCAACACCGTGCGCGGGCAGTACGCGGCGGGCTGGCAGGGCGGCGAGAAGGTCATCGGCTACCTCGAAGAGGACGGCATCGACGCGAAGTCGAAGACCGACACCTACGCCGCGGTCAAGCTGGAGATCGACAACCGCCGCTGGGCGGGCGTCCCCTTCTACCTGCGCACCGGCAAGCGCCTCGGCCGCCGCGTCACCGAGATCGCGGTCGTCTTCCAGCGGGCCCCGCACTCCCCGTTCGACACCACGGCCACCGAGGAACTGGGCCAGAACGCGATCGTCATCCGGGTCCAGCCGGACGAGGGCGTCACGGTCCGCTTCGGTTCCAAGGTGCCGGGCACCTCGATGGAGATCCGGGACGTCTCCATGGACTTCGCCTACGGCGAGTCGTTCACGGAGTCCAGCCCGGAGGCGTACGAACGGCTCATCCTCGACGTGCTGCTCGGCGACGCCAACCTCTTCCCGCGCACGGAGGAGGTCGAGCTCTCCTGGAAGATCCTCGACCCGATCGAGGAGTACTGGGACAAGCACGGCAGGCCCGCGCAGTACAAGTCGGGCACCTGGGGTCCCGTGGAGGCGGACGAGATGCTCGCACGAGACGGACGGAGCTGGCGCCGGCCATGAAGATAGACCTGACCGACACCACCGCCGGAGAGATCAACAAGGCGCTCGTGAAGGGCCGCCGCGCCATCGGCACACCCGCCGTCGGCATGGTCCTGACCCTCGTCATCGTCACCGACGAGGAGAACGCCTACGACGCCCTGAAGGCCGCCAACGACGCGTCGCGCGAGCACCCCTCGCGCACGCTCGTGGTGATCAAGCGGGTCTCGCGCTCCCCGCGCGACCGCACGACCTCGCGTCTGGACGCCGAGGTGCGGGTGGGCGCGGACGCGGGCACCGGCGAGACGGTCGTCCTGCGGCTGTACGGCGAGGCGGTCGACCACGCCGACTCGGTGGTGCTGCCGCTGCTGCTGCCGGACGCCCCGGTGGTCGTGTGGTGGCCGGTGAACGCCCCGCTCGACCCGGCGAAGGACCCGCTGGGCGCGCTCGCCCAGCGCCGGGTCACCGACAGCTACGCCTCCGAGCAGCCGGTGCGGGAGCTGTCCGCCCGTGCCTCCGCCTACACGCCCGGCGACACCGACCTGTCCTGGACGAGGATCACGCCGTGGCGCTCCATGCTCGCGGCGGCACTCGACCAGGTCACCTGTGAGGTGAAGGCCGTCGAGGTGGAGGGCGAGGAGTTCAACCCGAGCTGCGAGCTGCTGGCGATGTGGCTCGCGGACCGGCTGGACGTGCCGGTGAAGCGGTCGCTGTCGGCGGGCCCCGGTCTGACGGCGGTCCGCATGGACACCAGTCAGGGCCCGATCACGCTGGACCGGGCCGACGGCTCGCTGGCCACGCTGTCCATCGAGGGCCAGCCGGCCCGCGCGGTGGCGCTGAAGCGGCGGGACACCGCCGAGCTGATCGCGGAGGAGCTGCGCCGGCTGGACCCGGACGACACCTACGCGTCGGCGCTGCGCTTCGGCGTGGAGCGGCTGGACACGGTTCCGCAGCAGACGTCCGAGACCCCGGCCGGACCGGTCGGGGAAGCGGAGCCGGTCGCGGAACCGGAACCGGTCGAGGAAGCGGCCAAGGCCCCCGCCAAGAAGGCGGCGGCCAAGACCGCGAAGAAGGCACCGGCGAGGAAGGCGGCGGCGAAGTGAGCACTCCGCAGCTGGTCGTCCACCGCGACAAGGAGCTGATGGCGCAGGCCGCCGCGGCCCGCCTGATCACGAAGATCGTGGACGCGCAGGCCTCCCGGGGCACCGCGTCCGTGGTCCTCACGGGCGGCCGCAACGGCAACGGCCTGCTGGCCGCGCTGGCGGCGGCCCCCGCCCGGGACGCCGTCGACTGGGGCCGCCTCGACCTGTGGTGGGGCGACGAGCGCTTCCTCCCCGACGGCGACCCCGAGCGCAATGTCACGCAGGCCCGCGAGGCGCTGCTGGACTCCGTGCCGCTGGACCCGGAGCGCGTGCACGCCATGCCCGCCTCCGACGGTCCGTACGGCGCGGACGTCGAGGCGGCGGCGGAGGCGTACGCGGCGGAGCTGGCGAAGGCGGCCGGCCCCGAGAACCACGGTTCGGTTCCGGCCTTCGACGTCCTGATGCTGGGCGTCGGCCCGGACACCCACGTGGCCTCGCTCTTCCCCGAGCTGCCCGCGGTCCGGGAGACGGAGCGCACGGTGGTCGGCGTCCACGGCGCCCCCAAGCCCCCGCCGACCCGGATCTCCCTCACCCTGCCGGCGATCCGCGCGGCCCGCGAGGTCTGGCTCCTCGCGGCCGGCGAGGACAAGGCGGAGGCCGCGGCCATCGCCCTGTCGGGCGCGGGCGAGATCCAGGCCCCGGCGGCGGGCGCGTACGGCCGCTCCCGCACCCTGTGGCTGCTGGACTCGGCGGCGGCTTCCCAGCTGCCGAGGTCGCTGTATCCGCCGGCGTCCGCGTGACGCCGTGAGCCGGGTAGTCGCGGCGGGGGTTTCGGCCCCCGCCGCTCCTATTTGACCGACCCGGCCATCACGCCCTGCACGAAGTGCCGCTGGAAGGCGAAGAACACCACCACGGGCACGATCAGGGACAGGAACGCGCCCGGGGCCAGGACGTCGATGTTGCTGCCGAACTGGCGGATCTGGGACTGCAGTTGCACGGTCAGCGGCTGGGAGGAGCTGTCCGCGAAGAGCAGGGCGACCAGCATGTCGTTCCAGACCCACAGGAACTGGAAGATGGCGAGCGAGGCGATCGCCGGGCGGCCCACCGGCAGGACGAGGCGGGTGAAGATGCGCCACTCGCTGCCGCCGTCCATCCGGGCCGCCTCCAGCATCTCCTTCGGGATGTCCGCGAAGTAGTTGCGGAGCAGGAAGACGGCGAAGGGCAGCCCGTAGGCGACGTGGAAGAGGACGACGCCGGGGATCGTGCCGAACAGGCCCAGCGCGCCGAAGAGTTTGGCGACGGGCAGCAGACCGATCTGCACCGGCACCACCAACAGGGCCACCACCAGCAGGAACAGGGGTTCCCGGAGCGGGAAGTCCAGCCAGGCGAAGGCGTATCCGGCCAGGGCCGCGATGACGACGACCAGGGTGGTGGCCGGCACCGAGATCAGCACGGTGTTCCAGAAGGCCTGGGTGATGCCGGCGTTCTTCAGCAGCGCCGTGTAGTTGTAGAAGGACAGCTGACCGGGGCCGGCCAGCGCCGTCCACCAGCCGCCCTTGGCGGTGTCCTGGGCCGAGCGGAGGGAGGACACGAACAGGCCCGCCAGCGGGGTCAGCCAGACCAGGCCGATCACCACCAGGAACGCCTGCACCAGGGCGCTGCCCAGGCCTCTCCTGATCGCGTTCATCGCTGACTCCTCATCGTTGGCTGTTGCGGAAGCGGCGGACGTTGAAGACCATCGCGGGGATCACCAGCAGCAGCAGGAGCACGCCGAGGGCGCTGCCGAGGCCCTGGTCGTTGCCGCCGCCGAAGGAGACCAGCCACATCTGGGTGGCGAGGACGGTGGCGTCCTCCTGCACCGGTCCCGGCGCGATGATGTAGACGAGGTCGAAGACCTTCATCACGTTGATCACGAGGGTCACGAAGACCACGGTGAGGACGGGCGCGAGCAGCGGAACGGTGATCCGGCGGAAGATCTGCCACTCGTTGGCGCCGTCCATCCGGGCGGCCTCCAGGGCGTCACGCGGGAGCGTGGAGAGGCCCGCGCCGATCAGGACCATCGCGAAGCCCGTCCAGATCCACAGGTAGGCGCCGATGATCGCCGGGGTGACGAGGGTCGGGCCGAGCCAGGAGACGCCCTGGTAGGGCGGGGCGAAGTTCGACTTCGGGAGCTTCACCGTGTACGAGCCGTCGTGCAGTGCGGTGAAGCGGAAGGAGCCGTCGGCGGCGGTCGTCGTGCTCGCGACCGTCTTCCCGTCGCGCACCGCCTCGACCTCCATGCCGGGCAGGCCGCTCTCCTTGGGGTCGACCCTGCCCTGCTCGCCTCCCCCGCCCGGGGTGAAGTCCAGGTAGACGACACCGCGCAGTTCGCCGGGTCCGGCCTTGTGCGGGGCCGGTGCGGCGGGCCGGGCCCGGGCGGGCAGGTCCTTGGGCAGAACGCCGACCATGGGGAGCGTGACCGGTCCGCCCGTGTGGGCGGTCGTACGGTAGGAGCCGTCCGGGTCCTGGGTGAGCAGCCCGGTGCGGCCCCGGGCCGTCGGGTAGGTCGACGTGCCCTGGAAGGCGTCGTGGACGGAGACGACGGCCGCGTTCAGCACGCCCTTGTCGGGGTCCTCGTCGTAGGCGAGCCGGAAGATGATGCCGGCGGCGAGGAAGGACACCGCCATGGGCATGAAGAGGAGCAGTTTGAAGGCGGTCGCCCAGCGGACCTTCTCCACCAGGACGGCCAGGATCAGGCCGAGGCCGGTGAGCAGGGCGGGGGCGACGACGACCCAGATGGTGGTGTTGCGGATGGCCTTCAGGGTGGCCGGGTCGCGGAACATCTCGGTGTAGTTGTCGCCGCCGACGAACCGGGTGCCGGAGGCGTCGAAGAAGCTGCGGCCGACGGAGAACAGCACCGGGTAGACGACGAGAGCGCCGAGCAGGAGCAGCGCGGGGAAGACGAAGAGCAGGGCGATCAGCCGGCCGCGCCGCCGGCCGCGGCGCGTGGGCGCCGGGCCGGCGGCGGCCCGCGGGCCCGCCTGCTGCTTCGAGACAGTGGTGGCGGTCATCGTGTGCTGCCGCTCAGTCCTGGTAGGCCTTGGCCGCCGCGGCTTCGAGCTTCGCCGCGGTGCCCTTCGGGTCCGACGGGTCGCGCAGGAAGTCCTGGAGCAGCTTCCACTCGCCGGTGCCCTTGGTGCCGCCGAAGGCCGCCGGGGCCTGGTCGGACATGTCGAAGCGGACCGAGTCGCTGGCGCCGACGAGGGACTTGGCGGTGGCGCGGGTGACGTCGTCGCCGTAGGAGGCGAGGTCGAGCTTCTTGTTCGGGGACAGGAAGCCGCCGGCCTTCGCCCAGACGGCCGCGGCCTCGGGGGTGGCCAGGTACTCCAGGAGCTTCATGCCGGCCTTGGCGTTCTTGCCGTCCTTGAGGACGACGGCCGCGTCACCGCCGCTGACCACGGGGGCGGTGCCGCCGTCGACCGCGGGGAAGGGGAAGAAGTCCGCGTCCTTGCCGACGGCCTTCCCGAACTGGTCGTGCGCGACGCCGGCGACGAAGTCGCCCTCGTAGACCATGCCGGCCTCGGGCTTGGGCCCGAAGACCTTCTCCACGGAGCCGGGGAAGTCGGTGTTCAGGGCCTCCTTCTGCCCGCCGGCGACGAGCTGCCTGTCCTTGAAGAGCTTGCCGAGGGTGGTGAGCGCCTTCACCACCGTGGGGTCGGTCCACTTGAGCTTGTGGGCGGCGAGGGCGTCGTACTTCTCGGGTCCGGCCTGGGAGAGGTAGACGTTCTCGAACCAGTCGGTCAGGGTCCAGCCGTCCTGCCCGGCGACCGCGAAGGCGGCGAGGCCGGAGTCGGAGACGGTGTGCCCGGCCTTGAGCAGCTCGTCGTACGTCTTCGGTGGCTTGACCCCGGCCTGGGTGAGGGCGTCGGGGCTGTACCAGACGGTGGACTTGTGGGCGGCCTTGAAGTAGAGGCCGTAGAGGGCGCCGTCGACGCTGCCGTACTTCTTCCAGACGGGCGCGTAGTCGGCGTCGACGGTCTGCCGGGCGGTCGGGGAGAGCGGCTTGAGCCAGCCCTTCTTCGCGAACTGCTGCAGGACGCCGACCTGCGGGACCATCACGACGTCGGGCGCGTTGCCGCCCTCGATCTTGCTGCCGACGACCGTGGAGACGTTGTCGCCGGTGGACACGAACTGGGTCTTGGCGCCGGTCTTCTCGGTGAAGGCGTCCAGCACCTTCTGGAAGTTCTTCTGCTCGCTGCCGGACCAGACGCCGGCCACGGTGACGGTCTGGCCGCTGAGCGCCTTGTCGCCGCCGCCCGCGGAGACCTCTCCCCCGCCGCAGGCGGTGGCGCCGAGGGCGAGGACGAGGGCGGTGCAGCCGGTGAGCAGGGTCGTACGTCGTCGCATCATCGTTGACGGACCTTTCAGTCGGGATGGGTGATCAGAGGCGGGATGGGTGATCAGAGGTCGTTCAGCCACCAGGCCGCGGTGGCGCCGGGCAGGACGCCGGGCGGGCAGGGGCCGCTGGAGAGCAGCGGGGTGCCGGAGACGGGCGCGGGTGCGCCCGCCGTACCGAAGTTGACGGCGCAGACCAGGCCGTCGCCGCGGGTGAAGGCGAGGACGCCCGGCGGGCTGTCCAGCCACTGCAGCGGGCCCTCACCCAACTGCGGCAGGGACTTGCGCAGTTGGAGACCGTCCCGGTACAGGTGCCAGAAGGAGCGGGTGTCGGCGAGGGCGCGGTCGGTGGCGTACTCGGCGAAGTAGTCGGGCTGCGGCAGCCAGGGCTTGGCGCCCTCCGCTCCGGAGGTGAAGCCGAACGGGGAGGCCTGCCCGGACCAGGGCAGCGGCACCCGGCAGCCGTCGCGGATCCGGGCGCGGCTTCCGGTGCGCCGGAAGATCGGATCGGTGAGCACGTCGTCGGGCAGGTCGACGACTTCCGGCAGGCCCAGCTCCTCGCCCTGGTAGATGTACGCGGCTCCGGGCAGCGCCAGCATCAGCAGCGCGGCGGCGCGGGCGCGGGCGGCGCCGAGGCCGCTGCCTCCGGGGGCCGGTTCGCCGTAGCGGGTGACGGTGCGGACCTGGTCGTGGTTGTTGAGGACCCAGGTGACCGTGGAGCCGGTGCCGGCGATGTCCTGCATGGCCTCGGAGATGACCTTGCGGAAGGCGTCGGCGTCCCAGGGGGCGCCGAGCAGGTCGAAGAAGAAGGCCTGGTGGAGTTCGTCGGGGCGGACGTACAGGGCGTGTTCGCGGGCGGTGGGGACGGAGACCTCGCCGACGAGCAGGCGCTCGCGGCCGTCCCCGGTGCCGTACTCCTCGCAGATGGCGCGCCAGCGGCGCCACACCTCGTGCACCTCCGGCTGGTTCCAGGCGAGCGGGTTGACCGAGTCGCGGGTGCGGGCGTCGGCCTCCGGGTCGTCGGAGTCGGGCAGGTCCGGGTGCTTGAACAGGCCGGCGGCGACGTCGATGCGGAAGCCGTCCACGCCCCGGTCGAGCCAGAACCGCAGGGTGCGGTCGAACTCGGCGGGGATCTCCGGGTTGCGCCAGTTCCAGTCGGGCTGTTCGGGCGTGAACATGTGCAGGTACCACTGGCCGTCGGCGACTCTGGTCCAGGCCGGGCCGCCGAACATGGCGTGCCAGTTGTTGGGCGGCTCGCTCCCGTCGGGGCCGCGGCCGTCGGCGAAGTGGAAGCGGGCGCGGGCCGGGCTGCCGGGCTCGCTCTCCAGCGCCTCGCGGAACCACGGGTGCTCGCTGGAGCAGTGGTTGGGGACGATGTCGAGCAGCACCTTGATGCCCAGCCGCCGGGCCGCCGCCATCAGCAGGTCGAACTCGGCGAGGTCGCCGAAGACCGGGTCGACGTCGCGGTAGTCGGCCACGTCGTAGCCGTGGTCGTGCTGGGGCGAGGGGTAGAACGGGCTCAGCCAGATCCCGTCGACGCCGAGCTTCTTCAGGTACGGCAGTCCGGCCCGGACGCCCGCGAGATCACCGATGCCGTCGCCGGTGCTGTCCAGGAAGCTACGGACGTAGACCTGGTAGATCACGGCGTCTCGCCACCAGTGGTACGTACTCAACATGCATGCATGTTAGGTAGGGGTGTCGCGACCGTGTCAACGAAAAGAACAGAGGCTACCGGGGAGTTGGAGGGACAAACAGGGTGCTAATGGGACAGCCGGATGCCAGTTGAGATGTCCGCGTTACCTAACAAGTAACTAGCGGCGGTCTATCGACGGGCGATGGCGTCGAGTTCGCGCGCCAGCCGGCGCACGGCCTGCCCGGGCGTCTGGCGCCCGGTGAGCGCGTCCTGCACGACCGCCTGCACGGCCAGGCTGACCTGGTCGTAGTGCGGGCTCTTGGGGCGCGGCCGGGCGGTGAGGACGGCCGTGCGCAGGGTCGCCAGGTACGGGAACCGCCTGGTCAGCGCGGGGTCTTCGTACAGCGCGGCGCGCACGGGCGGCAGCGCGCCCCGGGTGAGCACCTGGCGCTGCACGGGCGCGCTGGTGAGATAGGCGATCAGGCGCGCGGCGGAGTCCGGGTGCCGGGCGTGGGTGTTGACCGCGAGATTGGAACCGCCGAGCACACTGGTCCCCGGCCCGTGGGGGCCCGGCAGCGGCACGGCGCCGATCTTCCCGGCGACCTTCGAACCCGCCTCCGAGGCGACGGCGTAGGCGTAGGGCCAGTTGCGCAGGAAGAGCAGCCTGCCGTCCTGGAAGGCCTGTTTGGACTCCTCCTCCTTGTACGTCAGCGCCCGCCGCGGGATCCAGCCCTCGCGGATGCCCCGGGCGAGGAAGCCGATGCCCTCGCGGGCCGCGGCCGAGTCCACGGTGACACGGGTGCCCTCGCCGCCGAGGATGGTGCCGCCCGCCGAGTACACCGCCTCGGCCGCGTTCACGGTGAGCCCCTCGTACGGCAGGAACTGACCCGCGTACCCGTCGATTCCGTACTTCGGCGCGAGGGTCTTCGCGTCCCGTTCCAGCTCGGTCCAGGTGTGCGGCGGAGACACGCCTTCCTTGTCGAGAATGTCCTTGCGATACAGGAGAAGTCCGGCATTCGTGACATACGGCACCGCGTACAACCGTCCGTCGTACGTCGCCGTGTCCACGACCGGCGGCAGGAAGCTGCCCAGCGGGAAGCGCTCGCGGGGCAGCGGGCGGATCCAGCCGGCCGCCGCGAACTCGGAGGTCCAGTCGACGTCGATGTTCAGCACGTCGAACCGGCCGCGGTCGCCGCCGCGCAGGTCGGTCGTCATCTGCGCGTGCGTCTCGTCGGCGGAGTCCGGCAGCTCGACCAGGGTGACCCGCTCGCCGGGATGGGTGCGGTTCCAGCCCCGGAGCAGCGGGCCGAGGTACCCGGTCAGGTCGCCGGCCGTGGCCAGGGTGAGCGGGCCGCGGCCCCCTCGGCCGGCCTCGTCGGCACGGGCGCCGGAGGCGACGTACCCGGCCAGGATCACGACGAGAACGAGGAGGCCCCTACCGGCGGTGCGTATCCACCGCATAGGTTCCTCCCTGTACACCGGCACCCCGGGCACCCTCGCCCGCGGACAGAGGCCATGTATACCTGTTAGGTATGCGCGATACTAGGGCGTGGAGCACATGGAGCAGACAGGAGGACAGCACGAGTGCGTCTGCACCTCCTGGCACTCCTCGCCCGTGGCCCGGCCCACGGCTACGAGCTGAAGCAGGACCTTGAGCAACTGCTGGGCGCCGCGTACCCTCAGCCGAACGTCGGCCAGATCTACGTCACCCTCGGCCGCCTGGAGAAGTCCGGGCTGATCGAGGGCGAGGACGTCGAGCAGTCCAGCCGGCCCAACAAGAAGGTCTACCAGCTCACCGACGCCGGGCGTGAGGCGCTGCACGCCTGGTTCGAGGAGACCGAGGACGAGCCTCGGGTACGGGACGAGTTCTTCATGAAGCTCGCCCTCGCCCCGCAGACCGGTCTCGCCGACCAGATCGCCCTCATCAACAGACAACGGCGCCAGTACCTCACCACCATGCGCAACCTGTCGAAGCTGGCCGCGGCCGAGAGCCGGGACAACCGAATCGCCCACCTGCTGATCGAGGGCGCGATGCTGCACCTGCAGGCCGACCTCGACTGGCTGGAGCGGTGCCAGGAGGAACTGGAATGAGCGAGGGCACTCCGGTTCTGCGGGCCGAGGGCCTGGTCAAGACCCACCATGGCGAGGGCGCGCCCGCGCACGCCGTGCGCGGGGTGGACCTGAGCGTGGCCCGGGGCGAGTTCGTGGCGATCACCGGGCCGTCCGGAGCGGGCAAGTCCACGCTGCTGCACCTGCTGGGCGGGCTGCAACGGCCGGACCGGGGCAGCGTGTGGCTCGACGGCCGGTGCACCGACTCCTTCAGCGAGGCCCGCTGGGCGGTGGAGCGCAGGAAGGCCATCGGGTTCGTCTTCCAGTTCTTCAACCTGGTGTCGAACCTGTCCGTCGCCGACAACGTCGAACTGCCCGCCCTGCTCGCCGGCGTCGCGCCGAAGAAGGCCCGCGCCGAGCGGGAGGCGCTCCTGGCGGAGCTGGGCCTGGAGGGCAAGGAACGCAGCATGCCGGGCGAGCTGTCCGGCGGCGAACAGCAGCGGGTCGCGCTCGCCCGGGCGCTGGTCAACCATCCGCCGCTGCTGCTCGCGGACGAGCCGGCCGGCAGCCTGGACAGCAAGGGCACCCGCGAGGTGACGCGGCTGCTGACCCGCTTCCACGGACGCGGCCAGAGCATCGTCCTGGTCACCCACGACGCCCGGCTGGCCAGCGCCGCGGACCGGGTGATCAGCTTCTTCGACGGCCGCATAGCCGACGACGCGACCCTGGACGGCACCCCGCCGCCCCGCCGTGGCGGGATCTCCGGGGTGCTGGAGCTGAGGGACTGACCGTGCTGGACCTGAGGGACGTGCGAGCCACCCTGCGCTGGGCCCACTCCGACCTGCGCACCCACCGCGGCGAGGCGCTGTTCCTGGTGCTGGCGACCGCCGGCATCGTCGCCTCGCTGCTGCTGGCCACCGCCCTGTTCGGCTACGCCACGAACCCCTGGGAGCGGACCTTCGCCGAGGCGCGCGGGGCGCATGTGTGGCTGCACACCGCCCGGTCCGCCGACGCCGGGAAGCTGGCCCGGCTCGACGGCGTCGACTCCGTCGCCGGGCCCTACCGCACCGAGTCCGCCACCGTCGCCGCCCGCGGCACCCGCGCCGCCGTGGAACTGCGCGGCACCCCGGGCCTGCCCTCCGTCGGCCGGCCCCTGCTCACCGCCGGGCGCTGGCTGGATCCGGCCGCACCGGACGGCGTGGTCCTGGAGAGCAGCCTGGCCCGCGCCCTGCTGGCCGAGCCCGGCGACACCCTGAGCCTGCCCGGTACCGCCCGCACCCTCACCGTCGAGGGCGTCGCGGACAGCGCCGAACCCCCGTACCACCCCGGTGAGCAGCCGGGACTGGTGTGGGCGCTGCCGTCGGCGGTGCGCGCCCCGGCCGGCCAGGTCATCGGGCTGCGCCTCGGTGATCCGGCCGACACGGACTACGCCGTTCAGCGCGCCGTCACCGTGCTGGGCGCCGGCGCGGTCGGCGAGGTCTCCACCTGGCAGCAGGCCCGGGCCGAGGCACAGGGTGCGGGCCGGCTGCTGGGCCAGGTGCTCGGACTGTTCGGCCTGGGCGCCCTGATCGCCGCCGGGTTCGCGGTGCACGGCGCGATCGCCACCCGCATCCGCGGGCACCTGCGGGACCTGTCGGTGCTGAAGGCGATCGGCTTCACGCCCGGCCAGGTGGTCCGGATCTTCCTGCTCCAGCACCTGGCGTACGCCCTGCTCGGTGCCGTGGCCGCGGCGGCCCTCACCGAGGGGCTGGGCAGCCGGGTGCCGGGGCGGCTCGGGGACGCGGTGGGGGTGTGGCAGGGGCTGCCCGGACACACCCTGGCGCTGTGCGCCGTGCCGGCGGGCGCGGTGCTGTTCATCGCTCTGACCACGGGGCTCGCGGCCTGGCGGGCGGGCCGGGTGCCGCCGGTTCCGGTACCGCGGCCGGCCGCGCCCGGGGGCGGCCGGCTGACCGGGCCGGCCCGCCTCGCCCTCGGCCTGCGGCTGCCGGCCGCACTGGTCCTCGGCTGCCACAAGGCGTTCGCGGGGCGTGGCCGGTCACTGGCCACCGTGGCCCGGCTGACCCTGCCGCTGGTGCTGATCGTCGTGGCGCTGAGCGCCTGGACCACCCTCGACCGTCTGCACAGCAGTCCCGAACGGGTCGGTCTGCCCACGGCCCTCACCGTCCGCTCGGACGACGCCCTGGCTCCCTCCGGCGTACGGGCCGTGCTGACCGGTGATCCCCGGGTGAGCGCCGCCTACCCGGGCGTCGAGGTGGCCGCGCTGGTCCCCGGCCAGACGGGCACCATCGCCCTGCGCGGCATCGGCACCCGCGCCGAGCCCTACCCCTACGCCCTCGCCGAGGGCCGCGCCGCCCAGGGGCCGGACGAGGCGGTGGCCGGCCAGGGCCTGCTCGACCTGCTGCACGCGCGGGTCGGCGACTGGGTGCGGATGACGGTGGGCGACCGGCCGCAGATCCTGCACATCGTCGGCCGCGCCCTCGAACCGCGCAACGCCGGCCGGGTCGTGACCACCTCCCTGGACACCCTCCGCGAGAACGACCCGCGGCTGGCCCCGGCCTTCTACGAGCTGCGGCTGCGCCCGGGCGCCGACCCGCGGCGCGTGGCCGCCGCGCTCGCCTCGGCCGGCCGCGGCCACCTGGAGGTGCATCCGGTCACCAACCCCGCCGACGGGCTGTCCCCGCTGCGCGGTGTCGTCGCCGGACTGATCGCCGTCCTGGCGCTCATCGGGCTGGTCGAGCTGCTCACCGCGATCGGCGGCAGCGTCCGCGAGGGCGAGCGGGACGTGCTCGCCCTCCGGGCCATCGGCATGTCCCCGCGGCAGATCACCGCGATCACCGTGACGGCGACGAGCTGTACGGCCCTGGCCGCGGTCGTCGCCGCCACGGCGCTGGGGCTGCCGCTGGCCCGCCGGCTGATCGACGCCCAGGGCGGTTCCAGCGGCGTCGGCGCCGGCATCGCCCAGTCCCCCTCCTCCGGTCCGCTGCTCCTGCTGGGCACGGCCGCCGTGCTGGGAGCGGCGGCGCTGGCCACCCTGCCCGCGTCCCGCGCGGCCCGCCGGCGCCTCGCGGACACACTGAGCGCGGTGGCCTGAGCCGCGCCGGGGGGCGCGCGGGAGCCTCCCCACGGCACCCGGCCCGGGCCGGCTCCCGCCTCCGCTCAGCTCCGGCCGCGCAGCTCCCGGTACGTGGCGACCAGCGCCTTGGTCGACGCGTCCAGGCCGGGGACGTCGGCGCCCTCGGTGAGCGCGGGCTCGACACGCTTGGCGAGGACCTTGCCCAGCTCCACGCCCCACTGGTCGAAGGAGTCGATGTTCCACACCGCGCCCTGGACGAACACCTTGTGCTCGTAGAGGGCGACCAGCTGGCCGAGCACCGACGGGGTCAGCTCCCGGGCGAGGATCGTGGTCGTCGGCCGGTTGCCCTGGAAGGTCTTGTGCGGGACCAGTTCCTCGGCCACGCCCTCCGCGCGGACCTCCTCGGCGGTCTTGCCGAAGGCGAGCGCCTGGGTCTGGGCGAAGAAGTTGGCCATCAACAGGTCGTGCTGGGCCTTGAGTTCACCGCTCAGCTCGGCCACCGGCTCGGCGAAGCCGATGAAGTCCGCCGGGATCAGCTTGGTGCCCTGGTGGATCAACTGGTAGTACGCGTGCTGCCCGTTGGTGCCGGGCGTGCCCCACACCACCGGTCCGGTCTGCCAGTCGACCCGCTTGCCGTCCCGGGCGACGTACTTGCCGTTGGACTCCATGTCCAGCTGCTGGAGATAGGCCGTGAACTTGGAGAGGTAGTGGCTGTACGGCAGTACGGCGTGCGACTGGGCGTCGTGGAAATTGTCGTACCAGATGCCCAGGAGTCCGAGCAGAAGCGGCACGTTGGCCTCGGCGGGCGCGGTGCGGAAGTGGTCGTCGACGATCCGGAAACCGTCGAGCATCTCGCGGAAGCGGTCCGGGCCGATGGCGATCATCAGCGACAGGCCGATCGCGGAGTCGTACGAGTACCGCCCGCCGACCCAGTCCCAGAACTCGAACATGTTGGCCGTGTCGATGCCGAACGCGGCGACCTTCTCCGCGTTCGTGGACAGCGCCACGAAGTGCTTGGCCACCGCGGACTCGTCGCCGAGCGCGGCCAGCAGCCACTGCCGCGCGGATGTCGCGTTGGTGATGGTCTCGATGGTGGTGAAGGTCTTGGAGGCGATGATGAAGAGCGTCTCCGCCGGGTCCAGGTCCCGGGTGGCCTCGTGCAGGTCCGCACCGTCCACGTTGGAGACGAAACGGACGGTCAGGTCTCGGTCGGTGAAGCTGCGCAGCACCTCGTACGCCATCGCGGGGCCGAGATCGGATCCGCCGATGCCCACGTTGACCACGTTCCGGATGCGCTTGCCGGTGTGGCCGGTCCAGGCGCCGGAGCGGACCCGCTCGGCGAAGTCGCCCATCTTGTCGAGCACGGCGTGCACGGCCGGGACCACGTTCTCGCCGTCGACCTCGATCACCGCGTCGCGCGGGGCGCGCAGCGCGGTGTGCAGCACCGCCCGGTTCTCGGTGACGTTGATCTTCTCGCCGCGGAACATGGCGTCCCTGAGGCCGAAGACGTCCGTGGCCGCGGCCAGCTCGCGCAGCAGCCGCAGCGTCTCGTCGGTGACCAGGTGCTTGGAGTAGTCGATGTACAGGTCGCCGACCCGGAGCGCGTATCCGGTGCCGCGCGCGGGGTCGGCGGCGAACAGCTCCCTCAGATGAGTGTCGGCCAGCTCCTCGCGGTGCTTGGCGAGAGCGGTCCATTCGGGCGTCTGGTTGAGCCTGGTACGGCCGTCTGCGTTCATTTCCGACTTCAGCCTTCTTTCGTGCCTGTCCCAGCTGTTCCAACCTAATTGATCACCGCGCGGCGTGAGCCGTCGTGACGCCGTCGTGCGGCGCGACAACAGGTACGTCCTCCTCGCGGACCGGTATCAGTGCCAGGACGGACAGGACGAAGAACGCGGCCGTGAGCAGGGCCGGCGTGTTGAGGCCCCAGGCCGTGGCTGCGGCGCCGCCGAGGAGCGCGCCCAGCGGGGCCCCGGCGACGGACAGGGTGCGGAAGGCGGCGCCGACGCGGCCGAGCATGTCGGCGGGGGCGCGTTGCTGCATCAGGGTGGTGCTGTTGACGTTCCACAGCATGCCCATGAACCCGAAGACCGCGAGGGCCGCCACCAGCGCGGCCAGGCTGCGCACGGTGCCCATGACGACGAGCGCGCCGGTCTGCACGGCGCCGGCGAACAGCACGGTCCGCAGCGTGCCGAGCGCGGGCGTGATCCAGCGGTTCGCCACTCCCCCGGCCAGGCCGCCGAGGGTGTACGCGACGACCGCCGCCGCGTATCCGCCGCTGCCCGCGTCGAGCCAGCCGGTCACGAGGACCACCAGGGTGGCGATCAGGGCACCCATGCCGGTGTTGCACAGGGCGGTGGACGCGCACAGGCCGCGCAGGGCCCGGTCCCGCGACAGGGTGCGCAGCCCGTCGGCGATGTCCCGGCGCAGGGTGCTGCCCGCGGGTCTCGGCGTGCGCCCGGGTGCGGCGGTCCGCAGGGAGGCGACCAGCGCGGCGGCCACGAGGAAGGTGGCCGCGTCGGCCGCGAAGGGCACGGCGGCTCCCACGGCGGTCAGGACCGGCACGGCAGGCGCCCCCAGCAGGCCCCCGGTGACCTTCTGCCCGGTCATCAGCCGGGCGTTGGCGCTGCTGAGGGCGTCCCGGTCGACCAGCGACGGCAACAGGGCCGTGGCGGCGTTGTCGAACAGCGTCTGGAGGGTGGTCAGCGTGAAGGCGAGCGCGACGAGGAGGCCGATCGAGGCGTGCCCCAGGGCGACGGCCGCCGCGAAGGAGGCGACGAGCAGCCCGCGTACGGCGTCCACCGTCCACATCGCCCGCCGTTGGTCCACGCGGTCGGCGACCGCCCCGCCGACCAGCCCGAAGACGATCCAGGGCAGATGGCTGCACGCGGTCACGGCGGCGATGAGCAGCGGCCGGTCGGTCAGCGAGGCAGCGAGCAGCGGCAGCGCGGCCGTCCGCAGTGCGTCACCGAAGCTGGAGAGCACGGCAGCGCTCCACAGCCGCCCGAAGCCCCCGCGCCACGCGGGCGCACACCCGTCCCCCGCCCCGATCGCCGTCACAACTCCCCCTCGCGGTTCTCGCCTTCACGACAACCGTAGGGGGCACCACTGACAATCGGCCGGCGGCGAGCGGCGGATACGCCTCCGGCCAGGCGCCCGCGGGCACCCGGCCGGTGTGAACTCCTAGATCTCGCCCCTCAGTTTGGCGAGCGCCTCGGCGAGGATGGCCTCGCCGTCCGCGTCGCTGCGCCGCTCCCGGACGTACGCGAGGTGCGTCTTGTACGGCTCGGTGCGCGGCGGGTCCGGCGGGTTGTCCCGGTCCTGGCCGGCCGGGAATCCGCAGCGGGGGCAGTCCCAGGTGTCGGGAACCTGCGCGTCGCTGGCGAAGCTCGGCTGCGTCTCGTGCCCGTTGGAGCACCAGAAGGAGATGCGCAGACGCGGCGCGGACTCGCCGCGCTCGGCCTCGCCCATCGGCCCCGCCCCGACCCGGCTTCCTCGGATCGCGTTGCCACTTGCCACGGTCGTAACTCCCTGCGTGATGGTGCCGCGAAGCGAGTCGGCGTTTCGCTTCGCTGCGAGCGCCTCAGTCTACGTAAGGCCCAACGCGCGTCCAGTGATTGGAGTTACCGGCCCCCATATCCAGACGCAAGCCCCATGATAGGCCGCGCTCGGCAGCGCGTACCCAACATGGGGCTTTACGAGCGGAATGTGCGATTCGGCTGTCAGCTGTTCGTCTTCATCAGCATGCCGAGGACGATGATGCACGCGAACCACAGCAGGCCGACCACGATCGTGATCCGGTCGAGGTTGCGCTCGGCGACCGAGGAGCCGCCGACGGACGACGCCATGCCACCACCGAACATGTCGGAGAGGCCGCCGCCCTTTCCCTTGTGCATCAGCACCAGCAGCATCAGCAGCAGGCTGAAGACGATCAGGGCGATCGAGAACCCCAAAACCACGGCTGGACCAACTTCCTCGGATTCGGATGGACGACGGGGGCACAGCGCCTCGGCTGTGCCCCCGCAAGAGTACGACGTATCGCCGCTACCGCCTACTCACGGCAGCGTCACTGGTCGCGGAAACGCACGATCTTGACGAACTCGTCGGCGTCCAGCGAGGCACCGCCGACCAGGGCGCCGTCGATGTCGGCCTGGTCCATGATCTCGGCGACGTTGCCCGACTTCACGGAGCCGCCGTACTGGATGCGGACCTTGTCGGCCACGTCCTGCGAGTACAGCTCGGCGACCTTGGCGCGGACGGCGGCGCAGACCTCCTGCGCGTCCTCGGCGCCGCAGACCTTGCCGGTGCCGATGGCCCACACGGGCTCGTAGGCGATCACGACGGTCTCGGCCTGCTCGGCCGGGATGTCCTTCAGACCGCCCTCGACCTGGCTGAGGGTGTGGGTGACGTGGTTGCCCGCCTCGCGGACGTCCAGCTCCTCGCCGACGCACAGGATCGGGGTGAGGCCGTGCTTGAAGGCGGCCTTGACCTTGGCGTTGACCAGCTCGTCGGTCTCGTTGTGGTACTGGCGGCGCTCGGAGTGGCCGATGACCACGAACGTGCACTTCAGCTTGGCCAGCATCGGGCCGGAGATCTCGCCGGTGTAGGCGCCGGAGTCGTGCTGGGAGATGTCCTGGGCGCCGTACTTGATCTTCAGCTTGTCGCCGTCGACCAGGGTCTGCACCGAGCGCAGGTCGGTGAACGGGGGCAGGACGGCGACCTCGACGGCCTCGTAGTCCTTGTCGGCCAGGGCGAAGGCGAGCTTCTGGACGTGGGCGATGGCCTCCAGGTGGTTGAGGTTCATCTTCCAGTTGCCCGCCATGATCGGCGTGCGCGTGCTCATCGAGGTCAGTCCTCCAGTGCGGCGAGGCCGGGGAGCGTCTTGCCCTCGAGGTATTCGAGGGAGGCGCCGCCACCGGTCGAGATGTGGCCGAATGCGTTCTCGTCGAAGCCGAGCGTACGCACGGCGGCGGCGGAGTCACCGCCGCCGACGACGGTGAACCCGTTCGAGTCGACGAGTGCCTGGGCGACCGCCTTGGTGCCCTCGGCGTAGTCGGGGTGCTCGAAGACGCCCATGGGACCGTTCCAGAAGACGGTCTCGGCGTCGGCGAGCTTCGAGGCGTACAGCTCTCGGGTCTTGGGGCCGATGTCCAGGCCCTCCTGGTCGGCGGGGATCTTGTCGGCGTCGACCACGGTGTTCTCGGTAGGCGCCTTGGTCTTCAGGTCCGGGAAGGTCCGGGAGACCACGACGTCGACGGGGAGCACCAGCTCCACGCCCTGCTTCTCGGCCCGCCGCATGTACTCGGTGACGACCGGCACCTGGTCCTCCTGGAGGAGGGAGATGCCGACCTCGTAGCCCTTGGCCTTGAGGAAGGTGTAGGCCATGCCGCCGCCGATGAGCAGGCGGTCGGCCTTGTCGAGCAGCTGGTCGATGACGGCGAGCTTGTCGGAGACCTTGGCGCCGCCGAGCGCGACGACGTACGGGCGCCGGACGTCCTCGGTGAGCTTCTTCAGGACGCCGACCTCGGTGGCGATGAGGTGGCCGGCGTAGTGCGGCAGCTTCTTCGCCAGGTCGTAGACGGAGGCGTGCTTGCGGTGCACGGCACCGAAGCCGTCACCGACGTAGACGTCGGCGAGGGCGGCGAGCTGGTCGGCGAAGGCGCCGCGCTCGGCGTCGTCCTTGGACGTCTCGCCGGGGTTGAAGCGCAGGTTCTCCAGGACGGCGACCTGCCCCTCGTCGAGGCCGGCGACGGTGTCCTGCGCGGACTGCCCGACGGTGTCGGTCGCGAAGGCCACCGCGGAGCCGAGGAGTTCACCCAGGCGGGAGGCGGCCGGAGCGAGGGAGAAGGCGGGGTCCGGGGCGCCCTTGGGGCGGCCCAGGTGCGAGGCGACGACCACCTTGGCGCCCGCGTCCGTGAGGGCCTTGACGGTGGGCAGGACGGCGCGGATGCGGCCGTCGTCGGTGATCGTCCCGTCCGACAGCGGCACATTCAGGTCGGCGCGGACGAAGACCCGCTTGCCGCTGACGCCGTCGGCGAGAAGTTCGTCGATCGTCTTCATTGAGTGGACTCCTACAGGAGGGCTCGTGGTGCACCTGATCGTAAAAGGACGTGATCCGTACGCGAGAGCAGGGCCCGGACAGCGCGGCGGTGCGCTGCACGGGCCCTGCTCTCACTTCAAAGGTCCTGCTTCAGCGATCAGAGCTGGTTGCCGACGAAGACCGTGAGGTCGACGAGGCGGTTGGAGTAGCCCCACTCGTTGTCGTACCAGCCGATGACCTTCACGTTCTTGCCCTCCTGGACCATGGTCAGGGAGGAGTCGAAGGTGCAGGACGCCGGGGCGTTGACGATGTCGGAGGAGACGATCGGGTCCTCGGTGTAGTCGAGGAGGCCCTTCAGCTCGCCCTCGGCGGCCTTCTGGAAGGCGGCGTTGACCTCTTCCTTGGTGACCTCGCGGCCCAGCTCGACGACCAGGTCGGTGACGGAGCCGGTCGGGACCGGGACGCGCATGGCGATGCCGTCCAGCTTGCCCTTGAGCTGGGGCAGGACCAGGGCGGTGGCCTTGGCGGCACCGGTGGTGGTCGGGATGATGTTCTCGGCGGCGGCACGGGCGCGGCGCAGGTCCTTGTGCGGGAAGTCCAGGATCCGCTGGTCGTTCGTGTACGCGTGCACCGTGGTCATCAGACCCTTGACGATGCCGAAGTTCTCGTCCAGGACCTTCGCCATCGGCGCCACACAGTTGGTGGTGCAGGAGGCGTTGGAGATGACGTGGTGGTTGGCCGCGTCGTACTTGTCCTGGTTGACGCCCATCACGATGGTGATGTCCTCGTCCTTGGCCGGAGCCGAGATGAGGACCTTCTTGGCGCCGCCGGCGATGTGCTTCGCGGCGTCTTCCTTCTTGGTGAAGATGCCGGTGGACTCGATGACGATGTCGACACCCAGCTCACCCCAGGGGATGTCCGCCGGGTTGCGCTCGGACAGCACCTTGATGGTGTGACCGTCGACCGTGATGGTGTCGGCGGTGTGGGTGACCTCCTGCTTGAGGCGGCCCAGGATCGTGTCGTACTTGAGCAGGTGAGCGGTGGTCGCGGTGTCACCCAGGTCGTTGACAGCCACAACCTCGATGTCCGCCCCCTGCTCCAGCAGTGCGCGGAAGTAGTTACGCCCGATGCGGCCGAAGCCGTTGATGCCTACGCGGATCGTCACGAACCGATCTCCTCGTTGGTACGCCGGCCATGCGGTGCCGGCGAGCTCTGTTTGGGATGTCCCCGACCACCACCGACCCTACCTCTCTGAGGGCCCCGCAGTGACATCGAGATGCCGCATACACGGGCAGGCGGTCCGTACCCGCCAGTAGGGGTACGGACCACCAAGGATCGACAATGGCTTCACCCGCATTTGTTATGGAATGCCGCCCGGCGTTGACGCCCTTTTCACTCGTTCGTGAGCGGGTCGGCTCACCTGTCGACCGCCGTGTCCGTGCACCGTTGAGAGGGGGCCGCGCTCACCTGTCGAGCGAGCGGAACGCCTTCCTCAACAGGGCCGCCCTGTCGGCGGCCGACGGCACCTGTTCCAGGCCGAAACCGAGCAGCACGGTGTCGTCCGTGGTGACCGCTCCATAGGTCTGGAACAGGGTTCCGGTGCGCGTCCAGTCCTTCAGCACCGCGGGGCTGCCGGCGGGCGGTCCGGCCACCCTCCAGGCACCCAGGGACGACTCGAAGCCCTCGGTCTCCCTCGCCACGCCGCCCACGGTCAGCGAGGCGTCGTCGAGGAGGACACCGTGCCCGCCGGTACCGGGGTCGGTGATGTAGCTGATCGAGACCTCGACGGACCTCCCGGCGTACGCGCTCAGGTCGAAGCCCACCTTCTGCCAGCCGCCGGAGCCGCCGGTGAGGCTGTGCCAGGAACCGGTCGTGCCGGTCGCGGTGCAGGCGTTGCCCGAGAGGGTCAGATAGTGCTTCAGCCACGGGTGCTCGCCGATCAGGTAACCGGCCCCGCAGTCCTCCGGCACGGCCGACTGGGTGGCGCCGCCGGTCTCCGGCAGGGTCGTCCAGTCGTCGGCGCCCACGGTGTGCGCCTCGACCACCGCGTGGTCGTAGCCGGGCTCGGTGTCCCACTGCAGGCCTGCGCTCAGGGCCGGCTTGTCGGCCGCGCTGATGCCGGTGAGGTCGATGGTGCGGGTGAGGCGCTTGTAGGCGTCGTCGGTGTGCACGGCGGCGGCCATGGCGGAGCCCGCGTACGGTCCGTACGGGTTGACGGTCCCGGCGAAGGTGCCCGCGCCCGCGCTCTTGAACTGCGGGTACGAGGCGGCCGGCAGCTCGTCGGAGGTGACGCCGTAGGTACCGGCCTTGTCCAGGGGGTTGCCGGGCGCGTCGGCGAGGGCACCGGAGAAGCCGCCGAGCGCACCGGAACCGGTGAAGCCGGTGGCGCCCTTCGTCGACGTACGGCTGTAGGCGCCCAGGTAGTACTGGCTGAAGTCGTCCGACAGGGTGCCGTCACCGAGGTCGACGCTGCCCCCGGCCAGCTCGCCGGCCTCGATCAGCCTGCCGCCCTCGTTGAGGTGGGCACGCAGCTGGAGCTGGGTGGCGTTGCCGGGGCCGTTCGCCCCGGAGTAGTGCACGACCGTCCGGAAGTGCTTCAGCACGCCGAGCGCGTCCGGGGCGCCCCGCGTGGCCACGTCCCACACGAGTGCGCGGTGTCCGGCGGCTTTCAACGCGTCCACGTACGCGCGTGCCTGCGCGGCGGCCGCGCCCTCCTCGGCGACCACGAGGGTGTCCGCCTTCGGGCGCTCGGCGACGGTGTAGGTGAAGTGCTCGCTGGAGGCCTTCCTCCCGCTCCGGGTCAGGCCGGTGAACCACACCTCGACCTTGTCGCCGGGCTCGCCGTGCCGCACCTTGGCGCGGTACTCGTCGAAGAAGAGGTTGTCGTCACCGCCGTAGGTCTCTCCGCCCTTCCACGGCCTGAGCGCCCGCGCGAACGTACGGCCGCCGTTGACGCGGTACTTGAGCTCCTTGTCCCGGACCGCCTTGCGGACGACGACCGAGACCTCCTGGTCCGCGCCGCGCGCGTACGACGTGGAGAACGCGGCCGGGGTGAAGTCGGCGGCGCTCAGGCCGACCGAGGAGGCCGGCTTGTCGGGGTGTACGGCGGTCTCGGCGACGGACAGCGCGAACGGGACGTTCTTGGCGAACTCCTGCTGGATCAGCTTCTCGTCGTCGGGGAAGTTGAAGACCGACTGGCAGTCCTGGCTCTTCCAGGCGTCGTCCGGGACCAGGTCCGACGCGGTCTGGCAGGTCGACATCTCCGGGGTGAACATCGCCGTCCCGTTGACGTTCGACGCGTGGCCGTCCGCCTCGCCGTTGGTGGTGTACAGCTCAGAGGACACCTGCGGGTGGTAACCCGGGACGGCGGAGTTGCCGGGGGTGCCGGCCAGCGCCTTGTAGAGGACGTCGTCGGGGGTCGGGGTGGCCACCTGCCAGCCGACGCCGTAGAGGAGGAGTTCGGCGGCGGAGTGGTAGTTGATGGCGTACGTGAAGCCGATGCGCTTCTCGAAGGCGTCCAGGGCCCTGGTCTCGGGCTCGGAGCCGGGGCTCGCGCCGCGGTAGGTCTGGCTGGTGGGGTTGGGGGACGAACCCTCGTCGTCGTAGCCCCACTTGTAGGCGAAGTTGCGGTTGAGGTCGACCCCGTCGCCCGTGCCGATGACGCCGTCGCCGTTGACGTCCCGCAGGTTCTTGCGCCACAGGCGGGTGCCGGAGTCCTTGAAGGTGTAGTCGTAGCCGTCCGGGTTGGCCGAGAGGACGAACCACAGCTCCGTGGAGTCGACGATCTTCCTGATCCGCTTGTCGCTCGTGTACCGGTCCAGGTAGTAGTGCATCAGACGCCGGGTCATCTCCGGCGTGATCCACTCGCGCGCGTGCTGGTTCGACATATACAGCACGGCGGGCTTGGAGCCGTCCTTGGACTTCTTCGCGTTCCTGGTCAGTTTGAGCGCGAGGATGTCCTGGCCCTTGACGGTCCTGCCGATGGACTCGACCTTGGTGAGGCCGGGGTGGGTGCGGGCGGTGCGGAGAATCTCCTCCCTGAGTCCGCCGCTCCCGCTGTAGGGGCGGAACACGCCCTGGGCGGCGTCCTCGACCCTCGCCTCCGCCTTGGCCGACAGGGAGTGCTCGGTGAGGGTGACGCCCTGCTTGCGCAGTTGCGCGGCCTGCTTGTCGGTGAGGTAGACCTCGACCCGGGTCCTGCCTCCCCCGGCCGTCTGCTCACCGAGTTCGTGACCGTCCTGGCCTGCCTCGAGCAGCAGGGGTACCTGCTTCTTGGTGACCTCGGCGTGGAAGACCTTGACCTCGTCCGGCCCGGTCGGCGCCGGACTTCCGTTCTGTGCCTGGGCGATGGGTGCGAGGCTCGCTCCGCCGATCAGAAGCGCGCCGACAGCGAGGATCGATCTCGCTCTGTGTCTCATGAACCCCCCTAGCGGTGGTCCGCCACAGCGACGAACAGGTTGCCAGGCTCATGTCACTCCATGATCGAGTCAAGAGCGCCTCACGGACACGCGAACGCCGGCGCCGACCACCCGATGGGAGTACGGCACCGGCGAGTTGACGGCCCGTCCGGACTACGGCCCGTCCGGACTACGGCCCGTCCGGACTACGGCCCGTCCGGACTACGGCCGATCCGGATTAGGGCCCGTCCGGACTATGGCACGTCCGGCGCGGGCCCCGACTGCGGTCGCCGCCCGTTCGACGTGGGTCCGGGCTGCGGCGGCGGCCCGCTGGACACGCGTCCGGACCACGGCGGCGAGGGAACACCGGCCCGGATCCCGGCGGCAGCGGGGTGCGGGACCGGACCTCGGCAGCAGCGAGGGGGCGCGCGTCCGGACCTCGGCAGCAACGACGGGACGCGGGACCGGACCTCGGCAGCAACGACGGGACGCGCCTCCCGGCCTCGGCAGCAACGACGAGACGCGGCACCGCACCGCGACAGCAACGACGGGACGCGCCTCCCGCCCTCGGCAGCAACGACGGGACGCGGCACCGCACCGCGACAGCAGCGAAGGGACGCGCCTCCGGACCGCAACAGCAGCGAGGGGGCGCGCGTCCCGGTCAGCCGGCCAGGTTCTCGGCCAGCTCCTCGGAGAGGTTGGCCTCCGTGCCCGGGATGCCGAGGTCGGCGGCGCGCTTGTCGGCCATCGCCAGCAGCCGGCGGATACGGCCCGCGACCGCGTCCTTCGTCAGCGGCGGGTCGGCGAGCGCGCCCAGCTCCTCCAGGGAGGCCTGCTTGTGCTCCATGCGCAGCCGGCCGGCGGCGGCCAGGTGCTCGGGCACCTCCTCGCCGAGGATCTCCAGGGCACGCTGGACCCGGGCCCCGGCGGCCACGGCGGCACGGGCCGAACGGCGCAGGTTGGCGTCGTCGAAGTTGGCGAGCCGGTTGGCCGTGGCCCGCACCTCGCGGCGCATCCGGCGCTCCTCCCAGGCCAGCACCGACTCATGGGCACCCAGCCGGGTGAGCAGGGCACCGATCGCGTCACCGTCCCGGACGACGACCCGGTCCACCCCGCGCACCTCACGGGCCTTCGCGGCGATCGACAGTCTGCGGGCGGCACCGACCAGCGCGAGCGCCGCCTCCGGACCCGGGCAGGTCACCTCCAGCGAGGAGGAACGGCCCGGCTCGGTGAGCGAGCCGTGCGCCAGGAAGGCCCCGCGCCAGGCCGCCTCCGCGTCACAGGTGGCCCCGGAGACCACCTGCGGGGGCAGCCCGCGGATCGGCCGGCCCCGGCCGTCCACCAGACCGGTCTGCCGGGCCAGCTGGTCACCGCCCGCGACGACCCGTACGACATACCGGGAGCCGCGACGCAGCCCACCGGGCGCCATCACGATCAGCTCGGAGCTGTGCCCGAAGATCTCCAGGATGTCCCGCTTGAGCCGGCGCGCCGCCATCGCGGTGTCCAGCTCCGCCTCGATCACGATGCGCCCGCTCACCAGGTGGAGGCCGCCGGCGAACCGCAGAATGGCGGAGACCTCCGCCTTCCTGCAGCAGGTCCGGGTGACGGGGAGCCGGGAGATCTCGTCCTTCACCGCTGCCGTCATCGCCATGGGCCGATCCTTCCATGCATCCGAAAAATACGGTCGTACGCGGCGGCCAACAGCTCCGGATCGTGCCGGGGTGATCCGTCGGTCCGGGCCACCGGGGCCAGCTCGACCGCGGCTCCCAGCCGCTTGGCGGCCTCGGTGAGCGAGTCGCGGTCGGGCACGGCGGCCTCGTCGGCCAGCACCACGTCCAGGGCGAGTTTAGGGGCGTGTCGCCCCAAAACCTCCAAATGACGCTGCGGGGAGAAGCCCTCGGTTTCTCCCGGCTGCGGCGCCAGGTTCAGCGAGAGCACCCGGCGCGCCTTGGTCTCCGTGAGGGCGTCCAGCAGCTCGGGGACGAGCAGGTGCGGGATGACGGAGGAGAACCAGGAGCCGGGACCCAGCACCACCCAGTCCGCGTCCAGGACCGCCGCCACCGCCTCGGGGACGGCCGGCGGGTCGTTGGGCACGAGGTGCACCGACTGCACCTCGCCGGGCGTCAGGGCGACGGTCGCCTGCCCGCGTACCGTGTCCACGTCGTCCGGCCGCTCCGGATCGTGCCCCTTGACCAGGGCCTGCAGCTCCAGCGGCACCGCGGACATGGGCAGCACGCGCCCGTGCGCGCCGAGCAGCTTGCCGACCAGGTCCAGCGCCTGTACGTGGTCGCCGAGCTGCTCCCACAGGGCGACGATCAGCAGGTTGCCGACCGCGTGGTCGTGCAGGTCGCCCTGGGACTGGAAGCGGTGCTGGATGACCCGGGACCAGGTCTGGCCCCAGTCGTCGTCACCGCACAGCGCGGCCAGCGCCTTGCGCAGGTCGCCGGGAGGCAGCACGCCCAGCTCGTCCCGGAGCCGGCCGCTGGAGCCGCCGTCGTCGGCCACGGTGACGACGGCGGTGAGGTCACCGGTGATCCGGCGCAGCGCGGCGAGCGACGCGGACAGACCCATGCCGCCGCCGAGTGCGACCACCTTGGGCTGGGCGCCGCGTCGCCGGGGCCGGCCGCCGCGGACCTCGGCCGGGCGGCCGGCGCGCGCGTCGGGCACCATCCGGCGCAGCCGGCTCAGCCGCGGTGTACGTTCCGTCATTCCCGTCCCATGTCCCGGTGCACGACCACCGTCTCCACGCCCTCGGCCGCGAGGCGCGCGGCGAGCTTCTCCGACATCGCGACCGACCGGTGCTTGCCGCCGGTACAGCCGATGGCGATGGTCACGTACCGCTTGCCCTCGCGCCGGTACCCGGCGGCGATGAGCCGCAGCAGCTCGGCGTACCGGTCGAGGAACTCCTTCGCGCCGGGCTGGTTGAAGACGTAGGCGGCGACCTCCTCGTTGAGGCCGGTGTAGGGGCGCAGCTCCGGAACCCAGTGCGGGTTGGGCAGGAACCGCATGTCCGCGACCAGGTCGGCGTCGACCGGGAGGCCGTACTTGAAGCCGAAGGACATCACGGTGGCCCGCAGCTCGGGCTCCTCCTCGCCGGCGAACTGGGCGTCCATCTTGGCGCGCAGCTCGTGGACGTTGAGGCTGGAGGTGTCGATCACCAGGTCGGCGTCGCCGCGCAGCTCGCGCAGCAGCTCCCGCTCGGCGGCGATGCCGTCCACGATGCGGCCGTCGCCCTGCAGCGGGTGCGGGCGGCGCACCGACTCGAAGCGGCGGACCAGTGCCTCGTCGGAGGACTCCAGGAAGACGATCCGCCGGGTGACGCCCCGGGTGTCCAGGTCGGCGAGGGACTCGCGCAGGTTGTCGAAGAAACGCCGGCCGCGCACGTCGACGACGACCGCGATCCGCGCCACGTTGCCCTGGGAGCGGGCGCCCAGCTCCACCATGGTGGGGATGAGGGCGGGCGGGAGGTTGTCCACGACGAACCAGCCGAGGTCCTCCAGACACTTCGCGGCCGTGGACCGACCGGCCCCGGACATGCCGGAGATGATCACCAGCTCGGGGATGGCCGCCTCGGGGGCCCCGGCTGTCTCGCTGCCCGTACTCACCTGTGCTCCGTTGTCCTGACCCGTGTCCTGGCCGGCGTCCTGCCGATCGGCGTCCTGGCCCGTGCCCTGCCGATCGGCATCTTGGCCTACGTCCCGCCGGACGGCATCGTCGCCCGTGGGGCCGTGTGCCTGATCTCGCTGTGCTGTGGGCTGTGCGTCGTGCTCGGTCATGTCTCCTGCCCCCGTCGTTCGTCCGGGGCGCCCGCGGTCACGGGTTCCCCCGAGGAACCTCCCGTCGTGTCGGGTTCCTCGTCCTCAATGATCTCTCCGGTAGCCGTGTTCACGGCGGGTGCGGCCGGGGCCGCCTGGGCGAGGGCCACGGCGATGGTCTCGGCCGTCTTCCGGCCTATCCCGGGCACTTCCTGGATCTGCTCGATTGTCGCCGACCGCAGCTTCTTCACCGAGCCGAAATGCTTGATGAGCGCCTGTTTGCGCGTCTCACCGAGACCCGGGACGTCGTCCAGCGGGCCCGCGCGGAAGCGCTTGGCGCGCTTGGTGCGCTGGTAGGTGATCGCGAACCGGTGGGCCTCGTCGCGGACGCGCTGGAGCAGGTAGAGGCCCTCGCTGGTCCGGGGCAGGACCACGGGGTCGTCCTCCCCGGGCACCCAGACCTCTTCCAGGCGCTTGGCGAGGCCGCAGACGGCGATGTCGTCGATGCCCAGCTCGTCCAGCGCCCGCCGGGCCGCCGCGACCTGCGGCTGACCACCGTCGACCACCACCAGCTGGGGCGGGTAGGCGAACTTCCTGGGACGGCCGTCGTCGTCCTTGAGGGAGTCGGTGACCGCCTCGGTGCCGGTGAGCGCGCCGTCGACCGCGGCGAGGGCGCCCTCACCGGGGGAGCCGCCCGTGCCGGTGCCGTCCGTGCCGGTGCCGTCGACTCGGGAGCCGCCGGCTCCGGAGCGGTCCGCGCCCGGGATGTCGGCGCCGAGGCTGTCGGTGCCCGGGCTGTCGGCGCCGAGGCTGTCGAGGGCGGAACCGTCCGGGGCGGACCCGTCGGCCCACTCCCCCGTGCGCTCCTTCTCCGCGAGGTACCGCCTGAAGCGACGGGTGATCACCTCGTGCATGGAGCGGACGTCGTCCTGGCCGGCGAAGCCCTTGATCTGGAAGCGGCGGTACTCGCTCTTGCGCTGCAGACCGTCCTCGAAGACGACCATGGAGGCCACCACGTCATCGCCCTGAAGATGCGAGATGTCGTAGCACTCGATGCGCAGCGGGGCACTGTCCAGGTCGAGGGCCTCGGCGATCTCCTCCAGCGCACGCGAACGCGTGGTCAGGTCGGAGGCGCGCTTGGTCTTGTGCAGCGCGAGGGCCTGCTGGGCGTTGCGCTGCACGGTCTCCATGAGCGCCTTCTTGTCGCCGCGCTGCGGGATGCGCAGCGACACGTTCGAGCCGCGCCGGGCGGTGAGCCACTCCTGGACCGGTTCGACCGGCTCGGGCAGGGCGGGGACCAGCACCTCCTTGGGGACCGAGTCCCCGCTCTCCTCGCCGTACAGCTGCTGCAGCGCGTGCTCGACCAGGGCACCGGTGGTGACCTCCTCGACCTTGTCGGTCACCCAGCCGCGCTGACCACGGACCCGGCCGCCGCGCACATGGAAGATCTGCACCGCCGCCTCCAGCTCGTCCTCGGCGACGGCGATGAGGTCGGCGTCGGTCGCGTCGGCGAGCACGACCGCGTTCTTCTCCATGGCCTTCTTCAGGGCCTCGATGTCGTCGCGCAGACGGGCCGCCCGCTCGTACTCCATCTCCTCCGCCGCCTCCATCATCTGCTTCTCCAGACGGCGGAGGTAGGTGCCGGTGCGGCCGGCCATGAAGTCGCAGAACTCCTCGGCCAGCTCCTGGTGGTCCTCGGGGGCGATCCGGCCGACGCAGGGGGCCGAGCACTTGCCGATGTAGCCGAGCAGGCAGGGGCGTCCGGTGCGGGCGGCGTTCTTGAACACGCCGGCCGAGCAGGTCCGCACGGGGAAGACCCGCAGCAGCAGGTCGACGGTGTCCCGGATGGCCCACGCGTGCGCGTACGGCCCGAAATAGCGGACGCCCTTCTTCTTGTGACCGCGCATCACCTGCACGCGAGGGAACTGCTCGTTCATCGTGACCGCGAGGTACGGGTAGCTCTTGTCGTCGCGGTACTTGACGTTGAACCGGGGGTCGTACTCCTTGATCCAGGAGTACTCCAGCTGCAGCGCCTCCACCTCGGTGGACACCACGGTCCATTCCACGGACGCGGCGGTGGTCACCATGGTCCGGGTGCGGGGGTGCAGGTTCGTCAGGTCCTGGAAGTAGTTCGCCAGGCGCTGGCGCAGGCTCTTCGCCTTTCCGACGTAGATCACCCGGCGGTGCTCGTCACGGAACCTGTACACCCCGGGAGAGTCCGGGATGTCTCCCGGCCTGGGGCGGTAGCTGGAGGGGTCGGCCATGCTTCACACCCTACTGGCGAGCACCGACACCGCGTCGGGCCTGTGGACAACGCCCCCGCCCGTCGGGGGCGCCACCGGGAACCCCCTCCGTCGTTCCCGGCCCACCGGCCGCACCGTCCGCGCCGAGACGGACGGCCGGCGGGCTCTTCCGCGCGTGCCCGGCCCCCGGCCTTGGGGCACCCGGGTTCCCCGGCTACCGGGCTTCGCGGCTTTGTGGCCTGCCGGGATTGTCGCAGCTCGGGTCCTCCGGTGGCGCTCCGGCGCTCGCTGGACTCTCGGGCCTCCGGGGCGCGTGTCCCTTCCCAGGCGCCCTCCCGTGATCCTCGGCACGTCCGGCGAACGTGTTCCGGCCAGGCCCAAGACGCGCCGCGTGCCCCCCTTCCTCCGGCCAGGCCCTGGACCAGGGCCGCTGCCGCCCGCGTCGAGCCCCGTCCGCCGTCCACGGAACGACAACGTCCGGCCAGGGTCCGCAACAGCCGGGTCCGAGGTGTTGTCGGGTTCTGGTCAACACGCTTCAATGCGGGGGAACTCGGGGCCGTGCACACATGCATCCGGGCGCCACATGCCCGGCGACGGGCGTCCACCGGCGCCCACGGGGGTGGCCCCGCGCACCGGCACAGGCGGTCTGACCAGCCGTAGTGACACCTCACAGAAAGGCCCCTCGGCATGCGGCATGCCACAGAGCACGCGGACGTCCCCACCGCGGAACTGGACACGGCCCTGCGCGGCGGCCCCTTCCACGTGGCGCTGCGCGCCGCGATCGCCGCCCGCGGACTGCCGCTCCAGCGCGTACAGCACCATCTGTCGCGCCACGGGGTCAAAGTGGGCGTCACCAGCCTGAGTTACTGGCAGCAGGGCGCCCGCCGCCCGCAGCGCCCCGAGTCGCTGCGCGCCGTCCGGGCACTGGAGGAGATCCTCCAGCTGCCGGACGAGTCCCTGATCCGGCTGCTCGCCGAGTCCGGCGAGTCAGGCGGGGGCGCGGGCCGAGCGGCGGGTCGCTCGTACCGCTCCCTGGTCGAGGCCTCCGGCGTGCTGGACCGGCTCACCACCGACCTCGGCTGGTCCCTGGACGGCGGACTGCACACCCTGGGCCACCACGAGTGCGTCCGGATCGGCGCCCGGCGCGAGCTGGCGAGCCGCGAGGCCCACCACATCGTGCGGGCCCACCGCGACGGCGTGGACCGCTTCGTCGCCGTCCACCACGGTGACCCCGGCTGCGACCCGCGCCGCATCACCGTGGACGCCCTGGAGAACTGCCGCACCGGCCGCCTCCGCTGGGACCAGGACACCGGCGTCCTGGTGGCCGAGCTGCTCTTCGGCACCCGGCTGCGCTCGGGCGACACGTTCCTCTTCCGGTACCGCATCGAGGACGGCACGGCCGGGGCGTCCCGCGAGTACCTCCACCGGTTCGGCTTCTCCGGCGGCCAGTACGCGCTCCAGGTGCGCTTCGACGCGGCCGCCCTGCCGGTGCGCTGCCACCGCTTCTCCCAGCCCTCGGCGGCGGCCCCGCGCAGCGGCCGGCAGGACCTTGAGGTGACCGGCCCCCACCACTGCACCCACGTGGTCGAGCCGCGGATCCGGCCGGGCATCCTGGGGATCGCCTGGGACTGGGAATGAGCGGTCCCTTCCGGCCCACCCGCCGAGCCGCGGGTCCCTGAACCCCCGGCTCCCCGGCTCCCGGCTCTCGGGTCCCGGCTCCCGGCTCCCGGGTCAGTCCGCCGGACCGGCCACGATCCTGCCGTTCGCGGTCTTCACCGACAGCTCCGTCAGCGGCGCAGTGGCCGGAGCCTGGACGACCTTCCCCGTCACCGCGTCGAACTCGCTCCCGTGGCAGGGGCAGATCAGCGTCGTCCCCTGCAGCTTGTTGATGGGGCACCCCGCGTGCGTGCAGATCGTGCTGTACGCCTTCAGCTCGCCGTCCTTGCCACGGCTGACCACGACGTTGTGGTCCCGGTACAGCTTGGCCGCACCCTTGGCGACCTCGCTCTCGGCGCCGAGTTCGACCGGCGCGGTGGGAGCGGACGAGGCCGAGCCGCTGCCGTCGGGCGCGGAGCACGCGGCGAGGCCGAGCCCGGCGACCGGGGCCGCGGCGGCCCCTCGAAGGACGGTACGGCGGCTCGCGGAGGAGCGGGCGGGCATCTGGAACTCCAGTGGTCAAGGGGTGTGCAGGGCGACGATACCCGGACAGAGGGACCGGTCTCGGGGCGGGGCCGGGAGCTCGGGCCGGAGGGCGGGCGATGGTCCCAGGTGAGACGGCCGACGGTCGTAAACGCTTACGTAAGCGTTTACGCGAGGTGGGCCCATGGGATAGCGTCCCGCCGAAAGGACGGTGCGGGCCCGGAGCCCGGTAGTCCGGAGACTGCCGGACCTGGATGTCGGGAGACCGCGGGAGCAAGAGCCCGGGAACCCGGGTGGCCCGGAGACGGCAGGCACGGAAGGCCTGGGGGGCGGGCTCCCCAGGCAGGACCGGGTCGGCTGAAGGGAGGGAACGAGATGGCCACCATGGCGGATGTCGCCCGGCTCGCCGGGGTTTCCGTGGCCACCGTCTCCCACGTCCTCAACGGCACGCGCCCGGTGCTCCCCCACACCCGTCAGGCCGTGCTCGACGCCGTCGACTCGCTGGGCTACACCCCCAACACCCTGGCCCGTTCCCTGGTGACCTCGCGCACCCGCTCCATCGGCCTCGCGGTCTCGGCCATCAGCAACCCGTACTTCACCGAGATCCTGCAGGGCGTCGAGGCGGCTGCCCTGGAGGCGGGCTACAGCCTGCTCATCGCCGATCCGCACGACGACCCCCGGCACGAGCGCAAGGTCGTACAGCTCCTGCACGAGCGCCGGGTGGACGGCATGATCGTGGCTCCGTCCGCCGACCCGGCCGACCTCGTCGGCTATCTGCGCCGCCACGCGGTACCGACGGTGTTCCTGGACCGGCTCGTCGACACGGACACGCGCCTGACCGAGGACGTCGGGGCGGGCCACGGCGCGGGTGCCGCCGCCCGCCCGGACGCACCGTGCTTCGACCAGGTCTGCGCCGACAGCGCCGCGCCGACGGCCCTGCTCGTCACCCACCTCGCCGGGCTGGGGCACCGCCGGATCGCCCTGGTCGCCGGCTTGCCCGGCCTCAGCACCACCAGCGAGCGCGTCTCCGGCTACCGGGAGGGCCTCGCCGAGGCCGGTCTGGCCCACGAGGACCGTCTCCTCGTCTCCGGCAACTCCGAGTCCGACAGTGCGGAACGGGCCACGGCCGCCCTGCTCGGTCTGCCCGATCCGCCCACGGCGCTCGTCACCGCCAACAACGCGATGACCATCGGCGCCCTGCGCGCACTGCGCCGGCACGGCCGGTCCGTGCCGGACGACATCGCCCTGTGCTGCTTCGACGACTTCGCCTGGGCCGACCTCTTCTCGCCCCGGCTGACCGCCATCGCCCAGCCCAGCCGGGAGCTGGGCGCCCAAGCCGTCCGGCTGCTGCTGGACCGGCTGACCGAGCCGGGGCGGCCGGCCCGGACGGTCCGGCTGCCGTGCACGTTCGTCCACCGCACGTCCTGCGGCTGCCCGGAGGAGCCGGGCCCCGCCCAAGGAGACGGACACACCGCACCATCCACAACGTCCGAGAAGGGAACCGCCACGTGATCGTCGTTGCCGGTGAGGCACTGATCGACCTGGTACCGCAGGGCCCCGGTGCCCTCGCGGACCTGAAGCCGGCGCCAGGCGGCGGTCCGTACAACACCGCCGTGGCGCTGGGCCGGCTCGGCTCCCGCACCGCGTTCTGCTCCCGGACCTCGGTCGACGCCTTCGGTGAGGCCCTGCTCGACGGGCTGCGGCGGGCCGGGGTCGACGTGTCCGGGGTGCAGCGGGGCCAGGAGCCGACCACCCTCGCCGTGGCCACGATCGACACGGCGGGATCGGCCGCCTACTCCTTCTATGTCGACGGCACCGCCGACCGCCTGTTCGCGGCTCCCGCCGCGCTCCCCGCGGGGACGCGCGCGGTGTCCTTCGGCACCTGCTCGCTCGTCCTGGAGCCGGGAGCGAGCGCTTACGAGGAGCTGATGCGCGCGGCTGCCGGGCAGGGGTTGTTCACCGCGCTCGACCCCAACATCCGGGCGGGACTGATTCCGGACGCGGACGCCTACCGGGCGCGTTTCAGGAGCTGGCTGCCCTCGGTGACCTTGCTGAAGCTGTCCGCGGAGGACGCGGAGTGGCTCGGCGGCAGCCCACGCGAGTGGCTGGCCGCAGGACCGGCGGCCGTGGTGGTCACCCGGGGCGGTGACGGTCTGACCGTGTTCACCCGGGACGGCGGGGAACACTCCGTGCCGGGCGAGAAGGTCGATGTCGTGGACACCATCGGCGCCGGTGACACGGTGAACGCGGCCCTGCTCCACGGGCTGGCCGTCCGGGACGCGCTGTCCGCGGAGGCGCTCGCCGCCCTCGGGACGGAGGGCTGGACGCGGCTGTTGCGCTTCGCGGCACGGGCGGCTGCGATCACCTGTTCGCGGGCGGGGGCCGAGCCGCCGTACGCGGCGGAGCTGGGTGAGCCGACCGCGCTGTGAGCGGCTGATCTCCCTGTGCTGTTGACAAGGTGCGACCGGGCCTGCGGTGAGCGGGGACCTGTCGGACCGCTGGACCGGGCTGGCTGATGGTGGAACGAACGGCGCCCCGCGGAGAGTTCCCGCGGGGCGCCGAATTCGTGATGAAGTGTCAGGCCTTGCGGGCCCGCGTGGTCTTCTTGGCGGGCGTCGCCTTCTTCGTGGCGGTGGCGGCCTTCTTGACCGGGGTGTTGTTGGCCTTGGCGGTCACCGTCTTCTTCGCCGTCGACTTGGCCGCGGCCGTCTTCCGGGCCGCGCCGCCGCGCTGTGCCTTGACCGGTTCGGCATCGCTGATGCGGTCGGCACCGAGGATCTCGCGCAGGAACTTGCCCGTGTGGCTCGTCGGGACCCCGGCGACCTCCTCCGGCGTGCCCTCGGCGACCACCAGACCACCGCCGGCGCCGCCCTCCGGGCCCATGTCCACGATCCAGTCGGCGGTCTTGATCACATCGAGGTTGTGCTCGATGACGATGACGGTGTTGCCCTTGTCGACCAGCCCGCCGAGGACCTTGAGCAGCTTGCTGATGTCCTCGAAGTGCAGGCCGGTGGTCGGCTCGTCCAGGACGTAGACCGTGCGTCCGGTGGACCGCTTCTGCAGTTCGCTGGCGAGCTTCACGCGCTGCGCCTCACCACCGGAGAGGGTGGTGGCGGACTGGCCGAGGCGGACGTAACCGAGACCCACGTCGTTCAGCGTCCTCAGATGGCGGGAGATCGCCGGGACCGCCTCGAAGAAGTGCATGGCCTCCTCGATCGGCATGTTCAGGACCTCGGCGATGGACTTGCCCTTGTAGTGGACCTCCAGGGTCTCCCGGTTGTACCGGGCGCCGTGGCAGACCTCGCACGGGACGTACACGTCCGGGAGGAAGTTCATCTCGATCTTGATCGTGCCGTCGCCGGCGCAGTTCTCGCAGCGACCGCCCTTGACGTTGAAGGAGAAGCGGCCCGGCAGGTAGCCCCGGACCTTCGCCTCGGTGGTCTCGGCGAACAGCTTGCGGATGTGGTCGAAGACACCCGTGTAGGTCGCCGGGTTGGACCGCGGGGTGCGGCCGATCGGCGACTGGTCGACGTGCACGACCTTGTCGACCAGGTCGTCGCCGTCCACGCGCGTGTGCCGTCCGGGGACGGTCCGGGCGCCGTTCAGCTCGCGGGCCAGGTGCGTGTACAGGATGTCGTTGACCAGCGTCGACTTGCCGGAGCCGGAGACACCGGTGACGGCCGTGAACACACCGAGCGGGAAGGAGACGTCGATGTCCTGCAGGTTGTTCTCACGGGCGCCGTGCACGGTGAGCTGCCGGGACGGGTCACGGGGGCGCCGTACGTCCGGGAGCGGAATCGACTTGCGGCCCGAGAGGTAGGCGCCGGTCTGCGACTCGGCGTTGGCGAGCAGTTCCTTCACGGAGCCGCTGTGCACGACCTTGCCGCCGTGCTCGCCGGCGCCGGGGCCGATGTCCACGATCCAGTCGGCGACCTTGATGGTGTCCTCGTCGTGCTCCACGACGATGAGCGTGTTGCCCATGTCGCGCAGCCGGACCAGGGTCTCGATCAGACGGTGGTTGTCCCGCTGGTGCAGACCGATGGACGGCTCGTCCAGGACGTACAGGACGCCGACGAGGCCGGAGCCGATCTGGGTGGCCAGGCGGATGCGCTGGGCCTCGCCGCCGGAGAGGGTGCCGGCCGCGCGGTTGAGCGAGAGGTAGTCCAGGCCGACGTCGACCAGGAAGCGCAGCCGCTCGTTGACCTCCTTCAGGACGCGCTCGGCGATCTTCTTGTCGCGGGCGTTCAGCTTCAGTTTGCCCAGGAAGTCCGCGCAGTCGCTGATCGACATCGCCGAGACCTCGGCGATCGACTTCTCCATGATCGTGACGGCGAGGACGATCGGCTTCAGACGGGTGCCCTCGCAGGAGGGGCAGGGCACCTCGCGCATGTAGCCCTCGAAGCGCTCGCGGCTGGCGTCGCTCTCGGCCTCGCTGTGCCGGCGCTTGACGAAGTGCACCGCACCCTCGAAGGGAGTGGTGTAGACACGCTCCCGGCCGTACCGGTTGCGGTAGCGCACCTCGATCTGGGTCTTGTGGCCGTAGAGCAGGGCCTTCTTGGCACGCTGCGGCAGACCCGCGAAGGGGATGTCCGTGCGGAAGCCGAGGGCGTCCGCGAGGGCGCCGATCAGACGGCCGAAGTAGTCCTTGGTGTGCCCGTGCGACCAGGGGTGTATGGCTCCCTCGTCCAGGGACTTGTCCTCGTCCGGGACGATCAGCTCCGGGTCGACCTCCATGCGCGTGCCGATGCCGGTGCACTCGGGGCAGGCGCCGAAGGGCGAGTTGAAGGAGAAGGAGCGGGGCTCCAGCTCCTCGAAGGACAGGTCGTCGTACGGGCAGTAGAGGTGCTCCGAGTACATGCGCTCGCGCTCGGGGTCGTCCTCGGGGAGGTCCACGAAGTCGAGCACGACCATGCCGCCGGACAGACCGAGGGCGGTCTCCACGGAGTCGGTGAGGCGGCGCTTGGCGGACTCCTTCACCGTGAGGCGGTCCACGACCACCTCGATGGTGTGCTTCTCCTGCTTCTTCAGGACCGGCGGTTCGGACAGCTGGGCGGTCTGGCCGTCCACGCGCGCACGGGAGTAGCCCTTGGTCTGGAGGTCGGCGAAGAGGTCGACGAACTCGCCCTTGCGCTCGCGCACCAGCGGGGACAGCACCTGGAAGCGGCTCCCCTCGGGCAGCTCCAGGACCCTGTCCACGATGGCCTGCGGCGACTGGCGCGAGATCGGACGGCCGCACTGGGGGCAGTGCGGCTTGCCGATGCGGGCGAAGAGCAGACGGAGGTAGTCGTAGACCTCGGTGATCGTGCCGACCGTGGAGCGCGGGTTGCGCGAGGTCGACTTCTGGTCGATCGAGACAGCCGGGGAGAGGCCCTCGATGAAGTCGACGTCGGGCTTGTCCATCTGGCCGAGGAACTGCCGTGCGTACGAGGAGAGCGACTCCACGTAGCGGCGCTGGCCCTCCGCGAAGATCGTGTCGAAGGCCAGGGAGGACTTGCCCGACCCGGACAGGCCCGTGAAGACGATGAGCGAGTCACGAGGCAGGTCGAGCGAGACATTCTTCAGGTTGTGCTCGCGCGCGCCACGGACGATGAGACGGTCGGCCACGCCGGTCCGCACCTTTCTTGAGAGAAGTGACAGGGGCGGGGCCCCCGTGCTTCTTCAGACTAGGGGGAGCCACTGACAACGCCGGTCGGATTGCCCGGTTGCATAACAACCCCCGGCCTTCCAGCATGCCCGACGCCGCCACCGACGATATAGCACGTGCTTTCGATTTGCGGGCGAGGTTCACCACCTTCACTCGAAGGTGTGGCCGGACTAGGGTCAGCACCATGAATGATCACGCTCATGACCTGGCCCGTGTACGTGAAGCGACCGATCGGCTGCTCAGCGCGGTCGCCGAACTGGACAACGCCGCGCTCGCCCAGCCGTCACGGCTGCCGGGCTGGAGCCGTGGGCATGTCCTCGCCCACCTCGCCCGGAACGCGGACGCGCTTCTGAACGTCCTCCGGGGCCGTCCCATGTACGCGAGTGCGCAGGCCCGGGAAGCCGACATCGAGCGGGACGCGCCGCGGCCGCTGGAGGCGCAGGTCGCCGACGTCCGGGAGAGCGCGGCCCGCTTCCAGGCGGCCGGGGACGAGCCCGCGGACTGGACGCGGACGGTGGAGCTGCGCAACGGAGTCCTCGACTCCGCGGCCCGGGTGCCGTTCCGCCGGTGGGCGGAGGTGGAGCTGCACCACGTCGACCTGGGGATCGGGTACGAGCTGGAGGATCTTCCGGCCGAGTTCCTGGAACGGGAGACCGACTTCCTCACGGACCGCTTCTCCGGGCACCCGGACGTCCCCGCGACCCGCCTCACGGACGGCACGCGCGCGTGGACCACCGGGCGGGCGGCGGAGGATCCGGGGATCCCCGAGATCACGGTCGCCGGCGGGCCGGCGGTCCTGGTGGGCTGGCTGGCCGGGCGCCGCGACGGTTCCGCGCTGGAGGTGCGGGGCGGGGCGCTGCCGAAGCTGCCTGCCCTGTAGGACGACGCCTGTCGGCGGGCCCGTGCGGGCGGCCGTCCGCCAAGGGCTCCTCGCTATAGGCTGCCGTCATGACGTACTCCGGAGAGGTCAAGGTCGGCGGACCGGCGGATGTGCACGAGCTGAAAGACCTGATGATCACCAAGATCGCGGTCGGCCCGATGGACAACAACGCCTATCTGCTGCGCTGCCGGGCCACCGACGAGCAGCTTCTGATCGACGCCGCCAACGAGGCGCAGACACTCCTCGGCATGATCGGTGACGACGGCATCGCGTCCGTCGTCACCACGCATCAGCACGGCGACCACTGGCAGGCGCTCGCCGACGTGGTCGCGGCCACGGGCGCGCGGACGTACGCCGGCCGGGAGGACGCCGCTGGCATCCCGGTGCCCACCGATGTCCTCGTCGACGACGGCGACGTCATCAGGGTGGGCCGGGTAAAGCTCACCGCACGCCACCTGGTCGGGCACACGCCCGGTTCGATCGCGCTGGTCTACGACGACCCGCACGGCCACCCGCACGTCTTCACCGGCGACTGCCTCTTCCCCGGTGGTGTCGGCAACACCCGCAAGGACCCCAAGGCGTTCGCCAGCCTGATCCACGACGTGGAGACGAAGATCTTCGACGTGCTGCCGGACGAGACCTGGGTCTATCCGGGCCATGGCAACGACACCACGCTGGGCGCGGAACGGCCGCACCTGCCGGAGTGGCACGCGCGCGGGTGGTGAGCGCGGCCTGCCGCTTGCACGCTCCGGCGCGTGAGCCGTACGCGCGCCGCCCATACCGCAGTTGAGCATGCGCCGGGCGCGCACTCGTATGCACTCCCGGCGTGCACCACCCCTGCGTGCGCCCCGTGTGAACCTTTCGCACGCAACGAGCCCCCGTGCGCACTCGCGGACAGCCGCCGGCCGCAGTCAACTGGTAGCAGCCCCGCACAGGATCGACGGCTCCTGAGCGGTAGGGCCGCCGGTCTCCAACCCCGCCCTCGGCCGGCGGCCCGGGCCAGAACCCGGGCACGCGCGCGTGAGCTGCGTCCGCACCCGTTCACACGGCCGCAACACCCGTTCCCACCATGCGGACAACTACCCCTGTGACCTGGACAGACACGGCGTTCGCTGCCACTCTCCCGCCATGCACCCTGCCCCTCGCGCCGTGCGCCGCGCCCTCGCCGCCGTCACCGTAGCCCTGCTCGCCACCGCTGTCGGCTGTGCTCCGCAGCCCGAGGAGAAGACGTCGGCCGCCCCGTCGGGTAGCGCCGGCTGCGCCAAGGGCGGGCTCGCCACCAAGACGTCCGGGAAACTGACGATCGCCACGGACGAACCGGCGTACGAGCCCTGGTTCAAGGACGACAAGCCCGCCAACGGCAAGGGCTTCGAGTCCGCGGTCGCCTATGCCGTGGCGAAGCGGCTGGGGTACGGCAAGAGCGCGGTCGCCTGGCAGAGCGTGCCGTTCAACAAGGCGTTCGCGCCGGGCGCGAAGACCTTCGACTTCGACATCAACCAGGTGTCGATCAGCGACGAGCGCAAGAAGGCCGTGGACTTCTCCTCCGGTTACTACGACGTGCGTCAGGCCGTCATCGCGCTGAAGGGCAGCAAGGCCGCCGGGGCGAGGAGCATCGCGGATCTCAAGAAGCTCAAGCTGGGTGCCCAGGTGGGTACCACGAGCCTCGACTACATCGGCGACGTCGTGAAGCCGGAGCAGGAGGCGGCCGTCTACGCCAAGAACGACCAGGCCAAGTCCGCGCTGAAGAACGGTCAGGTGGACGCCGTCGTCACCGATCTGCCGACCGCCTTCTACATCACCGCGGCCGAGGTGACGAACGCGAAGATCGTCGGCCAGTTCGAGAACCAGGGCGGCACGCCCGAGCAGTTCGGGCTGGTACTGGACAAGGGCAGCGCTCTGACGCCGTGCGTGACCGCCGCCGTCGACGCGCTGCGCAAGGACGGCACGCTGGCCGCCATCGAGAAGCAGTGGCTCTCGGACGCCGTCGACGCCCCGGTGCTCAAGTGACGGTCACGAAGGACGAGTCGGCCCGGGGAGGGGCGGACGACAAGGGTGACATGACCGAGGGCACCGGCGGGTCCGGTGACGGCTACACCCCCTCCGAGCGACGGCTGGCACGTGAGCGCTACACACGCGCGCGTGCCCGCCGCGCCACGGCGATCGCGTCCCTGTCGACGCTGGTCACGGCCGCGGTGCTCTACCTGGTCGTCGTCGACGCGCCGGGCTGGCCGCGCACCAGGGAGACCTTCTTCAGCGCGCACTACGCGCGCGAGGCGTTCCCGAAGGTCCTCGACGGGCTGTGGCTGAACGTCCGCCTGCTGCTGGTCTGCGGCGCCGCCGTGCTGGTCCTGGGCATGCTGATCGCCATCGCGCGCACACTGCGGGGCCCGGTCTTCTTCCCGCTCCGGGTGCTCGCGGCGGCCTACACCGACTTCTTCCGCGGTCTGCCGCTGATCATCAACCTGATGATCGTGGTCCTGGGGGTGCCGGCCCTGCGGCTGCAAGGCGTCACGGTCGACCCCGTGCTGCTCGGCGGTACGGCGCTGACGTTGACGTACTCGGCTTACGTGGCGGAGGTGTTCCGGGCCGGCATCGAGTCCGTCCACCCCTCGCAGCGTGCCGCGGCCCGCTCGCTGGGCCTGACCAACCGGCAGGCCCTGCGCTACGTCGTCCTGCCGCAGGCCGTCCGCCGGCAGGTACCGCCGCTCCTCAACGACCTGGTGTCACTGCAGAAGGACACCGGTCTGGTGTCCATCGGAGGTGCGGTGGACGCCGTACGGGCGGCCGACATCATCGTGGGCCGCAGTCTGAACTACACGCCGTACATCGTCGCGGGGCTGGTGTTCGTGGCGCTGACCATCCCGATGACCCGGTTCACCGACTGGGTGACGGCACGGATGGACCGGCGGCGGGCCCAGGGAGGGCCCCTGTGAGCACCCGGGGAGGAGCCCCTGTGAGCACGCCTGAGAGCACGCCCGCGAGCAACGCGCCCGTCCTGCGGATGGAGTCGGTCCGCAAGACCTTCGGCGGCTCCGTCGTCCTGCGGGACGTCGATCTCGAGGTGCCCCCGCACACGGTGACCGCGCTGATCGGCGCCTCCGGATCGGGCAAGTCGACGCTGCTGCGCTGCGCCAACCTCCTGGAGGAGATTGACGACGGCGCCATCTGGCTGGACGGCGAGGAGATCACCGACCCGCGCGCGGACCAGGACGCGGTGCGGCGCCGGATCGGCGTCGTCTTCCAGGCGTACAACCTCTTCCCGCACATGACCGTGCTCGACAACATCACGCTCGCACCACGCCGGGTGCACGGCGTCTCCCGGGCGGAGGCCGAGGAACGGGCCAGGGAGCTGCTGGAGCGCCTTGGACTGGGCGGCAGGGCGGGCGCCTACCCGGACCGGCTGAGCGGCGGTCAGCAGCAGCGTGTGGCGATCGTGCGGGCCCTCGCGGTGCGGCCCCGGCTGCTCCTGCTGGACGAGATCACGGCCGCGCTCGACCCGGAACTCGTGGGCGAGGTGCTGGACGTGGTCCGCGGTCTGAAGGACAAGGGCATGACGATGGTGCTCGCGACGCACGAGATGGGTTTCGCGCGGGACGTCGCCGACCAGGTGTGCTTCCTGGACGGCGGGGTCGTGCTGGAGCGCGGTTCCGCCGAGCAGGTCTTCGGTGACCCGCGGCAGGAACGCACCCGGCGCTTCCTGCGGCGGATCGTGGAGGCGGGCCGGCTGTAGACCCGCGCACGGGTTCACGTCCGCGTCGGCGCCGCCCCGGCCAGCGCGGCGACCCGCTCCACGCCGAACACGTAGCCCTGCACTCCGCATCCGGCGATCACGCCGTCGGCGCGCAGCGAGACGTAGGAGTGGTGCCGGAACGATTCCCGCTGGTGGATATTGGAGATGTGCACCTCCAGCACGGGCATGCCGTCGCAGGTGTTGAGCGCGTCCAGGAGGGCGACCGACGTGTGCGAGTAGGCGCCGGGGTTGATGACGATGCCGCAGTGGTTCAGCCGCGCCTCGTGGATCCAGTCGACCAGTTCGCCCTCGTGGTTGGACTGCCGGAAGTCCACCGTGCCCCCGTGCGCGGCCGCCGCCTCGGCGCACAGCGCCTCCACGTCGGCCAGCGTGTCCCGGCCGTAGATCTCGGGCTGGCGCTGGCCGAGCAGGTTCAGGTTGGGCCCGTTGAGGATCATGATCGGGGCGTTGGCCAGGGTGCGGGGCACGGTTCCTCCGGTCCGTTCGGGGCGGTGCGTCGACGACCGCTGCTCGCCCCGGTCTATCACGCCGGTCAGGCCGGACACCGGGCCCCGCGCCCCGGTAGCCCGCGGCGTGCGCTCCAGCTACGTGATCACCTCCGCACGCCCCCGTAACCCTTGATCACACTGGGTAGTTGACGCGACATGCACCGTGTACGTGCCGTAAACACCCCGTCCATGCCGCGGCTCGCCGCCGCCTCCCTCGCCGGAACGGCGATCGAGTTCTACGACTTCTTCGTCTACGGCACAGCGGCCGCTCTGGTTCTCGGGCCGCTGTTCTTCCCGACCTTCTCGCCGGTCGCGGGGACGCTGGCGGCGTTCGGGACGTTCGGGGTCGGGTTCGTGGCCCGGCCGCTGGGCTCGGTGGTCTTCGGGCACCTCGGGGACCGGCGCGGGCGGCGGCCGGTGCTCGTCCTCTCGCTGCTGCTCACCGGCGCCTCGACGGTGGCGGTCGGCTGTGTGCCGTCCTACGGCACGATCGGTGTCGCCGCTCCCGTACTGCTGCTCGTGCTGCGCTTCCTGCAGGGGCTGGGGCTCGGCGGGGAGTGGGGCGGGGCGGTACTGCTGACCGCCGAGCACGCTCCCGCCCGGCGGCGTGCCCTCTGGTCGAGCTTCCCCCAGGTGGGGCCGGCGTTCGGCTTCCTCCTGGCCAACGGGGTGATGCTCGCGCTGTCCGCGGCGCTGTCCGACGCGGAGTTCGCGCGCTGGGGCTGGCGCGTGCCGTTCTGGGCGGCCGGCGCGCTGGCGCTGGCCGGTCTGTGGCTGCGCTCCTCCCTCACCGAGAGCCCGCGCTTCCTGGAGATCGACGACCACGCCCGCCTGCCGCTCGTCGAGGTCGTGCGGCACCACGGGCGGCTGGTGCTGCTGACGGCCGGGGCGCTGGCGGTCGGCTATGCGGTGTTCTACGCGGTGACGACCTGGTCGCTGGCCTATGCGACGGAACGGCTGGGGGTGAGCCGGACGGTCGTGCTGCTGTGCGTCATGGGCGCGGTGGTCGTGCAGGGCGCCCTCACACCGCTCATGGCGCTGCTCGGAGACCAGTACGGGCGGCGGCCGATGTGCCTGACGGGGTGTGCGGCCTGCGTCCTGTGGATGCTCCCGATGGTCGCGCTGCTGGCGACCGGCGAGCCCCTGCTGATGTTTCTCGCGATCCTCGGTGCCCTGCTCGCCTTCGGTGTCATGTCCGCGGTGATCGCCGCCTACCTCTCCGAGCTGTTCGAGCCCCGGGTGCGCTGCACGGGCGCCGCCGTGGGCTACAACCTGGGCGGGGTCTTCGGCGGGGCCCTCACCCCGATCGTGGCCACGACGCTCGCGGAGCGGGGCGGGCGGGTGCCGTGGGGTGTGGGTGTGTATCTGATGGGCGTCGCGCTGGTCAGCCTGGTGTGCTTCGCGCTGCTGCCGGAGACCCGGCCGGTGCCGGCGCCGGCGGTGGAGCCGGTCGGCAGCTGACCGGTGCCACCGCCGGGTCGGCCGTCCGCTACGGGTTGATCGCCAGTTCCAGGTAGGCCGCGAGCAACACGAGGTGGACGCCGCCCTGCAGGGGGGTGGCCCGGCCCGGCACCACGGTCAGGGAACTGACCACCACGGTCAGCGCGAGCAGCAGCATGTGGGTCGGGCCGAGGCCGAGGACGAGCGGCCCGGACAGCCAGACGGAGGCGAGCGCCACGGCCGGGATGGTCAGACCGATGCTGGCCATCGCGGAGCCGAGTGCGAGGTTGAGGCTGGTCTGCACCCGGTCACGGCGGGCGGAGCGCAGCGCGGCGATCGTCTCGGGCAGCAGGACGAGCAGGGCGATGATCACGCCGACCACGGCGTGGTGCAGGCCCGCCGCCGCCACGCCCGCCTCGATCGTGGGTGACACGCCCTTGGCCAGGCCGACCACGCCGACCAGGGCCAGCGCGAGCAGGCCGAGGCTGGTCCACGCGGTGCGCGCGGACGGGGGCCGGGCGTGGTCTTCGACGGTGATGACCTCGCCCTGTCGGGTGATGGGCAGGAAGTAGTCGCGGTGGCGCACGGTCTGGGTGGCCACGAACAGCCCGTACAGAATCAGGGAGGACATCGCGGCGAAGGTCAGCTGGACGCTGGAGAACTCGGGTCCGGGCTTGCTGGTGGTGAAGGTCGGCAGCACCAGGCTGAGCGTGGCCAGCGTCGCCACCGTGGCCAGAGCCGCGCCCGTGCCCTCGGGGTTGAAGACGGCCGTGCCGTGCCGCAGGGAGGCGGCCAGCAGGCTCAGTCCGACGACGCCGTTGCAGGTGATCATCACGGCGGCGAAGACCGTGTCCCGGGCCAGGGTGGAACTCTTGTCCCCGCCGTCCGCCATCAGTGTGACGATCAGAGCCACCTCGATGATCGTGACGGCGATGGCGAGCACCAGGGAACCGAAGGGCTCACCGACCCGGTGGGCGATCACCTCGGCGTGGTGCACCGCCGCGAGAACGGACCCGGCGAGGACGACGGTGACCAGGCCGACGACCGCGCCGGGCAGATCCCTGCCCCAGGTGAAGACCAGCAGGACGACCGCGAGCACCGGCACGAGGATCGTCCATGACCGAGTGAGCGACCGGAGCCGAGTGATCATGCGGCGATGTTCGCAGAGGCCTACAGAGTTCGCATTCCGTTCTTTTCGGATACCTCTCATCCTTTCCGGTGCGGGGCCCGGTCCCGGCGGGACCGGGCCCCGCGTCCCGACGAGACCCCGCTGGGGAGCTCTGTGGGGGCGCGGGCTTCCGCGTCGTCGCCGTCAGACGTCGACGCTGTCCTTCCGCGCACCCTCGCCGCCGGCCTGCGCGGCACCGACGGCCTCCTGCTTCCTGGTGGCCAGCAGGCTGGTGATCGTGGTGACGGCGAGGACCGCGCAGATCACGCCGAGCGAGACCGGGATGCTGATCTCGGGCACATGGACACCGGACTCGTGCAGGGCGTGCAGCACCAGCTTCACGCCGATGAAGCCGAGGATGATCGACAGGCCGTACGAGAGGTGGACCAGCTTCTTGAGCAGGCCGCCGATGAGGAAGTACAGCTGTCGCAGACCCATCAGGGCGAAGGCGTTGGCGGTGAAGACGATGTACGGGTCCTGGGTCAGTCCGAAGATCGCGGGGATGGAGTCCAGGGCGAACAGCACGTCGGTGGTACCGATGGCGAGCATCACGACCAGCATCGGGGTCATGACGCGCTTGCCGTTCTGCTGGATCCACAGCTTGGTGCCGTGGTACCGGTCGGCCACGCCGAACCTGCGCTCCGCGGCCTTCAGCAGCTTGTTCTCCTCGTACTCCTCGTCCTGCTCGTCCGCACGGGCCTCCTGGACGAGCTTCCAGGCGGTCCATATCAGGAAGGCACCGAAGAGGTAGAACACCCAGGAGAAGCTGGCGAGGATCGCGGCTCCGGCGGCGATGAAGACGGCCCGCAGGACCAGGGCTATGAGGACGCCGACGAGCAGGACGCGCTGCTGGTACTGGGTGGGTACCGCGAACTTCGCCATGATCAGGACGAAGACGAAGAGGTTGTCGACGCTCAGCGACTTCTCGGTAATGAAGCCCGCGAAGAACTCGCCGGCCGGTTGTCCGCCGCCGAAGACGAGCAGACCGAGACCGAAGAGGCCGGCCAGCGCGATCCAGACGACCGTCCAGATTCCCGCTTCCTTGATCGACACCTCGTGCGGCTTGCGGCCGATGAAGAAGTCGACCGCGATCAGGGCGGCGAGACCGATGATGGTGAGGACCCACAGGCCCATGGAGACTTCCACTGCACCTCCGGCATTACGTGACGGCAAACACAACAGCGTTGTCGCTGCCGGAGGTCTCTTCCACCCGCGATGGGCCGACGCCCCGGGACCTGGAACGGTCCGTACTGACGGGTGCGCCGCAGTCAGGGAGTACTCCCCTCCGTACGGACGAGAGTACCCCAATCGCCAAGGAAAGGTAAAGAGTACAGTAAAGAAATCACCAAATACCCAGGTCAGGGGATCTTTACCACTGCTTGGTGCGAGCCTTGGTCACCTCGGCGAGCACCTCTTGGAGGATGCCGCTGCCGGCCGGGACGAGCGAGGGCTCGTACGTCCAGGCGTGACCGACCCACGGATCCGCCAGGTGGTCGTCGGGCAGCGGAGTGAGTCGCAACAGCGAACGCCACAACGGGTCGAGCAAGGGGCCGTACGCGGCGGCGTCCTCACGGTCGGCCACCAGCAGGAGGTGCACGCCGACGGCCGGACCTTCGTCGGCGAGATAACGCAGCCGCGTCAGCGAACGATCGTCGAACCCGTGCGGGAAGTCGTTGACGATCAGCAGGTGCTGAGCGGTGTCCACATCGGCCGGCAGCGACTCGGCCGCGCCGCCACGCACCGCCATCTGCACCAGGTCGACTCGCCGGGTGAGCCGTTCCAACGCCTGCGCTACCCCCACCGCCCCGGCCGCGGGCGGTGCGGCCAGGACTCCGGACCGCGTCAGCGGAGACAACGCCTGTGACCCGGCACCGGCCGGGTCGATGACCTGGACCGCGAACGCCCTGGGCGGGTGCACGGCGAGCAGACGCACCGCGAGGGCGACCGCCGCCGTCATGGCCAGGTGCCGTAGCTCGGCTGAGTCGGGCCCACCGTCCTCGGTGGCCTGCGTCGGACCGCTGTCGATCCACAGACCACGCTCCAGCGGCATCCTGACCAGCAGCGGGATGCGCAGGGGCACGCTCTCGGGCAGGTGGAGATCGCCGAGCCGCAGGGCCATCGGCGGCTCGGCGGGAGCCCGGTAGGCGTGCCAGACGGGGTTGTCCCAGCGGGCGAAGGCCGGTGGGAGCGCGGATTCGACGACCTCGGCCTCGGCGGTGAGCTGGGCCAGATCGCGGTCGATGGCCGCGCGTGCCTGGTCGGCCAGCTGGGTCCGGCGCGTGTGGGCCGCCTCGCGGGCGGCGTCGCCCGCGGTGCCGAGCCGCTGGCGGGGGTCGGCGAGAGCCTGGTCCAGCTCCTTCTCCAGGCGGGAGTCGGCGAACTCCACGGCACCGCGGTAGGCGGCGACGGTGCGGGCCAGGTCCTCGAACATGCCCCAGACCTGGTTGTACAGCCTCTCCTCCATCGACCAGCCCACGGCGTCTCCGGCCACGGGCCGAGCGGGCTGCCCGTCGGCCGGTGGGGGCGCCGGGGGCGGGGACGCAATGCCGTGGGTGCGGCGAGGGTGTGTGTAGTCGACCGGACCGCCGGGATGCCGGGGAGCGGGAGCACCACCGCCGTCGTCGAGGCTCCGCGGGTCCTCCGGTCGCGGCGGCTGTGGGAGACCGGCAGCGGACGCGGCCTGGGAGGGGGAGCCGGTCCGGGAAGCGGACCCGGCGGTTCTCGGGTCCGGGTCGCGGCGGGTCACCGGTACGGGTGCCGGACCGGGCAGACACTGGGCTGCCGCCTCCTGGAGGGCCCTCGCGAGATCCCTGGCGTCGCTCAGGCCCCTGTCGGCGAGGAGCGCGGGGAGGCCGCCCGCATAGCCCTGGCCCGTCGCGCGCACCTTCCAGGCCCCCTGCCTGCGGTACAGCTCCAGGGCGCTCACGGCCGTCTCGGTGTCCAGGCCGGTGAGGGTGTAGGAGGCGAGTTCGGTGCCGTCCGGGCTGCTCACCGTGGTGTGCGGGGCCGGAACGGCGCCGAAGCGGCGCGGGCCCGCGGTACCGGCGGGCAGGGCGAGGAACACGTCGACCCTGTGCACGGCCTTGGGCAGGGCGGCCAGGTCGACGGTCAGGCAGTGCTCGGCGGCGGCCAGGCGGGGCGTCTCGACGGCGGGCGGTGCCGGGGCGCCGGGGCCGGCGACCCCTTCCCGGCCGTGCACCGTGCCGTGCTCGTCGCCGAGTGTGACTCCGGCCAGCACCGGCGCCCCTGCCGAGATCCGGATCTCCAGCCGGACCTGGGGCAGCGGGTGGTTCTGCCCCCGCACCAGCTCAGCCGCCATCGCCGTCGCCCCCCTGGGTCGTACCGTCGTGCGTATCGCCCTGATCGACGCGCCGGGCTCGCGACCGTGCCGCCGCCGCGGAAGCACCACGATCCGGTCGAGAGCGGGCGGTGCGTCCTAGAGGTGCGGCACGATCGTCGGCATCAGGTCCTGGAAGGTGCGTCCGTTGGCCGGGGCGCCGATGGCGGTCATCGTCCACCCGGTGCCCGCCCGGTGGACCTTGGCCATGATCTGGGCGGTGTACTCGCCGCCGCCGGCCAGGGTGTAGCGGGCGAGTTCCTGGCCGTTGGTCTCGTCCACGAGCCGGCAGAAGGCGTTCTGCACCTCCTGGAACGTCTGGCCGGTGAAGGAGTTCACCGTGAAGACGATCTGGTCGATGTGGACCGGGACGCGCTGGAGGTCCACCAGGATCGCCTCGTCGTCGCCGCCCTGACCGGCGCCGCCGACGAGGTTGTCACCGGTGTGGCGCACGGAGCCGTCGTCGCTCACCAGGTGGCGGAAGAAGACGACGTCCTTGGGTTCCGCGCCGGCGAAGAGCACCGCCGAGGCGTCCAGGTCGATCTCGCGGGTGCGGGAGCCGAAGAGTCCGCGCCGCTTCGCCGCCTGCCAGCCGAGCCCCATGCGGACCGCGGTCAGGGTGCCTCCGTCCTTCTTCTCCAGGCTGATGGCCTGACCCTTGGACAAGTTGACGGACACGGCTGGATCCCCTTTCGACGGTCCCCTGTTGCCACGCCGAGCTGTTGCTGCCACCGGCGCGGTTGTCAAAACCCTACGCAGGGCCGCTGACAGTGCCGACCCCCGGCTCGCGCTTTGTGTCGGTGTTGCAACACTCGGCGCTCCTGCCGAGGACCGGCGCTGCCCTGCGGGTTCAGGCGAGGCCGGCCTCCCGCATCTGGCGCAGTTCCTTCTTCATCTCGGCGACCTCGTCGCGCAGCCGGGCCGCGACCTCGAACTGCAGCTCCGCGGCGGCGGCGCGCATGCGCTCGGTCATCTCCTCGATCTGCTCGGCCAGTTCGGCCGCCGGACGGTCCGTGGGCACCGTCTTGCCCTTGGCGGTCTTGCCGGCCTTCGCGCCCTTGGCCGCCTTGTCGCCGAGCGACGGGACGGGGGCCTTCGTGCCCTTGCCGTCCGCCGTCCTGCGGTAACCGGAGCCGAGGAGTTGCTCGGTGTCGACCTCCTCCCGGGCGATCTGCGCGACGATGTCGTTGATCTTCTTGCGCAGGGGCTGGGGGTCGATGCCGTTCGCCTTGTTGTAGGCGACCTGCTTCTCCCGGCGGCGGTTGGTCTCCTCGATGGCCTTCTCCATCGCCGGGGTGATCTTGTCGGCGTACATGTGGACCTGGCCGGAGACGTTGCGTGCCGCGCGGCCGATGGTCTGGATCAGCGAGGTGCCCGAGCGGAGGAAGCCCTCCTTGTCGGCGTCCAGGATCGCCACCAGGGACACCTCGGGCAGGTCGAGGCCCTCACGGAGCAGGTTGATGCCGACCAGGACGTCGTACTCACCGGAACGCAGCTCACGCAGCAGCTCGATGCGGCGCAGGGTGTCGACGTCGCTGTGCAGGTAGCGGACCTGGATGCCGAGTTCCAGGAAGTAGTCGGTGAGGTCCTCGGCCATCTTCTTGGTCAGCGTGGTGACGAGGACCCGCTCGTCCTTCTCGGTGCGCTTGCGGATCTCGTGCACCAGGTCGTCGATCTGGCCCTCGGTGGGCTTGACCACGACCTCCGGGTCGACCAGGCCGGTCGGCCGGATGATCTGCTCGACCACACCGTCCGAACGCGACATCTCGTAGGTGCCCGGGGTGGCCGACAGGTAGACGGTCTGTCCGATGCGCTCCTGGAACTCCTCCCACTTCAAGGGACGGTTGTCCAGGGCGGAGGGGAGGCGGAAGCCGTGATCCACGAGGGTGCGCTTGCGGGAGGCGTCGCCCTCGTACATCGCGCCGATCTGCGGCACGGTCACGTGCGATTCGTCGATGACGAGCAGGAAGTCGTCCGGGAAGTAGTCCAGCAGGGTGTTGGGCGGGGAGCCGGGCAGGCGGCCGTCGAAGTGCATCGAGTAGTTCTCCACGCCGGAGCAGGTGCCGATCTGGCGGAGCATCTCGATGTCGTACGTGGTGCGCATGCGAAGCCGCTGGGCCTCCAGGAGCTTGCCCTGCTTCTCCAGCTCGGCGAGGCGCTCCCCCAGCTCCTTCTCGATGTCGTTGACGGCCCGCTCCATGCGCTCGGGACCTGCGACGTAGTGGGAGGCGGGGAAGACATAGAGCTGCTGGTCGTCGCTGATGATCTCCCCGGTGATCGGGTGCAGCGTGGAGAGCGCCTCGATCTCGTCACCGAACATCTCGATGCGGACGGCCAGCTCCTCGTAGACCGGGAAGATCTCGATGGTGTCGCCGCGGACCCGGAAGGTGCCGCGGCTGAACGCCATGTCGTTGCGCGTGTACTGGATGTCGACGAAGCGGCGCAGCAGGTCGTCCCGGTCGATCTCGTCGCCGACCCGGAGGGGGACCATGCGGTCCACGTACTCCTGCGGCGTACCGAGGCCGTAGATGCACGACACCGAGGCGACCACGACGACGTCGCGGCGGGTGAGCAGCGAGTTGGTGGCCGAGTGACGCAGGCGCTCGACCTCCTCGTTGATCGAGGAGTCCTTCTCGATGTAGGTGTCCGACTGGGGGACGTAGGCCTCGGGCTGGTAGTAGTCGTAGTACGAGACGAAGTACTCGACCGCGTTGTTCGGCAGCAGCTCGCGGAACTCGTTCGCCAGCTGGGCGGCCAGCGTCTTGTTCGGCGCCATCACCAGGGTGGGGCGCTGGAGCTTCTCGATCATCCAGGCGGTGGTGGCGGACTTGCCGGTGCCGGTCGCGCCCAGGAGGACGACGTCCTTCTCACCGGCCTCGATGCGCTTGGCCAGCTCGGCGATGGCCGCCGGCTGGTCGCCGCTGGGCTGGTAGGGGCTGACGACCTCGAAGGGCGCCACCGTGCGTTCGATGTGGGAAACGGGCCGCATGACATCAACCGTACGACCCCCCACTGACAACGGGCTCCGGTCAGCGGTTCTGCGGGGCCCGGGAGCCGTGGTGCTCCGGCCGGGGGGCCGGCCGGCGGCCCTCGTGCAGGGCGGGGCGGCGCTCCGTGTGCGTGGCGACGGCGGCGGCCGGGACACCCGGTTTGTGCTCGACGGGCCCCCCGCCGGGCCGGCCCATGATCATGAGCGGGTCGAAGACCACGACGACGCCCGCGAGGAGCAGGAAGGCCAGCGGGCCGATCAGCATGGGCGCGAGCACGGACGCCTCGGGTGTGCCGCCGACGGTGTGGGAGGGCCCGTCGAGATGGACGCCGAGGGCGGCCATCCCGGTGTAGTGCATGCCGCTGACCGCGAGTCCCATGACGAGACTCGCTCCGACGCTCCACAGGAAGCCCCGCACCTGTCCGGCGGCCCACAGGGCGGCGGTGGCGGCCACGACCGCTATGACGACGGAGGCGGCGACGGTGAGCGTGTTGTAGGTGAACCGCCCGTGGAAGCGGACGCCCGCCATGCCGAGATAGTGCATGGAGGCGACGCCCAGCCCGGTGATCGTGCCGCCGGTGAAGAGAGGCGTACCGGTGGCGCCCCGGTAGCCGACGATGAAGATCCCGACGCCGACCATGACGACGGCGAGCCCGAGGCTCGCGTAGGTGAGCGCCTTGTCGTAGTGGATCGGCGCCTCCTTGATGGTGAAGCCCATCATGGCGACGAAGTGCATGGTCCAGATACCGGAGCCGATCGCCGCCGACCCCAGGGCCAGCCAGGCGGGGCGCCGCGCGTGGGTGACCAGCAGGGAGCGTGTGGTGCAGCGCAGGCCGAGGGCGCCGCCGAGGCACGCCATCAGATAGGCCACCAACGGGGTGACGGCCCCGTAGCTGAATCCGTCGACCGTGCCTTGCATCCGCGGCTGCCCTTCCGCCTTCTTGCGTCCCGGAATACCTGAATATGCCCCCGTCCCAGGACCGCTCGGGCGGTCAGGGTTGTCGCAGAGAGTATGACCCCCACCGGAATGGTCGAACGACTTTCCGGCAAAGAAACACGTCCTTGCCGCAGATGTGCGGCACCGGTGAGCGGACCTGGACATCACCATTCAATCTGTGGCCATGGTGCGCCCGGGTGCCGTTGACCCGGTGCTGTCAGTCTGGTGCTGTCGGTATTCGCTCGACGTGAGGATGACGCATGTACGCACGCGTGGTCGCCGCCGCCGTCGCCGCGGCCCTGGGAACGGCCGTGGCCCTGCTCAGCCCGACTTCGGCCGCACGCGCACGCGAGGTGCACGTGCCCACGGTGATCGCCCACCGGGGCGCCTCCGCCTACGCCCCCGAGAACACGCTGGCCGCCATCGACAAGGCCGCCCAGCTGGGCTTTTCGTGGGTGGAGAACGACGTCCAGCGCACCAGGGACGGCGAGCTGGTGGTCCTGCACGACGAGAGTCTGGAGCGGACCACGAACGTCGAGGACGTCTTCCCCGGCCGTGCGCCCTGGAAGGTGGGGGACTTCACCGCGGCCGAGATCGCCCGGCTGGACGCGGGCAGCTGGTTCTCCCCCGGCTACGCGGGCGCGCGCGTGCCGACCCTGAGGCAGTACATGCGCCGGGTCGAGCACAACCACGAGAAGCTGCTCCTGGAGATCAAGAGTCCCGAGCTGTACCCGGGCATCGAGCGTCAGACGCTGGAGCTCCTCGACAACGAGGGCTGGCTGGACCGCCGGCACCTGGAACGGCTGATCGTGCAGAGCTTCAGCGCCGACAGCGTGCGGACGGTGCACGAGCTGAGGCCCGCGGTGATCACCGGCTACCTCGGTACGCCCACCGCCGCACAGCTGCACGGGTTCGCTCGATTCACCGACATGGTCAACCCCTCGTACGGGTCGCTCTCCCCGGAGTACGTCGCGACCGTGCACGCCTTCGACGGGCCGCACGGCAGGCCCCTCGGGTTGTTCGCCTGGACGGTGGACGACGCGGCCACCGCCCGCAGGGTCGCCGGGTACGGGGGTGACGGGATCATCTCCAACAAGCCCGACGTGGTGCGGGCGGCACTGGACGGGAACTGAGCCGGGCGGGCGTTGTCAGTGGCGGGTCGTACCGTGGGCGCATGGACAGCCATGGGCAGGATGAGCACCGGGTCGTGTGGGCCGTCGTGGGCACGGACATCGGCCCGCTGATGCTGGCGGCGACCCGCGACGGTCTGGTCAACGTCGTGTTCCACGCCTCGGACACGGCGCGCGACCGGGCACTGGAGCGGCTGGCCGCGCGGCTGGGCGGCGAGCCCGTGGAGGATCCGGGATCGCCGTTGCTGGCCGAGGCGATACGGCAGCTACGGGCGTACTTCGCGGGCGAGCGGCACGACTTCGACCTGCCCCTGGACTGGTCGCTGATCTCCGGGTTCAACCGGCAGGTCCTGCGCGAGCTCGCATCCGGTGTGCCGTACGGCACCGTGGTGGGGTACGGCGATCTGGCGGGCCGGGTCGGGCAGCCCGGAGGGGCGCAGGCGGTCGGTGCGGCGATGGGAGCGAATCCGCTGCCGGTCGTGGTGCCGTGCCATCGGGTGGTGGAGAGCGACGGCGGCATCGGCGGTTTCGGGGGCGGGCTGGAGACCAAACGGAAGCTGCTCGCCCTGGAGGGTGTGCTGCCGGAGCCGCTGTTCTGACCGGTCAGGGACGCGGCTGCTCGTCGTAGTGCCGGGCCTCGAAGACGTTGCCGTCGGGGTCGCGGAAGTAGAAGCTGCGCGTGGCGTTGCCGCGGGCGCCGGACAGGCCGTGGTCGATGTCGGAGACGGGGACGTCGTGGTCCTCCAGACGGGAGCGCAGGGCGTCGAAGGCGTCGGCCGGCAGGGACAGGCAGAGGTGGTTGACCGGGTGGCCCGCGCTCGCGACGGAGCCGGGCAGCATCCGCATCCGTTCGGCGAGGGTCTTCGGGGCGAGATCGAGGATGGTCTCCTCGTTGACGCGGGCGGAGGGGAAGGACACCGTCCCCTGCACGAACTCGGCGACGTTGATCGGTTCCAGGCCGACGGCCGTGTCGTAGAAGACGGCCGCGGCGACCGGGTCGGTCACCCACAGGACGACGTGGTCGAGGCGCGTGGTGTTGTTCGTCATGGGTCCCAGGCTGGTGGCCTCCCGCACGGGCCACAAGCGTTTAGCCGCGGCCGGTGCCCGCCAGAGATGAGGAAGGACCGACGGACAGGAGGCGGGCACGTGGTGCTGGTGGTGTCGGAGGAAGTCCGGGAAGCGATCGACGCGGGGCGGCCGGTGGTGGCCCTTGAGTCCACGATCATCGCGCACGGCCTGCCCCGCCCGCGCAACCTGCAGGTGGCGCTGGAGCTGGAGGAGGCGGTGCGGCGGGAGGGTGCCGTGCCGGCGACCGTCGCCGTGCTCGACGGGCGGCCCCGGGTCGGCCTGGACAAGGAGCAGGTGGAGCGGGTCGCGAACGAGGAGGGGATACGCAAGCTGGGCCACCGGGATCTGCCGCTCGCGGTGGCGGCGGGGGCGAGCGGCGCGACCACCGTGTCGGCGACGGCGCAGCTGGCCGCGCTGGCGGGCGTCCGGGTGTTCGCCACCGGCGGGCTGGGCGGCGTGCACCGGGAGTGGACGGTCACCCAGGACGAGTCGGCCGACCTGGGGCTGCTGGCGCGTACCCGGATCACGGTGGTGTGCGCGGGCGTGAAGTCGATCCTGGACGTGCCGGCGACGCTGCAGCGGCTGGAGACGCTGGGCGTGGCCGTCGCCGGGTACGGAACGGACCGGTTCCCCGGCTTCTACCTGTCGGATTCGGGGCATCCGGTCGACTGGCGGCTGGACACCGTGGACCAGGTCGCCGCCGTCATGCGCGCCCAGGACGCACTGGACGCACCGGGATCGGCGCTGATCGTCGCCCATCCGGTGCCGGAGGCGGAACAACTCGATCCCGAGCTGCACGCACGCGTGCTCGCCGGCGCGCTGCAGGCCTGCGCCGAGCGGGGTGTCACCGGGCAGGCGGTGACACCGTTCCTGCTGGACTACCTGGTCCGGCACACCGACGGGGCCTCCCTGAGCGCCAACCTGGCGGCGGTGCGCGGCAACGTACGGCTGGCGGCGCGGATCGCCACGGCGTGGACCAGGGGGTGACCGCGGGCCGGAACGGAGCGCTGCTGGTCGTCGGGGACGTGGTCACCGATGTGGTGGCCCGGCACCGGGGCCCGCTCGCGGCCGGCACCGATACGGCCGCTGTGATCCGTAGGCTGCCGGGCGGCGCGGGCGCCAACGTGGCCTGCTGGGCCGCTCACGCGGGCTGCGCGGACGTACGGCTGCTCGGGCGGGTGGGTGCGGACGCCGCCGCGTGGCACGAGCGTGAGCTGGTCGTGGCCGGGGTGCGGCCCCGGCTCGTGGTGGACGCCGAGGCGGCGACGGGGACCGTGATCTGCCTCGTCGACACGGGTGCGGCGGCCGAGCGGACGTTTCTGACGGACAGCGGGGCGTCCCTGCGGCTGGACCCGGCCGACTGGTCGGAGGGGCTGCTCGACGGGGTGGCCCGGCTGCACCTGTCGGGCTATCTGCTGTTCACGGAGCCGAGCCGGGCGCTCGCCGAGAAGGCGCTCGCGGCGGCACGCGCGCGCGGGGTGCCGGTGAGCCTGGACCCGGCGTCGTCCGGCTTCCTGGTGGAACTGGGCGTGGACCGTTTCCTGGCGTTCGCGGAGGGACTGGATCTGCTGCTGCCCAGCCGCGACGAGGCGTGCCTGCTGACCGGGCTGACGGATCCGGCGGACGCGGCGGCCAAGCTGAGCCGGCTGGTACCGCTGGTGGTGGCCAAGGCCGGTGCGGACGGAGCACTGGTGGCCCGCTCCGGGACCGTGCTGGCCCGGGTTCCCGCTGTGCCGGCGGTGCCCCGGGACAGCACGGGCGCGGGTGACGCCTTCACCGGCGCGTTCCTTGCCGCGCTGCTGGCCGGCGCCAGCGCGCAGGAGGCGGCGGAACGGGGCTGTGGTGCCGGGGCCGAGGCGGTACGACGGGTGGGCGGCAGGCCACCGCATCCGGGGCACGGGGGTTAGGCGGGCGAGCCGGTGGGCGGTCTCGTCGGCGGGCGGCAGGGGCACGGGAAGCAGGGCTCAGCGGTCGGCCAGGCCTGGGAACGGTCCGGGGAGCTGTGGGACGCGCCTGGGGAAACGATTCGGAGCAGCAGTAGCGACTGCTCGCAGAATCGGTCCGGCGCAGCCGCAGGCCACGCCCACAGCAACCGTTCGGCGCAGCAGTAGGCCACGCCCACGCAATTGGTCCGGCGCAGCAGACGGCCAGGTCCGCGGAAGGTGTCCGGCGCCGCTGGTGGTCTCCGGGCCGGCTATCCCTTGCGGCCCCACGCGGAGATCATCGGGGCGGTGGTCAGGTCCATGGTGCCGGACTCCACGTGGGCGAGGTGCTGGTCGATCTCCGCGTCGGTGGCCAGACCGGCGGAGACGAGCCGGTCCCGGATCTGGCGGATCGTCGCGGCCTCCAGGGCGGTGCAGGCGGGGGAGGCCACGGGGAAGTACGCGTCGGCCTCCACATCGTGCAGTCCGGCCTGCCGTAGCAGCCGCGGGAGTCTACGGCCGTAGGACAGGTCGGCGCCGCGGCCGGCGAGCAGCGTGCGGAAGCCTCGGCGCAGGCGGTTGGCGAGCCGCTGCTCAGGACCGTACTCGTCGGGGCAGGTCAGGGGTTGGAGGGCCGGGTCGGCGTCCTCGACCAGCAGTCGGCCGCCGGGGCGCAGGGCCTCGATCATGCATCGCAACGCCCGTTCCCGGTCGGGCACATGGACGAGGACGAGCCGGGCGTGGACGAGGTCGAAGTCCTCCCCCGGCGGCTCCTCGGCGCCCACGTCGTGCACGCGGACCTCCACCGGTGGGCGGGCCGCGGGGGCGAGCCGTGAGGTGTCGATGTCCGTGGCGACGACCTGCCCGGACGGCCCCACCTTCTCGGCGAGCCAGGACACGACGGAGGTCCCGCCGGCCCCGACTTCCCAGCAGCGCCAGCCGGGCCGGATGCCGAGTCCTTCGAGGTGCCGGAAGGTCGTGGGGTCGAAGAGGGCGGTGAAGGCGTCGAAGCGCTCGCCCGCTTCTTTTTGCCGGTTGTCCAGGAGGTACCCGTCCGCTCGCGTCATGTCCCGATCGTCGCAGTCTCCCGGTCCTCCTGCCCGGTCACTGCTTCGTCCACAGCCGGGAACCAAGCGGAATTTCCTGTTCCCACAGGCTCACCCGCGTTGTGCCGGGGGCTGGCACACTTGCCGGGCAAGGCGCGAAAGCGTTGTGCGAGGAGATCCACGCGAGGAGATCCAGATGTCGATGGCAGGGAATCTGCGGAAGGTCACGGTGCTGGGCGGGGTCGGCGGCCTGCGCAAGGTGGCGCGGCTGGCCCGGCGCCGGCCGCGCGTGGACCTGAGCCATCCCGCCAGATCGCCGCTGGGCTCGTCGGTGGTCAACTGCGTGACGTATCAGGACGGGGTGCGTGTGCCCGGGAGTGCCGACCTGGTGGACGCGGTGCGGCTGGTCCGGAAGGCCGGTGAGGGTTTCGTCTGGCTCGGGCTGCACGAGCCGACGGACCGGGAGTTCGCGGGTGTCGCCGAGCTGTTCGACCTGCATCCGCTGGCTGTGGAGGACGCGGTCGAGGCACATCAGCGGCCGAAGCTGGAGCACTACGGGGACACGCTGTTCGCGGTGTTCAAGACGGTCTGCTACGTGGAGCACGAGCAGCTGACGGCGACCAGCGAGGTGGTGGACACCGGCGAGATCATGGCGTTCGTCGGCAAGGACTTCGTGATCACGGTGCGGCACGGCCGGCACGGGTCGCTGGGCCCGTTGCGCGAGGAGTTGGAGGCGGACCCGCATCAGCTCTCCAAGGGGCCGGCAGCGGTGCTGCACGCGATCGCCGACCAAGTCGTCGACGACTATCTGACCGTCACGGACGCGGTGCAGGCCGACATCGACCAGGTCGAGACGGAGGTGTTCTCGGAGAACGGCGCGCGGCTCGACCCGGGCCGTATCTACCAGATGAAACGTGAACTGCTGGAGCTGAAGCGGGCGGTGGTGCCACTGGGCCGTCCGGTGGAGGATCTCGCCACCCGGCCCATACGGGTCGTCGCCCCGGAGATACAGGCCTACTTCCGGGACGTGTTCGACCATCTGACCCGGGTCAAGGAACAGATCGCCGCGTTCGACGAGCTGCTCAACTCCATCCTGCAGGCGCATCTCGCGCAGGTGACCGTCGCGCAGAACGAGGACATGCGGAAGATCACGGCCTGGGCCGCCGTGGTCGCCGTGCCGACGATGGTGTGCGGGGTGTACGGCATGAATTTCGACCACATGCCGGAGCTGCACTGGCGGTTCGGCTATCCGCTGGTCATGGCGGTGATGGCGACGGCGTGTCTGGCGTTGTACCGGGGCTTCCGGCGCAACGGCTGGCTGTGAGCGGCGGGGCCGCGGGGCTCCGTGCCCGGCGGCCGCGCGGGCTCGGCGGTGCGCCGGTCGGAGCGAGGGGCAGACGACCGGTCAGGGGGAGAAGGAGACGACCTTCTCCGGAAGGATCCTGACGATCACGCGGACCTCGTCGTCCTTCTCGGCCGGCGGGTCGATGCCGAGGTACTTGTGCGACAGCTCGTACGGGAGGCGCTTGCCCTCGTCCGGCAGGATCTCGGCGACGCCTCGGATCTCGGCCGAGTGGTAGGGGTTGGCCAGGTCGAAGACGGAGAGGCTGATGCGCGGGTCGCGGAGGAGGTTGCGCACCTTCTGGCGACGGTCGACGGACGAGAACAGCACGCTGTCGCCCTCGCGCTTGATCCAGACCACGGAGTTCTGCGGGGCGCCGTCGGGGCCGAGGGTGGCGACGCTGGCGAAGTTCCTGCCGTCCAGCAGAGCGCGCAGGGAGTCGTCGAAAGACACGGGAGTGACCGGGGAGGACGTCATGAGATCACTCTAGTTACATGCACGCGCATATAAAAGGGTTTTCGCTGGGCTGTCGTTCCGGAACCCGGAGGAACGACCGGATCAGCCGCTCCAAGCGGGGTGGCGCGGGTCGTCGGCCCGGACCAGGACGTCCGCCGTACCGGCCGGGTCGGTCTCCGCCTCGTAGCGCTCGAAGGCGGGCAGGGTCCAGTGGTCTGCCTCGGGGGTCCGGCGTCGCAGTGCGCCCGGGGAGAGAAGGAGGTGCACGGTGAGGTCGAAGGGGAACCAGTGGCGCAGCAGGAGGGGGCCGTGGAGCAACAGGATGCCACCGGGCGGGAGGTGGACGTACGGGCTGCGGGTGGCCCGGTCCGTGGCCGGATCCCACAGGTCGGGCAGGATCCGCCCGCTGCCCCCGGGGTCGAGCGGGCCGAAGACCTCGCGCCACAGGGCGCCCGTGTCGAACCATCCGCTGTAGTACGACTCCGCATCCCGCCGCCCGTGCTCCAGACGGAGCGAGGCGGGGCGCAGGAAACCCTCGGTGCCGATCACACGTGAGGGTCGGCCGCGCACCCGCAGCGCCTCGCCGACCCGGGCGGCGAGGGCTCCCGGATCGGCGGCCGGTGCACCGTCGAAACCGACGCGCTGCCAAGCCCCTCCATCGGCCGGCGCCGCACTGGTCAGTCGGTCGGCGAGCTGCTCGGCCAGCCGGTCCCAGGTGATCGCTTCGAGTCGCACAGTGCCCATGATGCCGGGTGGCCGGGCCGAAGGGCGGGGCGTTGCCGAGGAGACGGTGGCGGGGGCCGAGGGCATGAGCGGCGGTGGAGGCGGGGGCGTGGCGTGGAGAGCCGCAGTCGGGACGGCGGGATTCGGCCGTATCGGCTGAAGGGAGTGATGCGGAAGGGCCGGCAGCGAGGCTGGGGGTGCTCACGTCCGTTCATCGTGGGCCGACAGTGAGGCTGGGGGATTCCCGTCCGCTGGTCGTGGGAGGTGCGGTGTCAAGGTGCGGACCCTCTGAACACGACAGCTGGGACAGGACGGCTGGGAGACGGCGGCGCCCGGACGGGTCGGGATGCGGCAACAAGGCGCAACTGCGCGGTGCACACCGGGGGCCGGAGGGTCGAGGGCCGGGTGGAGGAGGGAAAGGAGGGAGAGGGGGTGCGAAGGCGGGCCGAGGGGAGAGGAAACGGCAGGGCGGGCGTGGGAGAGGCGGACGGTGGCGGGGAAAGTACCGCGTATGGCGCTTCCCGCAACTCCCCACTCCTCCGGCCGGCTTGTCGTCGTCCAGCCGCTCAAGCGCAAGCGGTGCGCCCGCTGCCGTCGTGGTCCGCTGTCGCTGTTGATCCTGGAAGACGGGGCGCCGCGGTGCCTGGACTGCGTCGACCTCGGCCATCTTGTGTTCCTGCCGCGTGGCGACACGGCGCTGACGCGCAGGGCGAGGGAGGAGAGCACCCTGTCGGTGGTGGTGGTTCGGTTCAATCGGCGCAGGAGCCGCTACGAACGCCAGGGTGTACTCGTGGAGGAGGCCGCGCTGGCCCGGGCCGAGACCCGCTGCCTGGCGGACGCGGAGGCTCGGCGCCGGCGGCGGGCACGGGACGCTCGGCGGAGAGCGGCGCAGGACGAGCGGTTCGTTGAGGCGTTCGCGGCCGAGATCCTCCGGCTGTTCCCCGGTTGTCCGGCCGACCGGGCGCGGGCGATCGCGGCCCATGCGTCGGTGCGGGGCAGCGGTCGCGTCGGGCGCAGCGCGGCCGGGCGGGCGCTGACCGAGGGGGCGGTGATCTCGGCGGTCGTGGCGGGCGTACGGCACGTGGACACGCCGTACGACCAGCTGCTGATGAGAGGGGTGCCGTGGCATGAGGCGCGGCGCCGGATCGCACCGGCGGTGGAGGGTGTGCTGCGAGGGTGGCAGGGGGCTGGAGAGGAGGCGGGTTGAGATCATGACGGGTTCCCGGCGCCGGGGCCTGACCGGGAGCCCGGGGTCTCACCAGGAGTGACGAGACGCCGTTGCCGGGCAGCGGTCCGGGTGGATCGCCCCCGTGTCTCGCGACGACCGCAGGCCGGGCTCGGCCCGCGAGCGCCGGAGGCCGTCGCGTACCGGCCGCGTTTCTGCGCTCGTGGATGTTCCGGAACCATGTGCGGGCCGTCGCCTCGACCGCGGCCGCCCCGGCCTGCACAGAGGCCGCAGTCTGACCCGGGCCTCCTGTTGCAGCGTCGGCCGTTTGCTCCCCGGCGCCGGCTTGGCTCCTGACGGCAACCCGGCGGGCGGTCGTCTCCTGGCCCAGCGCCGGGACTGTCCGAGGGGGGTGACCCGCCCTGGGCACCCCCGTCGACGCCTTCAGTGCCCCCGGTGCCCTCAGTGCCCTCAGTCCTCCGGCCCCCGGCCGGGCTCCGAGGCCGCGGGGAGAAAGCGCTGTCCGCAGGCCTGCGGGGCCGCCGGTGGGGACGTATCGTGGCCGAAAGAGTGCCGCCCGATGACGAACGGCCCTTCGTACACCCGGTGCCTCCGGTGCCCGTACGCGAGGAAGACGCCCATGGCCGATCCCAAGGGGTTCATGACCACGCCGCGCCAGGAGTGGCCGCGGCGGCCCGTCGAGCAGCGGGTGCGGGACTGGGACGAGGTGTACGTCCCGGGTGCGCTGCTGCCCATCATCAGCAAGCAGGCCGACCGCTGCATGGACTGCGGCATCCCCTTCTGCCACCAGGCCTGCCCGCTGGGCAACCTCATCCCCGAGTGGAACGACCTGGTCTCGCGGGAGGACTGGGAAGCGGCGAGCGACCGGCTGCACGCGACCAACAACTTCCCGGAGTTCACCGGGCGGCTGTGTCCGGCGCCGTGCGAGGCGGGGTGTGTGCTGGCGATCAACCAGCCGGCCGTCACCATCAAGAACGTCGAGTGCGCGATCGCCGACCGGGCGTGGGAGGAGGGTTTCACTCCGCCCCGGCCGCCCGAGCGGCTGACCGGCAAGACGGTCGCCGTCATCGGCTCCGGGCCCACCGGGCTGGCCGCCGCGCAGCAGCTGACCCGGGCCGGGCACACGGTCGCGGTGTACGAGAAGGACGACCGGATCGGCGGGCTGATGCGGTACGGCATCCCCGAGTTCAAGATGGAGAAGCGGCACCTGGAGCGGCGGATCGAGCAGATGCTCGCCGAGGGGACGAAGTTCCGTACCTCGACGGTGGTCGGCCGGGACGTTCCGGCGGACGAACTGCGGACCCGGTACGACGCGGTGGTGATCGCCACAGGAGCGACGGCGTGGCGGGAACTTCCGGTGCCGGGCCGTTCGTTGAACGGGATACACCAGGCGATGGAGTATCTGCCGCTCGCCAACCGGGTGTGTGAAGGGGACCTGGAGGTTTCGCCTCTGTCGGCCGCCGGAAAGCACGTCGTGATCGTCGGCGGCGGGGACACCGGGGCGGACTGTCTGGGCACCGCGGTGCGCGAGGGGGCCGCGTCCGTGACCCAGCTGGACATCTACGCACAGCCGGATGCCGAGCGTGACGAGGACACCGAGCCGTGGCCGACGTATCCGAAGATCTACCGGCTGTCGGCCGCTCACGAGGAGGCGCGGGAGCTGCGTACGGCTCCCGCGGCGGACGCGGACGCGCGGCTGTTCGCGGCGTCCACGCTCCGCTTCACAGGGGACGAGAGGGGGAATGTGCGCTCACTGCATCTGGTGGAGGTCGACGAACAGCGGCTTCCGGTGCCGGACACCGGGCGGTCGCTCCCCGCCGACCTGGTGCTGCTCGCCCTCGGCTTCTCCGGGCCGGACCAGAGGGACGGGCTGATCGAGCAGTTGGGGCTGGCGCTGCAGCCGCGTGGCACGGTCGCCCGGGACGACGGCTTCGCGACCAACGTTCCCGGGGTGTTCGCCGCGGGGGACGCGGCGCGCGGACAGTCGCTCATCGTGTGGGCGATAGCGGAGGGGCGGGCGGTCGCGGCGGCGGTCGACCGCTATCTGACGGGCAGTTCCCGGCTCCCGGCTCCGATCGGGCCGACGGACCGGCCGATGGTGGTCTGAGCGGCGTCACACCACCGGCTCCGTCCCCCGGGTCCCGCGGGTGCCCGCCCGGCGACCGGTGCCGGGTCAGCCGGTGCGCTCGTCCGTGCCGGCGACCTTGCCCGTGGCCAGGGCCACGCGGTTCCACGTGTTGATCGTGAGGATCAGCGCGAGGACGTGGGCCAGTTCCTGGTCGTCGAAGCGGGCGGCGGCCTCGGCATAGACGGCGTCGGGGACCCCGCCGTCGGCGACCAGGGTCACCGCCTCCGTCAGGGCGAGGGCGGCCTGTTCCTTCGGGGTGAAGAAGTGCCGCGCCTCGCGCCAGACGGCGACCATGTGGAGCCGGTCCTCGTTCTCGCCGGCCTTGCGGGCGTCGTTGGTGTGCATGTGCAGGCAGTAGGCGCAGTGGTTGAGATGGGAGGCACGGATCTGGATCAGTTCGACCAGGGCCGGGTCGATGCCTTGGCGGGCGGCGGCGTCGAAGCCGACGATCGCGCGGAAGACCTTGGGCGCGGCCTTCGCGAAGTCCAGGCGGGTGCGGGCGGCCTCGGCAGCGGCGATCCCGGTGGTGAGGTCGGGGATGGCGGAGTCGGTGGTGGCGGTGGTGGCGGTGGTGGTGTTCGTCGTCGTGGGCGCGTTCGTCGTCGTCATGTGCTCCACCGTAGGAGCCGGAAAGACCGGTTGTAGGGTGCATTTCCATGACGGAATCGTGGGTCAATTCCGCGGAGCGGATCGGCGCGGACCTGCATCTGGAGCTGTCCGGGCCGGGAGGCCGGCGGGCGGCGCTGACCAGCGCGCTCCGGGAGGCCGTGCGCAGTGGCCGGCTGGCGCCGGGTACCCGGCTGCCGCCGTACCGGTCGCTCGCCGCGGATCTGGGCGTGGCCCGCAACACGGTGGCGGACGCGTACGCGGAGCTGGTCGCGGAAGGCTGGCTGACCGCCCGGCAAGGTTCCGGAACCCGGGTCGCCGAGCGGGCGGAACCGCTGCGCCCCACCCCGCGCACGCCGGTGAAGGCGTCCATCCGCACAGGCGGGCCGCGGCACGACCTGCGGCAGGGCACGCCGGACGCGTCGGTCTTCCCGCGCGCGGCCTGGGCGGCGTCCTACCGCCGGGCGTTGCAGGCTGCGCCGAGCGAGGCGTTCGGGCCGGGAGACCCGGCCGGGCGCCGCGAGCTGCGGGAGACGCTGACGGAGTACCTGGCACGTGCGCGGGGGGTGCGGACCGAGCCGGACCGGATCGTGGTCTGCTCGGGATTCGCCCACGCGCTGCGGCTCCTCTTCGGCCGGGGCACCCTGGAGGGTCCGGCCGCGGGCGGGGTGCTGCGGGGGCCGCTGGGCGTGGAGGCGTACGGGCTCGGCTTCCACCGGGAACTGCTCGCCGCGGCCGGGGTGAGCACCGTACCGCTGCCGCTGGACGAGCACGGGGCGCGGGTGGAGGCGCTCGGGGGCGAGCGGGCCGTGCTGCTGACGCCCGCGCACCAGTTCCCGACCGGCGGGCCGCTGCACCCGGAGCGCCGGGCCGCGGTGATCGACTGGGCACGCGCGCAGGGAACGGTGGTGCTGGAGGACGACTACGACGGCGAGTTCCGCTACGACCGCCGGCCCGTCGGCGCGTTGCAGGGGCTCGATCCGGAGCGGGTGATCCACATCGGGTCGGTCAGCAAGAGCCTGTCACCGGCGTTGCGGCTGGGCTGGATGGTGTTGCCGCAACGGTATGTGGAGCCGGTGCTGGCGGCGAAGGGCGAGCGGGAGGGCTGGGCGAGTGTGCTGGACCAGCTGGCGCTCGCGGACTTCGTCGGCTGCGGGTCGTACGACCGTCATGTGCGGCGGATGCGGCAGCGGTACCGGCGCCGGCGTGACCGGCTCGTCGCCGCGCTCGCGGCCCACGCGCCGCACGTGGAGGTGACGGGTATCGCGGCCGGGCTGCACGCGGTGCTGCGGCTGCCGCCGGGCACGGAGCGGTCGACGGTGAAGGCCGCCGCGTGGCAGGGCATCGCCCTCGACGGGCTCGCCGGGTTCCGGCATCCGCAGAGTCCGACGGCGGCCGGTGACGGCCTGGTGGTGGGGTACGCGGCCCCCGCCGAACACGCCTACGGGGCGGCGCTGGAGGCGCTGTGCGAGGTACTGCCACCGGAGTGACGGACCGGGCGATGAGCGGGGACGGTCGGGCGGAGGCGGCGGGGGCGGTCCGTTCGGTGGCGCGGGGAGGGGAAGGTGATCCGGAGTCAGCGGACGGGAGGTCAGGACAGCAGGAAGTCCGCCTCTCCCGCCTTGGCGCCCTCTATGAAGGCGGTCATCTCGTCCATGGTGTAGATCAGCGCCGGCCCGTCCGGGTCGGTGGACTGGCGTACGGCGATCCGGCCGTCGGCCAGCTTCATCGCTTCCAGGCAGTTGCCGCCGTTCCCGCCGCTCCAGGGCTTGTGCCACCCCTCGCTGCCCAACTCCCGCGCGGGCATGCCGTTGTAGACGCGTCCGCGCGGCCTTATGCGGTCCATTCACAGCTCCTTGCGGAGATCCCTGAGGATCTCCTTCGTGCGTTGTGCCGTAGCGGCCTGAGCCGCCATGCGGTCCATGACCTCCAGGTGGGTCGCCACTTCGGTGCGCGCGTCCAGGTAGACGGCGCCGGTCAGGTACTCGCTGTAGACCATGTCCGGCAGTTCTGACATGGCGAATCGGAACAGCACGAAGGGCCCGTACGTCCCCGGGTGCGGCCCGTTCGCGAAGGGGGCGACCTGGAGCGTCACATGGGGCAGCTTCGTGGCCTCAAGCAACTTGTCGATCTGGGCGCGCATCACCTCCGGGCCGCCGACCGGGCGGCGCAGGGCGGTCTCGTCCATCACCGCCCAGAAACGGGGGGCGTCGGGACGGGCGAGCAGTTGCTGCCGTTGCATGCGCAACGCGACGTGCCGCTCGATGTCGTCCGGGCTCGTCTGGCCGACGGCGCCGGACTTCAGCACGGCGCGCGCGTAGTCCTCGGTCTGCAGCAGGCCGGGCACGAAGTGCGGTTCGTAGGAGCGGATGAGGGCGGCCGCTCCCTCCAGGCTGACGTACATCGAGAACCAGCCCGGCAGGATGTCGTGGAACCGTTGCCACCAGCCGGGCCTGTTGGCCTCCTCGGCCAGCCGGACGAAGACCTCTGCCTCGTCGTCGGGGACGCCGTAGGCCTTCAGCAGCAGTTGGAGGTACGGGATTTTGAGGGCTACCTCGGCCATCTCCATGCGGCGGACGGTGGCGGGTGCGACCCGGAGGACGCGGGCGGCCTCCTCGCGCTTCAGTCCGGCGCGTTCCCGCAGGTCCAGCAGGCGCCGGCCGAGGACCACCTGGCCCACCGTCGGCGCGGACCGCGGTTCGCTCACGCTCTCACCTCCACCGAATGCCGCTCATCGAGGCGTTGTGCCGAAGCCCGCCGCCGAAGCCCCTGGGCAGGAGCCCTTGTCCGCATGTTTCCCGACAGCCCTGCGGCGCCATTCGAAGGTGCATTCGAAGACCGGCCCGGTCTCCGACCACTCCAATTGGCGCCGCGCGAGGTGCTGTTGCGAGCAGTGTGCCACGGCCTCCCACCGAGTCACACTGCACTCTGCAATTTTCAGAGTGACTCTTGCCAAGTGTCCGCGGCGGGGAGATAGTGGCAGGCGTGATTCCGTCCGCGCCCTTAGGAACAGACGCGGCCGCAGGCCCTTCCGGCCTCGCTGCCGTGGCGGGAGCGACCCCCCGGGGGGCTGCCGCCGAGCGCAGGTTCCGTTTCGAGCTGGCCGCACACCCGGGTTCCATCGCGCAGGCGAGACGTCTGACGCACGCCCGGCTGTCCGGCTGGGCGGTCTGCGCGGACACCTGCGACAACGCGGCTCTGGTCATATCCGAGCTGGTCACCAACGCGGTCGTGCACACCATGAGCAACCGGGTCGTGTGCGAGCTGCACGACCACGACGACACGGTGCGCATAGCCGTACACGACGAGGGCTGTGCTCCTGACGCACCCCACCCGTCCCCACAGCGGCCCGACGAGGAGCACGGGAGGGGGTTGCTCCTCGTGGACGCGCTGTGCCGGGCCTGGGGTGCCCAGGAGCACGGCCCCGGCCTACTGGTGTGGGCCGAACTGCCCCGGCGGACCGACACGGCCGGGGAGACCGCGGAGCCGCGGGGCGACCTGGGCTGGGGCGCCCGCCCCAAGTCCGGCCGCCCGGACGACACCGACGAGGACCGTCCGGCCGGGGCCGGCGGAGAGGCGCCGGAGGAGCGGGAACGGCAGCGGGCGGAGCCGGGGCAGCTCGGGGAAGCGGAGCGGGGGCAGCACGGGCAGGCGACCCCGGGGCACCACGAGCGCGAGGAGCCCGGGCAGGACGGGCGCGGAGAGCAGGGGCGGGGCGGGAGCGAGGTGGGCGAGTACCACCGGCACGTTCCCGCCGGTCAGCCGCCACGCCGGGTGCCCGAGCAGCACCGGCACACCAGGCACCCGGACCAGCACCGGGACATCACCCACGCCGGTCAGCACCAGAACTTCGCACACCCCGACCGGCACCGGGCCTTCGCGCCGCCGGACCGGCACACCTACCGCGCCCCGGGGCAGCGCCTTCCCGGGGAGAGCCCGTGACCGGCTCCGGTCGCCTCGGTGGGGCGAACGGAACCCATGGGATCGTCGGGGCCGGGGCCGGACAGGAGCACGCCCTCGGCCTCAACACGCTCGTCCGGCTGCAACGCCGCCGGGCGGACCCGGAGCCGGGGCGCCGGCTGTCGCTCCCGGACGGCATGACGGCGCCGCTCGGCTGTGACGCCGTGGCCGTGCCCGACCGCCTCGGACCGCTCGTCGTACCCAAGCTGCCGCGCGTGGGCTGCGTGTACACCGACGGGTCGCACTGGTGGTGGATCGTTCCGTCGGACTCCGATTACGCCCTGCCCTGGCCGTCCCCGGCCCGCTACGCCGCCGGCGCCCTGGTCAACGGCACCGCCCGGCTGATCCACCGGCCGGAGGGCACGGTTCCGTACACCCCGCCGATCCCGCTGTACCTGGCCCTGTGCCGGGTGACGGGGACGGCTCCGGACTGGTCGCGGGCCGCCTCGGCGTAACCGCACCGCTCACCCACCACCCACCACCCACCGCCGTACCGCTCCCCGTCCCACCACTCACCCCACCCCACCCCGCCGCTCGCCGCTCGCCGCCACGGGCTCCCCGTCGGGGCCGCCGAGTCCCGCCCGCGGCTGCCGCTCCCCCGCCCGTGGCCGTCGCGCCCCCGCGGCCGACCGCTGTGGGACGCGCTTCTTCCGCGCCCCTCGTACGTTCCCTCGCGCCCTGCCGGGCAGCGGCCCCGACGGCGATAGTGGCCGTTCCATCGGGGTGCGGGAGGTCATGGTGAGGAAGAGGCGGGAGGTCGCCGAGCCCGTGGTGTCGGCGTCGGAGCGGCTGCTGTTCGGCGGGCCGCTGCGGTACGACATGGGCTGGAACCAGCACGCGGACGCCTTCCTGGCGCTGAGCTTCCGGGCGATGACGACGCAGTTGCCCGGGATGCTGGCGTCCAGCCTGCGGCTGGCCCGGCAGGCCGACGCGCGGGCCGCCCGGGTGCTGCTGGCCGCCGAGGTGGGCAGGGGCGCCGCCCAGGCGGTGAGCCTGCTGGCCGTGAACACGGCGCTCGGCAGGCTGCTCACCGGCCCCGACATCGCCCAGCGGCTGCGCGCGGCCGCTCCGGCCCTCGCCGCACTGGCCGTCGTGATGCTGGTCGCCGCCCTGCTGCGGGCCGCCTCCACCTACGCCACCGGACGGCTGGAACCCAAGGTGGAGCGGGTGGCGACCGAGCTGTACCTGGAGCGGGCGGCCAACGTCGAGCTGGCCGCGATCGAGGACCACGCCTTCCACAAACTGCTGGACACGGCCCAGTACGGCGCCCGGTCCGCCCGGCACATGATCAGCTACGGCGCCCGGGTGATCAACGCGATGATCTCGCTGGTGGCCGCGGCGAGCGTGCTCACCGTGCTGCATCCGGCGCTGCTGCCCCTGCTGGTCACCATGACCCTGCCCAGCGCCTGGAGCGCGCTGACCAACGCCCGGCGCCGCTACGAGTCCTTCCACACCTGGGTGCAGCACGCCCGGGCCGGCCAGCTGATCAGCGGCCTGCTCACCGAGCCGGCCGCCGCGCCCGAGATCCGCGTGCACGGGGTGGGGCCGTTCCTCCTGCGCCATTACCGGTCCATGTCGGAGACCGCGGAGGCGGAGCAGGCCCGGCTGGCCCGGCTCGCCGCGCGGACCGGTCTGATCGCGGCGGCCTGGACGGGCGTGGCGACCCTCGCGACGTACGCGACGCTGGGCGCGCTGCTGCTGGGCGGGGCGATGGCCCTGTCGGTGGCGGGTACGGCGGTGATCGCGATCCGTACGGGTGCGGCGAACCTCGACACCCTGGTGGTGGAGATCAACCAGTTGCACGAGGAAGCCCTGTTCGTGGGGGATCTGCAGCGGATGTACACCGCGGCGGCCGAGCGGGCCATCCCTGTGGGCGGGGAACCGCTGCCGGAGCATCCGAAGGAGATCCGCTTCGAGAACGTCACCTTCAGTTACCCGCACGGCGAGCACCCGGCCGATGGGCGACCGCCCCGCGAGCAGCCCGACCACGAACCGTCGGCCCACGAACAGCCGGCCCGCGAACAGCCGACCGACCAGCACTCCCCCACGAGAGAACGGACCACGCACGAACGGTCCACCCACGAGCAGCCGCCGCACGCGCAGCCGAGGCACGGGCAGTCGGCGTACGAGCAGCCGGCCGACCGTCCCCAGGGCGGCAGCTCCCCCCGCCCCGCCCTCGACAACATCAGCCTCACCCTCCCCCTCGGCCGGATCATCGCGCTCGTCGGTGAGAACGGCTCGGGGAAGACCACGCTGGTCAAGCTGCTCGCGGGGCTGTACACGCCGGACCGGGGCCGGATCCTGTGGGACGGGGTCGACGCCGCGCGCACGGACCGGCGGCTGCTCGCGGAGCGCATCGCGATGGTGGCCCAGGACTTCAAGCGCTGGCCGTTCACCGCCCGGGTGAACGTGGCCGTCGGCCGCTCCGCCGCACCGATGACCGAGGAGCGGCTGGCCGCGTCGATCGCCGAGGCCGGTGCGGAGGAGGTCGTCGCGGAGCTGCCGCGCGGCCTGGACACGTTGCTGGCCAGGAACTTCAGCGGCGGGCACGAGCTGTCCGGCGGTCAGTGGCAGCGGCTCGGCATCGCCCGGGCGGCCTACCGGCGCGGCAGCATCCTGATCGTGGACGAGCCGACGGCGGCACTGGACGCGCGGGCCGAGCTGGAGGTGTTCGAGAAGATCCGGGCACTGGCGGGCGGCGGTCAGACGGTCGTCCTGATCACCCACCGGCTGGCCTCGGTCCGGCACGCCGACCTGGTGCACGTACTGGAGCACGGCAAGCTGGTGGAGTCCGGCACGCCGGAGGAACTGCTGGCCAGGGGTGGTGTCTACGCCGACCTGTACACGCTGCAGGCGCAGCAGTTCACGACGCGGGTACCGGCCCCCAGACCGGCCTGAACCCCGACACCGGCCTGAAGCGGACCGGCCCCGGCGCCGCGCCCGGCCTCAGCGTCGCGGACGGCATCATTCCGCGGAGTCGCCGCCGCGGACGATCACCAGGAAGGTGTCCGTCGCGAGGTCCATGACGACCTCGGCGGGCAGGCCCTCCAGGCGCCGCGCGTGCGCGAACTCCTCCGCGGGCCAGGAGCCGCGCGGGCTACCGGCGGGAAAGCGTTCGAGCACCGTTCGCCCGTTCACCATCTCGCACCTCCAGAGAGCGTCGTCCGTGTAGGAGTTAACGCCTTGGAGACCGCAATCGCCTCGCTCAGTGACGCTACTGAGACATTGCCGACACGAGGTCGGGGCGGACCGTGAGGATCCGTTCACCTTGTGACACGAACCGCACCCTCCGTATCACCTCCGGTACCGAATACGTCAGGAGTCGTACTCGTCGTGCAGCCGAAGCCGGTCGCTGCCCGTCGGGCGGGGACCGAGGGCGGTGAGGTCGAGCAGGGCCGAGGTGGTGCCCAGTCCGTCCATCCCGTCGTCGTACACCGAGTAGGTGTGGAAGACCCGGTCGTGGTCGCGCAGGAAGCAGCTGAGACCGGGGCGTTCGACCAGGTCGCCGCCCGTGTCGACAGTGGCCTCGAAGTCCCGGTTGAAGTCGCTGTGCGCCGAGGAGTACCAGGGCACCGCCCAGCCCATCCGCGCCTTGAAGGGCAGGATCCGGGTGAACGGCGCCCGGGAGACGGCAGCGAAGGACGTGTTCCGGGCGCGCAGGTGGGCGAGGTGGCCGACCTGGTCGAGGAAGGCGGCGCAGCAGGGGCAGCCGGTCTCCCACTCCGGGGCGAACATGAAGTGGTGGACGACGAGCTGGGTCCGCCCCTCGAAGAGGTCGAGCAGGGTGGCCTTGCCGTCGCCGCCCTCGAAGACGTATTCCGGGTCGACCTCGACCATGGGCAGCCGCCGGCGCTCGGCGCCCAGGATGTCCCGCGCCCGTCTGACCGCCTCCTCCTTGCGCAGCAACTCCTCGCGCGCGGCGCGCCACTGCTCACGCGAGACGATCTCCGGAAGCGACATGTGCCCTCCTGCCCGGTGGTTCTGGTCGGTTCGGGGTGGTGACCGCCGGCAGGCGCGGAACTCATCGAAGGGCAGGGAGATTTTTTCGGCCGGTCTCGGCAGGCACGATTTCCGGCCGGTCGGCGGGGGCTCAGGTGTCGTACCGCTGGACCCGGCGACCGTGGGCGCGCGCGGTCAGCGTGGGCAGCCGGCCCGTCAGTTCCCGTACGACCGCGGGCACGTCGAGAGTGAGGAGTTCGCGGTCGCGCATCAGCACACGGCCGTCGACGACGGTGGTGCGGACGTCGGCGGCGCGGGCGCTGTGCACGAGGGTGGCGGCGAGGTCGTGGACCGGCTGCGTGTGCGGGCCGGTGAGATCGACCAGGACGATGTCGGCGCGCCGGCCGGGCGCGAGGGTGCCGATCCGGTCCCCGAGGCCGACCGCGCGGGCGCTCTGCACGGTGGCGTGGTGCAGGGCCTGGCGGGACGTCAGCCAGCGCGGGTCTCCCTCGGTGGACTTCTGGACCAGGGAGGTCAGCGCCATCGTCTCCCACACGTCGAGGGAGTTGTTGGAGGCGGCGCCGTCCGTGGCGAGGCCCACGGGGACACCGGCCGCGCGCAGGGCCCGCACCGGGGTGGTGGTCGGCCAGGCGAACCTGAGGTAGCCGCGGGGAGCGGTGGCCACGGCCGTACGGCCGCCCGTGCGCGCCAGCAACGGCAGGTCCCGTTCCACGATGCCGGTGCCGTGGGCGATGAGCAGGTCGGTGTCGAGGAGTCCGGTGCGGTCGAGGACCTCGATGGGGGTACGGCCGTACCGGGCGAGGCTGGTGTCGGTCTGGTCGCGGTTCTCGGCGGCGTGGAGGTGGACGGGGAGGCCGTGCGCGCGGGCGAGCTCGGCGGTGGCGGTGAGGTCGGCGTCGCTGACGGTGTAGGGGGCGTGCGGGGCGAGGGCGGTGGTGATACGGCCGTCGGCGGCACCGCGCCGCCGGAGCGCGAACTCCAGTGCCGCCTCCCGCGCTCGGGGCCCCTGGCTGGAGAAGTAGGTCTCGCCGAGGTGGGCGCGCAGGCCGCACTCGGCGACGACGTCGGCGACCGTGTCCATGTGGAAGTAGTGGTCGGCGAAGCAGGTCACCCCGCCCCGGATCATCTCGGCGCAGGCCAGCCGGGCCCCCAGCTCCACGTCCCGCTCGGTGAGGTTGCTCTCGACGGGCCAGACGACGTCGTTGAACCACTCCTCGGTCGGCAGGTCCTCGGCCAGCCCGCGCAGCGCGGTCATCGGCGCGTGCGTATGGCAGTTGATCAGCCCGGGCAGCGCCACCTGGCCGCGCGCCTCGATCCGCGTCCGGGCCGGCACGTCCCGCGCGGCGGCGGCCGTCGTCACCGTGTCGATCACCCGGCCCCGGACGACGATCGCGGCCTCCTCGCGGAAACCGATCCGTTCCTCCTCCCCCGCCCTCCCTCCGCCGTACCCGCGGTCTCCGTGATCTCCGTGATCTCCGTGATCTCCGTGATCTCCGTGATCGCCGCGATCGCTGTGGTCGCCGGGGTCGCCGCGTTCCTCGCGATCTCCGCCGTCTCCTCGGCGTCCGTGGTCTCCCCGTGCCTCGTGCACCAGGACCGTGCAACCGGTGATGACCAGATCGGCGGGAGAGGCGCTGAGGGGTCCGACGGCACTCATGAGCCCACCGTACGGCCCCCTCGTACCGTGGCTGTGCACCGGACCGGCCATCCGGTCACGGCCCTGTCGCACGGCGGGGCGGACCGGCCGGCACGGCTACGCGGCGGCCGGCAACGGCACCCGCATCCCCCGCTGCTCCAGTTCCCCCAGCGCCTCGCGCAGTCGGGCGAGGTGACGCGGGGTGAGCCGGCCGGTGTCGTCCAGGTGCACGGCGCAGGCCGTGGTGGTGTCCACGAGGCGTTCCAGCGCTTCGGCGACGGCGTCCGTGCCCTCGGTGTGCCGGGCGAGGGCGGGCAGTTCGGCGGAGGCGACCGCGATGGCGGTGCGGGCCTCGGCGAGGGCGCGGTAGGCCTCGCGGCGCAGTGCCCACCGCTCGGCGCGGTCGCCGGACTCGCCGAGGACGTGCAGGAGGTAGGCGTGCGCGGCGCCGCCGGCCGCGGTGAGCCGGGCCCGGACCCCGCCGCCCCGCTCCCCCGGCATCGGCAGGTGCCCCACGACCAGGACGAGCGCGCAGGCCAGCAGGGTCTCGCCGATCCGGCTGACCGAGGCCTGCGGCTCGCCGCCGGCCATGACCAGGGCGAGGACGAGGACGGTGACGACGGCGGTGAGCGCGGCGAAGTGCCGGGTGGCGACCGGTACGAGCGCGCCGCACACCCCGACCAGTGCGATCAGGCCCGCCGGGTGGGGCAGCAGCGCGGTGAGGCCGGCGAAGACCAGCGCGCCGAGCACGGTCCCGGCGGCGCGGCACAGCACGCGCGAGGCGAGCGGGCCGAGGTCGGGCTTGACGAGGAAGACGGTGGTGGCGGGCAGCCAGTACCAGTGGGTGTGCGGCCCGTACCAGCGGGTCTGGTGCAGGGCCTGGGCGATGGCGGCACTGGCGCCGAAGCAGAGGGCGACGCGCAGCCCGTACTCGCGGCCGCCCGGGCCGAGCGCGGCCCGCAGCGCGTGCCGGACGTCCCGGCGCCGGCCGAGGAGCCCTTGGTGGGCGCCCTCGCCGCCGTCGAAGGCCCCGGCGGCGCGCAGCAGGGCGTCGTCCAGCGCACGCAGGGCGGGCACCATCGGTGTACCGCCGCGTGAGCGCAGCCGGGCGTGCGGGAGGTGCGGGGCGGGCAGCGGACCGGTGCCGGTGTCGCCGCGCACGGCGGCGGCGAGCCGCCGGGGCCCCTCGGCCGCCCGCGCGGGCACGGGCTCCCCGGCCCAGTACAGGGCGGTGGCGGCCTCGGCGAGGGGCAGAGCCGCCGCGAACCGGGCGTGCAGCCGTCGTTCCGCGGCCGAGCCGGCGTGGCGGCGCAGCCGGGGCCCGGCGAGGGCGTCCTGGGCGTGGTCGAGCGCGGCGGTGAGCGCGGCCCGCCGGGCGGTGGCGTGCTCACCACCGACGGCGGAGACGAGCGCGGCGATCGCCTCGTACACGTCGGCGACCGCCTGCCGCTCCCCGTCGAAGCGGAAATCACCGGCGATCGAGCCCGGGGTGGGCAGGACCAGCCGCAGCACCAGCAGCCAGCCGGCGCCGGCCAGGAAGGCCAGGGCCCGCTGCCAGCCGCTCTCGGCGGCCGGCATCCCGGCACCGACGGCCGCGGCGACGAGCAGCTGGGTGCCCGCGGCGGAGGCGACGGGTCCGACGGCGCTGACGCCACCGGCGACCAGTCCCAGCGCGGTGAGCGCCAGGGTCAGCGGTACGGCGGCCAGTCCCTGCCCTGCGTACGTCCCCAGGAGCAGCCCCAGCGTCCCCGCCGCCGCGGGCACCCCGAGCCGCTTCACGGAGGCCCGTCGGCTGCCGGGCCGGTCGTTGATCCCAGCGAGCATTGCGCCGATGGCGGCGAGCATGCCGGTGGCCGGGCGGCCACCGAGCATCCCGGCCAGCAGCAACGGCCCGGCGGCCAGCGCACCCCGGCAGACCGCGCTCCAGGGAACGGGTCCGCGCTGGGCACGGAAGGCATGGGCGAGCCAGAGGGGTACGGCGGGCCGGGACACAGGGCTCCTGTTCATACGAGGGCGGGGTGGGCCTTCGGACGACGGTGGCCGGTGGATGTGCTCCCACGGTAGAACGCGTTCCCTGCGCAAACGGGACGCTCACGTTTCACCGGTGTGAAAGCTGTCGCTCGGGGCGCTTTCTTTATGAACGCAATGCCCGGTTCCCCGGCGCACCACCTCGTGGACGCAACGCCCTGTCGATGATCTCCTCCGCTTCGGCGACGGCGGCGGTGAGGGCGCCGGGCTCGGGACTCAGGGCACCCACGACCGCGTCGATCCCGCGCAGCCCGGCCCGCTCCAGCAGTCGCTTCTCGTTCGTCACCCATGCGCCGCGGGCCGCGAGGACGGCGTGGGCGGACTGGGTGGCGGCTGTGGCGAGGGCTCCGGCGGTTTCGGTGAGGCGGGCGCGCGGGGCGTGGTGGGCCTTGGCGTAGGCGAGGGTGGCGTGGGCGGTGCCGGACCAGCGGTCGAAGGCGGTGCGGCGGAGCGCGGGCGGATAGGCGGCCGGGCGCGGGAGGTCGCCGCGCAGCACCTGGTTCAGGGCCAGTTCGGCCACGATCAGGTAGGTGGGGATGCCGGCCAGGTGGAACAGCAGCGGCTCCACCCGGAAACGGCCCTCCTCCGCCTCGGCCAGCTCGTGCTCGACGACGTCCAGGTCCCGGTAGTGCACGTCGACCCGGCGCCCGTCGATCGTCAGCCAGGCTCCGCCGTTGAAGACACCACCGCCCCAGCCGCCTATGCCGGAGACCTCGCCCGGCCAGCCGACGGCGCGCAGGTCGTCGGGGTCGAAGGGGCCGCGGTAGTAGACGGCCAGGTCCCAGTCGCTGTCCGACCGGTGGGTGCCCTCGGCACGGGAACCGCCGAGGGCCACGGCCCGGACGGTGGGCAGGGCGGCCAGTCGGTCGGCGGTGGCGTCGAGGAAGTCGGCGTCGGAAGAGTGGAGGCCGAAAGAGGGGCTGCCAGGGGACTGCCGGCCTGAGGGCTGGGTGCCAGGAGACTGGCCGCCGGAGGGCTGGGTGCCGGGAGACGGGCTGCCAGGAGGCTGGCCGCCGGAGGGCTGGGTGTCAGGAGACGGGCTGCCAGGAGACTGGCCGCCTGAGGGCTGGGTGCCAGGAGACTGGCCGCCGGAGGGCTGGGCGCCGGGAGACGAGCTGCCAGGAGACTGGCCGCCTGAGGGCCGATCACCGGGGGACGGATGCTGCATACGCCCAGCGTGGCGGACCGGCCCGAAGTCCGCGCCCGAAATAACGGCGAGCACCTCGCGATCCGCGCCAACGGCTCGCGCCGGGCGGTGAGTCCGCGTCGCGTCACCTCGGCCACCCGCCACCCGCGCACCGGGCCCCGATCCCCGACCCCCGGGTCACCGGCCACCCGCCCCCGCCCCCGGCCCCCGGGTCACCAGCCACCGGCCCCGGGTCACCGGCTTCCAGCCACCGGCTCCCGGTCACCGGCGTCCGGGCAGCCAGGCCAGCTCGTCGTCGAGGGGGTCGTCGAGGGGCGGGGCGTCGGCCGGCGGGGCGGGCCCGCCCGCGTCCGCGCGCCCTACGACAGCCCGGCCGCCTCCCCCGCCGTGCGCAGCACCTCACGGAGCATGTCGGCGGTGAGCCGGCCGGTGAAGGTGTTGCGCTGGCTGACGTGGAAGCAGCCGAAGAGGTCCAGGCCGTCGAGTGCCACCCGGGTGCCGTGGGCGAAGGCCGGGCGGGGGCGGGGCACGGTCCAGCCCGCCTCCGCGAACGCGGGCAGCGCGGCCTGCCAGCCGAAGGCGCCGAGCACGACCGCGGCCCGCAGCGTCGGCCGGAGCAGCGTCAGCTCCTGGACCAGCCAGGGGCGGCAGGTGTCGCGCTCCCCGGGGGTGGGCTTATTGGCAGGCGGCGCACAGTGCACGGGCGCGGTGACCCGCACGCCGTACAACTCCAGCCCGTCATCGGCCGTGACGGCGGTGGGCTGCGAGGCGAGCCCCACGTCGTACAGCGCCTGGTACAGCACGTCTCCCGAACGGTCGCCGGTGAACATGCGGCCGGTACGGTTCCCGCCGTGCGCCGCCGGGGCCAGCCCGATGATCACCAGCCTGGCGTCGGCCGGACCGAAGCCGGGCACCGGCCGCCCCCAGTACGTCCAGTCGGCGAACGCGGCCCGCTTCGTACGGGCCACCTCCTCGCGCCACTCGACCAACCGGGGGCAGGCCCGGCAGTCCGCGACGCGCCGGTCGAGCCGGGCGAGGGCACTGCTGTCGTCCATACGGCCACGGTATGCCCCGGAGGTGGTCGACCCCTGTGCGGGGGCGGGAGGTATGTACGGGAGCGGGACGTGCGGCTGCCGCGAAAACGCTTCCGGATCGGTGGCCCCGGGGCGTTAAGGTCGGGACATGGCTTCCGAGGATGCGGACGAGAACGTGGGCCGTGCGACCGGCGAGGGAACCGGCGCGCCGGGTGGCAGGAGCCCCGCCGCCGACCAGCCGCTCGCCCCCGAGATCGCCGCAGCGGTGGCCGCCGCCGAGGCCGCCGCTCCCGCCGACGGCGAGACCGTGCGCATCGACAGCTGGATCTGGGCCGTCCGTCTGATCAAGACCCGTTCCCTCGGCGCCACCGCCTGCCGGGGCGGGCATGTGCACGTGAACGGCGAGCGGGTGAAGCCCGCCCACTCCGTGCGCATCGGCGACGAGGTACGGCTCCGGCACGAGGGCCGGGAACGGGTCGTGATCGTCAAGCGCCTGATCCGCAAACGGGTCGGCGCTCCCGTGGCCGTCCAGTGCTACATCGACAACTCCCCTCCGCCCCCGCCTCGCGAGGCCGTCGTCCCCGTCGGTCTGCGCGACCGCGGTACCGGCCGCCCCACCAAGCGGGACCGCCGCGAGCTGGAACGCCTCCGCGGCCTCGCCGGGCCCGGCACCCCCACAGGCTTCGCCGGTCTCCCCGGTTTCAGCGGCCCGGGCGGCTCCGCCGGGGCGGGCGGCCGTGGCGGGTCGGGCGGGGCTGGTGGATCCGGCGGGCCTGGTGCGTCCGGCGTGGCTGATGCGTCCCGGGATCGAGGCGGACGCGGTGGACGACGGGCTTCCGGCGGTTCCGGTGGCCGCCGTGGGTCCGGTGGTCATGGTGGCTTCGGGGCCGGTGGTTCCGGTGGGCGGTCCCGCGGTCGGTGAACCGACGCGCCGCCACCGGGCTGGAGTCGGCTCGGCACTTCCCGCCGCCGGTCGTCGGCGTGTCCTGAACGAGCGCGTGCTCCTACGCCATCGGTACCGCCCTCACCCACATCCCGTCCGGTGTCAGATACGCGTCCACTTCCAGCCCCGCCTCCGCCAGCGCCGACTCGAACTGGTCCTTCGTCAGGGGTCTGGCCAGGAACGTCTGGGTCCAGACCGCGTCCGGGAACACATACTCCGCGTGGACCGAGTTCACCCCCTCCCCGGCCGGCTCCACGGAGGCGATCCGCACGGTGAAGCCGCTCGGATCCACCCGTTCCCTGGGCACGTTGGTGTGGTAGTCCGGGCCCTCGCGCTGGATGAGCACGCAGCCGCCGTCGGCGACATGCCGGACACAGGTGCGCAGCAGGCCCCTGCGCACCTCCTCGTCACCGGCGTGCACCAGGAAGGACGCGAGCATCACCACGTCGAACTTCTCGCCCAGGTCGAGGTCTTCGACGGGGCCGCATATCGTGCGCGCTCCGCGGACCCGGGCCAGCATCTCGGCGGACTCGTCCACCGCCGTGACCGTGAAGCCCCGTTCGATCAGGGGGTGGGTCACCCGGCCCACCCCGCTGCCCAGTTCCAGGATGTGCGCCCCGGCCGGTACCGCCGCGGCGATGATGTCCGGTTCGTCGCCGACCGGCAGCCGTGCGTACAGCTCGACCGCGCAGCCGTCCGGGGTGATCGCACCGGGCCCCGTGCCCTCGTGTCCCTCACGCATGTCAACCGTCATGCCTGATCAACGGACGGCCGTGGCAAGCCCGTTCCCCTCCCGCCCTGGTTCACTCGTTCGAGTCATTTCTCCAGCAGCGGGAACCATCCGTGCCCGATGTACCAGTGGCCGCCCGCCCGCAGGTGGTCGCCGATGGCCCGTTCCACGGACGTGCGCCGGGGCAGCTGGGCGACCGGCAGGTCCGGGTCCCCGAAGACGAACCGGACGGGCTCGGTGTCGGCCGGTTCCGCGTCCTGCCGGGCGATGCGGAACCGCTCCTGGAAGAGCAGGATGTGGGAGTCGGCGGCCAGGTACTCCTTGAGCTGGGGGTCGAGCAGCCAGGAGTGGCAGGTCGCGAACTCGAACCGCTCGTCCGGATAGTGCCGGGCGAAGAAGTCCCGGGCCAGTGTGAGGGACCGGTCGCATGCTGCCGGGGTGAGCGGCCCGAGGAAGTCGGGGATGTGCAGGGTCAGTGAGAACGCGCCCGGCTCCGCCTGGAGCCCCGCCGGGGCGAGGGCGGCCGCCGTCCACTTGCGTAGCCGCGTCCGTTCGAACTGCAGCCGCCCCAGCTGGTACAGCTCCCCGCAGAAGTGGCGGGTGAGCCACCGCGGAGCCTGCACCCCCGCCCGGCCGTACTGCCTGCGATGCGCGGCCATGTTGCGCCCCAGGTCGGCGAGGGTGCGCCGGGAGACGTCGGCCGGGATGCCGCGTTCGCGATGGTACGCGCGCGTGTACGGCAGCGTCGCGACGAACACGTACGCGGGGAAGCAGCGCTGGAGAGGGCCCGACGCCCAGTCCAGTTCGGGCAGGTCGACCTCACCCCCGAGCCGGCCCACCGCGTCGGCCAGCTGCCCGACCGACGCCTCCAGGAGCTGTCGCAGCTCCGGGTCGTCCGTCACCCTGCGGCGCATCCGTACCAGGACGTTGACGTCCTCGTGAGGTACCGCGAGGTCGAGCAGGACCTCGGCCAGCTCGTCGGTGTCCGGCAGCACATGACCCCCAGGGGAGAGTACGTTGTGAGAGAGGAGTGGTGGTCCGGATGCGTACGGGCAGTGAACCGGCGACCGCGCGCAGTGCGCTGCGGGCACGGTTCTGGCTGAGTGTGTGGGGGCTGCTCTGGGCGGCCTTCGGCACGGTGGCGTTCGCGCTGGTGGGCCGCCCCGGCTGGGCGGCGGCCTGCGGGGTGCTGTGGCTGCTGGTCAGCGTCGACATGGCCGTGGTCCTCCGGCACATCCGCCAGGGCCCGCACTACCAGCCGGGCCGCGACGTACCGCCGTACCGGCCACCGGAGGACGGACCGCCGTATCCGGGGCCGCCGAGGCACCGTCATCCATGACCGGCGAGCCGCCGCCGTGCGTCGCCGGCCGGCGGTGTGCGGCCTGCGGCCCCGGCAACCGGCCGGACGGCCCCGCGACCGGCCTCGCGTCCGCCCGTGGCACCGCCGGCCGCCGGCATCCGCCGCGCCGACGCCGGCGCCGATCGGCTGCCCGTCCGTCGGCCGCCCCGCCCGGCGGGGAGCCGCGGCCCATCCGCCGCGCGGCCGGTCCGCGAGCCGTGCACGCCCGGCGGCCCGGCGACGGGCGTGAAGCCATCCGTCGCACCGCACCGCCCGACCGCCCCCGTCCCACCGCACCGTTTGACCGTCCCCGCCCCGCCGTCAGGTGTCGAAGCGTGCCGCCTTCAGGTACTCCGGGTTCGGATCGAGGGCCGCCGCCAGCCGGAAGTGGCGCTTGGCCTGCTCGGGGCGGCCCTGGCGCTCGTAGGTGCGGGCCAGTGCGAAGTGGGCGAACGCGTTGTCCGGTTCCCGTTCCAGCACGATGGTGAATTCCAGCTCGGCGGGCCGCAGTTGCGCCGCCGCGAAGAAGGCGCGGGCGCGCAGCAGCCGGGCGGCGGTGTTCTCGGGGTGCGCGGCGATGACTCCGTCGAGCAGTTTCACCGCGCCCCGCGGGTCCCGCGCGTTGAGCAGTTGCTCAGCCGCACGGAAGTCGATGACATGCGTTTCCGGCGTACGTCCGGTGGAACCGCTGGTCTCGGGCACGGCTGAGTCCTTCCCTTGCTGGACCGGTTCAACGCCCCGCAACGGACAGCTATTCCGCGCCCGGGGTGTCCTTCCGCGCCCGGCGCACGAGGTCGTCCCACACCTCGGCGACGCGCTTCCTCAGCGCGTCCAGGGGTACGTCGTTGTCGATCACGATGTCCGCGATCTCCCGGCGCCGCTCGCGGGTCGCCTGCGCGGCCATGCGCGCGCGTGCGTCCTCCTCGGTCATCCCGCGCAGCCGCACCAGCCGGTCGAGCTGGGTCTCGGGACGGGCGTCGACGACGATCACGACGTCGTAGAGCGGGGCGAGACCGTTCTCCGTGAGCAGGGGCACGTCGTGGACGACGACGGCGTCCTCGGTCGCGGCGCTCTCCAGCTCGCGGGACCGGGCGCCCACCAGCGGGTGCACGATCGAGTTCAGGACGGCGAGCTTCTCGGGGTCGGTGAAGACGATCGAGCCGAGCCGGGGCCGGTCCAGGCTGCCGTCGGCGGCGAGGACCTCGGTCCCGAAGGCATCGACGACGGCCGCGAGCCCGGGTGTGCCGGGCGCCACGACCTCGCGCGCGATGCGGTCCGCGTCGATCAGCACGGCCCCGTGCTCCACGAGCAGCCGCGACACCTCGCTCTTGCCGGCGCCGATCCCGCCGGTCAGGCCCACTGTCAGCATGAGCGGAAGCTTAGGCCCTGTCTCCGCCGGCGGAACCGGCGGAGGTCAGTTGTCGCCTTCCCGTTCCGCCAGGAAGCGCTCGAACTCCTGCCCGATCTCGTCGGCCGAGGGGATCTCCACGGGTTCGGCGAGCATGTTGCCCCGGGTGTCGGCGCCGGCCGCGGCGTCGTACTGGTGCTCAAGGCCCTGGACGAGTGCGGTCAGCTCCTCGTCGCCCTCCTGGATCTGCCGGTCGATCTCGGTCTGGGTGCGGTGCGCGTCGGTGCGCAGGGAGTGGGCGACGCCGGGCAGGACCAGGCCGGTGGCGGCCGTGATGGCCTCCAGGACGGTCAGCGCGGCGTCCGGGTAGGGGGACCGGGCGATGTAGTGCGGGACGTGGGCGGCGACACCCAGGACGTCGTGCCCGGCTTCCATCAGGCGGTACTCGACCAGCGACTCGGCGCTGCCCGGTACCTGTGCCTCCTCGAAGGGGCTGCGGTGGCCGGGGACCAGGTCGGTGCGGTTGCCGTGCGGGGTCAGGCCCACCGGGCGGGTGTGCGGGACGCCCATGGGGATGCCGTGGAAGTTCACGGAGAGGCGCACGCCGAGCCGCTCCACTATCTGCCGCACCGCCGCCGCGAACCGCTCCCACTCCACGTCCGGCTCGGGCCCGGAGAGCAGCAGGAAGGGGGCACCGGTGGTGTCCTGGACGAGGCGGACCTCGATGGCCGGGGTTTCGTAGTCGGTCCAGCGGTCCCGCTTGAAGGTCAGCAGGGGCCGGCGGGCCCGGTAGTCCACGAGCCGGTCGTGGTCGAACCGGGCCACGAGCTGGTGGGGCAGTGAGTCGAGCAGCCGGTCGACGATCTGGTCGCCGGTCTCACCCGCGTCGATGTATCCGTCGAAGTGGTAGAGCATGACAAGGCCGGCCGACTCCTGGGCGAGCGCCATGTCGACCACGGCGAGGCCCTTCGGCTCCCATGCGTACAAACCCTGCGGATCAAGCACTGTGACCGCTCCTCCTCGTGTTCCTCATGGACAACGCGCCCTGGAACAGCGGAATTCCCGCGACACGCCGCTGATCAGCGATCTCTTCCGCCCCATGGTGACGACCCGTCACCTGGCCCGTACCCCGCACACCCCGTGTCCCGAACGTCCCGCGTCCCGAACACCCGGCCCGAACACCCGTCCCGGACACCCGTCCCGGACACCCGGCCCGGACATTTCGTGCCCCGAGCACCCCCCTGGCCCGAAGACGCCGCCGTCCGAAAACCCCGCCGCCCGGGAGCCCGCCTCACAGAAGCCCCGCACCCCGGAAAACACCGAGGGGCCGTACCTCGAAAGGTACGGCCCCTCAGCCGACTAGCGGCTAAGCCCTGAGGCTGGCGATCAGCTCTGGCCGCCGGCCAGCTTCTCGCGCAGCGCGGCGAGCGCCTCGTCCGAGGCCAGCGCACCGGAGGTGTCGGCGCCCTCGGAGGAGTACGAACCGCCACCCGTGACCGGAGCCGCACCGGCGGCGTCGCCACCCTCGGCAGCGGCCTGGGCGTCCGCCTCGCGGGACTTGATGACCTGCTGCTGGTGCTGCTCGAAGCGGGCCTGCGCCTCGGCGTACTGGCGCTCCCACTCCTCGCGCTGCTTCTCGTAACCCTCGAGCCAGTCGTTGGTCTCGGGGTCGAAGCCCTCGGGGTAGATGTAGTTGCCCTGGTCGTCGTAGGACGCGGCCATGCCGTACAGGGTCGGGTCGAACTCGACCGCCGACGGGTCGGCACCGAAGGACTCGTTGGCCTGCTTCAGCGAGAGGCTGATGCGACGACGCTCGAGGTCGATGTCGATGACCTTGACGAAGATCTCGTCGTTGACCTGGACGACCTGCTCCGGGATCTCCACGTGGCGCTCGGCCAGCTCGGAGATGTGGACCAGACCCTCGATGCCCTCGTCCACGCGGACGAACGCACCGAACGGAACCAGCTTCGTGACCTTGCCGGGCACGACCTGGCCGATCTGGTGGGTGCGGGCGAACTGCTGCCACGGGTCTTCCTGGGTCGCCTTCAGCGACAGGGAGACGCGCTCGCGGTCCATGTCGACGTCGAGGACCTCGACGGTGACCTCCTGGCCGACCTCGACAACCTCGGACGGGTGGTCGATGTGCTTCCAGGACAGCTCGGAAACGTGGACCAGACCGTCGACGCCACCCAGGTCCACGAAGGCACCGAAGTTGACGATCGAGGAGACGACGCCGGAGCGGACCTGACCCTTCTGGAGGGTCGTGAGGAACGTCTGGCGGACCTCGGACTGGGTCTGCTCCAGCCAGGCACGGCGGGACAGGACCACGTTGTTGCGGTTCTTGTCCAGCTCGATGATCTTGGCCTCGAGCTCCTTGCCCACGTAGGGCTGGAGGTCGCGGACGCGGCGCATCTCGACCAGCGAGGCCGGGAGGAAGCCACGGAGGCCGATGTCGAGGATGAGACCACCCTTGACGACCTCGATGACGGTACCGGTGACGATCCCGTCCTCTTCCTTGATCTTCTCGATGGTGCCCCAGGCACGCTCGTACTGGGCGCGCTTCTTCGAGAGGATCAGGCGGCCTTCCTTGTCCTCCTTCTGGAGGACCAGGGCCTCGATCTCGTCACCGACGGCGACGACCTCGTTGGGGTCGACGTCGTGCTTGATCGAGAGCTCGCGGCTCGGGATAACGCCTTCGGTCTTGTAACCGATGTCGAGCAGGACCTCGTCCCGGTCGACCTTCACGATGACGCCGTCGACGATGTCGCCGTCGTTGAAGTACTTGATCGTCTCGTCGATCGCGGCGAGGAAGGCTTCCTCGTTACCGATGTCGTTGACCGCTACCTGCGGGGTGGTGGCGGTGGTCTCGGTGCTGCTCGTCATGTGGGAAAGGGCTCCGGTACGGACATTGAAGTCGTAGGTACTGCTTACGCCGGGAGCCCGTTTCGCTCTGCAGAAGCCGGACAGCCAAGGAAGCGCCCCACCAGGAAACTGGTGATGGCGCCTCGACAACCGAGGGGACATACAACAGATGCGAGCGCAGCCTGCTACGTCTGAGGTGCGCAGGCCCGCAGCGCAACTTGTAGCATACGGGGGCGGCCGGACATGGTCAATGCGCGAAGGCGCACACCCGGGACGGATCACCGCATTCCAGGCAGAAGAAACGTCCCAACAGGCCACGCGGGCCCATGGGATCCCTACGCGCGGGTCCCCGGCGGTGGACGGAAGAGTACGACGAGGGAGCCGATCATCCAAGAGCCGGAAGCGTACGAACCCGAGGGGTTCGAGGGGTTCGAGCCGCAGGCCACCCGGCGTGACGCGGACGTCACGGAGAGCGCCCGGGCGAACCGGGGCTGGTGGGACCGCAACGCGGACGAGTACCAGACCGAGCACGGCACGTTCCTCGGCGACGACCGCTTCGTGTGGGGCCCGGAGGGGCTGGACGAGCTGGAGGCGGAGCTGCTCGGCCCGGTCGAGGAGCTGAAGGGCAAGGAGGTCCTGGAGATCGGCGCGGGCGCTGCGCAGTGCGCGCGCTGGCTGGCCGCCCAGGGGGCGCGGCCGGTGGCGCTGGACCTCTCGCACCGCCAGCTGCAGCACGCGCTGCGGATCGGCGGATCGTTTCCGCTGGTCTGTGCCGACGCCGGAGCGCTGCCGTTCCGGGACGGCTCGTTCGACCTGGCGTGCTCCGCGTACGGAGCGCTGCCGTTCGTCGCCGATCCGCGGCTGGTGCTGCGCGAGGTGCGCCGGGTGCTCCGGCCGGGCGGCCGGTTCGTGTTCTCGGTGACGCATCCGATCCGCTGGGCGTTCCCGGACGAGCCCGGTCCGGAGGGACTGTCGGTCTCCTCGTCGTACTTCGACCGCACGCCCTACGTCGAGCAGGACGAGCAGGGCCGTGCGGTGTACGTGGAGCACCACAGGACGGTCGGCGACCGGGTGCGGGACGTCGTGGCCGCGGGTTTCCGGCTGGTGGACCTGGTGGAGCCGGAGTGGCCGGCCTGGAACACCGCGGAGTGGGGCGGCTGGTCGCCGCTGCGCGGCAACCTGATCCCGGGCACGGCGATCTTCGTGTGCGAGCGGGACTGAGGTCTGCCGGCCGGGCACGCGCGCGTGGAGGCGGTTCCCGCCGTCGTACGACACTGGGGGCGTGATCCGCTACGACGCCCTGGACGCGCTCCCCGTGCGCTCCGCCCTGCCCGCCCTGACCGACGCGCTGGAGGGTGACGGCACCGCCGTCCTGGTGGCGCCGCCCGGAACCGGCAAGACGACGCTGGTGCCGCTGGTGCTCGCGGGGCTGGTCGGGGGCGGTGCGGCGCGGCGGGTCGTGGTGGCCGAGCCGCGGCGGATCGCGGCGCGTGCGGCGGCCCGGCGCATGGCGTGGCTGCTCGGCGAGCGGCCCGGCGGGAGCGTCGGCTTCACCGTGCGCGGTGAGCGGTCCGTGGGGCGGCACACGCGCGTGGAGGTCGTGACGACGGGTGTCCTGCTGCAGCGGCTCCAGCGCGACCAGGAGCTGGCCGGGGTGGACGTGGTCGTCCTCGACGAGTGCCACGAGCGGCATCTGGACGCGGACACGGTGGCCGCGTTCCTGTGGGACGTACGGCAGGCGCTGCGGCCGGAGCTGCGGCTGGTGGCCGCGTCGGCGACCACGGACGCGGAGGGGTGGGCGCGGCTGCTCGGCGGGGCGCCGGTGGTCGAGGCGGCCGGTGTGGCCCATCCGGTGGAGGTCGTGTGGGCTCCGCCGGCGCGTCCGGTACGGCCGCCGCACGGGATGCGGGTGGATCCGGCGCTGCTGGCGCACGTGGCGTCGGTGGTGCGGCGGGCGCTGGCCGAGCGGGACGGGGACGTGCTGTGCTTCCTGCCCGGCGTGGGCGAGATCGCGCGCGTGGCGGGTCTGCTGGGGGATCTCGGCGGGGTCGAGGTGCTCCAGGTGCACGGGCGGGCGCCGGCCGCGGTGCAGGACGCGGTGCTGGCGCCCGGGGCGCGGCGCCGGGTGGTGCTGGCGACGTCTGTGGCGGAGTCGTCGCTGACCGTGCCCGGGGTGCGGGTGGTGGTCGACTCCGGGCTGGCGCGGGAGCCGCGGGTGGATCACGCGCGCGGGCTGAGCGGGCTGACCACCGTACGGGCGTCGCGGGCGGCCGGGCGGCAGCGGGCGGGGCGGGCCGGGCGTGAGGCGCCGGGGGCGGTGTACCGGTGCTGGGCGGAGGCCGAGGACGGCCGGTTGGCGGCGTTCCCGGCGCCGGAGATCAAGGTGGCCGATCTGACCGCGTTCGCCCTGCAGGCGGCGTGCTGGGGTGATCCGGACGCCTCCGGGCTGGCGTTGCTGGATCCGCCGCCGGGCGGAGCGATGGCGGCGGCGCGCTCCGCGCTGACGGCGGTGGGCGCGGTGGACTCCGCCGGCCGGGCCACGGAGGTCGGGGGGCGCCTGAGCCGGCTCGGAGTGCATCCTCGGCTGGGGCGGGCGTTGCTGGACACGGGTGGCCGAGGGGCGGAGGTCGTCGCTCTGCTCTCCGAGGAAGTGCCGCGGGACTACGGGGATGATCTTGCCGGTGCGTTGCGCCGTGCGCGGCGCGGGGGTGACGCCTACGCCGCGCGGTGGGCCGCGGAGGTGCGGCGGCTGCGGGCCGCGGGGGCTTCGACGGAGTTCGCCCGTCCGCCCGCCCATGACCGTGGGACGCAAGCGGCCGTCCAGGCCGGGCCGCACCCCGAAGACGACGAGTCAGCCGCCCTCGGCAGCGGACCCGACGGGACCGACCGGCTCGCCGAGCCAGGCACGGGGCCCGGGGGGAGGGGGCTGCGCGCCGGGTCCGGCACGGAGACCGGCGGGGAGGACCCGCACGCCGGGCTCGGCACGGCGACCGGCGAGGAGCGCCCGCACGCCGGGCTCGACGCGGCGACCGGCGAGGAGCGCCCGCACGCCGGGCTCGACGCGGCGACCGGCGAGGAGGGCGGCCTCGTGCCCCTCGACGCCGGGGCCCGCGAACGCCGCGAGCCGGCCGTTGCCGGGGACGGGCCTGGCGGCAAGGAACCACGCGCCCGCTCCGGCACGGAGACCGGCGGGCAGGACCCGCGCCTCGGGCTCGACGCGGCGACCGGCGAGGAGGGCGGCCTCGTGCCCCTCGACGCCGGGGCCCGCGAACGCCGCAAGCCGGCCGTTGCCGAGGACGGGCCTCACGGCAAGAAACCACGCGCCCGCTCCGGCACGGAGACCGGCGGGCAGGACCCGCGCCTCGGGCTCGACGCCGGGACCGGCGGGGACGGCGGCCTGGGACGTCCGGGCGCCGGGGCCGGTGGGGACGACAAGCCGGCCGGGGGCGGCGCCGGGGCCGGTGGAGACGACGGGCCGGCCGGGGGCGGCGCCGGGGCCCGAGGGGACGGCGGACCGGCCGGGGTTGTGGCCGGGGCCGGTGGGAGCGACCGGCTTGTCGGGGTCGTTGCGGGGCTCGCGTCTCCCGAGCGGGTCGCCAAGCTGGACGGGGGGTCGTATCTCATGGCGTCCGGGACGCGGGCCGAGGTGGCCGAGGGGTCGGCGCTGCGGGGGGCTCCCTGGATCGTCGTCGCCGTCGCCGACCGGCCCGCGGGGAAGGGGCACGCGCGTGTGCGGCTCGGGGCGGCCGTGGACGAGGAGGTGGCGCGGCTCGCCGCCGGGGCGCTGCTCGCCGAGCGGGACGAGGTGCACTGGTCCGGCGGGGACGTCGTGGCCCGGCACGTGGAACGGCTGGGGGCGATCGAGCTGGCCGTGCGGCCGCTGAAGGACGCCGCCCCCGTCCTCGTACGCGCCGCCCTGCTGGACGGGCTCCGGGAGGACGGGCTCGGGCTGCTGCGCTGGTCGCCGGAGGCGGAGGGACTGCGGCAGCGGCTGGCGTTCCTGCGGACGCACCTCGGGGAGCCGTGGCCGGAGGTGTCGGACGAGGCGCTCCACGCGCGCGTGGACGAATGGCTGGAGCCGGAGCTGAGCAGGGCCCGGCGGCGGGCCGATCTGTCCCGGATCGACGCCGGGCAGGCACTCGCGCGGCTGCTGCCCTGGGCGAGCGGGGAGGCCGGCCGGCTGGAGGAGCTGGCGCCCGAGCGGATCACCGTGCCGAGCGGGTCGAGGGTCCGGATCGACTACCGGGACCCCGAGCGGCCGGTCCTCGCGGTGAAGCTCCAGGAGATGTTCGGGCTGCGGGAGACACCGGCCGTCGCGGGCGTGCCCCTGCTCGTGCACCTGCTCTCGCCCGCCGGGCGGCCCGCCGCCGTCACGGCCGACCTCGCCTCCTTCTGGCGGGACGGCTACCGGGGTGTACGGGGCGAGCTGCGCGGGCGGTACCCGAAGCATCCGTGGCCGGAGGACCCGGCGACCGCGGAGCCCACGCGGCACACCAACGCGCGGCTCAGGCGCTGACCGGCGCGGGCTCCTCCGTCTGCGCGGGCGCGGGGTCGCGGGGGCGGCGGGCGCGGGCCTCCAGCCAGAGGGCGAGGGCGAGGAGGAACAGGCCGAGGCCGAGGGAGCCCAGGGGGACGCGGGAGGTGAGGGCCAGGACGAGGGTGCGGTTGTGCTTGACCAGGGCGACCGTGTGCTCGACGTAGTCCTCGCGCATTTTCACGTGCCCGGCGAACGCGGTGACCCTGGCGCGACCGCCGAGGAGGGTGCCGCCGCGCAGCTCCTCCCGGTGGATCTCCTCGCCGTAGACGGGTGCCCCGGTGACGGGTTCGACCCGGAACCTGCGGACCGTGGTGTACCAGCGGGTCGTGCCGGTCCTGGCGACCGACTCCGGGGTGATGCCCTGGACGGGCAGGGTCCGGGGCATGGGGACCTTGGTCCAGGGAACGGTCTGCTCGAAGCAGTAGACCGTCAGGCCGCGGAAGGTGCGGGTGCCCCGGTAGTGGATGGGGCTGGTGGTGCGGGTCTGTGCGTCGAAGTACTCGTAGTCCCGTTTCTGCGTCAGGAAGGGCCACTTGAACTCGATGCCCTCCCGCCTGACCGGCTCGCCGTCGACCGTCTCGCCGGTGGCGTGGACGGGGTCCTGGCTGTGGGCGTCGAAGATGTAGCGTTCGGGGACCTTGGAGACCATTCTGCCGTCGGGGCCCTGGACGTAGGAGAGGCCGTCCCAGACGACGACGGGCCGCCCCGCCGTCCTCCCGATCCTGTCGGCGGCCTCCACGTCGCCCTTGAGGGTCTGCACGATGGTGACCTTGGGGACCTTCTTCGCGCGCATGGTGCCGTAGTCGAGGAGGGTGGCGTCGCGGGCCTCCAGGACCATGTCCTGGTACTGGTTCGCGGGGATCCGGGCCAGGCGAGGGAAGGCGTACCAGCGCAGCAGCGGGGCCAGCGCCGCGCAGAACACGGCGCAGGCGAGCAGGACCAGGCTTGCCGTGCGGCGCATACCGGCTCCTCCCGGACGGGTACGGCTACGGGTGCGCGGGCACCGTCGTCAGCAGCGGCTTGGGGGATGTCCGGCCCGACGGGGAGCCCAGCGCGCCGATCGCGAGGACCAGGGCGAGCGCGAGGGCGAGACCGGTCGCGGCGGCGATCAGGGCGCGCATGCGGGCCTCCCGGCGGACGGTCGGTGTCCTGTCTGTGCTCCCACGACCTCCTGATGGAGCGTCAGGTTCTCGGCACCGTAGCAACGGGCGGGCGAGATGAGAACAGCGGTGCACGCACGAAGAAGGGCGCCCTCCCCGCAGGAGCGGAGGGGGCGCCCTGTGCGCCGGTTCGCCGGGCTGCGTCAGGGGGCGGTCTCGCTCGGGGCCGGGCTCGTCGAGGTGTCGGCCGCGGCCACCTTCAGCTCCACCGTGAGCGTCGCTCCGCCCGTGGTGGTGATGCGGAGCAGGAAGGTGCCGGTGGTGTCGTCCGCGTACAGCTTCGGCAGGGTGAGCAGGCCCTTGTCGTCGGTCAGGAGGCCGGTCAGGGTGCGCAAGGGCTTGCCGTCGGCGTCCTTGAAGGACGGGCCCTTGTCGTTCTCCGTGGCGTCGGTCGTGGACTTGACCAGGGTGGCGGTGGCCGCGACCTTGTCCGCGGCGGCGCCCTTGTACGTCGCCTTCACCTGGACCTGGTCGGCGAACTCCCCGCCCGGGGTGCAGGTCAGCGGGGTGTCGCTGGTGCGGACCAGGGTGTCGGCGGCGCGCGCGGTGACCGTGGCGGTGAAGTCGACCCCCTTGACCGAGCGGCCCACGACGGCAGCGGTGACCTTGAAGTCGCCGGTCTTCTCGCCGGCCTGGAGCGCCGGGGCGACCGCGAGGCCCTTGGCGTCGGTGACGACCGTGGCGACGGTCTCACCGCCCGCGAAAGTGGCGTCCGTGTCGCCGGTGACGGTGAACCTGATCCTGACCTTGGCGACGGACTTGCCGACCTTGGTCTCGGCGCGGACGCCGACCGGCTCGGTGAAGGCGTCGCCGGCCGTCGCGGTGAGCTTTCCGGTGCCCACGCCCTGCAGGTGGTCCACGAGGTCGGTGGGGGTCTGCGGGGGCGTCGGCGGGACGGGCGGCGTCGGCGGCTTGGGGTCGGGCGTACCGGTGCCCCCGCCCCCGTTGTCACCGTTGCCGTTGCCGCCGTCGTCCCCGCCGCCGTTGCCGGGGTCGTGGGGCTTGTGCGGCTTGTGGGGCTTCGGGTCCGGCTTGCTCGGCGGGTCCGAGGGCTTGGGGAGCGTGGTGTGGTGGGAGCCGCCGTCGCTGCGGTGCTCGGGGACGCTGCCGGTGCCGTCGGGGATGGAGTGGCTGCCCTTGCGGTAGTACTCCAGCCAGTTCAGGACCAGGCCGAGGTAGTCCTGCGAGTTGTTGTAGCTGAGGATCGCGCTGTGCAGGCCGCTGTCGGTGGACAGGTCCCAGTCGTTGCGGCACAGGTAGTGGCCCGCGGCGAGGGCCGCGTCGTAGACGTTGTTGGGGTCCTTCCGGCCGTCCCCGTTGCCGTCGCGGCCCGCCCAGGCCCAGGTGGACGGGATGAACTGCATGGGGCCGACGGCCTGGTCGTAGGTGCTGTTGCCGTCGTAGGCGCCGTGGTCGGTGTCCGGGATGAGCGCGAAGCCGTTGCCGTCGAGCTGCGGGCCCAGGATCCGGCCCACGGTGGTGCCGCCTGCGTCGACCCGGCCGCCGCGGGCGTGGCCCGACTCGACCTTGCCGATGGCGGCGAGCAGTTGCCAGGGCAGGTTGCAGCCGGGCTTGGAGGACCGCAGTTCGGCCTCGGCCTTCTTGTAGGCGTCCAGGACCGTCGCCGGGATGCCGGCCTCCGCCGCGCCCCGGGCGACGGGGGTGCCGCTGCCGGACGAGGGGCTGGGGTTGGGGCTCTTGAGGGGCGGCAGGTCCGTGTAGTAGGGCGAGCTGCCGGTGGCGTCGCCGCCGACGGGCCCGTCCGGTACGGGGGCGGCGGCGCCGGCCGCCGCCTGTCTGCCGTGGTCCTCGCCGGCCGCTCCCGGAGCCTGGGACGCGGAGAGAGCCGCGACCGCTGCCGCGGCCACGGCGGTGGTCGCCGCTCCCTTGCGCAGCCGCCTGCCGAAATGCGCCGCCATAGAGTGAAACCCCTCCCGTGGACGTCCGTGCGTCCTTCTCCGTCTGTCTGCCTCGCTCTGGTCTGACGGTTGACCCGCTGATCTGGTTGCCCCTGTTTCGCTCTTCGCTGCCTGGGGCGTGTGGGCGACCGTGCGCCGGCACGGCGCCGCAGGTGACCCTACGACAACTTGCTTGGAGCGGGCACCCGTTCGCGCCCCGTTTTCGCCGGTTGGCCGACTGCCGTCGTCGTGCGCGCGTCCTGGCGGCGGTCACGCATACTGGCCGGAACTGATCAGCGGCACCGGAATCCGGGCCGCCGGCCGCTCCCGGGGGTTCTGTTGCCGTTCACACTCAGTCATGCGGCGGCCGTGCTGCCCGCGATCCGCCGGGACGGCGGAGGCCGGGGCCGGCTGGTGCCGGCGGTGCTCGTCGCGGGGTCCTGCGCGCCGGACATGCCGTACTACGCGGCGGGTGTCCTGCCGGGCGGCATGGAGTTCGGCGCGGTCACGCACGCGTTCACCGGGGTCGTCACGGTCGACGTGCTCATCGCGTGGGCCCTCGTGGGGCTGTGGCTGCTGGTCCGGGAGCCGTTGCTCGCGCTGCTGCCGCGGGCCTGGCAGGGGCGGCCGGCCGCGCTGCTGCGCTGCGGTGCGCCACGCGCGCGTGTACGGGCCGCGTCGGCGGGGTGGTGGTACGGCTCCGCGGTGCTCGGCGCGCTCACCCATGTGGTGTGGGACGCGTTCACGCACCACGACCGGTGGGGTACGCGACTGGTTCCGGCCATCGGGCGGGAGCGCGCCGGGGGGATGCCGCTGTTCACCTGGTTGCAGTACGGGTCGTCGGTGGCGGGGACCGTGGTGCTCGCGGTGTTCGTGGTCCGTGCGCTGCGGCGGGCGCCGGGCGGGGCGCCGGCGGGGGTGCGGGCGCTGTCCGTGCGGGACCGGTGGTGGGGGCTCGCGCTGATCGGCGGCTGTGCGCTGGCCGGGGCGGCGCAGCGGACGGCGCGGTGGCGGGCGCAGGGCAGGGCGGCGGGGCCGTGGGAGCTGGTGCCCACCCTGTGCTTCGGGGTGGGCGCGGGGACGGTCCTGGGGCTGCTGCTGTACGCCGCCTGGGTCAGGGTCTGGCGTCCGGCCGCTGGTCCCGGGGAGCCGGGGAGTCCGGCAGGTCCGGGGAGTTCCGGCGAGCCGGCCGGTGCCGGCCGGGGGCGGCGGCCGGTCGCTCGGTGAGGGAAGCGACGAAGACCGTCAGGGTGGGCCGGGGGCGGGCTCTGGGGACCAGGGCGAGCACGAGGGCGAGATATCCGCGGGCCAGGTCGGTCCACTGGCGCCAGTCGGTGGTGCGGGCCGTACGGCCGCCGAGTCTGCCGCGGAGCCAGTGGGTGGTGCGGGCCGTACGGCCGGTGAGACCGCTGCGGAACCGTTCGGTGGCGGTGCGGAGGGCCGCGGTCGGGTCGGCGGGGATGCGGGCGGTGCTTGCGCCGGCCGCGAGGGCCGGGACCGGCGCGGCGGGCAGTGCCTGCGCCGAGGCGGTGTCCGCCCGGAGCCCGGTGACTGCCTCGGGCGTCCGGCGATGAAGCATGCGTATACCCATGCCCGCAGTGTTGCGGCTGCGGGGGGTGGGAGGCGTTCTGGCGGGGGCCACGAGAGTGACGGGCCCCGCGGGTGCTGCGCGGGTGGGTCGGTGTGGGCGTGGCGGGAGCGCGCTGATCGGGGCGGGGACGCCCTGGTCGGGGCGGGTTCGGCGCCGCCGGGGTGCGCCGACGGTGCCGGAGCGGGCCGGCGGGCTTGATCACCGGTACGGCGCAGACAAGGGGCGCCCGGATGGGCCGACGGTGCGGGAGCGCGCTGGTCGGGGCAGGTTCGGCGCCGCCGAGGTGCGCCGACGGTGCCGGAGCGGGCCGGCAGGCTTGATCACCGGTACGGCGCAGACAAGGGGCGCCCGGATGGGCCGACGGTGCGGGAGCGCGCTGGTCGGGCCAGGTTCGGCGCCGCCGGGATGCGCCGACGGTGCCGGAGCGGGCCGGCAGGCTTGATCACCGGTACGGCGCAGACAAGGGGCGCCGGGCCGGGGAGGACCGGGGGAGGGCGTCGGCCTCGTCCGGCCGGCGCCCGCCTTCCCCGTGGGGTGCGGTGCTCCCCCGCTCGGCCCGGCCCCCTCCGTCCCCGCGCCGCGGGCTCCTAGTGGGCTGCCGATTCCCAGTCCGGGCCCACGCCCACCGAGACGTCCAGCGGGGCGCGCAGGTTCACGGCGCCCGCCATCTCGCGGCGGACGATCTCCTCGGCGGCCGCCCGCTCGCCGGGGGCGATCTCCAGGACGATTTCGTCGTGGACCTGGAGGAGCATGCGGGACCTGAGGTCCGCTTCCCGCAGGGCGCTGTCCACCTTGAGCATGGCGATCTTCACGATGTCCGCCGCCGTGCCCTGGATGGGCGCGTTGAGGGCCATGCGCTCGGCCGCCTCGCGGCGCTGGCGGTTGTCGCTGTTGAGGTCGGGCAGGTACCGGCGGCGACCGAAGAGCGTCGCCGTGTAGCCCGTGGCCCGGGCCTCGTCGACCGCTCGGCGCAGGTAGTCCCGCACCCCGCCGAAGCGCTCGAAGTAGGCGTCCATCAGGGCGCGGGCCTCGGCCGCCTCGATGTTCAGCTGCTGGGAGAGGCCGAACGCGGACAGGCCGTACGCGAGGCCGTACGACATCGCCTTGATCTTGCGGCGCATCTCCGCGTCCACCGCGCCGGGCTCGACGCCGAACACCTGGGAGGCGGCGGTGGTGTGCAGGTCCTCGCCGGAGGTGAACGCCCGGATCAGGCCCTCGTCCTCGGAGAGGTGGGCCATCACGCGCAGCTCGATCTGGCTGTAGTCCGCGGTCATCAGGGACTCGAAACCCTCGCCGACCACGAAGCCGCGGCGGATCGCCCGGCCCTCGTCCGTGCGGACCGGGATGTTCTGCAGGTTCGGGTCCGTGGAGGAGAGGCGGCCGGTCGCGGCCACCGTCTGGTTGAAGGTGGTGTGGATACGGCCGTCGCCCGCGATGGTCTTGATCAGGCCCTCGACGGTGACCCGGAGCTTGGCCTGCTCCCGGTGCCGGAGCATGATCACCGGCAGTTCGTTGTCCGTCTGGCCGGCGAGCCAGGCCAGCGCGTCGGCGTCGGTGGTGTAGCCGGTCTTGGTCTTCTTCGTCTTCGGCAGCGCCAGCTCGCCGAAGAGGACTTCCTGGAGCTGCTTGGGCGAGCCCAGGTTGAACTCGTGGCCGGCCGCGGCGTGCGCCTCCTTCACGGCCTGCTGGACCGCGCCCGCGAACATCTGCTCCATCGCTTCGAGGTGCGGCCGGTCCGCCGCGATGCCGTGCCGCTCCATGCGGGCGAGCAGCGCGGACGTGGGCAGCTCCATGTCCCGGAGCAGGTCGGCGGCGCCGACCTCCTCGAGGCGGCCCTCGAAGGCCGTGCCGAGGTCCAGGACGGCGCGGGCCTGGATCATCAGGGCCTCGGCCTCGGCGCCGTCGTCCGCGCCGAAGGCCAGCTGGCCGTCGGCCGTGGCGGCGGGGGCCAGTTCGCGGTGCAGGTACTCCATCGACAGCGCGTCCAGGTCGAAGGAGCGGCGGCCGGGCTTGACCAGGTAGGCGGCGAGCGCGGTGTCCATGCGCACGCCCTCGACGCTCCAGCCGTGCTCGGCGAAGACGCGCATGGCGCCCTTGGCGTTGTGGAGCACCTTGGGGCGGTCCGCGTCGGCCAGCCAGGCCGCGAACGCGTTCTCGTCGGCCTCGTCCAGCTCGGACGGGTCGAACCAGGCCGCCGCTCCCCCGGCCTCGGCGAGGGCGACCTCGGCGACCGAGCCGGTGCCCAGCGCCCAGGTGTCGACCGTGGCCACGCCCAGGGTCGCGGCCCCGTGCCCGGCGAGCCAGGGGGCCAGCTCGCCGGTGCGCAGGATCCTGCCGTCGATCGCCACGCCGTCGGTGGTGACCGGGGTGACCTCGGCCTCCTCCGTGCCGGGGTCGACGGCGAAGAGGCGCTCGCGCAGGGACGGGTTGCGGATCTCCAGGGTGTCCAAGACCATCGCGACGGCCTTGCGGTCGTACGGCGCCCGCTCCAGGTCGGCGACCGTTTTCGGCAGCTCGACCTGGCGCTCCAGCTCGGTGAGGACGCGGTTGAGCTTGACGGACTCCAGGTGGTCCCGGAGGTTCTGCCCGGCCTTGCCCTTGACCTCCTCGACCCGCTCGACCAGCTCGCCGAACGAGCCGAACTGGTTGATCCACTTCGCGGCGGTCTTCTCGCCGACGCCGGGGATGCCGGGGAGGTTGTCGGACGGGTCGCCGCGCAGGGCCGCGAAGTCCGGATACTGGGCGGGCGTCAAGCCGTACTTCTCGAAAACCTTCTCCGGGGTGAACCGGGTCAGCTCCGAGACGCCCTTCGTCGGGTAGAGCACGGTGGTGTTCTCGGTGACCAGCTGGAAGGAGTCGCGGTCGCCGGTGACGATCAGCACCTCGAAGCCCTCGGCCTCGGCCTGGGTGGCGAGGGTGGCGATGACGTCGTCCGCCTCGAACCCCTCGACGGCGAAGCGCGGGGCGTGCATCGCGTCGAGCAGCTCGCCGATCAGCTCGACCTGTCCCTTGAACTCGTCGGGAGTCTTGGAACGGTTCGCCTTGTACTCGGTGAACCGCTCGGAACGCCAGGTCTTGCGGGAGACGTCGAAGGCCACCGCGAAGTGCGTGGGCGCCTCGTCACGCAGGGTGTTGGCCAGCATCGACGCGAAGCCGTAGATCGCGTTCGTCGGCTGGCCGGTCGCGGTCGTGAAGTTCTCCGCGGGCAGCGCGAAGAACGCGCGGTAGGCCAGCGAGTGCCCGTCCATGAGCATCAGCCGGGGACGGGTGCCGCCGGGGGTCTTGTCGGTCTGCTTCGATGCTGTCTTCGCCACGTCCCCGATCCTGCCACGAGCCACTGACAACCCGGGCCCCGCGCCCGCGGCGGGCGTGAGCACGGCCACACGGGTCCGGTCCGGAGCGGCGGGCGACCGGGGAAGCGGACGACGGTCCTCCTCCCACCGGCCGGCCCGACCCGAAGCGGACGACGGTCCTCCTCCCACCGGCCGGCCCGACCCGAAGCGGACGACGGTCCTCCTCCCGCCGGCCCGACCCGAAGCGGACAGCCCCCCTCCCGCCGGCCCGACCCGAAGCGGACGGCGGTCCCCCTCCCGCCCTCCCGACGGGAAGCCGGCGACGATCCCGCTTCCGGCGGCCCGACGGGAAGCCGGCGACGGTCCCGCTTCCGGCGGCCCGACGGGAAGCCGGCGACGATCCCGCTTCCGGCGGCCCGACGGGAGCGGGCGGCGGTCCCGCTCGCCCGCCGACCCGACCGGCACCGTCGCCGGTGACCCATGGGAGGATCGGCGTCGTACTTCTCACACGCAGTCGAAGGGGACCGTGCGATGGCGACGAGGCCGCCCAAGGGTGATCCGGTTCAGGACGCGCCGGAGGTCGCCGAGCCGAAGCACGCGGCGGCGGGGCTGCCGGCCATCGGCCACACCCTCCGCATCGCCCAGCGGCAGATGGGTGTGCGGCGCACCGCCCTGACCCTGCTGCGCGTGAACCAGAAGGACGGCTTCGACTGCCCTGGCTGCGCCTGGCCGGAGCCGGACCACCGGCACGCGGCGGAGTTCTGCGAGAACGGCGCCAAGGCGGTGGCGGAGGAGGCCACCCTGCGCCGGGTCACGCCCGAGTTCTTCGCCGCGCACTCCGTCGCGGACCTGTCCGGCCGCAGCGGCTACTGGCTGGGCCAGCAGGGCCGGCTGACGCACCCCGTGTACCTCCCGGAGGGCGGCACGCACTACGAGCCGGTCTCCTGGGAGCGGGCCTTCGACATCATCGCCGAGGAGATCGCCGCCCTCGGCTCCCCGGACGAGGCCGTCTTCTACACCTCCGGCCGCACCAGCAACGAGGCCGCGTTCCTGTACCAGCTCTTCGCGCGCGAGCTGGGCACGAACAACCTGCCGGACTGCTCGAACATGTGCCACGAGTCGTCCGGGTCGGCGCTCAGCGAGACCATCGGCATCGGAAAGGGCAGCGTCCTGCTGGAGGACCTGTACCAGGCCGACCTGATCATCGTCGCGGGACAGAACCCGGGCACGAACCATCCGCGCATGCTCTCCGCGCTGGAGAAGGCCAAGGCGAACGGCGCGAAGGTCATCAGCGTGAACCCGCTGCCGGAGGCGGGCCTGGAGCGCTTCAAGAACCCGCAGACCCCCCAGGGCCTGCTCAAGGGCGCCGCCCTCACCGATCTGTTCCTGCAGATCCGCATCGGCGGCGACCAGGCCCTCTTCCGGCTCCTCAACAAGCTGATCCTGGAGACGGACGGCGCGGTCGACGAGGAGTTCGTAGCCGAGCACACGCACGGCTTCGAGGAGTTCGCCGCGGCCGCGCGCGCCGCCGACTGGGACGAGACGCTGACCGCGACCGGCCTCACGCGCGCGGAGATCGAGCGGGCCCTCGGCATGGTCCTCGCCTCGCAGCGGACGATCGTCTGCTGGGCCATGGGCCTCACCCAGCACAAGCACGCCGTTCCGACCATCCGCGAGGTGGTCAACTTCCTGCTGCTGCGCGGCAACATCGGCCGCCCGGGGGCGGGGGTGTGCCCGGTGCGCGGGCACAGCAACGTGCAGGGCGACCGCACGATGGGCATCTTCGAGCGGCCCGCCCCGGCCTTCCTGGACGCCCTGGAGAAGGAGTTCGGGTTCACGCCGCCGCGCGAGCACGGCTTCGACGTCGTACGGGCCATCCGCGCGCTGCGCGACGGCGAGGCGAAGGTGTTCTTCGCCATGGGCGGCAACTTCGTCTCCGCCTCCCCCGACACCGAGGTCACCGAGGCCGCGATGCGCCGGGCCCGGCTGACCGTGCACGTGTCGACCAAGCTGAACCGCTCGCACGTGGTCACGGGCGCGCGTGCGCTGATCCTGCCCACCCTGGGCCGCACCGAGCGCGATGAGCAGGCGAGCGGTGAGCAGTTCGTGACGGTCGAGGACTCCATGGGCATGGTGCACGCCTCGCGCGGGCGCCTGAAGCCGGCGAGCCCGCAGCTGCGGTCCGAGCCGGCCATCATCTGCTCCCTCGCGCGCCGGGTGCTCGGCGAGCGCAGTGTCGTGCCGTGGGAGGAGTTCGCGAGGGACTACGCCACGATCCGGGACCGCATCGCGCGCGTGGTCCCCGGTTTCGAGGACTTCAACGCGCGCGTGGCCCGCCCCGGAGGCTTCACGCTGCCGCACGCCCCGCGCGACGAACGCCGCTTCCCGACGGCCACGGGCAAGGCGAACTTCACGGCGGCCCCGGTGGAGTACCCGGCGCTGCCCGAGGGCCGGCTGCTCCTGCAGACCCTGCGCTCGCACGACCAGTACAACACCACGATCTACGGCCTCGACGACCGTTACCGGGGCATCACGGGCGGCCGCCGCGTCGTGCTGGTGCACCCGGAGGACGCCCGCGCGCTCGGTGTCGCCGAGGGGTCGTACGTCGACCTGGTGAGCGAGTGGCGGGACGGGGTGGAACGGCGGGCGCCGGGCTTCCGGGTCGTGCTGTACCCGACGGCCCGGGGCTGCGCGGCGGCGTACTACCCCGAGACGAACGTGCTGGTGCCGCTGGACGCCACCGCCGACACCAGCAACACCCCGGCCAGCAAGTCCGTCGTCGTACGGCTCGAAGACCACACGGAGATCCCGGAGAGCCGTCTGGAACAATCGGCGACCGACTGAGCGTTTGCTCAGTGAGCCGACAGCTGACGACGAACGGAGCCGGGTCCATGGGTGAGCAGCAGCGAGTGAAGTTCCCGCAGGAGGTCATCGACGAGTACGCGTCGCTCGGTGTGGACCTGCCCGCCCTGTTCTCGGCCGGGCATCTGGGCACGCGGATGGGGGTGCAGATCCTGGAGGCCTCGGCGGAGAGGGTCGTCGGGACGATGCCCGTGGAGGGCAACACCCAGCCGTACGGCCTGCTGCACGGCGGCGCCTCCGCGGTGCTGGCGGAGACCCTGGGCTCGGTCGGCTCCATGCTGCACGGCGGCGCTTCGAAGATCGCTGTCGGGGTGGACCTGAACTGCACCCACCACCGCGGGGTCCGCTCGGGCCTGGTGACGGGCGTGGCCACGCCGGTGCACCGGGGGCGGTCGACGGCGACGTACGAGGTCGTGATCAGCGACGAGGAGGGCCGCCGGGTCTGCACCGCCCGGCTGACCTGCCTGCTCCGGGACGTACGCCCGGGCGACGGCGCCCCCGCGGAGCCGGCCGCAAGCTGAGCCCGGGGCCCGGAAGCCGCTCCCTGTTCCCCACAAGCCGCGCCCGGGTCCGAAGCGAGCCGCGCCCGGGTCCGACCAGGGGCCTGCAGCGAGGGCTCACGGGAAGCCGGGCCCGGGTCCGCCGCCGGTCGAGCCCGGGCCCACCGCCGGTCGAGCCCGGGTCCGCCCCAAGGCGAGCCCGGGTCCGCCGGAGCGTTGCCCCTCGCCCTCCCTCCCCTTAGCTTCGGCACATGGGACGGCGAGGAGACCCCCGTCGCGGGGTGAGGTTCCTGGTGTTCTGGCTGGCGCTGCCGGCCCTGCTGTACGCGACGGGCTGTGACGGGCCGAGCCGCACCCCCGGCCACGCGCGCTCCTCCCTCACCGCCTCCACCCCCACCCCCGCTCCCGTCTCCACCCCCACGTCCGACGCCGACCTCTGCACCCGCCTCGTCACCTACTGGGCGCGCGAGGTCCTCGACGGCGACACCTACGGCGACTACCAGTCGATGGGGCTGTCCCACGGCCAGTACCAGATCCTGAGGGACGTCGTGGACGCCGCACGGTCCGTGAAGCGGCGTCAAGGAGGTTCGACGGCAACGCAATTGATTGCCCGTCAGTCGTCTGCGGCGTGCGCCGAGCGGTACCGCCGCGGGACCCCGAGCGGAGGTCCCTGGACATGAGCGGCATCGGTCCGCCGGAGCCCGGCGAAGGCACACGCCCGCTGTTGCCCGGCGAGGGCACGCGCGCCCGGGACGGCCGGCGGGTGAAGGGCCTCACCGCGCCCGTGGGCGCCTGGTCCGCCCGCCGCCGGCGGACCGCCGCCGCACTCGCCGCCACGGCCGTCCTCCTGTCGGGCGGCGGCTACCTCTACGCCACCCGCCCGCACCAGCCGACCCCGCACCCGAGGCGCCCTCCGCACCCCCAAGTGCCGTACCCCGCACAGGTGGTGGACCTGACCTATCTCGACGCCCGGACCGCCCCGGCGGGTGCCCCACCGCACAGTTTCAGCTTCGACGTCCTGGTCGGCGTGGCCTCCGGGCCGCCGGTCACCGTGACCCGCGTGATCCAGCCGTACGCGGGGCTGTCCGTGACCACGGAGCCACCCGCTCCGTTCCGGATCCGGGCGGATTCGGCCCACAAGATCACCATAACGATGCACGTGACCGAATGCGGAAAAGTCCCCAGGGACGCCGGACTCCCTTTCCTGGACGTAACTCTGCGTAATGCGCGCGCAATACAGGAGCAGAGCTTCATCCCCGGCCCCCGCTACGCACAGGACCTCTCCCACGCCTTGGAAGTAGCTTGCGGCAACGGAACGCGGTAATCACCAAAACCGTCGAGACACCTGGAATGATCATGGCGGGTCCTGCGCATTCTCAGAATGTGGACGGCGCGAATCCACCTGAATTCCACCTTCCACCCCTCCCAGTACCGCTCTGCATTACGTCGTGTCATAACAAGAGCGTCACAGCCTCGGTCAGACACTCCTCCACGTTCCCCACACACGCTTAGAGTCACGGCCAGTCACCGCGCCTTCGGATTGTCCAATTCAGCGCGGCGCGCGACTCGACCGCTTCCACGGGGAGGCGGTTGTGCCTGGGGAAAGGACTGATCGTGCGTCAACGTTCGCTTATCGCCATCACCGCCGCGCTGGCGGCGGGAGCGCTCACCCTCACCGCCTGCGGCTCGCGCGACAGCGGCGACAAGGGCTCGGACTCCGGCGACGGTGGCGGCACCACCGTCGTCATCGGCGTCGACTCCCCGCTGACCGGCGACCTGTCCGCCATGGGCCTCGGCATCAAGAACTCGGCCGACCTCGCCGTCCAGAAGGCCAACAAGCAGAAGACCGTCAAGGGCGTCACCTTCAAGATCGAGGCCCTCGACGACCAGGCGCAGCCGTCAGCCGGCCAGCAGAACGCCTCGAAATTCGTTTCCGAGCAGGAGGTTCTCGGTGTCGTCGGCCCGCTGAACTCCTCGGTCGCCGAGTCGATGCAGAAGGTCTTCGACGACGCCAAGCTGGTCCAGGTCTCCCCGGCCAACACCGGCCCGGCGCTGACCCAGGGCCAGGACTGGCAGAACAAGAAGGCCCGCCCCTACAAGGCGTACTTCCGCACCGCGACCACGGACGCCATCCAGGGCCCGTTCGCCGCCCAGTACGTCTTCAACACCGCCAAGAAGAAGAAGGTCTTCGTCATCGACGACAAGAAGACCTACGGCTCCGGCCTCGCCGCGACCTTCACCGAGGAGTTCAAGAAGCTCGGCGGCAAGGTGGTCGGCACCGAGCACATCAACCCCGACGCCAAGGACTTCTCCGCGATCGCCACCAAGGTGAAGAACTCGGGCGCCCAGGTCATCTACTACGGCGGCGAGTACCCGCAGGCCGGCCCGCTCAGCAAGCAGATCAAGGCCGCCGGTGCCAAGATCCCGCTGGTCGGCGGTGACGGCATCAAGGACGACACGTTCATGACGCTGGCGGGCGCCGAGGCCACCGGCGACCTGGCCACCTCCGTCGGCGCCCCGGTCGAGGACCTGCCCTCCGCCAAGCAGTTCGTGGCCGACTACAAGAGCGCCGGCTACAAGGAGGGGTACTCGGCCTACGGCGGTTACGCCTACGACTCCGCCTGGGCGATCATCGAGGCCGTGAAGAAGGTCGCCGACGCCAACGGCGGCAAGCTGCCCTCCGACGCCCGCGCCAAGGTCACCGAGGCCATGCAGAACGTGTCCTTCGACGGTGTCACCGGCAAGGTCTCCTTCGACGAGTACGGCGACGCCACCAACAAGCAGCTCACCGTGTACGCCGTGAAGAACGGTGCCTGGGTTCCCGTCAAGTCCGGTACCTACACCGGCTGATCCACGCCTGACCCACTCACGAGCCGCGCGGGGCGCTGTTCCACTGGCGCCCCGCGCGGACTCGCATCCGGCCACATCCCTCGCACTTTCCGAACGTCTCGGAGGACATGCGGTGAACGAACTGCCGCAGCAGCTGGTCAACGGCCTGCTCCTAGGATCCATGTACGGGCTCGTCGCCATCGGCTACACAATGGTCTACGGCATCGTCCAGCTCATCAACTTCGCCCACGGCGAGATATTCATGACGGGAGCGTTCGGCGCTCTCACGGTCTGGCTCTGGCTCCCCGGCGGCACCAGCATGTGGATCGCGCTGCCGCTGATGATCGTCGGTGCCGTCATCGTCGCCGTCGCCATCGCCGTCGGGGCGGAACGGTTCGCCTACCGGCCCCTGCGCACCGCACCGCGCCTTGCGCCGCTGATCACCGCCATCGGCCTCTCCCTCGCCCTCCAGCAGGCGGTGTGGGCCTGGTACCCGGAGGCGAAGTCCGCGCGCACCTTCCCGCAGATCGCGGGCGGTCCCTTCGAGATCGGCAGCGTCACCATCCAGACCGGTGACATCTTCCTCGTCGTCGCGGCCCCGATCAGCATGGCGGTCCTCGCCTGGTTCGTGATGAAGACCCGCACCGGCCGCGGCATGCAGGCCACCGCGCAGGACCCGGACACCGCCAAGCTGATGGGCGTCAACACCGACCGCATCATCGTGATCGCGTTCGCGCTCGGTGCCGCGTTCGCCGCCGTCGGGGCCGTCGCCTACGGCCTGAAGTACGGCGAGATCAACTTCCGCATGGGCTTCATCCTCGGTCTGAAGGCGTTCACCGCGGCCGTCCTCGGCGGTATCGGCAACATCTACGGCGCCATGATCGGCGGCGTGGTCCTCGGCGTGGCCGAGACCCTGGCCACCGCCTACATCGCCGACATCCCGGGCATGGACAAGTTCGGCAGCCAGTCCTGGGCCGACGTCTGGGCCTTCGTACTCCTCATCCTCGTACTGCTGTTCAGGCCGCAGGGCCTGCTCGGCGAGCGCGTCGCGGACAGGGCGTGAGACCGATGACCACACAGACCACCGCATCCGAGACCTCCGGCGCCCGCACGGCCGACGCCCTCTCCGGCCTGCTGCCGCTGCCGGAGAAGGCCGCCCGCGCCCTCGCCCTCGGCGGCAGCGCGCTGACCATCGTCTCCACCTTCCTCGCCTGGACCTGGACCGCCGCCTTCCCCGGCGACCTGACCGTCTACGGCTACCCGGGCGGCCTGCAGGTCCTCGTCCTCATCGGCGCGGCCCTCGCCACCCTGTTCGCGCTGGCCTCCTACGGCGTGCGGGGCCTTCGCTGGCTGGCGCCCGCCGGTCCCGACGCGGCCCTGAAGTTCGCCACCCTGGCCACCTTCGCCACCAGCTGGTACACGGTCCTCGCGATCACCGTCGACCTGGGCGGACTCGTCAACCTGGAGCCCGGCGGCTTCCTCGTCGCCGTCGCCAGCCTCGCCGCCCTCGCCGGCGCCCTGGCCCTGCCGTTCAAGCGGCCCGAGCCCGAGCCGATCGACCCGGACGACACCGGCTGGGAGAAGTTCAAGCACGGCGCCGCGTACAAGTGGGAGACCACCAAGGCGGTCTTCACCGCCGGCGCGCCCAAGCCCGCGCCCGCCCTCCCGTCGTACGCCGAGATCCTGGTCATCGTCGCGATGCTCGCGCTCGGCCTGGTCGTCTTCACCTACGGCATCGGCACCGAGTACGACGAGCTGTTCATCGGCTTCCTGATCACCGCCGGCCTCGGCTTCGCCGCGCTCAACAAGGCCGGTCTGATCGCCCGCGCCTCGCAGATCGCCTCCCGGCACACGAACATCACCATCTGCGGCGCCTTCGTCGCGGCGGCGTTGTTCCCGTTCACCCAGACCAACGACCAGTACGCGACCCTCGGCGTCTACATCCTCATCTTCGCCACCGTCGCCCTCGGTCTGAACATCGTCGTCGGCCTCGCCGGCCTCCTCGACCTCGGTTACGTCGCCTTCCTCGGCGTCGGCGCCTACGCGGCGGCCCTGGTCTCCGGCTCCCCCAGCTCGCCGTTCGACGTGCACTTCCCGTTCTGGGCCGCCGTCCTCGTCGGCGCCGCCGCCTCCCTGGTCTTCGGCGTGCTCATCGGCGCCCCGACGCTCCGGCTGCGCGGCGACTACCTCGCCATCGTCACCCTCGGCTTCGGTGAGATCTTCCGCATCACGGCCAACAACCTCGACGGCACCTCCGGACCCGACCTCACCAACGGCTCCAACGGCATCTCCTCGATCCCGAACCTCGACGTCCTCGGCTTCGACTTCGGCGCCCAGCACGACATGGGCGGCTTCACCATCGGCCGGTTCGCCAACTACTTCTTCCTCATGCTGATCATCACCGCGGTCGTGGTGCTGGTCTTCCGCCGCAGCGGCAACTCCCGCATCGGACGGGCCTGGGTGGCCATCCGCGAGGACGAGACCGCCGCACTCGCCATGGGCATCAACGGCTTCCGGGTCAAGCTCATCGCCTTCGCCGTCGGCGCCTCCCTCGCCGGACTCGCGGGCACCGTCCAGGCTCACGTCACCTACACCGTGACGCCCGAGCAGTACCTGTTCGCCGGCCCCATCCCGCCCAACTCCGCCTTCCTGCTCGCCGCGGTCGTCCTCGGCGGCATGGGCACCATCAGCGGTCCGCTGATCGGAGCGGCCCTGCTCTTCCTCATCCCGAACAAGCTCCAGTTCCTGGGCAACTACCAGCTCTTCGCCTTCGGACTCGCGCTCATCCTGCTGATGCGCTTCCGCCCCGAGGGCCTCATCCCCAACCGCCGACGCCAGCTCGAATTCCACGAAGAGGCGGAAGCACCCACCCTCCTGACGAAGGCGGGGGCCTGACCACCATGACCACCGACACCACCACCCAGGACACCGCCCCCGGCGCCGCCGTGCCCGGCGAGACCGTCCTCGACGCCCGAGGCGTGACCATGCGCTTCGGCGGCCTGACCGCCGTACGCGGCGTCGACCTCACCGTCGGCGCCGGCGAGATCGTCGGCCTCATCGGCCCCAACGGCGCCGGGAAGACGACCTTCTTCAACTGCCTGACCGGCCTGTACGTCCCCACCGAGGGCGAGGTCCGCTACAAGGGCACCGTCCTGCCGCCCAAGTCCTTCAAGGTCACCGCGGCCGGTATCGCGCGCACCTTCCAGAACATCCGGCTGTTCGCCAACATGACCGTCCTGGAGAACGTGCTCGTCGGCCGGCACACCCGTACCAAGGAGGGCTTCTGGTCGGCCGTCCTGCGCGGCCCCGGCTTCCACAAGGCCGAGAAGGCCTCCAAGGACCGGGCGATGGAACTGCTCCGGTTCGTCGGCCTGGACCACAAGGCCGAGCACCTCGCCCGCAACCTCCCCTACGGCGAGCAGCGCAAACTGGAGATCGCCCGCGCCCTGGCCAGCGAGCCCGGCCTGCTGCTGCTCGACGAGCCCACGGCCGGCATGAACCCGCAGGAGACCCGGACCACCGAGGAACTGGTCTTCGCCATCCGGGACATGGGCATCGCCGTCCTCGTCATCGAGCACGACATGCGGTTCATCTTCAACCTGTGCGACCGCGTGGCCGTGCTCGTGCAGGGCGAGAAGCTGATCGAGGGCGACAGCGCGACCGTCCAGGGCGACGAGCGGGTGGTCGCGGCCTACCTCGGCGAGCCCTTCGAGGACGCGCCCGGCGCCGAGGAGCTGGCCGAGGTGGAGGCCGCCGAGGCTCACGCCGCCACGGCCCAGGAAGCCGCCGGCACCCCGGCCGAGGGCTCCGAGGCCACGGCCGACGGCACCGGCACGACGGCCGACGCCTCCGGCGCCACGGCCGAGGGCTCCGGCGCCACAGCCGACGCCTCCGGCACCAGGGCCGAGGGCACGGACGCCCCGTCCGAGGGCACGGACAGCACGACCGACGCCGCGACCGACGCCGCGACCGGCAAGGAGAACGACCGATGACCGCACTGCTCGAAGTCGAGGACCTGAGGGTCGCCTACGGCAAGATCGAGGCCGTCAAGGGCATCTCCTTCAAGGTCGAGGCCGGTCAGGTCGTCACCCTCATCGGCACCAACGGCGCCGGCAAGACCACCACCCTGCGCACCCTGTCCGGGCTGCTCAAGCCGGTCGGCGGACAGATCAGGTTCAACGGCAGGTCGCTGAAGAAGGTCCCCGCCCACCAGGTGGTCTCCCTGGGCCTCGCCCACTCCCCCGAAGGGCGGCACATCTTCCCGCGCATGAGCATCGAGGACAACCTGCGCCTCGGCGCGTTCCTGCGCAACGACAAGCCCGGCATCGAGAAGGACATCCAGCGCGCCTACGACCTCTTCCCCATCCTCGGGGAGCGGCGCAAGCAGGCCGCGGGCACCCTCTCGGGCGGTGAGCAGCAGATGCTGGCGATGGGCAGGGCGCTGATGTCCCAGCCGAAGCTGCTGATGCTGGACGAGCCGTCGATGGGTCTGTCGCCGATCATGATGCAGAAGATCATGGCGACGATCGCCGAGCTGAAGGCCCAGGGCACCACGATCCTGCTGGTCGAGCAGAACGCCCAGGCGGCGCTCTCCCTCGCCGACCAGGGTCATGTCATGGAGGTCGGCAACATCGTCCTGTCGGGAACGGGACAGGACCTGCTGCACGACGAGTCGGTCCGCAAGGCGTACCTCGGCGAGGACTGACCCGTCCGTGGACGACGACGAGGCCCGCGCCCCCTTCTCCGGGGCGCGGGCCTCGTCGTACGAGAGGTCTCAGCCCTTCTTGGCCGCCTTCTTCTCCTCGCTGTCCGCGATGACCGCCTCCGCGACCTGCTGCATCGACATGCGGCGGTCCATCGAGGTCTTCTGGATCCAGCGGAACGCGGCCGGCTCGGTCAGGCCGTACTCGGTCTGGAGGATGGACTTCGCGCGGTCGACCAGCTTGCGGGTCTCCAGCCGCTGGCTGAGGTCGGCGACCTCCTTCTCCAGCTGCTTCAGCTCGGTGAACCGCGAGACGGCCATCTCGATCGCCGGGACGACGTCGCTCTTGCTGAACGGCTTCACCAGGTACGCCATGGCACCGGCGTCCCGGGCCCGCTCCACGAGGTCCCGCTGCGAGAAGGCGGTGAGCATCAGGACCGGCGCGATGGACTCCTCGGCGATCTTCTCGGCCGCGGAGATGCCGTCCAGCTTGGGCATCTTCACGTCCAGGATGACCAGGTCCGGCCGGTGCTCGCGGGCCAGCTCGACGGCCTGCTCACCGTCCCCGGCCTCGCCGACGACCGTGTACCCCTCCTCCTCCAGCATCTCTTTCAGGTCGAGCCGGATCAGTGCCTCGTCCTCGGCGATGACGACGCGGGTCGTCAGCGGAGGAACGTGCGACTTGTCGTCGTCGGACACGTCTACGGGCTGGGGCGACTCGGGGGCGGTCACGGAGGGCTCCTTGGTCCAGGGCAGGGCACTGCTTCCAGCAGGGTACCTAGCTGCGGTGAGCGGCGGTGAACCGGTACACTCCCGGAAGTGCCGCGCCGGGTTGGCGGAACAGGCAGACGCTGATGTCTCAAACACATCTGTCCGAAAGGACGTGCGGGTTCGAGTCCCGCACCCGGCACTCTCCGAAGCGGAGGATCACGCGCGCGTGATCCTCCGCTTTCCGCTGTTCACGGGCGCGATGACCACGTCACGCGCTCACGCCGTCACCGCGGGCTGTCGTCCTCGCCGATGTGGTGGACCCGGACCATGTTGGTCGAGCCGGAGACGCCGGGCGGGGAGCCGGCCGTGATGACCACGATGTCCCCCTTCCGGCAGCGGCCGTACTTCAGGAGCAGTTCGTCCACCTGGTCGACCATGGCGTCCGTGGAGTCCACGTGCGGGCCGAGGAAGGTCTCCGCGCCCCAGGTGAGGCTGAGCTGGGACCGGGTGGCCGGCTCGGGCGTGAAGGCGAGGAGCGGGATGGGCGAGCGGTAGCGGGAGAGCCGGCGAGCGGTGTCTCCGGACTGGGTGAACGCGACGAGGAACTTCGCGCCGAGGAAGTCGCCCATCTCGGCGGCGGCCCGGGCGACCGCGCCGCCCTGGGTGCGCGGTTTGTTCCGCTCGGTCAGCGGGGGCAGGCCCGCCGCGAGCATGTCGTGCTCCGCGGCCGCGACGATCTTCGCCATGGTGCGCACGGTCTCGACCGGGTACTTGCCGACGCTGGTCTCGCCGGAGAGCATCACCGCGTCCGTGCCGTCGAGGACCGCGTTGGCGACGTCGGAGGCCTCGGCGCGGGTGGGCCGGAAGTTCTCGATCATCGAGTCGAGCATCTGGGTGGCGACGATCACGGGCTTGGCGTTGCGCCTGGCGAGCTTGATCGCGCGCTTCTGGACGATCGGGACCTGCTCCAGCGGCATCTCGACGCCCAGGTCTCCGCGGGCGACCATCAGCCCGTCGAAGGCGGCGACGATGCCGTCGAGGTTCTGCACCGCCTGCGGCTTCTCGACCTTGGCGATCACCGGGAGGCGTCGGCCCTGCTCGGCCATGATCCGGTGCACGTCGGCGGCGTCGTCGCCGCTGCGGACGAAGGACAGGGCGATCACGTCGAAGCCGGTGCGCAGCGCCCAGCGCAGGTCGTCCTCGTCCTTCTTGGAGAGGGCGGGGACGGAGACGGCGACGCCGGGGAGGTTCAGGCCCTTGTGGTCGGAGACGACTCCGCCTTCGAGGACCCGGGTGTGGACGCGGGGGCCGTCGACGGCGGTGACCTCCAGACAGACCTTGCCGTCGTCGACGAGGATGCGCTCGCCGGGCGTGACGTCGGCGGCGAGACCGGCGTAGGTGGTGCCGCACTGGTGGCGGTCGCCCTCGGCGCCGTCCTCCACGGTGATGGTGAAGGTGTCGTCGCGTTCAAGGAGTACGGGGCCCTCGGCGAAGTGGCCGAGCCGGATCTTCGGACCCTGAAGGTCGGCGAGGACACCGACACTGCGGCCGGTTTCGTCGGCCGCCTTCCGTACGCGCTGGTACCGCTCCTCGTGCTCGGCGTGGGTGCCGTGGCTGAGGTTGAACCGGGCGACGTCCATTCCGGCCTCGACCAGTGCCTTGATCTGGTCGTACGAGTCGGTGGCGGGCCCCAGAGTGCAGACGATTTTTGCTCGGCGCATGGGTCGAGCCTAGGGCTTACCCGCGGGTAGAGAATTGGCCTCGTATGACTACTCAACAGACTTTGGGCAAAGCCTTATTGACAACTGTTGAATTGTGCGGCGGTTCGCTCCTATGAGCGATGGTCACCAGATCGCAACCTCCCGGACCTGTTGCCGGAAGTCATGCTCAGGTCAGAATCTACGCGCGTTGTTGACCATTCGCCGAGGAGACCGAGAGACATGCCGTTGAACCGCCGGAAGTTCCTGAAGAAGTCCGCCGCCACCGGAGCGGGAGTGGCGATCGCCGGCGCGGCGGCGGCCCCGGCGGCCGAGGCGGCGGAGACGAAGAAGCCCGCACACCCCGTGAAGCGGTACGCCCTGACCGTCATGGGCACCACCGACCTGCACGGTCACGTCTTCAACTGGGACTACTTCAAGGACGCGGAGTACGCCGACAAGGCGGGCAACGCCATGGGCCTCGCCCGGATCTCCACCCTGGTCGAGCAGGTGCGCGAGGAGAAGGGCCGGTGCAACACGCTGCTGCTGGACGCCGGTGACACCATCCAGGGCACCCCGCTCACCTACTATTACGCCAAGGTCGACCCGATCACCGCCAAGGGCGGCCCGGTGCACCCGATGGCGCAGGCGATGAACGCGATCGGCTACGACGCGGCGGCCCTCGGCAACCACGAGTTCAACTACGGCATCGAGACGCTCCGGAAGTTCGAGGACCAGCTCGGCTTCCCGCTGCTCGGCGCCAACGCCGTGGACGCGAAGACGCTGAGGCCGGCCTTCCCGCCGTACTTCATGAAGACGTTCCACGTGCCGGGCGCCAAGCCGGTCAAGGTCGCCGTGCTCGGTCTGACCAACCCGGGCATCGCGATCTGGGACAAGGCCTACGTCCAGGGCAAGCTGGCCTTCCCGGGGCTGGAGGAGCAGGCCGCGAAGTGGGTGCCGAAGCTGAAGTCCATGGGCGCCGACGTGGTCGTCGTCTCGGCGCACTCGGGGACGTCGGGCACCTCGTCCTACGGCGACCAGGTGCCGTACGTGGAGAACGCGGCGGCCAACGTGGCCCGGCAGGTGCCGGGCATCGACGCGATCCTGGTCGGCCACGCGCACGTGGAGATCCCGGAGCTGAAGGTCGTCAACGAGCAGACCGGCAGGACGGTCGTGCTGTCCGAGCCGCTGTGCTACGCCGAGCGGCTCACCCTCTTCGACATCGAGCTGGTGTTCAGCAAGGGCCGCTGGGAGGTCGAGTCGGTCTCCGCCTCGCTGCGCAACTCCAACACGGTCGCCGACGACCCGAAGATCACCAAGCTGCTCACCGACGAGCACAAGAAGGTCGTCGCGTACGTCAACCAGGTCGTGGGCCGGGCGACGCAGACCCTGACGACCGTCGAGGCCCGCTACAAGGACGCCCCGATCATCGACCTGATCACCAAGGTCCAGGAGGACGTGGTCAAGGCGGCGCTCGCCGGCACCGCGTACGCCTCGCTGCCGGTGATCGCCCAGGCCTCGCCGTTCTCCCGGACCTCGGAGATCCCGGCCGGCGACGTGACCATCCGGGACCTGTCGAGCCTGTACGTCTACGACAACACGCTGGTCGCCAAGCTGCTGACGGGCGCCCAGGTGCGCGCCTACCTGGAGTACTCGGCGGAGTACTACGTCCAGACGGCGGCCGGCGCCGCGATCGACGTGGAGAAGCTGACCAACGCCGGCGGCCGCCCGGACTACAACTACGACTACGTCTCGGGCCTGTCGTACGACATCGACATCGCCCGGCCGGCCGGTTCGCGGATCAGGAACCTGACCTTCGGCGGGGCCGCGCTGGACGACGCCCAGCAGTTCGTGTTCGCGGTGAACAACTACCGCGCGAACGGCGGCGGTGCCTTCCCGCACGTCGCCACCGCGAAGGAGCTGTGGTCGGAGTCGACGGAGATCCGCACCCGGATCGCGGAGTGGGTGACCGCGAAGGGCGTCCTGGACCCGAAGGACTTCGCGTCGGTGGACTGGAAGCTGGTCCGCGACGGCAAGCCGGTCTTCTAGGACCGGAAGCCGGTCTTCCAGGGACTGGCAGGTCCTCCCGCGGCGCGTAGGTCCTCCGCGGCCCGGCGGGTCGCCTCCGGCCGCGGGAGCGAGGTCGACGGCGTCGGCTTCCGCCCCCGCGCCGGCCGTCTCCCGCCGCTCACCGTCCGTCGACGAGCGGGGTGAGCTGTCTGGCCTGCGGCACCCTGGCCGGGGGCTCCTCCAGGCCGAACGAGGTGAACGCCGTCCGGGGCGGCAGCGGGTACGGCTCCTTGCCGGTGAGGGAGTTGAGGATGGTGGCGCTGCGCCAGGCCGCCATGCCCAGGTCGGGGGCGCCGACGCCGTGCGTGTGCAGCTCGGCGTTCTGGACGTAGACCGCGCCGGTGACCGAGGGGTCGAGGACCAGGCGGTACTCCTGGTCGACGCGGGGCCGCTCGCTGCTGTCGCGGCGGATGTAGGGGTCGAGGCCGGCGAGGATGCGGCCGAGGGGGCGGTCCCGGTAGCCGGTGGCGAGGACGACGGCGTCGGTGGTGAGCCGGGAGCGGCTGCCCTGCTGGAGGTGTTCCAGGTGCAGCTCGATCCGGGTGGTGGCGATCCGGCCTGCGGTGCGGACGCGTACACCGGGGGTGAGGACGGCGTCGGGCCAGCCGCCGTGCAGGCTTCGGCGGTACAGCTCGTCGTGGATGGCGGCGAGGGTGCCGGCGTCGATGCCCTTGTGCAGCTGCCACTGGGCGGTGACCAAGCGGTCGCGGACGGGCTCGGGGAGGGCGTGGAAGTAGCGCGTGTAGTCGGGGGTGAAGTGCTCCAGGCCCAGCTTGGAGTACTCCATCGGCGCGAACGCCTCGGTGCGGCCGATCCAGTGCAGCTTCTCCCGGCCGGCCGGGCGGTGCCGGAGCAGGTCCAGGAAGACCTCGGCGCCGGACTGTCCGGAGCCGACGACGGTGACGTGGCCGGCGGCGAGGAGGCTGTCGCGGTGGTCGAGGTAGTCGGCGGCGTGGACGACGGGCACGCCGGGCGCGTCCACCAAGGGCTGCAGGGGGTCGGGCACGTAGGGGGCGCTGCCGATGCCGAGGACGATGTTGCGGGTGTGGGTGCGGCCGAGGGCCTCGGCCTCGCCCTCGGCGTCGAGCTGGGTGAAGTCGACCTCGAACACGTCCCGTTCGGGGTTCCAGCGGACGGCGTCGACCTGGTGGCGGAAGTGCAGCCCGGGGAGTGCCTCGGCGACCCAGCGGCAGTAGGCGTCGTACTCGGCGCGCTGGATGTGGAAGTGCTCGGCGAAGTAGAAGGGGAAGAGCCGCTCGCGGTCCTTGAGGTAGTTGAGGAAGCTCCACGGGCTGGTGGGGTCGGCGAGGGTCACCAGGTCGGCCAGGAAGGGCACTTGGATGGTGGCGCCCTCGATGAGCAGCCCGGGGTGCCAGTCGAAGCCGGGGCGCTGTTCGTAGAAGACGGCGTCGAGTTCGGGCAGTGGGTGGGCGAGGGCGGCGAGGGAGAGGTTGCAGGGGCCGATGCCGATGCCGACCAGGTCGCGTGGGGAGGCGGGCTCGTGGCTTGGTGGGTGGGTCATCCGGGGGTGTTTCCTTCGGCGAGTTCGGCGAGTTTGAGCAGCTGGGACAGGTCGTCCGGCCGGGTGTGGGGGTTGAGGACGGTGGCCTTGAGCCAGAGCCGGCCGTCGAGCCGGGCGCGGCCGAGGACGGCCCGGCCCTCGTGCAGCAGGCCGCGGCGTACGGCGGCCACGGTGTCGTCGTCGGCTCCGGCCGGGCGGAACAGGACGGTGCTGATGACGGGCCGGTCGTACAGCTCGAAGCCGGGGTGCTCGCGGACGAGGGCAGCGAACTCGCGGGCGCGGGCGCAGACCTGGTCGACCAGGGTGCCGAGACCACCGCGGCCCAGGGTCTTCAGGGTGACGGCGATCTTCAGGATGTCGGGGCGGCGGGTGGTGCGCAGGGAGCGGCCGAGCAGGTCGGGGAGGCCGGCCTCGGTGTCGTCGCCGGCGTTGAGGTAGTCCGCGCGCTGGTGGAGTGCGGCGAGTTCGTGCGGGCGGGCCACGGCGAGGAGCCCCGCGGCGACGGGCTGCCAGCCGAGTTTGTGCAGGTCGAGGGTGACGGTGTGGGCGGCTTCGAGGCCGGCGAGTCTGTCGCGGTGCCGGTCGCTGAAGAGCAGGCCGCCGCCGTAGGCCGCGTCGATGTGCAGCCGGGCGCCGTGGGCGGTGCACAGACCGGCGATCTCGGGCAGCGGGTCGATGAGGCCGGCGTCGGTGGTGCCGGCGGTGGCGGCGACCAGCAGCGGGCCGGGGAGCGTGGTGAGGGCCTCGTCGAGGGCGGCCGGGTCCAGGGTGCCGTTGGGCGTCGGGAGGACGACCGGGTCGGGCAGGCCGAGCAGCCAGGCGGCGCGCGGCAGCGAGTGGTGGGCGCTCGCGCCGCAGACCAGGCGCACACCGCCGTGCGCCTCACGGGCGAGGAGCAGGGCGAGCTGGTTGGACTCGGTGCCGCCGGTGGTGACGAGGGCGTCGGCGAGGCCGGCGGTGCGGGCGAGGGTGCGGGCGACGGCGGACTCCAGTGCGGAGGCGGCCGGGGCCTGGTCCCAGGAGTCGAGGGAGGGGTTGAGGGCGCTCGCGGCGAGGTCGGCGGCGGTGGCCACGGCGAGCGGCGGACAGTGCAGGTGGGCCGCGCACAGGGGGTCGGCGGGGTCGGCGGCGCCCGCGGCGAGGAGGTGGACGAGGGTGCGCAGGGCGTCCGGGTCGCCGGTGTCGGGCAGGACGTCGCCGAGGGCGTCGGCGACGCGTTCGGCGACGGCCTGCGGTCCGCCGGCGGGCAGGGGGCCGCCGCGCTCGGCCCCGCCGGCCGCGAGCGCGTCGAGGACGGTGGCGAGCAGGGGGCGCAGGGCTTCGGGGCCGGACGGGCCGGAGGCGAGGGGCGGCAGGCTCATGGGCTCTCCTCCGGGCAGGGGGACGTCCGGTGGGCTTCCGGGTCCCGGGCTTCCGGCTGTGGGTGGTGTTCCAGCTTGTACCGGAAGCGAGCCCCGTGTCCCGGAAGCCAGGCGAACGGAACCCGAAAGTGTGTACTGCCGGGCCCGGAGGAGCCGTTGGGAGTGCTCGGGGCCTATGCGCGGAAGTCGTCGGCGTGGTCCCGTGCCCACTGCGCGAAGGTGCGGGCCGGGGTGCCGGTGAGCTGCTCCACCGTGCCGGTGATCTCCGGGGGCACGCCGACGGTCTCGGCGAAGCTCTGCAGCAGCCGTTCGAGCATCTGCGGCGGGACGTGCGGGAAGAGCTCCGGGGCCGCCTCGGCCGGGTCGGTCTCCACGAACGTCAGCTTGCGGCCGAGGGCCTCGCCGATCGCCGCGACCTGTTCGGCGTTGCGGACCGCGGCGGGCCCGGTCAGCCGGTGCACGGCGCCCTCGTGGCCGTCGTCGAGCAGGACGCGTTCGGCGACGGCCGCGATGTCGTCCTCGTGGACGGGCGCGGAGAGCCCGTCGGCGAAGACGCCGCGTACGGTGTCGCCGGCGCGGATCTGCGGGGCGTACTGGAGGGCGTTGGTGGCGAAGGCACCCGGTCGCAGGAAGGTCCAGGCGAGTCCGCTCTCGCGGATCTGCCGCTCGGCGGTCGCGTGCATGACGTGGATGGGGTGGGTCTCGTCGGCGCCCTCCCGGACGATGGCGCTGGAGAGCAGGACGACGTGCCGTACGCCGTGTTCGCGGGCCGCGGCCAGCAGCGGTGCCGCGTCGGGCAGCGCGTACAGGAAGAGACTGGTCGCGCCGGTGAACAGGGCGGCGGGGTCGTCCGGCCGGAACCGCACCACCTCGGCCCGTCCGGGCAGCGCCGCCCGCTCGGGGTCGCGGGTCAGGGCCCGGACGGGCTGTCCCGCGGCGAGGAGACGGTCGACGAGGGCTCGGCCGACGTTGCCGGTCGCGCCGGTCACTACGATCACGGTGCCGCCTTTCGGGGGCTGGGTCGACAACTGACCGTCCGAGCCTAGGAACCGGCGGCCGGTCCCCGCATCGTCGGCGGGGACCAGCCGCGTCCTAGGCCGCAGGACCTACTCCGTCCGCTGTCCCGCCCGTACCCGCAGGGCTCGGGACAGGTCGTCCAGGCGGTCGGCGAGGGTGCGGCGCAGCGCCGGGGTGAGGTCGCCGTCGCGCAGGCAGGCCTCGCCGAGCGCCAGGTTCTCGGCGTCGACGGCGTGGGCCGGGAAGCACCAGCGGCCGGCGGCGACGGCGATGGCGGGTCCGCGGCGGGCGGCGAGCGCGGCCGCGTCCGGGTAGAAGCGCGGCACGTACTCCCGTACCAGGTCGGCCTGTTCGGGCTGCCAGAAGCCCTGGGCGGTGGCCGTGAAGAGGTAGTTGGACAGGTGGTCGCCGGAGAACATCGCCTCCCAGGCGGCCCGCTTGGCCTGCGGGTCGGGCAGGGCGGCACGGCAGCGGGCGGCGCCCTCCTGGCCGGTGGCGCTGGGGTCGCGCGCCAGCTCGGCGGCGATGGCGTCCTCGTCGGTGGCGCCGAGCACGGCGAGCCGGGCGAGGATGCGCCAGCGCAGCTCGGGGTCGAGTTCCGGACCGCCGGGCACCGTGCCGTCGGCGAGCCAGGCGGCGATGGTCTCCGGGTGGGCGGCCACGGAGATCAGGTGGCGTACGGCGATCAGCCGCAGGCCGGGGTGGTCGCCGTCCTCGGTGCGCCGCAGCAGGTCGCGGCAGAGCGAGGTGAGGGTGGCCAGGGCGGCCGGCCGGTCCTCGGGCGTCAGGTACTGCTCGGTGAGCTGGCCGGCGGCGAAGGCGAGGACGCCCTGGGCGACGGCCAGGTCGGTCTCGTACGGCAGGTGGGCGCGGGCCGCGTCCAGGTAGGCGGCCGGCGGGAGCGCGCCGTCGCGGACGGCGTCCCGCAGGGCGTTCCAGACGACCGCGCGGGTCAGCGGGTCGGGCAGGCCGGACAGGCCGGTGCGGACCGTCTCGAAGGAGTCGGCGTCGAAGCGGAGCTTGGCGTAGGTGATGTCGCCGTCGTTGAGGAGGACCAGCGCGGGACGCTTGCCGATGGGCTGCGGGGCGGTCTGCGGGACGTCGAGGTCCACGCGCTCGCGCAGCACCAGGCGCCCCTCGTCGGCGATGTCGTGGTCGTACAGGCCGGCGCTGAGGCGGTGCGGGCGGCTGCCCGCGCGGTCGGCGGTCAGGGCGCAGGTGCCGCCGGTCGAGGTGATCACCGGGGTGAGCGTGTCGACGCCGGTGGTGCGCAGCCAGCTGTCGGCCCAGGCGTGCACGTCGCGGTCGGTGGCGGAGGCGAGGGAGTCGATGAAGTCGGCGAGGGTGGCGTTGGCGAACTTGTGCCGCTCGAAGTGGGTGTTGATGCCGGCGAGGAAGTCCTTCTCGCCGAGCCAGGCGGCCAGCTGGCGCAGCGCGGAGGCGCCCTTGGCGTAGGAGATGCCGTCGAAGTTGAGCAGGGCGGAGGCCGTGTCGTCGACGTTCTCGGGGGCGACCGGGTGGGTGGTGGGGCGCTGGTCGGCGTCGTAGCCCCAGGCCTTGCGGGTGACGCCGAACTCGGTCCACGGGTCGGTGAACCGGGTGGCCTCGGCGGTGGTCTGGTAGCCCATGTACTCGGCGAACGACTCGTTCAGCCAGATGTCGTCCCACCACTTGAGGGTGACGAGGTCGCCGAACCACATGTGGGCCATCTCGTGCGCGATGACCATGGCGCGGGTCTGCCGCTCGGTGTCGGTGACGGCGGAGCGGTAGACGAAGTCGTCGCGGAAGGTGACCAGGCCGGGGTTCTCCATGGCGCCCGCGTTGAACTCGGGCACGAACGCCTGGTCGTAGGAGTCGAAGGGGTACGGCTCCTGGAACTTCTCGTGGTAGCGGTCGAAGCACGCGCGCGTGACGTCGAGGATCTCGTCGGCGTCGGTGTCGAGGTGGGGTGCGAGCGAGCGGCGGCAGTGCAGGGCGAAGGGCAGTCCGCGGTGTTCGGTGCGCACCGAGTGCCAGGGGCCGGCGGCGACGGCGACCAGGTAGGTGGAGATCAGCGGGGTGGGCGCGGCCTGCCAGGCGCCGTCGTCGCGGCGGGCGGTGACGCCGTTGGCGAGGACGGTCCAGCTCTCGGGCGCCTTGACCGAGACCTCGAAGACGGCCTTGAGGTCGGGCTGGTCGAAGGCGGCGAAGACGCGCTGGACGTCGTCCATGAACAGCTGCGTGTAGACGTACGTCTCGCCGTCGCTGGGGTCGGTGAAGCGGTGCATCCCCTCGCCGGTGCGGGAGTAGCGCATGGCCGCGTCGACGCGCAGCTCGTGCTCCCCGGCGGTGAGGTTCCTCAGCGGCAGCCGGTTCTCGCTGAGCGACTCGGGGTCGAGGGGGTGTCCGTCGAGCGTGACGCTGCGCAGCTCGGCGGGCTTCAGCTCGACGAACGTGTCCCCGTCGGCCCGCGCGGTGAAGCGGATCGCGGTACGGGAGTCGAAGGTCTCCGCACCGGTCGTGAGGTCCAGATCGACCGTGTACTGGTGGACGTCGAGGAACTGTGCTCGGAGCTGCGCTTCGTCGCGCGTGAGTACGGACATGCACGCCATGCTGCCTGATGGGACCGACAGCGCACAGGGGCGGATCGGTACACGGCTTTTGTCCGTCGTGCGCGCCCCGGCCGACCGCCCGGGCGGTCCCCCGTGAGCCGCCGGCCCGTTCCTGGTCAGCGGCTGGTCGGTCGTATGCCGGTCGGCCGTGTCCCGGTCCGCCGGCCGGCCGAATCCCGGTCCGGGGGCCGGCCGCCGGGCCGGCCGCATGCCGGTCCGTCGTTCCGGCGTCGTGTTCAGGCGTCGTGCGCCGGGTGCTCGCTGTGGGTGTCCTCGGCGATCCGCTCGTGGTGCCGGATCACCTCGGCGATGATGAAATTGAGGAATTTCTCGGCGAACGCCGGGTCGAGCTTGGCGTTCTCGGCGAGGGTGCGCAGCCGGTCGATCTGCCGGGCCTCGCGGGCCGGGTCGGCGGGCGGCAGCTGGTGCAGTGCCTTGAGGCGGCCGACCTGCTGGGTGGCCTTGAAGCGCTCGGCGAGCATGTGGACGACGGCGGCGTCGATGTTGTCGATGCTGTCGCGCAGCCGCTCCAGTTCCTGGCGGACCTCGGGATCGACGGCACCGGGGCCGGTGTTGCTGGTGGTCATGAGGGCCAACCTTATGCGCTGGGCCGGACTGCCTCAGGAGGTGTCCGGGGAGTGGATCACCGGCGGATCGGCGGGGTCCGGGACGCGGTCGCTCCAGCCGCCGGGGACGGTACGGCTCTGCTGGGCGCGGAACCGGACGGGGGCGAGGCCGACACGCCGGGTGAACAGCCGGGAGAAGTAGGCGGGGTCGTCGTAGCCGACGCGGCGGGCGACGACCGCGACGGGCAGCCCGGTGGCGGCGAGGAGTTCCTTGGCCCGGGCGAGCCGGATGCCGAGCAGGTAGTCCTTCGGGGTGCACCCGGCCGCCCGGCGGACCGCGGTACGCAGCTCGGCGGTGGTCATCCCGTGCCGCGCGGCGTGGTCCGCGATGCTCAGCGGCGTGCAGGCGTCCCGGGCCAGGGCGGCCAGCACCTGCTCGCCGTCGGGCGCGAGGTCGGCGCGGGCGCGGCGCAGGGCGACGAGGAGTTCGTGGACGGCGGCGGCGGTCTCCACCTCCAGCAGGGGGTTGCCGCGGCGGGCGGCCCGGACGACGCGGGCGATGACCGCGCGGGGGCCGGAGGCGTCGGAGAGCGGGACGACGGGCCGGTCGGGTTCGATGTAGCCGAGTTCGCGGTAGGCCGCGGTGGCGGGCCCGGCGAAGTCGACGAAGCCCTCGTCCCAGCCGGTGTCCGGGTCGGGCGCGTAGTGGTGGGGCACACCGGGGGTGAGCCACAGCAGGGCGGGCGCGGTGACGGTCGTACGGCGGCCGTCGGCGCCGCGGTACCAGCCGCCGCCCGAGCCGACCACGACGGCCACGTGGTGGTCGAGGGTGCGCGGCCCGACCGTGGGGAGCGCGCCGTGCTGCAGGCCGACGCCGAGGCAGACGAGGCCGAGACGGTGGTGGGCGGGGCCGGGGCTGAAGAACCGCATCCAGGTCTGGTACATCGGCGCTTCTCCTCCCGGCGCTCCTCCGCGTTCCGCGCGGCGCGCGTCGTCGGTCGGGCGGCGCCGGTCCTCCTTTTGTCCAAGCAGCGCCGATCTTCGTCCATGGCGCCGGTCACCGGAAGGGGGCGAGGGTGGGGCGCGTGGACGAGAGCACGGTGGGGGCGGGCGTATGAGCGTGTTGTCGGTGGGGGAATCGGACTTCCTGCTGGACGGGCGGCCGGTGCGGCTGCTGTCGGGGGCGCTGCACTACTTCCGGGTGCACGAGGCCCAGTGGGGGCACCGGCTGGCGATGCTGCGGGCGATGGGCCTGAACTGCGTGGAGACGTACGTGCCGTGGAATCTGCACCAGCCCCGTCCGGGGACCTTCCGCGACGTGGAAGCGGTCGGCCGGTTCCTGGACGCGGTCCGGGAGGCGGGCCTGTGGGCGATCGTGCGGCCGGGTCCGTACATCTGCGCCGAGTGGGAGAACGGCGGGCTGCCGGCGTGGCTGACGGGCGAGCCGGGCACGCGCGCGCGTACGCGTGACGAGCGCTACCTGTCCCCTGTGCGGAGCTGGTTCCACCGGTTGCTGCGGGAGATCGTGCCCCGCCAGCTGGACCGCGGCGGTCCCGTGGTCATGGTCCAGGTGGAGAACGAGTACGGCAGCTACGGCAGCGACACCGGCTATCTGCAGGAGCTGGCCGGCCTGCTGCGCGCGGAGGGGGTCACGGCCGTGCTGTTCACCTCGGACGGCCCCGAGGACCACATGCTGACCGGCGGCTCGCTGCCCGGGGTGCTCGCCACGGTGAACTTCGGCTCACGCGCGCGCGAGGCGTTCGGGACGCTGCGCCGCCACCGTCCCGACGGCCCGCTGATGTGCACGGAGTTCTGGTGCGGCTGGTTCGACCACTGGGCCGGCGAGCACGTCGAACGGGATCCCGGCGACGCCGCCGCAGCGCTGCGGGAGATCCTGGAGTGCGGGGCGTCGGTGAACCTCTACATGGCGCACGGCGGCACGAGTTTCGGGGGCTGGGCGGGCGCCAACCGCGGCGCGCTGCACGAGGGCCCGCTGGAGCCGGACGTGACCTCGTACGACTACGACGCGCCGGTGGACGAGTACGGGCGCCCCACCGAGAAGTTCCACCACTTCCGCGAGGTGCTGGCCGCGTACCGGCCCGGCCCGCTGCCCGGCCTGCCGCCGCCGCCCGCTCCGCTGGGCGCCCCCGCGGAGGCCGTGCTCACCGGATGGGCGCCCCTGGCGGACGTGCTGGAGGCGCTCGGCGGTCCGGAGACGGCCGCCCCGGTGCCGCCCACCTTCGAGGAGCTGGGGGTCACCCGGGGGCTGGTGCGCTACGCGCTGGACGTGCCCGGGCCGCGCCGGCCGTACCCGCTGACCGTGCGCGGGCTGCGGGATCTCGCCGTGGTGTACGTCGACGGGGAGCGGGCCGGGGTGCTCACCGAGGAGGAGCCGGTGCTGAAGGAGCCCGTCGCGGGTCCCGCGCGCGTGGAGCTGTGGGTGGAGTCGCTCGGGCGGGTGAGCTACGGGCCGCGGCTCGGCGAGACGAAGGGCGTGACCGGCGGGGTCCTGCACGAGCGGCAGTACCTGCACGGGGTACGCGCGCGCGGGCTGGACCTGGACGCGTTCGCGGACGGTGTGGCCGCGGTGCCGTTCGGCGGGCCGCCCGGGAGGGGGGCGCCGGGGCTGTACCGGGGCACGGTCACGGTGCGCGGGGCCGGCGACGCCCGGCTGGAGCTGCCGGGCCACACGCGCGGCTTCGTCTGGGTCAACGGCTTCGCGCTGGGCCGTTACTGGTCGGTGGGCCCCCAGCGGTCGCTGTACGTGCCCGGGCCGGTGCTGCGGGAGGGCGAGAACGAGGTGTGGCTGCTGGAGCTGGACGCTGACGGGGCGGACGGGTCGGCGCCGCGCCTGCTGCCCGTGTGACCGGGCGTCCGCCGCGGACCCGCGGCCTACAGTGGAGGGGGGTTCCGGCGTCTTTGGGGGTGCCGAGGTGGCGAACGGCGTACCGGTCGAGCACGGCTACCCGCACCTGGAGACGGTGCGGGCCGCCGTCACCGCCCTGTACCGGCGGCTCTCGCGGGACACGATCGAGACGTTCTCGGCCAGCGTGACCCCCGCCGACGTGGCCTTCCGCGACACCGACGACCTGCATCTGGGCGCGCAGCGCGTGGCCCGGGAGATCGTGCGGCACTTCCGGCTGCCGGACGCGCGGCTGATCGTCGGCTTCCGGGAGATGACCCACGCGGCGAACGTGGAACTGGCGGCGGGCCCGGAGTACTTCGTCGAGCTGAACGACCGGTTCCGCACCCACCGCAGGGACATCGGCGCGGCCCTCGCCCACGAGGTGGCGCACGTCTACCTGCACCGCCTGGACCTCTCCTTCCCCGCCACGGCGGAGAACGAGATCCTGACGGACACGGCGACGGCCTACCTGGGCGCGGGCTGGCTGCTGCTGGACGCCTACCGGGAGGACGGGGTCTCCTCGCAGAAGCTGGGCTACCTCACCCCGGAGGAGTTCGGGTACGTCCTGGCCAAGCGGGCCCTGCTCTTCGGCGAGGACCCGTCCGTGTGGTTCACCAGCCCGCAGGCCTGCACCGCCTACGCCAAGGGCATGGACCGGGCCCGCCGGGACCGGCGGCAGCCGCCGCTGAGCGGGGCCGGCTGGGCGGGCCGCCGCCGCTACGCCCACGACCGCCGCCACGCCCACGAGCACCGGGACGCCCCGCCCACGCCGCCGTCCGCCGCGTACTCCTTCACCCCCGACGGCGGCGGCCGGCTCCGGGTGAGCTTCCCGTGCCCGACCTGTCACCAGCGGATCAGGGTGCCGGTGCAGGGGCGGGTACGGGCGCGGTGCGGGTTGTGCCGGACGGTGCTGGAGTGCGACACGTAGCACTGCTGCCGCTGTGCCCGCGGGCCGCCGGGTCAGCCCGCGTGGCCGGGCCCCGGCCCGTGGACGGTGGCCCCGGCCCGTGGACGGTGGCCCCGGCCCGTGGACGGTGGCCCCGGCCCGTGGACGGTGGCCCCGGCCCGTGGACGGTGGCCCCGGCCCGGTTTCCTGGCCGTGGCGGCGGAACGGCGGCACAGGGCCGCCGCCGCCCGGCTCCCCTCGGGGAGGGCCGCGGGAGGCTACGCCCCGTACACCCGCCCCGGGGGCTCCGCCTCCGCCAGCAGTCCCCGGGCCGCCTCGCCCGCCTCGGCCGGGGTCCAGCGGGCCCCCTTGTCCAGGGTGGGGCCGGGGCGCCAGCCCTCCATGACGGTGATCCGGCCTCCCTCCGCCTCGAACACCCGGCCGGTCACTCCGGTGCTGCGGGCCGAGCCGAGCCAGACCACGAGCGGGGAGACGTTCTCGGGCGCCATGGCGTCGAAACCGGCGGCCGGCGCCGCCATGGCCGCGGCGAACGCACGTTCCGTCATGCGGGTCCGGGCGGCCGGCGCGACGGCGTTGACCTGGACGCCGTACCGGGCCAGTTCGGCCGCCGCGACCAGGGTGAGGCCGACGATCCCGGCCTTGGCCGCGCTGTAGTTCGCCTGCCCGACCGAGCCGAGCAGGCCCGCTCCGCTGCTGGTGTGGACGACCCGGGCCACCGGGATACGCCCGGCCCTGGCCTCGGCCCGCCAGTGGGCGGCGGCGTGCCTCAACGGCAGGAAGTGACCCTTGAGATGCACCCGGATCACGGCGTCCCAGTCGTCCTCACCGAGGTTGACCAGCATGCGGTCGCGGAGGAATCCGGCGTTGCTGACGAGGGTGTCGAGCCGGCCGTAGGTCTCCACGGCGGTGCGGATCAGGTCCGCCGCCCCCGCGCCGGTGGCGATGTCCCCGCCGTGCGCGGACGCCTCGCCGCCCGCCGCCCGGATCTCCGCGACGACGGCCGCCGCCGGACTGTCCGCGCCCGGCGCCCCGTCCAGCCCCACGCCGAGGTCGTTGACGACGACCCGGGCACCCTCGGCGGCGAAGGCGAGGGCGTGGGCACGACCCAGCCCGCGGCCGGCACCGGTGACGACGACGACCCGGCCCGCGCAGATTCCGTCCATCTCAGCTCTCCTTGTCGGCGGTCTTGCCGGCGGTCGCGGCATCGAGGAAGGCGGGCCGTTCCCCGCCGCCGTGCACGTGCAGGCTGGCCCCGCTGATGTAGGCGGCGGCGTCGGAGGCGAGGAAGACGGCGGCGGCGCCGACGTCGTCCGGGAGGGCCAGCCGGCCCAGCGGGACGGTGCGGGCGACGGCGGCGACGCCGTCGGGACCGCCGTAGTGGAGGTGGGACAGATCCGTGTGGACCATGCCGACGACGAGGGTGTTGACGCGGACCTCCGGCGCCCACTCCACCGCCATGGAGGCGGCCAGGTGGGCCAGCCCGGCCTTGGCCGCGCCGTAGGCGGCCGAACCGGGTGAGGGGCGGACCCCGCTGACACTGCCGACCATCACGATCGAGCCCCTGCTGCGCCGGAGGTGGTCGTAGGCGGCGAGGGACGCGGTGAGCGGGGTGACCAGGTTCAGCTCGACGACCTTGGCGTGCCGTTCGGCGTCGGCGTCGGCGAGACGCCGGTACGGGGTGCCGCCGGCGTTGTTGACGAGCACGTCCAGCCGGGGCAGTCCGGCGAAGAGGGCCCGGACGGCGGGCGGGTCGCGCAGGTCGAGGGGGGTGAACTCGACTCCGGGCAGGGGCTGTTCCGGAGGCCGGCGGGCGCAGGCCAGCACGCGTGCGCCCGCCTCGGCGAAGGCCCGGGCGATCCCGGCGCCCACTCCCCTGGTGCCGCCGGTGACGACGACGGTGGTGCCGCGCAGTGAGTCGCCCGCAGGTTCGTAGGCCGGAGGTCCGTCGGCCGCAGGTCCGCCGGCCGGAGGTCCGTTGCCCGTGGGTCCTCTGTCAACAGGTCCTTTGCCCACAGGTCCTTTGTCCACAGGGCGGTTGTCCACAGGGCCTCCCGCTTGTCCGCGCCGACTGCTAGCTTCGAAGCCTCACACCTAACAAATGTTTGGTGGAAAGGTAGCTGATGCGCCCATGGGTGTCTCCCGTTCGTCCCCGGAAAAGGGGATTTCCGTGGTCACCGTCGACTATCCGCCGGTCAACGCGGTGCCGGTGCGCGGCTGGTTCGCGCTGGCGGAGGCCGTGCGCGCGGCCGGCCAGGACCCGGGGATCCGGTGCGTCGTCCTGGCCGCCGAGGGCCGGGGGTTCAACGCGGGCGTGGACATCAAGGAGATACAGGCGGCCGGGCACGAGGCCCTGATCGGCGCCAACCAGGGCTGCGCGGAGGCCTTCGCCGCGGTCTACGAGTGCGAGGTCCCGGTGGTCGCCGCCGTGCACGGCTTCTGCCTGGGCGGCGGGATCGGGTTGGCGGGCAACGCGGACGCGGTGGTGGCGAGCGAGGACGCGGCCTTCGGGCTGCCCGAGCTGGACCGGGGCGCACTGGGCGCGGCGACCCATCTGGGCCGGCTGGTCCCGCAGCACCTGATGCGCGCGCTGTACTACACCGGGCGCACGGCGAGCGCCGCCGAGCTGCACGGGCACGGCTCGGTCTGGGCGGTGGTGCCGCGCGCGCAGCTGCCGGCGGCGGCGCTGGAGCTGGCCCGGCAGATCGCCGCCAAGGACGGACGGCTGCTGCGCATGGCCAAGTCCGCCCTGAACGGCATCGATCCGGTCGATGTGCGCCGCAGCTACCGCTTCGAGCAGGGCTTCACCTTCGAAGCGAACCTGAGCGGCCTGGCCGACCGGGTCCGCGACACGTTCGGCGGGTCCGCGACGGAGGGGGTGTAGATGACCGACAAGACGATGACCGCCGAGGAGGTGGTGTCCCGGCTGGCGAGCGGGATGACCCTCGGCATCGGCGGCTGGGGCTCGCGCCGCAAGCCGATGGCGCTGGTCCGGGCGCTGCTGCGGTCCGGCGTCGGCGATCTGACGGTCGTCTCCTACGGCGGCCCGGACGTCGGCATGCTGGCCGCCGCCGGCCGGATCCGCCGGCTGGTCACCGCGTTCGTCACCCTCGACTCCATCCCGCTGGAACCGCACTACCGGGCGGTGCGCGAGGGCGGCGGCCTCGCCCTGACGGAGGTGGACGAGGGGATGCTCCAGTGCGGGCTGCGCGCGGCGGCACAGCGGCTGCCCTTCCTGCCGGTGCGGGCGGGGATCGGCTCGGACGTCATGCGGGTCGGCCCGGGGCTGAGGACGGTGACCTCGCCGTACGCGGACGGGGAGACGCTGGTGGCCATGCCCGCGCTGCGGCTGGACGCGGCCCTGGTGCACGTCAACCGCGCCGACCGGCTCGGCAACGGCCAGTACCTGGGCCCGGATCCGTACTTCGACGACCTGTTCTGCGAGGCGGCGGACGCGGCCTACGTCTCCTGCGAACGGATCGTGGACACGGCGGAGCTGGCCGAGGAGGCGGCCCCGCAGTCGCTGCTGCTGAAACGGCTCGCGGTGACCGGGGTGGTGGAGGCGCCGGGCGGCGCGCACTTCACCTCCTGCGCGCCGGAGTACGGCCGGGACGAGGAGTTCCAGCGGCGGTACGCGACCACGCCCTGGCCCGAGTTCGCCGCGACGTTCCTCGGTGCCGACGAGACCGCCTACCGGTCGGCGGTCCGGCGGTGGCGGAAGGAGCGGGAGCGATGAGGGCCACCCGCGCCGAGTACTGCGTGATCGCCTGCGCGGAGGCCTGGCGGGGCGCCGGTGAGGTGCTGGCGAGCCCGATGGGCCTGATCCCGTCGCTGGGCGCGCGGCTGGCCCGGCTCACCTTCGCGCCGGAGCTGCTGCTGACCGACGGCGAGGCCCTGCTGGTGCGGCCGGACGGCACCCCGGAGGGCTGGCTGCCCTACCGGCAGCACCTGGAGCTGGTGGCGGGCGGCCGGCGGCACGTGATGATGGGCGCGAGCCAGCTCGACCGGTACGGCAACCAGAACATCTCCTGCGTCGGCGACTGGGCGCACCCCCGCAGACAGCTGCTGGGGGTGCGCGGGGCCCCGCTCAACACGCTGAACAACAGCACGAGTTACTGGGTGCCGAAACACTCCCGGCGGGTGTTCGTGGAGCGGGTGGACCTGGTGTGCGGAGTGGGGTACGACCGGGCGGCGGAGCTGGGGGGCGCGGCCCGCTACCACCACATCGCGCGGGTCGTCACCGACCTCGCCGTGCTCGACTTCGCCACGCCCGACCGCACCATGCGCCTGGTGTCGGTGCACCCGGGGGTGGGCGTGGAGGAGGTGCGGGAGGCGACGGGGTTCCCGCTGGCCGTGCCGGACGAGGTGCCGTGCACCCGGGAGCCGGAGGCGGCCGAACTGCGGCTGCTCCGCGAGGTGCTGGACCCGCAAGGGGCGCGCACCCGCGAGGTGCCGGAGGGGGCGGGGGGCTGATGGAGACCGCGCTCACCCGGCTGGTCGGGGTCCGCCATCCGATCGTGCAGACCGGGATGGGCTGGGTGGCCGGGCCGCGCCTGGTCTCCGCGGCGGCGAACGCCGGCGCCCTCGGCGTCCTGGCCTCCGCGACGATGACGCTCGACCGGCTTCGCGACGCGATACGGGAGGTGCGGTCCCGGACGGACGCGCCGTTCGGGGTGAACCTCCGGGCCGACGCGGGCGACGCGCCGGACCGGGTGCGGATCCTGCTGGAGGAGGGGGTCCGGGTGGCCTCCTTCGCGCTGGCCCCGTCCGCCGAGCTGATCGCCGAGCTGAAGGCGGCCGGGGTGGTGGTGATCCCGTCCGTCGGGGCCCGGCGGCACGCCGAGAAGGTGGCGGCCTGGGGCGCGGACGCGGTGCTCGTGCAGGGCGGCGAGGGCGGCGGTCACACCGGCGAGGTGGCGACGAGCGTGCTGCTGCCGCAGGTGGTGGACGCGGTGCGGATACCGGTGGTGGCGGCGGGCGGCTTCTTCGACGGGCGGGGCCTGGTGGCGGCGCTGGCGTACGGGGCGGCCGGGGTGGCGATGGGCACGCGGTTCCTGCTCACCTCCGACTCGACGGTGCCGGACGCGGTGAAGGCCCGGTATCTGGCGGCGACGGTCCGGGACGTCACGGTGACCCGGGCGGTGGACGGCCTGCCGCACCGGATGCTGCGCACCGACCTGGTGGCGGCGCTGGAGCGGTCGGGGCGGATACGGTCCTTCGGGCACGCGGTGCGGCGGGCGGCGGGCTTCCGGCGGCTGTCGGGGCTCACCTGGCGGCAGCTGGTCCGCGACGGTCTCGCCCTCCGGCACGGCAAGGAGCTGTCCTGGAGTCAGGTGCTGCTCGCCGCGAACACGCCGGTGCTGCTGAGGTCGGCGATGGTGGACGGGCGTACGGACCTGGGGGTGATGGCGGCCGGGCAGGTCGCCGGGGTCATCGACGACCTGCCGTCCTGCGCGGAGCTGGTGGAGCGGATCATGCGGGAGGCGGAGGAGGTGCTCACCGGACTGACGGGACCCGGGGCCGCCCGGTGAGCGCCGAGCGGCCGCCCTGCCGGTGCCGCCCGCTCGCAGCCGCTCGCCGTACCGCTCACACCGTTCGGTGCCCGGTCACAGCCCCGGTCACAGCCGTTCGATGATCGTCACGTTGGCCTGGCCGCCGCCCTCGCACATGGTCTGGAGGCCGTACCGGCCGCCGGTGCGCTCCAGTTCGTGGAGCAGGGTCGTCATCAGCCGGGCGCCGGTCGCGCCGAGCGGGTGACCGAGGGCGATCGCGCCGCCGTTGACGTTGACCTTGGCGGGGTCGGCGCCGGTCTCCTTCAGCCAGGCGAGGACGACCGGTGCGAAGGCCTCGTTGATCTCCACGAGGTCGATGGCGTCGAGGGTGAGGCCGGTCTTCTTCAAGGCGTGCGCGGTGGCCGGGATGGGCGCGGTGAGCATGCGGATGGGGTCCTCACCGCGCGCGGAGAGGTGGTGGACCCGGGCGCGCGGGCGCAGTCCGTGGTCGCGCACCGCCCGTTCGGAGGCGAGCAGCAGGGCCGCGGCTCCGTCGGAGACCTGGGAGGAGCAGGCCGCGGTGACGGTGCCGCCCTCGAGGACCGGCGCGAGCGCGGCCATCTTCTCCGGGGAGGTGTCCCGGCGCGGCCCCTCGTCCACGGTGGTCGCGCCGTAGGGGACGGTCTCGCGGGAGAAGCGGCCGGTGTCGATCGCCCAGAGCGCGCGCCGGTGCGAGCGCAGGGCGAACTCCTCCTGTTCCTCGCGGGAGATGCCCCACTGGGCGGCGATCATCTCGGCGCCGGCGAACTGGTTGACGGGCCGGTCGCCGTACCGGGCGCGCCAGCCGGTGCTGCCGAGGAAGGGTCCCTCGGTCAGGCCGAGGGGGACGGCGGCCTGCCGGGAGGCGAAGGCGATGGGAACCTGGGACATGTTCTGCACGCCGCCCGCGACCACCAGGTCCTGGGTGCCGGAGAGCACGGCCTGCGCGGCGAAGTGCACGGCCTGCTGGGAGGAGCCGCACTGCCGGTCGACGGTCACGCCGGGTACCTCCTCGGGGAGGCCCGCGGCCAGCCAGCAGGTGCGGGCGATGTCGCCGGCCTGCGGCCCGACCGTGTCGAGGCAGCCGAAGACCACGTCGTCCACGGCGGCCGGGTCGATCCCGGAGCGCTCCACCAGCGCGCTCAGCACCCGCGCGCCCAGGTCGGCCGGGTGGACCGCGCCGAGTCCTCCTCCGCGCCGTCCGACCGGTGTGCGAACCGCTTCGACGATGTAGGCCTCGGCCATGGCAACTCCCTCGGGTGGGAACGGCTATTCGCGTACGGCGATCCCGTCCAGCACCATCGACAGGTACTGGCGGGCGATCTCCTCGGGGCTGTGCTTGCCGCCGGGCCGGTACCAGGAGGCGGCGACCCACACGGTGTCGCGGACGAACCGGTAGGTGAGCCGGACGTCCAGGTCGGCGCGGAAGACCTGTTCTGCGACGCCGCGTTCCAGCGTGCTGAGCCACGCTTTCTCGAACCGGCGCTGGGACTCGGCGAGGAAGGCGAAGCGGTCCTGGGCGACGAGCTGCCTGCTCTCCTTCTGGTAGATCGCGACGGCCGCGCGGTGCCGGTCGATCTCCCGGAAGGACTCGGTGACCAGAGCCTGAAGCGTTTCCCGGGGCCCGAGTCCGGAGGCGAGGACGGTGTCGTAGCCGTCCCACAGCTCGTCGAGGAAGGTCCGGAGGATCTCCTCCAGCATCGACTCCTTGGAGTCGAAGTGGTAGTAGAGGCTGCCCGCGAGCATCCCGGCGTGGTCGGCGATCCTGCGGACGGTGGTGGCGTTGTAGCCGTGCTCGGCGAAGACCTCGGCGGCGGTGCTCAGGAGTTCTCCGCGCCGGGCCGCTGCCGCGGTCACCTGGGGCTTTTTCTTGGTCGGCACGCACCCATTGTGGTCTGCTCCGCTGCTCAGGGGTGCTGGCTGCTGACGGCGACGACCTCGCCGGTCATGTAGGAGGAGTAGCCGGAGGCGAGGAAGACGATGACGTTGGCCACCTCCCAGGGCTCCGCGTACCGCCCGTACGCCTCCCGCTCCGTCAGTTCCGCGAGCAGGCCGGCGGAGGTGACCTTCTCCAGGTGCGGGTGCATGGCGAGGCTGGGGGCGACGGCGTTGACGCGCACGCCGTAGGCGGCGGCCTCGATGGCCGCGCACCGGGTCAGCGCCATCACGCCGGCCTTGGCGGCGGCGTAGTGCGCCTGCCCGGCCTGGGCGCGCCAGCCGGCGACGGAGGCGTTGTTGACGATCACCCCGCCGCCGGTCCGGCGCATGGCGCGCAGGGCGGCCCGGGTGCAGCGGAAGGTGCCGTTCAGCGTGACGTCCAGCACCCGGGACCACTGTTCGTCGGTCATGTCGGCCAGCTCCGCCGTGCCGCCCAGTCCGGCGTTGTTGACGACGACGTCCAGCCGTCCGTGCGCGGCCAGGGCGGTCTCGAACAGGGCGCGTACCTGATCCTCGTCGGTGACGTCGCACGGCGCCGCGACGACCGCGCCGGGGAACTCGCGGCCCAGTTCGGCCTCGTGCTCCTTCAGCCGGCGCGGGTGGGCGTCGCTGATCAGCACCCGTGCGCCCTCCTCCAGGAAGCGGCGGGCGGTGGCTCCGCCGATACCGGTGCCGGCCGCGGCGGTGACGACGGCGGTACGGCCGCGCAGCAGTCCGTGCCCGGGGACGGGGACGGGGCTCTCGACGCCTGTCATGGGGCCACGCTAACCTACCAAACACTTGTTAGGGAAGGGCGGTGACGTCACCGTGGATCTGACCCACTCCCCGGCCGACGAGGAGTTCCGCGGCCAGGCCCGGGCCTGGCTCGACGCGCACGTCCCGCGCACGCCGCTGCCGTCCCTGGAGACGGAGGAGGGCTTCGCGGCGCATCGCGCGTGGGAGGCCGAACTGGCCGCGGACCGCTGGTCGGTGGTGTCGTGGCCGGAGCGGTACGGCGGGCGGGACTGCGGCCTGCTGCGCTGGCTGGTGTTCGAGGAGGAGTACTGGGCGGCGGGCGCGCCGGGCCGCGTCGGCCAGAACGGCATCGCCCTGCTCGCGCCGACCCTCTTCGCGTACGGCACGGAGGAGCAACGCGCGCGCGTGCTGCCCCCGATGGCCGGCGGCGAGGTGGTCTGGGCGCAGGCCTGGTCCGAGCCGGGGGCGGGCTCGGACCTCGCCGCGCTGACCTCCCGGGCGGTGCGCACGGACGGCGGCTGGCGCTTGCGCGGGCAGAAGACCTGGTCCTCGCGCGCCGCGTTCGCCGACCGGGCCTTCGGCCTGTTCCGCAGCGACCCGGAGACCGAGAGGCCGCATCAGGGGCTCACCTACCTGATGTTCGACCTGCGGGCCCCCGGCGTCACCGTCCGTCCGATCGGCCGGCTCGACGGCAGGCCGGCCTTCGCGGAGCTGTTCCTGGACGACGTGTTCGTCCCGGACGAGGACGTGATCGGCGAGCCGGGCCAGGGCTGGCGGATCGCGATGTCCACGACGGCCGACGAGCGCGGGCTCACCCTGCGCTCGCCGGGCCGCTTCCTGGCCTCCGCCGCCCGGCTGTGGCACCTGTGGCGGGCCCAGGGGTCGCCGGGGCACGCCCGGGACCGGGTGGCCGACGCCCTGATCGCGGCCCGCGCCTACCAGTTGTTCACGTACGCCGCCGCCTCCCGGGTCCTGGACGGCGCCCGGCTCGGCCCGGAGTCCAGCATGAACAAGCTGTTCTGGTCCGAGCTGGACCTCGCGCTGCACGAGACGGCCCTCGACCTGCTGGGCGCGGAGGGAGAACTCGCCGACGGCGCCTGGGCGGAGGGGTACGTCTTCTCCCTGGCCGGACCCATCTACGCGGGCACGAACGAGATCCAGCGGGACATCGTCGCCGAGCGGCTGCTCGGCCTGCCGAAGGGACGCCGCTGATGCGCTTCCTCCTCGACCCCGGCCAGCGCGCCTTCGCCGACGCGCTGCGCGCGATGCTCACCGCCGCGGACACCCCCGCGGTGATCCGCTCCTGGAGCCGCGGCGACCACGCGCGCGGGCGCGCGCTGTGGTCACGGATCGCCGAGGCGGGGGTGTTCGGCCTCGCGATACCGGAGGAGTACGGCGGAGCGGGAGCGCACCCGGTGGAGCTGGTGGTGGCCTTCGTGGAGCTGGGCCGGCACGCGGTGCCCGGTCCGCTCGCGGAGACGGTCGGGGCGGCCGTACTCCTCGGCGATCCTCCGCTGGCGGCACGCTTCCTGCCCGGGCTCGCGGCCGGCAAGGACGCGGCGACGGTGGCGGCACCCGGCGGGTACGCCCTCGACGGCGACTCCTCTTCGCTGCGCCTGTCCCCCTCCCCCGACGGTCTCCACCTGTCCACGGCGGCCCCCGGCCCGGTGCGCCGCTCCCTGGACCCCGCCCGCCGGCTGACCCGGCTCGCCCCCGCCGGTGAACTCCTCGCCCGCGGGGCGCCGTACGACCGGGCGCTCACCTGGATGCGTCTGGCCACCGCCGCCCAGGCCCTCGGCGTCGGCTCCGCCCTGCTCGACCGGACCGTCGCCCATGTGCGGCGGCGCACCCAGTTCGGGGTGCCGATCGGCTCCTTCCAGGCCGTCAAACACCGCCTGGCCGACGCCAGGACGGCCCTGGAGTTCGCCCGCCCCCTGCTCTTCGGCGCGGCGGCATCCCTGCGCCCGGCGGAGGTGGCCGCCGCCAAGCTCACGGCGTGCGAGGCGGCGTACCGCACGGCCCGTACGGCCCTGCACCTGCACGGCGCGATCGGCTACACGGCGGAGTACGACCTGTCACTGTGGCTCACCAAGGCGCGGGCCCTGCGCTCGGCGTGGGGGTCACCGGAGGAGTGCCGGGACCTGGTGCTCACGGACGGGCTCCGGAAAGGGGACGGGCTGAAGGGGACGGGCTGAAGGGGACGAGCGTGTGGTAGGAGACGGTGGCGGACCGCCGGATCAGGCCGGACGTACGACGCCCGCCGCCCGTGCCGCCACGAGCCACTTCGGGAACTCGCCGACGAGACGGTCGTACAGCTCGGCGTCGGAGAGCCGCTGCGGGTCCTGGCCGGCGTGGAAGAAACCGGCGTTGTCCACGATCCGCTTGTCCGGGACGGGCAGTTCGTCCAGCTTCCGCAGGAACTCGAACTGACGGCTGCCCGGGTCGCCGAAGCCGACGAACTGCCAGAACAGCGGGAGCCGCGCGGCCTTGCAGAGATATCGCTCGGCGGCGAGCTTGTCGATCGGGCCGCCGTCGGTCTGGAAGACGACCAGGGCGGGTGTGGTGGCACCGCTGTCCAGGTAGTGGTCGATGACCGCGTCCATCGCCAGGTGGTAGCTGGTCCTGCCCATGTGCCCGAGCCCGGCCGCGATCCGCTCGATACGGCCCTCGTGTCCGGCGAGGGCGATGTCGGTGACCGCGTCGACGTCCGTGGAGAAGAACACCACGGGCACCCGGCCGTCGTCGTCCAGGTGCGCGGACAGGCCCAGCACCCGGTCGGCGAGCGCCTGCACACTGCCGTCCCGGTAGTAGGGCTTCATGGAGCCCGAGTAGTCGACCACGAGGTAGACGGCGGCCCGCAGTCCGTCCAGGCCGTGCTTGCGCAGGGACACCCCCGCCGACCGGTAGGCGCCGACCAGCGCGGGCGCGGTCTGCTCCACCTTGGTCAGGCTGATCGCGGCCATGCGGGCTCCTCAGGGGTGATCACCGGGCGGGGGTGCCGAGGTTACGGCACCGCGGCCGCCCGCCCCACGGCCGGCCGTCCCCAACAGCGGCGCGCGCACCGGGTTTTCAGTACGCTGGCCTGGTGGGGGACAACCGGATCTATGGCGGTCGGTTCGAGAACGTGGTACAGGCCCACCACATCGACCACGTCCACTTCCACGTCCCACGGCCGCGCACCCGGACCCCGGCGTCGAGGCTGCGCCACGCCTTCGCCGCGGGGTCCGCGGCCGTCGGAGCCGCGCTGCTCCTCCTGAGCCGCTACCGCCTCCCCGTTCCCGGGAACGCGTTGCCCGGTCCCCCGCAGGCGACGGTGACGGTCGCGGGAGTCTTCTGCCTGGTCCTGGCGGTCTGCGCGGAACTGCTGACACTGTGGGAGCTGCGTTCACGAAGACGCCCGGAGCCCGAGCCCTCCCGAGCGGAACTCGACCGGGCCGCGGAGCAGCTCGCGGAGACGCTGAAGGCCCGTTACGACCGGGACGAGCGCCTGTCACGCATCCACGACCCCTTCCCCATCCCGGTGCGCTGGACGGCGGCGGACCCGCTGCTCACCGACCACTGGCGGACATCCGCCGGGCGGGGTCCGCGCCGGACGACGACGGCGACGCCGACCGGCCCCTGGAGGTGGACGGCCGGTTCGAAGGGATCGCCGACCTGTTCACCTCCCTCCCGGCCCGGCGGCTCGTGGTCCTCGGCAGGCCCGGTGCCGGGAAGTCCGTGCTCGTCCTGCACCTCGCCCACCGGCTCGTGGAGGCCCGCGACCCCGCCTCCGGGGACCCGGTGCCCGTCGTCTTCCCGCTCGCGTCCTGGGACCCGAAGCGCAGCGGGCTGTGGACCTGGGCGGCCCGCCGGATCGTCGAAGGCCATCCCGGGGCGTTGGCGGGCGGTGGCCGCGCCCACGCCCTCGCCCTGGCGCTGATCGCGTCCGGGCGGGTGCTGCCCGTGCTCGACGGCTTCGACGAACTCCCCCGCCCGTCGCAGGCGAGCGCCCTGCGCGAACTGCGGGCCAGCCTCGCGGGGCCCGCCCGCTTCCTGCTGACCAGCAGGACGGAGGAGTACACGGCGGCCGTCGAGGCCGAGAACACCGTGCTTCCGGCGACCGCCGTGGTGGAACTGCAGCCCCTGACCGTCGGCGAGGTGGCGGCCTACCTCCCCCGCACCGCCCGCAGGACCAGCCGCGACGACGGCTCCCGCACCGCCTGGGAACCCGTGCTGCTGCGGCTGGAGGACCCCGCGGACCAGAGCCGCGAGGTGCGCGTGCTCCGGGCGGTCCTCGGCACTCCGCTGATGATCGGTCTCGCCCGTGTCGCCTACAGCGACGGCGGCGCCGGCGCCGATCCGGCCGAACTGCTGTCCGCGGACCGCTTCCCCACCAGGGCCGCCGTCGAACAGCACCTTTTCGACGCCTTCCTGTCGGCGGCCTACGGCGGCGCGCTGGACGACCGGGCCGGACGACCGCCCTGGAGCGCCGGCGACGCCCGGCGCTGGACCGGTTTCCTCGCCCGGCACCTGCGTGCTTCCGGCACGCAGGACCTGGAGTGGTGGCGCCTCGACGAGGCGGTGCCGCGCGCCGTGCGCGCCCTGGTGACCCTGCCGGCGTTCCTGCTGCTCCTGCTCGGCGTCCTGGTTTCCGGGTTCGGCACGCCGTGGTGGCACAAGTGGGTGGGACTGCCGTACGGCGCGGCCCTCGTCCTCGGCATCGTCGCCGCCCTGGTCTCCGACTGGGCCCAGCCCGATCCGCTCCCGGGCCCCTGCCGGCCGCACGGGCCGTCGGGCGCGCGGCTCCGGGCGGCCCTGCGCAGCCGCGCGCAGTGGATGAGGGCGGCGTTCTGCGTGGGCGCTCTCGCCCTGGGGGTGGTGTCCTCAGCACAGCTCTCACCCGGACTGACCCGCTCGCTGACCATCATGGCCACGGTCTGCGTGGCCGTGTACTGGACGGCCGATCTCGGCCAGGCCCTGCGCAGACCCGCCGATCCCGCGGAGGCCAGGGAACCGTCGGCTCTGCTGACCGCCGACCGGAAGGCCACGGCCACCGTGGCCCTCTTCGACCTGTTCGGCCCGGCACACCACGCCGAGTACCACGCGACGCTGTTCAAGTCCGCCGTGCTGTTCGCGGCCTGGTGGCAGTGGGCGGAGACCCCGGACAGCCAGGGGCCCGCGGACTGGGCCCGCGCGGGGGCCTGTTTCGCGGCGGCCTCGCTGTGCCACGGCATCGCCGTCTCCGCCTGGGGCCGCTACACGGTGGCCCGGTGTTGGCTGGCCCTGACCGGCAGGCTGCCCTGGCGGCTGATGGCGTTCCTGCGGGACGCGCACGCACGGGGCATCCTGCGGCAGGCGGGCGGTGTCTACCGGTTCCGCCACATCGAGCTGCGCAACCGGCTGGCGGGCACGAGCGGGCTCCCCTCGGCACACGAGTGGCCGGCGCGTGTCTTCCCGCGAGTGGCAGCGGTCGCCACGGCGGTGGCGGTGGTCGCCGTGTTCCTGCAGATGACGGCCGTGGGCTCCATGACCCCGCCCCCTCCCTACACGGCCGTGCCCCCAGCGTGCGCGCTGCTCGACGAACACCTGCTGGCCGGGTTGATGGCCGACCCGATGAAGGTCGCGAACGGCGGCACCGCCTGCGGGGCCGGCGAACAGTCGCCGTTCCACCGCGATGTCAGCCTCACCCTGCGGACCTTCGTGACCGGCACCCAGGCCGGAATGGACCCCGACCTCATCTACATGCGCGCGAGCACCAAGCTGCAGACCACCCTCTTCGCCAACGAGGTGGTGAAGGGCCTCGGCGACGAGGCGCGTCAGGGGATCCAGGACGGCCTCTCACCACCCATGGAGGGTCTCCAGCACACGGCCGTACTGGCCACCAGGGTGGCCAACGTCGTCCTGGAACTCACCTACACCGAGGAGTTCGCCTCCGCGTCCCGCGCCCAGGAGATCGCCCGCATCCTCATGCGGGCGGCACTGCGGCACGCGCACCTCTCGCCGGGGCACCGGCAGTCCGCCGAGCGCCGGCTCTCCGACGTGCCGCGCGCCAGGATCCCCGCGGGCACGCGCTTCGCCTACTACCAGCGCCGCGAGCCCAGGACCCTGGTGGGCGCCCACTGGGGGAAGGAGGAGCGGTCCCGTCTCTGGCGGTTGGACGACTTCTCCTACGTCTTCCGCGCGCCGAAGTACCTCGGCTGCAAACCGTCGGACGGCAACGGCACGGTGACCTGCACCTCCGACGGACCGGACGGCCTGCGTCTCCCCCGCCTCCGCCTGCGGCTCGCCTCCCGCCACTGCGTCAGGGCCTGCGCGGAAGCCCCCCGGTTCTGGCTCTCCCGTCCCGGCTTCTCCTCCACGCCCTGGAAACGGGCCACCTCCTCGCCCTGGTACGCCGAGACCACGCCCGACGCCCGCACGTACCGCATGCTGCTGGCCCGCACCGTCACGTACCCGAAGAGCAAGGACACCTACCTCGTCTGGGCCGAGGCGGAGGTCGACGCCTCCCACCGGGCGCTCGCCCAGAAGATCATCAATGATCTCTACACGGGCACCGGCGGGTGAGCGCACCGGACCGGGTGCCCGGGACATGCGACGACGCCTGCCCAGTCGTCCGGTCGGGGACAGGCGGGCAGGCGCCGTTCATGTTCCGTACGCCTTTGTACGGGACGTCTGTGAGGGACCGGGGGTCCCTTGTGGGAGCGTCAGACCGCCAGCGCGCGGTCCGTCGGGCGGATCGGGGCCGGCAGGTCGCTGGCTCCGGTCAGGAAGCGGTCGACTCCACGGGCGGCCGAGCGACCCTCCGCGATCGCCCACACGATGAGAGACTGCCCGCGGCCGGCGTCACCGGCGACGAACACGCCCGGCACGTTGGTCTGGAAGTCGGCGTCGCGGGCGATGTTACCGCGTTCGTCGAGGTCCAGACCAAACTGCTCGACCAGGCCGTTCTCCCGGTCGGTGCCGGTGAAGCCCATGGCGAGGGTGACCAGCTGGGCCGGGATCTTGCGCTCGGTGCCCGGCTTCGGGGTCAGCCTGCCGTCCACGAACTCGACCTCGGTGAGGTGCAGCCACTGGACGTTGCCGTCCTCGTCGCCCTCGAAGTGGGTGGTGGAGACCGAGTAGACGCGGTCGCCGCCCTCCTCGTGGGCGCTGGTGACCTTGTAGAGCATCGGGAAGGTCGGCCAGGGCTGGTTGGTCGGGTGCCGCTCGTCGCCCGGGCGGGGCATGATCTCCAGCTGGGTGACGGAGGCGGCGCCCTGGCGGTGGGCGGTGCCCACGCAGTCCGCGCCGGTGTCACCGCCGCCGATCACGACGACGTGCTTGCCCTCGGCCGAGAGGGGGGTCGTGACGTAGTCACCCTCCTGCACCTTGTTGGCCAGGGGCAGGTACTCCATCGCCTGGTGGATGCCCTTCAGCTCGCGGCCGGGCACCGGCAGGTCACGTGCGGTGGTGGCGCCGGCGGCGATGACGATCGCGTCGTACCGCTTCTTCAGGTCGCGGGCGTTGATGTCACGGCCGATCTCCACGCCGGTGCGGAAGCGGGTGCCCTCCGCGCGCATCTGCTCGATACGGCGGTTGATGTGCCGCTTCTCCATCTTGAACTCGGGGATGCCGTACCGGAGGAGGCCTCCGATGCGGTCCGCGCGCTCGTAGACGGCGACCGTGTGGCCGGCCCGGGTCAGCTGCTGGGCGGCGGCGAGGCCCGCGGGGCCCGAGCCGATGACCGCGACCGTCTTGCCGGAGAGGCGCTCGGGGATCTGCGGGGCGACGTCCCCGGTCTCCCACGCCTTGTCGATGATCGAGACCTCGACGTTCTTGATGGTGACCGGCGGCTGGTTGATGCCGAGCACGCACGCCGACTCGCAGGGGGCCGGGCAGAGGCGACCGGTGAACTCGGGGAAGTTGTTGGTCGCGTGCAGCCGCTCCTGCGCGGCCGACCAGTCCTCGCGGTAGGCGTAGTCGTTCCACTCGGGGATCAGGTTCCCCAGCGGACAGCCGTTGTGACAGAACGGGATGCCGCAGTCCATGCAGCGGCTGGCCTGCTTGCTGATGATCGGCAGCAGGGAGCCGGGGACGTAGACCTCGTTCCAGTCCTTCTTGCGCTCTTCGACGGGGCGGGTCTTGGCGACCTCACGGCCGTGGTTCAGGAAGCCCTTCGGGTCAGCCATTGATCGCCGCCTCCATCATCTTCTCGGTGATCTCGGTCTCGGAGAGACCGGCTCGCTCGGCGGCGTCCTTGGCGGCGAGCACTGCCTTGTACGTGCTGGGGATGATCTTGCTGAACCGCTCCACGGCCGTGTCCCAGTCGGCGAGCAGCTTCTCGGCGACCGTCGAGCCGGTCTCCTCGGCGTGGCGGCGCACCACGTCGTGCAGCCACTGCTTGTCGGTCTCGTCCAGCGCCTCGACGGACCCGGCGTTGCCGGCGTTGACGTTGTCGCGGTCGAGGTCGACGACGTAGGCGACACCGCCGGACATGCCCGCCGCGAAGTTGCGGCCGGTCGGGCCGAGGACGACCGCGTGACCGCCGGTCATGTACTCGCAGCCGTGGTCGCCCACGCCCTCGGAGACGACCAGCGCGCCGGAGTTGCGGACGCAGAACCGCTCACCGGTACGGCCGCGCAGGAACAGCTCGCCGCCCGTGGCGCCGTAGGCGATGGTGTTGCCCGCGATGGTCGAGTACTCGGCGAGGTGGTCGGCGGCCCGGTCCGGGCGGACGACGATCCGGCCGCCGGAGAGGCCCTTGCCGACGTAGTCGTTGGCGTCGCCCTCCAGGCGCAGCGTGACACCGCGCGGCAGGAACGCGCCGAAGGACTGGCCCGCGGAGCCGGTGAAGGTGATGTCGATGGTGTCGTCGGGCAACCCGGCACCGCCGAACTTCTTCGTCACCTCGTGGCCGAGCATGGTGCCGACCGTGCGGTTGATGTTGCGGATGGCGACCTGGGCGCGCACCGGCTGGGCCTCGGTCGCGTCGCCCGCGGCCAGGGCGTCGGCGGCGAGCTTGATCAGCTCGTTGTCTAGGGCCTTCTCCAGGCCGTGGTCCTGGGCGGCGATCCGGTGGCGGACGGCGCCCTCGGGGAGGTCCGGCACGTGGAACAGCGGCTCCAGGTCCAGGCCCTGCGCCTTCCAGTGGTCGACGGCGCGCTCGACGTCCAGCACCTCGGCGTGGCCGACGGCCTCCTCGATGGAGCGGAAGCCCAGCTCGGCCAGCAGCTCGCGGACCTCCTCGGCGATGAACCGGAAGAAGTTCACCACGTGCTCCGCCTTGCCGGCGAAGCGGTCGCGCAGGGTCGGGTTCTGGGTGGCGATGCCGACCGGGCAGGTGTCCAGGTGGCAGACGCGCATCATCACGCAGCCGGAGACGACGAGCGGGGCGGTCGCGAAACCGAACTCCTCGGCGCCGAGCAGCGCGGCGATGATCACGTCACGGCCGGTCTTCAGCTGGCCGTCGGTCTGGACGACGATGCGGTCGCGCAGGCCGTTGAGCAGCAGGGTCTGCTGGGTCTCGGCGAGGCCCAGCTCCCACGGGCCGCCCGCGTGCTTCAGCGAGGTGAGCGGGGAGGCACCCGTACCGCCGTCGTGACCGGAGATCAGGACGACGTCCGCGTGCGCCTTGGAGACACCCGCGGCGACCGTGCCGACGCCGACCTCGGAGACCAGCTTCACGTGGACCCGCGCCTGCGGGTTCGCGTTCTTCAGGTCGTGGATCAGCTGGGCCAGGTCCTCGATGGAGTAGATGTCGTGGTGCGGCGGCGGGGAGATCAGGCCCACGCCCGGCGTCGAGTGACGCGTCTTGGCGACCCACGGGTAGACCTTGTGGCCGGGCAGCTGGCCGCCCTCGCCGGGCTTGGCGCCCTGGGCCATCTTGATCTGGATGTCGTCCGCGTTGACCAGGTACTCGGAGGTCACGCCGAAGCGGCCGGAGGCGACCTGCTTGATCGCGCTGCGCCGCGCCGGGTCGTACAGGCGCTCCGGGTCCTCGCCGCCCTCACCGGTGTTGGACTTGCCGCCCAGCTGGTTCATGGCGATGGCGAGGGTCTCGTGCGCCTCCTTGGAGATGGAGCCGTACGACATCGCGCCCGTGGAGAAGCGCTTGACGATCTCGGAGACCGGCTCGACCTCGTCGAGGGGGATCGGGCCGCGGTCGGACTTGAAGCCGAACAGGCCGCGCAGCGTCATCAGACGCTCGGACTGCTCGTTCACACGGGACGTGTACTTCTTGAAGATGTCGTAGCGGCCCGTGCGGGTGGAGTGCTGGAGGCGGAAGACCGTCTCGGGGTCGAACAGGTGCGGCTCGCCCTCACGGCGCCACTGGTACTCGCCGCCGATCTCCAGCGCGCGGTGCGCGGGAGCGATGCCGGAGGCCGGGTAGGCCTTGGCGTGGCGGGCGGCGACCTCCCGGGCGATGACGTCGATGCCGACGCCGCCGATCTTGGTGGCGGTGCCGTTGAAGTACTTCTCCACGAAGGCCTGGTCCAGGCCGACGGCCTCGAAGACCTGGGCGCCGCGGTAGGAGGCGACGGTGGAGATGCCCATCTTGGACATGACCTTCAGCACGCCCTTGCCGAGGGCGTAGATCAGGTTCTTGATGGCCTGCTCGGGCTCCAGGCCGTTGAGGAAGGTGCCCGCGCGCAGCAGGTCCTCCACCGACTCCATCGCCAGGTAGGGGTTGACGGCGGCGGCGCCGTAGCCGATGAGCAGGGCGACGTGGTGGACCTCGCGGACGTCGCCGGCCTCGACCAGCAGGCCCACGTGGGTGCGCTGCTTGGTGCGGATGAGGTGGTGGTGGACGGCCGCGGTGAGCAGCAGCGACGGGATCGGCGCGTGCTCGGCGTCGGAGTGGCGGTCCGACAGGACGATCAGACGGGCGCCGTTCTCGATCGCCGCGTCGGCCTCGGCGCAGATCTCCTCGATCCGCGCGGCCAGGGCGTCGCCGCCGCCGGAGACCCGGTACAGGCCGGAGAGGGTCGCGGCCTTGAAGCCGGGCATGTCGCCGTCGGCGTTGATGTGGATGAGCTTGGCCAGCTCGTCGTTGTCGATGACCGGGAAGGGCAGCACGACGGACCGGCAGGAGGCCGCGGTCGGGTCGAGCAGGTTGCCCTGCGGGCCCAGCGAGGAGCGCAGGGAGGTGACCAGTTCCTCGCGGATCGCGTCCAGCGGCGGGTTGGTGACCTGCGCGAACAGCTGCGTGAAGTAGTCGAAGAGCAGCCGCGGACGCTCGGACAGGGCCGCGATCGGCGAGTCGGTGCCCATGGAGCCGATCGGCTCGGCGGCGGTGCGGGCCATCGGGGCGAGGATGACGCGCAGCTCCTCCTCGGTGTACCCGAAGGTCTGCTGGCGGCGGGTGACCGAGGCGTGGGTGTGGACGATGTGCTCGCGCTCGGGCAGGTCGCCCAGCTCGATCTCGCCGGCCTCCAGCCACTCGGCGTACGGCTTCTCGGCGGCGAGGGACGCCTTGATCTCGTCGTCCTCGATGATGCGGTGCTCGGCGGTGTCGACGAGGAACATCCTGCCGGGCTGCAGGCGGCCCTTGCGGACGACCCGGGCCGGGTCGATGTCGAGGACGCCGACCTCGGAGCCGAGGACGACGAGGCCGTCGTCGGTGACCCAGTAGCGACCGGGGCGCAGACCGTTGCGGTCGAGGACGGCGCCGACCTGGGTGCCGTCGGTGAAGGTGACGCAGGCGGGACCGTCCCAGGGCTCCATCATCGTGGAGTGGAACTGGTAGAAGGCGCGCCGGGCCGGGTCCATGGAGTCGTGGTTCTCCCACGCCTCCGGGATCATCATCAGCACGGAGTGCGGCAGGGAACGGCCGCCCAGGTGCAGCAGCTCCAGGACCTCGTCGAAGGAGGCGGAGTCGGAGGCGTCCGGCGTACAGACCGGGAAGATGCGGTCCAGCCTCTCCTGCGGGCCGAACAGGTCCGAGACCAGCTGCGACTCACGGGCGCGCATCCAGTTGCGGTTGCCCTTGACGGTGTTGATCTCACCGTTGTGCGCGACGAAGCGGTACGGGTGCGCGAGCGGCCACGACGGGAAGGTGTTCGTGGAGAACCGGGAGTGCACGAGCGCGATCGCGGAGGCGAAGCGGCGGTCGGACAGGTCCGGGAAGAAGGGCTCCAGCTGGCCGGTGGTCAGCATGCCCTTGTAGACGATCGTCCGGGCGGACAGGGACGGGAAGTACACCCCGGCCTCGCGCTCGGCGCGCTTGCGCAGCACGAAGGCCCTGCGGTCCAGCGCGATGCCCTCGCTGGTTCCGTCGGTGACGAAGATCTGCCGGAACACCGGCATGGTGGAGCGGGCGGTGGCACCCAGCAGCTCGGGGGCGACCGGGACCTCGCGCCAGCCGAGGACCGTCAGGCCCTCCTCGGCGGCGATCGTCTCGATACGTGAGACGGCGCCCTCGGCGCCCTCCTCCGGCAGGAACGCGATGCCTACCGCGTAGGCACCGGCCGCGGGAAGGTCGAATCCGGCCACTTCACGGAAGAAGGCGTCGGGCACCTGGGAGAGGATGCCCGCGCCGTCGCCCGAGTCGGGCTCGGAGCCGGTGGCGCCACGGTGCTCCAGGTTGCGCAGGACGGTGAGGGCCTGCTCGACCAGGGTGTGGGACGCCTCGCCGGTGAGAGTGGCGACGAAACCGACGCCGCACGCGTCGTGTTCGTTGCGGGGGTCGTACATACCCTGCGCAGCAGGGCGAGCATCCATGAACGACCAGTTCTGGCCGTTCTCGGAATGCTGGGACGGCTGGCGCGGCGTACGCATCGGCTCTCCCGTCGTCGTCATGTGGCATGTGGCAGGTGCCGAGGGACGACGTTGGCCCTCTGCGTGAGATCTGCTAGGAGATCAAAATTTCGTGCAGGTTACATGATGGAGCGGTTCTCGGGAACCGGATACACCGTTCCAACATGCGGACGCCGCGGTCGCGGCGGAGGTGCCGCGTGAACGCGGCGCGTGCCGTGCGGTGGCGGCAGCTGCCGTGTGACGGCGGGGGCCGCGCGGTGGCGGCCGACGGTGCGCGGGGGCCTGACGGACAGGATCGGTCGGATCGTCGTCCGGCGGCCCGGAGGGGGGTCCGGGGGAGCGTCATCGCCCACCCCGCGGGGGTGCGGCAGGCGTCATTGCCCACAGCGCTTACGGCTCATGCCCGGTGGCCGAGGAGTCGAAACCAGCGAGTAACGGGTACTTATGCGGCCCATCGCATAGGTACCGGTCGGGCTATCCTACGGCCGTTCCGAACAACGTGCCCAGGGCGTACGTCACACCGGCCGCGGCCCCGCCGAGCGCCAGCTGCCGCAGGCCGCTGAACCACCAGGTCCGCGCGGTCACCCTGGCCACGACGGCACCACAGGCGAAGAGTCCGACGAGGGCGAGCAGCACGGCGGGCCACAGCGCGCCGGCGCCGAGCAGGTACGGCAGGACGGGCAGCAGGGCACCGAGGGCGAAGGCGCCGAAGGACGACACCGCGGCGACCAGCGGCGAGGGCAGATCTCCGGGGTCGATGCCCAGCTCCTCGCGGGCGTGGATCTCCAGGGCCTGCTCGGGGTCCTTGGACAGCTGCCGGGCGACCTGGCGGGCCAGCTCCGGCTCGACCCCGCGCGCCACGTACAGCGCGGCCAGCTCGTCCTCCTCGTCCTGCGGGTGCCGGCGCAGCTCACGGCGCTCGACGTCGAGTTCCGCCTCGACGAGTTCCCGCTGGGAGGCGACGGAGGTGTACTCGCCGGCCGCCATGGAGAAGGCGCCCGCGGCGAGACCCGCGAGGCCGGTGAGGACGATGGTCCGCTGTTCCACGGCTCCGCCGGCCACGCCCGTCATCAGGGCGAGGTTGGAGACCAGGCCGTCCATCGCGCCGAAGACGGCGGGCCGCAGCCAGCCTCCGTTCACGTCCCGGTGGGTGTGGTTGTCGCGGTGCGCCTCGTGCAGCGCGGCCTCGGTTTCGATGATGGCCATGCGGGCCCCCCAGGGAAGCTTAGCCAAAGCTAACTTTGGATGAGTTCTACTTTTCGACAACACTCAACCTACGCCTTTCCTTCCCCTCGCACCAGCAAGGAAAGGCTCTGCTAACCTGCGCTTTTCCCGGCGGACGCTCACTTGTGCGAGAGAGGGCTCAGTTGCCGAGCGGGTGACAGAAGAGGCCCTCGCGCTCAGCGTGCCCCCTCCCGTGGGACACATCCGCAAAGGGTCCCCGCGACCCCGCGCAAGGAGGCCGTCCATGGCATCGATCGCCTGCACTCCCCCGGTCCCGACGCCCGAGGAGGCCGCCGGACTCCGTGAGCGGGCCCGCGGTGCGCTGCTCGGCCTGGCCGTCGGAGACGCGCTCGGGGCTCCGGCGGAGAACCTCAGACCCTCCGAGATCCGCGCCCGCTGGGGCCGCATCACCGGGTACGTCGCCGACCGTCCCCAGGGCACGGACGACACCGAGTACGCGATCTTCTCCGGACTGCTGCTGGCCCGGCACGGCTCGGCGCTCACCCCGGCGGATGCGGAGGCGGCCTGGCACGAGTGGATCGCCGACCGGGCCGAGGGTCCCTTCCGCGGCGCGGGATTCAGCGAGCGCGGCACGCTGGAGAACCTGCGCCGCGGCCTCGCCGCCCCCATCTCGGCCCAGCACCGGCACGCCTGGAGCGACGGCCTCGCCATGCGGGCGGCTCCCTTCGGCGTCTTCGCGGCCGGGCGCCCCGCCGAGGCGGCCCGGCTGGTGGCCGTCGACGGCTCGGTCAGCCACGAGGGCGAGGGCATCTACGGCGGCCAGGCCGTCGCGGCGGGGGTGGCGGCGGCGATGACCGGCGCCGCGGTCCCCGTGGTGATCGCCGCCGCCCTCGCGGTCGTCCCGGACGACTCCTGGACGGCCCGCTCCCTGCGGCGCGCGGTGGCGGTGGCCCACCGCGGCGAACGGGCGGTCCGCTCCGCCGTCGTCATCGGCGGCTACCCGTGGACCGACCTGGCCCCCGAAGCCGTCGCCCTCGCCTTCGGCGCGTACGCGGCGGCCGACGGCGACTTCCGGGAGTCCGTCCTGACGGCCGTCAACATGGGGCGCGACGCGGACACCACGGCGGCGGTGGCGGGCGCCCTCTCCGGCGCGACCCTCGGCCTCACGGCGATCCCCACCCCCTGGGCCTGTGCCATCGGCCCGGCCCGGGGCCGGTGCCTGCCGTCGATGGCCGGGCACCACGTGCTGGAGGTGGCGGAACTGCTGGTGGAGGCGGCGGAGCGGGAGACCGGGAAGGCGGTGACGGCGGCCGAGCCCCGCCACCCCCTGCCGGCCACCACCCGGCCGACCGGGCACCAGCCGCTGTTCCCGGCCACCACCCGGCCGACCGAACCCCTCCCACCCCTCCCAGCCACCACCCGGCCGACCGACCCCCTCCCACCCCATCCGGCCACCACCCGGCCGGCCGACCCCCTCCCCGCCACCGCCCAGCCCGCGGAACTCCCCCCGCCCCTCACCGCCACCCCCCAGCCACCCGAACTTCCCCCGCCCCCCGCCTCCGCCCCCCGGTCCGCCCGGCCCCCGGTGGAGGGCCGGGAGCCCAGGGAGCCGAGTCCCCTGGTGGGGGCCGGCAACGCGGGGCAGGGCGACGGTGCGGGGCGGGGATGAGCGCGCGCCGTATCGAGGGGCTCCTGCTCGGCCTCGCCGCGGGAGACGCCGCCGGCTGGCCCGCGGCACGCCACCGCGCCGTCCGGATGCCCGAGTGGACCCGCCGCCTCACCCGGGAGCTGGACACCTTCGCCGAACAGAACGCCACCACCACCCTCCCGGTGCCGATCGCCCTCAACCAGCCCCCCGAACCCCTCCGCCTCGGCCCCTCCGACGACGCCGAGTGGGCGGCGTTCGCCGCGGAGGCGGTCCTCAGGGCCGGCGACGACGACGTCCTCGGCGACCTCAGCCGGGCCCGCCGCATGCGCGCCGCCATCGACCTCACCTGGACCGCCGTCGCCTCCGAGGTCGCCGCCGCCGCGGACCGCGCCCCGGAGATCGAGTCCGCCGTACTCCCCCTGCGCGCCCGCATCTCCGTCCGCGCCGGCCTCGGCAACCTCGCCGCCGGCCTGCGCCCGCCCGCCACCGGCCACGACAACCCGCACTACTTCGACGACGCGGCCTGCGTCCGCGCCTGCGTCCTCGCCGTGGCCCACCCCGGCGACCCGCACGAGGCCGCCGCCCTCGCCGAGTTCGACGCCCGCTACACCCAGGACGGCGACGGCGTGCACGGCGCCCGCGCCATGGCGGCGGCCCTCTCCCTCGCCCTCGCCGACGCGGACACCGGCACCTGTGTGACCGCCGCCCTCGCCGAGCTGCCCGCCGACACGGAGATCGGCCGCAACACCCGTCACGCCCTCGCCCTGGCCGGGGACAGCGAGTCCGCCTTCGCACTCGTACCCCTCCTGGAACACCAGATCGTCGACCACGTCTACAGCTACGGCATCGCCGCCGCCGAGACCGTCCCCGTCGCGCTCGCCCTGGCCACCGCCGCCCGGGGCCGTATCGCCGAGGCGGTACCGGCCGCCGCCTGCCTGTCCCGGGTCGCCGACTCCGCCCCCGCCCTGGCGGGCGCCCTCACCGGTGCCCTCGGCGGCGGCGCGGCCGTCCCGGAGACCTGGCGGGACGCCTGCCGCGTCCTGCCCGGCTGCACCCTGCCCCGCCTCACCGGCACCGACCTGGTGGAACTCGCCGGACTCCTGGAAGCCGTGCGACCGGCCCGCCCAGGAGGATGATTCGGGGCATGACACCCGAAGAGCCCGCACAAGCCCGACCTCCGAAGAAATCAGGCCGAACCTCCTCGTACGCCCTCGCCGACCGCGTCACCGCCGCCCTGGTCGGTGCCGCCGTGGGCGACGCCCTCGGCGGTCCGGTCGAGGGCTACACCCCCGAGCAGATCACCGAGCGCCACGGCGGCCGCGTGCGCGGCGTCGTCGGCCCCTGGCACGGCGACGCCTGGCGCACCGCCCGCCCCATCGCGCCGTACCACAAGGGCGACGGCCACGTCACCGACGACACCCTGATGACGCACGCGCTGATCCGGGTCTACGACCGCGTCCGCGACCACCTCGACGCCTACGCGATCGCCGACCACCTGGTCCCGGACCTGATGACCAACCCGCGCTGGATCCCCGAACTGGAGGCGGAGGCCCTGCCGTTGCACCGCCTCTTCCTCGCCGAGAAGTGGCTGGTGGCCCGGCTCGCCTACGGTCACGCCGACCCCCGGGAGGCGGGCGTCGGCAACATCGTCAACTGCGGCGCCGCGATGTACATGGCCCCCGTCGGCCTGGTCAACGCGGCCAACCCGGCCGGTGCCTACGCCGAGGCGCTGGACATCGCGGGCGCGCACCAGTCGTCGTACGGACGTGAGGCGGCCGGGGTCCTCGCCGCCGCCGTGGCCGCGGCGGCCGGTCCCGGCGCGACCCCGGACTCGGTGGTGGCCGCCTGCCTCTCCCTGGCCAGGGACGGCACCCGCACGGCGATCGAGAAGGTCTGCGAAGTCGCAGCCCGGTACGGGGACTTCGAGTCGGCGCTCGGTCCGCTGCGCGCGGCGGTCGCCCCGTACGACACCGTCGGCCCGGACTACCGCGCCCCCTCCCTCGCCGCCCGCCGCCCCTCCCGGCTTCACTCCGTCGAGGAACTCCCCGTCGCCCTGGGCATGCTGGTCGTCTCCGGCGGCGACTACCGGCACGCCGTGCTCGGCTCGGTCAACTACGGCCGTGACTGCGACTCGATCGCCACGATGGCCGGTGCCCTCGCGGGCGCGCTCGGTTCGCCCCCTCCCGAGGAGTGGGCGAAGACGGTCGCCGACGCCAGCCGCCTGGACCTGTGGGCGCCGGCCCGGACGCTCACCGAGGTCACCCACGAGATCTTCGCCCGGGACGTCCGCCGCCGGCGCGCCCACGAGGAGGCGTTCACCGCGCTCGGAGGCCGTCCGTGCTCCGACTGACCTGGGTCCAGCCGGAGGACCTGCTGGGCCACGAGCTGCGCCAGGCCCGCCTGGACGGGCGCGAGCCGGCGGCGATCGAGGCGCGCTGGCGGGCGGCGGGCGGCCCGGACGCCCCGGAGCGGGCGGGCGCGTCCGCGCACCGCGCCTCCCGCTACCTGCGGCTGCTGGCCGAGGACCTGCTGGACGAACTCGCCGACCTGCCCAGCCGCTTCGCCGAGGACGAGCCGACGGACCTGGCCCGCATCCGGTCCCAGTGCCCGCACTGGCCCACCGCAGGCTCCGCCACCGCGCCGGACCCGCGCGCCCTGGAGGCCGCCTGGCTCGGCCGGGCCGTCGGCTGCCTCCTCGGCAAACCGGTGGAGAAGCTCCCCCTGGACGGCATCCGCGCCCTCGCCCGGGCCGCCGGCAACTGGCCCCTCACCACCTACTTCACCGGCAGAGGGGTCCCCGAGGACCTCCTGCGCGCACACCCCTGGAACCGCCGCTCCGCCGCCACCTCCCTCGCCGAGAACATCGACGGCATGCCGCAGGACGACGACCTCGACTACCCGCTGCTCAACCTCCTCCTGCTCCAGCGCCACGGCAGGGACTTCACCACCGACGACGTCGCCCGGCTCTGGCTGGAGGAACTCCCGCCCGGCCGCGCCTTCACCGCCGAGCGCGTCGCGTACCGCAATCTCCTCGCCGGTGTCGAACCCCCGCACACGGCACGCCACCGCAACCCGTTCCGCGAGTGGATCGGCGCCCTGATCCGCGCGGACATGCACGGCTGGAGCAATCCCGGCGACCCGGCCGCCGCGGCCCGGCAGGCGCACCGCGACGCGGTCCTCACCCACACCGCCAACGGCGTCTACGCGGCGATGTTCACGGCCGCCGCCATCGCCGCGGCCGCCACCGGCACCCATGACGTCCACGCCTGCCTGCGCACCGGCCGCGCGGTGGTCCCGGCCCGCTCCCGCCTGGCGAAGGCGATCGACCACGCCGTCCACCTGGCCACGACGACCCGTGACTTCGACAACGTGGTGGACGCGCTCCACGCCCTGCACGCGCCCGGCCACCACTGGGTGCACGCCGTCCCCAACACCGCGCTGACCGTCGCCGCCCTCACCCACGCCGACGGCGACTTCACCGGCTCCGTCTGCCGTGCCGTGTCGGGCGGCTGGGACACCGACTCCAACGGCGCGACCGCCGGCAGCATCGCCGGTCTCCTCGCCGGCTCCCCCGACGCGCTCCCCGACCACTGGCGGGTCCCGCTGAAGAACCGGCTCGCCACCACCGTCGCCGACTTCGACGGCACCGGCTTCGACGCCCTCGCCCACCTCACCCACTTGGAGGCGATCCGCCCATGACCCACATCGCCGTCCTCGGCAGCATCAACATGGACCTCGTCACCTATGTCGCCGAGGCCCCGCGGCGCGGGGAGACCGTGACGGGACGGGAGTTCCGTACGATCCCCGGCGGCAAGGGTGCCAACCAGGCGGTCGCCGCGGCCCGTGCCGGCGCCACCGTCTCGATGATCGGAGCGGTCGGCAACGACGCCTACGGCGCGCGGCTGCGCGACACCCTCGAACACTCCGGCGTGGACACCGACTTCCTGCGCACCGTGGAGGGGCCGTCCGGCACCGCGCACATCGTGGTGGACGACGAGGGCGGCAACGCGATCGTCGTCGTCCCCGGCGCCAACGGCACCGTCGACCACCTCTCCCCCGGCGACGAGGGGGTGATCGCCACCGCCGACGCCCTGCTGCTGCAACTGGAGATCCCGCTGGCCGCCGTCGTCGCGGGCGCGGAGGCGGCCCGCCGGCACGGTGTCCGTACGGTCCTCACCCCGGCCCCGGCCCAGCCGCTTCCCCCCGGACTCCTGCGCGCCACCGACCTGCTGGTGCCGAACGAGTACGAGGCCGTCACCCTCACCGGCCGCACCGACCCGCGCGAGGCGGCGGCCGCCCTGCTGGAGCAGGTACCGCAGGTCGTCGTCACCCTGGGCGCCACGGGCTGCCTGTACCTGGCCCGGGGCACCGAACCCCTCGTGGTCCCCGCGCCCCGGGTGACCGCCGTGGACTCCACCGGCGCGGGCGACACGTTCGTCGGCGCGCTCGCCGTGGCCCTCGCGGAGGAGAGACCGGTGCGGGAGGCCCTGACCTGGGCGGCCGCCGCGGCGGCGGTCTCCGTCCAGCGGGAGGGCGCCTCGGTGTCGATGCCCTACCGCCCGGAGATCGAGGCGCAGTACGGCACATGAGAACGATCAGGACGATCAGGACGACGAGGACGACGAGGACGATGAGGACGACGACACGGGCCCCCTTCGCCCTCGACGGCCTGAGGGTGCTGGACCTGGCGACCCTCTTCGCCGGGCCGATGGCCGCCACCCTGCTCGGGGACTTCGGCGCCGAGGTGATCAAGGTCGAGCACCCCCGGCGGCCCGACCCGTCCCGGGGCCACGGCCCGGCCAAGGACGGCGTCGGCCTGTGGTGGAAGGTGCTCGGCCGCAACAAGCGGAATCTCACCCTCGACCTGTCCACGCCCGGCGGCCGGACGACCCTGTTGCGGCTCGCCGCCACCGCCGACGTGGTGATCGAGAACTTCCGCCCCGGCACCCTGGAGAAATGGGACCTGGGCTGGGCCGAGCTGTCCGCGGCCAACCCCCGGCTGGTGCTCGCCCGGGTCACCGCCTTCGGCCAGTTCGGGCCCTCGGCGCGCCGTCCCGGCTTCGGCACCCTCGCCGAGGCGATGAGCGGCTTCGCCGCGGTCACCGGCGAACCGGACGCGCCCCCGACGCTGCCCCCGTTCGGTCTCGCCGACTCGGTCGCGGGCCTCGCGACCGCGTACGCCGTGCTGACGGCACTGGCGGCGCGCGAGCGCACCGGCGCCGGGCAGGTGGTCGACATGGCGATCATCGAACCGATCCTGTCCGTCCTGGGACCCCATCCCACCTGGTACGACCAGCTCGGCTACGTCCAGGAACGCACCGGCAACCGGTCCGCGAACAACGCCCCCCGCAACACCTACCGCACCGCCGACGGCTGCTGGGTCGCCGTCTCCACCTCGGCGCAGTCGGTCGCCGAGCGGGTGCTGCGGCTGGTGGGCCGCCCGGAGCTGACCGAGGAACCGTGGTTCGCCACCGGCACGGGGCGGGCCGCCCACGCCGACGTCCTGGACGAGGCGGTCGGCTCCTGGATCGCCGGCCGCACCCGCGCCGAGGTGCTCGCCGCCTTCGAGGAGGCGGAGGCCGCGGCGGCGCCGGTGCAGGACGTCCGGGACGTGCTGGCGGATCCCCAGTACCAGGCCCTGGACACGGTCACCACCGTGGACGACCCGGAACTGGGCCCGCTGCGCATGCAGAACGTCCTGTTCCGCCTGTCCGCCACGCCCGGCGCGATCCGCTGGGCCGGCCGTCCGCACGGCGCCGACACGGAGGCCGTGCTCACGGAACTGGGCCTCGCCCCGGCCGACATCGCGGCCCTGCGTGCGGAGGGCGCCCTGTGACCGGGTTCCCGCTGACCTGGCTGTACGTCCCCGGCGACCGCCCGCACGTCGTGGCCAAGGCGCTGACGGCGGGCGCCGACGTGGTGGTGGTCGACCTGGAGGACGCGGTCGCCCCGGACCGCAAGGGGTACGCCCGCACGGCCACCGCGGAACTCCTCACGGAGCCCGGGCCGGTTCCGGTGCACGTCCGCGTCAACGCCCCGGACACACCCTGGGCCGCGGCCGACCTCACCGCCCTGGCCGGCCTGCCGGGGCTGTCCGGGCTGCGGCTGCCGAAGGTGACGACCCCGGCCCAGGTACGGCAGGTCGCCGTGGCCACTCCCGTGCCCCTCTACGCGCTGCTGGAGTCGGCTCTCGCCGTCGAGCACGCCTACGCCATCGCCACCGCCCACCCCGCCCTGCGGGGCATCGCCCTGGGCGAGGCGGACCTCCGGGCCGACCTGGGGGTACGGGCCGACGCGGGTCTGGACTGGCCTCGCTCCCGGGTGATCGTCGCCGCGCGTGCGGCGGGGCTGGCCCCACCCTCCCAGACCGTCCATCCGGACATCCGCGATCTCGACGGCCTGTCCGCCTCCTGCGCCCACGGCCGGGCCCTCGGCTTCCTGGGCCGTGCCGCGATCCACCCCCGCCAGCTGCCGGTGATCGAGCGGGCCTATCTGCCCACGGCGGCGGAGATCGAACACGCCGAGACGGTCGTCGAGGCGGCCTCGGCCGAAGAGGGCGCCCAGGCCCTCCCGGACGGCCGCTTCGTCGACGCGGCGGTGGTGGCGATGGCCCGGCGCACCCTGTCCCTGGCGGGCAGAGCGTACGGAGCCGACGGCTGAGGCGCCTTCCGTGGCAGTGGCGACCGGTGCCACCGGCCCGGATCCGGCGGTGCCGCACCCTCCGCGGCCGGCCGCGGGCACACGCCGAGGGCGCCCGGCCGTTTCCGTGCGGCTACCGCCGCGTGCCGGGCGCCCTCGGCGCCGTAAAGACCAGCGGGGTCAGCTCTTCCCGGCCGACTCCGCCTCGTCCTTCGGCGACTGCTCGGAGTCCCCGGCCTTCTCCTCGCCCTCGTCGACAGCGCGCGTGGCCTCGGCCGAACCACCGGAGGCACCATCGGCCGAACCACCGGCGACGCTCTCCGCCGGACCGCCGGAGACACTCTCCGCCGGGCCACCGGACGCACCCGGCTCCACCACCGCTTCCCGGCCCGGCCGCTTCTTCGACGACACGACGATGTACGCCACCGCCAGCAGGAAGACGATCAGCGCCGTCCAGTCGTTGAGGCGGAGGCCCAGAATGTGGTGGGCGTCGTCCACCCGCATGTACTCGATCCAGCCGCGGCCCACGCAGTACGCGGCGACGTACAGGGCGAACGCCCGGCCATGACCCAGCTTGAAACGGCGGTCCGCCCAGATGACCAGCAGGCCGACGCCGATGCACCACAGGGACTCGTACAGGAAGGTCGGGTGGTAGTAGCCCGGGACCCGGCCGCCCTCGGAGGAGGTGATGTGCAGCGCCCAGGGCAGATGCGTCTCCCGGCCGTACAGCTCCTGGTTGAACCAGTTGCCCCAGCGGCCGATGGCCTGCGCGAAGGCGATGCCGGGCGCGACGGCGTCGGCGTAGGCGGGCATCGGCACGCCCCGGCGCCGCGCGCCGATCCACGCGCCGAGCGCGCCGAGCGCGATCGCCCCCCAGATGCCCAGGCCGCCCTCCCACACCTTGAAGGCGTCCACCCAGTCACGGCCCTCGCTGAAGTACAGCTCGTAGTCCGTGATCACGTGGTAGAGCCGGCCGCCGACCAGGCCGAACGGCACGGCCCAGACGGCGATGTCGGCGACCGTGCCGGACTGCCCGCCACGGGCGATCCAGCGCTTGTTGCCGAACCAGACGGCGACGAAGACGCCGATGATGATGCAGAAGGCGTAGCCGCGCAGCGGGATGGGGCCGAGGTACAGCACCCCGTGCGACGGGCTGGGGATATAGGCAAGGTTCATGGCATGTCCGACGCTACCGTGCCGGGCCGTGGGGACGGCAAGCAGCCTGGCTACGGGTCCATAACGGGGGCGTGAGAAACGCTTACCGTCGGTCGGCGTCCTCCACCATCTGCTTGAGCTTGGCCGGGGTCATCGTCTGGTCCTGGTAGATGTTCTTGCCGCCGAGCAGGACCGTGGGCGTGCCGGAGAGGCCGCCGGTCCGGAAGGCCTGGTTGGACTTGTTCACCCAGGTGTCGTGGGTGCCGTCCTTGACGCACTTGCGGAAGGCGGGGGTGTCGAGGCCCTTCACCTTGCCGGCCAGCTTGATCAGCGTGTCGTTGTCCGCGAAGGCGTCGTCGGTCTCCTTCGGCTGGTTCGCGTACAGCACGTCGTGGTAGTCGCGGAACCGGCCGGCGTCCTGGGCGCAGGCCGCGGCGTTGGCGGCGCGCAGCGAGCCGCTGCCGCCGAGGTTGCCGTCGATCAGCCGGACCAGGTGGTACTCGACTCTGAGCTTGCCGGCGTCGGTCAGTTCGTGGAGTGTCGGGCGGTACGCCACCTCGAAGGCCTGGCAGGCCGGGCAGCGGAAGTCCTCCCAGACGGTGAGCGTCGACTTGGCGCCGTCCTTGCCGACCGGGATGGCGAGGCTGTCCTTGCCCTGTGCGCCGGAGGGCGCCACGGCCGGACCGGCGCTGCTCTTCTTGTCCTTGCCGGCGTTCGCGGCGAGGACGCCGATCACCGCCGCGAGGCCCAGGACGCAGACGACGCTCGCGCCCACGATCAGCGCACGCCGTCGCCTCTCCGCGGACTTCTGCTTCTCACGCTCGACCGCCAGCCGCTCCCGGGCGGTGCGCTTTCCGTCACGGTTCTTCTCGCTCACACCCCCAGAACGAACCGGGGAGGCGCAGCGCGCCTCCCCGGCCCGAGGTCCACCCGTTCGAGTGATCGAATCATCCGAGACGGGACGTGCGCCGACGGTGACGTCCGCCGCCGCGGCCGTCTACGCCTGTCCGCGCACACCCTTCGCCAGGTCCCCGGCCAGCTCGCGGACCGCCGCGATGCCGGTGGCGTGGTCGGGGGCCTCCAGCATCCGCTTCACGAACGCCGAACCGACGATCACGCCGTCGGCGAAGCCGGCGACCTCGGCGGCCTGGGCCTGGTCGGAGACGCCGAGCCCGACGCAGACGGGCAGCTCGGTGCCCGTGCCGCGGGTGCGCCGGACCAGGTCCTGGGCCTGCTCGCCGACCGACTCACGGGTGCCGGTGACGCCCATCAGCGAGGCCGCGTAGACGAAGCCGCTGCCCGCCGCGGTGATCTCGGCGAGCCGCTCGTCCCTGCTGCTCGGCGCCACGACGAAGACCGTCGCCAGACCGTGCTTCTCCGCGTGCTCGCGCCACAGCGCCGACTCCTGCACCGGCAGGTCGGGCAGGATGCAGCCCGCGCCGCCCGCCTCGGCCAGCTCGGCGGTGAAGCGCTCGACGCCGTAGCGGTCGATGGGGTTCCAGTAGGTCATGACGAGCACCGGCTTCCCGGTGGCCTCGTACGCCTCCCGGACCGTACGCATGACGTCGGCGATCTTCACGCCGCCCTTCAGGGCGAGGTCGTCGGCGGTCTGGATGACCGGACCGTCGAGGACCGGGTCGCTGTGCGGCAGGCCCACCTCGACGATGTCGGCGCCGCCGTCCAGGACGGCCTTGACCGCGTCGATGCCGCCGTCCACGGTCGGGAAGCCGGCCGGGAGGTAGGCGATGAGCGCGGAGCGTCCCTCGGCCTTGGCGGCGGCGAGGGTGTCGGTCAGCAGCTGGATGGTCCCGCTCACTTGGCGTCCCCCTCGATCTCGGCGGTGTCGGCCGCGTCGGCGGCCACCTCGGCGTCGGTGTCGTACAGACCGAAATAGCGGGCGGCGGTGTCCATGTCCTTGTCGCCGCGGCCGGACAGGTTGACGACGATCAGGCCGTCCCTGCCCAGTTCCTTCCCGACCTCCAGGGCCCCGGCCAGCGCGTGCGCGCTCTCGATGGCCGGGATGATGCCCTCGGTGCGCGACAGCAGGCGCAGGGCCTGCATGGCGGCGTCGTCGGTGACCGCGCGGTACTCGGCGCGACCGCTGTCCTTGAGGTAGGAGTGCTCGGGGCCGATACCCGGGTAGTCCAGACCGGCCGAGATCGAGTAGGGCTCGGTGATCTGGCCCTCGTCGTCCTGCAGGACGTAGGACCGGGAGCCGTGCAGGACGCCGGGCTCGCCGGCGGTGAGGGTGGCCGCGTGCTCGCCGGTCTCGATGCCGTGGCCGGCGGGCTCGCAGCCGATGAGGCGGACGCCGTCGTCGGGGATGAAGGCGTGGAAGAGACCGATGGCGTTGGAGCCGCCGCCGACGCAGGCGATGGCCGCGTCCGGGAGGCGGCCGGCGCGCTCCAGGAGCTGGCGGCGGGCCTCGACGCCGATGACCCGGTGGAAGTCGCGGACCATGGCCGGGAAGGGGTGCGGGCCCGCGACCGTGCCGAACAGGTAGTGGGTGTGGTCGACGTTGGCGACCCAGTCCCGGAACGCCTCGTTGATGGCGTCCTTGAGGGTGCGGCTGCCGGACTTCACGGCGACGACCTCGGCGCCGAGCATGCGCATCCGGGCGACGTTGAGGGCCTGGCGCCGGGTGTCGACCTCGCCCATGTAGATGGTGCAGTCGAGGCCGAACAGCGCGCAGGCGGTGGCCGTCGCGACGCCGTGCTGGCCGGCGCCGGTCTCGGCGATGACCCGGGTCTTGCCCATGCGCTTGGTGAGCAGGGCCTGGCCGAGCACGTTGTTGATCTTGTGGGAGCCGGTGTGGTTGAGGTCCTCGCGCTTGAGGAACACACGGGCGCCGCCGGCGTGTTCGGCGAAGCGGGGCACCTCGGTGAGCGCCGACGGGCGGCCGGTGTAGTTGACCAGCAGGTCGTCCAGCTCGCGGGCGAACTCCGGGTCGTTCTTGGCCTTGTCGTACTCGACGGCGACCTCGTCCACGGCGGCGACGAGGGCCTCCGGGATGAACTTGCCGCCGAACGCGCCGAAGTAACCCTGGGCGCTGGGGATGTGACCGTCGGGGTCGGGAATGAAGTAGTCGCTGGGCATGCGGAAACCTCACGGTGAGTGTGCGGAAAAGACACTGATCGCCGTGGGGGCGGGGTTGTCGTACGGCCGCGGGCCGTAAAGGGGATGCTCGTGCACGCGCGGCGACAGCCGCGCCTAGGACAGGGCCCCGCGCCCCTTCGGGGCGCGCTGCCATCGCATGCCGTTGACCTGCCCGGGTTCGTCACCGATGACGTACCGCACCCGTCGCCCGTGCACACGCCTCGCGGGCGCACGGCAACCACGGGGCCGGCAGCCGCGCGCGAGGCGGGCGTACGGGTCCCTGGCCGGGTGGGTGGTCTCCGTGGTCATCGCGGTCAGCTTACCGGGGTTCAGCCCCGCCCGTGGCGCAAAGCGGGATGTTCGCCGGCCGCCACCAGATCGGCGACGGCGGCCTTCGGGTCGCGGCCGGTCACCAGGGACTCGCCGACCAGCACGGCGTCGGCGCCGGCGTTGGCGTAGGCGATCAGGTCGTGCGGGCCGCGCACGCCGGACTCGGCGACCTTGACGATGTGGTCCGGGATCTCCGGGGCGACCCGCTCGAAGGTGCCGCGGTCCACCTCCAGCGTCTTCAGGTTGCGCGCGTTGACGCCGATGATCCTGGCGCCCGCGTCCACCGCCCGCTCGACCTCGTCCTCGTCGTGCACCTCGACCAGGGGGGTCAGGCCGATGGACACCGCCCGCTCGATCAGCGACTCCAGGGCCGGCTGGTCCAGGGCGGCCACGATCAGCAGCGCGAGGTCGGCGCCGTACGCCCGGGCCTCCCAGAGCTGGTACGACGTGACGATGAAGTCCTTGCGCAGGACGGGGATGTCCACGCGCGCGCGGACGGTCTCCAGGTCGGCCAGCGAACCGCCGAAGCGGCGCTGTTCGGTGAGGACGGAGATGACGGCGGCGCCGCCCGCCTCGTAGTCCGCGGCGAGTCCGGCCGGGTCGGCGATCGCCGCCAGCGCGCCCTTGGAGGGGCTGGAGCGCTTGACCTCGCAGATCACCTTGACGCCGTCGCCCTTGAGTGCGGCCACCCCGTCCTTGGCGGCGGGGGCCTTCGCCGCACGCTCCTTGAGCTCGTCGAGGGTGACGCGTGCCTGCCGCTCCGCGAGGTCGGCACGGACTCCGTCGATGATCTCGTCGAGCACACTCACGCGAGCGGCCCCCTTCCAGACGGTGGTTCCTTCAGGTTCTGAAAACCCGTGGTCAATGCGATGGTATCCGCACGAACGCCCAGGCTTCGCATCCGGCGGAGGCCGGTCCCACTACCTGGACATTCGTCGTTCGATCAAGGGTGGAGCCAGCCACCGAACGGCAGGTTCCGGACGACGGTGAACGTCAGCAGCACCGCTCCGAGGGCCCACAGCCGGGCCGTTGTGAGCTCGAAGCGCACCGGCCGCCCGCGTGCCGTGCGGGCCGCCCACACGGTCCACAGCACGCCGAGCCCCAGGTAGGCCGGTACAGCGAGCGCGTTGTCGCGCAGCGCGCCGAGCAGATCGCCGTGGACGAGGGCGTGGGTGCTCCGCAGCCCTCCGCAGCCCGGGCAGTACAGCCCGGTGAGCTGGTACAGCGGGCAGACCGGGTAGTGCCCGGGCTGGTTGGGGTCCACGGCCCCCACGTACGCGAAGGCCACGGCCGCGGCCGCGAGCAGCCCCACCGGCGCGCCGATCCGCCGCCGGACGGGGACGGGGGGCGCGGCCGGCCTGCTGGAGACGTTCACGCGGCCATTCTCCCCCGCCGGTCACGACCCCGCCTCACGGGCGGCCGCCCCTGCCGCACACGCGCGTGCGGCACACGGGTCCGACGCACGGGGCGAACGCGAGGGGCGGTCCGCAGCATCCCTCCGGATGCCGGACCGCCCCTCGCGACAACCCGGGACTCAGCTCTCCGCGGCCGCCGGCTCGCGCGTCGCCGCGGGGGCGGTGTGCGGCAGGGCGCGGGCCTGCTTCGGCTGGCCGAGGCCCATGGCGCGCATGATGCCGCCGACCACACCTCCGAGGAGGATCAGCGCCATGCCGGCCCAGAAGCCGACGGGCTGGGCCATCACCATGAAGGCACCCGCGACGCAGAAACCGATGAAGGCGATGATGACACCGGTCCAGGCGGCCGGGGTGTGACCGTGGCTGCTGCCCGCCATGACTTGCTCCTCGTTGCTGTCTGTGTGTCGTACGAGCCGGACGCTCGCCGTCCATTGTCCCGTACGCGTGCGTGTGCCGGACGCGGGGGTGGCGTCTGGTTCACCACATCCCCCGCCGCGTCCGGGGGTCAGGCGCCCGTGGGGTCCTCGCCCCGGTCCAGGGCCTTCCAGATCTCCTCGGGGCGCTCCGGGTCGGCCGGGCGGGCGCCGCGCCCCGGGCGGGCGGTGCCGCGCTCGTACCGCCCGGACATCGCGGGCCACAGGCGGCCGTAGCGCAGGGCGAGCAGTCCGGCGAGCAGGATCAGGACGCCGCCGGCGGCCGCGACGTAGGGCCAGGCGGTGTGGGTGAGCGCGTCGACCGTGGCGGAGGTGTCGCCGCTGGCCTTGGCGGCCTGCTCGTCCAGGGCGGAGCCGTCGGCGGCGGCCGCCAGGGCCGCGGCGGCGATCCCGGCGCCGGACAGCGTGAGCAGCCCGGACACGAGGAGCCGGCCGGCGCGGCGGACGGCGAAGACGGCGACGAGGGCGGCGAGGCCCACTATGGCGAGGGCCGCGGGGACGCCCGTGACGTCGCTGCCCTTGGCGGTCAGCGGGAACGCGCCGCCGGCCACCGTCGCGGTGCCCTCCGCCCAGCGCTGCCGGGTCGCGAGCAGCGTCACGGCCGCGCCGAGCGCACCGCACAGGAGGGCCACGGCGAGGCTCCGCCGGCCGGACCGGGCGGTCGCGGCGGCTTCGGAACGGGGGTGAGGTACAGCAGTCACGTACTCCACTATCGCCTGAACCCCGGGCGAACCGTCACCCGGGGTTGGTATGAGACGCGTCCTACCGCGCCAGGCGGTTCGCCGTGTGCACCGCCCGCAGCACCGCCGCCGCCTTGTTGCGGCACTCCTGGTCCTCGGCGACCGGGTCGGAGTCGGCGACCACGCCGGCGCCCGCCTGGACGTAGGCGGTGCCATCGCGGAGCAGGGCCGTACGGATGGCGATCGCGGTGTCGGAGTCGCCGGCGAAGTCCAGGTAGCCGACGCAGCCGCCGTACAGACCGCGGCGGGACGGCTCCAGTTCGTCGATGATCTGCATCGCGCGAGGCTTGGGGGCGCCGGAGAGGGTGCCGGCCGGGAAGCACGCGGTGAGCACGTCGAAGGCCGTGCGGCCGGGGGCCACCCTGCCGGTGACGGTGGAGACGATGTGCATCACGTGCGAGTACCGCTCGATGGACATGAAGTCGACCACCTCGACGGAGCCGGGCTCGCAGACCCGGCCGAGGTCGTTGCGCCCGAGGTCGACCAGCATCAGGTGCTCGGCGCGCTCCTTGGGGTCGGCGAGCAGCTCCTCGGCGAGGGCCTGGTCCTCCTGCGGGGTGGCCCCGCGGTGCCGGGTGCCGGCGATGGGGTGGACCATCGCGCGCCCGTCCTCGACCTTGACCAGGGCCTCGGGGGAGGAGCCGACGACGTCGAAGCCGTCGAAGCGGAACAGGTACATGTACGGGGAGGGGTTGGTGGCCCTCAGGACCCGGTAGACGTCCAGGGCGCTCGCCGTGCACGCGGTCTCGAAGCGCTGGGAGGGCACCACCTGGAAGGCCTCGCCGGCGCGGATGCGCTCCTTGACGTCCTCGACGGCCCGCTGGAAGTCGGGGCCGCCCCACCGGGCGGTGTACTCGGGCAGCTCGGAGGGCGGAAGGTGCGCCGGGGGCTGGGCGACCGGGCGGGTCAGGTCCGCCTCCATGGCGTCCAGGCGGGCCACGGCGTCCGCGTAGGCCTCGTCGACGCCGGTGTCCAGGTCGTTGTGGTTGATCGCGTTGGCGATCAGCAGGACCGAGCCCTCCCAGTGGTCCATCACCGCGAGGTCGCTGGTCAGCAGCATGGTCAGTTCGGGCAGCCGCAGGTCGTCGTGCTCGCCGGGGCCGATCTTCTCCAGGCGGCGGACGATGTCGTAGCCCAGGTAGCCGACCATGCCGCCGGTGAAGGGGGGCAGGCCCTCCTGGTGCGGGGTGTGGAGGGCCTGCAGGGTGGCGCGCAGGGCCTGGAGGGGGTCGCCGTCCGCGGGGACGCCGATGGGCGGGACGCCGAGCCAGTGGGCCCGGCCGTCGCGGACGGTGAGCGTGGCGGCGCTGCGGACGCCGACGAAGGAGTAGCGCGACCAGGAACGGCCGTTCTCCGCGGACTCCAGCAGGAAGGTGCCGGGGCGCTCGGCGGCGAGCTTGCGGTAGAGCGCGACCGGGGTGTCGCCGTCGGCGAGGAGCTTGCGCGTGACCGGGATGACGCGCCGGTCGGTGGCCAGCTTGCGGAAGGTCTCCAGTTCCATGGCGGCTGACCTTACTGACCGGATCCGGGTACGCCGGAACCGGCGTCCGCGAGGAGCACGTCCGCGTCGAAGCAGGTGCGCGCGCCGGTGTGGCAGGCGGCGCCCACCTGGTCGACCTTGACCAGCAGGGTGTCGGCGTCGCAGTCCAGGGCGACCGACTTCACCAGCTGGAAGTGGCCGGAGGTGTCGCCCTTGACCCAGTACTCCCGGCGGCTGCGCGACCAGTAGGTGCAGCGGCCGGTGGTCAGCGTCCGGTGCAACGCCTCGTCGTCCATCCAGCCGAGCATGAGCACCTCGCCGGTGTCGTACTGCTGGGCGATGGCGGGGACGAGCCCGTCGGCGCTGCGCTTGAGCCGCGCGGCGATCTCCGGGTCGAGGCTGCTGGGCCGGGGTGCACCGGTCGTACTGGTCATGGGTCACATTCTGCCGCGCGGGACCGGGAGCGGGACGCGGCCGTCCATCACATGGTCGCGGACGGCGCGGGGCGACCCGTGCGGGGTGGTGGCCGGGGTGACGGGTGGGCGGGACGTGTACGTGGTCGTAGGCTGACCGCATGTCGACCTTTGCCAAGCGTGAACGGCTCCTCCTCGCCGACCTCTTGGAGACCGTCGGGCCGGATGCCGAGACCCTCTGCGAGGGCTGGCGCACCCGGGACCTGGCCGCGCACGTGGTCGTGCGCGAGCGCCGCCCGGACGCGGCCGGGGGCGCGCTGCTCAAACAGCTCGCGTCGCGCCTGGAGAAGGTGATGGCCGAGTACACCGCCAAGCCGTACGAGGAGCTGATCCAGCTGATCCGTACCGGTCCGCCGCGGTTCTCGCCGTTCCAGCTCAAGCAGGTCGACGAGGCGGCCAACATCGTGGAGTTCTACGTCCACACGGAGGACGTCCGCCGCGCCCAGCCGGACTGGGGTCCGCGCGAGCTGGACCCGGTGTTCCAGGACGCGCTGTGGTCCCGGCTCGAACGCGTGGCGCGGCTGATGGGCCGGGGCGTGCCCACGGGGCTGGTGCTGCGCCGGCCGGACGGCCAGACGGCGGTGGCGCACCGGGGCACGCCGGTGGTCACGGTGACCGGTGAGCCGTCGGAGCTGCTGATGTTCGCGTACGGCCGGCAGCGCGCGGCCAGGGTGGACCTGGAGGGCGACGCCGAGGCGATCGACCGGCTGCACGAGTCGAAGCAGCTGGGCATCTGAGAGGACCGGCATGATCAAGGTGGCGATGACCGGCGTGTACGTGGACGACGTGCCGAAGGCGCACGCCTTCTACACCGGTGTCCTCGGCTTCGAGACCCGCACCCACATGGATCTCGGCGGCGGCACGCTCTTCGTGACGGTCGGGGCGCGGGAGGGGGCCCAGCGGGACCTGGAGCTGCTGCTGGAGCCCGGCGAGGGCCCGATCGCGGAGCCGTACCGCCGGGCGCTGCACGAGGCGGGGCTGCCGTGCATCGTCTTCTCGGTGGACGACCTCCGAGGCGAGTACGAGCGGCTGAGCGGCCTCGGTGTCCGGTTCACGCATCCGCCGCAGGAGCAGGGCCCGGTGCTGGCGGCGGTGTTCGACGACACGGTGGGCAACCTGGTGCAGTTGGTCCAGCCGACGGGGTGACGGCGGTCAGCCGGGGAGTTCCGCGCGGCGCAGGCCCGGTACGGCGAGGGCGACGACCCCGCCGAGCCCGCAGACGGCCGCGCTGACGACGAACACCGGGCCGGGGCCCCACGCCCCGATCGCCGCGGCGGCGAACGGCATGCTCAGCGGGGTGAGGCCGAGGCTGACCAGGCTGGAGACGGAGGTGACCCGGCCGAGGTAGGCGGGGTCGGCCTGGGTCTGGAGCAGGGCGCCGCACATCGCGCCGCTCAGGCCGGTGAGCAGTCCGACGACCGCGGCGGTGCCGACGGCGGCCGGGAGGGCCGGGACCTGGGCGAGGGTGCCGATGGCCACCGAGCCGGCGATGACGGCGTACCCGGTGACCAGTCCCGCCCGCGGCAGCCGGCCCCGGACGGCGAGCAGCAGCGAGGCGGCGCCCGCCCCGGCGCCGAACCCGGCCAGCACCCAGCCCATCCCGGAGGCGCCCCAGCCGCGCCGGTCGGCGAGCAGGGTCAGTCCGACGTTCAGGGGGCCGACGAAACCCAGGTCGCCGAGGGCGATGGCGAGCATCAGCGGCCCCAGCACCGGGTGCCGCCGGACGTACCGCAGGCCCTCCCCGAGGTCGCTCCAGGGAGTCCGCTCCGCGCGGCGGGTGCCGTCCTGGGGCAGGTTCCGCACGCGTACGCAGACCAGCAGCGGCACCGAGACGGCGATGAGCGCGCCGGCCAGGGCGAAGGCGGCCGGGGCGCCGCCGAGCGCCACGCCGAGGCCGCCGAGCGGGGCACCGAGGACGCTCGCGCAGCGGATGGCGAGGCCGCGCATGCCCTGGACGCGGGCGAGCTGGTCCTTCCCGGTGATCCTGGCCGGCAGGGCGCCCACGGCGGGCAGGAAGACGGCGTCGACGGCGCCGAAGACCACCGCCAGCAGGGCGAGCGGCCACAGTCCGGGGCTGGTGAGGAACAGCAGGGCGGCCACCGCCAGGACGGCACCGCACCGTACGGCGTCACTGCCGATGACGACGCGTCTCGGTCCCAGCCGGTCGGCGATCACGCCCCCGCCGAGCATCAGCACGGCCCGGGGGACGGCGCTGGCGGACATCACGAGCCCGGCCTGCGCGGGGGTGCCGGCCTGGACGGCGGCCCAGGACAGGGCGAGGTAGTAGACGCTGTCGCCGAGCATCGAGGCCGTGTAGGCGCCGAGCCAGCGCAGGACGTTGGGGTCGCGGTGGGCCTGCGTGGTCGCGGGCGGCACGAGCGTGGCGGTCACGGGAGGGCTGTCCTCTCAGACGTCAGACGCGGAACGGGAAGCCGTACACGTGCACCGCGACATGCTCGCGTCCCTCGGTGTCGCCGGCCTCCTCGCGGGCCCGGCCCTGCTCGTCGTACCGCTTGAGCAGCTCGTCCAGGTCCTTCTTCAGCTCGGCGAGTTCGCCGGCGGTGAGGCGCAGCAGGGCCTCCGAGTCGTGCGCCGCCGCGTTCCACTCGGGCCCCCAGCGGGCGCGCTCGTCGAGGTACCTCCGGTACATCTCGGCGCGCTGCTCCAGGAACAGCCGGGACGCCGCCAGGTGCGCGGCCGCCTTCTCGGGTGCGTCCCGGAAGTCCGCGTCACGGATGGAGACGCCCTCGGACGACGGCTGCCACCACCGCTCGCGCCCGTCCGAACTCCGCGGCTCGGCCTCCTCCACCAGGCCGTGCGCGGCCAGCTTGCGCAGGTGGTAGCTGACGAGCGAGACCGCCTCGTCCACCTGCTCGGCCAGCTGCGAGGCCGTGGCGACCTCGGCGACGAACAGCAGCCGGTACAGCTTCATGCGCAGCGGATGGGCGAGCGCCTTGAGCGTGCCGATGTCCGTGATCCGGCGGTTCTCCTCGCGGGGCATGCCGCGACCCTAGACATGAAAGAGAAATTGCGCAACGGTCCTTGCGCAATTTCTCTTGCGCGTCCGGGCGAAGAGAAGGCCCCGGCCCTCACGGCCGGGGCCCGCGCGGGGCGGTCACCTCACGGCGGGGTCACCGCACGGGGTGCCCCGCCCCCCGCAGCGTCTCCTTCACCTCGCCGATCCTCAGGTCGCCGAAGTGGAACACCGACGCGGCCAGGACCGCGTCCGCGCCCGCCTCGACGGCCGGGGGGAAGTCGGCGAGCCTGCCGGCGCCGCCGGAGGCGATCACCGGGACGGTCACGTGCTTGCGCACCGCCGCGATCATCTCCAGGTCGTAGCCGTCCTTGGTGCCGTCCGCGTCCATGGAGTTCAGCAGGATCTCCCCCGCGCCCAGCTCGGCCGCCCGGTGCGCCCACTCCACCGCGTCGATGCCGGTGCCGCGCCGGCCGCCGTGGGTGGTCACCTCGAAGGTGCCCTCGGGAGTGCGGCGGGCGTCCACCGACAGCACCAGGACCTGGCGTCCGAACCGCTCGGCGATCTCGCGGATCAGGTCGGGACGGGCGATCGCGGCGGTGTTCACGCCCACCTTGTCGGCGCCCGCCCGCAGCAGCCTGTCCACGTCCTCGGCCGTGCGGACACCGCCGCCGACCGTCAGCGGGATGAACACCTGCTCGGCGGTGCGGCGCACCACGTCGTACGTCGTCTCCCGGTCGCCGGAGGACGCGGTGATGTCCAGGAACGTCAGCTCGTCGGCGCCCTCGGCGTCGTACACCTTGGCCATCTCGACGGGGTCGCCCGCGTCGCGCAGGTTCTGGAAGTTGACGCCCTTGACGACCCGGCCGTTGTCCACGTCCAGGCAGGGGATGACTCGGACCGCCAGGGTCATGACTGCTCAGGCTCCTCTGAATGCTTCGAGTTCTACTTCGACCAGGATGCGCGGATCGACGAAGCCCTCCACGACCAGCAGGGTCGAGGCCGGGCGGACGGTGTCGAACAGCTCTTTGTGGGCGCGGCCGACCGCGTCCACGTCCCGCGCGTGGGTCAGGTACATCCGCGTACGGATCACGGACTCGACGCCGAGCCCGAACTCGCCGATCGCCTCGACCGCGCTGGTGAAGGCCACCTTGGCCTGTTCGTACGGGTCGCCCTCCCCGTACAGCACGGTGCCCTTGAAGGACGTCGTGCCCCCCACCAGCACACGGTCGCCCGCCGCGACGGCGCGTGCAAAACCGAAGGACTCTTCCCAGGGACTTCCGCTCTGCACACGCCGCACGGCACCGCTCATGACGACACAGCCTCCAAGGCCTCTTCCAGGGTGAACGCCTTCGCGTACAGCGCCTTCCCTACGATGGCGCCCTCGACACCGAGGGGTACCAGCCCGGCGAGGGCGCGGAGGTCGTCCAGGGACGACACGCCGCCGGAGGCCACGACCGGACGGTCCGTGGCGGCACACACGTTCCTCAGCAGCTCCAGGTTCGGGCCCTGGAGCGTGCCGTCCTTGGCGATGTCGGTGACGACGTACCGCGCGCAGCCCTCCTTGTCGAGGCGCTCCAGGGTCTCGTACAGGTCGCCGCCGTCGCGGGTCCAGCCGCGGCCGCGCAGGGTGGTGCCGCGCACGTCCAGGCCGACGGCGATCTTGTCGCCGTGCTCGGCGATGACCTTGGCGACCCACTCGGGGGTCTCCAGGGCCGCGGTACCGAGGTTGACCCGGGTGCAGCCGGTGGCGAGGGCGGCCGCGAGGGTGTCGTCGTCCCGGATGCCGCCGGACAGCTCCACCTTGATCTCCATCGCCTCGGCGACCTCGGCGATCAGGGCTCGGTTGTCGCCGGTGCCGAACGCGGCGTCCAGGTCGACCAGGTGCAGCCACTCGGCGCCGGAGCGCTGCCAGGCGAGGGCGGCCTCCAGCGGGGAGCCGTAGGAGGTCTCGGTCCCGGACTCGCCGTGCACGAGGCGGACGGCCTGGCCGTCGCGGACGTCGACGGCGGGGAGGAGTTCGAGCTTGGCCATGGTCTACAGGGTTCCGATCCAGTTGGTGAGGAGCTGGGCACCGGCGTCGCCGGACTTCTCGGGGTGGAACTGGGTGGCCCACAGGGCGCCGTTCTCCACGGCGGCGACGAACGGCTTGCCGTGCGTCGACCAGGTGACCCGAGGGGCCTCGATCACGGGGTTGTGGGTCTCCAGCCGCCACTCGTGGACGGCGTAGGAGTGCACGAAGTAGAAGCGCGCGTCGGCGTCCAGGCCGGCGAACAGCCGGGAGCCGGCCGGGGCGTCGACGGTGTTCCAGCCCATGTGGGGCACGACGTCGGCCTGGAGCGGCTCGACCGTGCCGGGCCACTCGTCCAGGCCCTCGGCCTCGACGCCGTGCTCGATGCCCCGCGCGAAGAGGATCTGCATGCCGACGCAGATGCCCATGACCGGGCGCCCGCCGGACAGCCGGCGGTCCACGACCCAGTCGCCGCGCGCCTCGCGCAGGCCCTTCATGCAGGCGGCGAACGCGCCGACGCCCGGCACCAGCAGGCCGTCGGCGTTCATCGCCTTGTCGAAGTCACGGGTGATCTCGACGTCGGCACCCACGCGCGCGAGGGCACGCTCGGCCGAGCGGACGTTGCCGAAGCCGTAGTCGAAGACGACGACCTTCTTCGCAGCGGTGCTCAATTCCACACCTCCAGCCGCATGACGCCCGCCACCAGGCACAGGCCCGCACCGATCGAGAGCAGCACGATCAGGCTGGTGGGCATCTTCTGCTTGACGAAGGAGATGATGCCGCCGGCCAGGAAGAGGCCGACGACGATCAGGAGGGTCGACAGACCGTTCATGGGGTTACAGCGCGCCCTTCGTGGAGGGGAGGATGCCGGCCGCGCGCGGGTCGCGCTCGGAGGCGTAGCGCAGCGCCCGGGCCAGCGCCTTGAACTGGCACTCCACGATGTGGTGCGCGTTGCGCCCGTACGGTACGTGCACGTGCAGCGCGATCTGCGCCTGGGCGACGAAGGACTCCAGGATGTGCCGGGTCATCGTCGTGTCGTACTCGCCGATCATCGGCGCCATGGTCTCGGGCTCGGTGTGCACGAGGTAGGGCCGGCCGCTCAGGTCGACCGTCACCTGCGCCAGCGACTCGTCCAGCGGGACCGTGCAGTTGCCGAAGCGGTAGATGCCCACCTTGTCGCCGAGGGCCTGCCTGAAGGCGGCGCCGAGCGCGAGGGCGGTGTCCTCGATGGTGTGGTGGGAGTCGATGTGCAGGTCGCCGTCGGTCTTCACGGTCAGGTCGAACAGACCGTGCCGGCCGAGCTGGTCGAGCATGTGGTCGTAGAAGCCGACGCCGGTGGCGATGTCGGTCTTCCCGGTGCCGTCGAGGTCTATCTCGACCAGCACCGACGTCTCCTTGGTGGTGCGCTCCATGCGTCCTGTGCGGCTCATGCGTTACAGCTCCTTCTTCAACTCACGGACCGCGTCGAGGAACGCGTCGTTCTCCTCCGGGGTGCCGGCGGACACCCGCAGCCATCCCGGTACGCCGTTGTCCCGGACCAGGACGCCCCGGTCGAGGATCTTCCGCCAGGCCTCGTGGGCGCTGGCGAACCGGCCGAACTGGACGAAGTTCGCGTCGGACTCGGTGACCTCGTAGCCGATCGCGCGCAGCTCGGCGACCAGCCGGTCCCGCTCGGCCTTCAGCTGCTCGACGTAGCCCAGCAGCGTGTCGGTGTGCTCCAGCGCGGCCAGCGCGGTCGCCTGGGTGATCGCCGACAGGTGGTACGGCAGCCGGACCAGCTGGACGGCGTCCACGACCGCCGGATCGGCGGCGAGGTAGCCGAGGCGCAGGCCGGCCGCGCCGAACGCCTTGGACATCGTCCGGGAGACGACCAGGTGGGGGCGGCCCTCCAGCAGCGGCAGCAGCGAGGCGCCGTGGCTGAACTCGACGTACGCCTCGTCCACGATCACCATCGACGGCTTGGCCGCCTGCGCCGCCTCGTACAGCGCGAGGACCGTCTCCGCCGGTACCGCGTTGCCGGTGGGGTTGTTGGGGGTGGTGACGAAGACGACGTCCGGCCTGTGCTCGGCGATGGCCCGCTCCGCGGCGGGCAGGTCGATCCCGAAGTCCTCGCCGCGCGGGCCGGAGATCCAGCCGGTGCCGGTCCCGCGCGCGATGAGCGCGTGCATCGAGTACGACGGCTCGAAGCCGAGGGCGGTACGGCCCGGCCCGCCGAAGGTCTGCAGCAGCTGCTGGATGACCTCGTTGGAGCCGTTGGCGGCCCACACGTTCTCCGGGCCGAGCGGGTGACCGCCGGTCCTGGTCAGGTAGGCGGCCAGCTCCGTGCGCAGCTGGACCGCGTCCCGGTCGGGGTAGCGGTTCAGGTCACGGGCGGCCTCCCGCACCCGCTCCGCGATCCGCTCGACCAGCGGCTCGGGCAGGGGGTACGGGTTCTCGTTGGTGTTCAGCCGTACGGGGACGTCCAGCTGGGGCGCGCCGTAGGGGGACTTGCCTCGCAGCTCGTCCCGTACGGGGAGATCGTCGATCCGCACGTCGCTCACTTGCTCTCGGGTACCTTCCAGCCGAACCTCGCCTTGATCGCCGCGCCGTGCGCCGGCAGGTCCTCGGCCTCCGCCAGCGTCACCACGTGGTGCGCGACCTCGGCCAGCGCCTCCCTCGTGTAGTCGACGACGTGGATGCCGCGCAGGAAGGACTGCACGGACAGGCCCGAGGAGTGGCAGGCGCAGCCGCCGGTGGGCAGGACGTGGTTGGACCCGGCCGCGTAGTCGCCGAGCGAGACGGGGGCCCAGGGGCCGATGAAGATCGCGCCCGCGTTCCTGACCCGGTCGGCGACCGCGGCGGCGTCGGCGGTCTGGATCTCCAGGTGCTCGGCGCCGTAGGCGTCGACCACCTTCAGGCCCTCCTCGACGCCGTCCACGAGGACGATCGCGGACTGCCTGCCCTTGAGGGCGGGCACGATCCGGTCCTGGATGTGCCGGGTGGCGGCGACCTGCGGCTCCAGCTCCTTCTCCACCGCGTCCGCCAGCTCGACGGAGTCGGTGACGAGGACGGCCGCCGCGAGCGGGTCGTGCTCGGCCTGGCTGATCAGGTCCGCGGCGACGTGCACCGGGTCGGCGCCGGCGTCCGCGAGGATCGCGATCTCGGTGGGGCCGGCCTCGGCGTCGATGCCGATCTTGCCGGTGAAGTAGCGCTTGGCCGCGGCGACCCAGATGTTGCCGGGGCCGGTGACCATGTTCGCGGGCGGGCAGGACTCGGTGCCGTACGCGAACATCGCGACGGCGGTGGCGCCGCCCGCCGCGTACACCTCGTCCACGCCGAGCAGGGCGCAGGCGGCGAGGATGGTGGGGTGCGGCAGCCCGCCGAACGCGGCCTGGGCCGGGGAGGCGAGCGCGATCGACTCGACCCCCGCCTCCTGGGCCGGGACGACGTTCATGACCACGGAGGACGGGTACACGGACCGGCCGCCGGGCGCGTAGAGGCCGACGCGCTCGACCGGCACCCACTTCTCGGTCACCGAGCCGCCGGGCACCACCTGCGTGGTGTGCGTCGTACGGCGCTGCTCGCGGTGGACCAGCCGGGCGCGGCGGATGGACTCCTCCAGGGCGGCGCGCACGGCCGGGTCGAGACCGGCGAGCGCGTCGGTGAGCGCCTCGGCCGGGACACGGACGGTTTCCAGCCGTACTCCGTCGAACTTCTCGGCGAAGTCGATCAGCGCCGCGTCGCCGCGATGATGCACGGCCTCGCAGATCGGGCGCACCTTCTCCAGGGCGGCCTGAACGTCGAAGTCGGCTCGGGGCAGCAGGTCGCGCAGGGCCGGGCCCTCGGGAAGGGCGTCGCCGCGCAGATCGATTCGGGAAATCACAGTCCCAATTCTCTCAGACCGGTGTCGGCAACCGTCCGCGCGTATCAATGGCTGATACAGAACGTGGACCAATGGCTGGTACATAGGCTGGCCGGAACGCGGAAGATCACCTTCACGTGTGGTGTTCCGGGGGTCACGCAGCGGGCATGAACGGCTGTACGAAATCCGCTGGAACACCACTGAACCGGGAGGGGGAACGGTGACCGAGGGGGCCGGCATCCGCACCGGGGATCTGCCGGACGACCTGACCGCGGCCGAGGCGGGCATGTGGCAGGCCTTCCGCAACGGCAGCGTCTACGACCTGAGCTGCGGCGACTTCGTGGTGGACGATCCGCACGGCGGGCACCCCTGGGGTCCCGAGCGGACCGTGCGGGCCCGCATCGTCTGCTGGCTGCTGCTGGACGGACCGCCGGCGCTGGCCGGCCGGGTGTCCGCGCTGAAGCTCGTCGGCGTGCGGATCACCGGCCCGCTGGACCTGGCGGGCGGCCAGGTCACCCCCTACGTCGAGCTGACCGGCTGCCGCTTCGACGAGGAGGTCCGGCTGCCGGAGGCCCGGTTCACGACCGTGCGCCTGGTGGACTGCTCGGTGCCGCGCCTGGAGGCGGCCCGCGTGCACACCGAGGGCGATCTGCACCTGCCGCGCTGCCGGTTCCCGGGCGGGGTCCGGCTGACGGACGCGCACATCGGCACCGATCTGCTGCTCAACCAGGCGATCGCGTACCGCGACCGCGGCGGACGGTCGATCGCGGCGGACGGCCTGACCGTCGGCCAGGACCTCCAGGCGGAGATGCTGGAGTCGCACGGCGAGTTCAGCCTGCGGGGTGCCCAGATCGGCGTCTCGCTCAGTCTGCGCGGCGCGAGGCTCGCCAACCCCTACTCCCGCTACGCCCTGAACGCCCCCCAGCTGACGGTCGAGCGCACCCTGTACCTGACCCCGGCCGGGGTGGGCAGCCCGCTGCTGAGCGGGACGACTCCCGCGCGCGGGACCCGCATCCAGCCGTTCGACTGCCGGGGCGGGGTGCGCCTGGACGACGGGCGGTTCGGGGACGCCGTGGACCTGGAGCGGGCCCGGTTCGACCTCACCGACGACCAGGAGCTGTCGCTGCGCCGGGTGCAGACCCCGGAGCTGCGCTTCCTGGGGGACAAGCCGCAGCGGGGCAAGGTGGTGCTGTCCGGCGCGCGGGTGGTGAACCTGGTGGACCGGTCCGGCAGCTGGCCGGACGCGGGCCGGCTGCACATGGGCGGTTTCGCCTACGAGAACCTGGTGCCGCAGGGCCCGTTCCCGCTGACCGAGCGCCTGGACTGGGTGTCGGCGGCCACCGCCGAGTACGCGCCGGAGCCGTACGAGCGGCTGGCCGCCGTGCTGCGCGCCGCCGGGGAGGACGAGGACGCCCGCGAGGTGCTCCTCGCCAAGCAGCGCCGGCGGCGCGAGACGCTGCCGCTGGCCGGCAAGTTCTGGGGGTACGCCCAGGACTGGACGGTCGCCTACGGCTACCGTCCGGGCCGGGCCCTGGTGTGGATGACGGTGCTCTGGGCGGCGGGCACCCTCGCGTTCGCGCACGCGGACCATCCGCCGCTCAACTCCGGCGGGCATCCGGCCTGGAGCCCGGCCCTGTTCACGCTGGACCTGCTGCTGCCGGTGATCGACCTGGGGCAGGCCGGCCAGTGGCAGCTGAGCGGCGGCTGGCAGTGGCTGGCGACGGTGCTGATCCTGGCCGGCTGGGTCCTGGCGACGACGGTGGCGGCGGGGGCGACGAGGCTGCTGCGGCGCAGCTGACGCCGGGTGCGGGCGTGACCCTCCAGACGGAGCACACAATTCCGTCACCACTTGAACCTTCACCTTTTACCGGTCCTTGACCGTCGGGGATACAACTTTCCGTCACTTGTCCAGGCCCACTGGCGCGGCCCCGACCTGCGGACTTTCAATGGTCGGCACCATGGCTCTGCTGCCCTCGTTCATCCGCCCCACCCGGATGACCAAACGCACCGCACGCCCGGCCGGACAGCCCCCCGCCGGGGACGAGGCCGTGCTCGACGCGCCCGACGACCGCCTCTCCCCCGCGCTGGTCGCGGCCGGCCGGGGCGAGTACGGCGCCGCGGCCGGCCTGCTCGCCGCCACCCGCGCCGGGGCCGAGTGGGAGGACCGGGACCGGTACGTGCGACGCCTGAGCGCCTTCGCCCGCTCACGCCCCGAGTGGTACGAGGACTGGCGCGCCGCCGACCCGGACGACCCCGGGGTGCTGGTGGTCGGGGCCCAGCTGGCGGTGGACCGCGCCTGGCCCTCGCCGGCCCGCGCCGAGCTGCTGCGCGAGGTGAGCCCGCTCATCACCGCCGCCGCCCGCGCCGACGACCGCGACCCGGTGCCCTGGCGGATCGCGCTCGACCACGCCCGCGGCTCGCGGGCCGGGCACCGCTACTTCGAGGAACTGTGGGAGGCGGCGGTCCGGCGCGCCCCGCACCACTACGGCTGCCATGTGGCCGCCCTGCGCTACCTCGCCACCTTCGGGCGCGACTGCCACCTCGCCTGCTTCGACTTCGCCGACCGGGCCGCGCAGGACGCCCCGGCCGGCTCGCTCGTGCAGGCCCTGCCCGCCCGGGCCGCGTTCGGCTGGCTGACCGACGGCCGCGGGCCGGAGGTGCCGCGCGCCCGGCTGGACGCGGCGGCCGACCGCGCGATCGGCCTCTCCGGGCGCTTCCCGGCGGCCGACCCGTGGCCCGCCGAGGTCCGCAACAAGCTGCTGTACGTGCTGCTGCGGCTGGACCGGTACGACGAGGCCCGCGCCCAGCTGCGCCTGATCGGTCCGTACGCCACGTCCTTCCCCTGGGACCGCTTCTCGGACGACCCCCTCGGCCACTTCCTGCGGCTGCGCGAGCACCTGGAGACGGCGGGCCCGCGGCCCGCGCCGGCCGAGCTGCTGACGGCGCCCGCGGCACCCCTGGAGGGCCGGGGCGGACACGTGTGCGCCGGCGACCACTAGGCTGGGGCGCCGTGACCACCGTCCGTCTCCCGCTCTTTCCGCTGAACTCGGTGCTGTTCCCCGGGCTCGTGCTGCCGCTGAACGTCTTCGAGGAGCGTTATCGCGCCATGATGCGCGAGCTGATGAAGACCCCCGAGGACGAGCCGCGCCGGTTCGCCGTCGTCGCCATCCGTGACGGCCACGAGGTCGCCCCGAGCGCCCCGGGCATGCCGGATCCCACGGCCCAGCCCGAACGCGGCCCGACCGCCGGCTTCGGACCCGACCCCGTCAAGGCCTTCCACGGGGTGGGCTGCGTGGCGGACGCGGCGACCGTCCGGGAGCGGCCCGACGGCACGTTCGAGGTGCTGGCCACGGGCACCACCCGGGTCCGGCTGCTGTCCGTGGACGCGTCGGGGCCGTTCCTGACCGCGGAGCTGGAGGAGCTGCCGGAGGAGCCCGGGGACGAGGCCGGCGCGCTGGCCGAGGGCGTCCTGCGCTCCTTCCGCCAGTACCAGAAGCGGCTCGCCGGCGCCCGCGAGCGCTCGCTGTCCACCGGCACCGACCTGCCGGACGACCCCGGCGTGGTGTCGTACCTGGTGGCCGCGGCGATGGTGCACGACACGCCGACGAAGCAACGGCTGCTCCAGGCCCCGGACACCGCGTCCCGGCTGCGCGACGAATTGAAACTCCTTCGCGCGGAGACGGCCATCATCCGTAACCTGCCGTCGTTGCCCATGTTCGAGCTGACGCGGACACCGACGAGCCTGAACTGAGGGACCGAGGGACCGAGGGACTGAGGGAAGCCCGACAACCGATGGCCAGGAAACCGAAGAAGCAGCAGCCCGGGGGAACGCCCGCGACGGTCGCCCTGACGGCGGCGGGCGTGGACTTCACCGTCCACGCCTACGACCACGACCCCTCGCACCCCTCCTACGGCGAGGAGGCGGCCGAGGCCATGGGCGTCTCCCCCGAGCGCGTCTTCAAGACACTCGTCGCCGACGTGGACGGCTCCCTGGTGGTCGGCGTGGTCCCGGTGGCCGGCTCCCTTGACCTCAAGGCCCTCGCGGCGGCGGTGGGCGGCAAGCGGGCCACCATGGCCGACCCGACCCTCGCCGAACGCACCACGGGGTACGTCCGCGGCGGCATCTCCCCGCTCGGCCAGCGCAAGAGGCTCCCCACGGTCCTCGACGACTCGGCCGGGGCCCACCCGACGATCTGCGTCTCGGCGGGCCGGCGGGGTCTTGAGGTGGAGCTGGCACCGGAGGACCTGGCGAAGCTGACGGACGCGGTGCTGGCCCCGATCGGACGCGACTGACACGGGCGCCCGGACGGAACCACCGCGGACGCCCGGACCGGGCTGACACGGGTCGGAGCGTGGCCGTCCCAGCCAGGGGCCGGGCTGACACGGGCATCGGAGCGGGGCCGTCCCAGACCGGGGCCGGGCTGACACGGGCATCTGAGCGGGGCCGTCCCAGACCGGGCCGGGCTGACGCTGGCATCGGAGCGGGGCTGCCCCAGACCGGAGGCCGGGCTGACACGGGCATCTGAGCGGGGCCGTCCCAGACCGGGGCTGGGCTGACGCGGGCATCGGAGCGGGGCCGTCCCAGACCGGGGGCCGGGCTGACGCGGCCACCCCGCGCCAGGCGGCGTCGAAGCGAGCTGACGCAGGCCGGTGTACGGAACCACGGCAGGCGCCCGGGCCAGGCCGAGCCGAGCAGGGGACTGACGCAGACCCGGGCCAGGCTGACGCAGGCCACCAGGCCGGGCGAACACGGACATCGCAGCGAGCCGAGGCGGGCCGGCGGACGGGACCACGGCAGGCGGCCGGGCCGAGCCGAGCCGAGCAGGGGACTGACGCAGACCCGGGTCAGGCTGACCCAGGCCACCGCACCCAGCGAACACGGACATCGCAGCGAGCCGAGGCGGGCCGGCGGACGGGACCACGGCAGGCGCCCGAGCCGAGCCGAGCCGAGCAGGGGACTGACGCAGACCCGGGCCAGGCTGACCCAGGCCACCGCACCCAGCGAACACGGACATCGCAGCGAGCCGAGGCGGGCCGGCGGACGGGACCACCTCAGACGCTCGCACCCTGCCGACACAGGCATCGGAGCGGGACTGACGCAGACCACCGCGCCGGACTGACGCAGAGAACCGGGCCAGCTCCAGGCTGACGCAGGCCACCAGGCCAGGCGTACGCAGGCGTCGGTGTGGGGCCGTGGCAGGCGGCCGGGCAGGGCTGCCGCAGGCAACCGGGCCGGGCCGACCCCAGCATGTGGCTGACGCAGACCCGGGCCAGGCTGCCCAAGCCACCAGGCCAGACATACGCAGGCGTCGATGCGGGGCCGCAGCAGACTGCCCGGCAGGACAACGCAAACCACCAGGCCAGACGCACGCAGACGTCGATACGGGGCCGCAGTAGACGGCCCGGCAGGACAACGCAGACCACCAGGCCAGACGCACGCAGACGTCGGTGCGGGGCCGCAGCAGACGGCCCGGCAGGACAACGCAGACCACCAGGCCAGACGCACGCAGACGTC
>NZ_JBVHWQ010000002.1:343464-403736 GCF_055564315.1 Streptomyces sp. NPDC029151
ACGTCCGGTGCGGGGCCGCAGCAGACGCGGCCGGGCGGGGCTGACGCGGTGTCCCGGCGGCTGGGCCGTCAGTCGGTCCGCTCCTCGGGGTCCCGGGGACCGAACAGCGCGGTCAGGCCGAGGTGCACCAGCAGTCCGGCGAGCGGCCACGCCAGGAGCGCCCCCTTGGCCGACAGCTTCAGCGGGGCCGAGAACGTCACGCCCTTGCCGACGGCCCGCGCGTGGGCGAGCACGTCGGACCCGGGGCCCAGCCACACCCCGAGCCGCCAGGCCAGCAGGGAGCCCAGCAGCCCGCCGAGGCCCAGGGCCACGACGAGCGGCACACCCCCGCGCCGCCGCAGCAGGAACACCGCCACCGCGCTGACCAGCCCGAAGGCGAGCCCCAGCAGGATGAACGTTCCGTCCACCCCGACCGCCTGCTCCCCCTCGGTGTCCTTGAGGTAGACGACCCAGTTCTTGTCGATCTCGTCACCGACCAGCGGCACGTGCGGCGCCAGCCACCACCACAGCAGCCCCAGCAGCACCCCGCCCAGCGCCACCGCGACCGTGACCACGGCGGCCTCTCGCAGTTCCGTCTTCATCCCGGGGCCGTCCTGTCCGTACGCGCCCGAGCCCGGCGCCCCGGCGGGCGGCGGCGCCTGCCAGACCTGGTGCGGGGAGTTGTCGTGCGGCGGCGGAGGCGGAGTCAACGGTGCGGTCACCTGAACATCGTGCCAGGTCGCGCTGTGGGCCGCGTCACCGGACGGCGGCCCTGCGGTACGCCCAGGTCGCCACCGCCAGCGAGACCACTCCGACACCCGCGCACACCCCCAGGTCAGCGAGGACGACGGCCCAGTCGGGGCGGGGCCCGAAGGTCCGCGCGTACGCCTCCACGCCGTACGTCGACGGCAGCAGATCGCGGGCCAGCCGTACGACCTCCGGCATCCGGTCGGCCGGCAGCACCCCCAGCAGCAGCGCCGCCGACATGCCCAGCTGGCCGAGGAGCGTCGCCAGCTCCGGCCGGGGCGCGAGCAGTCCGCAGGCGGCGCCGAGCCCGGCCAGCGCCGCCCCGGCGAGCGGGACGACGGCCACCAGGATCCACAGGTTGGACAACGGCAGCCCGAACAGCGCACAGCCGAAGACGGCGGTCACCAGGGTGCCCGGCACGGTGAAGGAGGCGTACGCCGCGGCCGCGCCCAGCACCACGGCCGCCGGCGGCACCGGCAGCGTGGCGTAGTGGTCGAGTCCGCCGCTGGCCCGCAGCTGTCCGAAGTACTGCGAGAGCAGGTTCAGCGCGACGTAGGCGACGACCAGCACGGAGGAGCCGGCCACGACGGACTGCGCCTCATGGCCGCTGTCGACGACGCCGCGCATCATCACGGCGATGCCGACGGACTGGAAGGTCGCCACGAACAGCAGCGGGATCCGCGCGACCCGGGCCCGGGACAGCTGCGCCCGGTACACGGCCGCCAGCGACGGCCACAGCCGCGCGGGCGGCCCCAGCTCGGCCGCGCCGGGCGCCGTCTCCGGCACGGCCCGGGCGCCGCCCGGCAGAACCTCGGCGGGTACGACACTCACGACGAGCTGCTCCTCTTTCCTGCGGCACTCGCACAGACCCTTACGCATTCCGCGGCCGGTGCGCTCACGCCTTCACCAGCCCCTGCCGGGCCGCGCCGCCCAGCGCCAGGTAAACGTCCTCCAGACTGGGCGTGGCGAGCGTGAAGTCGTCCAGGGCGGCGAACGCGGCCCCGCCGGTCACCGTGGCGACGACGGCGCGGGCCTCCTCGGGCGCGAGCCGCAGCGTCCAGCGCCGGCCGGAGGCCACGGCCCGCTCACGCAGCACGGCGACCTCGGGCACGTCCAACGGCGCCCGCTCCCGCCACACCAGCTCGACCCGCACCTCCCCGGCGACCTCGGCCTTGAGTCCGGCGGGGGTGTCGCAGGCGATGACCCGGCCCTGGTCGAGGACGGCGACCCGGTCCAGGACCGTCTCGGCCTCGATGACGTTGTGGGTGACCAGCAGCACGGTCGTCCCGTGCTCGGCCCGCCGCCGGTCCACGGCCGCCCACACGGCGCGCCGGGCCACCGGGTCCATGCCGGTGGTCGGCTCGTCCAGCACGAGCAGCGGCCGCTCGCCGACGAGGGCGGCGGCGAAACAGGCGAGCCGCCGCTGTCCGCCGGACAGCTTCTTCAGCGCCCGCCCGGCGATCGGGGCCAGCCCCAGCTCCTCCAGGACGGAGTCCCGTTCGGCCCGCGCCCGCCGTACGTCCAGCCCGCGCAGGCGTCCGGTGGTCTCGGCGGCGAGGGAGACGGTCAGCTCGTCCAGGGCGGTGGACTCCTGGCCGAGGTAGGCGAGGAGCCGGGCGGCCCGCTCGGGGTGGCGCACGATGTCGTGGCCGAGGATCTCGACGCTGCCCGTGTCCGGCCGCAGCAGGCCGGTGAGCTGTCGTACGAGGGTGGACTTGCCGGCGCCGTTCGGTCCGAGCAGCCCGAAGACCTCGCCGCGCCGCACGTCCAGCTCCACGCCGTCCGTGGCCCGCACCTCGGGGGTGCCCGGCGTGCCCCGCCGGCCCTTGACGGCCGGGTAGGTCTTGCCGAGCCCACGCACGCGTACGACCTCGTCGTACCGAAGTGCCTCTCCCGCGCGCGTACTCACAAGGGACGAGGGTACGGGGTCGGGGGACTTTACTCGCCTTTGGGGGCGGCTCACCCGCCTTCCGGGGGCGGCTTAGCGGACTCAGTCGGCGGTGGGCGCCTGCTGCTCGGCCGCCGCCGGCACGTCGATCTCGCGCCAGAAACCCGCCCGGATGGCGTAACGGTCGTGCTCGTCGATCTGGTCGTCCTTGTGCGCGAGCAGTCCGAACCGGGCCGCGTACCGCAGCAGCTCCCCGTCGATCCGGTGCGGGATGCGCGGGTACATCTGCGACAGCCGCTGCAGATGGCCCTGGTCGCCGAGGCGGGAGATCCAGCGGCGGGCGAAGACCTGCCCCACCTCGTAGGGGTCGCCGCCGACGGTGGTGATGTCCTCCTCCCGGTCGGCCCAGCGCTGCTCGGCGGTGGTGAGCTGGGCCAGCGTCGGCATGGAGGCCACCTCGGGCGGCTCGGTGACCGCGCCCGGCCGGTCGACCCAGCCCTTGTCGGAGGACCAGCGCAGGGTCGCGGTCGCCGGGTGCTGCGCGGGCTGCGCGCCGTGCGCGCGCAGCGCGGCCAGGTCCTTCGGGGTGGGGACGCCCTTGGGGGCCGGGACCCGCTCCGAGGCGCCGTTCTCCGTGGCCGCCGGAGCGGGCGGGTGCGCGGGCTGTTCCGCGGCCCGCTCGGCCCCGGCCAGCGCGGACTCGGGCAGCGGCGCGGAGAGGATCGCGGCGATCTCGGGGCGGGGCGCGGGCGGCGGGGCGCAGACGCCGGTCAGCTCCTTGGCGCGGACGGCCTGGGTGATCCAGGCCCGGTCCAGCACGCGCCGTTCGTCGGCCTCGGCGACCAGGTCCTCGGACTGGTTGTAGTCGCCGTCGGCGGCCTGGACGGCCCACAGGTGGACGGCGACGCCGTGTTCCTTGGCGGCCATCATGCCGGGCAGCAGATCGCCGTCGCCGGTGACCAGGACCACGTCGGAGCAGGCACGGTTGCGGGCCAGCTCGGTCAGCTCGGCGTGCATGGCGGCGTCCACCCCCTTCTGGGCCCAGCGTCCGTCGCTGCGGGTGAGGGCGCCCAGCCGGACGGTCACCCGGGGCATCACGCGCAGCCGGCGGTGCTCCGGCTGGGGGACCCGGTCGGGGGCGCCGTCGAACCAGTAGATGCGCAGCAGGGGGCGCTCGGTGTCGGACTCCGCGCGCTCCCGCAGGGCCTGGATCAGCGCGGTGTGGTCGACGGTGATCCGGGATCGCGAGGGCTCACCGGCGAGGAGGCTGGCGGCGGCGCCCAGCAGATACCCGGCGTCCACCAGGACGATGCAGCGGTCCACGCGACTCACCCTCTTCCCGGGAGGTTTTGCTTCGGACTTCCTTCGAGTCTGCCCGACCGCGCGGGGGTTAACGGCCCGAACTCGATCTTCGGCGTGGCGTTTCCGGTTCCCGTGCGCCCAGCTTCCCTGTCACAGACGGTAATTATCCGACATGCGCCTGATGTCAGCCTATGTGAATCTGGTCCCGGCCCTGGCCCCTAGATTCCCCACAGGAGGCAGATCACCATGGCCAAGAACAAGAACCGCAAGCAGGCCGGCCCGCAGAACCGCGACCGGCGGAACGAGCACGCACAGCGCCCTCCGGCGGAGGAACACGAGTCGCCGGTGTCGCACATACAGGGCGACCCGTCGGAGGGCGCGCGCAAGCGGCAGAAGAGCTTCGGCCACAACTAAAGGGCAGTTGAAGCCCCTGCACACGGGTTGAAGCCCAGACACAGGGAAGGGGCGCACTCCTCACGGGTGCGCCCCTTCGCGCTGTTCGCCGCCGCGCGTACCGCCGCGGGCCTCAGCCGGCCAGGCAGGACGGGCCGAGGAGCACCTTGAGGTCGCCGAACAGGGCCGGGTCGGGCTTGACCCGGTGCCGGTCCAGGCGGAGCACGGTGGTCTTGCGCGGGCCCTGGAGCTTGATCCGGACCTCGCTGTCGCCCTTGTGGTGACTGAGGATCTCCCCGAGGCGGCTGACCATCGGCGGGGTCACCTTCACCGCGGGGATGGTGAGGATCACCGGCGCGTTGGTGCCCGCGTTGGACAGGTCGGGGACCATCAGCTCCATGGCGACGAGCCGGGGCACGTCCTCGCGCTTGTCGAGCCGGCCCTTGACGAACACCACGGCGTCCTCGACCAGTTGGGTCGACACCAGCTGGTAGGTGGCCGGGAAGAACATGCACTCGATGGAGCCCGCCAGGTCCTCCACCGTGGCGATCGCCCAGGCGTTGCCCTGCTTGGTCATCTTGCGCTGGAGGCCGGAGATGATGCCGCCGATGGTGACGACCGCGCCGTCGGCGTGCTCGCCGCCGGTGAGCTGGGAGATGCCCGCGTCGGCCTTGTCGGCGAGCACGTGCTCCAGACCGAACAGGGGATGGTCGGAGACGTACAGACCGAGCATCTCCCGCTCCTGGGCGAGCAGATAGGTCTTGTCCCACTCGTCGGTGGAGAACTCCACGTCCAGGCCGAAGCCGGGCTCGCTGCTGGTCTCCTCGCCCATGCCGCCGAAGAGGTCGAACTGCCCCTCGGCCTCCTTGCGCTTGACCGCGACCACGTTGTCGATCATCGGCTCGTACTGCGCCATGAGGCCCTTGCGGGTGTGGCCCATCGAGTCGAAGGCGCCGGCCTTGATCAGCGACTCGGTGGTGCGCTTGTTGCAGACCACCGCCTCGACCTTGTCGAGGTAGTCGGGGAAGGAGGTGTACTTCCCCTTCGCCTTGCGGCATTTGATGATCGACTCGACCACGTTGGTGCCGACGTTGCGGACGGCGGACAGGCCGAAGAGGATCACCTCGTCGCCCTGGGCGGCGAAGTTCGCCTCGGACTCGTTGACGTTCGGCGGGAGCACGCGGATGCCCATGCGGCGGCACTCGTTGAGGTAGACCGCCGACTTGTCCTTGTCGTCCTTGACGGAGGTGAGCAGGGCGGCCATGTACTCGGCGGGGTGGTTCGCCTTCAGGTACGCCGTCCAGTACGACACCAGTCCGTACGCGGCCGAGTGCGCCTTGTTGAAGGCGTAGCCGGCGAACGGGACCAGCACGTCCCACAGCGCCTGGATGGCTTCGTCGCTGTAGCCGTTCTTGCGGGCGCCGGCCTGGAAGATGACGAAGTTCTTCTCCAGCTCCTCCGGCTTCTTCTTGCCCATCACGCGGCGGAGGATGTCGGCCTCGCCGAGCGAGTAGCCCGCGATGATCTGGGCGGCCTTCTGCACCTGCTCCTGGTAGACGATCAGGCCGTAGGTGACGTCCAGGACCTCCTTGAGCGGCTCCTCCAGCTCGGGGTGGATCGGCGTGATCTCCTGCTGCCCGTTCTTGCGCAGCGCGTAGTTCGTGTGGGAGTTCATGCCCATCGGGCCCGGCCGGTACAGGGCCGACACGGCGGAGATGTCCTCGAAGTTGTCCGGCTTCATCAGCCGGAGCAGGGACCGCATGGGGCCGCCGTCGAACTGGAAGACGCCGAGGGTGTCGCCGCGCTGGAGCAGCTCGAAGGTCGTGGGGTCGTCGAGCGGCAGGGAGAGCAGGTCGATGTCGAGGCCCTTGTTGGCCTTCACCATCTTGACCGCGTCGTCCATGATCGTGAGGTTGCGCAGGCCGAGGAAGTCCATCTTCAGCAGGCCGAGCGACTCACAGCTCGGGTAGTCCCACTGGGTGATGGTCACGCCGTCGGTGTGCCTCACCCACACCGGGACGTGCTCGGTGATGGTCTCGCTGGACATGATCACGCCGGCGGCGTGCACGCCCATCTGCCGGACCAGGCCCTCCACGCCGCGCGCGGTGTCGATGACCTTCTTCACGTCCGGCTCGTTCTCGTACATCGAGCGGACCTCGCCGGCCTCCGAGTAGCGGGGGTGGCTGGGGTCGGTGATGCCGGACAGCGGGATGCCCTTGCCGAGGACGTCGGCGGGCATGGCCTTGGTGATGCGGTCGCCCATCGCGTACGGGTAGCCCAGCACGCGCGCGGAGTCCTTGATCGCGTTCTTGGCCTTGATGGTGCCGTAGGTGCCGATCATGGCGACCTTGTCGGCGCCGTACTTCTCGGTCACGTACCGGATCACCTCGACGCGCCGGCGCTCGTCGAAGTCGATGTCGACATCGGGCATCGAGATGCGCTCGGGGTTGAGGAACCGCTCGAAGATCAGGCCGTGCGGGATGGGGTCGAGGTCGGTGATGCCGAGGGCGTAGGCCACGATCGAGCCGGCCGCGGAGCCTCGGCCGGGGCCGACCGCGATGCCCTGCTTCTTGGCCCACATGATGAAGTCGGCGACCACGAGGAAGTAGCCCGGGAAGCCCATCGAGATGATCGTGTCCATCTCGTACTCGGCCTGCTTCTGGCGGTCCTCGGGGATGCCGCCCGGGAAGCGGCGCTCCATGCCGCGGCGGACCTCCTCCTTGAACCAGGTGACCTCGGTGTAGCCCTCGGGGATGTCGAACTTGGGCATGAGGTCGCGCTTCTCGAACATGCCGGTGGTGTCCACCATCTCGGCGACCAGGAGGGTGTTGGCGCACCCCTCCTGCCAGGCGTCCGAGGAGTCGATGGCGTACATCTCGTCCGTGGACTTCAGGTAGTAGCCGGTGCCGTCGAACTTGAAGCGGTCGGGGTCGGAGAGGTTCTTGCCGGTCTGGATGCACAGCAGGGCGTCGTGGGCGCCCGCCTCGTGCGCGTACGTGTAGTGCGAGTCGTTGGTGACCAGCGGGGGGATGCCGAGCTTCTTGCCGATCTCCAGCAGGCCGTCGCGGACCCGGCGCTCGATCTCGATGCCGTGGTCCATCAGCTCCAGGAAGTACTTGTCCTTGCCGAAGATGTCCTGGTACTCGGCGGCGGCCTTCAGGGCCTCGTCGAAGTGGCCGAGGCGCAGCCGGGTCTGCACCTCGCCGGAGGGGCAGCCGGTGGAGGCGACGATGCCCTCGGACCACTTCGCGATGGTCTCCTTGTCCATCCGGGGCCACTTCTGCAGCCAGCCCTCGGCGTAGGCGTCGGAGGACAGCCGGAAGAGGTTGTGCAGCCCGGTCCGGTTCACCGCCCACATCGTCTTGTGGGTGTAACCGCCGGAGCCGGAGATGTCGTCCCGCTTCTGGTGCGGCTGGCCCCAGAGGATCTTGCGCTTGTTGCGCCGGGACTCGGGGGCGACATAGGCCTCGATCCCGATGATCGGGGTGATTCCGGCCTTCTTCGCGGAATGGAAGAAGTCGTACGCCCCGTGGAGGTTGCCGTGGTCGGACATGGCGATGTGCGTCATGCCCATCTCGTTGCACGCGTTGAACATGTCCTTCAGCCGCGCGGCACCGTCCAGCAGCGAGTACTGGGTATGGACGTGCAGGTGCGTGAAGGGCGGCTTCGACACGGTTTGGCCTCCAACGGAAACACTCGGCGACGGGTGGGCGGACACTCTGGGGGACAGCGTCGAAGTCTATGCCCCGCGACTGACACCGGGATGAAGACTTGGCGCGAAGCGCCTCGGCGAGGGGTGGCGGCCGGGCGGCGGGCGGGCACCTCCGCGTACCTTCGTGCGTTGGAAACGACAGAAACGCTGTCGTACAGGCACTGCACCAGGAGGCACCCAGCGATGTCGGTCCCCCAGCTCGACGAGGAGCAGCGCGGCGAGGAGATCCTCGCCGTCTTCGACACCGCCTTCGGCCGGCTCCTGGCCGCCGACCCGGCAGCGTTCCGGGTGAAGTTCCGGAAGATGGCGGCCTCGGCCTTCGCCTTCTACCGGGGCACGGCGGCCCTCTTCTACCACGACCTCGACACCGAGAAGCGCGGCGGTCCGTACCTGGACGACCGCACCTCGCGCGTGTGGATCCACGGCGATCTGCACGCGGAGAACTTCGGCACGTACATGGACTCCAACGGCCGCCTGGTCTTCAACGTCAACGACTTCGACGAGGCCTACGTCGGCCCGTTCACCTGGGACCTGAAGCGGTTCGCGGCGTCCATGGCGCTCATCGGGTACGCGAAGGCGCTCAGCGACGCGCAGATCACCGAGCTGGTGACGGTCTACGCCGCCGCCTACCGCGAGCGCATCCACGCCCTGACCACGGGCGCGAAGCGGGACGAGGTGCCGCCGTTCACGCTGGACACCGCGCAGGGTCCGCTGCTGGACGCGCTGCGTGACGCCCGCTCGCTGACCCGGTTCGGGCTGCTGGAGTCGATGACCGAGATCCGTGACTTCGAACGCCGCTTCGCCGCCGGCGGCGGCTCCGTCGAGCTGGACGCGGCGACCCGCTACAAGGTCCTGGCGGCCTTCGACGGCTACCTGGAGACCCTGCCGGACTCCTCCCTGGCCCGCCCGGACTCCTACCGGGTGAAGGACGTCGTGGGCCGCCGGGGCATCGGCATCGGCTCGGCGGGCCTGCCGTCGTACAACATCCTCCTGGAGGGCCACAGCGACGCCCTGGAGAACGATGTCGTGATCTACATCAAGCAGGCCCAGACCCCGGCCGTCTCCCGCCACATCACGGATCCGGCCATCGCGGAGTACTTCCGGCACGAGGGCCACCGCACCGTGATCTCCCAGCGTGCCCTGCAGGCGCACGCCGACCCGTGGCTCGGCTGGACCGAGCTGGACGGGGCCGGCCAGCTGGTCGCCGAGGTCTCGCCGTACGCCGTCGACCTGGACTGGGACGACATCGACGACCTGGAGGAGATCGCCGCCGTCGTCGCCGACCTGGGCCGGGCCACCGCCACGATGCACGCGGCGGCGGACGACACCTCCGGCGAGTCCCTGGTGCCGTTCTCCACCGAGCGGGCCATCGACGCGGCGATCGCGGCCGACGAGGAGGGCTTCGCGCCCCTGCTGGTGGACTTCGCGCACGCGTACGGCGCACGCGCGCGTGCCGACCACCAGATCTTCGTCGACCTGTTCCGCAACGGCCGGATCCCGGGGCTGTAGTCCCGCCGATTCACAGGCACCCTTTAGGGGTCCCTTACTCGCGTACGTGACAGACTCTCCTTTCGCTATGGACATGTCCGGGACCTCGCTCAGAGCCGTGCGCGCGGCGCTGTTCACGGCCTTCGTCGTGACGCTCAGCACCGCGTCGCACGTGCTGCTGTCCCGTGCTCCGCTGCCGCTGGCGACCGTGGCCGCGGTCACCGCCGGGGTGTTCGTCACCGCGTACGCGCTGGCGGGCCGCGAACGCGGCTTCGGCCGGATCGCGGCCCTGCTGGTCCCGCTGGAGCTGGCCGCCGACACGGTGTTCACCACCGGCCAGCACACCTGCTACGGCCCGGCGGGCGGCCCGGTCGCGGGCCCGCTGCGGGCGGTCGGCCTGGACGTGCTGTGCCAGGGCCCGGTGGGCAGCCCGCTGGCCCGGATGACCGGCGGCGCCGACGGGCCCGGAGCGCTGCTGGCGCACGTCGGCCCGGCCGCCGCCTGGCTGCTGCTCGCCGCGCACGTCGGCGTGGGCCTGCTCGCCGCCGCCTGGCTGCGCCGGGGCGAGCGGGCGCTGACCCAGCTGCTGCGGGCGGTCGCCGCGACCACCTTCCGGCCGCTGCTGCTGGCGGTGGCCGCGGTCGCCGTACGGCCGCTCCCGGCGCGCCGGCTGCCCCGCCCGGCCCCGCGCCGGGCCGCGGCCCGCGACCGGCTCCTCGTGCACTCCCTGGGACGGCGTGGACCGCCGTGCTCTCCGGCCTTCGCCTGAGCACGATCAGTCCCCCCTACGTATCCCGCGTACGACGTGTGCGCGTCCCACATGGAGATCACCAACATGAGCAAGCGGAACAGCCAGGCGGCGAAGACGGCGGCCCGGGAGCGGCTGCGCCAGGAGCGCGAGCGGCAGGCCAAGCGCGACAAGGTCAGGCGCCAGCTGATCGTGGCCGCCTCCGTGGTCGGCGTCCTGGCCGCGGCCGGCGGCATAGGCTGGGCGGTCGTCCAGGCCAACAAGCCCGCCTACTGGGAGGCCGCGAAGAAGGACAGGCTCGTCAAGCCGGCCCACACCACGGGCAAGGACGGCACGACGATCGTCCTCGGCAAGAGCAGCGCCGAGAAGACCCTGGTGATGTACGAGGACCCGCGCTGCCCGGTCTGCGCCGACTTCGAGCAGGCGGTCGGCCCGACCGTCGAGAAGGACCTCGAATCCGGCAAGTTCAAGGTCCGGTACGTCGGCGCCACCTTCCTCGACAGGAACCTGACCGGCGAGGGCTCCAAGAACGCGCTCAGCGCCCTGGGCGCCGCGCTCGACGTCAGCCCGGAGGCGTTCCTCGAGTACAAGTCCGCGATGTACTCGAAGAAGTGGCACCCGGCGGAGACCACCGACGAGTTCAAGGACGACGCCTACCTCCTCAAGATCGCCGACACGGTCCCCGCCCTGAAGGGCAACGCGGCCTTCCGGAAGGCCGTGAAGGAAGGCACCTACGACCGGTGGGCGCTGGAGGAGTCGAAGATCTTCGACAAGGACGGCATCTCGGGCACCCCGACCCTGAAGATGGACGGCAAGACGCTGACGGGCCCCGACGGCAAGACCGCGCCCATGACGGCCGCCGACTTCACCACCGCGCTGAACGGGGTCCTCAAGGGCTGAGCCGCCCCGCCGCGGGGGCGTCCTGACCGACGCCCGGTCAAAGGGCGGGCGAACTTTTGCGAGTTCGCCCGCCTGTGCGCGTACCGATCAGTAACCTGATCGACCGTGACCAGTCGATACAGATCGTCCGAGGCCTCCCAGGGCCTCGGCTCCTTCTCGCCCCGCCGCCGTACGGTCGTCAAGGCCGCGGCGGCGACCGCTGTCCTGGCCGGCCCGCTGGCCGCCGCCCTGCCGGCCCGCGCCGCCACGGACGCCCCCGCCTTCCTGCACGGCGTCGCCTCCGGTGACCCGCTGCCCGACGGCATCCTGCTGTGGACCCGCGTGACCCCGACGCCGGAGGCCGTACCGGGCTCCGGCGTCGGCCCGGACACCGAGGTCGGCTGGGTCGTCGCCAGGGACAAGGCGTTCACCAGCATCGTCGCCAAGGGCTCCACCACCGCGACGGCCGCCGCCGACCACACCGTGAAGGCCGACATCCGCGGCCTGGAGCCGGCCACCGACTACTGGTTCCGGTTCTCGGCCGGCGGCACCGACTCCCCGGTGGCGCGCACCCGCACCGCGCCGGCGGCGGACGCGGACGTCCCGGGTCTGCGGTTCGGCGTGGTCTCCTGCGCCAACTGGGAGGCGGGCCACTTCTCCGCCTACCGCCACCTCGCCGCCCGCAACGACCTCGACGCCTGGCTGCACCTCGGCGACTACATATACGAGTACAAGTCAGGCGAGTACGCGGCCCGGGGCAAGGTCGTCCGCCCGCACGCACCGGCCAACGAGATCCTCACGCTCGCCGACTACCGGATCCGGCACGCGAAGTACAAGACCGACCCCGACCTCCAGGCCCTGCACCTGAAGGCGCCGGTCGTCGCGATCTGGGACGACCACGAATTCGCCGACAACGCCTGGTCGGGCGGCGCGGTCAACCACACCGAGGGCGCCGAGGGCACCTGGTCGGCCCGTCAGGCCGCCGCCAAGCAGGCCTACTTCGAGTGGATGCCGGTCCGCCCGGCCATCTCCGGCACCACCTACCGCCGGCTGCGCTTCGGCAAGCTCGCCGACCTGTCCCTGCTGGACCTGCGCTCCTTCCGCTCCCAGCAGGCGTCCACGGCGAGCGGTGCCGTGGACGACCCGGACCGCACGCTCACCGGGCGCGCCCAGCTCGACTGGCTCAAGGCCGGGCTGAAGGCCTCCGACACCAGGTGGCGGCTGGTCGGGAACTCGGTGATGATCTCGCCGTTCTCCTTCGGCTCCCTCTCCGCCGACCTGCTCAAGCCCCTCGCCAAGCTGCTCGGGCTGCCGCAGGAGGGCATCGCCGCGAACACCGACCAGTGGGACGGCTACACCGACGACCGCCGCGAACTCCTCGCGCACCTGCGCTCCAACGCCATCGGCAACACCGTCTTCCTGACCGGTGACATCCACATGGCGTGGGCCAACGACGTGCCGGTGGACGCGGGCACCTACCCGCTGTCGGCGTCGGCGGCCACCGAGTTCGTGGTGACCTCGGTGACCTCCGACAACCTGGACGACATCGTGAAGGTGCCCGAGGGCACGGTCTCCGCGGTCGCCGCGCCGGTCATCAGGGCCGCCAACCGGCACGTCCACTGGGTGGACACCGACCGGCACGGCTACGGCGTGCTGGACATCACGGCCGAGCGGGCGCAGATGGACTACTACGTCCTGTCCGACCGCACCGACCCGGACGCCACCGCCGGCTGGGCGCGCTCCTACCGCACCCGCAGCGGGACGCAGAAGGTCGAGCGGACCTACGACCCGGTGTGACCGTCCCGAAGTGACCGCTCAGCCGAGCGACTCGAGGAAGCCGAGCGCCACCCGCCAGGTGGCCTCGGCGGCCTCGGCGTCGTAGTCCGGCAGGCCGGGGTCGGTGTAGAGGTGCCCGGCCCCGGCGTACCGGTAGATCTCCACGTCGGCGCCCACCCGGCCCATCTGCAGGTACCAGGCGCTCAGCCAGTCGTCCGTCTCGAACGGGTCCGGCTCGGCGACGTGCAGCTGCACCGGCAGCCCGTCCACGTCCGCGTTCGGCGCGATGTCCGACGTGCCGTGCAGGAGCAGCAGCCCGCGCGCGTTGTCGTCGCCGAGGGCCAGGGTCTGCGCGACGGAGGCACCGAGCGAGAACCCGGCGTACACCAGCCCCCGGTCCGAGTACGGCGCCGCCGCCAGCACGGCCCGCTTCAGCAGCTCCTCCTTGCCGATGCCCTCGTTGAACTCCATGCCCTCCTCGACGGTGTCGAACGTGCGTCCCTCGAAGAGGTCCGGCGTCCACACCTCGTGGCCCGCCGCGCGCAGCCGGTCCGCGGCCTCCCGCACCGCGGGCCTGAGCCCGTAGGTCGAGTGAAAGAGCATGATGTTCATGAGGCCATGGTGCCAGCCTGGGACGACGGTGGCGGTCCCGCCTACCCAGGAACGCACCGAACTCACATGTTCATGCTCTGTGCGGGCCGGTTAGGAGCGGAGGCATGGAGAACGTACTCCGCCCCCTGATCGTGCTCGGCGGCACGGTGCTGCTGACCCTGGCCATCGGCTGGGTCACCGACCGGCTGCTGCGCAAGGCCGACGAACGCGAACACGACACCCCCTTGTGGGGGCTGCTGCGCCGGGCGCGCATCCCCTACCAGCTCGTGCTGTGCACCGCCATGCTGCGCGGATCGTACGACCAGACGAAGCTGCTGGAGCGCCACCAGGTCGGCATCGGCCGGACACTGACGCTGGTGCTGATCGGATCGGCCGCCTGGCTGGTGATCCGGATCGCCGCGGCGATCGTCGAGACCACCTACTCCCGCTATGCCCGTGCCCACCGCGACGTGGCCCGGGTGCGCAGGGTGCGCACGCAGGTGGAGCTGATCATGCGGGTGGTGTCCGCGATCGTCATCGTCGTGGCCGCGTCCTCGATGCTGCTGACGTTCCCGGCGATGCGCGCCGCGGGCGCCTCCCTGCTGGCCTCGGCGGGCATCATCGCCGCCATCGCCGGTGTCGCCGCCCAGTCGACGCTGTCGAACATGTTCGCCGGGCTGCAGATCGCCTTCGGCGACATGGTGCGCATAGGCGACACCGTCGTGGTCGACGGCGAGTGGGGCACCGTCGAGGAGATCACCCTCACCTTCCTGACGGTCCGGACCTGGGACGAGCGCCGGATCACCATGCCCGTGTCGTACTTCACCTCCAAGCCCTTCGAGAACTGGTCCCGCGGCACCCCGCAGATGACGGGCATCGTCTACTGGCACCTGGACCACAGCGCACCCGTCGAGGCCATGCGCGAGAAGCTCCGCGACATCCTGCGCCACTGCCCGGCCTGGGACGGCCGCGCCTACGGCCTGGTGGTGACGGACACCACACCGAACACCATCCAGGTGCGCGCCCTGGTGACGGCGAAGGACGCGGACGACATCTGGACGGTCCGGGTCGCGGTCCGCGAGCAGATGATCACCTGGCTGTCCGCGGAGCACCCCTACGCGCTGCCCCGGGTGAACACCGCCGACGCGGTGCTCCCGCCGTACCGCGTGCCGTCCCCCGACCGCGCCTCGCTCCGCAGGGCCTACGACTTCCCGCGCACCGGCCGGGGCTGACGGCCGGGGTTCAGTGGCCGCGCTCGGCCCCGCCGTTCACCTGGATCACCTGCGAGGTGATGTGACCGGCGGCGGGCGAGGCCAGCCAGCGCAGGGTCTCGGCCACGTCCCCCGGTATGCCGGCCCGGCCGGTCGAGGTGTCGGCGACGAGCCTGCTGCGCCGGTCCTCGTCCATGGTGTCCCCGAAGAACTCGGTGTCCTCCACGAATCCGGGGGCGACCACGTTCACGGTGATGCCGCGCGGGCCCAGCTGCCGGGCCAGGTCGTGGGCGTAGGGGTGCAGCCCGGCCTTGGCCGCCGCGTAGGCGCCGGTGCCCGAGCCCCGGTAGGCGGCGATGGAACTCAGGAACAGCACCCGCCCGCCGGGCTCGGCGAGCCGGGGCTTCAGTGCCTCGGTGAGGAGGGCGGCGGTCAGGGTGTTCTGCCGGAAGTTGAGGGTCCAGTCATGGGCGACCCGGTCGAGGGGGTCGTCGCTGCCGGCCGGGGGCTCCAGGTATCCGGCGCCTCCGGCGCTGTTCACCAGCACGTCGACGGTGCCCAGCTGCTCGGCGACGAAGCGGGCGGCGTCGCGCACCTGGGCGGGCTCGGAGAGGTCCGCGGCGTAGCTGAGCGCCCCGGCCACCCCGGCCTTCTCCAGCACCTCGGCGCGCCGCCCGAGCAACAGCACACGGTCCCCGTCCGCCGCGAAGGCGTGCGCCGCCGCCAGGCCGATGCCCGTACCCCCGCCGCTGATCACGATGTTGCGAGTCATGATCCGAGCGTACGAGCGAAGCCCCGGCGGTGCGGGGAGTTGTCCACAGGATCGTCACATTCGTATGACCGGTGGGCACATCGCGCCGTTCCGCTCAGCGCAGGCTGCGGACGTCGAGGTGGCGCAGCACCCGGTCCACGATCTCCGGGTCCGCGCCGGGCTCGCTCCGCGCCGCCAGCACCTCGTGGCGCGCGGCGCTCAGCATCTCGTTCTGGATGCGCCGCACCCGCCTGATCCGCTTGACCCGCTGGTGCTGCGCCTCGCGCCGCTCCTCCTCCCCCATGTCCGGGCTGATCCGGATGCCGATGTCGAAGGCGCGCCGCAGCATCTGCTCGGAGAGCTCCTCGGGCAGCTCCTCCACCTGCTCGATCTCCCGCAGCCGGCGCTTCGCCGCCTTCGCGGCCCGCACCGCCAGCTCCTTCTCGAACTCCTTCTCCCGCTCCGAGTCGGCCCGCACCCCGAGCCGCTTCACCAGCCACGGCAGGGTCAGCCCCTGCACCACCAGGGTGACGATGATCACCCCGAAGGCGATGAAGATGATCTTGTCCCGGTCGGGGAAGGGAGAGCCGTTGTCCGTCCTGAGCGGCACGGCCAGCGCCAGCGCCACCGAGGCCACCCCGCGCATCCCGGACCACCACATCACGACGGTCTCCCGCCAGCTGACGGGGATCTCCTCCTCGTAGTCCCGGCGGGCGTGCAGCCGCTTGGTCAGCCAGGTCGCCGGCAGCAGCCACAGCAGCCGCACGACGACCACCACGCCCACGACGGCGGCGGCCCAGCCGAGCATCTCGCCCCAGTGCCCCTGGGCCGTGCGGATGGCGTTGTGCAGTTCGAGCCCGATGAGTCCGAAGGCGACGCCCGTGACGAGGGTGTCGATGATGTCCCAGAAGGTGTGCCCGGCGAGCCGGGTCATCACGTCGTCGGCGTCGGTGGCGTACTCGGCGAGGAAGAGGGCGGTGGTGAGCACGGCGAGCACCCCGGAGCCGTGCAGCTTCTCCGCGAGCACGTAGGAGGCGTACGGCACCAGCAGGGTCATGCCGATCTGCAGGGTCGGGTCGCCCAGCAGGTCCATCAGCCTGTTCGCGCCCCACCCCAGCACCAGGCCGACGGCCAACGCGACGACGGCGGACAGCACCAGGTCGAGGCCGGCCTGCCAGGGGGAGAACGCGCCGCTCACGGCGGCCGCGATCGCCACGTGGTACAGCACGATGGCGGTCACGTCGTTGAAGAGTCCCTCGCCCTCCAGGATCGACACCAGGCGGCGCGGCAGCCCCAGCTGTCCCGCGACGCTGGTCGCGGCGACCGGGTCGGGCGGCGCCACGAGGGCGCCCAGCGCGACGGCGGCGGCGATCGGCAGCCCGGGCACGATCGCGTTGGCGACGAAGGCCACGCACACCGTCGTCACGAAGACCAGGGCGACGGCCAGCAGCAGGATCGGGCGGACGTTGGCCGCGAACTGCCGCCAGGACGTGCGGCGCACCGCGGCGTAGAGCAGCGGCGGCAGCAGCCCGGGCAGGATGAGCTCGGGCGGGATGTCCACGTTGGGCACGAACTCGGCCACCGCCAGGGCCCCGCCGAACAGGGTCATCAGGACCGGCGCCGGCACTCCGAACCGGTCCCCCAGCGGGACGCTCACCAAGGCCCCGAGCAGCAGTACGAACAACAGAGCCAGCTGATCCACGGACGGCGCTCCGGGGGTCGACGATCACACGGCAGGTCCCCAGCCTGCCATGACGCCTGCCCCCCGGCCGCGTACCGATGCCTCCCCGGGCGGGCCGGGCCGCTACAGCGAGCGGCGCATCGCCCGGTGCGGAAACCCCGCGTCCGGAAATTCCGGGCCGTACGCCTCGTAACCGAGCCGTTCGTAGAAACCCAGGGCGTGGGTCTGGGCGTGCAGGTCCACGGCCGTCAGACCACGCGCGCGTGCCGCGTCCTCGATGGCGCGCACCAGGGCCGCGCCGACGCCGAGCCCGCGCGCCTCGCGGGAGACGGCGAGCCGCCCCAGGGAGCCCACCGCCGGGTCCCCGCCGGTTCTGGAGGCCGCCGCCTCGCCGTACAGCAGCCGTCCGGTGCCCAGCGGCACCCCGTCCGCGCGCATCGCCAGCACATGCACGGCCACGGCGTCGTGGGCGTCGTACTCGATGTCCTCGGCGACGCCCTGTTCGACCACGAAGACCTCCTTGCGGACCGCGAAGCAGGCCTCGCGGTCGGCGGGGTCCTCGGCGACCCGGACGGCGTACGGCCGGCTCACGCGTACGTCTCCTCCCTGACCTGGTCGAGGGCCTGCTGGAGGTCCTCGGGGTAGTCGCTCGCGAACTCCACCCAGCTGCCGTCCCCCGGGTGCTCGAACCCGAGGCGTACGGCGTGCAGCCACTGACGGGTCAGGCGCAGCCGCTTGGCGAGGGTCGGGTCGGCGCCGTAGGTGAGGTCGCCCACGCAGGGGTGACGGTGGGCGGCCATGTGGACGCGGATCTGGTGGGTGCGCCCCGTCTCCAGCTTCACGTCCAGCAGGGAGGCGGCGCGGAAGGCCTCGATGAGGTCGTAGTGGGTCACCGAGGGCTTGCCCTCGGCGGTGACCGCCCACTTGTAGTCGTGCTGGGGGTGGCGGCCGATCGGGGCGTCGATGGTGCCGCTCGTCGGGTCCGGGTGGCCCTGGACCAGCGTGTGGTAGCGCTTGTCGACCGTGCGCTCCTTGAACTGGCGCTTGAGCGACGTGTACGCCCGCTCGGACTTGGCGACCACCATCAGGCCCGAGGTGCCGACGTCCAGGCGGTGCACGATGCCCTGGCGCTCGGCGGCGCCCGAGGTGGAGATCCGGTACCCGGCGGCGGCGAGACCGCCGATGACGGTGGGTCCTGACCAGCCCGGCGACGGGTGCGCGGCCACGCCGACCGGCTTGACGATCACGACCACGTCATCGTCGTCGTGCACGATCTCCATGCCCTCGACCGGTTCGGCGACCACCTGCACCGGCGCGGGGGCCTGCGGCATCTCGACCTCCAGCCAGGCGCCGCCGTGCACCCGCTCGGACTTGCCGACCACCGCGCCGTCGACCTGGACCTTGCCGGCCGCGGCCAGCTCGGCCGCCTTCGTGCGGGAGAAGCCGAACATGCGCGAGATGGCGGCGTCGACGCGCTCGCCCTCCAGGCCGTCGGGCACGGGCAGGGTACGGATCTCGGGAATCGTGCTCACCCGTCGAGTATGCCGGACGGGCCGGACACCCCCGAACGGGCCTGTGGAAAACCCGGGCTCAGTCCTTGTGGACGGAGCCGTCGGGGTCCAGGCCGCGGAAGGACAGCAGCACGATCAGGACACCGCCGCACACGATCGCCGAGTCGGCGAGGTTGAACACCGCGAAGCCCTTGGGCGCGATGAAGTCCACGACCTCGCCCTCGAAGACGCCCGGCGCCCGGAAGATCCGGTCGGTGAGGTTGCCGAGCGCGCCGCCGAGCAGCAGGCCGAGCGCGACGGCCCAGGGGAAGCTGTACAGCTTGCGGGCCAGCCGGATGATCACCACGATCACGGCGGCGGCGATCAGCGTGAAGATCACCGTGAAGGCCGCGCCGAACCCGAAGGCGGCGCCGGGGTTGCGGATCGCGTGCAGTTCCAGCAGGTCCCCGACGACCCGGATCGGCGCGCGGCCCTCCAGCCGGGACACCACGAGCATCTTGCTGATCAGGTCGACGGCGTACGCGAACGCGGCCACCGCGAACAGCACGGCGATCCGGCGCCCGCGGCCGGGCCGCCGCGCCGGGGCCTCCTCGCCGGACGCGCCGGAGCCGGCGGGTGCTCCGGCCGCCGCCGTCCGTCCGCCGCCGTCGTCCGGGGTGTCCGGCGTACCGATGATGCGCTCCGCCTCTGCCACGTGAGTCCCTCAACCTAGGTGCCTGACTGAGGACGAGACTACGGCACGCCCCAGGGGCCCCTCGCGCTCAGGAGCGGCGTTCCTGCTTCTGTTTGCACTCCACGCACAGGGTGGCCCTCGGGAACGCCTGCATCCGGGCCTTGCCGATGGGCCGGCCGCAGTTCTCGCACAGGCCGTAGGTGCCCGCGTCCAGCCGTTCCAGGGCGCGCTCGGTCTGGATCAGCATCTCGCGCGCGTTGGCGGCCAGCGCCAGCTCGTGCTCACGCGTGATGTTCTTGGTGCCGGTGTCGGCCTGGTCGTCGCCGGCGCCGTCCCCCGAGTCCCGCATCAGGCCGGCCAGGGACGCCTCGGACGAGCTGATCTCCTGCTGTAGCCGCTCCACCTCGGACTGCAGCTCCGCGCGGGCCTCGTCGACCTCGTCCGGGGTCCACGGGTCCTCGCCGGGGCGCACCGCCAGCTCGCCGGGCTCCGCCGCGGCGACGCGTGCCTTGGGGACGGCGGTCTGTGCCGCCGTGGCCGTGCCAGGAGTCTTCTTCGCAACCACCGTCGTGGCTCCCGTCTGCTTCGCGGCCCGCGCCGCGCCCGCTTTCTTGGCCGTGCTCTTCTCGGTGACGGTCTTCTCGCCGACCGCTTCCTCGATGACCGTCTTCTTCCCGACCGCTTCCCTGACGGCCGTGTCCACGGCCGCCGCCTCGCCGGCAGCCGCCTTTTCGGCGGTCGCCCCGGTGGCGGCCGTCCTCTTCGGGGCCGCCTCCTTCACGGCCGTCTTCTTCACGACCGCCGGTTTCGTGCCCGCGTGCCCGGTGTCCGCGTGCCCGGTGTCCGCGTGCTTCGTCGCCGCACGCCTGGTATCCGCGTCCTTCGTGCCCGCCCGCTGCGCGGCCGTCTTCTTCCCTCCGGTCTTCACGGCTGCGGCCGTCTTCTTCGGGGCCGCCTTCCCGGCGACAGCCTTCCTGGCCACCTGCTCGGCCGCCTTCTTGGCCACCGTCTTCGTGCCCGCCGCCTTCTTGGCCACCGCCTTCTTGGCCACCGTCTTCGTGCCCGCCGCCTTCGTCTCCCCCGCCTTCCCGGCCGCCGCCCTCGTCACCTTGGTCACGGCCGTCTTCCCGGCCGCCGCCTTCCCGTCGGCCTTCGCTTCGGCGGCCTTCGTGCCGGCGGCCTTCGTGCCGGCGGCCTTCGTGCCGGCGGCCTTCCTCTCGGCGGCCGTCCTGCCGGGAGCCGTCTTCTTGGTGGCAGGCCTCGCGCCGGTCTTCCCGGTCGCCGGCTGCTGTACGGCGGTCTTCTTCGCCACCATGGCCGCGGCCCCTTCACATATTGTGATCTTGCTCGCGAATCGTGCTGGGACGATAAATCGACTTGAGTCCCGCGGCAACGGGGCACACCGCCCGATTCGCCCGCCCGCACCCCCGGGGCCACGGGCCTGCATCCGTTGTGCCCAGCTCCCCGCCGGGTAATCCGCCGGGCCGGACCCCTCCCGGCCGCGGGCGCCCACCCCTCGCCATTCGGGTCATCCGCCCCGTCGTCCGGCATCCGCCGGCGCCGCGCGGAAAACCGGTCCGCCGCTGTCCGCGGGGCGCCGTACACTGGGCGGAGCGAGAAGCGTGGATGGGGACGAGTAGCGGCGTACGCAGCCCAGAGCGACCCGGGGACGGTGTGAGCCCGGGGGCGAGCGCGACGTGAAGATCACCCCGGAGCCGCCGGAAGAAAGCCGCAGCCCCAGGGCGACGGCGAGTAGAACCGGCTTCGCGACCCCAATGAGGGGGCTCACCGGCGTGTACGGCACGGCGGAGGGCCAAGGAGGGTGGTACCGCGGGAGCGCGCCGCACACGGCGTAGACAGGAACGAAGGCTCTCGTCCCTCCGACGGAAGGCAGCAAGTCCGTTGGAGGATGCTCGCAGATGACAGCGCCGACGTACCGCCAGGTGCCCGCACAGGTCGACCTGCCCGCTCTTGAGCACGCCGTGCTCGACTTCTGGCGCGAGCAGAAGATCTTCGCCAAGAGCCTGGAGCAGTCCGAGGGCCGCCCCGAGTGGGTGTTCTACGAGGGCCCGCCCACCGCCAACGGCATGCCCGGCGCCCACCACATCGAGGCCCGCGTCTTCAAGGACGTCTTCCCCCGCTTCCGCACCATGCGCGGCTACCACGTGGCCCGCAAGGCCGGCTGGGACTGCCACGGCCTCCCCGTCGAACTGGCCGTCGAGAAGGAGCTGGGCTTCTCCGGCAAGAAGGACATCGAGGCGTACGGCATCGCCGAGTTCAACGCCAGGTGCCGGGAGTCCGTCCTCCGCCACACCGACGCCTTCTCCGACCTGACGACCCGGATGGGCTACTGGGTCGACCTGGACGACGCCTACGTCACGATGGACCCCGAGTACATCGAGTCGGTCTGGTGGTCGCTGAAGGAGATCTTCACCAAGGGCCTGCTGGTCCAGGACCACCGCGTCGCCCCCTGGTGCCCGCGCTGCGGCACCGGCCTGTCCGACCACGAGCTGGCCCAGGGCTACGAGACGGTCGTCGACCCGTCCGTGTACGTCCGTTTCCCGCTCACCTCCGGTCCACTCGCCGGCGAGGCCGCGCTCCTGGTGTGGACGACGACCCCCTGGACCCTGGTGTCCAACACGGCGGTCGCCGCGCACCCCGACGTCACCTACGTCGTCGCGACCGACGGCGAGGAGAAACTCGTCGTCGCCGAACCGCTCGTCGCCAAGGCGCTCGGCGAGGGCTGGGAGACCACGGGCCAGACCTTCACCGGCGCCGAGATGGAGCGCTGGACGTACCAGCGGCCGTTCGAGCTGGTGGAGTTCCCGGAGCCCGCCCACTTCGTGGTCAACGCCGAGTACGTGACCACCGAGGACGGCACGGGTCTGGTCCACCAGTCCCCCGCCTTCGGTGAGGACGACCTCAAGGTCTGCCGCTCCTACGGCCTGCCCGTGGTGAACCCGGTCCGCCCGGACGGCACCTTCGAGGAGGACGTCCCGCTGGTCGGGGGCGTCTTCTTCAAGAAGGCGGACGAAAAGCTCACCGCGGACCTCCAGCAGCGCGGCCTCCTCTTCAAGCACCTGCCGTACGAACACAGCTACCCGCACTGCTGGCGCTGCCACACCGCGCTGCTCTACTACGCGCAGCCCTCCTGGTACATCCGCACGACGGCCGTCAAGGACCGGCTGATCCAGGAGAACGAGAAGACCAACTGGTTCCCGGAGACGGTCAAGCACGGCCGCTTCGGCGACTGGCTCAACAACAACATCGACTGGGCGCTGTCCCGCAACCGCTACTGGGGCACCCCGCTGCCGATCTGGCGCTGCGAGGACGACCACCTCACCTGCGTCGGCTCCCGCGCGGAGCTGACCGAGCTGACCGGCACCGACCAGTCGGACCTGGACCCGCACCGCCCGTACATCGACGAGGTCACCTTCGCCTGCCCGCACGAGGGCTGCGGCCGGACGGCCACGCGCGTGCCCGAGGTCATCGACGCCTGGTACGACTCGGGCTCGATGCCGTTCGCGCAGTGGGGCTACCCGTACAAGAACAAGGAGCTGTTCGAGAGCCGCTACCCGGCGCAGTTCATCTCCGAGGCGATCGACCAGACCCGTGGCTGGTTCTACACGCTGATGGCCGTCGGCACCCTCGTCTTCGACAGGTCGTCGTACGAGAACGTCGTCTGCCTCGGCCACATCCTGGCCGAGGACGGCCGCAAGATGTCCAAGCACCTGGGCAACATCCTGCAGCCGATCCCCCTCATGGACCAGCACGGCGCGGACGCGGTGCGCTGGTTCATGGCGGCCGGCGGCTCCCCGTGGGCCGCGCGCCGGGTGGGTCACGGCACGATCCAGGAGGTCGTCCGCAAGACCCTGCTGACGTACTGGAACACGGTCGCCTTCCAGGCCCTGTACGCCCGTACGTCGGACTGGGCCCCGTCCGCGGCGGACCCGGCCCCGGCCGAGCGCCCGGTGCTGGACCGCTGGCTGCTCTCCGAGCTGCACGCGCTGACCGACCAGGTCACCCAGGCGCTGGAGGCGTACGACACCCAGCGCGCCGGCAAGCTGCTGTCCGCGTTCGTCGACGACCTCTCGAACTGGTACGTCCGCCGGTCCCGCCGCCGCTTCTGGCAGGGCGACAAGGCCGCGCTGCGCACACTGCACGAGGTGCTGGAGACGGTCACCAGGCTGATGGCGCCGATCACCCCGTTCATCACCGAGCGGGTGTGGCAGGACCTGGTCGTTCCGGTCACCCCGGGCGCGCCCGAGTCCGTGCACCTGGCCGCCTGGCCGGAGGCGGACCTGTCGGCGATCGACCCGCAGCTGTCGAAGCAGATGGTCCTGGTCCGGCGGCTCGTGGAACTGGGCCGCGCCACGCGCGCGGAGTCGGGCGTCAAGACCCGCCAGCCGCTGTCCCGTGCGCTCATCGCGGCCACCGGGTTCGACGCGCTGAACCCGGAGCTGCACGCGCAGATCACCGAGGAGCTGAACGTCTCGTCCCTCGCCTCCCTGTCGGAGGTCGGCGGCAGCCTGGTCGACACGACGGCGAAGGCGAACTTCCGGGCGCTCGGCAAGCGGTTCGGCAAGCGGGTTCAGGACGTGGCGAAGGCGATCGCCGCCGCGGACGCGGCCGCGCTGTCCCTGGCCCTGCGCGACGGCACGGCCTCGGTGGACGTCGACGGTGAGACGGTCACCCTCGCCCCGGACGAGGTGATCATCACGGAGACCCCGCGCGAGGGCTGGTCGGTGGCCTCCGACTCCGGTGCCACGGTGGCGCTGGACCTGGAGATCACCGAGGAGCTGCGGCAGGCGGGCCTGGCCCGGGACGCGATCCGGCTGATCCAGGAGGCCCGCAAGAACAGCGGGTTGGACGTGGCCGACCGGATCGCCCTGCGGTGGACGTCCACCGACCCGGCCGTGGTCGCCGCGCTCGCCGAGCACGGCGAGCTGATCGCCGACGAGGTGCTGGCCACCGACTTCGGCCAGGGTGAGGCCGACGACGGCTACGGTGCCGCGTTCACCGACGAGGGGCTGTCGCTGACGTTCCGGCTGCGCAAGGCGTAGGCGCCGAGCGGTACACGAAGAGCAGGGCCCGGTCTCCGTCGAGGAGGCCGGGCCCTGCTTCCCTGCGTGACGCATGCGGGACGGACTGCGTGACGGCATGCGTGACGGTCGGTCCGGTCGCCGTGCGGGGCTCGCCGCGTTCCCGAGCCACCTGACGCAACCCGCGTAAAAAGGGCGGGCCCCCGGGACCGAAGTCCGGGGGGCCCGCCCTATCAGACGCTGCCGACGCCGTTGTCGTACCGGTCTTGAGTGACCCGTCAGTTGTCGTCCTCGTCGATCAGGAACCCACGCATCGGCGAGGGGGCCTGGCCCATCGGGGACGGACCCTGCGGACGGACCGGAGCCATCGGCTGGGTCATGGCCGGGGTCATCTGCTGCTGACCGCCGTAGGACGGCGCGGACGGGGCGGGCGAGCCGCCCATCGTCTGGTTGCCGCCGTAGGACGGGGCGCTCGCGCCGGCCGGAGCCATGGAGGGCGACGGGGACGGCGGCAGGGACGCGGTGGCCGGGGTGCGCGGCGGGGCCAGCGAGTCGTCGGCCTGGGTCTCCAGCTGGCGCAGCTGCGACTCCAGGTACGACTTCAGGCGGGTGCGGTACTCGCGCTCGAAGCCGCGCAGGTCCTCGACCTTGCGCTCCAGCGTGGCGCGCGCGGACTCCAGGGAACCCATGGCGACGCGGTGCTTCTCCTGCGCGTCCCGCTCCAGGGCGTCGGCCTTGGCACGGGCGTCACGCTCCAGACCCTCGGCGCGGCTGCGGGCCTCGCCGACGATCTTGTTGGCCTCGGAACGGGCCTCGGCGATCGCCTGGTCGGCGGTCTGCTGGGCCAGCGAGAGGACACGGGCGGCGCTGTCGCCACCGGGGCCCTGACCGGGGCCGCCCATCGGACCGCCCATGGGGCCACCCATGGGACCGCCCATCGGGCCGCCCATCTGCTGCTGCATGGGCGGCTGGCCGCCCATCGGGCCCTGACCCATCGGACCCTGGCCCATCGGGCCGGGACCCTGCGGGCCGCCCTGACCGCCGGGGCCGGCGGGCAGCTGCGGGGCACCGCTCGGCAGCTGGGGCGGACCACCCATGGGGCCGCCCATCTGCTGCTGCGGCGGGCCCGATATGCCGGCGGGTACCGGAGCGCCGGGACCTCGCATGCCCTGCTGCTGGTGCTGCTGGTGCTGTTGCTGGTCCTGCTCCGGGGGCTTGCGCGCGTTCTGCTGGTTCTGCGCGGCAGCCCTCGTGGCCGCGGCCAGTTTGGCGCGCAGGTCCTCGTTCTCGCGGAGCAGACGGGTCAGTTCGGCTTCGACCTCGTCGAGGAAGGCATCGACCTCGTCCTCGTCATAGCCTTCTCGGAGGCGGACGGTCGTGAACTGCTTGTTCCGCACGTCCTCGGGGGTCAACGGCATCTCTTCACCTCAACGTAGTCATCGGCAGTCGGCAAGACCGGATCGTCTCCACCCTCATCTCACGAAGTTCTGCGCGATGGAGATGAGAATGTAGACGATGATCATCAGTACGAAGAAGGACAGGTCGAGCGCCACGCCCCCGAGACGCAGCGGCGGGATGAACCGCCGCAGAAGCTTCAGCGGTGGATCGGTGACAGTGTAGGTGGCCTCCAGTACGACCACCATCGCCTTGCCGGGTTGCCACGAGCGGGCGAACTGGAAGACGTAGTCCATGACCAGCCGGAAGATGAGCACGACGAGGAACACCATCAGCGCGATGTAGATCACCTGCGCGAACACGCTCATGGCCTGTGGTTCCCTCTCCCCTGTCCATGTTCTTCCGTGCTTCGGTCCGGTCGTACGTCTCAGCTCTGGTTGAAGAACCCGCCCTCTGCGATGCGGGCCTTGTCCTCCGCCGTGACATCGACGTTAGCAGGAGACAACAGGAACACCTTCTGCGTCACCCGCTCGATGCTGCCGTGAAGACCAAACACCAAACCGGCCGCAAAGTCGACAAGTCGCTTCGCGTCTGTGTCGTCCATCTCAGTCAGATTCATGATCACCGGGGTGCCCTCACGGAAGTGTTCCCCGATGGTACGGGCCTCGTTGTAGGTCCGCGGGTGCAGCGTGGTGATCCGGTAAGGCTCTCGTTCGGACACGACCTTGGGCATGATCACCGGTGCGTTCTTCTCCAGGGACTGGCGTTCTTGTGTGATGGATGCCACGGGCGCGATCCGCGCCGGACGTCCGGATTCCGCGGCGAGCGAAGCCGAACGGGCCACCGGCTCGCGAGGCGCGGGCGGTTGCACGATTCGCACCTCTTCGTCCCTTTGGGACTGATGTGCGCCGTGCGACTGGTGTGACGGTTCGTGCCGTCGGTGGTCCCGCTCCGGCTCCGGGTCCAGTTCGGGCTCGAAGTCGTCGTCGGGGTCGAATCCGCGGCCGTCGTACCCATCGTCCTCCACGAGGCCGAGGTAGACCGCCATCTTGCGCATCGCGCCGGCCATGCTCTGAGTCCTCCGCTCTGTGGTGGATCGACTGACGACTGCCAAGTGCCCGCGATCCACGTGGTCCTTGCGCCCGCCTTGGCGCGCATTGACCATATTTTCTGCTGTGGTCCGACTTCCTGGCGACGTTACCCGAGCCTGGGGCGGACTCCGAGTACCGCGGTGCCGACGCGCACATGTGTCGCCCCGGCTGCCACGGCCTGTTCGAGGTCCGCGCTCATCCCTGCCGACACCATGGTTGCAGCCGGATGAGTTCGGCGCAGGTCAGTCGACAAATCCATGAGCCGCTCGAACGCCGCCTGTTCGCGCCCCGCGTACTCCCCGGTGAGCGGAGCGACGGTCATCAGCCCGTCGAGCCGCAGCCCGGGCGCCCCGGCGACGAGGTCGGCCAACTCTTCGATTCCGCCGGGGGCCACGCCACCGCGCTCGCCCCGGCCGCTCGCATCGGCGTCGAGGGCCACCTGGACGAGGCAGCCCACCTCGCGCTCCGCCCGCACCGCCTCCTTCGACAGCGCGGAGACGAGCCGGGCCCGGTCGACGGACTGCACGACATCGGCGTAACCGACCACGGAACGCACCTTGTTGGTCTGCAACTGCCCGACGAAGTGCCACGCGAGGGGCAGATCCGCGCAGGCGGCGGCCTTCGGGGCCGCGTCCTGGTCGCGGTTCTCGGCGACATGGCGCACACCGAGATCCGACAGGATCCGCACATCGCTCGCCGGGTAGGTCTTGGTGACCACGATGAGGGTCACCTCCTCCCGCGCGCGACCGGCCGCCGCGCACGCGGCGGCGATGCGCTCCTCCACCTTCGCCAGGTTCGCGGCGAGTTCGGTCTTACGGTCCGTCATGCCCCATCAGTCCAGCCAGACGTAGCCCGCGAGCCGACCGGTGGTGCGGTCGCGGCGGTACGAGAAGTGGTCGTCCGACTCCAGCGTGCACACCGGCGTCTGCGCCCGGTCGCACACCCCGAGCCGGTCGAGCTGCGCGTGCACCCCGGCGCTCACGTCGAGCGCCGGCGTGCCCCAGCTCGTTTCGGCGCGCGCCGCCGGCTCGACGGCGGCCACCTCGGCGCGCATCGCCTCCGGCACCTCGTAGCACCGGCCGCAGACGGCCGGTCCGGTGCGGGCGACGATCCGGCCCGGCTCGGCGCCGAGTTCCGCCATGGCCCGTACGGCGGCGGGGACGACTCCCTTCACCATGCCGGGCCGGCCCGCGTGGACCGCGGCGGCGACCCCGGCGACGGGGTCCGCCAGCAGCACCGGCACGCAGTCGGCGGTGAGGACGGCGAGGGCGAGTCCGCGGCGGGCGGTGACGATCGCGTCGACCTCCGGCACCGCGCGCTCACCCCACGGCTCGTCCACCACGGCCACGTCCGCGCCGTGCACCTGGTTCATCCACACCACCCGGGCGGGGTCCAGGCCCAGCGACTTGGCCGCCAGTTCCCGGTTGCCCCGCACCGCCTCGGCCGCGTCGCCGACCGCGCCGCCGAGGTTCAGCTCCTCATACGGAGCGGCGCTCACCCCGCCCCACCGGTCGGTGAAGGCGAAGTGCGCGCCGCTCACGCTCTCGTGCTGTCCTATCACTTGAGGAAGTCCGGGACGTCCAGCTCCTCGGCCGCGCTGTCCGAGTAGGCGGGACGCGGGGCCGGGGTGATCGGCGGGGTGACCGGGATGTCGGCCACCGGCTCGGGCGCCGGCTCCGGCTCCTCCTTCGGCTTGACGCTGCCCAGCGAGCCGAAGGACGGACGGCTGGGCTCGCTCGGCCGGGCCGGGGCGGGCTCCTCGCGGCGGGCGGAGCCCGAGCCGGAGGACGCCGAGCCGAGCACGTTGTCCCGGCGGGCCGGCGGCTGGCCGCCGTCGAAGCCGGCCGCGATCACGGTGACCCGGACCTCGTCGCCGAGGGCGTCGTCGATGACCGCGCCGAAGATGATGTTGGCCTCGGGGTGGGCGGCCTCGCTGACCAGCTGGGCGGCCTCGTTGATCTCGAAGAGGCCGAGGTCGGAGCCGCCGGAGATGGAGAGCAGCACGCCCCGGGCGCCGTCGATGGACGCCTCCAGCAGCGGCGAGGAGATCGCCATCTCGGCCGCGGCCACCGCGCGGTCGTCGCCGCGGGCCGAACCGATGCCCATGAGGGCCGAGCCCGCCTCGGACATGACCGACTTGACGTCGGCGAAGTCCAGGTTGATCAGGCCGGGCGTGGTGATGAGGTCGGTGATGCCCTGGACACCGGAGAGCAGGACCTGGTCGGCGGACTTGAAGGCGTCCAGGACCGAGACCTGGCGGTCGGAGATGGACAGCAGCCGGTCGTTCGGGATCACGATGAGGGTGTCGACCTCTTCGCGCAGTTCTGCGATGCCGTCCTCGGCCTGGTTCGCGCGCCGCCGCCCCTCGAAGGTGAACGGGCGGGTGACCACGCCGATGGTGAGGGCGCCGAGCGAGCGCGCGATGTTGGCCACGACGGGAGCCCCGCCGGTGCCGGTGCCGCCGCCTTCACCGGCCGTCACGAAGACCATGTCGGCCCCCTTGAGGACCTCCTCGATCTCCTCGCGGTGGTCCTCGGCGGCCTTGCGGCCGACGGCCGGGTTGGCTCCGGCGCCGAGTCCGCGGGTGAGTTCGCGGCCGACGTCGAGCTTGACGTCGGCGTCGCTCATCAACAGCGCCTGTGCGTCGGTGTTGATGGCGATGAACTCGACGCCCTTGAGACCGACCTCGATCATCCGGTTGATGGCATTGACACCACCGCCGCCGACACCGATGACCTTGATGACTGCGAGGTAGTTCTGCGGTGCTGCCACGTCGAAGGCCTCTCGCCTCGAATTACGTTGTCGCCGCCGGGCGGTGCCCCGCGCCGGGACGACGGATGCCGAATGGGACGGTCCGTAGCGCCGACCCGAACCCTAACCTTGAAGTTTAGGGTTACCAGTGTGTCTGTTCCCTGGAGTCTTCTGAACAGGACACTAAGTCGACAAGTGGCGCCCGTTCAACGAACACGCCGAACCTCCCGTTTTTCTTTTCACCCTATGTGATCAGCCGTAGCAGTGCCCAACCAGGGTGCTGGCCTGCGCTGATGTGCGTCAACTCCCCGATGACGCCGGGGCGGTGGGGACGCTGACATCGAAGTGCCGCGCGCCGGGTACTGCTTTCATGAGAGCCGTGAGGGCCCGTGCCTTCGCGCGGCCGTTCTCGCCGCTGCCCCAGGCCACCGTGCGGCCGTCGCCCAACTCCAGCGCGATGGCGTCGAAGGAGCGGACGCGGACGGTCCGGGTGGCCCGCGACACGGGGCGGGGCAGGTCACCGGCGACCCGGACGGCCTCGCGCACCAGACGGCCCTCGCCGAAGCGCCGGAAGCTCGCCGCGCCCGGACCGGTCCGGGAAGCGGACAATTCCAGCATCGGAACGCCGTTCGGCGCCTGCGGAACCGTAGCGAACCGGACACCTTCGTCATCGACTTCGACGAAGTTCCGGCCCTTTCGGATCAGCAGAACCGGAGTGCGTTCGATCACTTTCAGGCCGATTCCATGAGGCCAGGAACGAACCACGTCCACGGTGTCAATTCGGGGCAATTTCCGGCGAAGCCGGGCTTCGACGGCCTCCGTGTCGAGGGAGATCATCGGCTTCCCGACGGGCACGGCCGCCGCCGCGCGCACCTGCGCGGGGGTCAGCACGTGCGTGCCCGACACCGAGACGTGGGTGACGCGCAGCCACCGCGAGCCGTACAACGCCCAGCCGGTACCGGCCGCGAGGAGCACCAGAACGGCGGCCAGAACGACAATCGTACGAAGGCGGAGCCGCCTGAGCCCGCGAGCGGGCGGCGGGCCGGACGACTCCTGCTGGCGTTCACCGCGCTCGGCGGTGGAGGGTCCGGCCACGCTGCTCACTGCCCTTTCGTCATACGGTCCTATCGGCGCGAGGCGATCGCCTCGTACACCATGCCGACGAGCAGGTCGTCGGCGTCCCTGCGGCCGAACTCGCTTGCCGCGCGGGACATCTCGTACAGCCGGTGCGGGTCGGCGAGCACGGGCAGCACGTTCTGCTGGACCCACTCGGGCGTCAGCTCGGCGTCGTCCACGAGGAGTCCGCCGCCGGCCTTGACCACCGGCTGGGCGTTGAGCCGCTGTTCGCCGTTGCCGATGGGCAGCGGGACGTAGGCGGCCGGGAGTCCGACGGCGGAGAGTTCGGCGACGGTCATCGCGCCGGCGCGGCAGAGCATCATGTCGGCCGCGGCGTACGCGAGGTCCATCCGGTCCAGGTAACTTACCGGGATGTAGGGGGGCATCCCCGGCATCTGCTGCACCTGCGGCAGTTCGTTCTTCGGGCCGACCGCGTGCAGGATCTGGATGCCGGCCTGCTGCAGCCAGGGGGCGACGGCCTGCGTCACCTCGTTCAGCCGGCGGGCGCCCTGCGAGCCGCCGGAGACCAGCAGTGTCGGCAGGTTCGGGTCGAGGCCGAAGCGGTGGCGGGCCTCGGGCCGGACGGCGGCGCGGTCCAGCGTGGCGATGGAGCGGCGCAGCGGGATGCCGATGTAGCGGGCGTCACGCAGCTTGCTGTCCGGGGTGGAGACGGCGACCCGGGCCGCGTACCGCGAACCGATCTTGTTGGCCAGGCCCGGGCGGGCGTTGGCCTCGTGGATCACGATGGGTACACCGAGGCGCTTGGCGGCCAGGTAGCCGGGCAGGGCGACGTAACCGCCGAAGCCGACCACGCAGTCCGCCTTCGTGCGCTCCAGGATCTGCTCGGCGGCCTTGATCGTGCCGCGCAGCCGGCCCGGGACGGTGATCAGCTCGGGGGTGGGCTTGCGCGGCAGCGGAACCGCCGGGATCAGCGCCAGCTCGTAGCCGCGCTCCGGGACGAGCCGGGTCTCCAGGCCGCGCTCCGTGCCCAGGGCCGTGATCCCCACGCTCGGGTCCTGCCTGCGCAGGGCGTCCGCGAGGGCGAGCGCGGGCTCGATGTGGCCGGCGGTCCCCCCACCGGCGAGTACGACATGCACCGAAATTCACCGCTCTCCGGACGAACGCGCCGCCGAGGCACGCCGTCGCATCGTGTTCCATCTCCGAGGCCCCCGCTCGGCACCGGAGCCTCCCGCCCGCTTTCTACCAAAGCGAGGTTGCCGCATCGCAAGCGCTGCCCGCGCAGCGGGCTCGTCGCGCGCGAAGGCGATCAGCAGCCCGATGGCGAACATGGTCGGCAGCAGGGCTGACCCTCCGTAGGAGAACAGCGGGAGCGGGACGCCGGCGATCGGCAGCAGGCCGAGCACCGCACCGATGTTGATCACCGCCTGGGCGGTGATCCAGGTGGTCACGCCTCCCGCGGCGTACCTCACGAAGGGGTCCTCCGTGCGTCCGGCCACGCGGATACCCGCATAGCCTAGAGCCGCGAACAGGGCGAGCACCGACAGCGTCCCCGCGAGACCCAGTTCCTCACCGGTGACGGCGAAGATGAAGTCGGTGTGGGCTTCAGGGAGTTGGCCCCATTTTTCCACACTCGCGCCGAGTCCGGAGCCGAAGAGTCCGCCGGAGGCGAGGGCGTAGATCCCGTGCACGGCCTGCCAGCAGTCGGCGACCCCGGTCTTCGGCTCGGTGGCGCCGATGCAGGCGAGCCGGGCCATGCGGTTGGGGCTGGTCTTGATGAGGGTCACACCGATCAGGCCGGCGACGGACAGCACGCCCGCGAACAGCCGGGTCGGCGCACCCGCGAGCCACAGCAGGCCGAACAGGATCGCCGTGAGGATGATCGCGGTACCCATGTCGCCGCCGAGCATGATCAGCCCGAGCAGCAGGAAGGCGACCGGGACCAGCGGCACCAGCATGTGCTTCCACTGGGTCAGCAGCTTCCGCTCCTGCTTGCGGGCGATCAGGTCCGCGCCCCACAGCACCAGGGCGAGCTTGCCGAACTCGCTGGGCTGGATCTGGAAGGAGCCGCCGAGGGAGATCCAGTTCTGGTTGCCGTTGACCGCCATCCCTATCCCGGGGACCTGCACCAGGGCCATCAGGAAGACGGCGCCGATGAGGATCGGGTAGGCCAGCGCCCGGTGCAGTTTCACCGGCATGCGCGAGGCGACGAACAGCAGTGCGCCGCCGATGAGCGCGGCGAGGGCCTGCTTGCGGAAGAAGTACGACCCGGGCAGCGAGAGCTGGAGCGCGGTGATCTGGGAGGCCGAGTAGACCATCACCAGGCCCAGCACCGTGATCAGCACGCTGCCGCCCACGATCAGATAGTAGGCGGTCAGCGGCCGGTCCCAGGCCCTGCGCGCACGCGTGTAGAGCCGTTGCACGGGGTTCTCCCGCGGGGGCCGGGCAACGGCGGGACGGGGGCGCCGGGACGCCCGCTGCACGGGCGGCTTCCCGGTACGGCTACTGGGCATCGGCGCCTCCACTGAACGTCGACCGTCCCACGCGTCCCTCCCAAGATCCGCCCGGCGGGCGGCCGGGTCAGGCTCCGGCTTCGAGTTCGCGGACCGCCGCCGCGAACGCGTCACCGCGCTGGTTGTAGTTGGTGAACATGTCCATGGAGGCGCAGGCCGGGGCCAGCAGCACCGTGTCGCCGGGCTGAGCCAGCCGTTTCGCTTCCGTCACCGCCTGGAGCATCGCCCCAGTGTCGGTCCGGTCGAGGTCGACCACGGGTACTTCCGGCGCGTGTCGCGCGAGGGCGTCACGGATCAGGGCACGATCGGCGCCGATCAGGACGGCTCCGCGCAGCCGCTTCGCCGACTTGGCGACCAGTTCGTCGAAGGTCGCGCCCTTCGCCAGGCCGCCCGCGATCCACACGATCGACTCGTACGCCGCCAACGAGGCTTCCGCGGCGTGGGTGTTGGTCGCCTTGGAGTCGTCCACGTACGCGACGCCGTCGATGCCGGCGACGAGCGCGATGCGGTGGGCGTCCGGGCGGAAGGCCCGCAGACCGTCCCGTACGGCCGTGGCGGGCACCCCGAAGGCGCGCGCGAGGGCCGCGGCGGCAAGCGCGTTGGCGATGTTGTGCGGGGCCGGCGGGTGGACGTCGGAGACCTCGGCCAGCTCCTGGGCGTTCTTGTGCCGGTCCGCCACGAAGGCCCGGTCGACGAGGATGCCCTCGACCACGCCGAGTTGGGAGGGCCCGGGCGTGCCCAGGGTGAACCCGATGGCCCGGCAGCCCTCCTCGACGTCGGCCTCGCGCACCAGGTCCTCGGTGGCCTTGTCGGCGGTGTTGTAGACGCAGGCCACCTGGTTGCCCTCGTACACACGGCCCTTGTCACGCGCGTACGCGTCCATGGAGCCGTGCCAGTCCAGGTGGTCCGGCGCGATGTTGAGGACCACCGCGGAGTGCGCCCGCAGGGAGGGCGCCCAGTGGAGCTGGTAACTGGACAGCTCCACGGCGAGAACGTCGTGGCGCTCCTCGCCGAGGACCGCGTCCAGCAGGGAGACGCCGATGTTGCCCACCGCGGCCGTGCGCAGGCCCGCCGCCTTCAGGATGGAGGCGAGCATCTGGACGGTCGTGGTCTTGCCGTTGGTGCCCGTGACCGCCAGCCAGGGGGCCGCGTCGGGGCCGCGCAGCCGCCAGGCCAGCTCCACGTCGCCCCAGACGGGCACACCCGCCTCCTCGGCCGCCAGGAACAGCGGCTTGTCGGGCTGCCAGCCGGGCGCGGTGACGATCAGCTCGGTGCCCTCCGGCAGGGTGGCCCCGTCGCCGAGGCGCACGGTGATGCCGAGCGCCCGCAGTTCCGCGGCCTGCTCGCGCGCGCGTGCGTCGTCGCCGTCGTTGACGACCGTGACGATCGCCCCGCGCGCGTGCAGCGCCTTGGCCGCCGGGATGCCGGAGACACCGAGTCCGGCGACGGTGATGTGCTTGCCCTGGAAGTCGGAAGGCCCAGAAGGCACCGAGGAGGTCACTTGTCCGCTGCCCATCCCGCGTAGAAGAGGCCCAGTCCGACGATCACACAGATGCCCTGGATGATCCAGAAGCGGACCACCACAAGGACCTCGGACCAGCCCTTGAGTTCGAAGTGGTGCTGGAGCGGTGCCATCCGGAAGACGCGCTTGCCGGTGAGCCGGAAGGAACCGACCTGGATGACGACCGACATGGTGATGAGGACGAACAGGCCGCCCATGATGGCCACCAGCAGCTCCGTGCGGGAGAGGATGGCCAGACCCGTCAGCACACCGCCGAGGGCGAGCGAACCGGTGTCGCCCATGAAGATCTTGGCGGGCGAGGTGTTCCACCACAGGAAGCCGAGGCAGGCGCCCATCAGCGCGGAGGCGACGACCGCGAGGTCCAGCGGGTCGCGCACCTCGTAGCAGGCGCCCGGGTTGGTCAGGGTGCCCGCGTTGGCGCAGGACTCCTGGAACTGCCAGACGCCGATGAACGTGTAGGCGCCGAAGACGAGGACGGAGGCGCCGGTGGCGAGGCCGTCCAGACCGTCGGTGAGGTTCACGCCGTTCGACATCGCGAGGATCATGAACAGCGCCCAGACCACGAACAGCACCGGGCCGATCGACCAGCCGAAGTCGGTGATGAACGACAGCTTGGTGGAGGCGGGGGTGTTGCCGCGGGCGTCGGCGAACTGCAGCGACAGCACCGCGAAGGCGATGCCGACGATCAGCTGGCCGGCCATCTTCGCCTTGGCCCGCAGGCCCAGCGAACGCCGCTTGACGATCTTGATGTAGTCGTCGAGGAAGCCGACGAGGCCCATGCCGAACATCAGGCCGAGGACCAGCAGCCCGGAGTAGGTGGGCGGGTATCCGGTGATGAGCTTGCTCAGGAAGTACGCGGCGATCGTCGCCAGGATGAAGGCGATACCGCCCATGGTCGGCGTACCGCGCTTGCTGGCGTGCTCGCGCGGGCCGTCGTCACGGATGTACTGGCCGTAGCCCTTGCGGGCGAGAAGCTTGATCAGCAGCGGGGTGCCGACCAGCGTCAGGAAGAGGCCAATGACTCCCGAGAACAGGATCTGCTTCATCATCGGGCGGCAACCTCACCCTCGGCACCGGTCTCGGTGAGCGCCTGGGCGACACTCTCCAGACCCACCGAACGGGACGCCTTCACGAGTACGACGTCCCCCGGGCGCAACTCGCTGCGCAACAGGTCGATCGCCGCCTGTGCGTCGGACACGTGCACCGACTCCTCACCCCACGAACCCTCGTTATATGCGCCCAGTTGCAGCCAGGAGGCCTCAATCCCCCCGACGGCGACGAGCTTGCTGACGTTGAGCCGGACGGCGAGCCGTCCGACGGCGTCGTGCTCGGCGAGCGCCTCGTCCCCCAGCTCGGCCATCTTGCCGAGCACCGCCCACGTACGGCGCCCCTTGCCCATGGCCGCGAGCGCCCTGAGGGCGGCCCGCATGGACTCGGGGTTGGCGTTGTAGGCGTCGTTGACGATGGTCACGCCGTCCGGGCGCTCGGTGACCTCCATGCGCCAGCGGGAGAGGGAGCCCGCCTCGGAGAGCGCGAGGGCGATCTCTTCCGCGGACATGCCCAGCTCATGGGCGACGGCGGCCGCGGCGAGCGCGTTCGACACGTGGTGCTCACCGTACAGGCGCATGGTCACATCGGCTGCACCGGAGGGTGTGTGAAGCCTGAAGGCGGGCTGTCCGCTGTCCGTGAGTCGTACGTTCTCGGCGCGTACGTCCGCTTCGGCCGACTCTCCGAAAAGGACCACCTTCGCCTTGGTACGGGAGGCCATGGCGCGCACCAGCGGGTCGTCGGCGTTGAGGACCGCCGCCCCGTCCTCCGGGAGGGCCTCCACGAGTTCGCCCTTGGCCTGGGCGATCTGCTCGCGTCCGCCGAACTCGCCGATGTGGGCGGTGCCGACGTTGAGCACCAGGCCGATCCTCGGCGGGGTGAGGCCGGCGAGGTAGCGGATGTGCCCGATGCCGCGGGCGCCCATCTCCAGCACGAGGAACCTGGTCTCCTCGGTGGCGGACAGGGCGGTCAGCGGCAGCCCGATCTCGTTGTTGAGCGAGCCGGGCGTGAACACCGTCGGGGCCTTGCGCTGGAGCACCTGCGCGATGAGGTCCTTGGTGCTGGTCTTGCCGGCCGAGCCGGTCAGGGCGACGAGGGTCGCGCCGAGCCGGCGTACGACGTGCCGGGCGAGGGCGCCGAGGGCCGTCTGGACGTCCTCCACGACGATCGCGGGGACGCCGACCGGACGGGACGCCAGCACGGCGGCCGCACCGGCCGCGACGACCTGTGCGGCGTAGTCGTGGCCGTCCACGCGCTCGCCGACGAAGGCGGCGAACAGGCTGCCGGGCACCACCTCGCGGGAGTCCCGGACGACCGGACCCGTGACCTGGACGGACGGATCCGGTATGTCGTGCGTCTGCCCGCCGACGACTGCTGCGATCTCGGCGAGGGAGAGGGCGATCACAAGTTCATCCCCTGGGTCTTCTGGATTTTCATCCCTGGGTGTTCTGGATGGCTTCGCGGAGCACCTGGCGGTCGTCGAAGGGACGGACCACGCCGGCGATGTCCTGGCCCTGCTCGTGGCCCTTGCCCGCGACCAGCACGGTGTCGCCGGCCTGGGCACGGCCCACGGCGGCGGCGATGGCGGCGGCCCGTTCCTCGAAGAGGAGCACCTCGCCGCGCTCGTGCGCGGGCACGGAGGCCGCGCCCTGGAGCATGGTGGCGAGGATCGCGAGGGGGTCCTCGGAGCGGGGGTTGTCGGAGGTCAGTACGGCCGTGTCGGCGAGCCGGGCCGCGGCGGCGCCCATGGGGGCGCGCTTGGTCTCGTCGCGGTCGCCGCCGCAGCCGAGGACGATGTGCAGCCGGCCCTTGGTGACCTTGCGCAGTGCCTTGAGCACCGACTCGACGGCGTCGGTCTTGTGGGCGTAGTCGACCACCGCGAGGTAGGGCTGCCCGGCGTCGACGCGCTCCAGGCGGCCCGGGACGCCGGGTACGGCGGCGATGCCGTCGGCGGCGGCCTGCGGGTCGAGGCCGGCCACGGCGAGGGCGACGATGGCGGCGAGGGTGTTCGCCACGTTGAAGGGGCCCGGCAGCGGCGACCTGGCGTGCACGCGCTCGCCGCCCGGGCCGAGCACGGTGAACGTCGAGTCCATGGGTCCGACCTGGACGTCCTCGGCGCGCCAGTCGGCGTCGGGGTGGCCCTCGGCGGAGAAGGTGACGACCGGCACGGTCGCCTCGCGCGCGAGGCGGCGGCCGTAGTCGTCGTCGGCGTTGACCACGCCGAGTCTGCTGCGCTGCGGGGTGAAGAGCTGTGCCTTGGCCCGGAAGTAGTCCTCCATGTCGGAGTGGAACTCCATGTGTTCCGGGCTGAGGTTGGTGAAGACGGCGACGTCGAAGACGCAGGCGTCGACCCGGCCGAGGACCAGGGCGTGGCTGGAGACCTCCATGGCGACCGCCTCGACGCCGCCTTCGCGCATGACGGCGAACAGGGCCTGGAGGTCGGTGGCTTCGGGCGTGGTGCGCTCGGACTTGATCCGTTCGTCGCCGACGCGGATCTCCACCGTGCCGATGAGTCCGGTGCGGCGGGACGCGCCCAGGCCGCCCTCGACCAGATAGGCGGTGGTGGTCTTGCCGGAGGTGCCGGTGATGCCGATCTGGAGCAGGTCGCGGCCCGGGTGGCCGTAGATGGTGGCCGCCAGCTCCCCCATCCGCGCGCGCGGCTCCGCGAGGACCAGGACGGGCAGTCCGGTCGCGGCGGCGCGCTCGGCGCCCGTGGGGTCGGTGAGCACGGCGGCGGCGCCCAGGCTCGCGGCCTGGGCGACGAAGTCGGCGCCGTGCAGCCGGGCGCCCGGGAGGGCGGCGTACAGGTCTCCGGGGCGGACGGCGCGCGAGTCGTGGGTGATCCCCGTGATCTCGGCGGCGCCCTCCGGCGCGGTGACACCCAGCTGGTCGGCGAGCTCCGCGAGGGGGATGGCGGGGAGCCGCGTCGGCCTGGGCAGTCCCGGGTAGGTCACGGGTTGGCCCTTCTGGGTGGTTTGGGACTGATCAGCGTGTGGCACGGCGGTGAGCGTACCGGGCGCACCCGCTCCGGAGCGAAGTGAGGGGCTCTCGGAGCCGTGGTTCCCGGCGTCGGGGGTGATCGTTGTCACGAGCTGGTTCCTGGTGTTTCCGTGGTGCTGATCAGGGCTTGTACTCGACGGGCAGGTTGGCTGCCTTCGCGCCGGTCGGCGGGATCTGGAGGGTCTTCAGGGCGAACTCCATCACCTGCTTGTAGATGGGACCGCAGATCTGGCCACCGAAGTAGCTGCCCGACGTGGCGTTCTGGATGGCGCAGTAGACGGTGATCCGCGGGTTGTCGGCGGGGGCGAAACCGGCGAACGACGAGGTGTAGCCGCGGTAGCGGCCGGTGGCCGGATCCACGCGGTTGGCCGTGCCGGTCTTGCCCGCGACCCGGTACCCGGGGATGCGGGCCTTCACGCCGGTGCCCTGCTCGTCGTCGACGACGGACTCCAGCATCTGGGCGACGCCCTTGGCCGTCTTCTCGCTGACGACCCGGGTCCGCTTGGGCTTCGGCGCCGGGGTGAAGCGCCCGTCGGCGCCCTTGGTGCCGCGCACCAGGGTGGGTTCCACGCGGACGCCGCCGTTGGCGATGGTCGAGTACACGGAGGCGGCCTGCATGGCGTTGATGGAGAAGCCCTGGCCGAAAGGGATCGTGTACTGCTGGGAGGTGGACCACTTCTGCGGCGGCGCGAGGATGCCGGGCGTCTCGCCGGGGAAGCCGAGGCCGGTGTAGCCGCCGATGCCGAACTTGCGCAGGTACGTGTAGAGGACCTTGTTGGCCTCGGGCTGGCTCTTGGCGAGTTCGCCGGTGGCCAGGATGGTGCCGATGTTGCTGGACTTGGCGAGCACGCCGTTGAGCGTGAGGTTCCAGGTGGGGTGGTCGATGTCGTCCTGGAAGAGGCGGTCGCCGCGGTGCAGCCGGTTGGGTACGACGACGTGCGTGAGCGGGGTCGCGACGTTCCGCTCCAGCACGGCCGCCATCGACATCACCTTGGCGGTGGAGCCGGGCTCGTAGGCGTCCTGGAGGGCCGCGTTGCCCATGGCGTCGCCGTCGGCCTTCGCCAGGTCGTTCGGGTCGAAGCCGGGCGAGTTGGCCATGGCCAGGATCTGGCCGGTGCGGGTGTCCTGGACGATGACGTAGCCGCGGTCCGCCTTGGAGTTCTTCACCTGCTCGGTGATGGCGTTCTGCGCCGCCCACTGGATGTCGCGGTCGATGGTCAGCTCCACGTCGGCGCCGGGGACGGCGGGTGTCTCGGTGGACCCGACCGTCGGCACCTCGCGCCCGCCGGCCTGGGCGTAGCGGACCTTGCCGTCCTTCCCGCTGAGCTGCTTGTCCAGCTGCTGCTCGACGCCGCCGCCGCCCTGGCCGTCGGCGTTGACCCAGCCCAGTATCCCGGCGGCCAGGTCGCCGTTGGGGTACACGCGCTGGCTGCTGGGGTCGGCGAAGACACCGGCCAGCACGTTCACGGTGCCGTGGTCCGTCTCGGCCTTGTTGACGAGCGCGGTCTTCAGGTCCTTGATCTGCTTCCAGACCTGGGGGGTCTGCCGGGTGGCGAGCCGGGTGTAGCGGGCGTTCCTGTTCTCCGGCCGCAGCTTCCTGACGAGCGTCGCCTGGTCCTGGCCGAGGATCGGGGCGAGCAGCGCGGCGGCCCGCTCCGGGCCGTCGGCGATCTTCAGCTGCTTGGGGCCGAACATGGTCGGGTCGGCCGTGATGTCGTAGGCGTCCTCGCTGACGGCGAGGGCGACCCCGTTGCGGTCGGTGATCTCGCCGCGCTCGGCGGCCAGCGTGTGCACCACGTACCGGTTCTGCTCGGCGCGGGCCGTGTAGGCGCTCGCGTCGACGGCCTGGACTTGGAGCAGCCGTACGACGAAGGCGAGCAGCACCAGGGTCAGGGCGAGGCTGACCAGGCGCAGCCGGGGCCGGGGGCTGCCGAGCCGGAGGGGAGGCGCGACCGGGGGCCGGGCCCCGCCGGGTCGGCGCACCGGCCGGGCACCGGGCCCGGCCTGCCGCCGGACGGCACCCCGCGGCCGCGGAGGCTTGGCGGGCCCGGGCACGCGGCGGCGCGGTTCCCTGTCGGACACTTCCGTCACCTGCCGGGGGTCGGGGTCGGGATGGGCGGGGAGAAGGTCGGGGCCGGGTCGGGCTGGGAGACGAGGGGCGGCGGCAGCGCGCCGACCGCCGCACAGGGCGGGACCGGGCATCGCCGTCCCGCGCGCGAGGCCGGTCGCACGGCGCGCCCGGGCCGGCCGTCACCCCGCCCCGCCGGGCGGAGCGCGCACGCGGGCCCGGGCACGCGGCGGCGCGGTTCCCTGTCGGACACTTCCGTCACCTGCCGGGGGTCGGGGTCGGGATGGGCGGGGAGAAGGCGGGCGGGGCCGGTGGGGCGGCGGCCGGGGGTGCGGGGGCGCCCGGGAGGAGGGGGGACGGCGGAGGGGAGGGCTGCGAGGGGGCGGCGAGGGGCGCGGCCGGGGGCAGCTGGGCGGGGGCGGTGAGGGCCGCGGGCTCGGGGGCTGCGGCGCCGGGGACGCCCTTGACGGTGCCGTCGGGGCCGAGGAAGGCCGGGTCTCCGCCGGGGACCATGCCGAGTTCGCGGGCGCGGCGCTGGAGGGCGTCGGGCGACGAGTAGGCGTCGATGTCCCGCTGGAGCGCCTGTTCCTGGTCGGTGAGGCTCTTCGTCTGCTTCTGCAGGTCGTCGAGTGCGAAGGAACCCTCGCTGAGCGCGGAGTTCAGCACCAGCAGGCCGATCAGACCGCCGCCGAGGAGCACGACGACGAGCAGGACGAACGGGGTACGGGCCGCCCGGGCGCGGCCGGCCGGGAAGAGCCGGGCGAGCCGGGCGGCCCTCCCCTTCAGCGCGGGTTTCCTGCTCACTGCTCCCCCGGTGCCAGCGGGCAGCCGCTTCCCCGGTGCGCGGGGAAGACCTTCCGACCCGTCTCGCTCACTCCACGTCCTCCCTGATGCGCTCGGCACCCCGCAGCCTGGCCGGCGCGGCCCGGCGGTTCTCGGCGATCTCTTCCTCGGTGGGAAGTTCGGCACCACGGGTGAGCAGCTTGAGCCTCGGCTGGTAGCGCTCGGGTACGACGGGCAGCCCGGGCGGCGCGGTGGAGGCGGCGCCGGCCGCGAACACGTGCTTGACCAGACGGTCTTCGAGCGAGTGGTACGACAGCACGGCGATCCGCCCGCCGACGTCCAGCGCCTTCACGGCGGCCGGGACCGCCCGCTCCAGGACGGACAGTTCGCCGTTGACCTCGATGCGCAGCGCCTGGAAGGTGCGCTTGGCCGGGTTCCCGCCGGTGCGCTTGGCGGCCTGCGGCAGCGCGTCCCGGATGAGTTCCACGAGCCGCGCGCTGTTGTCGAACGGCTCCTTCTCCCGCTCCCGTACGATCGCGGCGACGATCCGCTTGGCCTGCTTCTCCTCACCGTACGCGCGCAGGATCCGCACCAGTTCCCCGGCCGGGTAGGTGTTGAGCACCTCGGCGGCGCTGATCCCGGTCGTCTGGTCCATGCGCATGTCCAGCGGCGCGTCCTGCGCATAGGCGAAGCCGCGGCCGGCCTCGTCCAGCTGCATGGAGGACACCCCGAGGTCGAACAGCACGCCCTGCACGCGCGCGATGCCGAGCCGGCGCAGTACGTCGGGCAGCTCGTCGTAGACGGCGTGCACGAGGGTGGCGCGCTCCCCGTACGGGGCCAGCCGCTCGCCGGACAGGCGCAGCGCCTCCTTGTCCCGGTCGAGGCCGATCAGCCGGGCCTCGGGGAACCGGCCGAGCAGGGCCTCGCTGTGCCCGCCGAGGCCGAGGGTGCAGTCGACGACCACCGCTCCGGGACGCTCCAGGGCGGGTGCCAGCAGGTCCAGGCACCGCTGGAGCATCACCGGGACGTGTCGACTCTGGCTCAAGGGGGCCTCTCAGTTCCGGCGGGCCGTACGCACCGTCGGTCCCCCGAGCCGTACGTACGCGCCGCGCGCGCGGGGAGACGAGTCCGGGTAGCGGCCGGGGTCTCCGGGGGTTTCGTCGGCGGGAAGAGACTCGTCTCCCGCTTTCGCGTCACTTTAGTCCACGCTGTCCCATGGTCAATCAACCGGCCTGCGCGTCGTGCACCGCCACACAGCGGGAACCGCGATTCGGGCCGATCCACCCGTTCGGACCGGCTTTGCCCACCTGTGGATTAGCTCACAACAAGCCACGATGGCGTTCTTTGTCCCCTCCCACAGCAGGCCGGGACGTGACGTGACCAGTAACGTCGTCGGTATGACGACTTCTGCAGCAGCACCCACTGGATCCGAAGGCGCCATAACTCCTGGCGACGCCGTGACCGACCGACTCGTGGAGGCCAACCGGCGCTACGCCGAGGCCTTCACCGACCCCGGCATGGACGCCCGCCCGGTGCTCCACGTCGCCGTCGTCGCCTGCATGGACGCCCGCCTCGACCTGCACAAGGCCCTCGGCCTGCAGCTCGGCGACTGCCACACCATCCGCAACGCGGGCGGTGTGGTCACCGACGACGTCATCCGGTCCCTGACCATCAGCCAGCGCAAGCTGGGCACGCGCAGCATCGTGCTGATCCACCACACGGGCTGCGGCCTGGAGGCCCTCACCGAGGACTTCCGCAACGAGCTGGAGATGGAGGTCGGACAGCGTCCGGCCTGGGCGGTGGAGTCCTTCCGGGACGTGGACCAGGACGTGCGCCAGTCCATGCAGCGGGTGCGCACCTCGCCCTTCCTGCTGCACAAGGACGACGTCCGGGGCTTCGTCTTCGACGTGCGCACGGGTCTGCTGCGCGAGGTCGACCCGGCCTGACCCGGACACATGAGCGAACCGGCCGGCCACCCCGCCCCGCGTCCTGCTCCGTGACCGGCCGCTTCGTGTCCCGCCCCAACCGCCCCGCCTTCCGTGTCGGAATTACGGCCGAAAACTCCGTAAGACCGACATCGCGCGGGCAGTTGTCCACAGGCGAGTGACACGAATCGGTAACGGCAGCAAGAATGCGGGGTGTGACGTCACGCGGAACCGTTCCGGTGTGGTGTCCGTGTTTCGGGGTGGGCCGGTTTCGCGACGACAGAGCGTCGGCCCGGAATGAACGGGCCGAGGAGGGCCGGGTGACGACCTATGACGATCGGGCGAGCCATGGGGGCACCCCCACCCGAGTGAATTCGAGGGTGGGGGAAGAGCTGACCGCCACGGTGGAGCGGGTGCGCGGTTCGGTGGAAGGCGTGATCGAGGGGAAGCCGGAGGTCGTACGGCTCGCGCTGACCGTGCTGCTCGCCGAGGGCCACCTGTTGATCGAGGACGTCCCCGGGGTGGGCAAGACGATGCTCGCCAAGGCGCTGGCGCGGTCCATCGACTGCTCGGTGCGGCGCATCCAGTTCACCCCGGACCTGCTGCCCTCGGACATCACCGGTGTGTCCATCTGGGACCAGCAGCGCCGGGACTTCGAGTTCAAGCCGGGCGCCATCTTCGCGCAGATCGTGATCGGCGACGAGATCAACCGCGCCTCGCCCAAGACCCAGTCCGCGCTGCTGGAGTCCATGGAGGAACGGCAGGTCACCATCGACGGGCAGACGTACGAACTGCCCAGCCCCTTCATGGTGGTGGCCACCCAGAACCCGGTCGAGATGGAGGGCACCTACCCGCTGCCCGAGGCCCAGCGCGACCGCTTCATGGCCCGGGTCTCCGTCGGCTACCCGAGCGTCGAGGCCGAGCTGCAGATGCTGGACATCCACGGCGGGGTCAGCCCGCTGGAGGACCTCCAGCCGGTGGCGCACGCGCACGACATCGTGAAGCTGATCGAGGCCGTGCGCGAGGTGCACGTCTCCGAGGCGGTCCGGCGGTACGCGGTCGAGCTGGTCGCCGCCACCCGCACCCATCCCGACCTCAGACTCGGTGCCTCCCCGCGCGCGACGCTGCACCTGCTGCGCGCGGCGAAGGCGTCCGCGGCCCTGGCCGGCCGGGAGTACGCGCTGCCGGACGACGTCCAGGCGCTCGCCGCCGCCGTCCTCGCCCACCGCCTGCTGCCGACCGCCCAGGCCCAGCTCAACCGTCGTACGGCCGAACAGGTCGTGCTGGAGATCCTGCAGCACACCCCGGTGCCCGCGGCCCCGGGCCGGCAGGGAGGCTTCGGCGACCTGGGCCGGACCATCCCGGCCTATCCCCAGCAGCCGCCGCGGAGTCTGTGATGAGCAGTTCCGGGGGGCCCGCGCCGGCCGAGGCCGACCGCGGGGAGACGAGCGGGGTGCGTACGGCCCTGGCGGGTCTCACCACCCGGGGCCGCTCCTTCCTCGCGGCCGGGATCGCCGCCGCGGTCTGTTCGTTCGTGCTGGGGCTGAGCGAACTGCTGCGGGTCGGCCTGCTGCTCGCCGTGCTGCCCCTGATCTGCGCGGCCGTGCTGTACCGCACCCGCTACCGGGTGGCCGCCGGCCGCCGCCTCGCCCCCGCGCGCGTCCCGGCCGGCAGCGAGGCCCGGGTGCACCTGCGCATGGACAACGTCTCCCGGCTGCCGACCGGTCTGCTGATGCTCCAGGACCGGGTGCCCTACGTCCTCGGACCCCGGCCCCGGTTCGTGCTGGACCGGGTCGAGCCGGGCGGCCGCCGCGAGGTCTCCTACCGGGTCCGGTCGGACCTGCGGGGCCGTTATCCGCTGGGCCCGCTCCAGCTGCGGCTGACGGACCCCTTCGGCATGTGCGAGCTGACCCGCTCCTTCTCGACGTACGACACCCTGACGGTGATCCCGCGCGTGGAGCCGCTGGCCCCGGTCCGCTTCGCCGGCGAGGCCCGGGGGTACGGCGACGGGCGGCAGCGCTCGCTGGCCCTGGCCGGCGAGGACGACGTCATCCCGCGCGGATACCGCTACGGCGACGACCTGCGCCGGGTGCACTGGCGGTCCACCGCCCGCTACGGCGAGCTGATGGTGCGCCGCGAGGAGCAGCCCCGGCGGTCCCGGTGCACGGTCCTCCTCGACACCCGCGGCGGTGCCTACGAGGGCGCGGGCCCGGACGCGGCCTTCGAGTGGGCGGTCTCCGGCGCCGCCTCGGTGCTGGTGCACATGCTGGAACGCGGCTTCTCGGTGCGGCTGCTGACCGACGGTGGCAGCGCGGTGCCCGGCGAGGCCGGCGACGGCTTCGCGGGCAGCGGCCAGGAGACGGCGGACGCGGCCGGCCTGCTGCTGGACACCCTCGCGGTGATCGACCACTCCGACGGCACCGGGCTGTCCCGGGCCTACGACGTGCTGCGCGGCGGCAACGAGGGGCTGCTGATCGCCTTCCTCGGCGACCTGACCGAGGAGCAGGCGACGACGGTCGCCAAGATGAGCCGGCGCAGCGGCGGCGCCGTCGCCTTCGTGCTGGACCCGGACGTCTGGACGCGGGAGGCGACCGACGTGCCCCGCCCGGGCGACGGGCACGCGGAGCGGCTGCGGATGCTGCGCGAGGCGGGCTGGACGGCGCTGAGCGTGCCGCGCGGCGCCTCGCTGGACGAACTGTGGCGGCAGGCGGACCGGGAGCGCTCGGGCCTGGCCGCGGTGAACGGGGAGGCACGGGGATGAGCGGGCGGGCACGACTGGCGCTGTGCGCGGCGGCGGCCACCCTGATGGCCTCCTGCGCGCTGCTGCCCCTGGTCGCCGAGCCGACCTGGCTGCTGCAGCTGGTGCCGCTGGTGGCCGTGCAGGCCGGGGTGGGTGCGGCGGCCCGCCGGGTGCCGCTGGGCCGGCCGCTGACCGTGGCGGCGCAGGCCGTGGTGACCCTGGTGCTGCTGACCCTGGTCTTCGCACGGCAGCACGCGATCGCCGGGCTGGTCCCCGGCCCGGACACCTTCCGGTACTTCGCCGCGCTGCTCCAGCAGGGCGCGGACGACGTCAGCCGGTACGCGATACCGGCGCCGGTCACCGACGGCATCAAGCTGATGCTGATCGGCGGGGTGCTCGTCATCGGGCTGCTGGTGGACACGCTCGCGGTGACCTTCCGCAGCGCCGCCCCGGCCGGGCTGCCGCTGCTCGCGCTGTACTCGGTGGCCGCCGGGCTCTCCGACGGCGGCGCCGACTGGCTGTGGTTCCTGGTGGCGGCGGGCGGATACCTGATGCTGCTGCTGGCGGAGGGCCGGGACCGGCTCGCCCAGTGGGGCCGGGTCTTCGGCGGCGCGCCGCGGGCCCCGGGTGCCCCGGAGGCGGGCGCCGTGGCACCGGTGCGCACGGGACGGCGGATCGGCGCGGTCGCACTCGGCGTGTCCCTGATGGTGCCGCTCGCCCTGCCCGCGATGCACGGCGGCCTGCTGGACGCCGCCGGCACCGGTGTGGGGGCGGGCGGCGGCCACGGGGGCACGGTCTCCGCGGTCAACCCGCTGGTGTCGCTGCGCGACAACCTGAACACGAACGACGACCGCCAGGTGCTGTCCCTGCGGACCGACACGAGCGACCTCTCCGACCTGTACCTGCGGATCGTCTCCCTGGACGAGTTCGACGGCACCACCTGGACCCCGGCCCAGCGGCACATCGTCGGCGTGCCGGACCGGCTGCCCACGCCCGTCGGCCTGGGCGACGGCGTCAAGCGCGGCACCGTGCGCACCACGGTCCGGGCCTCGGACTGGTACGCCCAGAACTGGCTGCCGATGCCCTACCCGCCGAGCGGGGTGAAGGTCAGCGGGCGGTGGCGGTACGAACCCGTGGGGATGACCCTGGTCGGCGACCGCGGCCAGACCACCCGCGGCGAGACCTACCGGGTGACCAGCCTGGACGTGCGGCCGACCGCGCAACAGCTGGCCGCCGCGCCCGAACCGCCGGCCGCGCTGCAGAACGAGTACACCAAGGTGCCGCCCTCGCTGCCGAAGGTGGTGGAGCGCACCGCGGAGGAGATCACCGCGGGCGCCGACAACCACTACGAGGAGGCCGTCAAGCTCCAGGACTGGTTCGCCGTCACCGGGGGATTCCAGTACGACACCTCGGTGAAGGTGGGCCGCGGTCCCGGCGCCATAGCGAACTTCCTGAAGCAGAAGGAGGGCTTCTGCGTCCACTTCTCCTTCGCGATGGCGGCGATGGCCCGCACCCTCGGCATCCCGGCCCGGGTCGCGGTGGGCTTCGCGCCCGGCACCCCGCAGGCCGACGGCACGATCGCGGTCAGCCAGAAGGACGCCCACGCCTGGCCCGAGCTGTACTTCGAGGGCGTGGGCTGGACCCGGTTCGAGCCGACCCCGACCCGCGGCACCACCCCGTCGTACACGCAGCCGGACACGCCCGGCAGCTCGCTGCCGGAGCAGACGCTGCCGTCCAGGGGCGCGTCCGCGGCGCCCTCGGTGGCGGCCTCGCCGAGCGAGGGCTGCGCCGGGGGGCTGCGCCGGCTGGAGGCCTGTGACAGCCCGTCCGCGGCGGCGGTCCCGCACCACGAGGGCGGCGGTACGGACTGGTGGGGCTGGCTGCTGATCGGGCTGGGCGCGCTGGTGGTCCTGGCCGTGCCCCTGTCGCCGCTGCTGTGGCGGCAGCGGGTGCGCGCACTGCGGCTGGGCGGGCACGCCCGGACGGCGGAGGGCGTGGCGGCGCACACCCTGGCGGCCTGGCAGGAGCTGACGGACAGCGCCTGGGACCACGGCATCACCCCGGACGAGTCGCTGACCCCGCGCAAGGCCGCCGACCGGATCGTCCGGCTCGGCCGGCTCGATCCGGCCGCCGGCGGCGCCGTGCACCGGGTGGCGGACGCGGTGGAGCAGGTGCTCTACGCGCCCCGGCCGCGCCCGGCGGCGGGAGCGGCCGAGGACGTGCGCCGGGTGACCGAGGGGCTGCGGGCCACGGTGGGCACCGGGACACGGCTGCGGGCGCTGTTCCTGCCCCGCTCCTCGGTCCGGGTGCTGTGGGCGGTGTCGGCCCGCTGGTCGGCTCTACGGGCCCGGGTCGCGGCGGCCCGCCCGACGCTGCGCCGGCCGTCGAGGCAGCAGGGCTGAGCGTAGGGGCGACCGGGCCGAGCACATGCGTGAGGGGCGGCCACCATCCGGTGGCCGCCCCTCACGCATGTCCGCCGCGGCGGAGATCCGCCGCCGTGGCCCGGCCCGGGAAGACGCCGTGCGGGCGGCGCCCCTGGCCGGTGCCCTTGTTCAGTGTCCCTGTTCGTCCCGGCGGCGCTGCCAGCGCTGCTCGATGCGGTCCATCACGGAGCGCTTGGGACGCGGCTGGTGGCGCAGCGCGCCCGGGGCCTGCTCCCCCGGCTTCGGGGCCTTGCGCCAGCCGGTGACGGCGAGCACGGCACAGCCGAGCATGACGAGGAAACCGACCACGCTGACCCAGATCAGCTGCGCGACCATTCCGGCCATGAGGAGCGCGATACCCGCGAGGAAGCCTGCGACCGCCTGGTAGACCCGCCGCCGGGTGTACGTCCGCAGCCCGTTTCCCTCAAGCGCCGACGCGAACTTGGGGTCTTCGGCGTACAGCGCTCGCTCCATCTGCTCAAGCATTCGCTGCTCGTGCTCAGAGAGCGGCACGGAGTCCTCCTCATCGTGCAGTCGCCGGGGGCGACCCGGGGGGTCCCTTCAGGATAGGCAGGGAATCGCCCCCGTGAAACCCGCCCCTCTACGCCAATCGGCCAACCGGAATCCGTCATGGCCGTCCCGGCTCGCTGAGGCTTCCATTCCCCGGCAGCCGACCCGTCATGCCGGGTGGTGTACCTCGATCATACGGCGCAAACCCCTCGATCGGGGGGCTTGTGGCGTACTCCATCCGCGGCCGAGGCGCTGATCAGCGGCTTGTCCCGGTGGTGCACCGGGAGCCGGTGAGGCGCTCAGGCCCCGGCGGCACCGGCCGTCTCACCGAGCACGTGCAGCTGAGTGGCGACGGAGTGGAACGCGGGGAGCTCGGCCGCCGCGGCCTCCAGCCTCAGCAGGGCGTCGAGGGCACCGGGCTCGGTGTCCACCAGGACGCCGGGCACCAGGTCGGCGAAGACCCGCACGCCGTGGACCGCGCCGACCCGCAGACCGGCGCCCTCGACGAGCGCGGTGAGCTGCTCGGCGGTGAAGCGGCGGGGCATCGGGTCGCCGGCACCCCAGCGGCCGTCGGGGTGCTGGAGCGCCTGCCGGGCCTCCGTGAAGTGGCCGGCGAGCGCGCGGGCGAGCACGGCACCGCCGAGGCCGGCGGCGAGCAGGCTCAGGACGCCTTCGGAGCGCAGTGCGGCGACCGCGTTGCGGATGCCCTCGGCCGGGTCGTCGACGTACTCCAGGACGCCGTGGCACAGCACGGCGTCGTAGCCACCGCGCTCGACCACGTCGAACAGGCCGTGCGCGTCGCCCTGGACGCCCTTGACCCGGTCGGCGACGCCGGCTTCGGCGGCGCGGCGCTCCAGCGCGAACAGGGCGTTGGGGCTGGGGTCGACCACGGTGACCCGGTGGCCGAGGCGGGCGACGGGCACGGCGAAGTTGCCGCTGCCGCCTCCGGTGTCCAGGACGTCCAGCGATTCCCGGCCCGTGGCCTTGACCCGGCGGTCGAGGGCGTCCTGCAGGACCTCCCAGACCACGGCGTTGCGGAGGGAGGCGCGGGATCGAGGGGCGTCGGAGCGCAGCGACGTCGGTCGGGGCTGGTGAGGGGAGACGGGTGGGCGCGTCGGGTCCGACACGGTAGTTGACTCCTCGGCAGGGTGGAACGTCAGGCGAAGCCCACCCTATTGCCTCCGTGCCCCGCCCGGTCACTGCGACGGCGCACCGGGGAGATTCCGCGGCCGGCCGGCGTGCCCCGCCCGGTCAGCCCGCGTCCGGCAGGTCGCCTCCCGTCCCCGGAGGAGCACCGTCCGTGTCGGGGCCGGAGCCCGTGCCGGTGCCGGCGGCGCCGTCCTGGCGGGGCTGGGGCAGGACCGGCTGGAGGACGAGCATCCGCTCCACGATGCGCAGGAACATCGCCGCGTCCCGTATCAGGTCGTCGGCGTCCCGCTGTCCGGCCGCGCCCTGGATGCCCGCCTCGGCGCGGGCGCGGCGGGCGGCGCCGGAGGCGAACAGCGCACTCCACTCGGTCAGCTCCGGGGCGATCTCGGGCAGCACCTCCCAGGCGCTGCGGATCCGCGCCCTGCGACGCGGGGTGGTCTCGGGCCGGCCGCGGGCGGCGAGGACGGCGGCGGCGGTGCGCAGGGCGGCCAGGTGGGCCGTCGCATAGCGCTCGTTGGGTGTGTCCAGGACAGTGGCCTCCTCCAGTCCGGTGCGCGCCTGGGCGAGCAGGTCGAGGGCGGCGGGCGGGGCCGTGGCCCGGCGGAGCACGGGGTGCACGTCGCTCGCCGGGCCGGTCAGTGAGGGGGCAGGGCCGGTGGCGCGGCGCCGGCGGGCGGCGGCTGCGGACGAGTGGGCCATGACGAACCTCCTGTCGTCTGGGTGACGGCATGAATGCCGTATGTGCCCATCGTGCGGTATGCCACTGACAATCCGTTCTGACCTGGGCCTTTGCCTCGATCAGGGGTTCGGGCGTATTTTTGCACTGACCAGTCAGTTCAAATAGTGCGCAGGGGGCTCAGTGGACGGCACGGGCGGGGCGGACGCCGCGGTCGGCGCGGGCGTCAGGGCCGAGGGCTTCGGGCTCCGGGGGCCACGGGGGTGGGCCTTCCGGGGGGTGACCGTGGACGCGGAGCCCGGCTCACTGATCGCGATCGAGGGACCGTCCGGCTCCGGCCGCACGTGTCTGCTGCTCGCGCTCACGGGACGGATGAAGCCCACCGAAGGAGTGGCCGCGATCGGCGGGTTCAAACTCCCCCGGCACATGGCGGCCCTGCGCCGCGTCAGCGCGGTGGCCAACGTGGCCGGCGTGACCGACCTGGAGCCGGCCCTGACCGTCGGCGAGCACCTGCGCGAACGGGCCCTGCTGCAGCGCCGGTTCGGCGACTCCCTGCGCGAGCTGCTGCGGCCCCGCGCCCAGCGTGTGCACGAGGCACGGCTGCGGGTCGACGCGGCGCTGGCCGCCGCGGGGCTGGACCCGGAGACCCTCCCGAAGGGCTCCCGGACCGCGGTGCGCGATCTGGAGCGGCCGCAGGAGCTGCGGCTGTCCCTGGCGCTGGCCCTGCTCGGCCGGCCCCGGCTGCTCGGTGTCGACGACGTCGACATGAAGCTCTCGGACGACGAACGCGCCGCGATGTGGGACGTGTTGCGCTCCCTCACGCGCGCGGGGACGACGGTCGTGGCCGTCTGCCGCACCGCGCCCCGGGACTGCGTCGCCGTGGCGACGACGTCGCAGACGACCGAGCCGGAGCAGGACCCGGAGGAGCGGCACGCGAAGCAGCAGGACAAACAGCAGGACAAGCGGCAGGACAAGCAGGAAGCGAAGCGGGAAGAGACGGAGGAGGAGACCGGCGATGCGCTCACCGAGGCTGGCCGCGCTTGAGCTGAGGCGCTTCGGGCGCGGCAGGCTGCCGCGCGCCGCTCTGGTCGCCCTGCTCGTGCTGCCCCTGCTGTACGGCGCCCTGTACCTGTGGTCCTTCTGGGACCCGTACGGCCGTCTGGACCGGATCCCGGTGGCCCTGGTGAACGACGACAAGGGCGCCACGGCGGGCGGAAAGAAGATCACCGCCGGGGACGACATCGTGGACGGGCTGCGCGACAGCCGGACCTTCGCCTGGCACGAGGTGAGCGACGAGGAGGCCCGCGCGGGTGTCGAGGACGGCACCTACTACCTGTCGCTGACCATGCCGGCCGACTTCAGCCGCCGTGTCGCGTCCAGCTCGGGCGGCTCCCCCGAGACCGGCGCCCTCCGCGTGCGCACCAACGACGCGAACAACTACATCGTCGGCCAGATCTCCCGCACCGTCTTCAGCGAGGTGCGCACGGCCGCGTCCACGAAGGCCTCCCGGACCTTCCTGGACAAGATCTTCGTGTCCTTCTCCGACATCCACGACAAGACCGTCACGGCCGCGCAGGGCGCCGACAAGCTGAACAGCGGCATCGGAAAGGCGGAGAAGGGGTCCAAGGACCTCGCGGACGGGCTGAAGGAGGCCAAGGGCGGCAGCGGCAAGCTGGCCAAGGGCCTGAAGAAGCTCGACACCGGCTCCGGTGACCTCCAGGACGGCTCGCGGCAGGTCGCCGACGGCACCCAGGCGCTCGCCGACAAGGTCAACGGCGTCTACGCCAAGGCCGGCCCGTTCGTCCGGACCAACGAGAAGACCATCGGCGACACCGCCAGGCTGGTCTCCGACTCGGCCAAGGCGGTCAAGGACAACCTCGACGTGCTGGTGAAGGTGGCGCCGGGCGCCGCCAGGACCGCCCACGCGTCCGCCGCCGTCCTGGACGAGGTGTACCGCAAGCGGTGCGAGCCCGCGGCCCTCCCCGACCCGGTCTGCCCGGACCTGAAGCGGGCCAGGACCGCCGCCAGGGAGGTCGCCGCGGTCGCCGACGACCTCGACACGCTCATCGCCGACCAGGACGGCGACCTGAAGACGATGCGGGACAACCTCGGCACGCTCCAGGAGCAGGCCGACGCCCTGGCGGAGCGCGCACCGCACCTCTCCGAGGACGTCGACGACGCCGTCAGGAAGATCAACAAGCTGAACACCGGCGCGCACGAGGTCGCCGCCGGCGCCGAGAAGCTGCACACCGGGATCGGCACCGCGCACACCGGCGCGGTCACGCTCGACAAGGGCATCGGCACCGCCAAGTCGGGCGCCGAGACCCTGAACGGCGGCCTGTACAAGCTCTCCGACGGCTCCGGGAAGCTGGCCGGCGGGCTGCACTCCGGCGCGAAGAGGATCCCGGACTACGACAAGCAGGACCGCGACCGGCGCACCGGCGTGATGGCCGACCCGGTCAAGCTGGCCTCCCACGACCTGCACAAGGCGCCGAACTACGGCACCGGGTTCGCCCCCTACTTCATCCCGCTGTCGCTCTGGGTGGGCGCGATGGTGGCCTACATGCTGATCCCGCCGCTCAACCGGCGCGCCCTCGCGGCCGGCTCCCCGGCCTGGCGGATCGCGTTCGCCGGCTGGCTGCCGGTGGTGGCCGTGGGCGTGCTCCAGGTGACCGCGCTGATGGCCGTCCTGCACTGGGCGATCGGGCTGCAGATGGTGCGGGCGGCCGGCACGGTGGGCTTCCTGTTCCTGGTCACGGCGTGTTTCGCGGCGATCGTGCAGTGGCTGAACGCCCGCTTCGGCGCGGCCGGCCGGATCCTGGTGCTCGCCCTGCTGATGCTCCAGCTGACCTCGGCGGGCGGCACCTATCCGGTGCAGACCAGCCCCGGCTTCTTCAACGCGATCCACCCGTACCTGCCGATGAGCTACATCGTGGAGGCGCTGCGCCGGCTGATCACGGGCGGTGGGCTCGGCCCCGTGTGGCAGGCCTGCGGGGTGCTCGCCGCGTTCACCGCCGGCGCCCTCGCGCTGACCGCCCTCGCGGCCCGCCGCCGCCAGGTGTGGACATTGGACCGGCTGCACCCGGAGCTGAGCCTGTGATCCCCGGGCCGCGTCCGCAGGCGCGCGTACCTGTGAGAATCGGGGCCATGGAAAGCAGCAGCGCCAAGGCCGGCGGCAGCACGCGCCGCGAGGCCACCCGGCAGAAGCTCTACGAGGCGGCCGTCACGCTCATCGCCGAGCAGGGCTTCTCCGCGACCACGGTGGACGAGATCGCCGAGCGGGCCGGGGTCGCGAAGGGCACGGTCTACTACAACTTCGCGAGCAAGTCCGTTCTCTTCGAGGAGCTGCTGAGGCACGGCGTCGGCCTGCTCACCGCCTCCCTGAGGGAGGCGGCCGAGGAGACGGCACGCGAGGGCCGCGGCAAGGTCGACGCACTGGACGCGATGATCCGCGCGGGCCTGGTCTTCATCGACCGCTACCCGGCCTTCACCCAGCTGTACGTCGCCGAGCTGTGGCGCACCAACCGGGCCTGGCAGTCCACGCTGATGGTGGTGCGGCAGGAGGCGGTCGCGGTGGTCGAGGGGGTGCTGCGGGACGGCGTGGCGGCCGGCGAGTTCAGCGGCGAGATCGACATCCAGCTGACGGCGGCGGCGCTGGTCGGCATGGTCCTGGTGGCCGCGCTGGACTGGAAGTCCTTCCAGCCCGAGCGCTCCCTGGACGACGTCCACGCGGCCCTGTCGCGGCTGCTCCAGGGGCGGGTCAGCGGCACCGTCTGAGACGGGACCGCGGGACGCACGCGGAAGGCGCCGGTCCACTGCCGGACCGGCGCCTTCCCTTTCCCCCGTACACCGGGACGTCCCGGGCTTCCCCGTGATCCCCCGTGAACCCCGTCCCTCCCGGTGTGTCCCCCGTGGTTCCCCCGTACTTCCTCCCCGCACTCCCCCGTACGGGTTCCCCCGTGCGGACCCCCGTGGTGGTCTTCCCCCGAGGCCCCCGTGTCTCGCTTCCGCCGACGGATCGGCGGAAGGAGCGGCCCGCGGGCGGGCCCCGTTCCGCCGCCCCGTGTCGGCGGTGCCGGGCCACGCCCCCTTGCCGTGGCTCCACTCTCTCGTCCCGGCGCCCGCCGCCCCATCCGCGTACCTACTCATCTCGCCGTCTGAGTACGCGTACTCAGCCGTACGCGCGCGTGCCCACGACGGCGGCCCGCCGGCTGGCTACGATCGCGTCCGTGTCCGTACTCCCCCTGGTCTTCACCAGCGGCTGGGCCAGCGGCGTCAACGCCTACGCGGTGGTGCTGCTGCTCGGCCTCTTCGGCGTGACGGGAGTCGGCGACGACATCCCGCAGACCCTCCAGCGCCCCGAGGTGCTGATCGTGGCGGGGGTGCTGTTCGCGTGCGAGGCGGTCGCCGACAAGATCCCGTACGTCGACTCGCTGTGGGACTCCGTGCACACGGTGGTCCGTCCGCTCGCCGGGGCGTGGGTGGGGGCGCTGCTCGCCGGGCAGAGCGGCTCGCTCTCCGATGTGGCGGCCGCCCTGGTCGGCGGGTCCACCGCGCTGGCCAGCCACACCGTCAAGGCCGGGACGCGGATGGCCGTCAACACCTCGCCGGAGCCGTTCAGCAACCTCGTGCTCAGCGTCGCCGAGGATCTCGGGGCCGGCGGTGTCGTCGCGTTCGCGATGTTCCATCCGCTGGCGGCGGCGGTCGTCGCGGCCGTGCTGCTGGCCGGCGGGCTGCTGGTGCTGCTGTTCCTGGCCTCGCGCATCCGGCGCTTCCTGCGCCGCCGGGCCCAGCGCCGGGAGGAGCGACGCCTGGCCTCACGAGGTGCCTGACCTGCGCCGCGGCCGCCCGGCGGCCGGAGTGTCCGTGGCGGTCGATAAAGTCGCGGTCATGGCACGGATTGCGGTGATCGGCGCCGGGATGGGCGCGATGGCGGCTGCCGCCCGGCTGGCCGTCGCGGGCCACCGGGTGGTGGTGTACGAGCGTACGGAGACGTACGGCGGTGCGGTGCGCCGGTTCGAGCGGGAGGGCTTCCGTTTCGACACGGGTCCGGGACTGCTGACGCTGCCCGCCGTGTACCGCGATCTGTTCGTCAAGACCGGCAAGGAGCCGCTGGAGGACTGCGTCGAGCTGGTCCAGGTCGACCCGTCCGCGCGGCACGTCTTCGCGGACGGCACCGAGGTGTCCCTGCCCAACGCCTCCCGCGCGGGGGTGGTCGCGGCCCTGGACGAGGCGCTGGGCGCGGGGGCGGGCGAGCGCTGGGGCGACTTCCTGGTGCGGGCCCGGGAGGCATGGGACCGCACCCGCCGGCCGCTGCTGGAGGAGCCGCTGTGGCCCAACTGGGAGGTGCTGGCCGGGAAGGAGCCGTATCCGGGCACCTCGTACAAGCGGCTGCTGCGCACCCGCCGCGTGGTCACGCTGTTCGAGATCGGCAGGCGGGAGCTGCGCGACGACCGGCTGGCCCAGCTGCTCGACGGGTACGCGCTCGCGTACGGCGCCGACCCCGGGACCGCTCCGGCGAGCGCGGCCGTGCTGCCCTACATGGAGCACGCCTTCGGCACCTGGTACGTGCGCGGCGGCGTCCGGGAGCTGGCGCGCGCGGTGTACGAGCGGTGCCTGAAGCGCCGGGTCGAGTTCGTCTTCGGCGCCGACGTCACCCGGATCCTGGTGGAGGACGGCCGGGCGGCCGGGGTGGAGCTGGCCGGGGGCACGGTGGCGGAGGCGGACTTCGTCGTCGGCGCGGGGCCGTGGCGGCTGCGCGGCATGGTCCCGGGCAGCGAGGTGTACGGCGCGCGGGACGTCCCCCTGGACCCGGAGGACCGCTACCCGGGCCGTGCGGTCGTGTGCCTGGCGCTGCGCGGGGCGCGGGAGCCCGGTGCCGTGCACCGCACGGTGGTGCACACGGCCGACGCCGACGGGGATCTGGACCTGTTCCGGCACGGGGAGCTGCCGGACGTCCCGCAGGTCGTCGTGGACCGCCCGGACGACCCTTCGCTGCGGCCCGACGCGAACCACGAGTCCCTGGTGCTGACGGCCACCGTGCCGTCGGCCGCGGAGTTCGACTGGGCGGCGCCGGGGGCCGCCGACGCCTTCGCCGACCGGATGGTCGCCGCCGCCGAGCGCGCCGTGCCGGGGCTGCGCGAGCGGGTGCTGTGGCGCGAGGTCCGCACCCCGCTGGACACCGAGCGGGAGACGGGCGCCACGGGCGGCGCGGTTCCGCCGCCCGCGCTGGCGGGGCCGGAGGGCGTGCTGCATCCGGCCAACACCACGGCGGTTCCGGGCCTGTTCACGGCCGGCGGCTGGTCCCACCCCGGCGGCGGCCTCCCGCACGCCGGGATGTCGGGCGCGCTGGTGGCCGGGCTGATCGTGGAGGGCCCGGAGTTCCGCGGCTCCCGGTGACTCAGAAGCGGTACTGCTCGTCGTACCCGGCCCCGGGCTGCGGCTGCCGGCCGTCCGGCTGGTGCGGGTACGGCTGCTCCTGCGGGAGTTCGCCGCCGTAGGTCTCGTCGGTGCGCTGCTGCGGCACCCACACCCCGCCGGCCGGGGTCTCGCCGTAACCGCCCGTGGCGTACGGGTCCTGGGCGTAGCCCTGCTGCTGCCCGTACTGCTGGCCGTACGCGGGGTCGTAGGAGCCGTAGGACTGGCTGCCGATGTACGGGTCGGAGTAGTTGGCGTAGCTCTGCTGGCCCGTGCTGTCGTAGCCGTAGCCCTGCTGGCCGTAGCCCGAGTAGTCGTAGGCGTGGCTCTGCTGGGCGGAGTTCGCGGGGGCGGTGGTGTCGCCGTAGACGCCGTAGGAGCCGGTGTCCTCGGGGAGGGGCTGCGGCTCGTAGACGGCGGTGGTCTCGGCGGCGGCCGGCTCGGCGGTGCGGGCGGCGGCCGGGGTGAAGACGTCGTCGCGGTCGTAGTCGTCGTAGTCGTCGTGGCCGCCGTGGCCGCCGTGGCCGCCGTCGAAGTCGCCGTGCGTCCGGACGGGGCCGTAGCCGCCGGGGTCGCCGGCCTGCTCGTCGTCGGGCCCGGCGGCCTCGGGGGCGGGACCCTGCGCGCCGGGACCGTGGCGGTCCGCGCGGCCGCGGCGGCGCTTGGTGCCGCCGGCGGCCTCGGGACCGGGCCGCTTGACGGCCCAGCCGGACGCGAAGCCGCGCCGGAACGACAGCGTCACGTAGGTCTGGCCGACCGCGAAGGCGATCGCGCCCAGCCCGATCACGATGACGGACGGCATCAGCACGCCCAGCACCACGCCGAGGAATCCGGCGAAGGCGAGCAGACGCCAGCGCAGCCGCGCCTTGTACTGCAGCAGTACCTCGCCCAGCAACCACAGCGCGACGACACCGAACGCGATGTAGAGGACCGTCCAGCCCATGTACGCCCCTCTCCCAGTGACCGCTACGCAGTGTGTCGTACCGCGGTGCGGCCGGTCTAGGCCTGCGGGGGGTGGTGCAGGCCCAGGTTCTCGTAGATTTCCAGGGTCGCCGTGGAGCTGTTGAGCGTGATGAAGTGCAGTCCGGGCACTCCCTCGGCCAGCAGCCGAGCGCAGAACTCCGTGGCGAACTCGATACCGATGGAGCGTACCGCCGCCGGATCGTCCTTCGCTGTGAGGATCCGCTCTTTCAGGGCGTCCGGGACATGGGCGTTGCTGAGCTTCGGCAACCGCTCCAGCATCTTCACGCTGGTGACCGGCAGGACCTCCGGGATGACGGGGGTGTCACAGCCCGCCGCGGCCACGCGGTCGCGCAGCCGCAGGTACGACTCCGGCTGGAAGAACATCTGTGTGATGGCGTAGTCGGCGCCCGCACGGCACTTGTCCACGAAGTGGGCGACGTCGGTGTCCCAGTCCGAGGAGCGCGGGTGCATCTCCGGAAACGCGGCGACACCCACGCAGAAGTCGCCCGACTCCTTGATGAGGCGGACGAGTTCGGCCGCGTAGGTGACGCCCCGGGGGTGTGCCACCCACTCGCCCATCGGGTCGCCGGGCGGGTCGCCGCGCACGGCGAGCATGTTGCGGATGCCGGCGTCCGCGTACTGGCCGATGATGTTGCGCAGCTCGGCGACGGAGTGGTCGACCGCGGTGAGGTGGGCGACCGGGGTCAGCGTGGTGTCCGCGACGATCTGCTGGGTCTCCTTGACCGTGCCCGCGCGGGTCGAGCCGCCGGCGCCGTAGGTCACGGAGACGAAGTCGGGGGCGACCGCCTCGACCCGCCGGAGCGCGCTCCACAGGTTCCGCTCGCCCTTGGGGGTCTTCGGCGCCGAGAACTCGAAGGAGTACGTCGTCTTGCCGGTGGCGAGGATGTCGCGCACGGTGCGTGCGCGATCAGTCCTGGTGGATGCGGTTCCGAGGGCCATACCGGCAGGTTAGCCAGGGGTGGGCGGTCCCCCAACCACACATCGGAAATTTGCCCGAATTGCCGGATTCCTGTCCAGCAGGTGGACAGAACGGCGCTAGCGGGCGTCGCGCAGCCGCTTCGCGAACTCCGCCGCCGCGGCGCCCGGGTCGTCTGCCTCGGTGATCGCACGGACCACGACCACCCGGCGGGCGCCCGCGTCCAGCACCTGGTCCAGGGTGCCCAGGTCGATGCCGCCGATGGCGAACCAGGGGCGGTCGGTGCCGAGGCCCGCCGTGTGGCGGACCAGGTCCAGGCCGGGGGCGTGGCGGCCGGGCTTGGTGGGGGTGGGCCAGCAGGGGCCGGTGCAGAAGTAGTCGACGCCCTCCTGGACGGCGGCGGCCCCGGCCTCCGCCTCGGAGTGGGTGGAGCGGCCTATGAGGACGTCGTCGCCGAGGATGGCGCGGGCCGCGGGGACCGGGAGGTCGCCCTGGCCGAGGTGGAGCACGGCGGCGCCGAAGGGGTGCGCGGCCCGGGAGGCGTGCGCGACGTCGGCCCGGTCGTTGACCGCGAGCAGCTTGCCGTGCCTCGCGCAGGCGTCGGCGAAGACCTCCAGGTGCTCCAGTTCCTCGGCGGCCTCCATGCCCTTGTCACGCAGCTGCACGATGTCGACACCACCGGCCAGGACCGCGTCCAGGAACTCGGGCAGGTCGCCCTGGCGCCTGCGGGCGTCGGTGCAGAGGTAGAGGCGGGCGCCGTCGAGCGCGGCGCGGGCGGTGTCGGACATGCGTGGGTCCCCCCGTGGTCGGTGTCCCTGGCGGTGGTCGGCGGTGGGGGGGGGGGGGGGGGGGGGGGGGGGAGGGGAGGAGGGGGGAGACGAGGGGGAGAGGAAGGGGGAGGGAGTGGAGGGGGAAG
>NZ_JBVHWQ010000002.1:403746-579463 GCF_055564315.1 Streptomyces sp. NPDC029151
GGTCGGCTCCTGCGGGATGCGTGGGTGGTGGGGTCGGCTGTTCTGCTCCCTTCTGTGTGTGTCTGTTTTGTTTGGGGGGGGGGGGGGGGTGGGCCCCCCCCCCCCCCCCCCCCACCGTCCGCGGCAAAGTCGGCTCAGACGGCGAGCGCCTGGGCGCGGCGCTTCACCTCCGTGCCGCGATTCTCGCTCAGGGCCTGCGCGGGGGTGCCGGGCAGGGTCGGGTCGGGGGTGAAGAGCCACTCGATCATCTCTTCGACCGTGAAGCCGTCGTCCCGCAGGAGCGTCAGGGTCCCGGCCAGACCCTTGACGACCTTGTCCCCGTCGATGAAGGCGGCGGGGACGTGCAGTGCCTTGTTCTCACCACGGCGTACGGCGATCAGCTGGCCCTCCTTGACCAGCTGCCGGACGCGCGTCACCTCGACGCCGAGCTGTTCGGCGATGTCGGGGAGGGTGAGCCAGGCGGGGACGAGAGCATCAATCTTTGCGTCAATCTCGGTCACGGACACAAGCCTGCCATCCCCCACCGACAGTCGGAAGTCAGGCAGGTCCAGGTGGGAGGGTGCGCTCGTCCGCCGTGGCGTTCTTCAGGGGGCGGCCCGGGTCCGCCAGGGACTCCGGATCCATCGTCCGGCCCGCCTCGATCAGGCGGCGGCCCTGGGCCAGGTCGCGGGGGCGGCCCACCGCCAGGAGGGCCACCAGGCGGTTCTCGCGCAGCCAGCACACCGACCAGGAGGGGCCCGCCGGATCGCCGCGCCAGACCAGGCGGTCGGCCGCGGCGTGGTGGCCGGCGTACTGCACGAACCGGCCGAACTGCTCGGACCAGAAGTACGGCACCGGATCGTACGCCGCCGGGGTCTCGCCGAGGATGTTCGCGGCGACCGTGCGCGGGCCCTGCAGGGCGTTGTCCCAGTGGTGGACGAGCAGCCGCTCGCCGTAGCGGGCCGAGGGGAAGGAGGCGCAGTCGCCGACGGCGTACACGTCCGGCACGGAGGTGCGCAGGTGGTCGTCGGTGCGGACCTCGCCGTGCGCGCCGAGCTCGATGCCCGAGCCGGCCAGCCAGGCGGTGGCGGGGCGGGCGCCGATGCCGACGACGACGGCGCCCGCGGGCAGCCGGGTGCCGTCGGCGAGCACGACCGCGCCGGGCTCGACGCGCTCCACGCGCGCGTGGGTGCGCAGCTCCGCGCCCGCGTCGGCGTACCACGCGGCCATGGGCGCGGCGACCTCGGCGGGCAGGGCGCCGGCGAGCGGATGCTCGGCGGCCTCCACGACGGTCACCGCGCAGCCCGCCTCACGGGCGGCGGTGGCGAACTCGGCGCCGATCCAGCCGGCGCCCACCACCACGATGTCGTGCTGCCGGGCGAGCACCGGCCGCAGCCGCTCGGCGTCGTCCAGGGTGCGCAGCAGATGCACCCCGGGCACGCCCTCGGTGCCGGGCAGCCGCACCGGTTCCGCGCCGGTGGCCAGGACCAGGACGTCGTAGGGCACGGGGCCCGTGTCGGTGTCCAGCTCGTGGTCGGCGGGGCGCACCCCGCGCACCTCGCAGCCCAGTCGCAGCTCCACGCCGAGGGACTCGAAGTCCACCTCGAAGGCCGAGTCCTCGGCCTTGCCGAGCAGGACCGCCTTCGACAGCGGCGGCCGGTCGTACGGCTGGTGCGGTTCGGCGCCGATGACGGTCACCCCGCCCCGGAAACCCTGCTCGCGCAGGGCGACCGCGGTCTGCACCCCGGCCATGCCCGCGCCCACGATCACCGCGCGCCGCACCGGTGACGTGCCCTTTTCCGCTGTCTGCTCGCTCACCCGGCCACCATAGACAATTGATGATCCGTCAGTCACCGGGCGTGCTCGGTGACCTGTTCCACAACGCTCGTGCCGGAGCCCGGCCCCGACTCCCACTCCCAGGTCTCCTCCAGCCGCACCCGGCCGTCCGGCAGCTCCACGACCGTGGACGCGCAGTGCCCGGAGGCGGTCGTTCCGTCGGTCTTGAGCTGCACGTACCGGAAGTCCAGCCGGTCGCCCTCGCGGGTGCCCACCAGGTGGCCGCGGACGACGTCGCCGCCCGCGTACTCGGCCCAGATCCGGCCGTCCCGCTCGTGGTACGTGAACCGGGTCCGGGTGCCCACCTGACCTGGGGCCTGGTCCGCCACGGGGGCGAGGATGAGTCCGTCCAGCGAGCGGGCCATGAAGCGGGGCTCCCTTACGAGTGCGAAGGTCGGCGGGCTAGGGTGGCCACCGTACAAGCACTCGCGGGAGCCCGGACGCACCGGGCTGAGAGGGAGGCTGGCGGCCTCCGACCGTACGAACCTGATCCGGGTCATGCCGGCGAAGGGAGGGGCTGGACGCCCATGTCGTCACGTACGTCCGACGTCCTCGTCATCGGGGGCGGAGTCATCGGCCTGGTCACGGCCTGGCGCGCCGCGCAGCGCGGGCTCGCCACGGCCGTGGTGGACCCCGAGCCCGGCGGCGGGGCCGCGCAGGTCGCGGCCGGGATGCTGGCCGCGGTCACCGAACTGCACTACGGCGAGGAGACCCTGCTCGCCCTCAACCTGGAATCGGCCCGCCGCTACCCCGACTTCGCGGCCGAGCTGACCGAGCTGACCGGCCACGGCCTCGGTTACCGCCGCTGCGGCACCCTCGCCGTCGCGCTGGACGCCGACGACCGGGCCCACCTGCGGGAACTGCACGCGCTCCAGCAGCGCTCGGGGCTCGCCTCGGAGTGGCTGTCCGGGCGGGAGTGCCGGCGCCTGGAGCCGATGCTGGCGCCGGGGGTGCGCGGCGGGCTGCGGGTCGACGGCGACCACCAGATCGACCCGCGCCGGCTCGCGGCGGCCCTGGTGGCCGCGTGCGAGCGGTCCGGGGTGGTGTTCCACCGCGCCTGGGCGGAGCGGCTGGACGTGACGGGCGACCGGGCCGCCGGGGTCACCACCGCGGACGGCACCGCGCTGCGCGCCGGCCAGGTCGTGCTCGCGGCCGGCAGCCTGAGCGGACGGCTCGCGGGCGTGCCCGGCGAACTGCTGCCTCCGGTACGGCCGGTCAAGGGGCAGGTGCTGCGGCTGTCCGTACCGCCCCGGTACGCGCCGTTCCTGAGCCGGACCGTGCGGGCGGTGGTGCGCGGCAGCCATGTGTACCTGGTGCCCCGGGAGAACGGCGAACTGGTCGTCGGCGCCACCAGCGAGGAGCTGGGCTGGGACACGACGGTCACCGCCGGGGGCGTGTACGAGCTGCTGCGCGACGCCCATGAGCTGGTGCCCGGCATCACCGAGCTGCCGCTCACCGAGACCCGGGCCGGGCTGCGCCCCTGCTCCCCCGACAACGCGCCGCTGCTCGGCCCGTCCGGGCTGGCCGGGCTGCTGCTGGCCACCGGGCACCACCGCAACGGAGTGTTGCTCACCCCGGTCACCGGGGACGTGCTGGCGCACACCCTGGCCACCGGCGAACTGCCCGAGGAAGCCCGCCCGTTCACACCGCGGCGTTTCGGCGCCGCGCTCGGGGAGAAGCTGGAGCAGCCCGCATGAGCAGCCCGGTCGTGATTTCCGTCAACGGCGAGCGCCGGGAGATCCCCGCGGGCACCGCCCTCGACGCCCTCGTCCACACCCTCACCGCGGCCCCGCGCGGGGTGGCGGCCGCCGTCAACGAGACCGTCGTCCCGCGCGCGGAGTGGGCGGCGACCGCCCTCGCCGACGGCGACCGGGTCGAGGTCCTCACCGCCGTACAGGGAGGCTGAGCCATGGCCGACGATTCCCTGGTCCTCGGTGACCTGGCCCTCTCCTCCCGGCTGATCATGGGTACGGGCGGGGCGCCGAGCCTTGAGGTGCTGGAGCGGGCGCTGATCGCCTCCGGCACGGAACTGACCACGGTCGCGATGCGCCGGGTGGACCCCTCCGTGCACGGTTCCGTGCTGTCGGTGCTGGAGAAGCTCGGCATCCGGGTGCTGCCGAACACGGCCGGCTGCTTCACCGCCGGCGAGGCCGTGCTGACCGCCCGGCTGGCCCGGGAGGCGCTGGGTACGGACCTGGTGAAACTGGAGGTCATCGCCGACGAGCGGACGCTGCTGCCGGATCCGGTGGAGTTGCTGGAGGCGGCGGAGACGCTGGTCGACGACGGGTTCACGGTGCTGCCGTACACCAACGACGACCCGGTGCTCGCGCGGAAGCTGGAGGACGTCGGGTGTGCCGCCGTCATGCCGCTCGGGTCGCCGATCGGGTCCGGGCTGGGCATTCGCAACCCCCACAACTTCCAGCTGATCGTGGAGCACGCGCGGGTGCCGGTCATCCTCGACGCGGGGGCCGGTACGGCCTCCGACGTCGCGCTGGCGATGGAGCTGGGGTGTGCGGGGGTGATGCTCGCCTCCGCGGTGACGCGGGCGCAGGAACCCGAGCGGATGGCTTCCGCGATGCGGCTCGCCGTGGAGGGGGGCCGGCTGGCTCGTACGGCGGGGCGGATCCCCAGGCGGTACCTCGCCGAGGCGTCGTCTCCCGCGGAGGGCTTGGCCGTGCTGGATCCGGAGCGCCCCGCGTTCTGAACCGGCACCGCGGCCGGGCCGTCCTCCGCCTCCTACCCGCGCACCGCCCGCTGGGGGGGTGGCCCTTCCCGTGGGGCGTCCTCGCCGCCGGCGGCCGCGGGTCGTGGCGGGGTGGGGGCCGGGTACGGCACCACGGCCGGGCACCTCACCGCCGTCGCGTGGCCGCCACGGTCGCGCGCGGCCGGGCCTGCGGCGGGCGGCCTGCGGCAGAGTCGTCGCGTCGGCACCGGCCGTCGCACGTACGGCAGCGCGGCCGGGCCGCGGCACGCCCCGCCGCGCAGGGACCAGCGGTCGCGCCTGCGGCGCCGTCGCCGGTCGTGACACCACGGTCGGGCCTGCGGCACCACCACCGCGAAAGGACCCGGCATCGCGCGTGCGGCCGCCCGCGCCGACCCGTGACACCACGACCGGACCGCGGCACCACGGTCAGGCCTGCGACACCACCGTCACAAAACGGACCCGACGGCACGCGTGCGGCCCACGGCCGGGCCACGGCACCACGGGCAGGGCCTACGGCGCCACCGCCACGAACGGACCCCGACGGCACGCGTGCGGCACCACGGCCGGGCCACGGCACCCCGGTGGGACATGCTGCGGCCACACGGTCGGGCCAGCGGCACAACCGGCCCCGCAGGGGCCCGACGTCCCGCGTGCGGCCGCCCGCGCCGACCCGTGACACCACGACCGGACCGCGGCACCACGGTCAGGCCTGCGACACCACCGTCACAAAACGGGCCCGACGGCACGGGTGAGGCGCCGCAGTGGACATGCTGCGGCCACACGGTCGGGCCAGCGCCACCACCGCCCCACAGAGACCCGACGGCACGCGTGCGGCGCCGGCGGCGGCCCGTGGTGTCGTCGCAGGCGTGCCGCGGCGCCCTCGGCCGGGCCCGCGGCGGCGGGGTGGCTTGCGTGTGTCGCGTCACAGGTCGGCTTCAGTCGTGGTGCTGTCAGGGACGAACGGGCGGGGGTGTCCGTCGGTCCTCGTAGACTCCCCTCTCGTGGATACGACCCTTCAGGACCCCCTCGTCGGGCAGGTGCTCGACGGCCGGTACCGCGTGGACGCGCGGATCGCGGCCGGCGGGATGGCCACGGTCTACCGGGCCCTGGACACCCGGCTGGACCGCGTTCTCGCGCTGAAGGTGATGCACCCGACGCTCGCGGTCGACGGGACGTTCGTCGAACGGTTCATCCGGGAGGCGAAGTCCGTCGCCCGGCTGGACCACCCGAACGTGGTGCAGGTCTTCGACCAGGGGACCGACGGGTCGTACGTCTACCTGGCCATGGAGTACATAGCCGGCTGCACCCTCCGGGACGTGCTGCGCGAGCGGGGCGCGGTGCAGCCGCGGGCCGCGCTGGACATCATGGAGCCGGTGCTCGCCGCGCTGGGCGCCGCCCACCGGGCCGGGTTCGTGCACCGGGACATGAAGCCGGAGAACGTGCTGATAGGAGACGACGGCCGGGTCAAGGTCGCCGACTTCGGGCTGGTGCGCTCCGTGGACACGGTGACCAGCACGACGGGCGCCGTGCTCGGGACCGTCTCCTACCTCGCCCCCGAGCAGATCGAGCAGGGCACCGCCGACCCCCGCGTCGACGTGTACGCGTGCGGTGTGGTGCTGTACGAGATGCTGACCGGCGGCAAGCCGCACTCCGGGGACACCCCGGCCCAGGTGCTCTACAAGCACCTCCACGACGACGTGCCGCCGCCCTCGGCGCTGGTGCCCGGGCTGCCGTACGAGCTGGACGAGCTGGTCGCGTCGGCCACCGCCCGCACCCCCGACATCCGGCCGTACGACGCCGTGGCGCTGCTCGCCCAGGTGCGCGAGACCCGTCTGGCGCTGACCGACGAGCAGCTGGACACGCTGCCCCCGCGGGCGCTGACCGCGGAGCACGACAACGCCGAGGACCGCACGAGCGTGATCCCGCGCTCGCTCACCCTCCCCCGCCCGCTGCCCGTCGACGAGGACGCCCCGGCGGAGGCCGCCGGTGACGGCATCGACCGGACCGCCCGCTTCCAGAGCCCGCCCGTGCCGCCCCGCCGGCGCCCGGCGCGTCCCCCGCGCACGGTGCTGCTGGTGATCGCGGCCGTCCTGCTGGTGTTCGGCGTGGGCGCCGGGGTCTGGTACATCAACTCGGGCCAGTTCACCAAGGTGCCCCCGCTGCTGGCGCAGACGGAGGCGCGGGCGAAGGAGCGGCTGGAGGCGGCCGGGCTGGAGGTCGGCCAGGTCAAGCGCGCGTACAGCGACACCGTCGAGCGCGGCACGGTGATCGGCTCCGACCCGGCGCCCGGCGCCCGGATCCGGGACCACGACTCGGTGACGCTGACCGTGTCGCTGGGTGCGGAGACGGTGAACGTGCCGAACGTGGCGGGGCAGCCGCTGGCGAAGGCGCGGGCGCGGCTGAAGGCGGACGGCCTGGAGCCGGGCATGGTGACCCGCGAGCTCAGCGAGGACGTGCCGAGGGGCTCGGTGATCGGTACGACCCCGGAGGCGGGCACCAAGCGGCACGCCGGCTCGGCGATCGCGCTGGTCGTCAGCAAGGGCCGCCCGGTCGACGTGCCGGACGTCACCGGCGACGACCTGGACAGCGCCAGGCAGGAGCTGACGGACGCCGGGCTGAAGGTGAAGGTCGCCGCCAAGCGGATCAACTCCGAGTACGACGCGGGCGAGGTCGCCGCGCAGAGCCCGGGCGAGGGAGGCCGGGCCGCCGAGGGCGACACGGTGACCCTGACCCTGTCCAAGGGCCCGGAGATGATCGAGGTCCCGGACGTGGTCGGCGACAGCGTGGACGATGCCCACAAGGCGCTGGAGGGCGCCGGCTTCGAGGTGGACGAGGACCGGGGGCTGCTCGGGCTGTTCGGCGACACCGTGAAGAAGCAGTCGGTCGAGGGCGGCGACCGGGCGCCCAAGGGGTCGACGATCACGATCACCATCCGGTGACCGGTCTCACCGGTGACCGCGGCCCGGGCCCGGGGGCGGACATGACACCCTGAACGGGTGAGTTCCGTTCAGTCGTCCCCCGCCCGGCCGGTCCCCCGCAACCCCGTCGGCGGCCATGTGCCCGTGGCCGGCGGCCTGCACTCCGTCGGGTTGTCGTACGCCCGTGATCTGAAGGCGGAGGCGGTACAGGTCTTCGTCGCCAACCCGCGCGGCTGGGCCACGCCGGCCGGGAACCCGCGGCAGGACGAGGCGTTCCGCCAGGCCTGCGCCGAGGAGTCGGTCCCGGCGTACGTCCACGCGCCGTACCTGATCAACTTCGGCTCGCACACCGAGGCGACCGTGGAGCGGTCGGTGGAGTCGCTGCGGCACTCGCTGCGCCGCGGACGGGAGATCGGCGCGCTGGGTGTGGTGGTGCACACCGGGAGCGCGACCGGCGGGCGGGCGCGGGAGGTGGCGCTCAAGCAGGTCCGCGCGTACCTGCTGCCGCTGCTGGACGAGCTGACCCACGACGACGACCCCTTCCTGCTGCTGGAGTCCACCGCCGGGCAGGGCGCCTCGCTGTGCTCGCGGACCTGGGACTTCGGGCCGTACTTCGAGGCGCTCGACGCCCATCCCAGGCTGGGCGTCTGCCTGGACACCTGCCACATCTTCGCCGCCGGGCACGACCTGACCGGGCCGGGCGGGATGCACCGGACGCTGGACCTGCTGGTGGAGACCGTCGGCGAGGGACGGCTGAAGCTGATCCACGCCAACGACTCCAAGGACGTGGTGGGCGCGCACAAGGACCGGCACGAGAACATCGGCGCCGGCCACATCGGCGAGGACCCGTTCCGGGCGCTGATGACCCACCCCGCGACCGAGGGCGTACCGCTGGTCATCGAGACGCCCGGCGGCAAGGAGGGGCACGCGGCCGACGTGGAGCGGCTGAAGAAACTGCGGGATTCCTGACCCGTTGAGGAATACCCCAGGGGGGTATACGGTTCCTACGAGTCGCAGGAACCGTCACTCGGCATGGGGGAAACCATGGACCACTCCGCGCACACCGGCCACCAGCACCGCCGGCCCGAAGGCCACGAGCACGGGCACGAGCACGGACACCACGAGGAGCGGCACGCGCACGGGCGGCACCCCGCGCCGGCCGCCGGCTGGCCCATGGCCATGCAGGCCACCCTGCACTGCCTCACCGGCTGCGCGATCGGCGAGGTGCTCGGCATGGTCGTCGGCACGGCACTGGGCTGGGGCAACCTGCCGACCACCCTGCTCGCGATCCTGCTGGCCTTCTTCTTCGGCTACTCGCTCACCCTGCGCGGCATCCTGCGGGCCGGCGTCGGCTTCCGTGCGGCCTTCCGGGTGGCGCTGGCCGCGGACACCCTGTCCATCGCCGTGATGGAGCTGATCGACAACGGGGTGATCCTGGTCTGGCCGTCCGCCCGGGACGCCATGCTGGGCGACGCGCTCTTCTGGGTCTCGCTCGCGGTCTCGCTGGTGATCGCCTTCGCGGTGACCACACCGGTCAACAAGTGGATGATCGGCCGGGGCAGGGGACATGCGGTGGTGCACCGGTACCACCACTGACCGGACCGGGGGTCACAGCTCGGGGCCGTCCCCGGGCTGCTCCTGGTAGGAGTAGCGCTGTTCCTTCCAGGGGTCGCCGATGTTGTGGTAGCCGCGCTCCTCCCAGAAGCCGCGGCGGTCGGCGGTCATGTACTCCACGCCCCGGACCCACTTCGGGCCCTTCCAGGCGTACAGGTGGGGCACGATCAGGCGGACCGGAAAGCCGTGCTCGGCGGTGAGCAGCTCGCCGTCCTTGTGGGTGGCGAAGATCGTACGGTCGGAGGCGAAGTCCGCGAGGCGCAGGTTGGAGCTGAAGCCGTACTCCGCCCAGACCATCACATGGGTGACGTCCGGGGCCGGCGGGGCCAGGTCCAGGATCGCGCGGGCCGGGACGCCGCCCCACTCCGCGCCGGTCATGCTGAACTTCGTCACGCAGTGCAGATCGGCCACCACCGTGGTGTACGGCAGGGCCGTGAACTCCTCGTGGTTCCAGGTGCGCTTGTCACCGTCGGCGGTGGCGCCGAAGACCCGGAACTCCCAGCGCTCGGGCCGGAACTTCGGGACCGGCCCGTAGTGCGTGACCGGCCAGCCCCGCTGGAGCCGCTGCCCCGGTGGAAGCTCGGATCCTGCCGCCGCCCCAGACGCTCGCTCCACCGGATGACCCATGTATCCATCCTGACAGACCTCGGGCAGTGCCCTTGACCACCCACCCCCGAACCGGACAATCACTGCCAATCAGTGCGTACCTACTAAGTGCCCACTTACTGGACGATCTTCCCCTCCGGTGCAATCATGCGGCGCACACCTCCCCCGTCCCCCCGTGTGGAAGGAGCCGCTGCGATGCAGGGCGATCCCGAGGTCATCGAGTTCCTCAACGAGCAGCTCACCGGCGAGCTGACCGCGATCAACCAGTACTTCCTGCACGCGAAGATGCAGGAGAACTTCGGCTGGACGAAGCTGGCGAAGTACACGCGGCACGAGTCGTTCGACGAGATGAAGCACGCCGAGGTGCTGACCGACCGGATCCTGTTCCTGGAGGGGCTGCCCAACTACCAGCGGCTGTTCCACGTCCGCGTGGGGCAGACCGTCCGGGAGATGTTCGAGGCGGACCGGCAGATCGAGGTGGAGGCGATCGACCGGCTCAAACGGGGCATCAAGGTGATGCGGGAGAAGGGCGACATCACGTCCGCGAACATCTTCGAGGACATCCTCGCCGACGAGGAGCACCACATCGACTACCTGGACACCCAGCTGGAGCTGGTGGACAAGCTCGGGGAGGCGCTGTACATCGCCCAGCTGATCGAGCAGCCGGAGAGCTAGGCGGCCTCGTCCAGCCCGGTGAGGACGGGCCGGCCCTGGTCGGCCAGCTCACGGCGCGGACAGGCGCCACGGCCCAGGAGGGCCTGGATCCGGCGCACGCACGACCCGCAGTCCGTACCCGCCTTGCTGGCGGAGGCTATCTGGCGGGGGGTGCAGGCGCCGTTCTCCGCGTGCTGCTTGACCTGTGCCTCGGTGATGCCGAAGCAGCTGCAGACGTACACGCGGTACACCTCCCGACGGGATCGCTGTCTCTCTGCCATCCCCGTGATCGGTGAGGCAAACCTAACCTTACCTGCCGGGGTGGAGCCCGCAAAAGAGCAGAGGGGCGCGGATCGGATGTGATCCGCGCCCCAACCGCGGGACGACTACTGGTCGCGGTACATCTCGGCGACCAGGAACGCCAGGTCCAGCGACTGGCTGCGGTTCAGTCGGGGGTCGCAGGCGGTCTCGTAGCGCTGGTGCAGGTCGTCGACGAAGATCTCGTCGCCGCCGCCCACGCACTCGGTGACGTCGTCGCCGGTCAGCTCCACGTGGATGCCGCCCGGGTGGGTGCCGAGCGCCTTGTGTACCTCGAAGAAGCCCTTGACCTCGTCGAGGACGTCGTCGAAGCGGCGCGTCTTGTGGCCGGAGGCCGCCTCGAAGGTGTTGCCGTGCATCGGGTCGGTCACCCAGGCCACCGTGGCACCGGACGCCGTGACCTTCTCCACCAGCTCGGGCAGCTTGTCGCGGATCTTCCCGGCGCCCATGCGGACGATGAAGGTCAGCCGGCCCGGCTCCCGCTCGGGGTCGAGGCGGTCGATGTAGCGCAGCGCCTCCTCGGCCGTCGTGGTCGGGCCGAGCTTGATGCCGATCGGGTTGCGGATCCGCGAGGCGAACTCGATGTGCGCACCGTCCATCTGCCGGGTGCGCTCGCCGATCCACACCATGTGCGCGGAGACGTCGTACAGCCTGCCGGTGCGCGAGTCGACCCGGGTCAGGGCGGACTCGTAGTCCAGCAGCAGCGCCTCGTGCGAGGAGAAGAACTCGACGGTCTTGAACTCCTCCGGGTCGGTGCCGCAGGCCCGCATGAAGTTCAGCGCGTTGTCGATCTCCCGCGCGAGCTGCTCGTAGCGCTGGCCCGACGGCGAGGTGCGCACGAAATCCTGGTTCCAGGCGTGCACCTGGCGCAGGTCGGCGTACCCGCCGGTGGTGAAGGCGCGCACCAGGTTCAGCGTGGACGCCGAGGCGTGGTACATGCGCTTGAGCCGCTCGGGGTCCGGGATGCGGCTGGCCTCGGTGAAGTCGAAGCCGTTGACGGAGTCGCCCCGGTACACCGGGAGCGTCACGCCGTCGCGGGTCTCGGTCGGCTTGGAGCGGGGCTTGGAGTACTGGCCCGCGATCCGGCCGACCTTCACCACGGGCACGGAGGCCGCGTAGGTCAGGACGGCGCCCATCTGGAGCAGCGTCTTGAGCTTGTTGCGGATGTGGTCGGCGGACACCGCGTCGAAGGCCTCCGCGCAGTCGCCGCCCTGGAGGAGGAACGCCTCTCCCTTGGCGACGGCCGCCATCCGGGCGCGCAGCTGGTCGCACTCGCCCGCGAAGACGAGCGGCGGATACGACTCGAGGTCCGCGATCACTGCGCGCAGAGCCTCGGGGTCGGGGTACTCGGGCTGCTGCGCCGCGGGCAGGTCTCGCCAGGTGTTGCCAGCACTCGGGCTGGTCTTAGCGTTCACGGTCACCTCGTAAACATTACGGGGTCGCGTCCGGGGACCTTTCCTCCGGCTCGAAGAATGAGACGGCGCGATCACCTCGCGGACGGTCCGGCGGGTGCGGTAGGGTTCCCGGCATGTTCGCGCAGTCGATCCAGAACTGGTGGTGGACCGCTTCTCCGGCGGCCCGCTGATCGCGCATACGACAGACTTCGCGAAGGCCGCCCGAGGGGCGGCCTTCGGTGTGTCCGGGGTCGTTCCTCACCGCTTGTCGACCACATCGGTCGACCCCATCGACGGAAGAGGAACCATGGATCTGGCCCGGCTGCTGCACGACCCCCGCCCCTTCGCCCTGCTGCGCCGTCGCGCCCCCGGCCGCGACGAGGACCTGGTGGAGGTGCTGATCGGCCCGGTGACCAGCCGGGAGCGGCTCGCCGACCTGCCCGACGAGGGACTCGCGCTCGTCCCGTTCCGGCAGATCCGCGAACGCGGCTTCGACGTCCGCGACGACGGCACCCCGCTGCTCGTGCTGACCCCGCAGGAGTCCTACGAGATCCCGCTCGACGAGGCGCTGGCGCAGCTCCCCGCGCACGAGGTGCGGGTGGAGGGCGGGGGCTTCGACGTCGGCGACGAGGAGTACGGCGAGATCGTCGGGCGGGTACTGCGCGAGGAGATCGGCCGGGGCGAGGGCGCGAACTTCGTGATCCGGAGGACGTACGAGGGCGCGATCCCCGGCTTCGGCCGCGCGGACGCGCTGGCGCTGTTCCGGCGGCTGCTGGCGGGCGAGCGGGGCGCGTACTGGACGTTCGTGGTGCACACCGGCGACCGGACGCTGGTGGGGGCGAGTCCGGAGGTGCACGTCCGGATGTCCGGCGGCACGGTCGTCATGAACCCGATCAGCGGGACGTACCGCTATCCCGCCGGGGGGCCGACCCCCGAGCACCTGCTCGGCTTCCTCGCCGACGGCAAGGAGATCGAGGAGCTGTCGATGGTCGTGGACGAGGAGCTGAAGATGATGTGCACCGTCGGCGACATGGGCGGGGTCGTCGTCGGGCCGCGGCTGAAGGAGATGGCGCACCTCGCGCACACCGAGTACGAGCTGCGCGGGAGGTCCTCCCTGGACGTGCGGGAGGTGCTGCGGGAGACGATGTTCGCGGCGACGGTGACCGGGTCGCCGGTGCAGAACGCGTGCCGGGTGATCGAGCGGTACGAGCCGCTGGGGCGGGACGGCGTGGGGCGCGGGTACTACGCCGGTGCGCTCGCGCTGCTGGGGCGGGACTCCGGGGGTGCGCAGACCCTCGACTCCCCCATCCTGATCCGCACCGCCGACATCTCCGCCGACGGGCGGCTGCGCGTGCCCGTCGGGGCGACGCTGGTGCGCGGCTCGGACCCGGCGGGCGAGGTCGCGGAGACGCACGCCAAGGCGGCGGGGGTCCTGGCGGCTCTCGGGGTGCGTCCGGGCCGGCCGGCCGGGGAGTCGGTGCGGCCGCGGCTGGCCGACGATCCCCGGGTGCGGGCGGCGCTGGACGGGCGCCGCTCGTCGCTGGCGCCGTTCTGGCTGCGGATGCAGGAGCGGTCGAGGGAGCTGACCGGGCACGCGCTGATCGTGGACGGCGAGGACACCTTCACCGCGATGCTGGCGCACGTGCTGCGGTCCTGCGGGCTGGAGGTGACCGTCCGCCGGTACGACGAGCCGGGGCTGCGGGAGGCCGTGCTCGCGCACGAGGGGACGGTGGTGCTCGGACCCGGTCCCGGCGACCCCTGTGACCTGGGCGATCCCAAGATGGCGTTTCTGCGGGGGCTGGCCGCCGAGGTGATCGGCAGGCACCGGCACGGGGTGCTCGGCGTCTGCCTCGGGCACGAACTGATCGCGGCGGAGCTGGGGCTGGAGATCGTACGCAAGCAGGTGCCGTACCAGGGGGCGCAGACGGAGATCGACCTGTTCGGGCGGCCGGAGACGGTCGGCTTCTACAACAGCTTCGCCGCGCGCTGCGACGACGAGGCGGCCCGTGGGCTGGCGGCGCACGGGGTGGAGGTGAGCCGGGCGGAGAACGGCGAGGTGCACGCCCTGCGGGGTCCGGGGTTCGCGGGGGTGCAGTTCCATCCGGAGTCGGTCCTCACCCTGAACGGGGCGGCGGTCGTGCGGGACCTGGTCGCCCAGGTGCGCCGCACGACCGTGTAGCCCCGCGGGGCCGCCGTCAGCCGAAGAACACCCCCACCTCCTCGTAGAGCTTCGGGTCGACCGTCTTCAGCTTGGCGGTGGCCTCCCCGAGGGGGACGCGGACGACGTCGGTGCCGCGCAGGGCGACCATCTTCCCGAAGTCGCCCTCGCGGACGCAGTCGATGGCGTGGAGGCCGAAGCGGGTGGCGAGCCAGCGGTCGAAGGCGCTGGGCGTGCCACCGCGCTGGACGTGTCCGAGGACCGTGGTGCGGGCCTCCTTGCCGGTGCGCTTCTCGACCTCCTTGGCGAGCCACTCGCCGACCCCGGAGAGCCGGACGTGCCCGAAGGAGTCCAGCGACTGGTCCTTGAGCACCATGTCGCCGTCCTTGGGCATGGCGCCCTCGGCGACGACCACGATCGGGGCGTACGACGCCCGGAAGCGGGAGGTCACCCAGTCGCAGACCTGGTCGACGTCGAAGCGCTGCTCGGGGATGAGGATGACGTTGGCGCCGCCGGCCAGGCCCGAGTGCAGGGCGATCCAGCCGGCGTGCCGGCCCATCACCTCGACCACCAGGACCCGCATGTGGGACTCGGCGGTGGTGTGCAGCCGGTCGATGGCCTCGGTGGCGATGTTGACGGCGGTGTCGAAGCCGAAGGTGTAGTCGGTGGCGGACAGGTCGTTGTCGATGGTCTTCGGTACGCCCACGCAGGGCACGCCGTATTCGCCGGACAGGCGGGCCGCGACGCCGAGGGTGTCCTCGCCGCCGATCGCGATCAGGGCCTGGATCTCCTGCTTGGCCAGGTTGTCCTTGATGCGGCGGATGCCGTCCTGCACCTTCAGGGGGTTGGTGCGCGAGGAGCCGAGGATGGTGCCGCCGCGGGGCAGGATGCCGCGCACCGCGGGGATGTCGAGGCGGATGGCGTCTCCTTCGAGGGGACCGCGCCAGCCGTCCTTGAAGCCGACGAAGTCATAGCCGTACTCCTGCACGCCCTTGCGGACGATGCCCCGGATGACGGCGTTGAGCCCGGGGCAGTCGCCGCCTCCGGTCAGTACTCCGACCCGCATGGAAATGTCCCTTCACCGCGCTTGCCTGACGACCGGTCACGCTAATGGTGATTCAGGTCACATCGGGATAGGGCGGAAGGGTGATTCCGGTGCGTGGCGTCGGAAACCGGCCTACTCGTCGTCGAGTCCGCGTTCTATCGCGTACCGGACCAGCTCCACCCTGTTGTGCAGCTGGAGCTTGCCGAGGGTGTTCTGGACGTGGTTCTGCACCGTGCGGTGGGAGATGACGAGGCGTTCGGCGATCTGCTTGTAGCTCAGGCCCTTCGCCACCAGCCGCAGCACCTCCGTCTCCCGGTCCGTCAGCCGGGGCGCGCCGGGCTCCTCGGCGTCCGGGGCGGGCACGGGCTCGGCGGCCAGCCGGCGGTACTCGCCGAGGACCAGGCCGGCGAGGCCCGGTGTGAACACCGGGTCGCCGACGGCGGTACGGCGCACCGCGTCCAGCAGTTCCTCGGTGGAGGCCGACTTCAGCAGATAGCCGGTCGCGCCGGACTTCACGGCCTCCAGCACGTCCGCGTGCTCGCCGCTCGCCGACAGGACGAGGACCCGCAACGCCGGGTTGTGGCCGACGAGTTCCTTGCACACCTGGACGCCGGGCTTGGCGGGCAGGTTGAGGTCCAGCACGAGGACGTCGGGGGCGGCGGCCCTGGCGCGGCGGACCGCCTGCTCGCCGTCGCCGGCGGTGGCGACCACCGCGAAGCCGGACTCGGCCAGGTCGCGGGCGACCGCGTCCCGCCACATGGGGTGGTCGTCCACCACCATGACCTTGATCGGGTCCTGCTGCTGCGTCATCGCTGTTCCGCCTTCTTCCCCCGCGCCCGCACGGCGCCCTTCGGTACCTTCAGTTCCACTTCCGTGCCCTGTCCGGGGACGGAGACGATCTCGGCGCTGCCGCCGAGGTCGCGCAGCCGGCCCCGGATCGACAGGGCCACTCCGAGCCGGCCCTCCCCCTCGGCCTGCGCGAGCCGGCCCTCGGGGATGCCGGGGCCGTCGTCCCGGACGGTGACGACGATCTCGTCCGGTTCGTCCTCGACCAGGATCCAGGCGCGCGCGTCCTCCCCGACGTGCCGGCGCACGTTGTCCAGGGCGGCGCCGACCGCGGCGGCCACCTCGCGGGCCGCGGCCGGCGGCAGCAGCACCGGGGCGCCGGGCTCGGCGAGGCTGACCCGGGCGCGGGCGTAGCCGGCCAGCAGGGAGCGCAGGTCGACCGGGCCGGCCGGTGCGTCCTCGTCCGGCCGCCCGACGGCGCGTACGACGGCTCCGGCGGGCGCGTCCTCCGCGGCCCGGGACACCGGGACCAGGCCGCCCGACACCAGCGTGCGCAGGGCCACCTCCTGCTCCCCGGCCAGCCGGCCCAGCTCGGCCGCCTCCCCGCCGAGGGCCGCGCCCCGGCGCTTCACCATCGCCAGCACCTGCAGCACGCTGTCGTGGATGTCCCGGGCCAGCCGCTCCCGCTCCCGGGTCGCGGCCTCGATCTCCAGCGCGCGGGCGAGGGTGCGCTCGGAGGCGCGGGCCACCTCCACGACGTAGCCGATGGCGATGGAGGCCACCCAGACGAGGATGACGTTGTGCACGGTGTCCCGGGCGGGATGGCCGCGCTCGACCAGGTTGACGGCGGCGACGGCCGTGGAGGCGACGGCCGCCCAGCGCCAGCCGCCCTTGATGGCGAAGGCCAGCACCGCGCCGGCGGTCCATATCGACGGCAGCGTGGGGCCGCCGCCCGCGATCCGCTCGTGGCTGTCGGCGACGGGGGTGAGCAGGATGCCGACGAGGGCGACGGTCAGGTCGGCGGCCAGGAAGCGCCGGGTGCAGGCGGCCGCGCTCGCCACCTTGGGCAGGGTCGCGAGGGTCCACACGGCCAGGACGGCGTAGTAGGCGACGGCGACCCAGGGCCGCACGAAGTGGTCGTACGCGGTGGCGCACAGGCCGATCGCGTACAGCATGGTCAGGACGCGGTATCCGGCGAGCGCGCGCCACAGCGGCAGCTCGACCGACATTCTCATGACGCCGCGTTCTTCGGTTCGTCCGCGCTCGCGCTCGGGCATCTCCCCCGGTCCCCCCGGTTTCCCCGTGTCCCCCGGTCTACGACTCGTCCTGCTGCTTCCCGGCCTTCTCGGCCTTCCCGTTCTTCTCGGCCTTCTCGGCCCTCTCGGCTTCCTTGGCCGCCTTCGCCGCCTCCGCTATCCGGCGCTTGGCTGCGGTGGCGTACATGTCGACGTACTCCTGGCCGGAGAGCTTCATGATCTCGTACATGACCTCGTCGGTCAGGGCGCGCAGCACGAACCGGTCGTGCTCCATGCCCTGGTAGCGGCTGAAGTCCATGGGCTTGCCGATGCGGATGCCGGGCCGCATCAGCTTCGGCACGACCTTGCCGGGCGGCTGGATCTTCTCCGTGTCGATCATGGCGACCGGGATGACCGGCGCGCCGGTGGCGAGCGCCACGCGCGCGAGGCCGCCGGGCTTGCCCCGGTAGAGCCGTCCGTCCGGCGAGCGGGTGCCCTCCGGGTAGATGCCGAACAACTCGCCGCGCTCCAGCACCTCGATGCCGCTCCGGATCGCCGCCTCACCGGCGCCGCGCGCCCCGGAGCGGTCCACCGGCAGCTGGCCGACGCCCTTGAAGAAGGCCGCGGTGAGGCGGCCCTTCACGCCCGGGGTGGTGAAGTACTCGGCCTTGGCGATGAAGGTGACCTTGCGGTCCAGCACGGCCGGCAGGAAGAACGAGTCCGAGAAGGACAGGTGATTGCTGGCCAGGATGGCCGGGCCCGTGGCCGGGATGTTCTCCAGGCCCTCCACCCAAGGCCTGAAGGCGACCTTCAGCGGCCCTCCGATGGCGACCTTCATCGTGCCGTACAACACCCGTGTGCCTCCTGGTTCCGTCGGAGAGACCTTAACCCGGAGCGCCGACAATGGGCCCGACGACCCTGGTCGGTGTCCGTGCGGTCGCGTACGGTGAAGCACATGCCAGTTCTCCCCGGAGCCGAGCCGTACCGCCACGAGGGCGGGGAGGTGGGGGTTCTCCTCTGCCACGGCTTCACCGGCTCGCCCCAGTCGCTGCGCCCCTGGGCGGAGCACCACGCGGCCCGCGGCCTGACCGTGTCCCTGCCGCTGCTGCCCGGCCACGGCACCCGCTGGGAGGACATGCAGCTCACCACCTGGCAGGACTGGTACGCGGAGGTGGACCGCGAGCTGCGCCTCCTCCGCGAGCGCTGTTCCCGGGTCTTCGTCGCGGGCCTGTCGATGGGCGGGGCGCTGGCGCTCCGGCTCGCCGCCCGGCACGGCGAGCGGATCGCGGGCGCGGTGGTCGTCAACCCGGCGAACCGGCTGCACGGCCTGTCGGCGTACGCCCTTCCGGTGGCCCGGCACCTCGTGCGGACGACGAAGGGCATCGCCAGCGACATCGCCGAGCCGGGCGTGGCGGAGCTCGGGTACGACCGGGTGCCGCTGCACGCGGCGCACTCGCTGCGGAGGTTCCTGCGCCGGCTGGACGGCGAGCTTCCCCAGGTCACGCAGCCGTTGCTGCTGCTGCGCAGCGCCCGGGACCATGTCGTGCCGGCGGCCGACTCGGCGCGGGTGCTGAGCCGGGTGTCGTCGACGGACGTCACGGAGATCGTGCTGGAACACAGCTACCACGTGGCGACGTTGGACAAGGATGCGGACCGGGTCTTCGAGGAGAGCCTCGCCTTCATCGGCCGGCTCGCACCCGTCGTCGGCAAGGAAGGGACGGCCGCAGTTGGCTGAGCACGACTCCGACCGTGAGGACCGCGAGGACCGCGAGAACCAGGGCGGCCACGAGGACCAGGGCGGCCACGAGGCCCGCGAGCCGGGCGGGCAGGAGGTGCCGTTCGACGAGGACGCCGCCTGGCGGGCCATCGTCGCCGGGTACGGCGAGGAGCCGCCGGATCCTCCGGGAGCCCGGCCGTTCAAGCCGGTGGAGGACCTCGCCCTGCTGGAGAAGAACACGGCGAAGAACCCCGTGGTGAACCCGGCGGTGAACCCGGCGTCGAATCCCGCGGTCGACCAGGCGGCCCGTCCGGCCGAGGACCCGGTGAGGGACACGGCGAAGGACCCGGTGAGGGACACGGCGAAGGACGCGGGGAGCGAACCCGGGGGCGACGCGGGGAACTCCGCCGCCCGGCCGCTGGGCGGCTCGGTGTCCTTCGCGCCCGGGGTCGGCCCCCGCGACTACCGCGTGGCCGAGCCGTCCGACGACGACTTCGACGAGGACGACGAGGGCCACTTCGTCCCGCCGGAGCCGCCGCCGCTGCCCACCGCCGACACGACCGCCAGGTTCGCCTGGCTCGGCGTGGTCGGCGGTCCCGTCCTGCTCCTGCTGGCGGTGCTGCTCGGCTGGGACATGACCTGGTGGCTGGCGACCCTGGGCATCGGCGGCTTCCTCGGCGGCTTCGTGACGCTGGTGGCGCGGATGCGGACGGACGACGAGGACGACGACGACCCCGGACGCGGAGCGGTGGTCTGACCGGCCGGCGCGGTCGGCTCAGGCCGGGATTCTGAGGGCGGCGAGGACCGGGAGGTGGTCCGTGGCCGCCCTCAGGTCTGCCGGGCGCACCCCCGGCTGCCCCACCGGCACGCCGCAGCCCAGCACCTCGATGCCCCGGGTGGCGAAGATCGCGTCGATGCGCTGGTGGGGGTCGGCGGGGGTGGAGGTGAACTCGCCGCCCCAGGGTGCGGTGGCACGGCAGTCCTGCAGGGTCTCGGCGAGCCGGCGGAAGGTGCGGCCGTCGGGGCGTTCGTTGAGGTCGCCGCCCGCGACGGCGTGCTCCACGCCGAGTCCGGCGAGCCGGTCGAGGAGCATCCCGCCCTGGTCGTGGCGCTCGTCCCGCTGGAGGGAGAGGTGGCAGCTGAGCACGCCGAGGCGGGCGCCGCCGAAGCGGACCACCGCGGTGGCGAAGCCGCGCCGGTGGAGGCCCGGCGTGAGGGGCAGGAGGACGTCCTCGGTGCGCTCGACGGTGGCGCGCAGACCGCACAGGATCGCCGGGCCCGCGGCCGTGGCGCCCCCGGTGAGGACGACCTGTCCGGAGGCCGCCGCGAGCCGGGCGAGCTTCTTGCGCCAGCGGAAGAAGCGGGGGGCCTCCTGGAGGAGGACCAGGTCCGGGGCGCAGGCGGTGATCACTCTGGCCAGGGCGGCGGTGTCGTCGCGCATCGAGCGGATGTTGTAGCTCAGGACGCGGATGACGGCGGAACCGTCGGGTTCCGTGCGGGAGTTGGGGAGCAGCTCCATGTGGATCAATGTACGCCCGATGGAGCGGGGCGCGAGGCGTGGTGCGGCCCCGCGCCCCTGGGAGGGACAGTCGCCGTCACATGACGGGGTCGGGCTCCCGGGCCAGGTCGGCCGCGCCGACGAGTCCGGCCTTGTTGCCCAGCTGCGCCGCGATCACGTCGGCCACCGGGCGCCAGTTGCCGCCGACCAGCCAGCGCTTGTAGGACTTGCGGATCGGGTCGAGGACCAGGTCGCCTTCGTCGGAGAGGCCGCCGCCGACGATGAACGCGGACGGGTCGAAGAGGGAGGCGAGGTCGGCGAGGCCGGCGCCGGCCCAGCGGGCCAGCTCGCGGTAGGAGTCCACGGCGACCGGGTCGCCCTGGCGGGCGGCCATGGAGATGTGCTTGCCCTCGATGCCGTCGGGGCTGCCGTCACCGAGTGCCAGCAGGACCTCGGCCCGCTCGGGGGTGGCGTTGGCGCGCTGCTTGGCGTACCGGACCAGGGCGCGGCCGGAGGCGTACTGCTCCCAGCAGCCCTGCGAGCCGCAGCCGCAGAGCAGGCCGTCCGGGACCATCCGGATGTGGCCGAACTCGGCGGCCACGCCGAAGTGGCCGCGGCGCAGCTTGTTGCCGATGATGATGCCGCCGCCGAGGCCGGTGCCGAGCGTGATGCAGATGACGTTGCGGTGGCCCTTGCCCGCGCCGAACCTGTACTCGCCCCAGGCGGCGGCGTTGGCGTCGTTCTCGACCACGACCGGGAGGCCCGTGCGGGCCTCGACCTTCTCCTTGAGCGGCTCGTTGCGCCAGTCGATGTTCGGCGCGAAGTACACCGTGGACCGCTGCCGGTTGACGTAACCGGCCGCGCCGATGCCCACGCCGACGATCTCGTGCCCGGCACGCGCACCCTCCACCGCCGAGGCGATGGCGTCCACGATGGCCTCGGGCGTGGTGGGGGTCGGCACCTTGAAGGTCGAGAGGATGTTGCCTTCCTCGTCGACCACGCCGGCCGCGATCTTCGTGCCGCCGATGTCGACGCCGATGGTGAGTCCCATGAATCCCTCAGTTTCGGTCGAGCCCCGCTACGGCCAACCGTACCCGAGGCCCTGCCGTGCGAGGGCTTCAGTCCAGGTCGATGCGTTCCCCCGGGCCGGTGCCCTCGCCTCCGTCGCGCCGGTCCGGCCGGTCGTCCGCGGGGCCGGCCGCCGGGTCGGCGGTCCGGGAGGTCCAGCGGTGCTCCTGGGCCTGGACGGCGGAGCGGTAGGCGGCGAGCAGCTCGCCGCCGGCCGCGGCCAGGTGGTCGAAGACGTCCGGGTTGCGGTCTATGACGGGCTCGACGGCCGCCTTCGCCTGCTGGACGACCTGCCGCACCATCTGCTGGGCGGCGGGCCCGGCGAGGCCGCCGAGGAGCGGTGACGGGAGGCCGGACAGCCTGTCGGCCACCGCGTCCACGAGTTTCCTCAGTTCCTCGGCCGCGGAGCCGGGGGGCGGGCCGTGCTCGGTGCGGCGACGGGTCCGCTCAGCGTCGAGGTCCTCGGCGCAGGCCGTGGACCAGGCGTCGGCGTCGGTCGCCCTGGCCGGCTCCTCCTCGCGGGGATCGGGTGCGGGGCGCTCTTCGCTCATGGCGGCTCCTGACTACGGTTCGCCCTTACGACGTTACCCGAACGGCGTGTCCCCTTCACCGTCCCCGGGCGGGCCACAGCTCGGGGTCCGGGGCGAAGCGGATGCGCAGCTCGCCGTCCTGGAGTCCGGCTCCGGCGACGGTGCAGCGGCGCAGGGCGGAGGGCAGCGGAACGATCCGGCGGAAGGGGCCCGCGGTGACGAGGAGTTCGTCGCCGCGCCGGACGAGGTCGAGCTCGTCCCGTATCGCGCCGGGCAGCGGGAGGTGCCAGACGAGCACGCCGTCCTCGGTGATCCGGTCGGTGACGGGCCACTCGACCGGGGTCGTCGCCGGGTTGACGGCGGGTACGGCGAGGGCGGTGAGGTCGTCGGGGCCGTGCGGGTCGCGGCCGAGGTGCGGGACGGGGTGGACGTCGTACGGCTCCTGCCAGTCGGCGAGTGTCTTGCGCTGCTGGGCGAGGAGCGACAGGAGGGGGGCGAGGCCCGGTGAGGGGTGGCCGTCGGACGACGGGCCGGGGAGCCAGGCGTCCGGGGCGGTCTCGGGCAGGGTGCGGTTGGCGATCAGGGCCTCGGTGGGCAGGCCGCGCAGGGCCAGGCCCAGGGTGGCGGCGCGGACGGCGGCGGCGCCGGCCGGGCCGGGTTCGGCGACCAGGCGCACGGCGGTGTCCGGGGCGGTGAGGACGGCGTCGACGGCGGCCAGCTCGACGTCCCAGCGGGCCGCCGTCTCGTACAGCCAGTCGGCGGGCATGGGCACGCCGGCCAGCCGGCCGAGGACCGGGCGCAGGGCGCGGGCGGCCTGCCGCTCGGGCGGGAGCAGACGGCGCAGGTAGCGGCGCAGTTCCTCGGGCAGGCCGAGCAGGGCGAGGGCCTGCGGCAGGGGCGGGAGGTCGACGACGAGGAGGTCGTAGCGCTCGGAGAGGGCCGCGTCCCGCAGGGCGCGCAGGAAGGACAGTTCCTCGGCGCCGGGCAGCGGGGTGACCTCCTCGGCGTCCAGGCGGGCGGCACCGAGCAGGTCGAGGACGTTCGCGGCGCGGCTCTGGAAGGCGGTGAGGTCCTGCCGGAAGCGTTCGGCGGCATCGGGCCGCCAGGCGGTGAGGTGCCCGGTGACCTCGGTGGGGGCCGGTCCTGTCGCGGTGCCCAGGGCCGCGCCGAGGGTGTCGGTGCGGTCGGCGCCGAGCAGGAGGGTACGGGTGCCGTCGGCCGCGGCGCGCAGTGCGGTGGCGGCGGCGACGGTCGTACGCCCGCTACCGCCCGGGCCCGTGATCAGGATGGTGCGCATGAGGGTGAACGCTACCGCCGAGCACGGGAATCAGTCGGAGCCCTTACTCCTGGCCCGGCTCCGTCACCTGCTCCTGGCCCGACTCCTTCGCCGGCTCCTGCTCCGGCTCCGGTCCCGACTCCACCCGCTTCTTCAGGCCCGCCAGCGCCCGGTCGATGATGACCTTCTCCGCCTTGCGCTTGATCATGCCGAGCATGGGGATCTTGACGTCGACGGTGAGCTGGTAGGTGACCTCGGTCGCGCCCGCGCCCGCCGGCCTCAGCGCGTAGGAGCCGTCGAGGGAGCGGAGCATCTGGGACTTCACCAGGGTCCAGGAGACCTTGTCCGCGCCGGTCCAGGTGTAGGCGAGGGTCTGGTCGTCCTTGATGGCACCGGCGTCCATGACGAGGCGCACCTGCTCGGCGCGGCCCTGCGCGTCGGTGGCGAGGACCTCCGCCTCCTTCACCTCTCCGGTCCAGTCCGGGTAGCGGGCGAAGTCGGCGATGACCGCCATGACGTCGGCCGGAGCCGCCTCGATCGTGATGCTCGAACTGGTGTGTTCCGCCATCGCCGTGGCTCCTCCAGATGCGGGCCGGTGGGAGAGATCCGCGTGCGCCGGTCTGCGCACGTGTGTGCAGCGTGAAGGCTACCGCGCCGTCGGCCCGCCGCCTTCACCGCGCCCGCCGGGCCTCACCACTCCAGCACCCAGGGCGTGCCGGTCCCGGCGAAGTGCCCCACGTTCACGCACTCGGTGGCGCCGATCCGCATCCGGCGCGCCAGCGGCTGGTGGACGTGTCCGAACAGCGCGTACCGCGGTCGGGTGCGGCGGATGGCCTCCAGCAGGGCCCGGCTGCCCCGCTCGAAGCGGCGGGCCACGGTGTCGTAGACCAGCTCGGGCACCTCCGGCGGGATGTGGGTGCACAGCACGTCGACCTCGCCGACGGCCTCGATCTTCGCCGCGTACTCCTCGTCGCCGATCTCGAAGGGCGTGCGCATCGGGGTGCGCAGTCCGCCGCCGACGAAGCCGAAGACACGGCCGCCGATCTCCACCCGCTGGCCGTCGAGGACGGTGGTGCCGGGCCGGACGTACTCGGGCCACAACCGCGGCAGGTCGACGTTGCCGTAGGTGGCGTACGTCGGCGTGGGGAACGCGGCGAAGAGCTCGGCATACTGCTTGCGCACGGCCGACTCGATGGCGGTGGCCCGGTCGGCGCCGATGCCGGCCCACAGCCGGGCGCCGAACGCGCGGGCCTCCTCGAAGCGGCGGGCGGTGCGCAGTTCCACGATGCGGTCGGCGTTCTCCGTGCCGAACAGGTCCGGGAAGATGCCGCGCGAGTGGTCGGCGTAGTCGAGGAAGAGGACGAGGTCGCCGAGGCAGATCAGGGCGTCCGCGCCGTCGCCGGCCCGGGCCAGGTCACGGGCGTTGCCGTGCACGTCGCTGACCACGTGGACGCGGGTCCGTCGGTCGCCGGTGCGTGTGGAAGCCATGGCGATCAAGCGTAGGCGGAGGGGCGCACCTGTGAACAGTGCCGGTCCAACCTGCGGTTACTCGCCGGTCGGTTCGGCCGTGGACTACTGTGCGCGAAGGAACGCCCACGTGTGTGACGCAGCGAACATCTCGCCGGGACCCCCTGTCGTAGACGCCATACCGGCGGGTAACGTCCGGGCAGTCCAGCGTGCTCTGGTTTTCAACATGTGAATTCTCAGCCGAATCGCCATGCTGATCCGGAGCACTCGCCCGAGCCTTGGACCGCACCGTCGCATCGCACAACGTCGTGGCGCCGGCGCCCTAAGAGGAGCAGCAGTCTTGCGCGAGTTCAGCCTTCCGGCTTTGTACGAGGTCCCTGCGGACGGCAATCTGACCGACATCGTCCGCAGAAACGCCGCGCAGCATCCCGACGTCGCCGTCATCGCCCGCAAGGTGGCCGGTGCCTGGCAGGACGTGTCGGCGCGGGAGTTCCTGGCCGAGGTGCACGCCGCCGCCAAGGGCCTCATCGCCTCCGGCGTGCAGCCGGGCGACCGGGTGGGCCTGATGTCCCGCACGCGGTACGAGTGGACGCTGCTCGACTTCGCCATCTGGAGCGCGGGCGCGATCACCGTGCCGGTGTACGAGACCAGCTCGCCGGAGCAGGTGCAGTGGATCCTCGGCGACTCGGGCGCGACGGCCTGCGTCACCGAGCTGGCGGGCCACACGGCCGCCGTCGAGTCGGTCCGCGACCGGCTGCCCGCGCTCAAGCACGTCTGGCAGATCGAGGCCGGCGGCGTGGAGGAGCTGGGGCGCCTCGGGCAGGACATCAGCGACGCGGCGGTGGAGGAGCGCAGCTCGCTCGCCCGGGCCGACGACCCGGCGACCATCGTCTACACGAGCGGCACCACCGGGCGTCCCAAGGGCTGCGTGCTCACCCACCGCAGCTTCTTCGCCGAGTGCGGGAACGTCGTGGAGCGGCTGCGTCCGCTGTTCCGCACCGGGGAGTGCTCGGTCCTGCTCTTCCTTCCGCTCGCGCACGTCTTCGGGCGGCTGGTGCAGGTGGCGCCGATGATGGCGCCGATCAAGCTGGGCTGCGTCCCGGACATCAAGAACCTCACCGACGAACTGGCCGCGTTCCGGCCGACGCTGATCCTCGGTGTGCCGCGGGTCTTCGAGAAGGTCTACAACTCGGCGCGGGCCAAGGCGCAGGCCGACGGCAAGGGCGCGATCTTCGACAAGGCGGCGGACACCGCGATCGCCTACAGCAAGGCGCTGGACAGCCCGTCGGGCCCGTCCTTCGGTCTGAAGCTCAAGCACAAGGTGTTCGACAAGCTGGTCTATTCCAAGCTGCGCGCGGTGCTGGGCGGCCGGGGCGAGTACGCCATCTCCGGCGGTGCCCCGCTGGGCGAGCGGCTCGGGCACTTCTTCCGGGGCATCGGCTTCTCGGTGCTGGAGGGCTACGGCCTGACCGAGTCCTGTGCGGCGACCGCGTTCAACCCCTGGGACCGGCAGAAGATCGGCACGGTCGGCCAGCCGCTGCCCGGCTCGGTGGTCCGCATCGCCGACGACGGCGAGGTGCTGCTGCACGGCGAGCACCTGTTCAAGGAGTACTGGAACAATCCGGGCGCGACCGCGGAGGCGCTGGCCGACGGCTGGTTCCACACCGGCGACATCGGCACCCTGGACGAGGACGGTTACCTGCGGATCACCGGCCGGAAGAAGGAGATCATCGTCACGGCGGGCGGCAAGAACGTCGCCCCGGCCGTGATCGAGGACCGGATCCGGGCGCACGCGCTGGTCGCGGAGTGCATGGTGGTGGGCGACGGGCGGCCGTTCGTGGGCGCGCTGGTCACCGTCGACGAGGAGTTCCTGGGCCGCTGGGCCGCCGAGCACGGCAAGCCGGCGGGCTCCACCGCGGCGTCGCTGAAGGACGACCCGGATCTGAACGCCGCGATCCAGTCGGCCGTGGACGACGGCAACGCCGCGGTGTCGAAGGCGGAATCGGTGCGGAAGTTCCGCATTCTGTCCTCCCAGTTCACGGAGGAGTCGGGCCACCTCACCCCGTCGCTGAAGCTGAAGCGGAACGTGGTGGCGAAGGACTACGCGGACGAGATCGAGGCGATCTACGCCAAGTGATCCGGGCGGTGCCTCATGGCGCGGTGTCCTCGGCGAGGACCCGCGCCATCGTGCGTTCGGCGAGCGCGGTGATGGTGACGAAGGGGTTCACGCCGATCGAGCCGGGCACGAGCGAGCCGTCGGTGACGTAGAGCCTCGCGTACCCCTTCACCCGGCCGTAGCCGTCGGTCGCCCGGCCCAGCACGCAGCCGCCGAGCGGGTGGTAGGTGAAGTCGTCGGCGAAGACCTTGCCGGCCGAGCCGAAGAGGTCGTACCGGTAGATGGTCGCGTTGGCCGCGTTCAGCCGGTCGAACAGCTTCTTGGCCATGGCGGCCGACACGGCGCTCTGGTCGGCGGTCCAGCCCAGGCGCACCGCGCCGGACGAGCCGTCGTACGAGAACGACGCCCGTTCGGGGTTCTTGGTGATCGCGAGGTACAGGCTGATCCAGTGCTCGAAGCCCATGGGCAGCGGGGCGATCTCCGCGAAGACCGGGTTGTCGGGGTTGGCCCAGTCGTCGATGCCCATGACGGGCATGGTGGCCTGGTCGGCGCCGACGGTGTCCCACACGTGGTTGGCGCGGCCGAGCATGGTGTTGCCGTTGGTGCCCCAGCCCGCCCCGACGGCCGGGGCGAGGTCGGGCAGGGTGCCGGTGTCCCGGGCGCGGACGAGGAGTTCGGTGGTGCCGAGGCTGCCGCCGGCCAGGAACAGGTGGGTGCAGCCGTACTCCTTCCGCTCCACGACCGCGCCGGTGCCGTCGATCCGGTCGGCGGTCAGGACGTACGACCCGTCGCCCGCCCGGCCGACCGAGGTGACCTTCTCCAGGGTGTGGATGGTGACGTTGCCGGTGCCGAGGGCGGCGGCCAGGTAGGTCTTGTCCAGGCTGCGCTTGCCGTGGTTGTTGCCGTAGATGACCTCGCCGGCGAGCGCGGACCTGGTGGCGGTGCCGGCGGCCTCGCGCTGCATGTAGCCGAAGTCGTAGACGTTCGGCACGAAGGTGGTGCGCAGGCCGGCGTTGGCGGCGGCCTTCCGGGAGGTCCGGGTGAACCGGTACCAGTCGGTGGACTCGAACCAGGCCGGGTCGACGGAGTTGACGCCGAGCATGGCGCGGGCGCGCGGGAAGTACGTGCCGTACATGTCGTCGGCGTCGACGCCCGGGAACTGCTCGGTGAAGTAGGAGCGCGGCGGGGTGACGGCCATGCCGCCGTTGACCAGGGAGCCGCCGCCGACACCGCGGCCGACGTAGACGGACACGTGGTCGTGGTGCACCCGGTCCAGGACGCCGGGATAGGGGGTGATGGGCCGGTTGACCACGTCCAGCCAGAGGAAGGTGGCGAGCGGGGCCTCGGTACGGCTGCGGAACCACATGGCGCGCTGGTCGGGGGCGGTGGTGGAGCAGAAGACCCTGCCGTCGGCGCCGGCGGTGTTCCACAGGCCGCCCATCTCCAGGACGAGGGTGCGGATGCCGGCCTGGCCGAGGCGGAGGGCGGCGACCGCGCCGCCGTAGCCGGAGCCGACGACGATCGCCGGGGCCCGGTCCGTGGGGGCGGGTTCCGCCGCGCGGGCGGACGGGAGACCGATGCGGGTGAAACCGAGGGCGGCGGCGGTCTGCAGCGCCGCCATGCCCAGGATCTGACGTCTCGTCAGTTTTGGTGTCATGTGCGCAGCATGGGCGGAGTTTCAGGTTCCGCCTAGAGTCCCGGCACGGTTCAGAGCAACGCCTCGAGCCGCTCCGCCAGGAGGTCCCAGCGCCACTTCTCCTCGACCCACCGCCGGCCCCGCTCGCCCATCCTGCGGCGCAGTCCGGGGTCCTGGAGCAGGGCCACGACCCGCTCGGCCGTCTGCTCGACCGAGCCGCCCCGGACCACCCAGCCGGTCTCGCCCTCCAGGACCGCGTCCGGGGCGCCGCCGGAGTCGCCCGCGACGACCGGCAGGCCCGTCGCGGAGGCCTCCAGGTAGACGATGCCGAGGCCCTCCACGTCCAGGCCGCCGCGGCGGGTCCGGCAGGGCATGGCGAAGACGTCGCCGGCGCCGTAGTGGGCGGGCAGCTCGGACCAGGGCACGGCGCCGGTGAAGCGGACCGAGCCGGCGACACCGGTCTCGTCCGCCATCCGGCGCAGGTCCTTCTCGTACGGGCCGCCGCCGACGATCAGCAGGACGGTGTCCGGTTCGGCGGCGAGGACGCGGGGCATGGCCCGGATCAGCGTGTCCTGGCCCTTGCGCGGCACCAGCCGGGAGACGCACACGACCACCGGGCGGTCCGTCAGGCCGAGCCGCGCGCGGACCTCGTCGCCGCCGGAACCGGGGTGGAAGGTCTTCTCGTCGACCCCCGGCGGCAGCTGCACCATCCGCGAGGCCGCCTGGGGGGTGAGCGCGGTCGCTATCCGGGAGCGGGTGTACTCGCCGAGGTAGGTGATCGTGTCCGTGGACTCGCCGATGCGGCGCAGCAGCCGCCGGGCGGCGGGCAGCTGGGCCCAGCCGGCCTCGTGGCCGTGGCTGGTGGCCACCAGCCGCTCGGCGCCGGCCCTGCGCAGCGCGGGTGCCATCAGGCCGAGCGGGGCCGCCGCGCCGAACCACACGGACGTGCACCCGTGCTCGCGCAGCAGTCCGGCCGCGCGCCGGGTGGCCCCCGGGGTGGGCAGCAGCATGGTCGTCCGGTCCCGTACGACCGTGAAGGGCTGCTCGGCGTCGAAGGCGGCGGTGGCCTCGGCCCCCTCCCGGCCGCGCTTCCAGGTGGAGGCGTAGACGACCAGCCGGCCGGGGTCCAGGCGGAGGGCCATGTTGTGCAGGAAGGCCTGGATGCCGCCCGGCCGGGGCGGGAAGTCGTTGGTGACGATCAGGGTCTTGTGCATCGCCGCCGACCCTACCGAATGGGCCGTCCTCGGCCGGGCCCGGCCGAGTCTGTGGCCCGCGCACAGCCGCGCAGGACATCATGGTCGCTCGAAGCGGATTCGAACGGCACGGCGATCGGCGGCACGGCGATCGACAGCACGGTGACCGACGCGGGAATCGGACGGCAGGGGAACACGTGGAGACGAAGGGTGCCGGGCGGTCCCTGGCCCGGCTGCTCGGGACCTGGGGCGTCACTCGTGCGGTGCTGCTGCTCTTCGTCTTCCGGGTGTACGCCTTCCCGGGCCCCGACGTCACCTCGGACGTGTCGGTGATCTACCGCGGCTGGTACGAGGTCCTGCGGCAAGGAACGTTTCCGCTGGACGACGTGACCTGGCAGTACCCGCCGGCCGCGGCGCTGCCGGTCCTCTCCCCCGCCGTGCTGCCCTTCCTGTCCTACCCGCACGCCTTCTTCGTGCTGGCCTGCCTCGCCGACGCCGGCGTGCTCGCTCTGCTGGTGCACGCGGGCCGGCGGGCCGGGCGGTCGCCGCGGGGGGCCTGGGTGTGGGTGGCGGGCGTGCCGCTGCTGGGGCCCACGGTGTACGCCCGCTACGACGTGATGGTGACCGCGGTGGCCGTGGCGGCGCTGCTCGCCGGATCCCGGCGCCCACGGGTGATGGGCGCGCTGGCGGCGGTGGGGGCGCTGCTGAAGGTGTGGCCGGCGCTGCTGCTGGTCGGTGCCGTGCGCCGGCGGGCCTGGGCGTCGGCGGTGGTGACCGCGGCGGGCCTGGCGCTGCTGTTCGCGGTGTCCATGCCGGGGGCGTTCGCGTTCCTGACCTTCCAGCGGGAGCGGGGCACCGAGGTGGAGTCGCTGGGCGCGCTGGTCTTCCATGTGGCCCGGCACTACGGCTGGCGGGGCGAGGTGCTGCTGAACTACGGGTCGATCGAGTTCCTGGGCCCGCACGTGGACCAGGTCAGCACGGCCGCGCTGGCGCTGACCGGGGCCGCGTTCGGCTGGCTGCTGCTGTGGCGGCTGCGCGCGGCCCGCTTCGAGCCGCACACCCTCGCCGACGCGGCCCTGACGGCGGTGCTGCTGTTCACGGTGACCAGCCGGGTGATCAGCCCGCAGTACCTGGTGTGGCTGGTCGGCCTGGCCGCCGTGTGCCTGACGCACCGGGCGGGCCGGATGGGGGCGCCCGCGCTGCTGGTCCTCCTCGCGTCGTTCGTGACGGTCCTGGAGTTCCCGCTCGGCTTCTCGCACGTGGTGACGAGCGACTGGTACGGCGTGACGCTGCTGGCGGTGCGCGACGGCCTGCTGGTCGCGGCCACGGTCACGGCGGCCCGCCGGCTGTGGCGGGCGACCGTACCGCCGGCCGCGCCCTCCCCCTTCCCACCGCAGGCAGCCCGCGCGGAGGAGACCCCCGTCTCCTCCTGACGCGGGGCAGGCCGGGGCCGGGCAGCGCGTGGGGCAGGGCAGCCGGACGGCGGTGTTAAGCGGGGTGATCCGCGGCGGCGCGGGCGCTCCCCCGACGCCTTCGAAGACCCGGGGGCATGCTGCGGCTCGCCCGGGCCACCGGGGCGGGCCGAGCCGGGCATGGCTCCGCGAGGCCGTCGGGGTCCTCAGCCGAGCTGGTTCGTGACGTACGCGCGCCAGCGGGCGGTGAACTCGCGCGGTGTCAGCCCGAGCACCTTCTTCAGGGCCTCCTCGACCGCGCCCGCCCGTCCCGGGTGGGCGCCGACGGACCGGTAGAAGGCGCCGAGCCGGCCGGCGCCCCACCCGTCGGCGATCATCCGGCAGGCCAGCCAGCCGCCCTCGTAGGCCCGCGCCAGCTTCGCCGGCTCGCGGGTGAACCCGAAGTCCCCGTCGGCGGGGAGCGCCTGGGGCACCTCGCCGTCCCGGACGGCACGGGCGAGTTCCGGGGCGGTCTCGACCGGGGTGCGGCCGGTGCCGAGGTAGCCGATCCAGTCGGCGTAGCCCTCGGAGAGCCACAGCGGGGTGGCAGCGGTGGTGCGTGCCCGGGTGGCGACATGGGTCGTCTCATGGGTGAGGACGACCTGCTTGCCGGCGTCGCCGAGCAGGGCGTACGCCTCCGGGTTGACCACCACCCGGTCCGCCGGCGTCCGGCCCGTCCCTCCCGCCTCGCCCGTGGTGACGGCGGCGATGCCCCGGTAGTCGGCGGCGGGCGAGCCCAGCAGGGACGCCATGCCCGCCAGGGACCGCGGGACCAGCACGACGACCCGGCGGCTCCAGTCGGTGCCCCAGGCCCCGGAGACGGCCGGGACGGCCCGCTCGGCCAGCCGGGCGTACGTCCTCAGGTCGGCGGCGGCGCCCCCGGTGCCGAGGACCAGGCTGTGCGCGCCCTTGACGGCGGTCACCGTGCCCTGGTCCCACAGCTGCTGCCCGGTCTTCTCGGCGGGCCTGTCGGCGGTGACGTACCAGCGGCCGCCGGCGGTGCGGCCCAGGGTGAGGACGCGGCGGGTGTCGACGGGGGCCCGGTCGTAGCCGGCGACCCGGTAGCGCAGCTCGGCGTCGGCGGTGGCGCCGGAGGCGGTGCGGCGCAGGCTGCCGACCCGGTAGCTCCAGGAGGCCAGCGGGAGCGCGCGCAGCCGGGTGTACTCGGCGCGGGCGCCGGTCGTGCCGTACGCCCTCTCGTCGTGGCCGAGGAGGGCCGCCGCGCGCCGGTCGAGGACCTGCTGCACCTCGGCGCGCGCGGAGTCGGTCCCGGCCGGCCGCTCGCACCCGGTCAGCGGCAGCAGCAGACCCAGCCCCACGGCTCCGATGCTCCACGCCCGTCTGCGACCAGCCACGCGCCGATCGTACGGCGCCGGGCGCGGTCAGGGCCGGGTGACCGAGGAGACCGGCATCATCCCGACCGGGTCGTAGCGCACCGGGGCGCCGGGGTAGGGGGCGTGGATGACCTGGCCGTTGCCCGCGTACATCGCCACATGGCTGGCGTCGGAGCGGTAGACGACCAGGTCGCCGGGGCGGGCCTGGGAGAGCGGGACCTGCCGGCCGGCGAACCGCTGCTCCTGCGAGGTGCGCGGAAGATGGACGCCGGCGTGCGCGTACGCCCACTGCATCAGGCCCGAACAGTCGAAGCCGGAGGGGCCGTTGGCCCCCCACACGTAGGGGCGGCCGAGGGCCGAGCGGGCGGCGGCCAGGGCGGCGGCGGCGCGGCCCCCGGCGGCGGCGGTCGGCTCGGGCAGCTCCGCGCGGCTGCCGCGGGAGGCCCGGTCGTAGGCGGCGCGTTCACCGGAGGGCAGGGCGTTGATCAGCTGCCGGGCCCGGGCGAGCTTGCGCTCCACGGTCCGCTTGTGCGCGGCCACGGCCTTGCGGCTGCGCTCCAGCTCGGCGAGGGTCCCGGCCGCCTCCGCGCGCTCCTGGGCGAGTTGGCGCAGCACGGACTGCAACTCCCTGAGCCGGCCCGCCTGCCGGGCACCGATGCGGTCGAGCGTGGACGCCTTCTCCAGGTAGTCGTCCGGGTCCGCGGAGAAGAGCAGGGCGACCGCCGGGTCGATGCCGCCGGAGCGGTACTGGGCGCCCGCGAGGGAACCGAGCTGCTCGCGCAGCTCGTTGACGCGCTGCTGCTGCCGGGCGATGTGGTCCTGGGTGTCCCGGACCTCGCGGCGCAGCCGGCCGGCGCGCTCGTCGGCCTCGTCGTAGGCCTGGGTCGCCTTCTCGGCCTCCTCGTACAGGCGGTCCACCTCGGCCCGGGTGTCGGCGCCCGGCACGGCCTGCGCCGGTACGGCGCCGAGCGCGGCCGCGGCCGACAACACGCACAGGGCGAGGGCGCCACGGTCGAATCCGGACGGTGCAAGGCGGCGATGGGACCCCACGGCAGTCCTTCTGCTGGCGGACGTAAGACCGTTTCCCCGGCGCGTGGGGACGGGGAGGCCCCGGCGCCGGGGAAACGCGGCAGACAGTAGCCGTGCACAGGGGTCCGGACCAAAGACCTCGGAGTCAACACAGGGTGACGCCCCGCCGCTGACGCAGGTCACCGGCGGGGCGTGGAGTCAGTTCCGGTCTCGGGGATTCGCCCGTTCGGGCGCCCCCGTGTCCGTGTGTCGGTCCGTGGACGGGTCCGTGTGCCGTGTTCGCGGGGTGCCGGGGGTCAGACCCGGACGCCGAACATGAAGGGGCCGCCGATGGTCGTCATCGACTCGTAGCGGACGACCGTGCCGGTGCGCGGGGCGTGCAGGATCTGGCCGTTGCCCGCGTAGAGACCGACGTGGTGGATGTCGTTGAAGAAGAAGACCAGGTCGCCGACCTTGAGGTCGCTCTGGTTGTAGATCTTCGTGCCGATCTGGGCCTGCGCCTCGGAGGTGCGCGGGATGGAGACGCCGGCCTGGGCGTAGGCCCAGGAGGTCAGGCCCGAGCAGTCGAAGGAGGACGGGCCGGTGGCGCCGTAGACGTAGGGCGAGCCGATCCGGGTCTGGGCGGCGGCGAAGGCCGCCTGGGCGCGCCCGGAGGCGGGCGGGGCGTCGCCGAGGTCCACGCGCTCGGTGGAGGAGCGGTTGGCGCGCTGCTCCTTCTCGGCGAGCTGCGCCTTCTCCTTGGCGGTCAGGGTGTTCAGGAGCCTCTGCGCCTCGGCGAGCTTGCCCTGGACTTCCTTCTTCTTGTTGCCCAGTTCGGTGCGGGTGGCGGCGAGGTCCTTCAGCTTCTCGGTGGCCTCGGCCCGCTCCTGGGCGAGTTCGCGCTGTTTGTCCTGGATCTTCTTCAGCGCGTCGACCTGCTGGCTGCTCAACTGGTCGAGCGTGGACGCCTTGTCGAGGTAGTCGTCCGGGTCGGAGGAGAGGAAGAGCTGGACGGAGGCGTCGATGCCGCCGGAGCGGTACTGGGCGGTGGCCAGCGAACCCAGGCCGTCGCGCAGCTTGTTGAGCTCCTCCTGGCCGCGGGCGACGTCGTCCTGGATGGTGGCGATTTCCTTCTGCAGCTTCTGCTGCTTCTCCTTGGCGCCGTTGTACTTCTCGGTCGCCTGCTCGGCCTGCTCGTAGAGCTTGTCGACCTTCGCCTTGACCTCGTCCTTGCCGAGCTTCTCGCTCGGCGCGGCGTTGGCGGCGTTGGCGCTGAGCGCGACGGCAGCTGCGGCAGCGGTGGTGAGCACGGTCACACGGGTGCGGCTCGGCTGCTTGGGTCGACGGTGGGACGCCACGGAGGACGAACTCCTTCTTGTGAGTGATCACCCGTTCGGAGGTTCGAAGCCAGACCCTAGTGACCCGGTTGTGATCAGTTCAAATCCCACAGCAAAAAATCTCGTCACGCAATGCATTCTTTGCACGTAACTCACGTGCAGTGAAACCCGCTTGACACTACGTTGCGTGACGATACGGCCAATTCGGGCATCGACCCTGTCCGTTGGACCTTCAGGACAGTCGCTTGAGAAGTACCGCAGAGGCCACCGGTCGGGCACCCGCCCGCGCGACCCCGTCGGCGACCTCCCGGTCGGTGGAGACGACGATGACCGGACGCCCCGGCGGCTCGGCGCGCACCAGCTGGCGGATCAGCTCGTCGGCCGTGACACCGGGCTTGGAGAACAGCACCCGCACCCCGCGCGGCGGCGCGAGCAGCACCGGCGCGGCGAGTTCGGCGCCGTCGAAGACGCACGTCACCTCGGCCCCGGTCTGCGCGGCGAGTGCCGACAACTGGCCCAGCAGCCGCAACCGCTGCTTCTCCAGCGGCATCTGCGGATAGCCGGTCTTGGTCACGTTGTAGCCGTCGACGACCAGGTGCGCCTGCGGCAGCGCCAGCAGCTGGTCGAGGATGGCCGGGTCGTTCTCGGACAGCGCGCGGGCGGCGATGTCCTTCGGGGTCATCCGGCCCGGTTCGACCGCGTCCACCGTCTCGGCGGGGCGCACCGACACCGGGGGCAGGGCGAGTTCGCGCCGGAGCCCCTGGGTCGCGTCCAGCAGGGTGTCGAGCAGCAGCCGCACCCGCATGTCCTCCACGCTGCGGCCCTCGCGCGCGGCCCGGCGGGTGGCCTCCAGCGCGGCCTCGGCCTCGCCCAGGCGGGCCTTGAGCCGGCGCGTCTCGCTCTCCGCGGCCGACACCTGCGTCTGCGCCTCGGTGCGCACGGCGTCCATCTCGCCCTGCACCTTGCGCAGTGCGGCCTCGCCCCGCTTGACGTCGCTGAGCGCGGCGCGCAGCTTGCGGTGAAGCGATTCCGCTTCCTTCCGGGCCGCCTCCAGCTCCGCGCGCAGCCGTTCGGTCTCGGCGCGGGTGTGCTCCCGGGCCTGCGCCAGCTCCGTGCGCAGCCGCTCCAGTTCGGCCCGGCTCTCCTCGTCGGCGCGCTCGGCGTCCGCGCGCTGGGCCTCCTCGCCGGCCGCGGTGACCAGCTTGACCCAGCCCGCCGGGCGCAGCACGTAGGCGGCGGCCGCCACGTCGAGGGGGTCCGCGGCCGGGGGCGGGGAACCGGAGTCGAGGGCGCCGGACAGTTCCGGCTGGGCCTCCCTGAACTTCTCCCCGATCCGCTGCCGGAACAACGGATCGGTCTCCAGCGCCGCCGCCATGGCGTTCCCGGCGAACTTGGCCCGGCGATTGGGGGCGAACCGGGCGTACTGTCTCAGCTGGGCGGGCAGTTCCACCACGGTCAGCCCGCCGAAGCCGTCCGAGACGATCTGCACGACACGCCGGCGCACACCGTCGGGCAGCGGACGGTCAAGCACCTCAGCGGTGCCGTCGCCCGGCCCCCCGCCTGCGGTCTCCACCATCCGTCACACCCCAATACCGGAAAAAAGCCTCTCCGGGGCCCGCTCCGCTCAGGAGCCGGCGCCCGGCCTGTCCACGAGTTCCACCTGGTCCACCGCGTTGCACCAGCGGCAGCGCACCGATTCGATGGTCTCACTGACCACCTCGCGCTCCTCCACGGTCGACTCGCCGGCGAGGTCGAGGTGGACGTACTCGACGACCTTCGACGAGCGGGTGACGTCGAACCGGGTGAGGTTGCCGCAGAGGGTGCAGCGCCATCGTGTCGTGGCCGTCGGCAGGGGAACCGTCATGGTGACTGTTCTCTTCCTTCTCGTGTCGGTCCGCGCCGTCCCCCGACGCGTGTGGCTCGTAACCCTACGGCCTGCCGGGGACTCGCCGCCCGTCCGTTCACGGCGGCGAGGCGGTCTGTCAGCTTGCGTCCCGTTACGTCATGCTCTGTAGTCATGATCAGCACCTGGAGCAGGGCGGCCGGCAGGACACTCGGAGCGGTCCGGGGCACCTCGGCCCCGATGACGTACGGCCTCATCGCCCTGTGCGCCCTGGTCTTCGCGCTGGGCCCCGCCTCCGGGCTGGTCCCCGGGTACGGCTCCGGGGACGCGCTGTTCGCCGCGCAGCGGGCGTACTTCCGGCACTGGGGCGTGGTCCCGGCCGAGCTGTTCGAGGAACCCGCCCGGGCGGCGCTCACCCCGGCCACCGCGCTCTTCGTGCACGGCAGCTGGGTGCACCTGCTCGGCAACATGCTCTTCCTCTTCGTCTTCGGGGCGATGACCGAGGAGCGGATGGGCCGGGTGGAGTTCACCCTCTTCTACGTCGGCTGCGGCTACCTCGCGCTGCTGGGGTACGCGGCGGCCAACGCCACGTCCGGACAGTCGCTGGTCGGCGCCTCCGGGGCGGTCTCGGCGGTCCTCGGGGCGTTCCTCTACCTGTTCCCCCGCGCGCGTGTGACCAGTCTCCTCCCGTTCCTGTTCTTCCTGCCGCTGCGCTTCCCCGCGTGGGTGGTGCTGCCGCTGTGGGCGGCCCTCCAGTGGCTCGCGGCGGGGCGGGCCTCGGACGGCCCCGGGGTGGCCTACCTGGCGCACCTGGTGGGGTTCGGGCTGGGCTTCGGCTACGCGTGGGTGCGCTACGGACGTGGGACTAGAGTGAAAGCCGCCCCAGCTCCGGTCCCCGAGGGAGAGAAACAGCCGTGATCACCGCGATCGTCCTGATCAAGACCAGCGTGGACCGGATCCCCGAGATCGCGGAGCGGATCGCCGCGCTCGACAGCGTCAGCGAGGTCTTCTCGGTCACCGGCACCTACGACCTGATCGCCATGGTCCGGGTCCGCCGTCACGACGACCTCGCCGAGGTCATCCCGGGCCGGATCAGCAAGATCCCCGGCGTGGAGGCCACGGACACCCACGTCGCCTTCCGCACCTACTCCCAGCACGACCTGGAAGCCGCCTTCGCGATCGGGCTCGACAACTAGGGGGTCCGTCCGGCCGCCCCCTGGCCGCCGAGCTGCACCGCGGCGATGCCCGTGCCCGAGGGGACGTAGAGGCGGCCGGCGTGGGCGACCGGCGTGTGCTGGTCGTCGCCCGCGTCACGGCCGAGGGCCGCGCTCCAGCGCTGCTTCCCGCCCAGGTCCAGTGCCCGGACCCGGTCGCCGGCGCGGACGTACACGGTCTCGCCGGCCACGACCGCCCGCGGCTGGGCCGCGCTCCCCTTCAGGTCGTACGTCCAGGCGCGCGAGCCGTCCGCCGCCCGGACGGCGTACACGACGCCCTGTTCCGTGCCGACGGCCAGTGCGCGGCCGCCCGCGCCGAGCGGCCCGGTGTCGGTCTCCCTGCGCCACAGCCGGCGGCCGTCCGGGACACGGAACCCCTGGCGCTCGGCGGCGGTGTCCGCGAACAGGGTGGTGCCCGCGACGGCGACGGCCGTGACGTCCGTGCCCGCGGACACCTGCCACGTGCGGGAGCCGTCCCGCGCGTCCAGCGCCAGCAGGACGTCGCCGTAGCTGCCGGTGCAGATCAGCCCGCCCGCGACGAGGGGCGTGCCGGTGGGGCCGGCCGGGGTCCTGGCGGTCCACCTCTCGCTGCCGTCGGAGGCGTAGCGGCGCAGCCCGCCCGCGTCCGTGCCGCCGACGGAGACCAGCACGTCCGAGCCGAGCAGGACCGGGACGGCGTACCTCCGGTCGCCCAGGGTGCGGGTCCACAGCGGGCTGCCGGACGGGCTGACCGCGGTCAGCCTGCGCTCGTCCTCCGCCTCGAACCCCACCACGCAGTACACGGCGTCCCGGGTGGCCACGGGGGTGGAGACGTCGTCGCCGAGCCGGACCTTCCAGCGCTTGGAGCCGTCCCGGGAGACGGCGTGCAGGACGCCGCCGGAGGTGCCGGCGTAGACGACGGAGCCGTCCGGGGACAGCGCGCAGCACGCTCCGTCCAGGCCGCCGATGCCGCCGAGGTCGTAGGTCCAGCGCAGCACCGCGGGCCGGTCGGCGCTCCCGCTCGCCGCCACGGCGGGGACCGAGGCCTGCGACGAGCGGTAGCTGGCGTGCAGGCTCTCGGTGCCGGTGCCCCGCTGCAGCAGCCAGCCGCCGGCACCCGCCCCGGCCACGACGGCCCCGCCGGCGAGGGCCCTCAGCACCCGGCGGCGGCCGGGGGCGACGGGGCCCGGACGGGGGAAGGGGGCGGGTGAGTCGGGGGCGGTGGCGTCGGCGGGAGCGGGGGCCGGTGCGGGGTCCCCGGGGGCGGCGGCGACGGCAGGGGCCGGGGCGGGTGAGCCGGGGCTGGTGGGGTCGGCGGGGACGGGGGCCAGGTACTCCACTCCGCTGGGGCGGTCGTCGGTGGCCGGGCGGGGCCGCGCGGCGGGGCCGTACCAGTCGGGGCGGACGGCCGTGCGCAGCGTCTGCGGGGTGAAGCCGGCGCCCGCCACCACCTCGGCCGGCTCCGGGCGCTCCAGCGGGTCCTCGCGCAGACAGGCCGCCACCAGCGGACGGATGTCCTCCGGGACATGGGAGAGATCGACGTCACGGGTGAGGATGCGCAGCAGGACCACCGAGTCCTGCCCCTCGCCGAAGGGCTCCCGGCCGCCCGCCGCGTAGGCGAGGACCGCGCCGAGGGAGAAGACGTCGCTCGGCGGGCCGACCTGGCCCCCGTTGCGGATCTGCTCCGGGGAGACGTAGCCGACCGAGCCGACGACCGCGCCGGTGCGGGTCAGCGCGGTGGCCTCCAGGGCCCGTACGATCCCGAAGTCGATGACCCGGGGGCCGTCCGGGCCGAGCAGGATGTTCGACGGTTTCAGGTCCCGGTGGACCAGCCCCCTGGCGTGGATGGCGGCCAGCGCCTCGCCGAGCGCGGCGGCGAGGATCCGGACCGCGGGGCCGGGCAGCGCGCCGTGGTCCAGGACCGCGTCCCGCAGATTCGGGCCGGGCACGAACTCCGTGGCCATCCAGGGGCGTTCGGCCTCGGTGTCGGCGTCCACGACCCGTGCGGTGTACGTGCCCGCGCCGCCGACGGTCTGGGCGGCGCGGACCTCGTGGCGGAACCGGGCGCGGAAGGTGCGGTCCTCGGCGTGCTCGGCCCGCACCACCTTCACCGCGAGTCTGAGGCCCGTGCGTGACTCGGCGAGGTAGACCTCGCCCATGCCGCCGGCGCCGAGCCGGTGCGTGACGGTGTACGGGCCGATCTGGCGCGGGTCAGCTGCGCGCAGCGCGTGCACTCCGTGCTCCCCCCGGTCTAGCTGCTGCCAGGGGGAGTGTATGCGGCGCCCTCGGACCGGGGGGCGCCGCCCGGCCGTCCGCCGGGTCCGCGGGTACCGCGCGGGCGGGGCCGGCGTGGTGTCCCGCGCGTCCGGTGGCGCCCCGCGGGGCGCCGCCGCTCACGCCGGTCTCAGACCGCCGGGACGCAGCGGCCGTCCTCCGTGCGGTACCGCCACTTGGCGCCGTCCCGCACCAGTTCCCGCACCGCGTCGACGAAGCGCTCGACGTGTTCGTCGGGGGTGCCGGCGCCGAAGCTGACCCGGATGGCGTTGAGGGACTTCTCGCCGGGGGCCGCCTCGGGGGCGCCGCACTCGCCCTGGCTCTGGGGGTCGCTGCCGAGGAGGGTGCGGACCAGGGGGTGGGCGCAGAAGAGGCCGTCACGGACGCCGATGCCGTACTCGGCGGAGAGGGCGGCGGCGAAGTGGGAGCTGTTCCAGCCCTCGACGACGAAGGAGAGGACGCCGACCCGCGGGGCGTCGTCGCCGAAGAGGGAGAGGATCCGCACCCCGGGGACCTCGGCGAGGCCCTCGCGGACCACGCGGACGAGGTGCTGCTCGCGGGCGACCAGGGTGTCCCAGCCGGCCTCGGTCAGGGCCTTGCAGGCCGAGGCGATGGCGTAGGCGCCGATGACGTTCGGGGAGCCGGCCTCGTGGCGGGCCGCGGTGTCGTGCCACTCGACGGCCACTCCCCCGTCCTCGCGCCGGGTGACCTTGCGGCTGGCGCCGCCGCCCGCGAGGTACGGCTCGGCCGCCTGGAGCCAGTCGGCGCGGCCGGCCAGGACACCGGAGCCGAAGGGGGCGTACAGCTTGTGGCCGGAGAAGGCGATCCAGTCGACGTCGAGGTCGGTGACGGAGACCGGGTGGTGCGGGGCGAGCTGCGCGGCGTCCAGGACGATGCGGGCGCCGTGGGCGTGCGCGGCGGCAGCCAGTTCGCGCACCGGCCACAGCTCGCCGGTGACGTTGGAGGCGCCGGTGACGCAGACCAGGGCCGGGCCGTGGGGGTCGCGGTCGGCGAGGGCCCGCTCCAGGGTCTGAACGGCCTGCCGCGGAGTGCGCGGGGCGTCGAGGCAGGTCACCCGCGCGTCCCGCCAGGGCAGCAGGGACGCGTGGTGCTCGGTCTCGAAGACGAAGACCTCGCAGTCGGCCGGGACCGCCCGGGCGAGGAGGTTGAGGGAGTCCGTCGTGGAGCGGGTGAAGACGACCTGGTCGGTGGGCCGGCAGCCGAGGAAGTCGGCGACCGTGGTCCGCGCGTTCTCGAACAGGTCCGTGGAGAGCTGGGAGAGGTAGCCCGCGCCGCGGTGGACGCTGCCGTAGTACGGGGCGTACGCGGCGACGTCGTCCCAGACGCGCTGGAGCGCGGGGGCGCTGGCCGCGTAGTCCAGGGCGGCGTAGGTGACCTCGCCGCCGGTGACGAGCGGGACGGTGACATCTCGCCCCAGAACGGGCAGAGGGGTGCAAACGGTCTGGTCGGAGGCAGCGCTGGAGACGGACATGGCGGAACTCCCGTGAGACGAGGGGAAGACGAAGAAGAGAGAAAGGGTGTGCGGAGGCGGGGCTCTGCGGCCCTAACGCATTCGCTTGCTCACGGAAGACTCCTCGACGACCAGGATCCCTGGGTTCGTGAGGGATCCGCGCTTGCCGTGCACCTTGCTGTGCACGACCTGGTCTTCACCCGGGGCACCCCGCCACGGACGGAGGGTTGCCGGACAGTCGGCCGGGGCCTCATGACTGTCACTCATGACCTGGTACAGGAACGTACGCGATGTGATCGTCGTCCCGCAACCCGTGTCCGGATCGCGGGACGACGCCCGGGGCCTAGGCGTTGCTGACGGCCACCCAGCGGTCCAGGGTCCGCTTCGCGGCGCCCGAGTCGATCGACTCCGCGGCCTGCGCCATGCCGGCCCGCAGCTGCTCGGCGAGGGGCGCGTCCGTCGGCCGGAGGGCCACCAGGGCCGCCGCCGAGTTCAGCAGGACGGCGTCCCGTACGGCGCCCGTCTCGCCGTCCAGCAGCCGGCGGGCCACCTCCGCGTTGTAGGAGGCGTCGGCGCCGCGCAGGGCGTCCACCGGGACGAGGTCGAGGCCGACGTCCCGCGGGTCGAAGGTCTCCTCCGTCACCTTGCCGTCCCGGACCACCCAGACCCGGGAGGGGGCCGTGACGGTCAGCTCGTCCAGGCCGTCGTCGCCCCGGAACACCAGCGCGGAGTTGCCCCGCTCGGCGAGGACACCGGCGACGATCGGCGCCATCCGGGGGTCGGCCACCCCGACGGCCTGCGCCCGCACCTGGGCCGGGTTGGTGAGCGGGCCCAGCACGTTGAAGGTGGTCCGGATGCCCAACTGGGCCCGGGCCGGGGCCACATGGCGCAGCGACGGGTGGAACCGGACGGCGAAGCAGATGGTGATGCCGGCTTCCTCGGCGACCTCGGCGACCCGCTGCGGAGTCAGGTTGAGGTTGATCCCGAGCTTCTCCAGGACGTCGGAGGAGCCGGAGGCGGAGGACGCGGCGCGGTTGCCGTGCTTGACGACCTTCGTACCCGTGCCGGCGACGACGATCGAGGACATGGTGGAGATGTTCACCGTCTTGGCGCCGTCACCGCCGGTGCCGACGATGTCCACGGCCGGCCCGGGCACCTCGATGACGTTCGCGTGCGCGTACATGGTCCGCACGAGTCCGGTGATCTCCTGGACCGTCTCGCCCTTGGCCCGCAGCGCCACCATGAACGCGGCGATCTGCGCGTCGGTCGCCTCCCCGCGCATGATCACGTCCATCGCCCAGGCCGTGTCGTCGGCGGACAGGTCCCGGCCGTCCAGCAGACCGTTCAGCAGGGCGGGCCAGGAGCGGCCCGCCGCGGTGTCGCCTCCAGCGGGGGTCACAGCGCTCATCAGCCGCTCCTCGTACAGATTCCTGCTCCGTCGTGGACCACCCTATCCAGCCCCGGGCACGGGGAAGGGCCCCGTCCGGGTTACGGACGGGGCCCTTCGGCGTGGCGTGGCGACGCGGGGATCAGTGGTGGCCGTGGCCGCTCGTGATCTCCTTGTACTCCTCGACGGTCGGCTTCGGGATCTGGTTGTCCTCGCCGTAGTAGGCGTTGGAGAGCTTGACGCGCAGCTTCTCCGAGGCACCCACCTTGCGCTCGACACCGTTCTCGTCGACCGTCGGACCGATCTCGGCCGGCCGGTACTGCTCGTGCGCGGTGAGCGTGTGCAGCTGCTCCTGGCTGAGCGGCTCGTGCACCTCGATGAACTCACCGTGCGGCAGCCGCTTGATGATGCCGGTCTCGCGACCGTGCAGCACCTTGTCGCGGTCGCGGCGCTGCAGGCCGAGGCAGATCCGCTTGGTGACGATGAACGCGATGACCGGTCCGGCGAAGAAGGCGATCCGGACGAACCAGGTGACGGCGTTGATCGACAGGTGGAAGTGGGTGGCGAAGAGGTCGTTGCCACCGCCGACCAGGCCCACCATGTAGACCGTCACCCAGGCGACACCGAACGCGGTACGGGTCGGGGCGTTGCGCGGGCGGTCCAGGATGTGGTGCTCGCGCTTGTCGCCGGTGACCCAGGACTCGATGAACGGGTAGACCGCGATCGCCGCCAGGACGAGACCGAAGAGCACCAGCGGGATGAACACGCCCAGGACGAGCGTGTGACCCCAGAAGTTGATCTCCCAGCCCGGCATGTAGCGGACCAGACCCTCGGCGAAGCCCATGTACCAGTCGGGCTGGGCGCCGGTGGACACCTGGTCCGGACGGTAGGGGCCCATGGCCCAGATCGGGTTGATCTGCGCGACCGCCGCGATGGCCGCGATGACACCGAAGACCAGGAAGAAGAAGCCTCCGGCCTTGGCCATGTACACCGGCAGCAGCGGCATGCCGACGACGTTCTTCTCGGACTTCCCGGGACCCGCGAACTGCGTGTGCTTGTGGTAGAAGACCAGGATCAGGTGCGCCACCATCAGGCCGAGCATGATGCCCGGCAGCAGCAGGATGTGGATCGAGTAGAACCGGGCGACGAAGTCGTGGCCGGGGAACTCGCCGCCGAAGAGGAACATCGAGATGTACGTGCCGACGATCGGCATGGACAGGATCGCGCCCTCGGTGAAGCGGACACCGGTGCCGGAGAGCAGGTCGTCGGGGAGCGAGTAACCGGTGAAGCCGGTGAACATGCCGAGGACGAACAGCAGGAAGCCGAACAGCCAGTTGATCTCACGCGGCTTGCGGAACGCGCCAGTGAAGAACACGCGCATCATGTGCACGAACATGCCGGCGAGGAAGATCAGGGCGGCCCAGTGGTGGATCTGCCGGATGAGCAGACCGCCGCGCACGTCGAAGGAGATGTGCAGGGTCGAGCTGAACGCCTCGGACATCAGCTGTCCCTGGAGCGGGACGTAGCTGCCGTGGTACTCCACCTCGTTCATCGACGGGTGGAAGAACAGCGTCAGATAGACACCCGTCAGGATGATGATGATGAAGCTGTACATGCACACTTCGCCCAACATGAACGACCAGTGGTCGGGGAAGATCTTGCGCATGTTGGCCTTGGCGAGGGAGTAGATCCCGAGCCGGCCGTCGGCCCAGTCGGCGATGCGCTCGCCGGCCGGTGCCTTCCCGCGGGAGCGGCCCGCCGCGGCAGCGGCGGATGAAGGCGTTTCGTTCGGTGTAGTGCTCATCCGCGCTCCCAGAATGCAGGACCGACGGGCTCCTCGAAGTCGCCGAGCGCCTGGAGGTAACCCTCACTGTCCACGCCGATGCGCAGCTGCGGCAGGGCGTGGCCGGCGGGGCCGAAGATCACTCGGGCACCGTCGGAGAGGTCGAAGGTGGACTGGTGGCACGGGCACAGCACGTGGTGGGTCTGCTGCTCGTACAGCGAGATCGGGCAGCCCACGTGGGTGCAGATCTTCGAGTACGCGACGATGCCCTCGTGCGACCACGCCAGCTCGCGCTTGTCCTTGATGTTGCCCGGCTGGATCCGGACGATCATCAGGGCCGCCTTGGCGATCTCGTTCTGGAAGTCCTCGTCGTGCTCCTCCAGGCCGTCCGGCTTGGCGAAGGTGAGCGAGCCCACGGCGACGTCCTCGGGACGCAGCGGCTGGTTCGTGTTCATGTTGACCAGGCGCTTGCCCTTGGCCCACATGGTGTGGCGGAGCTTGGTCCCCGGTGCCGGGCCGAGACCGCCGAGCAGCATGACGCCGGACAGCGGCACGAAGGCCAGCGCGCCGAACATGGTGTTGCGGATCAGCTTGCGGCGGCCCAGCGCCGACTCCTTGGCGCCCTGGCGGAAGTCCGCGTGGACCTTCGCCCGGACCTCGGCGGGAGCCTCGATGGGGTGCCGGTCGTCGGCGACCTCCACGTCGGACATCAGGGTGCGGGCCCAGTGGACCGCGCCCGCGCCGATGCAGAACAGCGCCACGCCCAGGGTCAGGCCCAGCGCGAAGTTCATCGCGCTGATGTGCCCGATCGGGAAGACGAAGATCGACTTGTCGTTCGGGATGGCCAGGTACGCGACGATGAAGCCGATGGTGGCCAGCATCGACACCGTGAACAGCAGGGCGACCATGCGCTCGGACCGCCTGGCGGCCCGCTCGTCGATGTCCTGGATCCGGTGCTCGTGCGGGGGCAGCCCCGGGTCGGCGAACGGGTTCTCCTCGTCCGCGATCCCTACCGCGCCGTGTGCGTGGTCCTGCTCAGCGGGCAGGTTCTCTTCTGGAATGTCTTGGCTACTCATGACTTCTTGGCCTTTGCGGTCCGAGCGGCGACCCAGACGGCGACCGCGATCAGCGCGCCGAGGCCGAAGATCCAGGCGAACAGACCCTCGCTGACCGGCCCGAGGCCACCCAGCTCCATACCGCCGGGGTTGTCGGTCTCATCGCCGTTGACCGCGTTCAGGTACGCGATGATGTCCTTCTTGTTCTTCTCCGACATCGTGGTGTCGGGGAAGGACGGCATGTTCTGCGGGCCCGTCTGCATGGCCTCGTAGATGTGCTTCGGAGCGACACCCTCCAGGCTGGGCGCGTACTTGCCCTTGGTCAGGGCACCGCCCTTGCCGGTGAAGTTGTGGCACTGCGCGCAGTTGGTGCGGAACAGTTCGCCACCCTTGGCGATGTCCGCCCCGCCGGGGCCGTACTGCTGCTCGGTGGGCACGCTCGGGCCGGCACCCAGCGAGGCGACGTACGCGGCGAGCTGGTCGATCTGGGCCTGCGTGTAGACAGGCTTCTTGCGCGGGACCTGGGCGCCCTGCGAGGTGGCGGCGGGCATACGGCCGGTGCCGACCTGGAAGTCGACCGCGGCGGCACCCACGCCGACCAGGCTCGGGCCGTCGGAGGAGCCCTGGCCACCGGTGCCGTGGCAGCTGGCGCAGCCGACCTCGTAGAGCTTCTTGCCCTCCTTGATGGTCAGGGACTGGGAGGATTCATCGGCCTGCGCCTTGCCCGCGGGCGCGAACGCGGCGTACAGCCCCCCAGTGGCCGCCAGCGCGAGGAGTAGGACGACGACCGCCGCCAGCGGATGGCGTCGTCGTGCGGAGAGCTTTTTCACGGATTACCCCGGTGTCAGGATCTTCTGCGTCGGTGCTTCTGGATGTGCGGGAGCGGTCCCGGCTACTTGATCAGGTAGATCGTGGCGAAGAGGCCGATCCAGACGACATCGACGAAGTGCCAGTAGTAGGACACGACGATGGCGGCGGTCGCCTGCTCGTGAGTGAACCTCTTGGCCATGTAGGTGCGGCCGAGGACCAGCAGGAAGGCGATGAGACCGCCCGTCACGTGCAGGCCGTGGAAGCCGGTGGTCAGGTAGAACACCGAGCCGTACGGGTCGGAGGACAGCGAGATGCCGTCCTTCTTCACCAGCTCCGTGTACTCGTAGATCTGACCGCCGATGAAGATCGCACCCATGATGAAGGTGAGGATGAACCAGCCACGGAGCTTCTTCACGTCGCCGCGCTCGGCAGCGAACACGCCGAGCTGGCAGGTGAGGGAGGAGAGCACCAGGATCGTGGTGTTCGTGGCGGAGAAGGGCACGTTGAGTGCCTCCGCCTGTTCCTTCCAGTGGACCGGTCCGGTCACCGACCGGAGGGTGAAGTACATCGCGAAGAGGGCCGCGAAGAACATCAGCTCGGAACTCAGCCAGATGATGGTTCCGACGCTGGTGAGGTTCGGCCGGTTGACCGACGGGTGCGCGTGCCCGGTTTCTACTGTCGTTGCTGTCGCCACGACCGACATTATGTCGGTCGCTTATCTCGCGCTCACTCCGGGGGGTGCCGTTCGGAGTGTTGCCACCCGCCACACCGGTGTTGACGTGGTGTTCGGCATGGTGTTCACGGGCCCGGCGACGGGAGTAACATCCGCCGGAACGGGCCTGCCCGTCCTGTCCGTACGACGCTGACGTCTCGGAGGAACAATGCAGCCGACCGCCACGGTGCTGGTCTACAGCGACGACTCCACCACCCGCGAGCAAGTCCGGCTCGCCGCCGGGCGTCGGCCGGCCCCGGACGTCCCCCTGGTGGAGTTCGTGGAGTGCGCGACGCCGGACGCGGTGCTGCGGGAGCTGGACAGGGGCGGCATCGACGCGTGCGTGCTCGACGGCGAGGCCGTGCCGATGGGCGGCATGGGGATGTGCCGGCAGATCAAGGACGAGGTGTTCGGCTGTCCGCCGGTGCTGCTGCTCATGGGGCGGCCCCAGGACGCCTGGCTGGCCACGTGGAGCCGGGCGGACGCGGCGGTGACCCTGCCGGTGGACCCGGTGGAGTTCGCCTCGGCGCTGGCCTCCCTGCTGCGGCGGAAGCGCCTGGTGGGCGCCTAGCGGGGCGGGGCGCCGGGTCCGTGCGCGGGTGCGGGCCGGAGGGCCCTCGCCGCGCGGTCCCCCGCGCCCCTTCATCACACCGCTGCCGGCTGGATGCGCAGCGCGTCCGACGGGGCCGGACCGTCCGGCCTGCCGTTGAAGAGGGCGCTGCCCTGGCGCCACTTCTGCCAGTCGACGTTCCAGTCGCCGAAGCCGTTGCCGAAGGGCTCCATGTCGTCGCCGTTCGAGTTGACGACCTTGACGATGTCCCCCTCGCGCACCGTGTCGAAGAACCACTCGGCGTTGGAGGTGCTCATGCCGGTGCAGCCGTGGCTGACGTTGGCGTAGCCCTGTGAGCCCACGGACCAGGGCGCCGCGTGGACGTACTCGCCGGACCAGGTGACCCGGGTGGCGTAGTAGACCGGCAGGTCGTAGGAGTCGGCGCTGCCCTCGGCGATGCCGACGGTGGTGCCGCGCATGCGTACGAAGTACTGCTTGGCCAGGACCACCTTGACCCCGTTGCGGGTCTCGAAGCCGGGCTTGCCCGTCGTGACGGGGATCTGGTTGATCTCCTGGCCGTTCTTGAAGACGGTCATCTGGTGCGAGGCGGCGTCGGTGACGGCCTCGATCCGGTCGCCCGTGGTGATCGTCAGGGGCTTGGAGGGGCCGCCCCACAGCCGGTCGCCGATCTTGACGCCGTCCAGGTTGCTGTGCACCTGGATCGTGGCGTGGACGGGCCAGTAGTCCTTGGGGCGGTAGTGCAGTTCCTTGTTGTCCACCCAGTGCCAGGCGCCCGGCACGGCCGGCGTGGAGTCCACCCGCAGCGCGCGCTCCACGACGGCGCGTTGCGCCTTGTCCTTGATTTCCTGGTCGAGTTGGGCCGTGATCGGCTGTCCGACGCCGTAGGTGCCCTTCTCCGGCCCGAACGTGACGTTCAGGCGCTTCTTGCTGGTGGGCTTGCTGGTGTCGAAGGTGAGGACCTTGCGGCCGGGTGCGCCGTCCTCGTCCTCGGTGCTCACCGTGACCGTGTAGTGGGCGTTGGCGGCCAGCGGTGAGGTGCTGTGCCACCGGCTGCCGTCGGCGGCGAGTTCGCCCGCCACGTAGCGCCCTGTGGAGTCCCGGGCGGTGACGTCCGTGATCCGGCCCTCACCGCTGCTGGCGGTGACCTCCAGGGGCTTGTCCGGGTCGGCCCGCTTCCCCGCTTCGGTGGGGCCGTTGAAGGAGATCAGGCCCGCTGCGTCGTACGGCCTGGCCGACAGGGGGTTGCCGTCCGAACCGCAAGCGGTGACGCCCGCGCCGAGGGCGGTCACCAGCAGCGTGCAGCTGACGACGGTGCGGGTCCGCGGAATGTGGTTCATATGATCACGTTATGAGCTGGAGACCGTACCGGCGCGGCAGGTAACTCGTACGAGCGAACGACACTGCGGCAAAGGAAGGACGCGCCGGAAGCGGCGCGAAAGCCGGGAGCCCGGACCCTCCCCCAGGGGAAGGTCCGGGCTCCCGGCGCGTTCGCGTGTCCTACTGGGTGCGGTTCTCACCGTGGTAGTACTCGAACACCCAGCCGAACAGGCCGACCACGATGAACGGGGCGGCGAAGTAGATCAGCCACCAGCCGACCGCGATGCTGAGGAAGGCGATCGCACCGCCGAAGCCCAGCATGAGCGGCTGCCAGCTGTGCGGGCTGAAGAAGCCCAGCTCGCCCGCGTCGTCCGCGACGTCGGCCTCCTTGTCGTCCTGGGCGCCCGCGTCGACCCGCCGGGCGGTGAAGCCCAGGTAGAAGCCGATCATGACGCTCAGGCCGAAGGCCAGGAAGAGCGCGGTGGTTCCGGCCGGCTCCTTCGACCACACGCCATACACGATGGCCATGATCAGGATGAAGACGCTCAGCCAGATGAACATCCGACCCTGGATCTTCACTTGCCGGCCTCCTTGCTGCCCGCGACGGCGGTGCCGTGACCGGCGTGCTCGAGCTGTTCGAGCGCGGCGATCTCAGGGTGGTGCAGGTCGAACGCCGGGGATTCACTGCGGATCCGCGGCAGAGTGAGGAAGTTGTGCCGCGGCGGCGGGCAGGAGGTCGCCCACTCCAGCGAGCGGCCGTAACCCCACGGGTCGTCGACCTCGACCTTCTTGCCGTACTTGGCGGTCTTCCAGACGTTGTAGAGGAACGGCAGGATCGACAGGCCGAGCAGGAAGGAGCTGATGGTCGAGACCGTGTTCAGCGCGGTGAAGCCGTCGGCCGCCAGGTAGTCGGCGTACCGGCGCGGCATGCCCTCGGCGCCCAGCCAGTGCTGGACCAGGAAGGTGCCGTGGAAGCCGATGAACAGCGTCCAGAAGGTGATCTTGCCGAGGCGCTCGTCCAGCATCTTGCCGGTCCACTTCGGCCACCAGAAGTGGAAGCCGGAGAACATCGCGAAGACGACCGTACCGAAGACCACGTAGTGGAAGTGGGCCACCACGAAGTACGAGTCGGAGACGTGGAAGTCCATGGGCGGCGAGGCCAGGATGACACCGGTCAGACCACCGAACGTGAAGGTGATCAGGAAGCCGGTCGCCCAGAGCATCGGTGTCTCGAAGGACAGCGAGCCCTTCCACATGGTGCCGATCCAGTTGAAGAACTTCACACCGGTCGGGACCGCGATCAGGAAGGTCATGAAGGAGAAGAACGGCAGGAGCACACCGCCGGTGACGTACATGTGGTGGGCCCACACGGTCACGGACAGACCGGCGATCGCGACGGTCGCGGCGATCAGACCCATGTAGCCGAACATCGGCTTACGGGAGAACACCGGGATGACTTCGCTGATGATGCCGAAGAACGGCAGGGCGATGATGTACACCTCTGGATGGCCGAAGAACCAGAAGAGGTGTTGCCACAGCAGTGCGCCGCCGTTGGCCGGGTCGAAGACGTGGGCGCCGAACTTGCGGTCCGCCTCCAGGGCGAACAGCGCGGCGGCCAGCACCGGGAAGGCCAGCAGGACCAACACACCGGTCAGCAGCACGTTCCACACGAAGATCGGCATGCGGAACATCGTCATGCCCGGGGCGCGCATGCAGATGATCGTGGTGATGAAGTTGACCGAGCCGAGGATGGTGCCGAAGCCGGAGAAGGCCAGACCCATGATCCACATGTCGGCGCCGATGCCCGGCGAGCGGACCGCGTCCGACAGCGGGGAGTAGGCGAACCAGCCGAAGTCGGCCGCACCCTCCGGGGTGAGGAAGCCGCCCACCGCGATGAGCGAGCCGAAGAGGTACAGCCAGTAGGCGAACATGTTCAGCCGCGGGAACGCCACATCGGGCGCACCGATCTGCAGCGGCATGATCCAGTTCGCGAAACCGGCGAACAGCGGGGTCGCGAACATCAGGAGCATCACGGTGCCGTGCATCGTGAACGCCTGGTTGAACTGCTCGTTCGACATGAACTGCAGGCCCGGCCGGGCCAGCTCGGCGCGCATCAGCAGCGCCATCACGCCACCGATCAGGAAGAACGCGAACGACGTCGCCAGATACATCGTGCCGATCGTCTTGTGGTCGGTGGTCGTCAGCCACTTCACCACGACATTGCCGGGCTGCTTGCGCCTGACCGGCAGCTCGTCAGCGTATGTGCCTTCAGCTGCCGCGGCACCCTGGGGTTCGTTGAGGATGCTCACAGGTTGTTCGTCCTCTGGTTCTTCTCGTGGCTCGTCTGCGCGATGCCGGCCGGAATGTAACCGGTCTGCCCCTTCTTCGCGAGCTCCTTGAGGTGCTGCGCGTAGCGCTCCGGAGAGACGACCTTCACGTTGAACAGCATCCGGGAGTGGTCGACGCCGCAGAGCTCGGCGCACTTGCCGAGGAAGGTGCCCTCCTTGTTGGGGGTCACCTGGAAGGCGTTGGTGTGACCGGGGATGACGTCCTGCTTCATCAGGAACGGCACCACCCAGAAGGAGTGGATGACGTCACGCGAGGTCAGGACGAAACGGACCGTCTTGCCCTTGGGCAGCCAGAGCGTCGGGCCGGGGTTGTTCGTCTGCGGGTTCCGCGTGCCGGGCGTGCCGACGTCGTAGACACCGCCGGCGTGGGCCGGGAACTGGTTCCGCAGCTGGTCCGGAATGGCGTCCAGGTTCTTGTCGGTCCTGGCGTCGCCGGAGGAACCGGGGACGTTCTCGACGTAGTTGAAGCCCCAGCTCCACTGGAAGCCGACCACGTTGACCGTGACGTCGGGCTTCTTCGAGGTGTCCAGGAGCTTCGACTCGTCCCGGGCCGTGAAGTAGAAGAGCACCGAGATGATGATGATCGGGACCACTGTGTACAGGGCCTCGATCGGCATGTTGTACCGGGTCTGCGGAGGAACCTCGACCTTGGTGCGGCTGCGCCGGTGGAAGAAAGCACTCCACAGGATCAGGCCCCACACCAGCACGCCGACGGCGAGCGCGGCAGCCCAGGAGCCCTGCCACAGGGAGAGGATCCGCGGAGCCTCTTCCGTGGTCGGGGTGGGCATGCCAAGGCGGGGGAAGTCCTTGTATGTGCAACCGGTTGCGGTCGCCAGGACCAGGCCCGCGGTCAGTGCCTGCAGCAGCTTCCGCCGCATCGGGCGCCGCGGCGAGCGGTCGGAGCCGTTGGGACTCACGTAGCGCCTTCCCGAGAGTCTCGCCCGCGCGGTCGGCTGCGGCCTTCTCGCTGGTCGGTCGCCGCCCTGCGTCGGGCAGGGGTTTGGATGTTTATGCGGACCAAACCCTAGCCCACCCTCTCCGAGGGTTCGCGGGGAGGGGTGCCTACTGGCTCGGGTGGTTCGCTTGATTGGCGGCTGCGGGGGTGTTGTGGCTGGTCGCACCCCACGGCGGAGCCGCTGGCGCCACCGCCCCGCGCCCCTTTGGAGCACTGGCCTGACCGGCGGTCTAGCGTTGCCGTATGGCCTACTTCGACGCTGCCTCAGCCGTCCCTCTCCATCCCGTCGCCCGTCAGGCGCTGTTGGCCTCTTTGGATGACGGATGGGCCGACCCCGCCCGGCTCCACCGGGAGGGGCGCAAGGCGCGGATGCTGCTGGACGCCTCGCGGGAGGCGGCCGCGGAGGCCGTCGGCTGCCGGGCCGACGAGGTGGTGTTCACGTCGTCCGGCACCCGGGCCGTGCACAGCGGCATCGCGGGAGCGGTGGCCGGGCGGCGGCGGGTGGGACGCCACCTGATCGTGTCGTCCGTCGAACACTCCTGCGTACTCCATTCGGCGGAGGTGTGCGAGGCGGAGGGCGCGGACGTCACCCGGGTGGCCGTCGGCCGGACGGGAGCCGTCGACCCGGCGGGGTACGCGGCCGCGCTCCGGGCGGACACCGCCCTGGCGTGCCTGCAGTCGGCCAATCACGAGGTGGGGACCGTGCAGCCGGTGGCCGAGGTGGCCGAGGTGTGCCGGGCGGCCGGGGTGCCGCTGCTGGTGGACGCGGCGCAGTCGCTGGGCTGGGGGCCGGTCGAGGGCGACTGGTCGCTGCTCGCGGCCAGCGCGCACAAGTGGGGCGGGCCGTCGGGGGTCGGGCTGCTCGTCGTCCGCAAGGGGGTGCGGTTCGCCGCCCAAGGGCCGGTGGACGAGCGGGAGTCCGGCCGGGCGCCCGGGTTCGAGAACCTCCCGGCCATCGTGGCGGCCGTGGCCTCGCTGCGCGCGGTGCGGGCCGAGGCGGCGCGGGAGGCGGTACGGCTGCGGGAGCTGACGGCCCGGATCCGGGCGCGGGTGCCGGAGCTGGTGCCGGACGTGGAGGTGGTCGGCGACGCCGAGCGCCGGCTGCCCGGGATCGTCACCTTCTCCTGCCTCTACGTCGACGGCGAGGCCCTGCTGCACGAGCTGGACCGGGCCGGCTTCTCCGTCTCCTCCGGGTCCTCCTGCACGAGCAGCACGCTGACGCCCAGCCACGTGCTGAAGGCCATGGGAGTGCTCAGCGAGGGCAACGTGCGGGTGTCCCTGCCGCCCGGCACGGCCGGGGCGGACGTGGAGCGGTTCCTCCAGGCGCTGCCGGAGGCGGTGGCGGGCGTCCGGGAGAAGCTCGGGGCGCCGGCCCCGGCGACGGCCGTCCGGGCGCGGGAACTGGTCGTCGACTCCCTGGGCAAGCGCTGCCCGATCCCGGTCATCGAGCTGGCGAAGGTGTTCGGGGACGTCCCGGTGGGCGGGACCGTCCGGGTCCTCTCCGACGACGAGGCGGCCCGGCTGGACATCCCGGCGTGGTGCGAGATGCGGGGGCAGGAGTACGTCGGAGAGGAGCCGGCGGAGAAGGGGACGGCGTACCTGGTGCGCAGGGTGGCCTGAGAACCGGGCGGGCCTCAGTTCAGGTGGGCCCGCACCTCCCGGCCCGCGTCCTCGCCGTACGCCTTCACGAACCGCTCCATGAAGTGCCCGCGCCGCAGCTGGTACTCCTGCGTGCCGACCGTCTCGATGACCAGCGTGGCGAGCATGCACCCGACCTGGGCGGCGCGCTCCAGGGAGACACCCCAGGCCAGCCCGGACAGGAAGCCCGCGCGGAAGGCGTCGCCGACGCCCGTGGGGTCGGCCTTGCGCTCCTCCTCCGGGCAGCCGACCTCGATCGGGTCCTCGCCGGCCCGCTCGATGCGCACGCCGCGCGAGCCGAGCGTGGTGACCCGGTGGCCGACCTTGGAGAGGATCTCGGCGTCGGTCCAGCCGGTCTTGGACTCGATGAGCCCCTTCTCGTACTCGTTGGAGAACAGGTACGTCGAGCCGTCCAGCAGTATCCGGATCTCCTCGCCCTCCATCCGGGCGATCTGCTGGGAGAAGTCGGCGGCGAACGGGATGTTCCGGGAGCGGCACTCCTCGGTGTGGCGGAGCATCGCCTCGGGGTCGTCGGCGCCGATGAGGACGAGGTCGAGGCCGCCCACGCGGTCCGCCACGGTCTTCAGCTCGATCAGCCGGGCCTCGCTCATCGCGCCCGTGTAGAAGGAGCCGATCTGGTTGTGGTCGGAGTCGGTGGTGCACACGAAACGGGCGGTGTGCAGGGTCTCGGAGATGCGGACCGAGGCGGTGTCCACGCCGTGCCGGTCGAGCCAGGCCCGGTACTCGTCGAAGTCGAAGCCGGCGGCACCGACCAGGACCGGCGCGGTGCCGAGCTGGCCCATGCCGAAGGCGATGTTGGCTCCGACGCCGCCGCGGCGCACGTCGAGGTTGTCGACCAGGAAGGAGAGCGAAACCGTGTGCAGCTGGTCCGCGACGAACTGGTCGGCGAAGCGGCCGGGGAAGGTCATGAGGTGGTCGGTGGCGATGGAGCCGGTGACTGCGATGCGCACGACGGGGTTCTCCTGCGGGAGGCTGGATTGACAGTTCACGCTACCCGGTCGGGCGCCGCCACTGAAGCAGGCAAAACTACCCGATAGTAGCTCTTTCTTCGCCCCCTGGACCGTGCCTACGGTGCGGTCATGACGAACCTCAAGGTCACCTCCCACGCCCCGGCCGACCTCGACGGCGATCTCGCCGCGCTGCGCGGGGACTGCGCCCGGATGGCCCCGCACTGGACGGTCCCGGAGCACGCCGCGCCCCGGCCGGTGCCGCCGTCCCTCATCCACGGGGTGAGCGTGCCCGTGCGGTCCGCCCGGCTGCTGGACGCGATGTCCGACTACGGCGACTGACCGGGAGCGCGCGCCCGGGAACCGTACGCTCCCCTCCCGCGTCCCATCGGCGTCCCCCGCGCAGGGGACGCGGGACACGAGCAGCGAGGAGCGATGCGGTGGACACCGAGCGGCCTGAGCGCCCCGGAGGGGCGGACCCGCAGTCGACGGCGAACCCGGGGCGGACGAGCGGCCGGCGCCCCACCGCCGTCATCGTCACCGTCGCCACCGCGGCCGTCCTCCTGGCCGGCGGCGGTGGCGCCTACCTGGCCGCGAGCGGCGGCCCGGACGGCCGTACCGGCACCACGGCCGCGCCCGGCTCGGACGGCCGCACTCCCCCGCCGCTCGCCCTGGACGGCTGGACGAGCAGCGGCACCGGCGGTATCGCGCCCGGCGAGCCGGACCCGAACGGCACCCGGTACGTCGCGCGGGGCGAGCTTCCCGACGGTCCCGGCTCCGCACCGGTGTACGAGCCGCGGGCGGAGGTCGGCCGGGAGCAGGTGGCGCGGCTGGCGAAGGCGCTCGGGATCGACGGGGCGCCGGTGTCCGAGGGCCGGACGTGGCGGGCCGGCGGTCAGGACGGGACCGGGCCGGTCCTGCGGGTGAACCGGGACGCGCCGGGCAGCTGGAGCTTCGAGCGGTACCCGCCCGGCACGGACAACTGCCGGAAGGTGACCGTCTGCGCGCAGGACCCGGGTGCTCCGGCCGGCGACCCGGTGAGCGTGGCGGACGCCGAGAAGGCGGCGGCCCCGGTGCTGGAGGCGGCGGGCCTGGACGACGCGAGGACCGACGCGAGCCAGGTGATGGGCGCCCGGCGGGTGGTGGACGCGGACCCGGTGGTGGGCGGGCTGCCCACCTACGGCTGGACGACAGGCCTGACCGTCGACCGGACCGGCGAGCTGGTCGGCGGCCACGGGCTGCTCGCCACGCCGGTGAAGGGCGACACGTACCCGGTGCTGGGCGCCGGGAGGACCCTGGAGCTGCTGAACGGGACGGACAGGGACGGCCACCGGATGGGGATCGGCGGGTGCGCCACGCCCGTGCCGCTGAAGGACCGGCTGGAGCGGCCGTGCGGCGCCTCCACGGGGGCACCGCGGAAGCCGCCGGCCGGCCGGGACACGAACACGGTGACGGTCGAGAAGGCGGTGTTCGGGCTGGCCGCGCACTCCGTCGGCGGACGGCAGACGCTGGTGCCGTCCTGGCTGTTCCGGGTGCGGGGGGCGGCGGCGGACGACGCGTTCACGGTGACGTATCCGGCGGTGGCCCCGGAGTACCTGACGTCGCGGACGGCTCCGGCCCCCTCCGCGCCCTCCGCCACCGCCCCGACGCCCTCCTCGCCCTCGGCGCCGCCGTCCACCGGCGCGCCCGCCGGGAGCCGGAGCGTGAAGGTCGAGGCCTACACGGCCGACGGACGGACGCTGAACCTGGGCTTCTACGGCGGCGTGTGCGCCGACTACCGGACCTCGGCCCGGGAGAGCGGCGGGCGGGTGACGGTGACGGTCACCGAGAAGCCCTGGCCGGGCCGGGTGTGCGTGCTGATCGCGAAGGAGTACGTGAAGACGGTGACGCTGCACGCGCCGCTGGACGGGCGGACGGTGGTCGGCACGGACGGCCGGGAGGTCCCGAAGGCGAAGCCGGGCTCCCTGCGGCCGGACGCGTCGGCCCGGCCGCGCTAGCGGGCGCGCGAACGCCGAGGCGGCGGCCCCGTGAGGGGACCGCCGCCTCGGTCGCGTCCGGAGTCGTCCCGGCTCAGCTGAAGGAGTCGCCGCAGGCGCAGGAGCCCGTCGCGTTGGGGTTGTCGATCGTGAAGCCCTGCTTCTCGATGGTGTCCACGAAGTCGACGGTGGCGCCGCCCAGGTACGGGGCGCTCATCCGGTCCGTGACGACCTTGACCCCGCCGAAGTCCTTCACGACGTCGCCGTCGAGCGAGCGCTCGTCGAAGAAGAGCTGGTAACGCAGGCCGGAGCAGCCGCCGGGCTGGACGGCGACACGCAGCGCGAGGTCGTCGCGGCCTTCCTGGTCGAGCAGGGCCTTGACCTTGGCCGCGGCGGCGTCGGTCAGGATGATGCCGTCGGTGACGGTGGTGGTCTCGTCCGATACGGACATCTACATCTCTCCCGGGTTGTACGGAGACTGCTTGCCGACGAGTGCAACCGGCGATTCCGCGGATTCATTCCGGGCCGGGCATTCGCGTTGTCGCGTTTTTTCTCGCTTCCTCATGCTCGCACATGCCCGGCATGGCGGACAGGCGCCCGGAGGGGGACCCCCGGCGGGATTCACGTCACATCGACGCTATGGCCATCGTCAAAGTGACGTGAAGCGGTTATGATAGATAGCGTCAGTTAGACGAAAAGTAGAAAGGGTGCGTGTCGTGACCACCGCCCAGACCCCGGAGCTCGACGTGCAGCCGACTCCGCTCGCCCTGCTGCTGCTCGGCCGCGAGGCCGACCCGAAGAGCGAGCGGGGCGTCGAGTGTCCCGGTGACCTGCCGTCGCCGTCCGACCCCGACCTGGTCGAGCGCGCCCGCGCGGCCAAGGAGAAGCTCGGCGACAAGGTCTTCGTGCTCGGCCACCACTACCAGCGCGACGAGGTCATCCAGTTCGCCGACGTCACGGGCGACTCCTTCAAGCTGGCCCGGGACGCGGCGGCGCGCCCGGAGGCCGAGTACATCGTCTTCTGCGGTGTGCACTTCATGGCGGAGTCGGCGGACATCCTGACCTCCGACGACCAGAAGGTGGTCCTGCCCGACCTCGCCGCCGGCTGCTCCATGGCCGACATGGCGACGGCCGAGCAGGTCGCCGAGTGCTGGGACGTGCTGACCGAGGCCGGGATCGCCGAGCAGGTGGTCCCCGTCTCGTACATGAACTCCTCGGCCGACATCAAGGCGTTCACCGGCAAGCACGGCGGCACCATCTGCACCTCCTCCAACGCCAAGCGGGCGCTGGACTGGGCCTTCGAGCAGGGCGAGAAGGTCCTCTTCCTGCCGGACCAGCACCTCGGCCGCAACACCGCCGTCCGGGACATGGGCATGTCCCTGGACGACTGCGTGGTCTACAACCCGCACAAGCCGAACGGCGGGCTGACCGCGGACGAGCTGCGCGCCGCGAAGATGATCCTGTGGCGCGGTCACTGCTCGGTGCACGGCCGGTTCAGCCTGGACTCGGTCGAGGACGTGCGCGCGCGCATCCCCGGTGTGAACGTCCTGGTCCACCCCGAGTGCAAGCACGAGGTCGTGGCCGCGGCGGACTACGTCGGCTCGACCGAGTACATCATCAAGGCCCTCGAAGCGGCCCCGGCCGGCTCCAAGTGGGCCATCGGCACGGAGCTGAACCTGGTCCGCCGGCTGGCGAACCGTTTCGCTCCGGAAGGCAAGGAGATCGTCTTCCTCGACAAGACGGTCTGCTTCTGCTCGACCATGAACCGCATCGACCTGCCCCACCTGGTCTGGACCCTGGAGTCCCTCGCCGAGGGCAACCTGGTCAACCGCATCGAGGTCGACAAGGAGACGGAGGCGTTCGCCAAGCTCGCGCTGGAGCGGATGCTGGCGCTGCCGTAGCCTCCGGCGGTCGTGACGCGCGAAAAACGCGACGTGACGCGCGAAAAACGCGAAAACGCGAAAAAAAGGGGGGTTGCACCTGGTGGTGCGGCCCCCCTTTTTCCGTCCTGCGGCTAGACCCGCGCCGGCTGCGGTTCCTCGGAGGTCTCGGCCGCCGGCTGCCTCTTCGCGGCCCGCTTCCTCGCCCTGCGCTCCTTGCGCAGCTCCAGCATCGCGTAGAGCGTCGGGACGAGGAGCAGGGTCAGCAGGGTCGAGGTGATCAGGCCGCCGATGACGACCACCGCGAGGGGCTGGGCGATGAAGCCGCCCTCGCCGGTGACCCCCAGGGCCATCGGGAGCAGGGCGAAGATCGTCGCCAGCGCCGTCATCAGGATCGGGCGGAGCCGGTGCCGGCCGCCCTCGACCACGGCCTCCACCACGCCGTGGCCCTGGGCGCGGTACTGGTTGATCAGGTCGATCAGCACGATCGCGTTGGTCACCACGATGCCGATCAGCATCAGCATGCCGATCATCGCGGGCACGCCCAGCGGGGTGCCGGTGGCGGCCAGCAGGCCGATCGCGCCCGTCGCCGCGAACGGGATCGAGACGAGCAGGATCAGCGGCTGGACGAGCGAGCGGAAGGTCGCCACCAGCAGCATGAAGACGATCGCGATGGCCGCCAGCATCGCCAGGCCCAGGTTCTTGAAGGCGTCGTCCTGGTCGGAGGAGACACCGCCGATCTCGGCCGTGGCGCCCGCCGGGAGCTTCAGGGCCTTGATCCTCGACTGGAGCTCGCTGCTGATCGCGCCCGTGTTGTCACCGGTCGGCCGGGCCGTGACGGTGGCCGCGCGCTGCCCGTCGATACGGGTCAGGGACACCGGGCCGTCCACCAGCTTCACCGTGGCGATGTCGGCCAGCCTCACCGGGCCGAGGCGCAGTTTCCTCAGCTGGGCCAGGGTGGTCGCGGGCTTCGCCGACCGCACGACGACGTCCCGCTCGGTGTCGTCGAGGACCGCCTTGGCCGCCGTCGTACCGCGTACGGCCTGGGCCACCGCGGCGCCCAGCTTCTGGTCGTCGAACCCGGCGGCCGCGGCCTCGGCGTTCGCCCTGACGGAGATCCGCGGCACGCTCTGCGCGAGGTTGCTGCCGACGTCCGTGACGTGGTCGAGGCCGGCGACCGTGGACCGGACCTGCTCCGCCGCCGTGCGCAGCGCCTCCGGGTCGGACGCCTTCACCACGACGCTCAGGTCCTGGTTGCCGAAGCCGTCACCGGCCGACACGGTGGTCGTACCGATGCCCTGGAGCTTCTTCAGGCCCTCCTCCAGGTCCTTCTGCACGTCGGTGGAGGAGGCGGAGTCCTCCAGCATGACCTGGTACGACGCCTGGTTGGTGTCGGTGCCGCCGCCGAAGGCCGCCATGAAGCCGGAGGAGCCGACGGTGACCTGGTAGTCCTTCACGCCCTTCGTGGCGGCGAGGAGCTTCTCGACCCGCCTGGCCTGGGCGTCGGTCGCGGCGAGGCTGGTGCCGGGCTTCAGCTTCTGCTTGACGGTGAGGACCTCCTGCTCGCCCTGGTCGAAGAAGTTCGTCTTCAGCAGACCGGACATGCCGACGGTGACCGCCAGGACGGCGACCGCCAGAGCCACGCTGGTGAGGCGGCGGCGGGTCGCGAAACGCAGGACGGGGACGTAGGCGCGCTGGAGGCGGCTGCCCGCCTCCTTCTCCTCGGCCCTGCGGCGGGCCTCCGCCGCGTCCGCCGGGGTGCCCTTCGGGGCGCGCAGGAACCAGTACGACAGGACCGGCACGACCGTCAGCGACACCAGCAGGGAGGCCAGCAGGGCCGCCGTCACCGTGATGCTGAACGAGCCGAACAGGGCGCCCACCATGCCGCCGACCAGGCCGATCGGCAGGAACACGGCGACCGTGGTGAGGGTGGAGGAGGTGACCGCGCCGGCCACCTCGCGCACCGCGGTGAGGATGGCCTCCCCGCGCTCCTCGCCGTAGCCGAGGTGCCGCTTGATGTTCTCCAGGACCACGATCGAGTCGTCCACGACCCGGCCGACGGCGATGGTCAGCGCCCCCAGGGTGAGCATGTTCAGCGACAGGTCGCGCGTCCACAGCACCAGCAGGGCCAGCACCACCGACAGCGGGATGGACACCGCCGTGACCAGCGTCGAGCGGACGGAGGACAGGAACACCAGGATCACCAGGACCGCGAAGAGCAGGCCGAGCGCGCCCTCCGTGGTCAGGCCCTTGATGGACTTGGATACGGCCGGGCCCTGATCGCTGACCACCGTGAGCTTCGCGCCGGTGCCGAGGTCCTTGCGCAGGCCGGGCAGCTTGTCCTTGACCGCGTCGGATATGGAGACCGCGCTGCCGTCGTGGTCCATCGTCACGTTGACGGCGAGGCTGGGCCTGCCGTCGGTGCGGGTGATCGAGTCGGCCGGGGCGGGCCGCTCCTCGACGGCCGCCACGTCACCGAGCCGCACCGGGTGCTTCACGCCCTCGCCGGTGACCCTGAGGTCCCTGATCTGCCGCAGGGAGGTGAAGCCGCCGCCGACCTGGACGGTGCGGCTTACGCCGTCCTCGTCGAAGGAGCCGGCCGGGACGGTGGCGCCGCCCGCCTGGAGCGCCTGGCCGAGCGCGGCGGGGGTGAGGCCCGCCCGGGCGAGCTTCGCGTCGTCCGGGGTGACGGTGACCTGGAGGTCGCGGACGCCCATGACCTGCACGCGGCCGACGCCGTCGATGTCCTTCAGCGCCGGCACGACGGTCGTGTCGAGCTGGTCGGCGAGGGCCTGCTGGTCCTTGCCGGAGGTGACGGCAAGGACGACGGTCGGCATGTCGTCCGTGGAGCCGGAGACCACCTGCGGGTCGACGCCGTCCGGGAGCCGGTTGCGGGCCCGGTTCACGGCCTGCTGGACGTCGGAGACGATCCGCTTGGTGTCGTTGCCGTAGTCGAAGGACGCCATGATCACGGCGTTGCCCTCGCTCGCGGTGGAGGTGACACCGGTGATGCCGTCGACGCCCTGGAGGTTGTCCTCGACGGGCTCGACGACCTGTTTCTCGACCACGTCGGGCGAGGCGCCCTGGTACGGCGCGATCACCGACACCACGGGCAGTTCGATAGTGGGCAGCAGCTGCTGTTTGATCTGGGGTATCGCGATCAGCCCGAAGGCGAGCGCGACGAGGGACACGAGCCCGACGAGGGCCCGCTGCGCGAGGCTGAATCTGGACAGCCAGGACATGGATCAGGGTCTCTCTTCTGTGAGCGGCAGAAGCGGCGAGGGGGACGAGGGGTACGAGGGGAACACGGACGAGCGCCCGCCCCACCACCCTGATCCATCCCGGGACGCCGTTCCGTAGGCCCCAGGTCCCGTTCCCTCACCGGCCCCTACTCCCCGCGCAGTACACGCGGGTGGAGCTCACTCCATCCTCGGGCGTACCAGTCCCGACTCGTACGCGAGGACGACGAGCTGCGCCCGGTCCCGCGCGCCCAGCTTGGCCATGGCCCGGTTGACGTGCGTCTTCACCGTCAGCGGGCTGACCTCCAGGCGCTCGGCGATCTCGTCGTTGGAGTGGCCGCCGGCGACCTGGACGAGGACCTCCCGCTCCCGGACGGTGAGCGTGCCGAGCCGCCCCGAACGGGCCGGGTCGGGTCCGTCGCCGTCGTCGCCCCGGGCGAGGAACCGCGCGATCAGCCCCTTGGTGGCGGCCGGGGACAGCAGCGCCTCACCGCCCGCCGCGACCCGGATGGCGTTCAGCAGCTCCACCGGCTCGCTGCCCTTGCCGAGGAAACCGGAGGCGCCGGCGCGCAGCGCCCGGACGACGTAGTCGTCGACCTCGAACGTGGTCAGGATGACCACACGGACCTGGGCGAGGGACGGGTCGGCGCTGATCAGCCGGGTCGCGGCCAGGCCGTCCGTGCCGGGCATCCGGATGTCCATGAGGACGACGTCCGGGACGTGCTCCTTGGCCAGCCGGACCGCCTGCGCGCCGTCGGTGGCCTCCCCCACCACCTCCATGTCGGGCTCGGAGTCGACCAGCACCCGGAACGCGCTGCGCAGCAGTGCCTGGTCATCCGCGAGCAGGACACGGATGGTCATACGGGCTCCCCCTGGGCCGACGTCGTCTTGACCGGCAGGATCGCATGCACGCGGAAGCCGCCGCCGTAGCGGGGTCCGGTGGTCAGGGTGCCGCCGAGGGCGGTGACCCGCTCGCGCATGCCGAGCAGCCCGTGCCCGCCGCCGGCCGCGGGCGCGCCGGGCGTCCCCGAGCCGTCGTCCAGGACGGTGACCTCCACGTGCGGTCCGACCCGTACGACGCTCACCTCGGCCTCGGCGTCGGGGCCGGCGTGCTTCTGCACGTTGGTCAGGGCCTCCTGCACGATCCGGTAGGCGGCCAGGTCGACGGCGGCGGGGAGTTCGGTGCCCTGGTCGGCGCGGGCCACGGCCACCGGCAGGCCCGCGCTGCGGAAGGTGTCGGCCAGCTCCTCCAGCCGGCTCAGGCCCGGGGCGGGTTCGGTGGGGGCCTCCGGGTCGCCGGACTGGCGGAGCAGGCCGACGGTGGCGCGGAGTTCGTTCAGCGCGCTGCGGCTGGCCTCGCGGACGTGCGCGAGGGCCTCCTTGGCCTGGTCGGGCCGCTTGTCCATGACATGGGCGGCGACGCCGGCCTGCACGTTGACCAGGGCGATGTGGTGGGCGACGACGTCGTGCAGGTCGCGGGCGATCCGCAGCCGCTCCTCGGCGACCCGGCGGCGGGCCTCCTCCTCGCGGGTGCGTTCGGCGCGTTCCGCGCGCTCCCGGATGGCCTGGACGACGGCGCGCCGGCTGCGGACCGCGTCACCGGCGGTGGCGCCGATGCCGGTCCAGGCGAGGACGCCCAGGTTCTCCTGGGCGTACCAGGGCAGCGGGCCGGCGAGCATCGCGGCGGCCGTCAGCACGGTCATGGTGAGCAGGCCGAGGCGCCAGGTGGTGGGGCGGTCGGTGGTCGCGGCGACGGTGTAGAGGGCGACGACGGCGGACATCGCGACCGGGGCGCGCGGATCACCGGTGACGCACTCCACGAGGGAGACCGTGCCGGTGACGGCCAGGACCGTCCTGGGCGCGCGGCGGCGGAACACGAGCGCGGCGGCGCCGGCCAGCATGAGGAGGAGGCTGAGGACGCCCGGGGCGTGCAGGTCCCAGGTGACGCCGTGGTCCCGCCGGGGCACGGCGAAGGAACCGGCGACCATGCAGGCCAGGACCCCCAGGGCGAGAACCGCGTCCGCCGCCAGTGGGTGAGCCTTGAGCCTGCATCGGGCGCTGTCGAGAGTGCTCACCTGAGGAACAGTACGGTTCCGGCCGCGGAACGGGCCCCGAAGGGGCGCGTGCGGTATCGCCGCGCGCCCCTCAGCCCGGGATGAGTCCCTCGTCGCCGAGGAGTGCCCGGACCTCCTCCAGCGTCGCGTCCGGCGAGGGCAGGATCAGTTCCGAGGGCTCCAGGGAGTCGTCCGGCAGCGGCGTGCCGAGGCGGTGGACGGCGTCCAGGAGGGCGGTGAGCGTCCGGCGGAAACCCTCGCCGTCACCGCTCTCCATCTCGGCCAGCAGTTCGTCGTCCAGCTGGTTGAGCTCGGCGAGGTGGCTGTCGTCCAGCCTCACCTGGCCCTCCCCCATGATCCGTACGATCACGTCGGCCTCCTCGGCTCGGGCCCCGGCGCCGGGCTACTGCTTGTCGAAGCGCGGGGTGTCCTGCGGCTGCTGCTGGGACTGCCCCTGACCGGCGCCGCCCTCGATGGCCTGCTGCGGGGAGCCCCCGGCCAGCTCGGCCTTCATGCGCTGCAGTTCCAGCTCTACATCCGTACCACCGGAGAGCCGGTCCAGCTCGGCCTGGATGTCGTCCTTGTGCATGCCGGACTGGTCGTCGAGGGCGCCGGAGGCGAGCAGCTCGTCGATGGCACCGGCCCGGGCCTGCATCTGGGCGGTCTTGTCCTCGGCGCGCTGGATGGCGAGGCCGACGTCGCCCATCTCCTCGGAGATGCCGGAGAAGGCCTCGCCGATGCGGGTCTGGGCCTGGGCGGCGGTGTAGGTGGCCTTGATGGTCTCCTTCTTCGTACGGAAGGCGTCCACCTTGGCCTGGAGGCGCTGGGCCGCCAGGGTGAGCTTCTCCTCCTCGCCCTGGAGGGTCGCGTGCTGGGTCTCCAGGTCCGTCACCTGCTGCTGGAGGGCGGCCTTGCGGGACAGCGCCTCGCGGGCCAGGTCCTCACGGCCGAGCGCGAGCGCCTTGCGGCCCTGGTCCTCCAGCTTGGCGGACTGCTGCTGGAGCTGGTTCAGCTGCAGTTCCAGGCGCTTGCGGCTGGTGGCCACGTCGGCCACGCCGCGCCGCACCTTCTGCAGCAGCTCCAGCTGCTTCTGGTAGGAGTAATCGAGGGTTTCGCGCGGGTCCTCGGCCCGGTCAAGGGCCTTGTTCGCCTTCGCGCGGAAGATCATCCCCATACGCTTCATGACACCGCTCATGGGCTTCGCGCGCCCCCTTCTGACGGACTCCAGCTCACAGATCCTGCGACAGGACCCACAGTACGGGCCCTGCTTCCATTACCGCACTGTTCCCGGGGTGATGCGCTCATCCCCGAGGACGACTGCGGGCCGCTCCGCTCCGGCGTGAGGAGTAGGTGATCCACCCTGTACAGACGTCCGGCGTTGCCGGATCGTTCCCCACCGGGCTGGGGTCCATGCCCGTGCAGCCCTTACCCTTGGGTTTTGTGTTCCGTAGCCGTGCCAAGGACGAGAAGGCCCCCGCCGACAAGGCTCAGGTGACCCTCTCCAAGCAGCCCCGTGACCCGCAGGCCCCGAAGGGCAGGCCCACGCCCAAGCGCAGTGAGGCCCAGTCCCAGCGGCGCAGCGTGGCCCACACGCCCACCAACCGCAAGGAGGCCGCGAAGCGTCAGCGCGAGGAGCGGCGCCAGGCACTGGAACGGCAGCGCCAGGCGCTGGCGTCCGGTGACGAGCGCTATCTGCCCGCCCGGGACAAGGGCCCGGTCCGCAAGTTCGCCCGGAACTGGGTGGACTCGCGGTTCAACGTGGCGGAGTTCTTCCTGCCGCTCGCCGTGGTCATCCTGGTGCTGAGCGTGGTGCGGGTGCCCTCGATCCAGCGCCTGGCGCTGCTGCTGTGGCTGATCGTGATCGTACTGATCGTGCTGGACGCGGCGGTCAGCGGTTTCCGGCTGAAGAAGCGGCTCAAGGAGCGCTTCCCGGACGAGAACACGCGCGGCGCGGTCGCCTACGCGCTGATGCGGTCCCTGCAGATGCGCCGGCTCCGGCTGCCGAAGCCGCAGGTGAAGCGCGGAGAACGGCCCTGAGCGCTGAGGCTTTCACCGGGGACGCGGCCGGTGCCCGGCCGAACCGGCTGGGCGGGCTGCGCGACGTCGTCAGCCAGGAGCTGGTCGCGCGGCAGCTCGACGAGCAGATAGCCGGGCGGTTCCCGGTCGGGCGGCGGCTGCGGGTGCTCGACGTGGGCATGGGCCGGGGCGCGCAGGCGCTGCGGCTGGCCCGGCTCGGCCACCAGGTGACCGGGGTGGAGCGCGACCCGACGATGATCGCCGCCGCCCGGGAGGCCGTGGCCCGGGAGCCGGAGGGCATCCGGGAACGGGTCCGGCTGGTGCAGGGCGACGGGCGGGACACGGGTGTGCACTTCCTGCCGGGCAGCTTCGACGTGGTGCTGTGCCACGCCGTCCTGATGTACGTCGAGGAGCCCGATCCGCTGGTGGCGGGCCTGGCCCGGATGCTGGCCCCCGGCGGTCTGCTCTCCCTGCTGGTGCGCAACGGCGACGCGCTGGCCATGCGCCCCGGCCTCGGCGGTGACTGGGCGGGCGCCCTGGCCGCCTTCGACACCACCGCCTACCGCAACCGCCTGGGCGTGTCCGTCCGCGCCGACCGCCTGGCCTCCCTCACGGCCACGCTCGACGGCATCGCCGCCCCGCTGCACGCCTGGTACGGGGTGCGCGTCTTCACGGACACGGCGGCGGACGACGCGGCGGTCCCCCAGGACCTCGACACGCTGCTCGCGGTGGAGGAGCGGGCCGGGCGCACGGACCCGTACCGCGGGGTGGCGGCGCTGCTGCATCTGTGCGGGGGACGCGGCTGAGCCCGTTCGGGGCAACAGCGGGGGCCGGGTGATCACCCCGCGGTGAGACTCGGGGCATGGACGCTTTCCGTACCCGTGCGCGAGCCCTCCGGGCAGCCGTCCGCAGGACCGTGCCGGTGGCCTGCGCGCTCCTCGCCGCCGGCTGCACCTCTCCCCTCGCCCCCACCGCGCAGGACGCCTCGGCCGACGTCCGGGCGGCCGCGCCGAGGGCCGGGACCGACCTGCAGGACCAGTACCAGCGGGTCATCAGGGAGGTCCTGCCGTCGGTCGTGCAGATCCAGGGGAGCCGGGAGCTGGGCTCCGGGGTGGTGTACGACGACAAGGGACACATCGTCACCAACGCGCACGTGGTCGGTTCGGAGAAGACCTTCCGGGTCACCACGGCCAACAACGAGCAGCCGCTGACCGCGAGCCTGGTCTTCTCCTACCCCGAGCAGGACCTCGCCGTGATCCGGCTGGACCAGGGGCAGAACGGGCTGAAGCCGGCGGTGATCGGGAACTCGGAGAAGGTCCAGGTCGGGCAGATCGTGCTGGCCATGGGTTCGCCGCTGGGGCTGTCGTCCAGCGTGACCCAGGGCATCGTCTCGGCGACCGGACGGACCGTCAGCGAGGGCGACACGGGCGGCGGAACGGGCGCGACCATCGCGAACATGGTGCAGACGTCGGCCGCGATCAACCCCGGCAACAGCGGCGGCGCCCTGGTGAACCTGGACGGGCAGGTGATCGGCATCCCGACGCTCGCGGCGGCCGACCCCAGCCTCGGGGGCAGTACGGCGCCCGGCATCGGGTTCGCGATCCCGGCCTCGATGGTGCGGACGGTCGCCGACCAGATCATCAAGGAGGGCAAGGTCGTCGACTCCGGGCGGGCGGCCCTCGACATCACCGGGCGGACCTTCCTGAACGACCAGTACCAGCCGGTCGGGGTGGCGGTGGTCAGCGTGCGCCCCGGCGGCGCGGCCGACAAGGCGGGCCTGCGCCCCGGGGACATCATCACCGGGGTGGGTGACCAGGCCGTCGTCGACATCACCTCGCTCGCCGAGGCACTCGCGGGGGGCAGGCCGGGCGGGCGGACCCAGGTGACGTACCAGCGCGACGGCGGCGAGCACACGGTCGAGGTGACGCTGGGCGAGCAGTGAGGAGGGCGGGCCCTCCTCACCCCCGGTCGCCGCCCGCCGGACGCGGGTCAGGCGTCGGCGTGCAGGCTCATCGGCCCGTAGATCTCGGCGGTCTCCTCGAACAGCCGCGCCTGGTCGGCCCCGCCCTCCAGCAGCGCCTTCCAGTGCTCGCCGATCCAGGACTCGGCGTCGCCCTGCGTGGTGAACTCCTCGGGCTGCACCGCCGGCTGGACCTCCGTCCCGTCGGCCTTCTCGAACCGCCACGTCCATGCCGTCATGTGGGCCTCCTTTGATCCGACACCTGCCCGGCAGCCTAGCCGGAAGCGCAAGACCTGCGGGGACAGGCGAAAATCGGTCCGTGGACATCACTCTGCTCGGTACCGGTGCCCCGGCGGGGCTGCCTCGACCCGACTGTTCCTGTGCCGCCTGTGCGACCGCGCTCGGACCGGACGCGCGGGCCGCGACCGCGGTGCTGGTCGACGGCGCGCTGCTGCTCGACCTGACACCGGGCGCGGCCTTCGCGGCGGCGCGCGCCGGGCATTCGCTGGGCGGGGTGCGGCAGGTGCTGCTGTCGCATCCGCACGACGGCCCGGCGGTGGAGGTGCCGGCCGGGCTGCCGCAGCCCGGGCGGGTGCCGGACGGGCGGGAGTTGGCGCTGCTGACGGGGCATCGGGTGCGGGCCGTGGCGATGGACGCGGGCGGCACCGGGTACGCGGTGACCGGGCCGGACGGGCAGCGGCTGCTGTACCTCCCGCCGGGCGGGGCGCCGGCCGGCCTGGCGGAGGCGACGGCGGAGTCGTACGACATGCTCCTCGCGGACGTCGTGGGCCGCCCGGACGCGGTCGCCCGGCTGCGCGCGGTCGGCTCGGTCGGCCCCACGACGGACGTCATCGCCGTCCACCTCGACCACGACGTGCCGCCCGGCGCGGAGTTGCGGCGCCGGCTGGCGGCGGCCGGGGCGCGGGCGGTGCCGGACGGTACGACGCTGGTGGTGGGGGCGTACGAGGAGGTGCCGGACGTGCCGCGCCGGACGCTGGTGCTGGGCGGGGCGCGCTCGGGCAAGTCGGTGGAGGCGGAGCGGCGGCTGGAGACCTTCCCGGACGTGCTGTACGCGGCGACGGGCGGCGCCCGGGGTGGTGACGGCGAGTGGGCGGCACGGGTGGCCGCGCACCGGGAGCGGCGGCCGGGGTCGTGGCGTACGGCGGAGACGACGGACCTGGTGCCGTTGCTGGCCGAGGACGGGCCGCCGCTGCTGATCGACTGCCTGTCGCTGTGGCTGACGGACGTGATGGACTCCGTCGGCGCGTGGGACGACGCGGAGTGGGCGGGCGGCGGCGAGAAGGCACTGCGGGAGCGGGTACGGGAGCTGACGTCCGCGGTCCGGGCCACGCGCCGGACCGTGGTCGCGGTGTCCAACGAGGTCGGCTCCGGCATCGTCCCCGCGACCCCCTCCGGCCGGCGGTACCGGGACGAACTCGGCCGGCTGAACGCGGCGTTCGGGGCGGAGTGCGAGCAGGTGCTGCTGGTGGTGGCGGGACAGGCGCTGGTGCTCCGGGGGTGACGCGCGGCCGGGGCCGGCGGCGAGGCCCTAGCGTTCCTTGCGCGCCACCACCCGGTACGCGTTCGAGAAGCGGCTGCGGCGGAAGAGGGGGGCCAGGGCGTGGTCCAGGGCCGCGGCCACGTCCAGGACGGGTGACGCCGCCAGTTGGAGCACGGGGTGGACGTGGGCCAGACAGAGGGCGACGGCCGCCGCGAGGTCGCACGGGACGTGGGGGGTCCTGCGGTCGGTGACGAGGATCGCGCAGCCCAGGGACTCCAGTTCCGCGCGGAGGTTGGCCAGGGGCACCAGGTGCAGGTGGCGCGGCTGGCCGTGGGGCAGCCACCGTTTGCCGAGCAGTGTGGCGAACAGGCAGCGAGGGTCCGCGACTTCGACGACCAGGTGGCCGCCGGGCCGCAGCACGGTCAGCGCGGCGCGGAGCTCGGCGCGCGGATCGGGCGCCTGCTCCAGGTGGCGGAACATGGTGACGACGTCGTAGCGGGCGCGCAGCCGGGCCGCCGTCCCCGGTGTCGAGAGGTAGCCGCGGTGCGCCTCCTCCACCCGCCCCTCCAGCAGCGCCTGCTCCACCCGGGCCGTCGGGTCCAGCCCGTCGAAGCTGGTGTACGGGAAGAACTCCTTCGCCGCCTCCGGGAACCGGGCGTGGCCGGTGCCGACGTCCAGCCAGCTCTCCGGTTCGCGCAGGTCCGACAGCCGCCAGGCGGTGGCGCGGTGCCGGCGCCGGACCGCCTTGTCGGAGCGGAGGCGGGCGGTGAACTCCTCCAGATGCCTCTCGTAGACGTCCCGGTGGAAGAAGGCCAGTCCCTCCGCGGTGAGCCGGGGGTTCTGGAAGCCGTGGCCGCAGTCCCGGCAGACGTCGAGGGCGAAGGTGCCCGGGCGGTGCCGCAGCGGGTCGGGCGCGCGCACCCGGGTGCGCAGGTCGCGTGAGCCGCACCAGGGGCAGTCCTCGCGGCGCGGCTCCTGGAAGGGGTCGTGGGCGGCGGTGAACTGCGGGGTGAGGGGCGAGGTCGGCATGGGCGGCTCCCTGTGCGACATTCCGCGGCAAACCGGAACGTATGGGATCAGGTACCGAGGTGCAATGACGTCGTGGGGGTGTGGTGCCGACGTGGCGCGGAAGCCTCCGTCCGCTGGCGGTACTGTTCGGCGAATGAGCAGCCTTAATCTGGACGACTTCACCGATCTGATCGAGCGGCCGGACGGGGGCGTACGCCGTGACGCCGAGACCCGGCGAGAGCGCCAGATCGTGCCGCCGGGAGCGCTGGGCCGCCTGGACGAGCTGGGCGAGTGGCTGGCCGCCGCGCGGGGCACCGTGCCGGTGCGGCCGGTCGAACGGCCGCGGGTGGTGCTCTTCGCCGGCGACCACGGCGTCGCCGGGCTGGGCGTCTCGGCCCGGCCCGCGGGCGGGGCGGAGCAGCTGGTGCGGGCGGTGCTGGAGGGGGCCAGCCCGGTGTCCGTGCTCGCGCGCCGGCTGGAGGTTCCGGTACGGGTCGTGGACATGGGCCTGGACTGCGAGCCGGACGCCCTGCCGAAGGACGTGACGCGGCACCGGGTACGGCGGGGCAGCGGCCGGATCGACGTCGAGGACGCGCTCACCCCGGAGGAGGCGGAGGCCGCGCTGCTCGCGGGTGTCGCGGTCGCCGACGAGGAGGCGGACTCGGGCACCGATCTGGTGGTGCTGGGCGACATCAGCGTGGGCGGGACCACCCCGGCGGCGGTGCTGATCGCCGCGCTGTGCGGGACGGACGCCTCCGTGGTGACCGGGCGGGGCGGGGTCGCGATCGACGACCTGGCCTGGATGCGCAAGTGCGCGGCGATCCGGGACGCCCTGCGGCGGGCCCGGCCGGTGCTCGGGGACCAGCTGCAGCTGCTGGCGGCGGTGGGCGGGGCGGACCTCGCGGCGATGACCGGATTCCTGCTGCAGTGCGCGGTGCGGAAGCTGCCGGTGATCCTCGACGGGGTGGTGGCCGCCGCGTGCGCGCTGGTCGCCCAGCGGGTCGCCTTCCGGGCACCGGACTGGTGGCTGGCCGGGCACGACAGCGGGGAGCCGGGGCAGGCCAAGGCCCTGGACCGGATGGCCCTGGAGCCGCTGCTCGAGCAGGGCGTGAAGGTCGGCGAGGGCGTGGGCGCGCTGCTGGCACTGCCGCTGGTCAGGGCCGCGGCAGCCCTGGCCGCGGAGCTTCCGGAGAAGCCGGGGGACGAGACGGAGCCGGAGGACGGGACTGAGCCGGGGGACGAGACGGAGCCGGGGGACGGGGCGGAGCCCGGGACGTTGCCGGGGGACGGAACGGAAGGGCAGACGGAGGCGTAGGCGGCGCAGGGGGCGGTCGCGGCCGCTTCGGCACGGCAGGCTTGCGCCGAGCCGGATCCGGCCGAGCCGGCTGAGCACCGGGCCGGCCGAGTGCCGGCCCGGCCGAGTGCCGTCGCGGCTGGGCGCCGTCGCACGGCGTAGCGTCGGCGGGGCGCCGGCCGGGCGGGGTGCCCGCCGGGCGGGGTGCCGGCCGGGCGGGGTGCCGGCCGGGCTGAACGCCGTCACGGCTGAGCGCCGGCATCGCTGAGCGCCGGCATCGCTGAGCGCCGGCCCGGCTGCACGCCGTCTCGGCGAAGCGCCGGACCGACCGAACACCGGCCGGCGCTGAACGCCGACACGACCGAGCGACGTCACCGCTGAGCTTCGTCCCCACGAGGCGCCGTCACCGCTGGACGCCGGCCCGGCCGAGCACCGGCTCGACTGCGCTCCGGCCCCCGCCCAGCACCGGCCCGCCTGAACGCCGGCCCCCGCCCAGCCCCGGCCCGTCCGAACGCCCTCGCCGCCGAGGAGCAGATCCGGTTCCGTCACGCGGACCAGGGATCCGGGGTCGGAATGGCGTGGTTCACCTGACCCGCGCCCATATGATCCTGCTCCATGGGAGATGCCCGAATTGCCGGGGAGCGGTGCGACGAGGCGGCGCGGACGGGTGAGGGGGTGCGGCGGTCCACCGGGGTGTCCCGGAGGGCCGCCGCGTGCGCCGTCTGGTACCTGCGGACCGTCGCCTTCATCAACTTCCTCAGCGCGGTCTGGGTCTCGCTCGGCCAGGACGTGCGCCGGCACAACCAGGACGACTTCTTCACCCCGTACCTGCTGACGGCCGGCTTCGCCTCCGGGGTGTTCACCGCCTTCCTGGCCATCACCATGCGGCGCCGCAAGCGTGCCGCGTGGATCCTCAACCTGGTGGTGAGCGGGCTCTTCCTGGCGCTGCTCGCCTTCGCCATGGCCTTCCCGGAGATCCGGCGGCACCCGCAGAACTGGGTCTCCCTGGCGCTGACCGCCGCCTTCGTGGGCGCGCTGCTCGCCGGACGGCGCGAGTTCTACGCCAAGGGCGACCGGTCCAACCCCCGGCTCGCGGCCCTCGTGGCCGTCGGCGGCGGGCTCGCGGCGAGCCTGCTGGCCGGGCTGCTGGTGACGGTCACCAACCAGGCGCCGGACGCGGCCCGTTCGACCTTCCCGGAGCGCTGGCACTACGGCACCCTGCGGCTGGTGTCGGTGGCGGCCGAGGAGTCCCACTTCCCGGGGATCGACCCGCCGAACTGGGCCAACGTGGCGGTCAACGTGCTCAGTACGGCCCTCGTCCTCGCCGTCCTCTACGCCGCCTTCCGGTCCCGGCGGGCCGTGGACCCGCTCAGCCGGGACGACGAGGAGCGGCTGCGCGAACTGCTGGAGCGGCACGGCGACCGGGACTCGCTCGGCTACTTCGCGCTGCGCCGGGAGAAGAGCGTCGTGTGGTCGCCGACCGGGAAGGCGGCCGTCGCCTACCGGGTGGTGGGCGGGGTGAGCCTGGCGTCCGGGGACCCGATCGGGGACCCGGAGGCGTGGCCGGGGGCGATCGAGCCGTGGCTCGCGCAGGCGCGGGCGCACGGCTGGATCCCGGCGGTGATGGGGGCGGGCGAGGAGGCCGGGACGGTGTACGCCCGGCACGGTCTGGACGCGCTGGAACTCGGGGACGAGGCGATCGTGGAGGTCGCCGAGTTCACTCTGGAGGGCCGGGCCATGCGGACCGTCCGGCAGGCCTACAACCGGGTGCGGCGGGCCGGGTACCGGGTGCGCATCCGGCGGCACGCGGACATCCCGGCGGACGAGATGGCCTTCCTGGTCGAGCGCGCCGACGACTGGCGGGACGGCGCCACCGAGCGCGGTTTCAGCATGGCGCTGGGCCGGCTCGGGGACCCCGGGGACGGCCGGTGCGTGATGCTGGAGTGCACGGACGCCGAGGGGCGGCTGCGCGCGCTGCTCTCCTTCGTGCCGTGGGGGCCGAACGGGCTGTCCCTGGACCTGATGCGGCGCGACCGGACCGCCGACGGTTCCGACGGTTGCGCCAACGGGCTGATGGAGTTCATGGTCATCGAGCTGCTGCGGCGGGCCGACGAGACCGGGATCACGCAGATCTCACTGAACTTCGCGATGTTCCGGTCGGTCTTCGAACGTGGCGCGCGCCTCGGCGCCGGGCCGGTGCTGAGGCTGTGGCGCTCGCTGCTCAGCTTCTTCTCGCGCTGGTGGCAGATCGAGTCGCTGTACCGCGCCAACGCCAAGTACCGGCCCATCTGGGAACCGCGGTTCCTGCTCTTCGAGAAGAGCGCGGACCTGCCGCGCATCGGCCTCGCCGCGGCCCGGGCGGAGGGGTTCCTGGAGGCGCCGGGACTGCCGAAGTGGCTGCACCGCAGGCACCTGGGCACGCACCGATGAGACACGTTCGACGGGGGACGCTCGATGGCCGGAACGCTCGACTGGGGCACGTTCGATGAGGGTGGCGCGATGAGGGCGCTCGCCCGGTGGGCGAGGGCCGAGTGGGGCCCGCTGTGCGCCGCCGTGCGCGAGCCGCTGCGCGGGCGGGGGCCGGCGGCCGTACCGATGAGCCTTGCGGCGGTGGGTCTGACGGCGTTCCTGCAGTACGTGCAGAACCAGCCGTGGGGGTACCGGCTCGTGCAGGACGTGGGTGCCGTGCGGGCCGAGGACCCGCTGTGGCTGGCCCTGCTGCGCACGCCCCTGTCGCTGTTCGTGCCCGCGCTGGACCTGCCGGTGTGGGGGGCGCTGGCGCAGATCCTGCTGGTGTTCGGGATCGCCGAGCTGTGCCTGGGCCGGTGGCGGACGCTGACCATCGCGTACGTCGCCACGCTCGCCGGCACCCTGTACGCGCGGCTGGGCACCACCCTCGGCGCTCACGCCCCGTTCGGGCTGCCGTGGACCGACGGGCAGGTGGTGGACACCGGCCCGTCGGCGGCCGTGGTGGGGCTTGCGGTGTTCGTGAGCTGGCGGTACGGCGCCTACGCGACGGCGGGCGCGGTGACGCTGGCCATGGTCGTGGAGGTGCTGCTGAAGGAGAACCTGGCCGGCAAGGAGCACCTGGCCGCGCTGATGGCGGTGGGGCTGCTGTGCCTGCTGGCGGCGCTGCGGCAGCGCGACCGGAGCCGGCCGGGCCGCGCCCGCCGTCCGTGGCGGCGGGGCGGGAGCGGTCAGCGGTGGCCGGGCAGGCGTGCCGGGCGGGGGTCGGGTCTGCCGCCGATCCAGTCCTGAAGGGCGCGGCGCGGCCGGGTCCAGCGGCGGTCGTGCCGGTAGACGCGCAGGGCGGCCCGGGCGCGGGCGCGGGGACGGCGGCCGTAGAAGCGGCGGGCCCACGGGGAGCCGGGGCGGGCGAGCCGGAGCGCGCCGACGAGGGCCACCAGCGGCACGATCACCCCGAAGAGCGCGGTGCGGGCCTTGCCCTTGCCCAGGGCGACGAGCGACAGGAGGAAGTTCCCGGCGACGGTGGCGATGGCGCCGCCGCGGTCGTGCAGCTCCTCCTGGGAGAGGTCGTTGACGCCGAACGGGGAGAAACCGGCGAGCAGCAGGCCGACGAGGGCGGCGGTGAGCACGACCACTTCGACGCTCTTGCGGCCCTCCTCGGTCCAATACACGTCGTCCAGGTGCAGGACCAGCGCGAACTCGTCCAGGACCAGGCCCGCGCCCGTGCCGAACAGCACGGCGGAGACGGCCGCCCCCGCGCCGTGCCGGTCGCTGGCGACCGCGCCGAAGCCGCCGACGACGGTGAGGACGACCCCGGGGACGACGTGGTGGATGTGCAGCCCGCCCGCTCTGACGTTGCCGAACGGGCCCCTGCCGGCCCGGATCAGCCGGGTGACGACGCGGGTGACGACGAAGGTCAGCACGAAGGCGGTGAGCGCGAGCAGCAGCGGGAGTTTGCCCGGCTCGAGGATGTTCCGCACCCACCAGTGCCCCATGTGCGCACTGTAGCCCCGGCTCCGGCCGGCGGCTCTCCGGCCGCCCGGTACCCTGCGCCGGTGCTCAAGTCTCCTCCCCTCGACGGCCTCCGCTTCGCCTTCGGCACGCTCACCGTGCTGCCCGTACGGGTGCACCGCTGGGACCGGGAGGCCGCGCGCGGGGGCATGCTGTGCGCCCCGCTGGCCGGGCTGGTCGTCGGCGGCGGCGCGGCCGGGCTCGGCCTGCTGCTGCTCCTCCTCGGCGCGGGCCCGCTGCTCGCCGCCGTCGCCTCGGTCGCCGTACCGGCCGCGCTGACCCGGGGGCTGCACCTCGACGGGCTCGCCGACACCGCCGACGGGCTGGGCAGCGGCAAGCCCGCCGAGGACGCCCTGCGGATCATGAAGCAGTCGGACATCGGGCCGTTCGGTGTGCTGACCCTCGTCCTGGTGCTGCTGGCCCAGGTGGCCGTCCTGGCGCAGCTCTACGGCGGCTCCTGGACCCGGGGGGCCGTGGCGGCCGTGGTGTCGGCGGTCACGGCCCGGCTCGCGCTCACCCTGGCCGCCCGCGCCGGGGTGCCGGCCGCCCGTCCGGAGGGGCTGGGGGCGGCGGTGGCCGGGGCGGTGCCGGCGGCTGCAGCCCTGGGGACCGGGGTCGCGGTGGTGGCGGTCGCCGGGGCGGCGGGGGTGCACGCCGCCGTCGCGGCGGGTGCGGGGGCCGGCGGGGCCGAGGTGCTGCTGCGGGTGTGCGTCCGCCGGTTCGGCGGGGTGACCGGGGACGTGTTCGGGGCGGTCGCGGAGACGGCCGCGACCGTGTCGCTGGTGGTGCTGGCCCTCGGCCGGTAGCGCACCGGTTCTCCCGGGGCCCCCGCTTCCCCCGCCGGTGTTCGGCGGAGAATCGGTGGACATCATGCGAGCAGAGGGGGTGGACGCGGACACCGCGCCACACTCGGGTGAACACCCGAAGGAATGAGCGGACGCACCCACGCGCGTAGTCTCGTCCCGGGTGTTCGCCGACAGGGTGAAGGCCCCGGTTGCCACCAGTCCCCAGGCCTGGACCTAGGGTCGGCTCTCGGGCCCGGTCGACCCACCCCTACATCGGCCACAGCAACTTCACATCGGAAGCGAGAATTCACCACCGTGACTGCTCTGACTCTCAGCACCGCCGCGGCGCCCGGCCTGCGGGCCGACGCGATCGTGATCGGTGTCGCCAAGGGCGCCCAGGGGCCCGTCGTCGCGCCCGGCGCCGAGGCCGTGGACAAGGCGTACGACGGCAAGCTGGCCGGCGTCCTGGAGACCCTCGGCGCCTCGGGTGCCGAGGGCGAGCTGACGAAGCTGCCCGCCCCGGCCGGCTTCAAGGCCCCGCTCGTGGTGGCGGTGGGCCTCGGCGAGGAACCCGGCGAGAACGCCGAGGACGGCTACGACGCCGAGGCGCTGCGCAAGGCCGCCGGCGTGGCCGCCCGGGCGCTCACCGGGTCGAGGAAGGCCGCGTTCGCGCTGCCCGTCGACGGCCCCGGTGCCGTCGGCGCGATCAGCGAGGGCATCCTGCTCGGCGCCTACTCCTTCGACGCCTACAAGGGCGGCGCCCAGGACGCCGGCAACGGCAAGGCCAAGAACGGCAAGGCGCCGCTGGCCGAGGCCGCGCTGCTCGGCGGCAAGCCGCGCGACGCCGCGCACAAGGGCGCCCTCGCCCGCGCGGTCGCGGTCTGCGAGGAGCTGAACCGCGCCCGCGACCTGATCAACATGCCGCCGAACGACCTCGACCCCGCGGCCTTCGCCGGGATCACGCAGGCCGCGGCCAAGGAGCACGGCCTGAAGGTGCAGGTGCTCGACGAGAAGGCACTGGCCAAGGGCGGCTACGGCGGCATCCTCGGCGTCGGCGGCGGCTCGGCGGCCACCCCGCGCCTGGTGAAGCTGTCGTACCGGCACCCGAAGGCGGAGAAGCACCTGGCCTTCGTCGGCAAGGGCATCACCTACGACTCGGGCGGCATCTCGCTGAAGCCGGCCGGGCACAACGAGACGATGAAGTGCGACATGAGCGGTGCCGCAGCGGTGTTCGCCGCGGTCGTCGCCGCCGCGCGTCTCGGCCTGGAGGTCAACGTCACCGGCTGGCTGGCGCTGGCCGAGAACATGCCGTCCGGCTCCGCCGTGCGCCCGGGTGACGTGCTGCGCATGTACAGCGGCAAGACGGTCGAGGTGCTCAACACCGACGCCGAGGGCCGGCTGGTGCTCGCCGACGCGCTGTGGGCGGCCTCCCAGGAGAACCCGGACGCGATCGTGGACGTGGCCACGCTGACCGGCGCGATGGTGCTGGCGCTGGGCAGCCGGACCTTCGGCGTCATGGCCAACGACGACGCGTTCCGCTCCGCGGTGCACGAGGCGGCCGAGGAGGTCGGCGAGCCGGCGTGGCCGATGCCGCTGCCGGAGCACCTGCGCAAGGGCATGGACTCGCCGGTGGCCGACATCGCGAACATGGGCGAGCGGTGGGGCGGCGGGCTGGTCGCCGGCCTGTTCCTGCGCGAGTTCGTGGGCGAGGGCATCACCTGGGCCCACCTCGACATCGCCGGCCCGGCGTTCAACGAGGGCGGTCCCTTCGGGTACACGCCGAAGGGCGGCACGGGGTCCGCGGTGCGGACGCTGATCCGTCTCGCCGAGCTGACGGCCGAGGGTGACCTGGGCTGACGGTCGCCCACCGGCTCGGTTCCGACCGCAGTACGGTGACTGTCCGCCGCGCGGGGCCGGTCGCGCCCGCGCGGCGGACACGGCCCCGCCCCCTCCGGGGCGCCCGAACGTGGGACGTCTCACACACCGGCCCGGCGTCTCGGTCCCGTCCGACAAGTGCAAAGATGGAGCACGGCAGGACAGGGCCCCCACCGAAGGGCCGAAGCATCAAGCGGCCGGACACCAGCCGCCCGCCGGTCACAGTCGATCGGCGCAAGGCGCACATGCATGGAGGACGTGACGTGGCGAACGACGCCAGCACCGTTTTCGACCTAGTGATCCTCGGCGGTGGTAGCGGTGGTTACGCCGCGGCCCTGCGCGGGGCGCAGCTGGGCCTGGACGTCGCCCTGATCGAGAAGGACAAGGTCGGCGGCACCTGCCTGCACCGGGGTTGCATCCCCACCAAGGCCCTGCTGCACGCGGGCGAGATCGCCGACCAGGCCCGCGAGAGCGAGCAGTTCGGTGTGAAGGCCACCTTCGAGGGCATCGACGTCCCGGCCGTCCACAAGTACAAGGACGACGTGATCTCGGGCCTGTACAAGGGTCTGCAGGGGCTCATCGCGTCCCGGAAGGTGACGTACATCGAGGGCGAGGGCCGGCTGTCCTCCCCCACCTCCGTGGACGTCAACGGCCGGCGCGTCCAGGGCCGCCACGTCCTGCTGGCGACCGGCTCCGTGCCGAAGTCGCTGCCGGGCCTGGAGATCGACGGCGACCGCATCATCTCCTCCGACCACGCCCTCGTCCTGGACCGCGTGCCGAAGTCCGCGATCATCCTGGGCGGCGGTGTCATCGGTGTCGAGTTCGCCTCGGCGTGGAAGTCCTTCGGTTCCGACGTCACGGTCATCGAGGGCCTGAAGCACCTCGTCCCGGTCGAGGACGAGAACTCCTCGAAGCTGCTCGAGCGCGCGTTCCGCAAGCGCGGCATCAAGTTCAACCTGGGCACCTTCTTCCAGAAGGCCGAGTACACCCAGGACGGCGTGAAGGTCACCCTCGCCGACGGCAAGGAGTTCGAGGCCGAGGTCCTCCTCGTCGCCGTCGGCCGCGGCCCGGTCTCGCAGGGCCTGGGCTACGAGGAGGCCGGGGTCGCCATGGACCGCGGTTACGTCCTCGTCGACGAGTACATGCGCACCAACGTGCCGACCATCTCCGCCGTCGGCGACCTCGTCCCGACGCTCCAGCTCGCGCACGTCGGCTTCGCCGAGGGCATCCTGGTGGCGGAGCGTCTGGCCGGTCTGAAGGTCGTTCCGATCGACTACGACGGTGTCCCGCGGGTGACGTACTGCCACCCGGAGGTCGCCTCCGTCGGCATCACCGAGGCCAAGGCCAAGGAGATCTACGGCGCGGACAAGGTCGTCGCTCTGAAGTACAACCTGGCGGGCAACGGCAAGAGCAAGATCCTCAAGACCGCGGGCGAGATCAAGCTCGTCCAGGTCAAGGACGGTGCCGTGGTCGGCGTCCACATGGTCGGCGACCGCATGGGCGAGCAGGTCGGCGAGGCCCAGCTGATCTACAACTGGGAAGCGCTGCCGGCCGAGGTCGCCCAGCTCATCCACGCCCACCCGACGCAGAACGAGGCGCTCGGCGAGGCCCACCTGGCCCTGGCCGGCAAGCCGCTGCACTCCCACGACTGAGCCTTCGGTCAACGGGCGCGACGACACAGACTTCCGCAATTCGTTAGGAGCAACCGAAACCATGGCGGTTTCCGTAACCCTTCCGGCGCTCGGTGAGAGCGTCACCGAGGGCACTGTCACCCGCTGGCTGAAGGCCGAGGGCGAACGCGTCGAGGCCGACGAGCCGCTGCTCGAGGTCTCGACCGACAAGGTCGACACCGAGATCCCGGCCCCGGCCTCCGGCGTGCTGGCCTCCATCAAGGTCGCCGAGGACGAGACGGTCGAGGTCGGCGCCGAGCTGGCCCTGATCGACGACGGCTCGGGCGCGCCCGCCGCCGCCGAGGCCCCCGCCGCCGAGGCCCCCGCGGCCGAGGCCGCCCCGGCCGCCGAGCCCGCCCCGGCCGCCGAGCCCGAGCCCGCCCCGCAGGCCGCCCCGTCCACCGAGCAGGCCGCCCCCGCCCCCGCCCCGACCGCCGAGGCGGCTTCCGGCGGCGGTTCCGCCGAGGGCACGGACGTGGTCCTGCCCGCGCTCGGCGAGTCCGTCACCGAGGGCACCGTCACCCGCTGGCTGAAGTCGGTCGGCGACAGCGTCGAGGCCGACGAGCCGCTGCTCGAGGTCTCCACGGACAAGGTCGACACCGAGATCCCGGCGCCCACCTCCGGTGTGCTGCTGGAGATCACGGTCGGCGAGGACGAGACCGCCGAGGTCGGCGCCAAGCTCGCCGTCATCGGCGCCCCGGGTGCCGCCCCGGCCGCCGCCCCGGCGCCCGCCCCGGCCCCGGCCGCCGCTGCTCCGGCCCCGGCTCCGGCCCCGGCCCCCGCCGCTCCGGCCCCGGCCCCCGCGCCGGCCCCGGCTCCGGCTCCGGCTCCGGCCGCCGCTCCCGCCCCGGCGCCCGCCGCCGCTGCCCCCGCCGCCCCGGCCCCGGCGCCGGCCCCGGCTCCGGTCACCCCGGCCACCGCGCCGACCTCCCCGACCGCCACCCAGGCGACGGACGAGGGCGCGTACGTGACCCCGCTGGTGCGCAAGCTCGCCGCCGAGAACGGCGTCGACCTGGCCGGCGTCAAGGGCACCGGCGTCGGCGGCCGCATCCGCAAGCAGGACGTCATCGCCGCCGCCGAGGCCGCGAAGGCCGCCGCCGCTCCGGCTCCGGCCGCCGCCGCTCCGGCCGCCGCGAAGAAGGCCCCGGCGCTGGAGGCCTCCCCGCTGCGCGGCCAGACCGTGAAGATGCCGCGGATCCGCAAGGTCATCGGCGACAACATGGTCAAGGCGCTGCACGAGCAGGCCCAGCTGTCGTCGGTCGTCGAGGTCGACGTCACCCGCCTGATGAAGCTGCGCGGCAAGGCGAAGGACTCCTTCGCGGCCCGCGAGGGCGTCAAGCTCTCCCCGATGCCGTTCTTCGTCAAGGCCGCCGCGCAGGCGCTGAAGGCCCACCCGGTCATCAACGCCAGGATCAACGAGGCCGAGGGGACCATCACCTACTTCGACACCGAGAACATCGGTATCGCGGTGGACTCCGAGAAGGGCCTGATGACCCCGGTCATCAAGAACGCCGGCGACCTCAACATCGCGGGCATCGCCAAGGCCACGGCGGAGCTGGCGGGCAAGGTCCGGGCCGGCAAGATCACCCCGGACGAGCTGTCCGGCGCGACCTTCACCATCTCCAACACCGGTTCGCGCGGTGCCCTGTTCGACACGATCATCGTGCCGCCGGGCCAGGTCGCGATCCTCGGCATCGGTGCCACGGTCAAGCGTCCGGCCGTCATCGAGACCGAGGAGGGCACGGTCATCGGCGTCCGCGACATGACCTACCTGACCCTCTCCTACGACCACCGCCTGGTCGACGGCGCCGACGCGGCCCGTTACCTGACGGCGGTCAAGGCGATCCTGGAGGCGGGCGAGTTCGAGGTCGAGCTGGGCCTCTGAGTTCCGTCCCCCACGCACACCCCGTCCGGAGCCTCTCCGGGCGGGGTGTTCGTGTTTGTCGGCACAGGCAGCGTGTAAGCCTCGTCTCACCTGCGCCAAAGCACCCCCACGCGCCCTACCGGCGAAGCGAACCGGCCGTATTGTCTAAACGTCAGCCCTCCCTAAGGAGCCCTCATGACCGCGCCCGTCGTCCACTCGCTGCGCGAGCAGATCCGCGAGCACATCGTGGAGGGAATCGTCAGCGGGCGCTGGCAGCCGGGCGAGCGCATCGTGGAGCGCCGGATCGCCACCGAGCTGGAGGTCAGCCAGACGCCGGTGCGCGAGGCCCTGCGCGAGCTGGAGTCGCTCCGCCTGATCGAGTCGGCCCCCAACAAGGGCGTGCGCGTCCGCAATCTCACCGCCGCCGACCTGGAGGAGAGCTACCCGGTCCGGGCCGGTCTGGAGGCCATCGCGGCCGAGCTGGCGGCGGAGCGTCTCGCGGAGGACTGCTCGGCGCTGGAGCCGCACGTCCTGGCCCTGTACGAGGCCGACCGGGAGGCGGATGGCACGGCCCAGGTGCGGCACACGGTCGGCTTCCACCGGGAGCTGGTCCGCGCCGCGCGCAACTCGGTGCTGCTGCACACGTGGGAAGGGCTCGGGATCGAGGTCTTCACGGCGCTGTCGATCCGCTGGCTGGGCACGGTCCAGCAGTCGTACGCGGAGGAGCACGAGGAGCTGGTGCAGGCGTTCAAGCGCCGGGACCCGCGGATCGCGGAGCTGGTGAAGGCGCACGTGCTGGGCTGCGCGCCGCGCGCCTGAGCCTCCCGGTTCAGCCGAGCGCGGCTGCGCTCATACGCCGCCCCACCTGCGAAAACAAGGCTCCGACGCGTCACCGGGTGCCATCACCGAAGGCACCGCGTGCCTACTTTCTCCAAATCAAGAGGTTTTCGCCCTCAACCCTTTGATCGATCATCGATCAGGGAGTTACAGTCGCCGACGGACTTCCACCGAAGTCCCTGCCCTGTCCTGCCAAAGACCAAGGGCACCCCCGAACCCTTACCGATGAGGGAACCCCCTTCGACTGAGGAAGGCGGCGACATGACCGACCCCCACGCCATCCAGCCGAGCGCGCTCGACCAGCTCCCGGACCGCGACCCGGAGGAGACCGCCGAGTGGCAGGCCTCCCTGGACGCCGTCGCCAGGGAGGCCGGGCCGCACCGCGCCGCGTACCTGATGCGCCGCACGCTGGAGCGCGCCGAGGCGGGCGGCATCGCGCTGCCGAAGCTCCTCGAGACCGACTACGTCAACACCATCCCCACCTCCGCCGAGCCGGGCGTGCCCGGCGACCCGGAGATGGAGGCCCGGATCACCGCCTGGAACCGCTGGAACGCGGCCGCGATGGTGACCCGGGGCGCGAAGCACGGCGTCGGCGGCCACATCGCCACCTTCGCCTCCGCCGCCTGGCTGTACGAGACGGGCTTCAACCACTTCTTCAAGGGCAAGGAGGGTGACGGCTCCGGCGACCAGCTGTACATCCAGGGCCACGCCTCCCCCGGCATCTACGCCCGCGCCTTCCTGGACGGCCGCCTGAACGAGGCGCACCTGGACAACTTCCGCCAGGAGGCCGGCGGCAACGGCCTGCCGTCGTACCCGCACCCGCGCCGCCTCCCCTGGCTGTGGGAGTTCCCGACGGTGTCGATGGGCCTCGGCCCGCTCTCCGCGATCTACCAGGCGCGTTTCAACCGCTACCTGACCAACCGCGGCATCAAGGACGTCTCCGCGTCCCACGTGTGGGCCTTCCTCGGCGACGGCGAGATGGACGAGCCGGAGTCGACGGCGGCGCTCGCGCTGGCCGCGCGTGAGGAACTGGACAACCTCACCTTCGTCATCAACTGCAACCTGCAGCGCCTCGACGGCCCGGTCCGCGCCAACTTCAAGATCGTGCAGGAGCTGGAGGCCCAGTTCCGCGGCGCCGGCTGGAACGTGATCAAGACGCTGTGGGGCACGGCCTGGGACGAGCTGTTCCAGCTCGACACCACCGGCGCGCTGGTACGCCGGCTGCGCGAGGTACCGGACGCGCAGATCCAGACGTACCAGACCCGCGACGCCGCCTACATCCGCCAGGACTTCTTCGGCAAGGACCCGGCGCTCGCCGAGATGGCGAAGCTGCTGAGCGACGACAAGATCCTGGAGTGCTTCCACCTCTCCCGCGGTGGTCACGAGTCCCGCAAGGTCTACGCCGCGTACCGGGCCGCCGTCGAGCACAAGGGCGCGCCGACCGTGATCCTGGCCCAGACGGTCAAGGGCCACACCCTCGGCGAGGGCTTCGCGTCGAAGAACGCCAACCACCAGATGAAGAAGCTCTCGGTGGACGAGTTCAAGACGATGCGGGACCTGCTGGACCTGCCGATCAAGGACAGCGACTTCGTCGACGGCGTGGTGCCCTACGGCCACCCGGGCGCCGACTCCCCCGAGGTCCGCTACCTCCAGGAGCGCCGCGCGGCCCTCGGCGGCCCCGCCCCGGCCCGCCGTACGCACGCGCTGGCCCCGCTGCCGGCCCCGGCGGAGAAGGCCTTCGCCTCCTTCGACAAGGGCTCGGGTTCGCAGAACGTCGCCACCACCATGGCCTTCGTCCGTCTCGTCAAGGACCTGGTCCGCGACAAGGAGACCGGCAGGCGCTGGGTGCCGATCGTCCCCGACGAGGCGCGCACCTTCGGCATGGAGTCGCTGTTCCCGTCGCTCGGGATCTACTCCCCCAAGGGCCAGACGTACGAGCCGGTCGACCGCGACCAGCTGATGTACTACAAGGAGGCCCGGAACGGCCAGATCCTCAACGAGGGGATCACCGAGGCCGGTTCGATGGCCGACTTCATCGCCGCGTCCACCGCGTACGCGACGCACGGCGAGGCGATGATCCCGTTCTACATCTTCTACTCGATGTTCGGCTGGCAGCGCACCGCCGACCAGATGTGGCAGCTCGGCGACCAGCTCGGCCGCGGCTTCCTCGTCGGCGCCACCGCGGGCCGTACGACCCTGACGGGCGAGGGCCTGCAGCACGCCGACGGCCACTCGCCGGTCATCGCCGCGACCAACCCGGCCGCGCTGACGTACGACCCCGCGTTCGCCTACGAGATCGCGGTGATCGTCCGTGAGGGTCTGCGCCGGATGTACGGCGAGGCCAAGCCGGGCGAGGACCAGAACGTCTTCTACTACCTGACGGTCTACAACGAGCCGCTGCCGCAGCCGGCGAAGCCGCAGGGCCTCGGCATCGACGAGGGCATCGTCAAGGGCCTGTACCGCTTCAACACGGCGGAGTCCGCGGGCGTGACCGTGGCCGCCAACGCCCCGCGCATCCAGCTGCTGGGCTCGGGTACGGCGATCCACTGGGCCCTCGAAGCGCAGCGGCTGCTCGCCGAGGAGTGGGGCGTGGCCGCCGACGTGTGGTCCGCGACCTCCTGGTCCGAGCTGCGCCGGGACGCCCTGGAGGCCGACGCGGCACTGCTGCGCGGCGAGGAGCGGGTGCCGTACGTCCGCCAGGCGCTCCAGGGCGCCGAGGGCCCGGTCCTCGCGGTGTCCGACTACATGCGCCAGGTCCCGGACCAGATCGCGCAGTGGGTCGAGCAGGACTGGTCCTCGCTGGGCGCCGACGGCTTCGGCCTGTCGGACACCCGCGAGGCCGCCCGCCGCCACTTCGGCGTCGATGCCCCGTCGATCGTCGTGGCGGCCCTCGCCCAGCTGGCCCGCCGCGGCGAGGTCAAGGCGACGGCGGTCAAGGAGGCCCGGGAGAAGTACGGGCTGTAAGGCAGCACCGCTCACGTGAGAGGCCCCCGCTTCGGCGGGGGCCTCTTGCATGATGGGCGCATGCGCGCCGCTCGTCTCATCAAGATGGTCCTGCTCCTCCAGTCCCGGCCCGCCATGACGGCGGCCGAGCTGGCGCGGGAGCTGGAGGTGTCGGAGCGGACCGTGACCCGGGACGCGCAGGCGCTGTCGGAGGCGGGGGTGCCGGTCTACGCGGAGCGGGGGCGGGTCGGCGGGTACCGGCTGGTCGGGGGGTACCGGACGCGCCTGACCGGGCTGGCGCGGAGCGAGGCCGAGGCGCTGTTCCTGAGCGGGGTGCCGGGGGCGCTGAGGGAGATGGGACTCGAGGACGCGGCCTCGGCGGCCCGGCTGAAGGTCTCCGCCGCGCTGCTGCCCTCGCTGCGGGACGCGCCGGACACGGCCGCGCAGCGGTTCCACCTGGACGCGCCCGCCTGGTTCCGGGAGCCGGAGACGCCCGCGCCGCTGCCGGCGCTCGCCGAGGCGGTGTGGGACGACCGGCGGGTCGGCGCGGTGTACCGGCGCGGGGAGACGGCCGTTCGGCGGCTGCTGGAGCCGTACGGGCTCGTGCTGAAGGCCGGGGTCTGGTACCTGTGCGCGCGGGCGGCGGACAGCGGCTCGTTCCGGACGTACCGGATCGACCGGTTCGACGGCGTCGACGTCCTCGGCGAACGCTTCGACCGCGACCCGGACTTCGACCTGCCCGGCTTCTGGACGGAGCAGGCCGAGCGGTTCGCCCGGTCGATCCTGCGGGCGGAGGTGGTCGTACGGCTGTCCCCGGAGGGTGTGCGCCGGCTGCCGCACGCCGTGGATCCGCTCGGTGCGCGGGAGGCGCTGCGGAACCCGGGCGAGCCGGATGCCGGGGGCTGGGTGACGGTGACGCTGCCCGTGGAGTCGGAGGAGGTCGCGCACGGCCAGCTGACGGCGCTGGGCGCGGAGGCGGAGGTGCTGGCTCCGGAGAGTCTGCGGGAGCGGTTCGCGGCGGACGCGGCCCGGATCGCCGCGCTGTACCGCCGTAACGAGGACCGGTGAGGATCCCGGGACTCCGCGTGCGGCCCACCGGCCGAGGCCCGATGCTGGTTCCGTGATGGACGAGACGGAGTTCTGGGAGCTGATCGACTCCAGCCGGGAGGCGGCCGAGGGCGACCCGGAGGAGCAGGCCGACGCGCTCCTGGACCGGCTGCTCCAGCTGGACCCCGAGCTGGTGCTGGACTTCGCCCGTCACTTCGAGGCCCGTTACAACCGCGCCTACCGCTGGGACCTGTGGGGGGCGGCCTGGCTGCTGCTGGACGGGTGCAGCGACGACGCGTTCGACTTCTTCCGGTGCTGGCTGATCGGCCAGGGCCGGGAGGTGTTCGAGGGCGCCCTGCACGAGCCGGACGCGCTGGCCGAGCTGCTGGGCGAGTTCGACGAGGAGATCGACGGCGACGGCGAGGAGCTGGGTTACGCGGCCGACGAGGCGTACGAGCAGCTGACCGGCACCGTCGCCCCCGACCTGGGGATCGCCCCGGCACCCGCCGAGCCGGCGGGCACGCCCCTGGACCTGGAGGACGACCGGGCCCTCGCGCAGCGCTACCCCCGCCTGTGGGAGCGGTTCAGGGGGTGAGGCCGGGGGGCGCGTTGGCCGCGGTGGAGCACCGGAAGGGCGTGATGTCGAAACCCCGTTTCCCCTCGCGGAAGGCCGGACGCCCCGCGAACGCACCGTCGAGAAGCGCCTTCTCACCGAATCCGAAGGCGGTGAATATCCCCCCGCCATCGGGTGCCCCCCGTGGATGCGGTGTTCCGGCCGCTCAGCGCATTCACGTATTCCGTGATGTGGTTGATGCTCGAAAAATCCTGGGCCCGTACGTCCCGGAGGGCGGGAGCCAGGCCAGGGAGAAGGAGTCGACCACGAATTCCGTGTCGTCCTCGACATCCTCCACGCCGGTCCGCCGGCGCCGGGCGTTCCGTGGATTCGTTTGCGCCCAACAAGTGCCGCCGGAATGACGGCCGGATCTGAGCCCAAGAAGGGAACGTTCCGATTCCGATCGTGCGCGCATTCGGCCATTCCACGGAGGATCCGAATACGGCGCCGCACCCCGCCCGTGATGTGCACTGTGCCACTTGATGGAACCATCGTCCTGGTCCAGGTCGTTTCCCGGGTGCGGACGTACATGACCGGTTCTGCCACCCGGGGGCCGCGCCAGGGCGTGTGCTGATCAGCGGACCGATCCCGTCCGTACTGAGGGGTCCGAGAGAAAGGCGGCTCCGTGGACCTGCTGGACCTGCTGCTCGTGCTGCTGATCGCCGTCTACGCGGTGGCCGGCTACCGGCGCGGGCTGGTGGCGGGCTGCGTGTCGCTGGCCGGGTTCGTGGGCGGCGCGGCGGCCGGCGTGTGGCTGCTGCCGTGGGTGACGGACCAGGTGGCGCGGGGTACGGCGGCGACGGTCCTCGCGGTGGTGACGGTGCTGCTGCCGGGGGTGGTGGGGCACGAGCTGGCGGGCCGGCTGGCGCTGCGGCTGCGCGGGGAACTGGACCGGGGGCCGCTCCGGGTGGCGGACGGGGTGGGGGGCGCGGCGGCGAACTCGGTCGCGGTGCTGGTCGTGGCCTGGGTGGCGGCGAGCGTGCTGGGCGCGGCCCCGGCTGAGCCCCTGACGGCGGCGATACGGAACTCCACGCTGCTCGGCGCGGTGCAGCAGGCGATGCCGCAGACCACGCCCGCGTGGTTCTCGCGGGCCACCTCCGCGCTGTCCGAGGCGGGCTTCCCGCAGGTGTTCAACCCGTTCGAGAACGAGTCGACGGCCCGGGTGCCCCGGCCGACCGGGGACAGCGTCACCCCGGCGGCGGCGCGCGCGGCGCGGCTGAGCTCGGTGAAGGTCGAGGGCACCGCGGGCGCGGAGGGCCGCGAGGGCAGCGGATTCGTGTACGCGCCGCAGCGGGTGATGACCAACGCGCACGTGGTGGCCGGCATCGACGACCCGGGCGTGCGGGTGGGAGGGGTCGGGCCGTCGTACCCGGCACGGGTGGTGCTCTTCGACCCGGACCGGGACGTGGCGGTGCTGTACGTGCCGGGGCTGCGGGCGCCGGTGCTGCGGTTCGACCCGGGTGCCGCGCGCGGGGACGCGGCCGTGGTGGCGGGCTACCCGCAGAACGGGTCGCTGGACCTGCAGGCGGCGACGGTGGGCAACCGGGTACGGGCGACCGGCCGGAACATCTACGACGACCGCACGGTCACCCGGGAGATCTACTCGGTCCGCTCCACGGTCCGGCCGGGCAACTCCGGCGGGCCACTGTTGACGACGGACGGCCGGGTGTTCGGGATGGTCTTCGCCCGGTCCACCTCGGACTCGGAGACGGGGTACGCGCTGACGGCGGCCGAGGTGGCGGGCGACGCCCGGCGCGCGGCCACGGCGACGGCCCGGGTGGACACGGGCGCGCTGGTCGACTCCTAGCCGGTTGCCGCCCGGTTGCCCGCCCGGTTCGCGGGGGCGCCGGGCCTACAGGCCGCGGCCCATGCACACGTCGTCGACGTACCGGCCGTCGATGAGGAACTCCCCCGGCAGCACGCCCTCGACGGCGAACCCCTCGGACGCGTACAGGGAGCGGGCCGGGGTGTTGTGCCCGAGCACGCGCAGGGTGAGGCGGCGTGCCCCGCGCCGGCGCGCCTCGGTGACGGCTGCCCGGACCAGCGCGCGCCCGACGCCGCGCCCACGGGCCTCGTCGGCGACGGCGAACCCCTGGATCGCCAGGACGTGCGCGTTGGAGGGGAGCGGGGTGGGGCGGGCGAGGCGGATGTAGCCGAGGAGGCGTCCGCCGGACTCGGCGACGAGGAAGTCCTCCGGCTGGTGCCGCTCGTCGAAGAACGGCTGGTACGGCGGCTGCGGCCGGGGGGTCACGGCGTGCAGGACGGACCACGTGTCCCGGTCGAGGACGGCGAGTTCGTCCTCGTCGTCGGCGCGGGCGAGGCGTATGGAGGGCTCCGGCATGACGGTCACCCTACGGCGCGCGGTTCGCACGGCCCCAACGGGTTTACGGCCGGCCGTACGGTCATGCTGATGCCATGGAACGTTCACGCATCGCGGTGGCCGGCGCGTCCGGCCTCATCGGCAGCGCCCTGGTGCGGTCCCTGACCGCGGACGGGCACGAGGTGGTACGGCTGGTGCGCCGGGCCCCCCGGGGCGCGGACGAGGTCCGCTGGGACCCGGAGCGGGGTGAGGTCGACGCGGCCGGGCTGACCGGGTGCGACGCGGTGGTCAACCTGGCGGGGGCCGGGGTGGGCGACCGGCGCTGGACCCCCGGGTACAAGCGGGTCATGCGGGACAGCAGGGTGCTGGGCACGGCCGCCCTGGCCGAGGCGGTGGCCGCGCTGCCGCGGCCGCCGCGGGTGTTCGTGAACGGCAGCGCGATCGGCTTCTACGGCGACACGGGCGACCGGGTGGTGGACGAGGAGGCGCCGCCGGGCGACGGCTTCCTGGCCGGGCTGTGCGTGGAGTGGGAGGAGGCGGCGTCACCCGCCGAGGAGGCGGGTGTGCGGACGGTGTTCGCCCGCACCGGCCTGGTGGTGGCCCGGGGCGGCGGGGCCTGGGGGCGGCTGTTCCCCCTGTTCCGGGCGGGGCTCGGGGGCAGGCTGGGCGACGGGCGGCAGTACTGGTCGTACATCGCGCTGCACGACGAGGTGGCCGCGCTGCGGCATCTCATCGACCACGACGGCCTCGTCGGCCCCTTCAACCTGACGGCTCCCCAGCCGCTGACCAACGCGGAGATCACCGCGGCGATGGGCCGGGTGCTGCACCGGCCGGCGGTGTGCGCGGTGCCCGCCCCGGTGCTGCGGGCGGCGCTCGGGGAGATGGCCGGGGACGTGCTGGGCAGCCAGCGGGTGGTGCCGAGGCGGCTGCTGGAGTCGGGTTTCCGGTTCGCGTTCCCGGGCATCGACGAGGCGATCCGCGCGGCCGGGTGACACCGGCGAACGGATGTGACCGTATGCGACCTCTATGCGACCGTGCCCTGTTGATGCGCGACTGCTCCTGACCGATCACGGCCCTACTCTCGACCCGAACTCGGGTATCCGTGGCGCCTGTTGGGGGCATGACGTCTCCACCGGCCGCGTAACCACAGGAGGGGCCTCGTGCTTGAGCCCGCGTACCAGGTGGACGTCGTCATCGTGGGAGCCGGAATCGCCGGCCTCTCGGCGGCCCATCGGCTGACCAGTGCAGGAATCACCACCGCGGTCCTGGAGGCCGCCCCGTACGTCGGCGGCCGCATGTCGACCGAGAAGGTCGACGGCTTCCGGCTCGACCGCATCGGGCAGCTGCTGTCCACGTCCTATCCCGAACTCCGCCTGTCCCCGGGCCTGGACGCCCTGACCCTGCGCCGCTTCGCGCCGGGCGTCCTGCTGCACCGCGACGGCCGCACCCAGCGCGCGGGCGCGCCGGCGGGCGGCGGGAGCGCACGGGGCGCACGGGGCGCACTTCATGTGGTGCGCGCCCTCGCCAACGCCCCCCGGGGGACGGCGGCCGCGCCCGCCGCGCCGGTGGGCGGCGCGGTGGACCAGGCCCGGCTGGGCGCCGCGCTCGGCCGGATCGCGGCGACCCCCGTCGAACGCGTCCTGGGCCGCCCCGAGATGCCCGCCGCCCAGGCGCTCGCCCGGCGCGGGGTGCCGCCCCGCACCATCGACGGCTTCCTGCGCCCGCTGCTGGCCACGCTGCTGTGCGACCCGGGGCTGACCACGTCCAGCAGGTGCGCCGACCTGGCGCTGCATGCCTTCGCGAGCGGCCGGCTGTGCGTGCCGGAGGGCGGCGCGGAGATGCTGCCGGTGCTGCTGGCCCGGGCGCTGCCGCCGGGCACCGTGCACACCGGGGTGCGGGTCACCGCGGTCTCCACGACCTCCGTGGCCACCGCCGAGCACGGGGAGATCCGCTGCCGGGCGGTGCTGCTGGCGACGGACGCGCGGGCCGCGGCCGAACTGCTGCCCGGGCTGAGGGTGCCGGACTTCCACCCGGTGACGGTCGTCCACCACACCACCGACGACCCGGCGGCGGTCCTCGCCACGGGCAGCTCACTGCTCCTGGACGCCGACCGGGGCGGACCGGTCGCGCACACGGCCGTGCTCAGCACCGTGGACCCGAGCCGGGCGCCGGCCGGCCGCGTCCTGATCTCCTCCACGGTGCTGGGCACCCCGCCGGAAGGGGTGGACACGGCGGTCCGCATCCACCTCTCCCGCCTCTACGGCACCTCCACGCGCCGCTGGGAGACCCTGGCCGTCCACCACACCCCCGAGGCGGTCCCGGCCATGCGCCCCCCGCACGACCTGCGCCGCCCGGTACGCCTCCTGGCCGGCCTCTACGTCTGCGGCGACCACCGCGACACCAGCACGGTCCAGGGCGCCCTGCATTCGGCCCGCCGGGCGGCGTCGGCCGTCCTGGCGGACCTCGGCGCGGCGGGTTCGATGCACAGCGCGGACCCGCTCCCGACGATGCCGAGGGCGGCGTAGGCGCCCCTCACCGGCGCGGGGAACCGCGCGACGAGCCACGGCGAACCGCACCCGGCACACGACGGCCGGCGGCACGCGCCCCTCACCCCAGCGCCGCCACCTTCTCCCGGTACACCCTCACCGGCGCCGCGTCCCGGTAGGGCTCCAGCCGGCGCTCGAAGTCCCTCACGTACTCCACCGCGCGGGCGGACCGCATCTCCGCGGCCTGCCCCGCCGCCTCCGCCGCCAGCGCGCACGCCTGGTCGAGCTCGCCGAGGCCGAGCCGGGCCGTGGCGAGGACGATCCGGCAGAACAGCCGGCTGCGGGCGTAGACCGGCGCCCGCAGCTGGAGCGAACGCTCCGCGTGCTGCGCGGCCGCCCGGAACTGCTGGAGGTCGCGGTGGCAGTGGCCGAACTCGTCGGCGAGCTGTGCCTCGTCGAAGAAGCCGGCCCAGTACGGCACCTCGTCCCCGGGCCGGGCCGCCTCCAGGGCGCGCTCGGCCCGCACCAGCGCCGCGGTGCAGGCCCGCACCTCGCCGAGGACGGCGTGCGCCCGCGCCTCGGACGCGTGCAGCAGCGCCTGCACGACCGGGACGGCGCCGCTGCCGACGCCCTGCTGGGCGACCCGCGCCAGCTGCACGGCCTCCCTGCCGTGGCCGAGGTAGACGGCCTGGCGGCTCATGGTCACCAGGACGTAGGAGCCGTAGGCCCGGTCACCGGCCGCCTGGGCGAGCCGCAGGGCCTGGACGAAGTAGCGCTGGGCGAGGCCGTGCGCGGCGATGTCGTACGAGGTCCAGCCCGCGAGCCGGGTCAGGTCGGCGGCGGCGCCGAACAGCCGGCGGCCGGTCTGCTCGTCGTAGGAGCCGCGGAGCATCGGCTCGCACTCGTGCTCCAGGTAGCGCACCAGCGCCTGCCGGGCGTGGCCGCCGCCGAAGCGGTCGTCGAGGGTGCGGAACAGCTGGCCCACCGAGTGCAGCGCGGCGATGTCACCACCGGTGACCCTGTGCCCGGTGGCACGCTCGGCCTGCCCGCGCATCCGGGGCGGCAGCAGGGGCTGGGGCCTGGCCGCGCCGGGCCGGCCCTGCGGCGGCACCCGGGGCGCCGGTTCGCGGGCCACCCGGTCGTCGGCCTTGCCGATCAGCCAGTCCCGGCTGGGCACCACGAGCCCGGCCGGGGTGAAGGCGATCTTGCGCAGCTCGGCGTGGCTGCCGGAGTCCTTGCGCCACAGCCCGCTGACGATGTCGACGGCCTCCTCCGGGGTGGCCGCGAACTCCAGCCCGGCGTACACCGGCGCGCAGGCGTCCAGGCCGAGGTCCTGGGCGGTGAGCCGGCGTCCGAGCCGGCGGGTGAACACCTCGGCGATGAGGGCCGGGGTCGTCCCGCGCGGCTGCTGTCCGCGCAGCCAGCGGGTGACCGATGTCTTGTCGTATCTGAGATCCAGCCCGTGCTCCAGGCCGAGCTGGTCGACGCGACGGGCCAGACCCGCGTTGGAGAACCCCGCTTCTGCGATGAGCGCGGCGAGTTGGCGGTTGGGGGTGCGCTGCGCGGGTCGGTCCGTCATCTGCGGTGCGGTCTCCTGCCTTCCGGGCCTGTCGACGTGCCCGGATTGCCTTTGAGCAGCCCTTATGGCCTCACGAACGGCGCGAATGTAGCGGAGAGTGAGCAGACGGTCGCATACTTCCCCGGGCATTCATCCGATCGTGTGAGGAACGCCCGCAGGGCTGACGTACGCCGGTCGGACGTACAGTGGCGTGGGCGCGAAACATGCCTGACACACCCATCGCCGAGGGAGGCGCTTGCCGTGAGTGAGTTGCGGTTCGTCCGCATGGGCTTCGGAGCGGATGCCGTCGAATACCAGCGGGCCTGGGACGAGCAGCGCCGGGTGCACGCGGCCCGGTTCGCCGACGAGGTGCCGGACACCGTGATCCTGCTGGAGCACCCCCCGGTCTACACCGCCGGCCGGCGCACCGAGGACAGCGAGCGCCCGCTGGACGGCACCCCGGTCATCGACGTGGACCGCGGCGGCAAGATCACCTGGCACGGCCCGGGCCAGCTCGTGGGCTACCCGATCCAGAAGCTCCCCCGCCCGGTGGACGTGGTCGCGCACGTACGGCGGCTGGAGGAGGCGATCATCCGCACCTGCGCCGAGTTCGGGCTGGAGACCACCCGGGTCGAGGGGCGCAGCGGGGTGTGGGTGCTCGGCGACCCGGTCGAGCAGCGGCCGAAGCTCGGCGGGCTCTCGCTGGACTTCGACCCGCGGCTGCAGGACGAGGAGTTCGACCCCCGGCTGAACGGCCCGGAGTACGCCCCCTCCAACGCGGGCCAGCGCCGCGAGGACCGCAAGATCGCCCAGATCGGCATCCGGGTGGCCAAGGGCGTCACCATGCACGGCTTCTCGTTCAACGTGAACCCCGACATGAAGTGGTTCGACCGGATCATCCCGTGCGGCATCCGGGACGCGGGCGTCGCCTCCCTCACCGGCGAGCTGGGCCGGGACGTCACCATCGAGGAGGTCCTGCCGGTGATCGAGAAGCACCTGCGGGACGTCCTGGAGAACGCCGAGCTGAAGCCGAGGGTGATCGAGACGGCCTCCGCCTGACCGTCCGTGGGGGAATGCGCCCTGCGACTGCGGGGTTGGCCTCTGCGGCAGGGCGCGAACAGTACGGGCGTACCCTGGTGTGCGCCGAAGAATCGAAGTCACAGGGAGCCGACGTGTCCGCAGTCTCACCCGACGGACGCAAGATGCTGCGCCTGGAGGTCCGCAACAGCCAGACCCCCATCGAGCGCAAGCCCGAGTGGATCAAGACCCGGGCGAAAATGGGCCCCGAGTACTCGAAGATGCAGAACCTCGTGAAGAGCGAGGGGCTGCACACGGTGTGCCAGGAAGCCGGGTGCCCGAACATCTACGAGTGCTGGGAGGACCGCGAGGCGACCTTCCTCATCGGCGGCGACCAGTGCACCCGGCGCTGTGACTTCTGCCAGATCGACACCGGCAAGCCCGAGGCGCTCGACCGCGACGAGCCGCGCCGTGTCGGCGAGTCCGTGGTCACGATGGACCTGAACTACGCCACCATCACCGGCGTCGCCCGCGACGACCTGGAGGACGGCGGGGCCTGGCTGTACGCCGAGACCGTGCGCCAGATCCACCAGCAGACCGCCGGCCGCGAGGGCGGCCGCACCAAGGTCGAGCTGCTGGCCCCCGACTTCAACGCGGTCCCGGAGCAGCTGGCGGAGGTCTTCGCCTCCCGTCCGGAGGTCTTCGCGCACAACGTCGAGACGGTCCCGCGGATCTTCAAGCGGATCCGCCCCGGCTTCCGCTACGAGCGCTCGCTGAAGGTGATCACCGAGGCCCGCGACTACGGCCTGGTCACCAAGTCCAACCTGATCCTGGGCATGGGCGAGACCCGCGAGGAGGTCAGCGAGGCGCTGAAGCAGCTGCACGACGCCGGCTGCGAGCTGATCACCATCACGCAGTACCTGCGGCCGTCCGTGCGGCACCACCCGGTGGAGCGCTGGGTGAAGCCGCAGGAGTTCGTGGAGCTGAAGGAGGAGGCCGAGGAGATCGGCTTCTCCGGTGTGATGTCCGGCCCGCTGGTCCGCTCCTCCTACCGCGCCGGCCGCCTGTTCCAGATGGCGATCGAGAAGCGGGGCGAGTTCGTCGCCGCCCAGGCGGTGTGAGCCGAGCGTGTGAATTCACGCACAAGCACTTACCGGCCAGTAATGGCCGAGTCGACGCGGTCCCGGCCGTCCTCGCTGATGAGGGCGGCGCCGGGGCCGCGTCGCCGTTCCGGCACGGCCCGTTCGGACTTCACGGGCGTTTGACCGGCGGGTCACGCCCTGGTAACACCAAACAGTGACCCTGGTATCACGCCCCGTATCGCCACTGCTCCGAGGGGGGACCTCGCTCATGCAGGCCGCACCCGTACGCGCCACCGCCATCCCGTCCTTCACCGACGCCCTCCGCGCCGTCGAGTCCCTGCTCATGAGCGGCGGACAGCGCACCGCCCGCCGCAACGCCTGGACCTCCGTCCTGGAGGACCGCCGCCGTGCCAAGGACCGGGTCGAGGCCGAGCGGTTCCTGCAGCAGGCCGCCGGCCGCTCCTGACGCCTCCGCCCCCACCGCCCCGGCTCCCCCGCCGGGCACTGCCGTCGTCCGCGCTCCCGGGGGCACGTAGACTTCGTGGCATGGCGAGGAAGGAAACCGCGGCGGACGCCGCGAACGCAGGGCGGCTGAAGCAGATCGCCCTCACGTACAAGATGACCCGCAAGGCCGACACGAAGATCGGTCTTGTACTCGCGGCCGTCGGCATCGGCACCCTCGGTGTCTTCCTCGCGATCGGCTTCCTGATCGGTCACCCGGTCTACCTGGGCATCTTCGGCCTGCTGATCGCTCTGCTGGCGACGGCGATCGTGTTCGGCCGCCGGGCCGAGCGGGCCGCCTTCGGCCAGATGGAGGGCCAGCCGGGCGCCGCAGCGGCCGTGCTGGACAACATCGGCCGGGGCTGGACGACGACGCCGGCGGTGGCGATGAACCGCAGCCAGGACGTGGTGCACCGGGCCGTCGGCAAGGCGGGCATCGTGCTGGTCGCCGAGGGCAACCCGAACCGGGTGAAGAGCCTGCTGGCCGCCGAGAAGAAGAAGATGAACCGCATCGTCGCGGACGTCCCGGTGCACGACCTGATCGTCGGCACCGGCGAGGGCCAGGTCGAGCTGAAGAAGCTCCGCACCACCATGCTGAAGCTGCCGCGCGTGCTGACCGGTCCCCAGGTGACCGCCACCAACGACCGGCTGCGCGCCCTGGGCGACCTGATGAGCAACATGCCGCTGCCGAAGGGCCCCATGCCCAAGGGGATGAAGCTTCCCAAGGGCGGTCCGCGGGGCCGCTGAGCCTGACACGCCGCCCAACGGAGTATCCGCCCGGTAATCGGGTCATGCGCTCCTAGCCTTCGGAATGTGACAAAACGACACATCGCGTACCTGGCGTGCACCACGGCTCTCGTCGGCGCGTTCACCGGCACCACCCCGGCGTCGGCCGCCCACCGGACCCTCGTGGTGCACCCCGGTGAGTCGATCCAGAAGGCGGTCAACGCCGCCAAGGCCGGCGACACGGTCTTCGTGCTCGCCGGCACCTACCGTGAGAGCGTCACGGTGAAGACGCCGGACCTGACCCTGCGCGGCGCGGGCCCCGGCACCGTCATCCAGCCCTCCAAGAAGAAGACCAAGCCCGCCCCGCACGGGACGAAGACCCGTGCCGGGGCCGGCAAGAAGGCCGCCGTCACCTGTCTTTCGGACGGCAACGGCATCTGTGTCGTCGGGGGCAAGAACAAGCCCCTGAAGGGCGTCACCGTCTCCGATCTGAAGGTGACCGGGTTCGCCCGGAACGGCCTGTTCTCCATGGGCACCGACCGGCTGACCGTGAAGCGTGTCATCGCCGAGCGCAACGGCCAGTGGGGCATCGCCCAGGAGCACTCCACCCGCGGGCTGTTCCGGAACAACACCGCCCTGGGCAACGGGGACGCGGGCCTGTTCCTCGCCAACAACGTCAAGGCCGAGCAGGGCGCCGCGGACAGCAAGGGCGCGGTGGTGGACCACAACCGGCTGCAGGACAACCGGATCGGCCTCACCGTCCGCCGCCTGCGCAACCTCTCCGTCACGAAGAACTACGTCACCGGCAACTGCGCGGGCGTGTTCGTCGTCGGCGACGAGAACAAGCCGCGGGCCGGCGCCCTCACCGTCAGCGACAACCTGGTCGTGCAGAACAACAAGTACTGCCCGAAGACCGCCCGGCTGCCCTATCTGAAGGGCTCCGGCATCGTGCTGACCGGCACCGAGAACGCCCTGGTCACGCGGAACCGGGTCACCGGCCACCGGGGCAAGTCCCCGCTGTCGGGCGGCATCGTCCTGTTCAAGAGCTTCGTCGGCGCCCCCAGCGAGAAGAACCGGATCACCGGCAACCACCTCGCGGACAACTCCCCGGCGGACCTCGTCAACCAGGAGACGGCCAAGAGCGGCAACGCCTTCACCGGCAACTCCTGCCGGGCCTCCAGGCCCGCGGGTCTGTGCTGACCGGACGGCCGTACCCGATCCACGCAAGGAAGGAAGGCGGCACATGACCGCACCATCCCGCGCGCCCTCGGCTCCCCCGGAGCCGGGGGCACCCCCCTCCCCTCCCCCGTCGATGCGGCTGCGCGAGCTGGCGTTCGGGGCGGCCTGCGCCGCCGCGGTCCGCGCCGCCGCCCGGCTGGGCGTCGCCGACGCGCTCGGGGACGCCCCCATGACCGTGGAGACCCTGGCGACGGCGGTGCACACCGAGCCGGGTCCGCTGCGCCGGCTGCTGCGCGCGCTGTCCTGCTACGGCGTCTTCGCCGAACGGCCCGACGGGACGTTCACCCACACGGAGATGTCCCGGCTGCTGCGCGAGGACGACCCGAACAGCCTGCGGGCCATCACCATGTGGTGCACCGAGCCGTGGACCTGGGACGCCTGGCCGCTGCTCGACCAGGCGGTGCGCACCGGCCGGAACGTCGTGGAGGACCTCTACGGCAAGGAGTTCTTCGCCTACCTCAACGAGGACGCCCCCGAGTCCGCGGACGTCTTCAACCGCGCGATGACCCGCTCCAGCGAGCAGTCGGCGCGGGAGGTGGCGGCCCTGCTGGACCTGTCCGGCAGCCGCTCGGTCGCCGACATCGGCGGCGGCCAGGGGCACGTGGTGGCGAGCCTGCTGGACAAGTACCCGGCCATGCAGGGCAGCCTGCTCGACCTGCCCCGGGTGGTGGAGAACGCACTGCCCCGGCTGCGCGAGGGCGGCGACCTCGCCGACCGGGTGCGGATCGTGCCCGGTGACGTCCGTGAGGCGGTCCCGGTCGAGGCCGACGCCTACGTCATCAAGAACATCCTGGAGTGGGACGACGAGAGCACGGCCCGGCTGCTGCGCAACGTCGTCGAGGCGGGCGGCCCCGGCACCCGGGTGATCGTCATCGAGAACCTGGTGGACGACACCCCCTCGATGCGGTTCAGCACCGCGATGGACCTGCTGCTGCTCCTGAACGTCGGCGGGGCCAAGCACACGACCGACAGCATGGTCGGGCGGCTGGAGGCGGCGGGTCTGGCCGTCGGCGAGATCCAGCCGGTCAACCCGTTCCTGCACGCGTTCGACTGCATCGTCCCCGCGTAAGCGGCTCCCCCGCGCCCCTGGGGGCGCGGGGCTCGCTCGCCCTGCGGCTCAGCCGCGCGGGCGTGACCCGCCACGACGCGGGCGCGGACGGCCGAGAGCCCGTCGCGGCTTTCCCGGCGGGGCGCTCAGTCGCGCTCCCACAGGTAGAAGCGCTCGGCCATGGCGTCCTTCGGGGACCGCCACGTCTCCGGGTCGTACGCGCTGACGTACGCCGAAAGCCGCTCGCTGACCTCCCTGAACTCGGGGTGGGAGGTGATCCTGGCGATGGCCGGCCCGGGCTCCCGGTCGGACTCGATGAGGTGCATGTACACATCGCCGAACTGGAAGAGGCTGCGCCGGACGACACCGACGAGGTGCGGCAGCTCTCCCCGGTCGGACTCCGCGAACACCTTGGCGATGTCCGGGGCGGAGCCCGGGGCCATGCGGGCGACGATCAGGGCCTGGTGCACGGTCGTCTCCTGTCGTCCGGCTCAGTCGGCGATGGCCGTGGCGGGCCGGTGACCGGATGCCGCCTTCTCGATCTTCTCCCGGATCAGCTCCAGCTGGACCTTGGAGTTGCTGTTGATGTTGTCGGTCATCCAGTCGTCGTCGACGGGAGCGTCCGGCTTCATCGCGAAGTCCTGGGTCCAGACCATCCGGGTGCCGGCGGGGACCTCCTCGTACCGCCAGTGGATGTTCATGTGGGCGAAGGGCCCGGTCTCCACCCGGCGCGCCTTGACGGTACGGGTGGCGCGGTCCGGCTCGCGCTCGGAGACCCAGCTCCAGACGGTGCCGTTCTCGTCCGGGTGCATGGTGAGCCGGAAGGTCGTCTTCTCGCCCTCCCGCTTGAGGATCTCCACCGACGCGTACTCGCTGAACAGCTGCGGCCAGCGCTCCAGGTCGTTGGTCATGTCCCAGACCAGGTCCAGGGGGGCGGCGATGGTGATCTCGTTCTGGGTGTGTCCTGCCATGTCAGGCTCCTGCCATCAGGGTGCTGTTGACGAGGTTGAGGAACTGCTGGGGTGTCTTGCAGCGTTCCGCGTCGACCGGCATCGGGGTGCCGTGCGTGTTCTCCAGCTCGCCGACGATGCCGAGCAGGCCGAGCGAGTCGACGCCGAGGACGTCGAACCCGGTGTCCGGCTTCTCCTTGAGCTGCTCCGGGCTGACGGTGACCCCGGCGGCCTTCTTCATCAGCGCGGAGAGTTCTTCGACGGTGATCTCGGGCATGGTGCTTCCTCCTTCTCTGTGCTCACTGCCTTTTCTGTACTCACTGCGCGGTGCCGCGTCGCAGCACCAGCGCCGAGTTCGACCCCATGAGTCCACGGCTGAGGACCAGCGCCGTCCGCAGTTCGGCGGCGCGGGCCCGGCCGGTGACGAGGTCGAGGTCGTGGCAGACGTCGAACACGTTCGGCGTCGGCGGGATCAGTCCGTGCTCCATCGCGAGCACGGCCGCCGCGGTGTCCAGTACGGGGGCCGCGCAGTACCCCCGGCCGATCCCGGTCTTCGGCGCGGTGACCGGGACCCTGGTGCCGTGCTCGCCGAGGGCGTCGGCCAGGGCCAGCGCCTCGGCCCGGTCCGCCTCCGGGACGCCGAGGGCGTCGGCGAAGACGACGTCGATCTCCTCGGGAGCGCAGTCGGCCTCCCTCAGGGCCTGCCGGACGGCGTGGGCGAGACCGTCGCGGGACTCCGACCAGCGGGAGGCGCCGGTGAAGGTCGCCCCGTGGCCCGCCACGTAGGCCCGGATCCGGGCGCCGCGGGCCAGGGCGGTGCCCGCGGCCTCCACCACGAGCATCCCGCCGCCCTCGGCGGGGACGAACCCGCAGGCCCCGTCCGTGAACGGGCGGTACGCCCGGGACGGGTCCGTCTCGCGGCTCAGTTCCTCGTAGCCGAGCTGGCAGACCATCGAGTACGGCGCGAGCGGCGCCTCGGTGGAGCCGGCCACGATCACGTCGGTGCCGCGCCGTACCGCCCGGGCCGCGTGGGCGAGGGCGTCCAGGCCGCCGGCCTCGTCGGAGGCGACGACCGAGCAGGGTCCCTTGAAGCCGCGGCGGATGGACACCTGGCCGGTGCTCGCGGCGTAGAACCAGGCGATGGACTGGTACGGCCCGACGAACCGGCTGCCCTTGCCCCACAGCTGCTGCAGTTCGCGCTGGCCGAACTCACCGCCGCCGGATCCGGCCGCGGTGACCACACCGATGGAGTAGGGCGCGTCGGGCACGCTGGCCGGCCCGAGCCGGGCGTCGTCCAGCGCGAAGTCGGCCGCGGCCATGGCGTAGTGCGTGAACCGGTCGGTCTGGACGAGGAAGCGCTCCTCGATCGTCGCCGCCGGGTCGAAGGCGCGGACCTCACCGGCCACCTTGAGGGGAAGGTGCTCGCAGCCCTCGCGGGTGACCCGGTCGAGGACGCTGAGGCCCTCCTGGGTGGATTTCCAGAAGGTGCCGGTGGTGGTGCCGTTGGGCGCGACCACACCGATGCCGGTGATGGCCGCCTGCCGGTCCTGCGGTTCGCTCATCGTGTCCTCACTCCCTCGGCCGGGTCAGGATCACCGCGGACTGGAAGCCGCCGAACCCGCTGCCCACGGACAGCACGCTGGTCAGCTTCCGTTCGCGGGCGACGCGCGGGACGTAGTCCAGGTCGCACTCGGGGTCGGGGATCTCGTAGTTCGCGGTCGGCGGGACGACCTGCTTGGCGAGGGCCAGCACGCAGGCGACCAGCTCGATGGCGCCGATGGCCCCGAGCGAGTGCCCCACCATGGACTTGATGGAGCTCATCGGGGTGTCGTAGGCGTGGTGACCGAGCGCCCGCTTCACGGCCGCCGTCTCGTGGCGGTCGTTCTGCCGGGTGCCGGAGCCGTGCGCGTTGACGTAGTCGATCGCCGTGGGGTCGAGCCGCGCCTGGTGGAGGGCGGTGTCTATGGCCCGCGCCATCTCCAGCCCCTCCTTGGTCAGGCCGGTCATGTGGTAGGCGTTGCCGAAGGTGGCGTAGCCGCCGAGCTCGCAGTACACGTGGGCACCGCGGGCCCGGGCGTGCTCCAGTTCCTCCAGGACGAGCACCGCGCCGCCCTCGCCCATGACGAAGCCGTCACGGTTGTTGTCGAAGGGCCGGGAGGCGTGCGCGGGGTCGTCGTTGTTCGGGGACGTGGCCTTGATCGCGTCGAAGCAGGCCATGGTGATCGGGGAGATCGGGGAGTCCGACGCCCCCGCGATGCATATGTCGGCCCGGCCCTCCTGGACGGTGTGGAAGGCGTAGCCGACGGCGTCCAGTCCGGAGGTGCAGCCGGTGGAGACGGTCTGCACCGGACCCCGGGCGCCGAAGCGTTCCGCCACCGCGGAGGCCACGGTGCTCGGCGAGAACGCCCGGTGCAGTTGCGGCTCCGCCTCGGCGTGGTCGACGTCCCAGCGCTGCCCTCGGTGGCTGACGAGGACGTAGTCGTGCTCCAGCCGGGTGGTGCCGCCGACGGCGGTGCCCAGGGAGACGCCGACCCGCCAGGGGTCCTCCCGGGCGAGGTCGAGACCGGAGTCCTGGACGGCCTCCTCGCCGGCGACCAGGGCGAACTGTATGTACCGGTCCGCCCGCTCGACCTGCTCGGCGTCCAGGCCGTGGGCGGCGGGGTCGAAATCGCACTCGGCGGCGATCCGGGACCTCAGCCCGGTCGGGTCGAAGAACGTGATGCCCCGCGTCGCGGTACGGCCTTCGGCGAGCAGCTCCCAGAACGCCGGTACGCCGATCCCGCCGGGTGCGACGACGCCTATGCCGGTGACCGCCACGCGCCGGTTCATGAGCGGACCTGTTCCCGCTCGGCGGTGACGGGCGTCTCCTCCGTGTCGACGTGGCCGAGGGCCGGCCGGGGGGCCAGCGGGCCCAGGTGGAAGACGATCCGCGCCTCCACGTTGCCGACGTTGCGGAACCGGTGCCGCATGTTGATGGGGATCATCAGCCCCTGCTCGGGCCGCAGCGGGTGCGGCTCGCCGTCCAGGTCGACCTCCAGCTGGCCGCAGAGGACGTAGACGAACTCCTCGGAGTAGGGGTGGTAGTGCTCCCCGATGCGGTCACCGGGCTGCACGATGGCCACCCCCATGAAACCGCTGGTGGAGCCCACCGTCGCCGGGGTGAGCATGGCGCGCAGGTCGCCGCCGCGCCGGGTGTTGGGCTCGATCTCGCTGAGGTCGATGATCTTCGGAAGGGGTTTGATCACGGCGTTCCTCCGTTGGGTGTACTGGGCCGGCCGGGTCAGGCTTCGGGCGAGTGGCGGTCGGTGACGAGGTCCATGCCGACGGGCTCGCCGTCCAGCAGACCGTTCAGCGCGGCCTGCCGCCCGGGCTCCGGCAGCACGGCCCGGGCACCGGGGCCGGGGCGTACGTCGACCAGCCGTACGACGACGTCGTCACGCTGGAAGATCGTGCTGCGCAGAACCGGGCTGTCCGGGTCCTCCGCCGCCGCCTCGTCCTGCTGGGCGAGCAGTTCCGCCAGCCGCATCCCGTCGCCCGGGCGGGCCGGGTAGTACAGCGCCCTGCGCTCGCCCGCGGTGAGTTCGTCCGCGGTGACGTGGTGCACGGCCGGCAGCGCCGCCCGGGTGAAGAACACCCGCGCCGACTCCTGGTCGTTGAGGTCCCGCTCCTGTTCCAGGTACGGGTTGATGGCCTCCTCGACGGCCCGCACCTCCGGCTGCCGGGCGACGTGCCGCAGCGCCGCGAGCAGGTCGCCGCGCACCTCGATGGCCCGCACGACCCGGTTGCCGTGCATGAACAGCGAGGTCCGGCACAGCCGGGTGGTCTCGTCGACCTTCGCCCGCGGCGAGGCGTAGTCGGCGAGGATCCGCTTGACCTGCGCCTCGCTGCCCGGCTTGACCGTGAAGGTGAGCGCGTGCCGGATCACTCCGTCGCCGATCCGCGGCGACGTCTGGAGCCGGCGCCGCTCCCCGGAGGCGGCGGCCTCCTCGCCGCCGGTCTCCCGGACGATGTGGAAGCGCAGCGACCGGGTGTCCCGGACGCAGCTGTGCAGCGGCTCCACCATCCGGACGTGCTCCTCGCTGTTCACCCAGGTGAGGAACGGCGGGGCACTCTCCCACTCGCTGGTGATGAGCCATTGGGAGGGATTCTCGATCGACTGGCACAGCTGGTCGCTGACATGGCCGGGCACCTGCGCCACCTGGTTGCACAGCTGTTCGTAGGCCTCCAGGAACTGCTGCTGGGCGCCGTCGTGGACGTCCACGAGCAGGACGACCCGGAGACGGGAGCCGTCGAACACGGACTGGGAGACCCGTGTCGACACCTGACGCGTCGACGGGGCCGAAATCATTTCCGACGTGGTGGTGGTCATGCTGCGCATCTCCTTCACGGGGGCAGAGGCGAGCGCCGGCGGCCGATGACGCGACGTCAGCGCTTCTTGATCCTGTGCCGCTTCCCGCGGTGTGCGCGACTCGCGTGAACCACGTGGGTGATTGAGCACGCGAAACCCGTCCCACAGGGCACAGAAAGAGCAACGCGCCTCACATCCCGACCCTGCCTCTGGAGCCTCGATGCAGCAGAAAGCCGATCACCAGGTGCCCGTCCTCGTCGTGGGCGGCTCTCTGGTGGGCCTGTCCCTCTCCCTGTTCCTGGGCCGTCTCGGCGTACCGCACATGCTCGTCGAGCGGCACTCCGGGACCTCGATCCACCCGCGTGGCCGCGGCAACAACCTGCGGACGATGGAGCTGTACCGGGTGGCCGGCATCGAGCCGGACATCAAGGCGGCGGCCTCGCTCCTCGCGGACAACCACGGCATCCTCCAGACGCCGACCCTGGCCGGCGACGCCGGCGAGTGGCTGTTCAGAGAGATCGACCCGGGCGGCGGACTGGCGAGGTTCAGCCCCACGACCTGGTGCCTGTGCAGCCAGAACGATCTCGAACCGGTGCTGCTGAAGGGGGCCCGCGCGCTCGGCGGGGACCTGCGCTACTTCCACGAGATGGAGGGCTTCGAACAGGACCCCGAAGGGGTGACGGCGTTCGTCCGGGACCGGGACAGCGACTCGATGTACACCGTCCGCGCGGACTACCTGGTCGCGTGCGACGGCCCGCGCAGCCCCGTGCGGCGCCGGCTCGGCATCGGGCAGAGCGGCCCCGGGGACCTCTTCGCCAACGTGAGCGTCACCTTCCGGTCCAAGCTGCTGGCCGACACGGTCGGCGACCGGCACTTCATCTGCTGCTACCTCACCAACCCGGAGGCCGACGGCGCCCTGCTGCCCGTCGACAACAAGGAGCACTGGGTCTTCCACGCGCCCTGGCACCCGGAGCACGGCGAGACGCTGGAGGAGTTCACCGAGGAGCGGCTCCAGCGGCACATCCGGCTGGCCGTCGGCGTCCCCGACCTCGACATCGAGGTCACCGGCAAGGCGTCCTGGCGCGCCGCGGAACGCGTCGCCGAGCGGTACTCGGCCGGCCGGGTCCTGCTCGCCGGGGACTCCGCGCACGAGATGTCCCCGACCGGCGCCTTCGGCTCCAACACCGGCATCCAGGACGCGCACAACCTGGCCTGGAAGCTGGCCGCCGTCCTCGACGGCTGGGCCGGGCCGGACCTGCTGGACACCTACGACACCGAGCGCCGGCCCGTCGCCCTCGCCACCAGCGCCCGCGCCTCGGCCCGCTCGGTGGAGCACGCCCACCCCGGCTTCGCCCCCACGCCCGGCGTCGGCGGCGGCCCGCGCAGCGGCATCCTCCCGGTGGTCCTCGCCTACCGCTATCCGGAGGGCGCGGTCCTCGGCGCCGACCCGGCCCATCCGGTCGTACCCGACGGAGTACGGCTGACCGCGGACCCGGGCAGCCGGGCCCCGCACCTGTGGCTGCGCCGCGCGGGCGAGCGGCTGTCCACCGTGGACCTGTACGAGCGCTCCCTGGTGCTGCTCTGCGACGCGGGCTCGGCCGCCGGGCAGGCCTGGCACGCCGCCGCCCGGAGCGTCGCCGGCTCGGACGGCGTACGCCTGGAGGCGTACCGGATCGGCACCGGGCCGGACGCCGACCTGACCTACGACGGGGAGGGCCCCGGAGGCGGCACCGACTGGGCGGCCGCGCACGGGACGACGGCGGACGGGGCGGTGCTGGTGCGGCCGGACGGGTTCGTGGCGTGGCGGGCGGCGGGGGCCGCGGGGGACGCGGAGGGGGAGCTGCGGCAGGTGGTGGCGACGGTGCTGCGCAGAGGCTGAGCGCGCGGACGTGCGGGAGCCCGGCGACCGCCGGCCACCGGGCTCACGCGCTCGGGTCCGTACCCGGCTCAGATCCGTACTTCGACCGTCTTCGCCAGCCGGTCGTGCAGGCCGCGGCCGTCGCGGTCCCAGACCAGGGCGGGGAGGGCGAGGCACAGCAGGACCGTGCGCAGCAGGGCGCGCCCCGGATTGACCGTGCCGGTCTCCAGGGCCACGACGCGGATGCCGAAGAGGCGCTTGCCGGGGGTGAAGCCGACGGTGCCGACGGTCAGGGCGCTCAGGACGAAGAAGACGCCGAGCGCCCAGTTGCTCGTGGCGGGGCCGTAGCCGTGGGTGATCAGGCCGTATGCGATCAGCACGCACAGCGCCCAGTCCACGGCGAGTGCGCCGAGCCGCCTGCCGGGCCGTGCGACCGAGTTGGGTCCGTGCTCCGGGAGGCCGAGCTGCTCGCCCCGGTATCCGAAGTCCGCGCCCGCCTCTTCCATGGCCGCGCGGGGGCCGGAGAGCCACGATCCGATTGCCTGCCTGTTGTCCACCCGTCCACGGTACTGCGCCCGGTTTCGGGCACTACGCACAGGGGTGGGCCGGGGCTACCGTGGAGGGGTGGCTGGTTAACTTCTGCGAAACAAACGGGTCACGCCAGAGAAATCACCCGTCCCTAGGGTCGGGACCAGCGTGTGCCACCGCACTGGCCGCACGAACGATCTACCACCCCGGCGAGGACGGTCGGGAGTAGGAGGAGCTGGATGTTCCAGAACGCCGACGAGGCCAAGAAGTACATCGCGGACGAGGACGTCAAGTTCGTCGACGTCCGCTTCTGCGACCTGCCGGGTGTCATGCAGCACTTCACGTTGCCCGCGGAGGCGTTCGACCCCGACGACGAGCAGGCCTTCGACGGGTCGTCGATCCGTGGTTTCCAGGCCATCCACGAGTCGGACATGGCCCTGCGCCCCGACCTGTCCACCGCGCGCATCGACCCGTTCCGCCGCGACAAGACGCTCAACATCAACTTCTTCATCCACGACCCGATCACGGGCGAGCAGTACTCCCGTGACCCGCGCAACGTGGCGAAGAAGGCGGAGGCGTACCTGGCGTCGACCGGCATCGCCGACACCGCGTACTTCGGTCCCGAGGCCGAGTTCTACGTCTTCGACTCGGTCCGTTTCGCCACGGGCGCGAACGAGTCCTTCTACCACATCGACTCCGAGGCGGGTGCCTGGAACACCGGCGCCCTGGAGAACAACCGCGGGTACAAGGTCCGCTACAAGGGCGGTTACTTCCCGGTCCCGCCGGTCGACCACTTCGCCGACCTGCGCGCCGAGATCTCCCTGGAGCTGGACAAGCAGGGCCTGAAGGTCGAGCGCCAGCACCACGAGGTGGGCACCGCCGGCCAGGCGGAGATCAACTACAAGTTCAACACGCTGCTCGCGGCCGCCGACGACCTGCAGCTCTTCAAGTACATCGTGAAGAACGTCGCGTGGCGCAACGGCAAGACCGCGACCTTCATGCCGAAGCCGATCTTCGGTGACAACGGCTCGGGCATGCACGTGCACCAGTCGCTGTGGAGCAACGGCGACCCGCTGTTCTACGACGAGGCCGGCTACGCGGGCCTGTCGGACACCGCCCGCTACTACATCGGCGGCATCCTCAAGCACGCCCCGTCGCTGCTGGCCTTCACCAACCCGACGGTGAACTCCTACCACCGCCTGGTCCCGGGCTTCGAGGCGCCGATCAACCTGGTGTACTCGCAGCGCAACCGCTCCGCCGCGATGCGCATCCCGATCACGGGCTCCAACCCGAAGGCCAAGCGCGTCGAGTTCCGCGCGCCCGACTCCTCCGGCAACCCGTACCTCGCCTTCTCGGCGCTGCTCCTCGCGGGCCTGGACGGCATCAAGAACAAGATCGAGCCGGCCGAGCCGATCGACAAGGACCTGTACGAGCTGGCTCCCGAGGAGCACGCGAACGTCGCCCAGGTCCCGACCTCCCTCGGCGCCGTCCTCGACCGCCTCGAGGCCGACCACGAGTTCCTCCTCCAGGGCGACGTCTTCACGCCCGACCTGATCGAGACGTGGATCGACTACAAGCGCACGAACGAGATCGCCCCGCTCCAGCTGCGCCCGCACCCGCACGAGTTCGAGCTGTACTTCGACGTGTGACGGACGCTCCACAGCGCCGACGAAGGCCCCGCCGCTCCCCCGTGGGCGGCGGGGCTCTGTCGTTTCCGCATGTTCCCGACAACGCTACGATCCCTTCACACACCACACACGCGCTGGGGGACGGGCATTGGGCATCAACTGGGGAGCCGAGGACGACTTCGCACAGGCCCTGACACGCGAGGCGGACCGCGTCAGATCGGTACCGGGCCACGGCCTCAGTGACAGACAGGCGTACCACGTTGCCGCCGGCCGCGTCGTCGAGCGCCGCGTCCTGATCCTCTACCGGGCCGCCGTGGTGTTCTTCACGGCGCTCACCCTCTATGTCGGCGCCGAGACCTGGCACGAGTCGGGGAGCTTCGCGGACTCCCTCGCCCCGATGGCTCTCGTCATGCTCATCTCAACGCCGATCGCCTTCCGCCTGACGCTTCGCCACCGCTGGTCCGCCTTCGAGGTCGGCCCCCACGCCCGGGAGGTCGAGACCTCGCTGCGTCGCGCCCAGGCCGGCGTCCACCTCCTGACGTCCTCCGGCTACGTCGCCGCCGGCTGCCTGGTCTTCTCCATCGCCTGCACCGCGTGGGCGATCCCTACCGCCTAGAGACGCCGACCGGGCCCCGCCGCTCCCCCGTGGGCGGCGGGGCTCCGCCGTTTCCGCGTCCGGCTCGGGTCGTCTCAGCCCAGTGAGGAAGCCGAGGGGACGACCACGCCGTAGAGGTCCGTGACGGTGGCGAGGGCGCCGTGGTGGAGCTGGGCCGCGGGTACCTCGGTCAGCGGGGTCCGCAGGGGGCGGGTCGCGCAGGTGTCGGCGACCACGGTGGGGCGGTTGCCGCGCAGGAAGGCGCCCTGGGCGGTGAACAGGACGCACATGTGGGTCATGAAGCCGGCGATCACGACGTCCTGGTGGCCGGCGGCGTCCACGTGGTCGCCGAGGTCGGTGCCGTGGAACGCGTCGGGGGCGGTCTTGACGACGACGGGTTCGCCGTCGAGGGGGGCGACGCGGGGATGGATGCGGCCGATCTCGGTGCGGATGTCGTACGGGGTGCCCTCGCCGCCGTCGTGGATCACGTGGACGATCCGGGCGCCCTCGGTCCGGGCCCTGGCGAGCAGGCCGGCCGCGGCGTCCAGGGCGGCCTGCCAGCCGTCCAGCTCCATCACGCCGCGGGTGTAGGTGTTCTGGTAGTCGACCAGGATCAGCGTGGCGCCGGCGAGGGAGGCCGGGGTCTGGTCGAGGCCGTTCAGGTCGCGCAGGGTCGTGGTGGGCATGTCGGCCCCTTCTCGGGTGGTGGCGTGGGTACGGCGACCACGCTAGGAGCCGGCCCGGATGGCGGCAATGTCAGGTAACTTGCAGATCCGGACATCGACAGAGGGGTGCGGGGGACATGGACGGGGTCCGGCGGCTGGTAGTGATCATGTTGTTCGACGGCGTCGACCTGCTGGACGTCACCGGCCCGCCGGAGGTGTTCGCGCTGCTGCGGCGGGAGACCGGCGGCGGGAGCGGGTACGAGGTGATCCTGGCCGCCGAGACCCTGGAGCCCGTCACGACCGCCGCCGGGGTGCGGGTCCTGCCCGACCGCACCTTCGCGGAGGTGTCCGGGCGCGCCGTGGACACCCTGCTGGTGCCGGGCTCGGTCGAGGTCGACGGGGAGGGCCGGGTGCACGCGCTCGCCGATGCCGGCGTCGTCGGCCGGGTGCGGGCCCTCGCCGCCCGGAGCCGGCGCGTCGCCTCCGTCTGCGTGGGCGCCCACCTGCTGGCCGCCGCCGGGCTGCTGGACGGCAGGCGCGCCACCACCCACTGGTCGACCGCCCAGCAGCTCGCCGCCGACCACCCCTCGGTCGAGGTCGACGCCGACCCGATCTTCATCCGGGACGGCGGGGTGTGGACCGGCGCGGGCATCACCGCCTGTCTGGACCTGTCCCTCGCGCTCGTCGCCGAGGACTTCGGGGAGGCCGTCGCCCTGCGGGTCGCCCGCCAGCTGGTGATGTACCTGAAGCGGCCGGGCGGACAGAGCCAGTTCAGCGTCCCCGTCGAGCCCGTCTCGACCACCCCGCGCATGGCCGGGCTGCGCCACTTCGTCGCCGAGCACCTCGCCGGGCCGCTGACCATCGCCGACCTCGCCCGGCACGCCCACGTCAGCGAACGCCAGCTGACCCGCGTCTTCAAGACCGAACTCGGCATGACCCCGGCCGCCTACCTCGAGGCGGCCCGCGTCGAGGCGGCCCGGAACCGGCTGGAAACCACCGACGACACCCTGGACCGGGTCGCGTCCGCGTGTGGTTTCGGTACGACGGACACCCTGATCCGGGCCTTCCGCCGCAAGCTGGACACCACGCCCACCGCCTACCGGTCCCGTTTCCGCCGTTCCGGATGACGGGAGGACCTGCCGGCCGGCCCTGTGCAACCTTTCCCGCTTCTCAAACTTCCTATTGTCGGGGGATCATGCCCCCGGACTCTGCCGGACGAGAGAGGTTGAACGGGGATGCCCGAACAGGACGACTGGGACCGCGAGTTCGATCACACATGGGCGAACTCGGCCGAGCACAAGGAGCCCTCCGCCCGGGCTCGGATGCTCGCCGCCCGCTGGAAGGAGAACCCGCCGGAGCCGGCGCCCTTCCGTGCCGACCCGGACCCGGTGCCGCGCCGGTCCTCCTGGGTGTCGACGGCCGTGGTGCTCGGCTGCGTGGCCGTCGTCATCGTCCTCCTCGGCTACGCCCAGATGCGCTCGCCGTACTGACGCCCGGCGGCCCGGCGGCGGCCCTTTGCCGCCCCTGGGGCCGTTCCTGACCGCTCCATGGGAAGCGGCGGGTGCACACTGGACAGCGGGACGAGTGCCTGACTGCGGGGTGATGCACGATGCAGAGCCGCTTCCGGAGCGACCGGCGGCTGACCGTACGCATGGGTCTCACACTGTTCCTGCTCGGGCTGCTGTACGTGGGTTTTGTCGCCGCGCTGATCGTGCTGCTGAAGTCCTGGGTGCTGGTCGCCGTCCTGATCGGCGCGCTGTGCGTGGCGCAGTTCTGGTTCTCCGACCGCATCGCGATGTTCGCGATGCGCGGGCGGGTCGTGGAGCGGGCGGAGTACCCCGGGCTGCACGCCGTGGTCGACCGGCTGTGCGCCCTGGCCGACCTGCCCAAGCCGGTGGTGGCCGTGTCCGACATGGACATGCCGAACGCGTTCGCGACCGGGCGCAGCGCCGATCACGCGGTGGTGTGTGTGACCACGGGGCTGCTGCGCCGGCTGGAGCCCGCCGAGCTGGAGGGCGTGCTGGCGCACGAGCTGTCGCACGTGCGCCACAAGGACGTCGCCGTGATCACGATCGCGTCCTTCCTCGGCGTGGTCGCGGGTCTGGTCGTCCGGTTCGCGTTCTACTCCCAGGTCTTCAGCGGCGGCCGCCGGGACCAGAACACCGCCGCCGTGCTCGCCGCCGTACTGGGGGTGTCGGCGGCCGTGTACGCGATCAGCTTCCTGCTGATCCGGGCGCTGTCCCGGTACCGGGAGCTGGCGGCCGACCGCGCGGCGGCGCTGCTGACCGGCCGGCCCTCGGCGCTGGCGGCGGCCCTCACCAAGGTCTCCGGGGAGATCGCGAGGATCCCGACGAAGGATCTGCGGACGGCCCAGGCGTTCAACGCGTTCTACTTCACCCCGGCGACCGGCCGGGAGCCCGGCATCGAGCGGTTCTTCGCCACCCACCCGAGCCTGGAGCAGCGGCTCGCGCAGCTGGGCCGGATCTCGGCGGAGCTGGGCGAGGCCGCCACCCCCGGGGGCACGGACCCGGGCACCGGCACCCCGGGGAAGGCGGGCTGACCGGTGGGGCTGCTGGACATCCTGCTGGGCCGTACGAGGCCGGTCGCGCCCGATCTGGACCAGCTGTTCGCGCTGCCGTCGGCGGCCGTGACGCTTCAGGCGGCCACCGGTTTCACGCCCACCGGCAGCGGAGCGGTGTGCTTCGCCACGGTGGAGGGCGCGTCCTTCGAACAGGCGCACCGGGAGGTGCAGGCGCTGCTGGACGCGGACACCGACCGCACCGGGCCGCCGGTCGAACTGCGCCGGGACGGCTACGGCTACTCCTGGCTGGTGTCGCGGCGCTCCCCCGGCCAGGTGTCCGACCTGGTCAACGACCTGCACGCGGTGAACACCTCGCTGGAGGTCAACGGCTTCGGCCCGCAACTGCTGTGCTCCCTGGCCGGCTTCCGGGACGACGGCGGCCGGCGGCTGGCGCTCGTGTACCTGTACAAGCGCGGGACCTTCTACCCCTTCGCCCCGCTGCCCGGGGCCACGGAGCGGCGGGACACCGCGCTGGAACTGCACGTGCGGGCCACGCTCGCCGACGACCTGCGGATCGAGCCGGACCTGGAGCGCTGGTTCCCGGTGTGGGGCGCCCCCGGCCTGTGACGGCCGGTGACACCCCCCTTCACCTCGCGCCGGGCCGCTCACGACGGTAGCGGCGCTCCCACTTGGCCTGCCGGTCACGGCGCTCCCGGTACGCCCGGTAGCTGTCGGGCAGGGCGCCGGAGCCGGCGGGCGGGGACGCGGCCGGGCGTGTGCCGGGCGGGGCCGGGCTCGTGCCGGGCGAGCCGCGCCCGTGCGTCGCGTACAAATACAGCAGGGCGACGGCGGCGAGCCACCAGAGACGGTTTCCGATTCCGAGGATCACCAGGACGACGGTCCCGGTCGCGAGAATGCCACGCATGACGGACCTCCGTGGGGTGAGTCGGGGGTGGAAAGAGTGGAGTGCGGGTGTTTCGCCTCCGTTTGCCCAGCGTAGGGAGGGCGTGACCGCCGGTGCATCCCGTTTTCCGGCTGCGGCGACGGCCGTGAGTGAATGGCCCGCATGGACGAACCCACCGCTTTCAGCTACCGGTACGACGGCGAACGGCTCAGCGGAGTGAGCGCGGGCCCGCCCGGCCGGGCCACGGCGGTCCTGCTGCACGGCGCGGGCAACGGCAGCAAGGAGCGGCTGCTGCCGTTCGTCTCCGACTTCGCCGACCGGAGCTGCCACGCCCTGGCGTTCGACTTCTCCGGCCACGGCGAGAGCACGGACGCGCTCGCGGAGTCGAGCCTGCGCCGGCGGTTCGAGCAGGCGGTGGCGGTGCTCGACGCGCACGCACCGGCCGGCGATCCGCTGGTGCTGGTGGGCTTCAGCATGAGCGGGCAGACGGTGGCCGATCTGGTACGGCACTACGGGCGCCGGGTGGCGGCGGTGGGCCTGTGCGCGCCCGCCGTGTACACGCCCGAGGCCTGGGAGGTCCCGTTCGGCACCGACGGGGGCCGCTTCTCCGCACTGATCCGCACCCCGGACAGCTGGCGGCACTCCCCCGCCCTGGAGGCGTTCCGCTCGTACGCGGGCCGGGCGGTGCTGGCCGTACCGGGCACCGACACGATCATCCCACCGGCGGCGACGGCGGCCGTCCAGGAGGCGCTGTCGGCCGGCAGCCGGTTCACCCGCTTCGACATCCCCGAGGCGGACCACTTCCTGGGCATGTGGTTCCGCGACCACGCCGAGGACCGGAAGGCGTTCGTGACGGCCCTGCTGGACGAGCCCCGGCGGGGCCCGGTCGTCAGCGGCATCGGCGACCATGGTCGGCACGGGACCGTGAACCCGGGGGGGCGGGCATGACGGGAGGACGGCGGCACATCGGCACGGCGGAGCGGCGGGCGCGACTGGCCCTGCGGCACCGCCTCGCCGGTGCGGCACGGGCCGCGACCCCCGAGCAGGTCGCGGACTCCCTGGTGGCCCTGCACGGCACCGACCCGGCGACGGTGTACCTGGCGGTGGCCGCCCGGCTGGCCGACCCCGCGAAGGCGGTCGCGGAGACGGAGCGGGCGCTGTACGAGGACCGCACGCTGGTGCGGATGCACGGCATGCGGCACACGGTGTTCGTGTTCCCGGCCGAGCTGACGGCCGTCGTCCACGCCTCGACGGGTCTGGCGGTGGCCGCCCGTGAGCGGGCGAGCCTGCTGCGGGCCATGGCGGCCGCCGGTGCCCCGGACGCGGCCTGGCTGGCGGAGGTCGAGGAGGCCACGCTGGCCGCGCTGGTCCGGCGCGGCCAAGCCACGGCGGCGGAACTGGCGGCGGACGAGCCGCGCCTGCGCGAGCAGTTCGTCTACGCGGCCGGGAAGAGCTACGAGGGCGTCCACACGGTGTCGACCCGTCTGCTGCGGGTGCTGGGCGTGGAGGGCAAGGTGGTCCGGGGCCGGCCGCTCGGCTCCTGGACGTCCGGTCGGTTCCGCTGGGCGCCGGCGCCGCCCCATCCCGAGCTGGATGTGGCCGAGGCCCAGGCCGGCCTGCTGCTCCGCTGGCTGCGGGCGTGTGGGCCGGCGACCGAGGCGGACCTGAAGTGGTGGACCGGGTGGAGGATCACCGAGGTCCGCCGCGCACTGGCCGCGATCGACGCCGAGGAGGTCGCGCTGGACGAGGGCACGGGGTACGTCGCCAACGGCGACACGGCCCCGAGCGCGGCCCCGGAGAGGCCGTGGGCGGCGCTGTTGCCCGCCCTCGACCCGACGGCCATGGGCTGGCAGCAGCGCGACTGGTATCTGGCCCCCGCGCTGCGTCCCCTGCTCTTCGACCGCAGTGGGAACGTGGGCCCGACGGTGTGGTGGAACGGCCGGGTGGTGGGCGGCTGGGCGCAGCGCGCGGACGGCGAGATCGTGTGGCGGATCCCCGAGGCGGGCGTCCGCCGGGAGGCCGCGGGCGCGGTCGAGGCGGAGGCGGGGCGGCTTGGGGACCGGCTGGGCGCCACCCGGGTCACCCCGCGCTTCCGTACACCGCTGGAGCGGGAGCTGACAGCATGACAGCCGGGTGCCGGATGCCTCGCACCCGCGCGGGGCACCCGGCGCCGCGCGCGGTTCAGCGCGAGTAGCGCATCAGCGCCCGGACCATGCGGCACGTGGTGTCGGACGGGGAACGCATGCCGATCCGCTCGGCCGTGCCACGGATCGTCTCGTTCCGGGCCTGGTCCGGCAGGTAGATCCCGGAGTCGAGCAGGGCTATGGCGAGGCGCATGGCCTTCAGGCGGCGGTTGTGCATGACGTACCACTCGCGCGGCCGTCCGGCCGGCAGCGGTCGCTTCGCCACGGGCTCGTAGGGCGAGTCGAACAGCACGGAACGCTTGGCGGTGGACTGGGTCGGCAACGGCTTCGGCTTCAGGGCGGCAGCGGGCACAGGCATCCTCCTGTCGCGGTCAGGCAGTCGCCGGGGTCCCGGCGGCTCCCTCGAACACTGCTCCCAGTCTACCGGCGGGCACTGACAATCAGGGGTGTCCGGAAGGAGGCAAAGCCGCTGGTGAGCACCGGAATTGGCGGGCTGTCACGGGCGGTGGAGGTGAGGCGGGCGAGGTGTCGCGAATTCGAACAGGAGCCGATGCCGAGTACCGTGTCCGGCATGGAGATCTGGATCAACCCCGCGTGCTCGAAGTGCCGTAGCGCGCTCAGCCTGCTGGATGCCGAGAAGGCCGACTACACCGTCCGCCGCTACCTGGAGGACGTACCGAGCGAGGACGAGATCAGGGCCGTGCTGGAGCGGCTGGGCCTGGAGCCGTGGGACATCACCCGCACCCAGGAGGCGGACGCGAAGGAGCTGGGGCTCAAGGAGTGGCCGCGGGACGCGGACGCCCGGGACCGGTGGATCACCGCGCTCGCCGAGCATCCCAAGCTCATCCAGCGCCCGATCATCACCGCGGACGACGGAACGGCGCTGGTGGCCCGCACCGAGGAGGCCGTACGGGAGGCCCTCACCCACAGCAAGAGCTGAACGCGGCTCAATGTCTTTGTGACGCAGGTTACTTCAGCGACTCCGGCGACCACTGAGCAACCCCGTTCGGTATCTCGTACATAGCGGCGTACGCTCCCCTACCTCTTCAGGAGGCGCGCATGTCGCGCAGGAGAACTCTCGGTACGAAGAAGAAGATCGCGCTGCTCGTCAGTGCCGCGGCGGTGGCGGGCGGCGGGGCCTTCGCGCTGGCGTCCACCTCGAACGCCGCACAGAGCCCGCACGACGCCAAGACGCTGTCGGCCGGGAACTCGACGGCGTGCCAGGGGCTGGCCACGGCCCTCGGCAACAACGAGAAGTTCATCGCGGACCAGAAGGCGAAACCGGACGCCCAGTCGGCGGCCCGGATCGCCAACCGCGAGAAGGTCATCGAACAGATCAAGGTCCAGCAGAAGGCCGCGGGCTGCACTGTTGGGGAGTCGGCTCAGGACTCCCAGGCGGGGCAGGGCGGCAACGCCGGGCAGGGCGCGGCGCAGCAGGGCAACGGTCAGCAGGGCGCGGGGCAGCAGGGTCAGCAGGCCGGGGGCGCGCAGCAGGGTGCCGGGCAGCAGGCCGGTGGCGCCCAGCAGGGCAGCGGACAGCAGGCCGGAGGTGCTCAGCAGGCCGCCGGTGAGCAGGTCTGCAAGGGGTCGACCGTGACCCTCTCGGGCGAGGGCGGCGCCCCGGCGGCGTCCAGCAACCAGTTCCCGGCGGGGACGACCCTGAAGGTCACCAACCTGGACAACAACAAGTCCACGACGGTGAAGGTGACGTCCGTCTCCGGCAGCTGCGTCCTGCTCAACAACGCGGCCTTCGAGCAGGTCCGGGAGCCCGGGAAGTTCCTCATCCGCCGGGCTGTGATCGAGAAGGTGGGGTGAGGTCCGGCCGGCGACCGCGACGGGGGTGGCGGTCGCCGGCTGTCCCATACCGCAGCACCGCTCGCCTCACCATGTGAGACGCGGCACAGAAGGGCCAGGTAACACGGGGTTCACATACGAGCAATGGACGGGAAACGGCCCGTTGACAGGCTGCCCGGCAGATCGAGCGGCGCACCGGTGCCGCAGCGCCGCAGCACCCGCGACGAGTGAGCCCGCCCCACCCCCGAAGGAAGTGGCCCCGTGACCTTCAAGGCCGAGTACATCTGGATCGACGGCACCTCGCCGACGGCCAAGCTGCGTTCCAAGACGAAGATCATCACGGGCGCCCCGGCCGGCCTCGACGCGCTGCCCGTCTGGGGCTTCGACGGCTCCTCCACCAACCAGGCCGAGGGCCACTCCTCGGACCGCGTGCTCAAGCCGGTCTTCACCTGCCCGGACCCCATCCGCGGCGGCGACGACATCCTCGTGCTGTGCGAGGTGCTCGACATCGACATGACCCCGCACCGGTCCAACACCCGTGCCGCGCTGGCCGAGGTCGCCGAGCGGTTCGCCGCGCAGGAGCCGATCTTCGGCATCGAGCAGGAGTACACCTTCTTCGAGGGCTCCCGTCCGCTGGGCTTCCCCGAGAACGGCTTCCCGGCCCCGCAGGGCGGCTACTACTGCGGCGTCGGCGCCGACGAGATCTTCGGCCGTGACGTCGTCGAGGCCCACCTGGACAACTGCCTGAAGGCCGGCCTCGGCATCTCCGGCATCAACGCCGAGGTCATGCCCGGCCAGTGGGAGTTCCAGGTCGGCCCGCTCGCCCCGCTGGAGGTCTCCGACCAGCTGTGGGTGGCCCGCTGGCTGCTGTACCGCACTGCCGAGGACTTCGGCATCTCCGCGACCCTGGACCCCAAGCCGGTCAAGGGCGACTGGAACGGCGCGGGCGCGCACACCAACTTCTCCACCAAGGCGATGCGCGAGGGCTATGCCGCCATCATCACCGCCTGCGAGTCCCTCGGTGAGGGCTCCAAGCCGCTGGACCACGTCAAGAACTACGGCGCCGGCATCGACGAGCGTCTGACGGGCCTGCACGAGACCGCCCCCTGGGACAAGTACACCTACGGCGTCTCCGACCGCGGCGCCTCGGTCCGCATCCCGTGGCAGGTCGAGAAGGACGGCAAGGGGTACATCGAGGACCGCCGCCCGAACGCCAACGTCGACCCGTACGTGGTGACCCGCCTGCTGGTGGACACCTGCTGCTCCGCCCTGGAGAAGGCCGGCCAGGTCTGATCCGCCCTGCTCCACCGAGGGGCGCCCGCCGTCACGGCGGGCGCCCCTCGCGCGCATCATGGCCCCGCCGGCACCCCGCCGTTGTCCGAGGAGCGAGACGGAGATCCAGTCACGGACGGGCCACGGCAGGCCGCTGACCAGGGCCGGGAGCCGGGGTCGCGGGTGGACGCGACGTCAGTTTTCGGCCATGGAAGCGTCCAAGCAGTGAGAGGAGGCTCCTGCCCGGCGCGCGCCTCTGCTTCAATGGGCTCATGGCCGGCTTCCAGAAGATCACAGCGACGGGTCGTCACGACCTCGAGCCGTTCTGGCCTTCCCGTCAGCACCACGACTTCGACCGTGTGTGTTGCCGCGCGACGAACGCGCGGGCCCTCTAAAGCCGTACACCCCCGGCCTTCGGCCAGCGCGGAACGACGTACGTCCTCCGGCGCGCCCGACCACGAATCGCGGCCGCCGCTCCTCCCGACGAACTCCTCGCGCGAAAGAGCTGACCTGCCATGGCGACCTCTCGTACCCTCTCCACCGCCACCCTGGCCACCCCCGTCCCGAACGGCGCCCGGCACCGGCTGCGCGCCGTCGACCGGGACGAGGACTGGGGTCTCCCCTCCTCGGACGAAGCCGAGAGCCCGGGGAACGGCGTCACCGCTCTGCTGCCGCCGGGCGCCACCTGGCTGCCCGCCCCGCAGCACACCCTGCCCGCCCTGCCGGGCCGGCCTCCGATGGTCGGCTACCTGGTGCTGGTCCCGGCCGGCGAGCGGCCCCCGTTCCTGCCGGCCGCGGTCCCGGACCAGCCCGGCAGCGGGGCGGACGCCGGCTCGGACCCGCTGGTGCGGATCGACTCCGGGCAGCGCACCGCCAGCGTCGACGGCCGTGAACTCGACCTCACCTACCTGGAGTTCGAGCTGCTCGCCCACCTGGTGGCGCACCCGCACCGGGTGCACACCCGCGACCAGCTCGTCTCCACGGTGTGGGGGTACGGCCATGTCGGCGACGGCCGTACCGTCGACGTGCACATCGCCCGGCTGCGCCGCAAGCTGGGCGCCGAGCACCGGCAGACGATCCAGACGGTGCGCCGGGTCGGCTACAAGTACACCCCTCCGGCCGGCCGCTGACCGTTCTGCCCTCGGCAGAGTCCCGCCCCACCGCCTGCCCGGACCGGGCACGATCCGGGCATGAGACTTCTCGTGCTGGGCGGAACGGAGTTCGTGGGGCGGGCCGTGGTGGAGGCCGCGCTCGGGCGCGGCTGGGAGGTGACCGTCTTCCACCGGGGACGGCACCGAGCCCCGGCAGGGGTGCGGTCGCTGCACGGTGACCGCACCGCGCCGGACGGTCTCGCCGCCCTCGCCGCGGACCGCGGTGACGGCTGGGACGCCGTGGTCGACACCTGGTCCTCCGCCCCGCGCGCGGTGCACGAGGCGGCCCGGCTGCTGCGCGGCCGGGCCGGGCGGTACGCGTACGTCTCCAGCCGGTCGGTGTACGCCTGGCCCTGGCCGCGCGGGAGCGCCGAGGACGCCCCGCTGGTCGAGGGCGCCGCGGACGCCGGTTCGACGGACTACGCGGCGGACAAGCGCGGCGGTGAACTGGCCGTCGTCGGCGCGTTCGGCGCGGCGGACTCGCTGCTGGTGCGGGCCGGGCTGATCCTCGGCCCGTACGAGAACGTGGGCCGGCTGCCCTGGTGGCTGACCCGGATCGCCCGCGGCGGCCCGGTCCTCGCCCCCGGCCCGCGCGGACTGCCGCTGCAGTACGTCGACGCCCGGGACCTCGCCGGCTGGCTGCTCGGCGCGCTGGAGCGGGGGCTGTCCGGGCCGTACGACCTGGTCGGGCCGTCCGGTCACGCCACCATGGGCGAGCTGCTCCAGGCCTGCCTGCGGGTCACCGGCGCGGACGCGGAGCTGTGCTGGACGGACCCGGAGAAGATCCTGGAGGCCGGGATCGAACCGTGGACCGAGCTGCCGGTGTGGGTGCCGCCGGGCGGCGAGATGTACGACGCCGTGCACGGCGCGGACGTGTCCCGGGCGGTGGCGACGGGGCTGGTGTGCCGGCCGGTGGACGAGACCGTCGCGGACACCTGGCGGTGGCTGGCACAGCTCGGGGGCACGGCACCCCGGCGACCGGACCGCACCCGCCCGGGCCTGGACCCGGAGGTGGAGGCGAAGGTGCTGGCGGGGGCCGGGGGTGTACCTGGCACCACCCTCCGGGAGGGGTCCTCGGACGACTGACCCGGCCGCGGCCGTGGGCAAGACTGGCGGCATGCACACCGACAAAGACACAGCCGCCTTCCCGGCCCGGGCCAGGGAGGCGGTGCTGGCCGCCGTGCAGGGGCTCGTACTGGCCCTCGTGGTGCTGCCGTGCGGCATGGCGTTCCTCGTCCTCACCCTCCTCTCCGTGGCGCTGATACCGCTCGGCGTCGGCCTCTTCACCACCCCGGCGATCCTCACCGGCGTCCGGGCGCTGGCGGACACCCGCAGGAGGCTCGCGGCCGAGTGGTGCGGGATCCGGATCCCGGCGGTGTACCGGCCGCTCCCGGAGAGCGCCAACCCGTGGACGCGGACGATGACGCTGCTCGGGGACGCGCAGGTGCGGCGGGACGTGCTGTGGCTGCCGGTGGACATGACCGCGGGCTTCGTCACCGCGCTGACGCCGGCCGTGCTGGTGCTGTACCCCTTCGAGGGCTTCGCTCTGGCGGCCGGGCTGTGGCGGGCGTACGTCCACGACACGGGCGAGCCCTACTGGTACGGCTTCGTGCCGGTCACCGGCCAGGTCACGGCCCTCGCGGCGGCCGCGCTCGGCGCGCTCGTCCTCGCCGCCACCTGGCGCTTCGTCCCACGCCTGCTCGCCGTGCACTTCCGGCTCACCCGGGCGGTGATCGGCGCCTCCCACGCGGCGCTCGCCGAGCGGGTGCAGGTGCTGACCGAGACCCGGCGGGACGCGGTCGACACCTCGGCCGCCGAGCTGCGCCGCATCGAACGGGACCTGCACGACGGGGCGCAGGCCCGGCTGGTCGCCATGGGCATGGACCTCGGCACCATCGAGATGCTGGTGGAACGGGACCCGGCGCAGGCGAAGAAGCTGCTCGCGCAGGCCCGCCGGAACTCCGCCGAGGCCCTGGAGGAGCTGCGCGACCTGGTGCGCGGCATCCATCCGCCGGTCCTCGCCGAACGCGGACTCGGCGATGCCGTACGGGCACTGGCGCTCCGGCTGCCGCTCGCCACGGAGGTCACGGTGGAGCTGCCCGGCCGTGCGGAGGCGCCGGTGGAGTCGGCGGCCTACTTCGCGGTCAACGAGGTGCTCACCAACGCGGTCAAGCACTCCGGCGCCGACCGGATCTGGGTCGACGTGCACCACACCGACGGCCGGCTGCGGGTCACCGTCACCGACAACGGCCGGGGCGGTGCGGTGGTCGGGGCGGGCTCGGGGCTCGCCGGGGTCGAGCGCCGGCTCGGTACATTCGACGGCGTCCTGGCCGTCAGCAGCCCCGCCGGCGGTCCCACCATGGTGACCCTGGAGATCCCGTGCGTGTTGTCCTAGCCGAAGACCTCTTCCTGCTGCGCGACGGGCTGGTGCGGATGCTGGAGGCGTACGGCTTCGAGATCGCGGCGGCCGTCGAGTCCGGCCCGGAACTCGCCCGGGCGCTGGAGGAGTTGCGGCCCGACGTCGCGGTGGTCGACGTACGCCTGCCGCCGACGCACACCGACGAGGGCCTGCAGTGCGCGCTCGCGGCCCGGCGGGCGCGGCCGGGGCTGCCGGTGCTGGTGCTCTCCCAGCACGTGGAGCAGCTGTACGCGCGCGAGCTGCTCGCGGACGGCACCGGCGGGGTGGGCTACCTGCTGAAGGACCGGGTCTTCGACGCGGAGCAGTTCGTCGACGCCGTACGGCGGGTGGCGGCGGGCGGTACGGCGATGGACCCGCAGGTGATCCAGCAGCTGCTGTCCAGGCGGTCGGCCGGCGGGTCCCCGCTCGACCGTCTCACCCCGCGGGAGCGGGAGGTGCTGGAGCTGATGGCGCAGGGCCGCTCCAACGCGGGTATCGCGGCGCAGCTCGTGGTGACGGAACGGGCGATCGCCAAACACACCTCCAACATCTTCGCCAAGCTCGGACTGGAGGTGTCGGACGACGACAACCGGCGCGTGCTCGCGGTCCTCGCCCATCTGGACCGGGACCGCTGACACGCCAACTCCCTGTTGCCGTGAGGAATTTGTGTGACCGGTGAACACCTCCGGGACGGCGTCCGTATGTAGGGGCGCCGCTTCACTCCTGTCGGGCGCCTCGATGCTGCCCCGCAAGGAAGTCAGAGGAGTTCCATGGGACGCAACACACGAAAACGCCGTACGCCGCTGGCCACCAAGGCCATAGCCGCATCGGCGGCCCTAGCGCTCGGTGGGGGCGGGCTGATCTGGGCGAACTTCTACGCCTCGGCTCACGAGTCGAACAACCAGTCGTGGGGGGGCAACTCGACCAAGGCCGCGACGGCACAGGTCGCGACCATCTCCTGCCCGGACGTCGGCCAGAAGCTGACGAACGTGCCGGAACGGGCACGCCAGGGCGTGGCGACGGAGCTGGCGAACCTCGACAAGCAGATCACCGAGGCCTACAACCGGCTCGCCTCCACCCGGGACGCCCAGACGAGGGACGCGAGCTTCGTGCAGAACGCGATCGTCGGCCCCCTCAAGGAGAAGCGGTCGGCGACGATCGACCGGATCCGGATCGACATCCAGCGGGTCGGCGGTTCCTTCGACAACGCGCTCAAGCAGCTCGCCTCCTGCACGACGCAGACCGCCAACCAGACGAACGCCGGCGGCCAGCAGCAGAACGGCGGTCAACAGCAGGGCGGCCAGCAGCAGGGCGGTCAGCAGCAGAACGGCGGCCAGCAGCAGGGCGGCCAGCAGAACGGCGGCCAGCAGCAGGGCCAGAACGGGCAGCAGGGGAACATCGGCGGGCAGGCCGGCAACGGCCCGGTCGCGGCCGACTTCGTCGACATCACCAAGGTGGCCCCGAACGTCCAGGGCAAGCCGCGCAGGACCGGCAACGCCTCGACGGGCACGTTCTCCACGCGCTGCGGTGTGAACGCCAACAAGAACTTCAACACCGACAACGTGATCGTGGCGCCCGGCGTGACCAACGGCGCGCACCACCTGCACGACTACGTCGGCAACCAGAAGATCAACGCCTTCTCCAGCAACAACACGTTCCTCCAGGGCGGCACCAGCTGCCAGAACAGCAGCGACCTGTCGTCGTACTACTGGCCGGTGGTCCGCGTCCAGGACGGCACGCAGGACTTCGACCAGAACAAGGACGGCGGCGGCAAGGAAGGCAACGTCGGCCGCATCCTGACCCCGGCCCAGGCCCAGATCAAGTACGTGGGCAGCCCGGCGAGCAAGGTCGTCCCGATGCCGCAGTTCCTGCGCATCATCACCGGTGACGCCAAGACCACGACCAACGGTCTGGCGAACGCCAACGCGCACTGGAGCTGCACCGGCTTCGAGAACAAGGTGCAGCTGACGCAGCAGTACCCGATCTGCCCGCAGGGCAGCAAGGTGGTGCGGACGTTCGCCTTCCAGAGCTGCTGGGACGGACAGAACATCGACAGCGCCAACCACCGCACCCACGTCGCCTTCGCCGACCCGGCGAGCGGTGTCTGCCCGAACGGGTTCAAGGCGATCCCGCAGCTGACCATGCGGCTCGTCTACAACATCAACCCGCCGACCGTCCAGAACGGCCAGGTGAAGAACGCCTACGCGGTGGACGGCTTCCCGGAGCAGCTGCACAAGGCGGCCACGGACCACGACGACTTCATCAGCGTCACGAAGAACGGTCTGGCCAACAAGATCGCCAACTGCATCAACCGCGGTCAGAACTGCGCGTGAGCCCCGCCCCGCGCCCCTGACAGAAGGCCGGTGACGAGACCCCCCTCCCGTCACCGGCCTTCGCCGTGCCCCGGGTCGTCAGCCGCTGTGCTCGGCGCCGTGCGCGTGGTGGTCGACGCCCTCCTCCAGGTCGCCGCCGAGCGTGCCGCGCAGCGCCTTGACCACCCCGTCGTCGCCCACGGCGACCCATTTGCGGCCGACCAGGTAGTGACCGCCGTAGTCCTTGGCGTCGTTGATCCACTCGCGCTGGCCGCGGTCGGTGGCGAAGGTGGCGAGGATGAAGCGGCCGTCGGGGTTGCGGCAGATGGCCTGGCGGATCTCGTCGGCGTCGGTCTGCATGTTCGGCCGGCACTTCACCTCGGCGGCCAGACGCTCCAGGCTGCCGGTCGCGGTGGGCGGCACCGCGTCGGCGTGCCCCCCGCCCGAACCGCACCCCGCCAGCGCGAGCAGGGCCACTGCGCCGAGCGTCAGTCGCGTCAACCTCATCTGTTCCTCCGGTCCCTGGTGTGCCGAGCATGCCCCAGCCCCTTCGGATACGGCTCCCGCGCGCGGTGCGCTCAAACCGGTGCCCGGGCACTCGACGGTCACCGGGGCCGCCGGGTGCGCACCACTCGTCCGGCGGTGACCAACCACCGGCTCGCTCGTTCTCCCGGACGTGCAGTCACAGGATGTATCCCAGCGCCACACACCCCACTCCGCCCGCGGCACCGGCACGGTGGACGTCGAGCAGGCCGAGGCCGCGCTCGTGGAGCACTACCCGCGGCTGGTCCGGCTCGCCTACCTGGTGCTGCCGCCGGGCCTCGGCCGCGGCCGCCGGGTGCTGACCGCACACGCCCTCGCCCAGCGCGCCCTGCCCCGCGGCCGCAAGCAGCCGGCCGTGCTCCCGGCACAGGCCTCCGGCCGGGAGGACGACCCGGGGTACGCCTGCCTGCGCGAGCGAGTGCTGCGGGCGGCCCTGGAGGCGGCCCGCCCCCGCAAGGGCCTGGCCCGGCTCGCCCAGCTGCCGCCCTCGCTCCCCCAGGTGTGGGGGCTGAGGCTGTTCCCGCGCTCGGGCGGCGCCGACGAACTCGCCCTGGAACAGCGGCTGTCCACCCTGTCCGCCCCGGCCCGCGCCGCCTACGTCCTGCGCGGCCTGGAGCAGCTGGCCGACCCGGACGTCCGCGACATCCTCGCGGCCGCCGGGGTGACCGACCCGGGCGGCGCGCTGGCCTCGGCGAACAGTGTGCCCGCCCAGCCCGGGCTGCTCTCCTCACCCGAGTTCGACCCGTGCTCGCTCCAGGCCCGGCCCACCGACCTGATGCGCCGCCGCCAGCACACCAAGGCCGCCCTCGCCGCCGCCGCGGCGCTCGCGGTGTGCGGCGCGCTGGTCGCCCTGCCGGGCGACGGCTGGGGCCCCGACGGCGCCGCCGCGCCCTCCTACGCCGAGAACCCGGCCGCCGAGGCCGCCCTCGACCCCGGCAGGCTGACCCGCGTCTCCCCCACCGCCTGGCGCACCTCGGCCCGCACCGACTTCTCCGTGTGGCCCGCGCGCGGCCCGCTCACCGGCGACCGGGCCCTGCTGCGCCGCGCCCTCGCGGTGTGGGCCCGCCCCGGGGCGACGGTCCGCGTCTCGGCGACCCCCGGCACCCAGACCGGCGGCCCGGCCGGCCCGCCGCAGCTGCTGTACGCGGGCGAGGTCGACGCCGCCCGCGTGGTGGTCCTCTACGACGGCCTGCGCGTCACCCGCTACGCCGAGCCGAAGAGCGGCACGCAGGGCGCGGCCCTGGACTTCGCCCGGGTCGACGGCGCGACGGGCGCCGGGGCGAGCGCGCTGGTGCTGGGCCGCTCCGACGGCAACGTCCGCTATCTGACGGCTCCCTGGGTGACGGGGGCGGCCCGGCGGGACCTGACGAAGCCGGACGCGGCCGCGACACCGCTCACCCTCTCCGACGGGGTCACCGCACCGCTGGCCGGCTCCGCCCTGCAGCAGCCCGGCGGCTGCACCTCCTGGACGGTGCTCCAGCTGACCGACGCCTCCGGTACGCGGCTCACGACCGACCTCGGCGAGCTGGTTCCGGCCCACCTCACGGCCGGCCGGCCCGGCTCGGCCGGGGAGGCGTCCGGCGCGGAGGGGCTGCGCACGTGGGCGCCGTTCGCCTGTTCCCTGTCGGCGGAGCGCTCGGCGGGCGTCCGGAGCGTGAACGCGTGGGCGTTCGCCGAGCAGCCGCTGCCCGAGGGCGGCGGGTCCGCCGCGTGGGTGTGCACCCGGGCGGAGACCTGGCGCGGTGACGGCACGGCCGCGCTGGCGCAGTTCCGCACGCCGGGCGGGGCCACCGGGGCGGTCGTGGCCAAGGGCACGGACGTGCCGGCCTGCGGGCCGCGCGACCCGCACGTGCTGGCCGGGGTGCTGTGGAAGTCGGCGGCGGGGAGCTGGTACCTGCTGGCGGCGGGGAGCAGGGACACGGTGTCGATCCGGGCCACGGGCGGGGTCACCGCGTCGGGGCCGGGGCAGCTGCTGGCGGCGAAGGCGCAGCAGGGTGCGCGGGCCGACCTGAAGGGCACCCTGGCGGGCGGCCGGGAGATCAGCGGGCTGCACTAGCTGACATTGGTGTCAACAAGGTGGCGCACGGGGCTTCTCAGCGTCCTTACCCGCCAGTACATTGACGCCATGTCTCATACGCACGCCCGGGTGCCGCTCACGGCACGCAAGGTGTCCTTCTCCTGGGACGGCACGCCGCTGCACTGGGTGCCGGGGGATCCGTTCACCACGCACACCATCAACGTGCTGCACCTGCTGCTGCCCGCCGGTGAGCGCTGGTTCGTGCACGTGTACAAGCAGGTACTGCCGTACATCCGCGACGAACGGCTCCGCGAGGACGTCATCGGGTTCATCGGCCAGGAGGCGATGCACTCGCAGGCCCACGACGAGGTGCTGCCCCACCTCCGGGAGCAGGGGCTCGACCCGACGCCGTACACCGCGCAGGTCGACTGGTTCTTCGAGAAGCTGCTCGGCGACCGGACCCTGCCGCCGGGCCGGACGCGCAGGTGGTGGCTGCTGGAACGGGTCGCGCTCATCGCGGCCATCGAGCACTACACGGCGTTCCTCGGCAACTGGGTGCTCAACGCCGACGAGCTGGACCGGCGCGGCGCCGACCCCACCATGCTGGACCTGCTGCGCTGGCACGGCGCGGAGGAGGTCGAGCACCGCTCGGTCGCCTTCGAGCTGTTCCTGCACGTCGACGGCAGCTACCGCCGGCGCGTGCGGACCTGGGCCACCGCCTTCACGGCACTGGTGTTCCTGTGGCAGCGCGGCACGCGGTTCTTCATGGAGAACGACCCCACCCTGGTCGACGGCAGGGCCTCGCTGAAGGACTTCCACGTCCGCGGCCGGCAGGGTCTGCTGCCCTCGACCGGTGACATCATCCGGTCCGTCCCCCGCTACCTGAGCCGCGGATACCACCCCTCCCAGGAGGGCGACACCGAACAGGCCGTCGCCTACCTGGCCGCCTCCCCCGCGGCCACGGCGGCGGAGCGGAGGGCCGCGTGATGCCGAAGCCGCGTACCCTCGCGCTCGTCGCGGGCGCCGTGCTGCTGACCCGGAGCGCACTGCGCCGCCGTGTCCGCCTGTCGCCGCTGTGGCCGCTGCCCGCGCTGGAGGAGCCCACGTCGGGCCGGCCGCGCTCACGGGCCCTGCGGTTGCTGGTCACCTCGCACGAGACGGTGGCCGACGGGGTCGTACGGCTCCGGCTGGAAGGCCGGGACCTGCCGCGCTGGGAACCCGGCGCCCATCTCGACCTGGTGCTGCCGTCGGGGCTCGTCCGGCAGTACTCGCTGTGCGGCGACCCCCGGGACACCTCCTCGTACACCGTCGCGGCCCGGCTGGTCGAGGACGGGCGGGGCGGCTCGCGCGAGGTGCACGAGCAGGTGACGGAGGGCATGGAGCTGGAGGTGCGGGGACCGCGGAACCGCTTCCCGCTGGTCGGGGCGGAGTCCTACGTCTTCGTCGCCGGCGGGATCGGGATCACCCCGCTGCTGCCGATGCTGCGGGCGCTCCCGGACGGTGCCGACTGGCGGCTGCTGTACGCGGGGCGCGAGCGGGCCTCGATGCCGTTCCTGGAGGAGGTCGGGAAGCTGGGCGGCGACCGGGTGACCGTGGTCGAGGGGCGGCCCGACCTCGACGCGCTGGAGGTGCCCGAAGGGGCCGCCGTCTACTGCTGCGGCCCGGAGGGGCTGATGGCGGCCGTCGCGGAACGCTTCCCGGACGTCCGTCTCGAACGGTTCTCGCCCGGTGCGCCGGCCGGCGGCGACAGCGCGTTCGAGCTGGAACTCCGGCGCAGCGGGCGGACGGTGACGGTGCCCGCCGGCTCCACCGTGCTGGACGCCGTACGCGCGGAGCTGCCGGACACCGCCTACTCCTGCGCGCAGGGGTTCTGCGGGACCTGCCAACAGCGGGTGCTGGAGGGGGAGGTCGACCACCGGGACGAGCTGCTGACGGACGCCGAGCGCGGCGACTCGATGCTGATCTGCGTGTCCCGGTCCCGGGGCGACCGCCTGGTCCTGGACATGTGATCACCGTCGACGGGTGAGCAGCGGTCACATGTGATCACGGGCGGCCGGATTCGATCGGTAAAGTGTTCGCATGAGTTCCGGGGTTCGCCGCAGGATGGGCGTCGAGGAGCGTCGGCAGCAGCTGATCGGTGTCGCTCTCGACCTGTTCAGCCGACGCTCGCCCGACGAGGTCTCCATCGACGAGATAGCCACGGCGGCGGGCATCTCACGCCCGCTCGTCTACCACTACTTCCCCGGCAAACTCAGCCTGTACGAGGCCGCGTTGCAGCGTGCCTCGGAGGATCTCGCCAGCCGGTTCACCGAGCCCCACGAGGGTCCGCTCGGCGCCCGGCTGCTGCGGGTGATGGGCCGCTTCTTCGACTTCGTGGACGAGCACGGCCCCGGTTTCTCGGCGCTGATGCGCGGCGGCCCCGCCGTGGGCTCGTCCGCGACGAACGCGCTCATCGACTCCGTACGGCAGGCCGCCTATGACCAGATCCTTTCGCACCTGGGCGTGACCGAGGCGTCCCCGCGCCTGGAGCTGGTGGTGCGCTCCTGGATCTCGCTCGCCGAGTCCACCGCGCTGATCTGGCTGGACGGCCGGCGCATCCCGCGCGCCGAGCTGGAGAAGCAGCTGGTGCACGACTTCGCCGCGCTGGCCGCCGTCAGCGCCGCCTACGACGAGGACATGGCCGTCCTGCTCCGCACGATGGTGAAGGAAGAGCCGGCCGACGGCCCCTTCGCGGAGCTGGTCGGCCGGCTCGTGGCGCTCGGTTCCTGAGCGGTCGCTAGCGGTCGGACTTCCGGTACGACGGATCGAGGTCCTGGACCTCGGCGGAGGCGTGCAGGGCGAACGCCCCGTCCGCCACGTGCCTGCCGAGCAGTTCCAGGGCCGTCTCCGTCAGCTTCGCCTTGGTCTCCTCGCTGCGGCCGGCGAGGAGCCCGATCGTCACGTGCACGACGGCGTGCCCGCGCGCCCCGGGATCCTCGTACCCGAACACGGTGTACGCGCTCGGCCGGAACTGCGTCTTGCAGGCCTCCGGCGTCGCCGCCGCGATCTCCACGGTCGCCTCGTGCAGCGCCCGGGCGAACCCCTCGCGGTCGAAGGCGTCCTCCATGAGGTCGGAGTAGTCGATGGTGATCTGCGGCATGCGCACTCCCGTTCTACGGCAACGGCCTCACCCTAGTTCCCCGCCCGGGTGAACACCGCCACGGTCCGCGCCGGCACGGTGAACGTGCCCGAACCGGCCGCGTAGGCGGAGGCCTTCACCGTCTCGTCGGCACCGGCCGCCTGCACCGGGTGCAGCCGGTAGTGCTTCCCGGCGAGCGCCGGGATCCGCTGCTCCTGCCGGTCGGGGGTGGCGTTGAGGACGACGACCAGGTCACCCAGGGTCATGGTGATCACCCCGGGCGTCTCGTCCGGGCCGGACAGCGGGAAGGAGAGCCGCTCCTGCACCCGCGCGGCCGTGCCCAGCGAGAACGCCTTCTCGGTGGTGCGGATCCTCAGCAGGTCCCGGTAGGCGGCCGAGGCGCCGGTGATCTGCGGGCAGCCGACCTTCACCGTGCTCAGCAGCGGCCGGGCGTAGTCCCACTTGGACCGGTTGCCGGCCGCCGGGGGCAGCCCGCGCCCGAAGCCGTTGCCGTCGGCGCAGTCCCAGTGGATGGCGTTGAACCAGTCGCCGCTGTCGAAGGAGTCGCGGTCCAGGGACTTGGAGCGCAGCAGGTCGGTGCCGGCCTGGGAGAGCGCCGGGCCCTGGGAGAGGGCCGCGGTGGCCATGGCGAGGACCTGCATCCGGGCCCGGTCGGCGGCGGAGGTGTCCTTGGGCAGCTTGTAGGCCAGCGCGTCGAACAGCGATTCGTTGTCGTGCGCGTCGACGTAGGCGAGGGCGTCGCCGGGTGCCCGGGCGTAGCCGGCGGGCGCGCCGTTGTAGTCGACCTGGGCGCCGGTGACCTCCTTGCCGCCGCTGTCGGTGAACCGGTACCCGGCCAGGTTGCCGGTGAGACCGACCTTGATCAGGTCCTGGTAGTGCAGCAGGCGCGCCTTCTGCTCCTCCTTCGTGCCGTTGGCCGTGGACGCGTTGGGGTCGGTGTAGAGCCCGGAGGCGAAGCCCTGGACACCGGGGTCGGCGTCGAAGGGGCCGCCGCCGCGCACCGCGTCCCGGGCGCGGTCGGAGAAGGTGGCGATGCCGGTGCCGGCCATGTTCTTCTGCGTGGCCTGCACGAACCGGGCGTCGTCGGCGACCTCGCCGAAGTTCCAGCCCTCCCCGTACAGGATGATCTTCTTGCCGTCGACGCCGTCCTTCTTCGGGGTCAGCGCGTCCAGGGCCTTGCGCACGGCCAGGATGTTGGCCTTGGGGTGGTGGCCCATGAGGTCGAAGCGGAACCCGTCGACCTTGTACTCCTTGGCCCAGGTGACGATCGAGTCCACGACCAGCTTGCCCATCATCGCGTTCTCGGGCGCGGTGTTGGCACAGCAGGTGCTGTTCGCCACCGAGCCGTCGGCCAGGAGCCGCTGGTAGTAGCCGGGCACGATCCGGTCCAGCACGGAGGTGTCCGCCTGGCCGCTGGCCGCCGTGTGGTTGTAGACGACGTCCATGACGACCCGCAGACCGTCCTGGTTGAGCGCCCGCACCATCTCGCGGAACTGGACGGTACGGGCGGTGCCGTCCGGGTCGGTGGCGTAGGAGCCCTCCGGGACCGTGTAGTGGTACGGGTCGTAGCCCCAGTTGTAGGCGTCCTTCGCGGCGGTCTTCGCCACGCACTCCTGCTGCTTGTCGGAGTCGGCCGGGTAGGAGGCCAGGTCGCAGTCCGGGGTCGCCTGGTCGGCCTTCTTCTCGGGGATGGTGGCGATGTCGAAGGCGGGCAGCAGGTGCACGTACGACGTCCCGGCCTTCGCCAGCGCCCGCAGGTGCTTCGAGCCGTCGCTGTCCTTGTCGGTGAAGGCCAGGTAGGTGCCCGGGTGCCGGGCGGTGCGGTCCCCGACGGAGAAGTCCCGGATGTGCAGTTCCTGGATCTGCGCGTCCTTCAGCGGCACGGCCCTGGGCTTGCGCAGGGACGTCCAGCCCTTCGGGGAGAGCGACCTGTCGTCCAGGTCCACGACCAGGCTGCGCTCGGAGTCCGCGGTGAGCGCGACCGAGTAGGGGTCGGTGACCTTGTTGGTGACCAGCTTGCGGACGCTGGGCGCCCACACCTTCACCACGTACCGGTAGGGCTTGCCCTTCCAGGACGCGGGACCGGTGACGGACCAGACGCCGGTGCCGGCGTCCCGGTGCATCCGCACGGCCTTGCCGTCGAGGTCGAGGTGGACGGACTGGGCCGTCGGCGCCCAGACGGAGAGGGTGGGCCTGCCGTCGTGGAAGACCGGGCCGAGCTTCGCCTCGGTGGCGCCGGGGTAGAGGTCGTCCAGCACGCCGGCGGTCTGCACGCCGGTCGCGGCCAGCACGGCGCCGTTGGCCGCCCGCTGCGAGGCCACGAGCTGGCCCTGGAGGGCCTCGCGCACCCGGTCCCGGTCGCGCGGGTCCACGGACCAGGCGGTGTAGTCCCTCAGGTGCGGGAACCTCGCCTTCTGCGCGTCGGTCAGCGTGGTCTTGGCCAGCCGGAGCCAGCGCTCGTCGTCGCTGGTCAGCGTCCCGTCCTTGACGGTGATCGAGCCGTCACGGGAGTACAGCAGCTGGGTGGAGGCGGCGCCGTCGGCGCCGTTCCAGGCGAGGGTGTCCCGGTCGATCCAGACCGCCTTGGAGGTGGTCGGGTCCAGCGCGGCGGCGCTGCCGGCCGGCTGGGGCAGCAGGTACTGCTCCTGGCCGTTCAACAGCCAGACCTCGTTGCCGGCGGCCTTGAGGTCCAGGGACCGGTCGGCCGGGATGTCCTTCTCGTCGCCCTTGTGGACGATGTAGCTGAGACTGGTGGCACCCTCGGTGAGCGGCACCTCGAAGACCGCGCCATAGGCGTCAGTCTTCACCGGCTCCAGCGGCTTCGACCAGTCGGTGGGGTGCGCGGCTCCCGTCCAGACGTGCAGGCCCCAGCCGTCGTAGTCGCCGTCGGCCCGGTGGTAGTGCAGGACGGCCTTGGTCCTGTCCTGGGCGGGGTGATCGGGCCTCTGGGTGAGGACGTCCGCCTTGCCCTGCTCGATCCACACCTCGCCCGTCCTGGTGACGTCGATGCTCCGGTCGGCGGAGACGTCCTTGGTGCCGTCCTTGTCGATGACCAGGAATCCGACGTTCGAGGCGCCGGGCCTGAGCTTGACGTAGGCGAAGGCGCCGTAGGCGTCCCGGCCGGTGAAGGGGTGGCTGGCCGGCCAGTTCGTGGCCTCTCCGTCGGCGAGGTCGCCCCAGGCGTACAGGCCCCAGTCGGCGTAGTCGCCGTCGGTGCGCTTGTAGTGGACGATCGCGTAGTCCCGGGAGGAGGCCGTGGGGACCTCGGGGGCGGGAGGGGTGCCGGTGGTGCTGCCCGCCAGGGCGCTCGCGGTGTGCCCGGCGGTGTCGACGACGACGGCCTTGTAGCGCAGGGCGGTACCGGCGGGGACGTCCCTGCCGAGGGTCTGGGTGACCTGGTAGGGGGCGTGGTCGGCGGAGCCGAGCGTCTTCCACGTCCCGTCCCCGACCTGGGCGGCGAAGACGACCCGGTTGAGCTGTCCGCCGTCGACGTCGGCCTTGAGGACGACCGTGCCGGTGGCGCCGGCCGCCGGTGCGGTGAGGGTGATCGTCGGCTTGGTGACCGGTTCGGCGAGGCGGCCGGCGGCCTTGTAGACGACGGCGGAGCCGGCCGGGACGGTGACGGTGAGCTTCCGGTCGCCGTCGGACCTCACCTTGCCGGTGGCGCCGTAGACGCCCTTGTACGACCTGTCCGCGGATCCGGTCGCGAACGTCGCCGTCTCCTCGGAGCCGGCATTGTTGAAGGCGACGACGTACTCCTGGCCCGTCCGGGCGTCCGTGCGCGTGAAGGCGTAGACGCCGGGCCCGTCGGCCGCGTACCGCTCGGTCTGCACGCCGTCGGTCAGGGCCGGCTCGGCCCTGCGGAGCTTCGCCAGCGCGGCGATCTGCCGGTACAGCGGGGCACGGGTGTCGAAGGCGGCACTGGCGTGGGTGCGGTCGGTGCCGATCTCGTCGTCGTCCAGGTAGTCGGCGACCTTGGAGGCGAACATGGTCTGGCGGGCGTCCTTGTCGCCGCCGGAACCGGTGAAGCCCTGCTCGTCGCCGTAGTAGACGACCGGGTTGCCCCGGCTGAGGAACATCAGCTCGTTGGCGAGCCGGTCCTTCCTCAGGATCTCGGCGTCGGTCGCCTTCGGGTTGTCCTGCTTCAGGAAGTACCCGATGCGGCCCATGTCGTGGTTGCCGAGGAAGGTGACCTGCTCGTAGGCGTTGGCCTTGTCGGTGGTGTACCGGTAGTCGTCACCGAAGACGCTCGCCAGCCTGTGCGCGCTGCCGCCCTGGGAGGCGTAGGCGCGGGCCGCGTCCTGGAAGGGGAAGTCGAGGGTGGCGTCGAGGCGGCCCCGGGTGACGTACGGGGAGGTGACGGCGGTGTCGGCGGAGTAGACCTCGCCGAACATGAAGAAGTTCTTCCGCCCGTGCCGGGCCGCGTACCGGTCCAGTGCGGTCGCCCACTGGGTCCAGAACTCCATGTTCACGTGCTTGACGGTGTCGATGCGGAAGCCGTCGACGGCGAAGTCCCTGACCCACCGCTCGTAGATCTTCTCCATCCCGTGGACGACCTCGGGACGCTCGGTCCACAGGTCGTCCAGGCCGGAGAAGTCGCCGTAGGTGGCGGACTCGCCGGCGTAGGTGGAGTCGCCCCGGTTGTGGTACATCGTCGGGTCGTTGAGCCAGGCCGGGACCTTGCTCCTGTTCGCGGCCTTCGGGGTGTAGGGGAAGGAGGCGCCGGAGACGGCCGGGAAGGTGCGGCCGCCCTCCGCGTAGTCGGCGTCGTCGAAGGGCCTGCCGTCCTCGGTGAGGTAGGGGAAGGCGCCCTTGGACAGGTAGTCGTACGACTTCTGCTCGTAGTCGACGACGTCGGCGGTGTGGTTGGTGATGACGTCGAAGAAGACCTTCATGCCCTTGGCGTGGGCCTTGGAGATGAGGTTCTTGAGGTCGCCGTTGGTGCCGAAGTGCGGGTCGACCTGCGTGAAGTCGGTGATCCAGTAACCGTGGTAGCCGGCCGAGGCGTTGCTGCCGGTGCCCTGCACCGGGCGGTTCTTGAAGATCGGCGCCAGCCAGATGGCGGTGGTGCCGAGCCCCTTGATGTAGTCCAGCTTCCCCGTCAGGCCCTTGAGGTCGCCGCCCTGGTAGAAGCCCTTGTCGGTGGGGTCGTAACCGGTGGCGAGGCGGGAGCCGGTGAGGCCGCCCCGGTCGTTGGAGGTGTCGCCGTTGGCGAACCGGTCCGGCATGACGAAGTAGAACTGCTCGCGGGTGTCGTCGTGCCGGGCGGGCGCGGCGGCGAGCCGCGCGTCCGAGGGGGGCGCGGGCGGGGTGGCGGCACGGGCGGCCGGCACCTGGACCAGGGCTGCGGCGAGGGCCATGCCGGTGACGGCGGCGGCCCTTGTGCGATACGGCGTACGGCGCGTGCGCGGCGCCGGCCATCTCGGTATCACGGGTCGTGACTCCTAGGATTGCGGCTGACAGTTGCAGCAAGATGCGTGAAACCTCCGGCAAGAGGTTCCACGCACCGTCAGGCGGAGGGTCAGCAGCTCGACTTGCCGGCGTAGATCGCGAGTGCCGTGTTCGAGCCGAGGGTCGCGGTGAACTGTCCGCTGGAGTTCACGCTGACCGTGGTGTTGTTCTGGACGTTGCAGTACGTCCCGGCGGGCAGGGACGTCTGGTAGGTGCGGGTGAGCGACGAGGACTCGTGGTTGATGGCCACGTAGCCCTTGCCGCCCCGGCCGAACGCGATCGCGTTGTTGCCGTTGTCCCACCAGTTGCCGACCGCCTGGCCGCGGGTCGCGTTGCGGAAGGCGACCATGGACTTGATCTCGGGCCAGGCATGCTGGCACTTCCAGCCGTCCTGCCAGCAGGCGTTCACCTGACCGCCGTTCGGCGGGCCGGCGTCGGCGTCCGACCACTCGTAGCCGGAGTTGACGTCGGGGGCGCCGTAGGGCCAGGCCAGCATGAAGACGTTGGCCAGGGTGTAGGGGGCGCCGCTCTTGTAGTTCAGGGTGCTGCCGTTGCGCTCGGTGTCGTGGTTGTCCACGAAGACGCCGGCGGACGAGCTGCCCAGGTAGCCCCAGCCCTCGCCGTAGTTGGTGAGGTAGGCGAGCTTCTCGCTGGTGAAGACGCGCTTGAGGTCGTAGGCGTAGCGGAACTCCTGGACGTCTCCGTTGCCGGTGTACTCGGTGGGCTGGACGGCCTCGCCCGCCCCGTAGATGACCTCCTGCTTCCAGTAGACGGACGGGTTGGTCAGGCGGCTCTTGATGTCGGCGAGGTCGGCGGCGGGTATGTGCTTGGCCGCGTCGATGCGGAAGCCGTCGACACCGAGGCCGAGCAGGTCGTTCATGTAGCCGGCGATCGTCTTGCGGACGTACTCCTCGCCGGTGTCCAGGTCGGCCAGGCCGACGAGTTCGCAGTGCTGCACGTTCCAGCGGTCGGAGTAGTTCGACACCGGGGAGGTGCAGTCGTCGAAGTCGCCGGCGGAGTACAGGCCCGGGTAGTCGTACTTCGTGTACGACGAGCCGCCGGTGCCGGTGCCGGAGCCCGCCGACATGTGGTTGACGACGGTGTCGACCACGACCTTCACCCCCGCCGCGTGGCAGGTGTTCACCATGTTCCGGAACGCCGTGCGGTCGCCGAGGCGGCCCGCGATCTTGTAGGACACGGGCTGGTACGACGTCCACCACTGCGAGCCCTGGACGTGCTCGGCGGGCGGGGAGACCTGGACGTAGCCGTAGCCGGCGGGGCCGAGGGTGCCGGTGCACTCCTTGGCCACCGAGGCGTAGTTCCACTCGAAGAGGACGGCGGTGACGTCCTTGGTGCCGGGCGGGGCGGCCTCGGCGGTAGTCGGGGTCATGCCAATCAGAACGGCGGCCGTGAGGGCTGCCGCCGTGGGGAGGGCGCTGCGTGCCATGTGTGGGGCCCTTCGACGTTGAAGGTGGCAGGGACCGCTGAAGGCGCTTGCTGAAATATTTCAGCAAACTTGCGGTGACGCAGATGTTAAAGGCCCGCTGGCCGAAAGGCAGCGGGCCGTTGTGAACTTGATGCAAGAACTTTCAGACGCGGCGTCAGCCGGCCGTGGTCCACCACACGGTGGTGTCGCCGGGCACCTTGGTCTCGCCGTCCGCCTCGGTCACCTCGCCGCTGGTCAGCAGGACGCGGCCGTAGGCCGGGGTCGTCACGGACTCGCCGGTCGTGTTCGCCACGCACACGAACTCGCCCCGGCGGAAGGCCAGAACGCCCTCCGGCGCCCGCAGCCACTCCACCGCGTCACCGGCGCCCAGGTCGGGCCGGGCACGGCGCAGGCGCAGCGCGGACCGGTACAGCTCCAGCGTCGAGCCGGGCACCGCGGTCTGCGCCTCCACGCTCAGCTCGCCCCAGGCCGGCGGCTGGGGCAGCCAGCTGCCGCCGCTGCCGAAGCCGTACGAGGAGCCCTCCCGGGTCCACGGGATCGGCACCCGGCACCCGTCGCGGAAGCCGTCCTGGCCGGCGCCCCGGAAGTACGCCGGGTCCTGGCGCACCTCGTCGGGCAGGTCCACGACGTCGGGCAGGCCGAGCTCCTCGCCCTGGTAGATGTAGGCCGAACCGGGCAGGGCCAGCATGAGGAGGGTGGCGGCGCGGGCCCGGCGCAGGCCCAGCGCGCCGTCGCCCGCCGTGCGGATCTGGGTGCCGAGGCCGGGCGGGTTGGCGAAGCGGGTGGCGTGCCGGGTGACGTCGTGGTTGGACAGCACCCAGGTGGCGGGGGCGCCGACCGGGCGCATGGCCTCCAGGGTGCGGTCGATGACCGTACGGAGTTCCTTCGCGTCCCACTCCGTGCCCAGGTACTGGAAGTTGAAGGCCTGGTGGAGTTCGTCGGGGCGGACGTAGTTCGCGGTGCGCTCGACCGTCGGCGTCCAGGCCTCGGCGACGAAGATGCGCTCCCCCGCGTACTCGTCGAGGATGGTCCGCCACTGCCGGTAGATCGCGTGCACGCCGTCCTGGTCGAAGAACGGCATGACATCGTTGCCCAGCAGCTTGAGCTGGTCGTGGGAGCCGAGGTCCGGCAGGCCCTCCGCCTTGACCAGGCCGTGGGCGACGTCGATGCGGAAGCCGTCCACGCCCATGTCCAGCCAGAAGCGCAGGATGGAGCGGAACTCGTCGCCGACGGCCGGGTGCTCCCAGTTGAAGTCGGGCTGCTCGGGGGCGAAGAGGTGCAGGTACCACTCCCCGTCCGGTACGCGCGTCCAGGCCGGGCCGCCGAAGATGGACTCCCAGTCGTTGGGCGGCAGTTCGCCGTTCTCCCCCTTGCCGCGGCGGAAGTGGTAGCGCTCGCGCAGCGGGGAGCCGGGGCCCTCGGCGAGGGCGCGCTTGAACCACTCGTGCTGGTCGGAGGAGTGGTTGGGGACGAGGTCCACGATGATGCGCAGGCCGTGCGCGTGGGCGTCGCGGATCAGCGCGTCGGCGTCCAGCAGGGAGCCGAACATCGGGTCGACGGCACGGTAGTCGGCGACGTCATAGCCGGCGTCGGCCTGCGGGGAGGCGTAGAAGGGGCTCAGCCACACGGCGTCGACGCCGAGGTCACGCAGATAGGGCAGACGGGAGCGTACGCCCTCCAGGTCGCCCATGCCGTCGCCGTTGCTGTCGGCGAAGCTGCGCGGGTAGACCTGGTAGATGACCGCGTCCCGCCACCAGTCGCGGCGGTCGGCGACGGTGACGGCGGCGGAGTGGCGGGCCGGTGCGGCGGAGTGCTGCTGGCTCATGGCGTCCTTGATACGTAACTGGGGCATGGTGGGCGGTCGGTGGGTGCGGCGGCGTACGGCCGGGCGGGACTGCGAGGCGGGCCGCGGTGACAGCGGGGTCGGAGGACACGGCGGCCCGCCCGGTCGGGTGGCGGGCGTCAGCCCTTGGTGCCGCCGGCGGTGAGGCCGGTGACGAGGTTCTTCTGCACGAGGTAGAAGAACACGGTCACGGGTATCGCGATCAGCACCGCGGTGGCGGCCATGTAGTTCCACTGGGCGTCGTGCTCGCTGACGAAGGTCTGCAGGCCGACGGCGAAGGTGTACTTGGAGTCGTCCAGCAGGAAGGTCGTCGCGAAGGCGACCTCGCCGACGGCGGTGATGAAGTTGTAGAACGCGGCCACGGCCAGGCCCGGGCGGGCCAGCGGCAGGATCAGCCGGAAGAAGGTGCCGAAGGGGCTGAGCCCGTCCACGCGTCCGGCCTCGTCGATCTCGAAGGGGATGGTGTCGAAGTACCCCTTGAGCAGCCAGGCGCTGTACGGCACGGCGGTGGTGCAGTTGACGAGGATCAGCGCCCAGTAGGTGTCGATGAGGCCGAGTTCGCTGAAGATCTCGTACATCGGCACGATCAGGATGGCGATCGGGAAGGCCTGGGTGAGCAGCAGGACCCACATCAGCTGCTTGTAGCCGGGGAAGCGCATCCGGGAGACCGCGTAGCCGGTGGTGGCGGCGACCAGGACACCGATCAGCGTGGTGCCGAGGGCCACGATCATGGTCGACTTGAACCAGTCGAGGAACGCGGTGTTCTCCAGCACGAAGCTGAAGTTGGAGAAGGTCGCCTTGCCCGCGATGCCGCCCGGGTGCAGGTAGTCCTCCTTGTCCGGGCCGAGCGAGAGGTAGCACAGCCAGGCCACCGGGGCCAGGGCGATCAGGCTCGCCACGACGAGGCCGCCGTGCAGCAGGGCGGCGCCGAGCGGGCCGCGCTCGCCGCGCCGGCGGGCGGGGCGCCGGGGCGCGGGTGCGGGAGCCGGGGCGGTCTCGGTCTTGTCCAGGGTGGTGGTGCTCATGGCGGCGGCTCCTGCGGCGTCAGACGGCGAGCTGGTCATTGCGCTTCAGCCAGCGGAAGTAGAAGGAGGTGAAGACGGTGAGGATCGACAGCAGCAGCACGCCGTACGCGGCGGACTGGGCGAAGTCGCGCGGCTGCTGGCCGAAGCCCAGTGTGTAGGCCCAGGTGACGAGGATCTGGGCGTCCGGCGCGGAGTTCTTGCCGAACAGCAGGAAGATGATGACGAACTGGTTGAAGGTCCAGATGATGCCGAGCAGCACGACGGTGGAGCTGACCGAGCGCAGCCCGGGCAGGGTGACGTGCCGGAACCGCTGCCAGGCGCTCGCGCCGTCCATCTCCGCGGCCTCGTAGAGCGTGGAGTCGATGGACTGCAGGCCGCCGAGCAGGGACAGCATCATGAACGGGACACCGCACCAGGTGTTGACCATGATCGCGGAGAAGCGCTGCCAGAAGGTGTCCTCCAGCCACTCCGGCTGGGGCAGGTGCAGGGCGCCGAGGATCTGGTTGAGCACGCCGGAGTCGGCGAGCATGATCCGCCAGGAGAAGACGGTGACGAAGGTCGGCACGGCCCAGGGCAGGACGAGCAGCAGCCGGTAGGCGGTACGGCCGCGCAGCTTCTGGTTGAGCATGAGCGCGAGGCCGAGACCGATGGTGTAGTGCAGGGCCACGCAGGCGACCGTCCAGAAGACGGTCCACAGGAAGTGCGACCAGAACCGGTCGTAGGCCGTCGGGCCGAACAGGATGTCCTGGTAGTTGTCGAGGCCGATGAACTTGTAGGTGGCGTCGATGTGGTTGACGCCGATCGTGCGCGCGGAGTTGAGGCTGTTGGCGTCGGTGAGGGTGAGGTAGACGCCCCGCGCCAGCGGGTAGCCCACGAGGACGCCGAGCACGACGACCACCGGGGCGATCATCGCGTAGGCGTACCAGTACTTCTGCAAGCCGTTCCGCACGCGCTGCCCCAGCCCGGGACGAGGCGCGCGGTCACCGCGGCGCTTGCCGGTCGCGCGGTCGATGGCGACTGTCATGGTTCGACACCTTCAAACGTTCAAGGGGTTGGGCCGGGCACAGGGCGGTGGCCGCCGGATCCCTCACCCTCCTCGCGGCGGGAGGGTCCGGCGGCCACGCGGACTCACTTGCTGAAGCCGTCGACCAGCTTGGAGATGGCCAGCTCGGCGTTGCCCAGGCCCTTGTCCAGCGACTCCTTGCCGCTGGCGACCTTGGGCAGCTCGGTGTCGAGCGGACCCCACAGGGAGCTGTACTCGGGCAGCGCCGGGCGGGGCTGCGCGGCGGCCAGGACGCCCTGGTAGCCGGCGATGCCCGGGTCGGCCTTGACCTTGGCGGTGTAGGCGTCGGAGCGGGTGGGCAGCGTGGAGTTCTTCAGCGCGATGGTCTCCTGGGCCTGCGCCGAGGTCATGAACTTCACGAACTTCAGGGCCGCCTGCTGGTGGGCCTTGTCGGAGCCGGCGTAGACCGAGAGGTTGTGGCCGCCGGTCGGGGCGCCCGCCTTGCCGGCGGAGCCGGCCGGCACGGTGGCGATGCCGAGGTTCGACTTGTCCTTGAAGGCGCTGCCCTTGTAGAAGTTCGTGATCTCCCAGGGACCCTGGATGATCGCGGCGACCTTGCCGTTGACGAACGCGTCCTGGATGTGGGCGTAGGCGTCGGCGGTGGCGTCGGCCTTGTGCAGGCCCTTGCCGTCGAACAGGCTCAGCCAGGTGCCGTAGGCCTTCTTCGCGGCGGGCGAGTCCACCGTGATCTTCTTGGCGGCGACGTCGACGGTGTCGGTGCCCTCGCCGTAGAGGAAGGTCTGGGCGTAGTAGGCCTGGGTGGAGCCCCAGTAGCCGTCGACCTTGGCCTTGTCCTTGATCTTGGCGGCGTCGGCCCTCAGCTCGTCCCAGGTCTTGGGGGCCTCGGTGATGCCGGCCTTCTTGAACAGGGCCTTGTTGTAGACCAGCGCGAGGGTGTCGGTGACGAACGGCACGCCGTAGGTCTTGCCCTCGTACTGGGCCTGCTTGATCAGGTTCGGCTCGAACTTGCCCTGGTCGGCGAGGGCCTCCGTGCCGTCCAGGGGCAGGAAGTAGCTCTTCTTGGCGAAGGCGGGGGTCCAGCCGACCTCGGAGCGCAGGATGTCCGGGGCGCCCGTGGCGCCGGCCGCGGTGTCGAACTTGTTCTGCGCCTGGTCGAAGGGGACGTTGACGTACTTGACCTTGATGTCCTTGTTCGCGGCTTCGAACTGCTGGACCAGGGCCTTGTACGTCGGCGCCTCGTTCGTGGCGTTGGAGGTGTCCCACCAGGTGATGGTGACCGGGCCGTCCGACTTCCCGCTGTCGCTGTCGCTCCCGCCGCACGCCGTCGCCGTGAGGGCGAGGGACGCCACCAGCGCGGAGGCCGCTATGCCACGCCGCATGAGTTCTCCTTGAGGGTTTAGCCCGAGTGGTACAGAGGGCGGTCCCGTCCGCCTCTGCGACTTGCCGACTGCGCCGTTGCCGCGGCCGGGCGACTGGGAACGTAACAGCGATGTAAGCGCTGCGAAAGACCTTGCAGAAAAAAAGTGCAAGAGGACACGATGGTTACCGGCCCGTGACCGGCCGTCGACCGCGCCGCAACCCGATCGTGGCAGCGCTGAGCGGCGATGACGACACTTGTGCAAGACTTGCAAGCTCTTGCCACCATGATTCCCGAGGGAGCGCGATGACGCAGCAACCCACGGCAGGCCGCACGCCCGCCCGCGCCCGGCGTCCGGCCGGTGTGCAAGGGCAGAGACGACCGGTACAGTCCAGTCCCGTGACCACACGGCTTGCCGACATCGCTGCGCAGGCGGGGGTGAGCGAAGCGACCGTCAGCCGGGTCCTCAACGGGAAGCCGGGCGTCGCCGCCACCACCCGCCAGTCCGTGCTCGCCGCGCTGGACGTGCTGGGCTACGAACGCCCGGTACGGCTGCGGCAGCGCAGCGAGGGCCTGGTGGGCCTGATCACGCCGGAGCTGGAGAACCCGATATTCCCGGCCCTGGCCCAGGTCATCGGACAGGCGCTGACCCGCCAGGGCTACACGCCGGTGCTCGCCACCCAGACCCCGGGCGGGTCGACGGAGGACGAGCTGACCGAGATGCTGGTGGACCGCGGGGTCGCCGGGATCATCTACGTCTCCGGGCTGCACGCGGACACCACCGCCGACATGCAGCGCTACGAGCGGCTGCGCGCACAGGGCGTGCCGTTCGTGCTGGTGGACGGGTTCTCGCCGAAGGTGCAGGCGCCGTTCATCTCCCCCGACGACCGGGCGGCCATGGCGCTCGCCGTGACGCACCTGGTGTCGCTGGGGCACACCCGGATCGGGCTCGCGCTCGGGCCGAAGCGGTTCGTGCCGGTGCAGCGCAAGATCGAGGGATTCGTCCGGGCGATGCAGGACCAGCTCGGGCTCGGCGCGGACACCGTCGAGACGGAGCTCGTGCAGCACTCGCTGTACACGCTGGAGGGCGGTCAGGCGGCCGCGACGGCGCTGATCGAGCGGGACTGCACGGCGGTGGTCTGCGCCAGCGACATGATGGCGCTCGGCGCGATACGGGCGGCGCGGCAGCGCGGCCTGGAGGTCCCCCGGGACGTGTCCGTGGTCGGCTTCGACGACTCCCCGCTGATCGCCTTCACCGACCCGCCGCTGACCACGGTCCGCAAGCCGGTCCCGGCCATGGGGCAGGCGGCCGTGCGCACCCTGCTGGAGGAGATAGGCGGGACACCGGCACCGCACAGCGAGTTCGTGTTCATGCCGGAGCTGGTGGTGCGCGGTTCGACCGCCTCCGCCCCGCATGTCCTCCGTGCGTCGTAGAAGGTGCGCCGCGGACCCTTCCTTGGGATGATCGGCCGAGGAGGCGTCGTCTGGCAGACTCTGTGCCTATGACTGACTCGACCGTGACACAGCCGGAAGGGCGCGGGGAGGTGACCGTTCCGCGCACCGTCACGGGTGAGGACCCACGGGGCCCGCTGGGCCGGCTGCGCCGGCCGCGCCGGCCCCGCCTGTGGTTCGAGATCCTTCTGATCGCGGTGAGTTACTGGACGTACTCACTGATCCGCAACGCCGTGCCCGAGCAGCGGCACGAGGCGCTGCGCAACGCGGACTGGATCTGGCGTGCGGAGCACCGGCTCGGCATCGCCGTCGAGCAGTCGGTCAACCACGCCGTGAACTCGGTGTCCTGGCTCATCGTCGGGATGAACTACTACTACGCCACCCTGCACTTCGTGGTCACGCTCGGGGTGCTGGTGTGGCTGTACCGGTGGCATCCCGGCCGGTACGCGGCGACCCGCCTGGTGCTGTTCGCGACGACGGGCGTGGCCCTCGTCGGCTACTACCTGTTCCCGCTCGCGCCGCCCCGGCTGATGCGCGGCGGGCACTTCGTGGACACCGTGATGGTGCACCACACCTGGGGGTCGATGGCCTCCGGCGACCTCAAGCACATGTCCAACCAGTACGCGGCGATGCCGTCGATGCACATCGGCTGGTCGCTGTGGTGCGGGGTGACGATCTTCGCGCTGGCGTCGGTGCCGTGGGTGCGGGTGCTGGGGCTGCTGTACCCGGCGGCCACCCTGCTGGTGATCGTCGCCACCGCCAACCACTTCTGGCTGGACGCGGTCGGCGGGCTGCTCTGCCTGGGCTTCGGGTTCACGGTGGCCCGGACGTGGTACGGCAGCCTGCCGTACGCCCTGCCACGCCTGGCGCCGGGATCCCGGCGGGAGCCGGCCGGGGCCGTGCAGTCGGCGTAGCTCCGGGGCCGTCGGGCCGGCGTACCGTCCCCCGTGCCGTTCAGTCCGCGTAGAACAGCTCCTCGACCACCGTGCGTGCCCGGCGGGTGGTGCGGCGGTACGCGTCCAGCATGTTCCCGGCGTGCCCGGCGCCGTAGCCCAGGTAGCGGCCCACCGCGGCCAGCTCGCGCGGCTCGGTGGGGAAGGTGTCCCCGGCCCGGCCGCGGACCAGCATGACCGCGTTGCGCACCCGGGTGGCCAGCACCCACGCCTCGTCCAGGATCTCCGTGTCCTCGTCGCTCAGCAGCCCGGCCGCGCAGGCCGCGGACAGCGCCTGGCGGGTGCGGGTCGTGCGCAGGGCGGGGACCTGGTGGCCGTGGCGGAGCTGGAGCAGCTGGACCGTCCACTCGACGTCGGACAGGCCGCCGGGACCGAGCTTGGTGTGCAGCCGGGGGTCGGCGCCGCGCGGCAGCCGCTCGGACTCCATCCGGGCCTTCAGCCGGCGGATCTCGCGGACGGCGTCCTCCGGCAGGCCCTGCCGGGGGTAGCGCAGCGGGTCGACCAGTTCGATGAAGCGCCGTCCCAGGTCCTCGTCGCCGGCGACCGGCTCGGCCCGCAGCAGGGCCTGTGACTCCCAGACCAGGGACCAGCGGCGGTAGTACGCCTCGTACGACTTCAGGGTGCGCACCAGCGGGCCGGACTTGCCCTCCGGGCGCAGGTCGGCGTCGATCAGCAGGGGCGGGTCGGAGCTGGGCAGCTGGAGCAGGCGGCGCATCTCGGCGACGACCTTGTTGGCGGCGGCGGACGCCTCGTGCTCGTCCACGCCGTCCTGCGGTTCGTGGACGAACAGCACGTCGGCGTCGGAGCCGTAGCCCAGTTCGTGCCCGCCGAAGCGGCCCATTCCGATGATCGCGAACCGGGTGGGCAGGGTGTCGCCCCAGCCGTCCCGGACCACCGCGCGCAGGGTGCCGGCGAGGGTGACCGCGGTCAGGTCGGAGACGGCCGCGCCGACCCGGTCCACCAGGGCGCCCTGGTCGGCCTCGGCGGCACTGGCCTCGGTGCCGTAGGAGCGGACGATGTCGGCGGCGGCGGTGCGGAACAGCTCGCGGCGGCGGACGCCGCGGGCCGCGGTGACGCCCTGCGCGGCGTTCTGGGCGCGCCCCACGGCCGCCATGATCTCCTGGGCCAGGGCGGCGTGCCGCCGGGGTTCCAGGCCGCCGCCGTCGCCGTCGCCGAGCAGTGCGACCGCCTCGGGGGCGCGCATCAGCAGGTCGGGGGCGAGGCGGCCCGCCGACAGGACACGGGCCAGGTTCTCCGCCGCCGCGCCCTCGTCGCGCAGCAGGCGCAGGTACCAGGGGGTCTTGCCGAGCGCGTCGGAGACCTTGCGGAAGTTCAGCAGGCCGGCGTCGGGGTCGGCGGAGTCGGCGAACCAGCCGAGCATGACCGGGAGCAGGGTGCGCTGGATCGCGGCCTTGCGGGTCACTCCGGAGGCGAGGGCCTCCAGGTGGCGCAGGGCGGCGGCCGGGTCGGCGTAGCCGAGGGCGATGAGGCGTTCGCGGGCGGCCACGGGGCTCAGCCGGGCCTCGCCGGGGGCGAGCTGGGCGACCGCGTCGAGCAGCGGGCGGTAGAAGAGCTTCTCGTGCAGGCGGCGTACGACCGTGGTGTGCCGCTTCCACTCGCGGTTCAGCTCGGCCGCCGGGTCGGTGCGCAGGCCCAGGGAGCGGCCGAGGCGGCGCTGGTCCGGCTCGGCCTCCGGGACGAGGTGGGTGCGGCGCAGCCGGTACAACTGGATGCGGTGCTCCATGGAGCGCAGGAAGCGGTACGCCTCGTCCAGGCGGGCGGCGTCCTCACGGCCGACGTACCCGCCGGCGGCGAGGGCCTGGAGGGCGTCCAGGGTGGTGCCGCTGCGCAGGGCGGGATCGGTGCGGCCGTGCACCAGCTGGAGGAGCTGGACGGCGAACTCGACGTCGCGCAGGCCACCGGGGCCGAGTTTCAGTTCCCTGTCGATCTCGGCGGCGGGGATGTTCTCGACGACGCGGCGGCGCATCTTCTGGACGTCCGGGACGAAGTTGTCGCGGTCCGCGGCCTGCCAGACGAGGGGTTGCAGGGCGTCGATGTACGCCTCGCCGAGCGCCGTGTCGCCGGCCACCGGGCGGGCCTTGAGGAGGGCCTGGAACTCCCAGGTCTTGGCCCAGCGCTGGTAGTAGGCGAGGTGGCTGCTGAGGGTGCGGACGAGGGGGCCGTTGCGGCCCTCGGGGCGGAGGTTGGCGTCCACCGGCCAGATGGAGCCCTCGACGGTCGTCTCGGAGCAGATCCGCATCAGGTGGGAGGCGAGTTTCGTGGCGGACCGGAGGGCGTGGTGCTCGGGGGTGCCCTCGGCGGGTTCCGCCACGAAGATCACGTCGACGTCGGAGACGTAGTTCAGCTCGTGGCCGCCGCATTTGCCCATCGCGATCACCGCGAGACGGCAGGCGGCGGCGTCCTCGGGCGCCGCGCGCTCGGCGAGGGCCAGGGCCGTGCGGAGGGTGGCGGTGGCCAGGTCGGCGAGTTCGGCGGCGGTCTCGGCGACGTCCGTGGTGCCGCAGACGTCGCGGGCGGCGATGGACAGCAGGCAGCGGCGGTAGGCGACGCGGAGGGAGACCGGGTCGGTGGCCGTGGCCAGGCCCTGTTCGAACTCCGCGACGCCGGGGTGGAGGTCGTGGGGTTCGTAGGTGACGAGGGCGTGCCAGTCGCCGGGGTGGCGGGCGAGGTGGTCGGCGAGGGCGGCGGAGGCGCCGAGGACGCCCAGCAGGCGGTCGCGCAGGGGCTTGGCCGCGATGAGGGTGTCCAGCAGTTCGCGGTGGGCGGTGGCGCCGGGCTGGGCCTCCAGCAGGCGGACCAGGCCGTGCAGGGCCAGGTCGGGGTCGGCGGTGGCGCCCAGGGCTTCGAGCAGCACCGGGTCGTCGCGGACGGGGGCCAGCTCGGGGCCGTCCAGGAGGCCCTCGGCGGCGGAGGGATCGGTGAAGCCGTGTCGCAGCAGACGGGTGAAGGTGCTGCTCCTGCGGCCCGGCGTCATGTCCGTGGTCTCCCCTCGGATCTGCTTGGTACTGGCCAGAGCCTAACCGGAGGGGGGCCGGGGGGCTTCGTGCGCGGGTGGCAGGTGGGCGGTGGTGGTGCGCTGGTGCGGGAGCCGGGTGCGCAGGAGGTCGTGGAGGGTCTGGGCCGCGGTGGGGGCGGCGTCCCCACAGCAGTTGTTGAAGAGGATGTGCAGTTCGTCGGTGGCCTCCGCCTGGGCCTGGATGCGAGGCAGCCAGGCGAGCAGCTCCCGCTCGGTGTACGCGTGGCGGAAGCGCTCCTCCTTCGTTCCCGTGCCCCAGTGGGGGCTGCGCCCGTGGAAGCGGATCACGGAGAGGCGGGCGGTGGTGGGCGGGGTGTCCGCGGGCATGGAGGACGGCAGGCCCTGGACGGTGTCGACGGCCACCGCGGTGGCGTCCAGGTCCCGGAGGAAGGCGGTGGTGCGGGGGGCCCGGGCGGGGTGCCACCAGGCGGGGTCGCGGAACTCGACGGCGAACGGCCAGTCGCGGGCGCGTTCGCGGGCCGTGCGGACGAAGGCCTCGGCTTCCGGGCCGGGGGCGAGGGAGGGCGGGTACTGGAAGAGGAGGGTGCCCAGGCGGCCGGAGCGCAGCAGGGGGGCGACCGCTTCGGCGTAGCGGGTCCAGACCTCCTCGCGCAGGGCCTCGTCGCGGGGGTGGGCGCGGAGGTCTGCGGGGAGCGCGGCCGGGCGGGTGCGGTGGCCGGTGAGGAGGGAGAACGCCTTGACGTCGAAGCGGAAGCCGGGGGGTGTGCGCTCCGCCCAGAGGGTGGTGGTGCGGGCGGTGGGGAGGGCGTAGTAGGGGGAGTCGGCCTCGACCACGGGGAAGCGGGTCGCGTAGTGGCGCAGGCGTTTCTCGGCGTCGCGGTGGCCGGGTGGGTACCAGCCGCTCCGGAGCAGTTCGGGGTCGGTCCAGCCGCAGGTTCCGATGAAGATCTCCGCCATGCGGGCGTGAGTACCCGCCGTTCATCCGGTCTTCACCCGGGAGGTTGGCCGGCGTGGGCCGCGGGAATGTTGGCGTGTGCATGCTCTGTCCGCACCGCCAGCCGTCCATCCTTTCCCGGAGGTTGATGTGTCCGGCAGTTCTGCCCGTTCGGCCTATCGCCGTGCCCGAGCCGTCGTGGCGTCCGCGGCCGCCCTCGCCGCAGCCGCGGTCGGGCTGTGGACCGGGCTCGGCCAGGAGTCCGCGCACGCCGCGGGCGCCGTGCCCCGCCCGGACCACGTGGTCGTCGTGGTCTTCGAGAACCATGCGTACAGCCAGGTCATCGGTTCCTCCAGCGCGCCCTACATCAACTCGCTGAAGACGGGGGGTGCCAACCTCACCCAGTCCTACGCCGAGACCCATCCGAGCCAGCCGAACTACTTCGCGATGTTCTCCGGGTCCACGCAGGGCATCACCGACGACAGCTGCTACACGCCGGGCTTCTCGTCCGCGCCCAACCTCGCCTCCGAGCTGATCGCCGCCGGCCGCAGCTGGGCCAGCTACAACGAGACGCTGCCGAGCCAGGGCTCCACCACGTGCAGCAGCGGCGACTACGCCCGCAAGCACAACCCGTGGTTCGGGTTCGGCAACGTGCCGACGTCGACCGCGAAGACGTTCGCGCAGTTCCCGGCCGACTACTCGACGCTGCCGCAGCTGTCGTTCGTGGTGCCGAACCTGTGCAGCGACATGCACGACTGCTCGGTGTCCACCGGTGACACCTGGCTGAAGAACAAGCTGGGCGCCTACGCCACCTGGGCCAAGACGCACAACAGCCTGCTGGTGGTGACGTTCGACGAGGACAACCGGCTGAGCGGCAACCGGATCCCCACCGTGCTCTACGGGCAGCCCGTCACCGCCGGCTCCAGCTCCGCCACCACGTACAACCACTACGACCTGCTGCGGACCCTGGAGGACACCCAGGGGCTGAGCACGCACGCGGGCAACGCGGCCTCCGCCCAGGACATCACCGGCATCTGGGCGTCCTGACGTGTACGTAGCGGACAGCCGTGCCCGTACGTCCGCCCACGGCACCGTCCGGCCCTCCGCCGGGCGGCGCCGTGCGCCGGTCGCGCCGACCGTGCTCGCGCTGGGCACGGTCAGCCTGGTCACCGACGTCTCCTCGGAGATGGTGACGGCGGTGCTGCCCCTGTACCTGGTGACCGGGCTGGGTCTGTCGCCGCTGGGCTTCGGTCTGCTGGACGGCGTCTACAACGGGTTCTCGGCGCTCGTCCGGCTGGTGGGCGGGCACCTCGCCGACCGGGGCGGCGGACGGCACAAGTGGGTCGCCGGGCTCGGCTACGGCATCTCGGCCGTGTGCAAGCCGCTGCTGCTGGTGGCGCACACGCTGACGCCGATCGGGGTCGTCCTCGCCGCCGACCGGACCGGCAAGGGGCTGCGGACGGCCCCGCGTGACGCGCTGATCTCGATGGCCGGCACGCCCGAGACGCGTGGGCGGGCCTTCGGGGTGCACCGGGCGATGGACACGGCCGGTGCCCTGCTCGGGCCGCTGGTGGCGTTCCTCATCCTGCGGGCCACCGTGGACGGGTACGACGCGGTGTTCACCGTCAGCTTCTGCGTCGCCGTGCTGGGCGTCCTGGTGCTGGTCCTGTTCGTGCCGGACGGACGCGGTCGGGCGGCCCCGGCCGAACGGCCGACCGTCCGAGCGGCCCTCGCCCTGCTGCGCCGCCGCGACCTGCGCCGGATCACCGTCTGCGCGCTGCTGCTGGGCCTCGCCACGGTCAGCGACTCCTTCGTCTACCTGCTGCTCCAGCGCCGTCTCGGGGTGCCCGACCGCTGGTTCGCGCTGCTGCCGCTGGGGACGGCCGCCGCGTTCCTGCTGCTGGCCGTGCCGCTCGGCCGGCTCGCGGACCGGGTGGGCCGCTGGGCGGTCTTCCTCGCCGGCCACGGCGCCCTCCTCGCCGCGTACGCGCTGCTGCTCACCTCGTGGCACGGCACCGGGCTGCCCTACCTGGTGCTCGCCCTGCACGGCGGCTTCTACGCGGCCACCGACGGGGTGCTGATGGCCGCCGCCTCGGACAGCGTGCCCGACGGTCTGCGTTCCTCCGGGCTCGCCGTCGTACAGACCGGGCAGGCGCTGACCCGGTTCGCCTGCTCGCTGCTGTTCGGCGCGGCCTGGACGGTGTGGGGCGACCGGGCGGCGCTGGCGGGCGCGGCGGTGGCCCTGGCCGCGTGCGCCGCGTTCTCCGTCACCCTGCGCCCGAAGAGGACCCTGCCCGCGTGATCACCCCAACTCCCCGCAGACGTCCCTCCCCGCATGAACGCGCCGCCCCCGCAGAGGACCCTCCCCGCATGAACACCACGCCCCCGCAGAGGACCGTGACCGCATGACCGTACGCCGTCGAGTGCTGATCCTCGTCTCGGCCGTCGCCGTGCTGGCGGCGGCCGGGCTGGCCTCCGTGCTGCACGCCTCGGCGCGGGCGGACCGCCGCGACCACGTGCAGGCGGGCGGACCGCGCGTCACCCCGGGCACGGTGACGCTGCGGGACCCCGGGCGGCTGGTGTTCCGGAACATGGCGTGGGGGCCGCACCGGGACGAGCTGACCTCCGTACCGGCGAACGCCCCGGGCGGCCCGCGCACCGCCTCCGGCCTGAAGTGCCTGCGCTTCCACGCCGCGTCCGGCACCGGCGTGTGCCTCCAGGCCGTGCACGGCCCCGTCTCCGACACCTACCGCGCGCTCGTCCTGGACGCGAGGCTGCGGACCCTGCACCGGTACGACGTGCCGGGCATCCCCTCACGGGCGCGGGTCTCCCCCACCGGGCACTTCGCCGCCTGGACGGCGTTCGTGGGCGGCGACTCGTACGCCGGGACGGACTTCTCCACGCGCACGGCGATCGTGGACACGCGCGGCGGGGAGCTGATCCCGTCCCTGGAGGCGTTCCGGATCGTCAGGGACGGGCGTCCCTACCGCGCGGCGGACGCCAACTTCTGGGGCGTGACCTTCGCGGACGACGACCGCACGTTCTACGCGACGCTCGCCACGAAGGGGCGGACCTACCTGGTCCGCGGTGACCTGCGCCGCCGTACCGTCACCACGCTGCACACCGACGTCGAGTGCCCGTCCCTGTCCCCCGACGGCACCCGCGTCGCCTACAAGAAGCGGGTCGCGGGCCTGCCGAAGGACGCGCCCTGGCGCCTGTACGTCCTGGACCTGCGCACGCTGCGGGAGACACCGCTCGCCGAGACGCGGAGCGTGGACGACCAGGCGGTGTGGCGGGACGCCCGGACGGTCGTGTACGCGCTGCCCGGGGACTACGGCGCCGACCTGTACGAGGTCCCGGCGGACGGGTCGGGGCGGGCGCGCAGGATCGGCACGGCCGCCGTGTCGCCCGCCTATCTCGGCGAGTGACGTCAATCCCGGGGCCCCGTTTTTCCGTCATCACGGTGACCCGCCGTGTGCCGCCGCCGCCGTCGTGCCCGGCCGCCCGGACACTTTCCGGGCGGTGGCCGGGCGGCCGTCGGGAAGGTGAGGGCACGGGATGGGTGAGAGCAGGATCCTGGTCGCGGTGCCGGAGCATCCGCGCGCCGAGGGCGCCGGGGCCGAGCAGCTGCGGAAGATCCGGGAGGCGGTGGAGGCGGAGGGCTTCGGGGTGCGCTGGGCGGTCAGCGCGGAGGACGCGGACGCCGTGCTGCGGACCGAGGCGGGGCTGGCGGCGGCCCTGGTCGCCTGGGACCTGCCCGGGGGCGCGCGGGCGGCCGGGGACGGTCCCGGGGCCGCGCTCGCCAAGCCGGACGAGGCCGTCGACGGGGCTCCCGGCGGGGCGGCCGTGCTGCGGCGGATCGGGCGGCGGTACCGGGACCTGCCGGTGTTCCTGGTCATGGCCGAGGACGGCGTGCGGGAGCTGCCGCTGTGGGTGTCGGAGACGGTCATCGGCTACGTGTGGCCGCTGGAGGACACCCCGAACTTCATCGCGGGCCGGATCACCAGCGCCGCCCGCGCCTACCGGGAGGACGTGCTGCCGCCGTTCTTCCGGGCGCTGCGCCGCTTCCACGACGCCCACGAGTACTCCTGGCACACCCCGGCCCACTCCGGTGGCGTCGCCTTCCTCAAGTCGCCCGCCGGGCGCGCCTTCCACGACTACTTCGGCGAACGGCTGCTCCGCTCCGACCTGTCGATCTCGGTCGAGGAGCTGGGCTCGCTGTTCGAGCACACCGGCCCGATCGGGGAGGCGGAGCGCAACGCGGCCCGCGTCTTCGGCGCCGACCTCAGCTACTTCGTGCTGCACGGCGACTCCACCTGCAACCGGCTCGTCGGCCACTTCAGCGTCACCCGTGACGAGCTCGCCCTGGTCGACCGCAACTGCCACAAGTCGGTGCTGCACGGGCTGGTCGTCTCCGGCGCCCGGCCCGTCTACCTGGTGCCCACCCGCAACGGCTACGGACTCGCCGGCCCGCTGCCCCCGGCCGAGCTGGCGGCGGACTCGATCGCGGCCCGGATCGCCGCGCACCCGCTCGCCGAGGGCGCCGTCTCCCGGGACCCCCAGTACGCGGTGTTCACCAACTCCACCTACGACGGCCTGAGCTACGCCGCCGTACCGGCCGCGAAGGCCCTCGCGGCCAGCACGCCCCGGGTCCACTTCGACGAGGCCTGGTTCGCCTACGCCCGCTTCCACCCGCTGTACCGGGGCCGGTACGGCATGTCGGTGGACGCGGACGCCTTCCCCGGCCCGGACCGGCCGACGGTCTTCGCGACCCAGTCCACGCACAAGCTGCTGGCCGCGCTGTCGCAGTCGGCGATGGTGCACGTGCGGCCCGCGCCCCGGGCGCCGGTGGAGCACGACCGGTTCAACGAGGCCCTGATGATGCACGGCACCACCTCGCCCCTGTACCCGATGATCGCCTCGCTGGACGTGGCGACGGCCATGATGGACGGGCCGCAGGGCGAGTGGCTGATCGACGAGGCGGTGACGGAGGCGATCCGCTTCCGGCAGGAGATGGTGCGGCTCGGGCGGCGGGTGGCGAGCGCCGGGGACCGGCCGCCGTGGTTCTTCGGCGTCTGGCAGCCGGAGGAGGTCACCGACCCGGCGACGGGCGAACGGCTGCCCTTCGACGAGGCCCCGCCGGAGCTGCTGCGCACCGAGCAGTCCTGCTGGCTGCTGGAGCCGGGTGCCGCCTGGCACGGCTTCCCCGGGCTGACCGAGGGTCACTGCATGCTGGACCCGGTCAAGGTCACGCTGACCTGCCCGGGCATCACCGCCACCGGCGAGATGGCCGAGGAGGGCATCCCGGCGCGCGTCCTGACGGCGTACCTGGCCACCCGGAACATCGTGGTCGAGAAGACCGACAGCTACACCACGCTGATCCTCTTCTCGATGGGCATCACGAAGGGCAAGTGGGGCACGCTGCTGGACGCCCTGATGGACTTCAAGGCCCTGTACGACGCCGACGCCCCGCTCGACCGCGTCCTGCCGGAGGCGGTCGCCGCGCACCCCAGGCGCTACGCCGGGCTGACCCTGCGCGAGCTGTGCCGGCAGATGCACGAACAGCTGCGCTCGGCCCGCCTGGTGGAGCTGCTGGACACGGCGTTCCAGCGGCTCCCGGAGCCGGTCCACCCGCCCCAGCACTGCTACCAGCGCCTGGTCCGGGGCGGCACGGAACGCGTCCGGATCGCCGACGCCGCGCACCGGGTGGCGGCGGCGATGGTCACGGTCACCCCGCCCGGCATCCCGGTCCTCATGCCGGGCGAGTCCACCGGCACCCCCGACGGCCCCCTGCTGCGCTACCTCACGGCCCTGGAGACCTTCGACCGCCGCTTCCCGGGCTTCCGCAGCGAGACCCACGGCGTGACGATCGACGAGGACAGCGGGGACTACGAGATCGAGGTGCTGCGCGGGGAATGACACGAGGCCGCGTGGCGGTACCCGCGCCTCGGCCGGCTCCGGACCGGGTCCCTCTCAGGCCCCGGCGGCCGGGGCCGGCTCCGTGGCGCGCAGAAGGGTGGGGGTGGTGCCGTACCAGCGGTGTACGGCACGCCGCAGGGAGCGGACACTCGTGTAGCCGACGCGGGCGGCTATGGCGTCGATGCTGTGGTCGGTGTGCCGGAGCAGCCGTGTGACCTGCGTGCGGCGCAGGTTCTCCAGTTCCCTGTTCCAGGTCGTCCGGTGTTCGCCGAGGCGGCGCTGGAGGGTGCGGGTGCTGACGGCCATGCGCCGTGCGACCGCGGGCAGGGTCGCGCCGTCGTGGGCGTAAGCGGATTCCAGCGCGATGCGGAACAGGGCCAGCCAGTCGTGCAGGGGCGTGGCGTGCGTGAGGTGGTGCTCGGCGTGTCGCCGCAGGACGCCGGACAGGCCGGGCTGGGCGTGCGGGTTGGGTGCCCTCAGGTCGGAGGCGAGAAACGTGAGCGAGCTGGTGGGGGACTCGAAGTCGACGGCGCGGGTGCCGTAGAGCTCGGTCAGCGCATCGTGCCGACGGGGTGCCTGCGCCGTGAGGGTGACGCGGAGCGGGACGAGCGGACGTCCCGCGGCCTGGCTCAGGCGTTGCCGGTACAGACCGAGCGCGAAGCCGCGGATGGCGCAGGCCGCCTGGTTGGTCAGGTCGGCGTGGTTGGCGTGGCCGACGGTGATCTGGTCGCCGTCCTCGGTGATGGTGAGCGCATCGGTGGCGGTGTCGGCGACGACCGCGAAGTAGGCGGCGGCGTCCTTGATGCCGTCCAGCGGAGTGGGCGCGCAGGTGATCAGGTAGTCCCAGACCCCCAGTGCCCCGACGGTCGCCTGCTGCATCAGCAGGTGGGAGACGTCGGTCCAGGGCGCGTGGCGCGTGGTGAGTTCGGCGAGGTGGTTGGGGGTCGCGGCCGGGAGGCGGCACAGGTCGTCGTCGAGGTGCCCGGGGGCCAGGCCCAGCAGATGCGCGTACTGGTCCCGGGGCAGATCGACGCGGCGTGCGACGCGCACGCTCACACGGGTCAGGGCGGCGGAGACCGTCCCCTGGTGGGTTGGCAGGGACACGAACGCCGAGCATAACCGCGCGCATCCCGGCGGCCGGTCACGGTCCCGGTGGATTCCGCGGCCACGCGGCCGTCCCCGGTGGCGTGCGCGGACCCTTGGATGGCGCGTGCGGTCCCTGATCGGACGCGTCACCGGTGCATAGCGTGGTGGCACTCTCGGGCGAACTGTTGTCCGAGAGCGGACATGTGTGTACTGGGGGTGTGTCGCGTGCTGGAAGCACTGGGGCTCGATCGGTCGGTGGACGCGGTCTACCGGGCCCTGCTGGTCCATGAGGACGACGGTGTGGCCGAGTTGGGCGCACGGCTGGCGCTCGGCGAGGCGGAGGTACGGGAGTGCCTGGACCGGCTGGTGGACCTGCAGCTGCTCCAGCCGTCCCGGGAGACCCCCGGGATGCTGCGGGCGGTCAGCCCCGAGCTCGGACTGGACATCATCCTGCGACGTCAGGAAGCGGACCTGCTGCGCCGCCAGGAGGAGCTGGCCCGCAGCCGGGAGGCCGTGGCCCGGACCGTCGCCGAGTTCGCCACGCTGCGGCCGGGTGTCCGTGAGGACGGTGCCGAGCGGCTCGTCGGTCTGGACGCCATCCAGCGCCGCCTGGAGAGCCTGGCCGGCGATCTGCGGGAGGAGTGCCGGGCCATCGAGCCGGGCGGGGCCCAGTCGCAGGCCAGCCTGGACGCGTCCAGGCCGCTGGACGAACGGGCGCTGGACCGGGGTGTGCAGCTCCTGACGGTCTACCAGGACAGTGCGCGCAACGACGCGGCCACCGCGGCCTACGCCCGCTGGATCACCGAGCGGGGCGGGCAGGTGCGCACCAGCCCGCTGCTGCCGCCCCGCATGCTCATCTTCGACCGGCGGGTCGCCGTGGTACCCATCGATCCGGCCAACACCCGCCTGGGCGCCCTGTGCACCCATGCTCCCGGCATCGTCGCGTCCCTGCTCGCCCTGTTCGAACAGACCTGGCGGTCCGCGGTTCCCCTCGGCGCCGACCACCGCGGTCCCGCCGAGGACGGCGGGATCTCCCCCGCCGAACGGGAACTGCTCAAACTGCTGGCCTCCGGGATGACGGACGAGGCCGCGGGCAAGCGGCTGGGGGTGTCCCTGCGGACGGTGCGGCGCCAGATGGCCGCCCTGATGGAGCGCCTGGGGGCGTCCAGCCGCTTCGAGGCGGGGCTCAAGGCCGCCCAGCGGGGCTGGCTCTGAGCAGCCGTAGGGCCTGACGGCCCCGAAGTCTCCGCCCCGGCCGGCACGATCCGGCCGGGGCGGAGTCGTATCCCCACGCGCGGACCACCCGTCCGCCCGCCCGGGTTCACCGGCCTCCCCCTTTGGACCACGGCAGGGCGAGGGCTCCTGCGGACGCGGAGGCACCTTGGTGCCAACCACCTTGGTGCCAGCGGGGATGCCTTCCGCGCCGGTGGTGCGACCCGCAGGATGGTGATCACCGGGAGGGAGACGGGCCGGCCAGCCGGCCGGCCCCCTCACCACCGGACCGACGCTCCGCACCACCACCGTCACACCGCCAGGGGGATTGTCATGCTCCGCACCGCCCGCCGTCTGATCACCACCGGCACCCTCGCCCTCGTCCTGTCCACGGCCGCTCTCGCGGCGACCGGGGTCATCGGCTGGGACAGCGAGCCCGCCGACGCGACGGTGGCCGGCGTCATCGGCTGGGACAGCGAGCCCGCCGACGTGACCCTGGCCGGCGTCATCGGCTGGGACAGCGAGCCCGCCGACGTGACCCTGGCCGGCGTCATCGGCTGGGACAGCGAGCGCGCCGACACCTCCCAGCCGGTGGCCGCGGCCGCCGCCATCGGCACGGACTGAGCGGCGGTGCGCATCGTCAGCGTGACCTTACGGGCGCACAGCCACTCCGCTCCCTCCGCGGCGATCTGCCCGCTCGTACACGACCTGCTGTGGGCGCACGCCGTTCCGGGCGCCGGTCTGGAGCACGTACGAGTCCGCCCCCGGCGCACGGATCTGGAAGTGGTGTGCTTCGTCCGCGCCGCATCCGACGTCGACGCCGTCACCCGGGTGAGCCACCTGTTCGACCGGGTACGGGAACCGGTCGCCGCGCACGGCTACTCGGCGACCCTGCCGACACCCACCCGGCTCCGTCCCCGCCAGGGCGACTGACCGACCGTCACCACCCCCGGCCACACCGCGCCACCGGCCCGCACCGCCGGGCACGGAGGCCGCCACGACCGGCCATCGCGCTCCCGCGCCCGCGTCACCCGCCCCGAGCGGAGCGGCACGCCGCCCACCGCGGTCGGCCCTCCGGAGCGGGGTGGTCCCGAAGGCGGTTCTTCCCACCGCCCGCCGGCACCCCGACGACCGCCGCGCCACGGCCGCCACCCCGTCGCACGGCCCCCGGGCCCCTTCACCGCGACACCCCGCCGACGCCCGGCTCCCCTCGCTTCCCCTCCCCGGCACACGACGCCGCCCGCCCACGCGCATCCCCCTGCCCGCCCATCCCACCCGGACTTCCCTGGAGAACCGCCGTGCCCAGCAGGAAAACGCTGATCGTCCGTACGACGCTGGCCCTGTCCGCCCTCACCGCGGCCGGCGCGACCGTGGCCCTGACCACGGGCGCCGCCGAACCCGCCACCACGGTGACCGCCGCCGCGGCCTCCGCTCCCACCGCGCACCACACGCCCCCCACTCCCGCCGCCCCGGCCCCGGGCAGCGCGCAGGGCACACCGTCACCCGCCGGCACACCACGCCACACCCGCACCGCACCCGGTCCCACCGCCGGTCCCGCAACGGCCGGCCACCGCACCGCTTCCCCGGCAGCCACACCCACGCCCCCCGAGCCGCTGCCCGCAAAGAGCCTGCCCGACGCCGCAGCCGCCCGGTGGAAGCCGATGGGGCCGGCGAACAACCGTCCTGTCGGTCACGACACGCGGCTCAACGAGTGCGCCACCGTCCGCGGCGCGACCGCCTGGCAGCAGCAGGGCTACGTCAGCGGCTTCAACACCCCGGCCATCGAGGACTCCTTCACTTTCACGACGCCCGCCGCCGCGACCACCGCCTACCGGCGGCTCCTCGCGGACATGGACGGCTGCGAGACCGGCTCACGCGCCGCGCAGCGCAAGGCCGGTGTGGTCACCGACGCCCGCGTCGAGCGCACCGCGGCCGCCGCGGACGCCGCCGCCTACGCCCGGCGGTGGACCGGCGTGGCCGGCATGTCGGCCCCCGGCCCCCAGACCAACCACGTCTACCTGGTCCACCGCGGCGCCACGGTGACCGTCCTGCAGTTCACCGAGCAGCGCGGAAGGGGCCCGCAGCACTCCTACGACACCCGTGACGACCGGGCGACGCTGCGCGCCCTCTCCCGCTGATCCGCGACGTACCGCGGCCCCCGCACCCCCGGCCGCACCCGAGTACATCCGCGTCCACGTTCACTTCCACGTTCACATCCAGCGAAGGAATCACGCCCATGTCCCGCCGTTCCCGCACCCTGCGCCTGTCCGCCATCGCCACCGTCGCCGCGGCCATGGCCTTCCCCCTCCTCAACGCCCCGGCCGCGCACGCCGCGTCCACCGTCGGCGGGCCCATCACCCGCGGTGAGGTCCTCGCCCGTGCCCAGAGCTGGGTGGACGAGAACGTCCCCTACAACCAGGGCGGTTACAAGACCGACGCCAACGGCACGTACAGAGAGGACTGTTCGGGTTACGTCTCCATGGCCTGGCACCTCAAGGACAGCCTGACGACGTGGACGCTGCCCAGCGTCTCCACGAAGATCGGCTACAGCCAGCTGCAGGGCGGCGACATCCTCGACTACACCGACGCCCACACGTTCATCTTCAACAAGTGGACGAACAAGGCCAACGGTGACTTCACCTACTACGCGGAGTCCAACCCGAACAACCCCACGCACGGCCCCACCGCCGCCAACATCAACAACGCGAGCATCGAGGGCTGGCCCACCAGTTACTACGGCGCTTACCGCTACAACCACATCGTCGACAACTCCACCGCCGGTATCGGTATGTGGGACCCGGCCGACCACAACTTCCACCTGCGCAACGCCCTGAGCGCCGGCCCGAACGACAAGGACTTCGTCTTCGGCGCCACCGGCATGCAGCCCGTCACGGGCGACTGGGACGGCATAGGCACCGACGGCGTCGGCATGTACGACTCCGCCAACCACACCTTCTACCTGCGCAACAGCCCCAGCGCCGGCGGCAACGACTACACCGTCTCCTTCGGCAGCGCAGGCGACATCCCCATCGTCGGCGACTGGGACGGCAACGGCACCGACACCATCGGCGTCTGGCGCCCCTCCAACCACACCTTCTACCTGCGCAACTCCAACACCCCAGGCCCGGCCGAAAAGACCTTCGTCTACGGCGGCGACGGCATGCAGCCCCTCGCCGGCGACTGGGACGGCATCGGCGCCGACGGCATCGGCATGTACGACGACACCACCCACACCGTCTACCTCCGCAACACCACCACCGCCGGCGGCAACGACTACACCATCAGCTACGGCACCCCCGGCGACATCGCCGTCACCGGCGACTTCAACGGCGACGGCAAGGACACCGTCAGCGTCTGGAACCCCAAGACCCACAACTTCGACATCAACAACTCCAACACCAACAACGACCCCTCCGCCACCTTCGTCTACGGCGCCACCGGCATGATCCCCGTCGCCGGCGACTGGGACGGCCAGTAGTCCTCCGGCCCCCTCACCCCTCCGGCGGCGCCGGGGCCCGTCACCTCCCCGGCGCCGCCGTCCCTCTCCCCCGCGCGCACCGCCGTCGCCCTCTTCCCGCACGCCTCACGCCACCTGGAGTCCTCCCATGTCCGCCCGCCGCATCCGCACCCTGGCACTGACCACCGCCCTGGCCGCCGCCGTCCTCGGCCTCCAGACCGCCACGGCCCAGGCAGCCTCCGTCACGACCTGGGACAAGGTCGCCGACTGCGAGAGCGGCGGCAACTGGGCCATCAACACCGGCAACGGCTACTACGGCGGGCTCCAGTTCAGCCTCTCCACCTGGAACGCCTACGGCGGTGGCGCCTACGCCTCGCGGCCGGACCTCGCCACCAAGAAGCAGCAGATCCTCATCGGCGAGAAGGTCCTGGCCAGTCAGGGCGAAGGTGCCTGGCCCACGTGCGGCCCGCGGGCCGGCCTGGGAGACGACCACGCCGTCCCGTACCCGACGTACACCAGCGCCGGCATCGGTGTGTGGAACCCGGCCGACCACAACTTCCACCTGCGCAACGCCCTGAGCGCCGGCCCGAACGACAAGGACTTCGTCTTCGGCGCCACCGGCATGCAGCCCGTCACGGGCGACTGGGACGGCATAGGCACCGACGGCGTCGGCATGTACGACTCCGCCAACCACACCTTCTACCTGCGCAACAGCCCCAGCGCCGGCGGCAACGACTACACCGTCTCCTTCGGCAGCGCAGGCGACATCCCCATCGTCGGCGACTGGGACGGCAACGGCACCGACACCATCGGCGTCTGGCGCCCCTCCAACCACACCTTCTACCTGCGCAACTCCAACACCCCAGGCCCGGCCGAAAAGACCTTCGTCTACGGCGGCGACGGCATGCAGCCCCTCGCCGGCGACTGGGACGGCATCGGCGCCGACGGCATCGGCATGTACGACGACACCACCCACACCGTCTACCTCCGCAACACCACCACCGCCGGCGGCAACGACTACACCATCAGCTACGGCACCCCCGGCGACATCGCCGTCACCGGCGACTTCAACGGCGACGGCAAGGACACCGTCAGCGTCTGGAACCCCAAGACCCACAACTTCGACATCAACAACTCCAACACCAACAACGACCCCTCCGCCACCTTCGTCTACGGCGCCACCGGCATGATCCCCGTCGCCGGCGACTGGGACGGCCAGTGATCCGGAGCCCCTGACCAGCGACGTGCCCCGCACCCTCCCGGTGCGGGGCACGCCCTGCTGACGCTCAATTCCGCTCGGTAAAGTGACACTTGTTGTGTTCACGTTCACACACGTCGGGATTCGACTGGAAGTACGGGGAAACCACGTCATGACCCATCGGAGCCCGCGCAAGGCCCGGCTCACCGGATACTCCGTCTTGGTGTCGGCGTTCCTGCTCACCTCGTGCACGACATCCGGCAACGGCGAGGACACAACGGGTTCCTCACCGTCGGCGGCACCGAGTCCGACTCGAACGGCAACCAGGCAGCCGGAGGAAGCGCTCGGCGAGCAGGCCCAGGCGGCTCTAGCCGCCGTCCGCGGCGGAACGCTCGTCGAGGCCGGCGCGGAACGCGTGACCGACGGTGTCCACAGCGAACCCACGCTGCGCGGCGGAAAGACCTACCGCATCAGTCTCGCGTGCGCGGGCGACGGGGACGCGCGGCTGGCCTTCGTGCCCGCCGGCGCCGGCAGGAAGGCCACGGTGCCCTGCGACAGGTCGGTGGTTCAGCAGCGGATCACCGCGGACGAGCCGGTCCGCATCGACGTCGACGGCACCGAGGGGTCGACCGGCATGATCGCCTGGCGGATCGACGCCCTCTGATCCGACCGGTCTCGCTCCGCCACCCGAAGCCCGTGCGGCCGACCGCCAGGCAGCGATCGGCCGCACGGATGATCAGGACCTCATAACGGCCCGACCCGCCCCTACAGCACCGGCAGGTTCTTCCGCAGCTCGAAGGCGGTGACCTCGCTGCGGTACTCCTCCCACTCCGACTTCTTGTTCCGGAGGAAGAAGTCGAAGACGTGTTCGCCCAGCGTCTCGGCGACCAGGTCGCTGCCCTCCATGAGGGTCAGGGCCTCGCCGAGGTTCTGCGGGAGGGGCTCGATGCCCATGGCGCGGCGCTCGGCGTTGGACAGGGCCCAGACGTCGTCCTCGGCGCCGGGCGGGAGCTCGTAGCCCTCCTCGATGCCCTTCAGGCCGGCGGCGAGGAGGACGGCGTAGGCCAGGTAGGGGTTCGCGCCGGAGTCGATGGAGCGGACCTCCACGCGCGCGGAGCCCGTCTTGCCGGGCTTGTACATCGGGACGCGGACCAGGGCGCTGCGGTTGTTGTGGCCCCAGCAGATGTAGGAGGGGGCCTCGCCGCCGGCGCCCGCCGTGCGCTCGGAGCCGCCCCAGATGCGCTTGTAGGAGTTCACCCACTGGTTGGTGACCGCGGAGATCTCCGCCGCGTGCCGCAGCAGGCCCGCGATGAAGGAGCGGCCGACCTTGGAGAGCTGGTACTCCGCGCCGGACTCGTAGAACGCGTTGCGGTCGCCCTCGAAGAGGGACAGGTGGGTGTGCATGCCGCTGCCGGGGTGCTCGGAGAACGGTTTCGGCATGAAGGTCGCCTGGACGCCCTGCTCCAGCGCCACCTGCTTCATGACCAGGCGGAACGTCATGATGTTGTCGGCCGTGGACAGCGCGTCGGCGTAGCGGAGGTCGATCTCCTGCTGGCCGGGGGCGCCCTCGTGGTGGGAGAACTCCACCGAGATGCCCATCGACTCCAGCATGGTGATCGCCTGGCGGCGGAAGTCCATGCCGACGTTGGTCGGGGTGTGGTCGAAGTAGCCGGAGTTGTCGGCCGGGGTGGGGCGGGAGCCGTCCAGCGGTCGGTCCTTCAGCAGGAAGAACTCGATCTCCGGGTGGGTGTAGAAGGTGAAGCCCAGGTCGGAGGTGCGGGCGAGGGCGCGCTTGAGGACGTAGCGCGGGTCGGCGAAGGACGGGGAGCCGTCCGGCATGAGGATGTCGCAGAACATGCGGGCCGTGCCGGGAGTCTCCGCGCGCCACGGCAGGACCTGGAAGGTGGACGGGTCCGGCTTGGCGATCATGTCGGACTCGTAGACCCGGGCGAAGCCCTCGATGGCGGAGCCGTCGAAGCCGATGCCCTCGTCGAAGGCCTGTTCCAGCTCCGCGGGGGCCACGGCGACGGACTTGAGGAAGCCCAGCACGTCCGTGAACCACAGGCGTACGAACCGGATGTCACGCTCCTCCAAGGTCCGGAGCACGAACTCCTGCTGCTTGTCCATCTTCCGCTTCCCCATCCTTGCTGGTCAGGCCGCCTGTCCCCCGTGCCACGGGAGGCGGTCGGGCACCTGAGCATCCCACCACAACACCATTTCACGCGCGTTGCGGACCTTGATCGCCCGAGCGTCCTCGGCCTGAACGCCTCTCGTACGGCAGGTGTCCTTCTCTGCCGCCCATCTTGCCTGCTCGCACCGGCATCCGTAACGGCCGATCCGCTTCCTCCGTGACCGACACCACGCCCATTTAATTTGCATCCCAAATACAAGTTTTCATAGCGTGCCGATCAGCCGAGTTCTCCGAGGAGTCCCGATGCTGACCGAGCAGTCCGCAGCCACCGTCCGTGCCACCCTGCCCGCCGTCGGCGCGGCGATCGGCGAGATCACCGAGCGCTTCTACGCCCGCCTCTTCGACGCCCACCCCGACCTGCTGCGCGACCTGTTCAACCGCGGCAACCAGGCGGCCGGCACCCAGCGGCAGGCCCTCGCCGGTTCGATCGCCGCCTTCGCCACGCACCTGCTGGACCATCCCGGGACGCGGCCGGACGCGATGCTCGGCCGCATCGCCCACAAGCACGCCTCCCTCGGCGTCGCCCCCGAGCAGTACGACGTCGTCCACCAGCACCTCTTCGCCGCCATCGCCGAGGTCCTCGGTGAGGCCGTCACCCCGGAGGTCGCCGCCGCCTGGGACGAGGTGTACTGGCTGATGGCGAACGCGCTGATCGCGATCGAGAAGCGGCTGTACGAGGAGAGCGGCGGTCCGGGCCTGCGCCCGTGGGAGGTCGTGGAGCGGGTCGAGGAGACGGCGGACGTCGTCACCCTCCGCCTGCGACCGGCCGACGGCGGCCCGGTGGCCGCCTTCCGCGCCGGGCAGTACGTCTCCGTGGGCGTCGCCCTGCCGGACGACGCCCGGCAGATCCGGCAGTACAGCCTGTCGGGGGCGCCCGGCGAGGCGGTGCGCCAGATCAGCGTCAAGCGCGTGCACGGCCGGGCCACGCCCGACGGCGAGGTCTCGAACCACCTTCACGCGCACGTAGGCCCCGGCGACGTCCTGGAACTCTCCGAGCCCTTCGGCGACCTCACCCTCTCCGACGCGCCCGACACCCCCCTGCTGCTCGCCTCGGCCGGCATCGGCGTGACCCCGATGGTCGCGATGCTGGCCGACCTCGCCGCCCGTGGCCACCGCGCCCCGGTCACCGTCGTCCACGGCGACCGCTCCCCCGCCGACCACGCGCTGCGCGCCGACCACACGGCCTACGCCGGCAAGCTGCCCGACGCCCGCGTGCACGTCTTCTACGAGCGGGGCGCCGGGCCCGGCGCCCGGACCGGCCTGGTCGACCTGACGGACATCGCCGTGCGGCCCGGCACGCGCGCGTACCTGTGCGGCCCGCTGCCCTTCCTCCGCGCGGTCCGCACGCAGCTGATCGAGAAGGGCGTGGCTCCGGCCGACATCCACTACGAGGTGTTCGGGCCGGACCTGTGGCTGGCGCAGGACTGAGCCGGCGGGCGGCGCCCGCGAGAGGCGCTCAGTCCGGGCCCGGACTCCGGGAGATCCCCAGCAGCAACGGCCCCGTCGGCTCGTCGACGATCTCGGCGAGGGTGACGGAGTCCAGCGCCGCGTAGAACGCCTCCCGCGCCCCGCGCAGGGCACCCCGCAGACGGCAGCCGGAGCGCAGCGGGCAGGGAGGCGTTCCCTGGGCGGCCCCCTCGCAGTCCACCACGTCCCCGTCGCCCTCGAAGGTCCGCACCACCGCGCCCACCGACGCCGTACGCCCCCGCTCCGTCAGCGCCAGCCCCCCGCCCCGGCCGCGCCGGGCGTGGACCAGGCCCAGGCGCTGCAGCTCGGCGACGACCTTCGCGGCGTGCGTGTAGGGGACGTCCATGTCCGCGGCGACCTGGCGGGTCGTGGGCACGGCGTCGGCGACGACGGCGAGTCGCATCAGGACGCGCAGGGCCAGGTCGGTGGAGCGCAGCAGCCGCATACCGCGAGCGTAGATAATGCGCATCCCCCCTTCAAATTTCCCGGCTCCGGTTCATCCGGTTCCGGTGCCCTCCCTACGGAAGTGCGGCCCCGCCGCACTACGATCAGCGAGCCCCACCGTCCACGTCCCCTTCCGCAGAAGGACACGCCTCATGGGTTCCGGCAAGAACAGCAGCACCGCGGCGCGCAAGGCGCGCATCGAGGAGATGCGGCGCGCGGAGCGCGCCCGCGAGCGCCGCAACCGGGTGCTCACCATCGCCGCCAGTGCGGTGGTCGTCGTGGGTCTCGTCGTCGGCGGCGTGGTCCTGGTCAGGTCGCAGGACGACTCCGGCAAGGACCAGGCCACCCCGAGCGGCGACGCCAAGGGCTCCGGGGACTCCGGGCACTTCACCACCGGCAAGGACGGGGTGAGGACCTGGTCGGGCAAGCTGTCCCGGACGCACGTGACGACCAAGGTGTCGTACCCGATGCACCCGCCGGTCGGCGGCAACCACAACCCGGTGTGGCTGAACTGCAACGGCGACGTCTACACCAAGCCGGTGGCGGACGAGAACGCCGTGCACGCGCTGGAGCACGGCGCGGTCTGGGTGACGTACACCGGCAAGGCGCCGAAGGCGGACGTCGACGCGCTCGCGGCCAAGGTGAAGAAGACGCCGTACTCGCTGATGAGCCCGTACGAGAACCAGGAGGCCCCGCTGATCCTGTCGGCGTGGGGTCACCAGGTGACGGTGAAGAGCGCGAAGGATCCGGAAGTGGACAAGTTCTTCGCCACCTACGTGCAGGGCCGGCAGACGCCCGAACCGGGCGCCTCGTGCACCGGCGGGGTCATGAAGTGAGGCGGCAGCACATCGGCTGGGCCGCGGGGGCCGCGGCGGCGGTGCTCGTCGCGGCCGGCGCGATCACGTACGCGGTCGCCGAGGACACCGGCGGCTCGGAGGTGAAGACGCCGGACGCCCGGTCGGCGGACGCCGGCTTCGCGCGGGACATGGCCGTCCACCACCAGCAGGCCGTCGAGATGTCGTACATCGTGCGGGACCGCACCGGCAACGAGGAGGTGCGGCGGCTCGCGTACGACATCGCGCAGACCCAGGCCAACCAGCGTGGGATGCTGCTGGGCTGGCTGGACCTGTGGGAGCTGCCCAAGGTGTCCGCCGACCCGCCGATGACCTGGATGGGCATGGGCGGCATGGCCTCCGGCAAGGACGGCGCGCTGATGCCGGGCATGGCGACCAACACCGAGCTGAAGAAGCTCCAGTCGCTCAGCGGCAAGCAGGCCGAGATCCTCTACCTCCAGCTGATGACGGCTCACCACAAGGGCGGCATCCACATGGCCGAGGGCTGTGTCGCCAAGTGCACGGTCGGCGTGGAGAAGCGGCTCGCGCAGGGCATGGTCGACGCGCAGCAGTCGGAGATCGAGCTGATGGCCGGGATGCTCAAGGAGCGGGGCGCGCAACCCCGTTCGTAACACCGCCGACCGGACGAAAGCGCCAAATCCTCCTACGAAGGCGGTTACTTGAGCTTCTCTTGACTTTTACGTTCCCCTGACATGAACGGTTCATCGAAAGAGTGGCCCCCATCGTGTGATCCATTCGCCGGCCGACACCGCCGCGGGCCGGCGCGCGCATCCACGTGGTACCGACCACCACTACATGCATGCGAACCGCATCGCAGGGGGTTCTATGAGATCCAACCGCGCCACCGTGCGCGCCGGTGTGAGCATGGCAGCGACACTGCCCATGATCGCCGGTGCGCTGGCGCTGGGCATACCCGCGGCACACGCTGCGGACAGCCCCGCTCGTGACGTCCTGAAGGGCACCAAGCCGCTGTGGGCCACGGCCAAGGCGGACAAGGGCGCCACCCCGGACAGCGCGCAGGTCAAGGCCCGCGTCTACCTCGCCGGCAAGGACGCGGCCGGCCTCGCCGCCTACGCCAAGGCGGTGTCCGACCCCAGCTCGCCGCTGTACGGCAAGTACCTGAGCGCCAAGAAGGCCCAGGCCCGCTTCGGCGCCACCAGGGCCCAGGTCAGCGCGGTCACGTCCTGGCTGAAGTCGGCCGGGCTGACCGTCACCGCGGTCACCCCGCACTACGTCGCCGTCTCCGGTGACGTGGCCGCCGCCGAGAAGGCGTTCGGCACCCAGCTGCACAACTTCGCCAAGGGCTCGAAGACCTACCGCGCCCCGGCCGCCGCGGCCTCCGCCCCGGCCGCCCTGAAGGGCGCCGTCCTCACGGTCACCGGCCTGGACAACGCCCCGCACAAGGCGCACCACGACGACCAGCTCCCGCCCCCCGACGCGGTGTTCAAGAACTCCGGGCCGTTCTCCTCCTACTACGGCTCGAACATCGCGACGACGCTCCCCGACGCGTACGGCTCGAAGATCCCGTACGCGGTCAAGGGCTACACGGGCAAGCAGCTGCGCGCCGCGTACGGCGCGGGCACGTACACGGGCCGCGGCGTGCGCATCGCGATCACGGACGCGTACGCCTCCCCGACCATCGCCTACGACGCGGGCACGTACGCGCTGAAGAACGGTGACGCGGCCTGGAAGACCGGCCAGCTGCACCAGGCGCTGCCGAAGAACTACACCAAGACCAAGGAGTGCGGGGCCGCCGGCTGGTACGGCGAGGAGACCCTGGACGTCGAGGCGGTCCACGCGGTGGCACCGGCCGCCGACGTCACCTACGTCGGCGCGGCGTCCTGCTACGACGACGACCTGCTGGACTCCCTCAGCAAGGTCGTCGACAACCACCTGGCCGACATCGTCTCCAACTCCTGGGGCGACGTCGAGGCCAACCAGACGCCGGACCTGGCCGCCGCGTACGACCAGGTCTTCCAGCTGGGCGCGGTCCAGGGCATCGGCTTCTACTTCTCCTCCGGCGACGACGGCGACCAGGTCGCCAACACCGGTGTGAAGCAGGTCGACACTCCCGCCAACTCCGCCTGGGTGACCGCGGTCGGCGGCACGTCCCTGGCCGTCGGCAAGGGCGACAAGTACCTGTGGGAGACCGGCTGGGGCACCGAGAAGGCGTCCCTGTCGGCCGACGGCAAGAGCTGGGCCGGCTTCCCCGGTACGTTCACCTCCGGCGCGGGCGGCGGCACCAGCAAGACGGTGCCGCAGCCGTACTACCAGAAGGGGGTCGTGCCGAAGGAGCTGGCCACGGCCAACAACGCCGCCGGCAACCGCGTCGTCCCCGACATCGCGGCCATCGCCGACCCGAACACCGGCTTCCTGGTGGGCCAGACCCAGACCTTCCCCGACGGCACCGAGCAGTACAGCGAGTACCGCATCGGCGGCACGTCGCTGGCCGCCCCGGTGATCGCCGCGGTCCAGGCGCTGGCCCAGGAGGCCCGCGGCGGCAAGGCCATCGGCTTCGCCAACCCGTCGATCTACGCCAAGTACGGCAAGACCGGCGTCTACCACGACGTCACGGACGACCCGACGGGCTCCGGCCTGGCCGTGGCACGGATCGACTTCGTCAACGGCCACGACGCCTCCGGCGGCCTCGCGACCTCGGCCCGCAGCCTGGGCAAGGACAGCTCGCTGAAGGCCGTGAAGGGCTACGACGACGTGACCGGCGTGGGTTCGCCCGCGGGTGGGTACGTGCAGTCGTTCCGGCGGCGGTAAGTCACTGAGATCGCTTCACTGAAGGGGCGTGGGGTCTTCGGGCCTCACGCCCCTTCGCGTGCGCGCTTACCGGGACTTGAGGGCGGTGATGAAGGGGGTCCAGGCGGTGGGGGTGAGGAGGAGGGTCGGGCCGTGGGGGGTTTTGGAGTCACGGACGGGGATGAGACCGGGGATGCCGTCCGCTACTTCGACGCAGTTGCCGCCGTCACCGTTGCTGTAGCTCGACTTGCGCCAGAGGGCGGCGCCGGGGAAGTCGCCGGCGACTTCTACGCAATCCCCGCCGTCACCGTTGCTGTAGCTGCTCTTGAACCAGAGAGCGTCACTCAAGTCGATCCGGTTGCTTGCCATTTCGGTAATCCTCCGCCGCTGCCTTGATCTTGGCGAGGGACGTGTCTGGTGACAGCGCGACAGCCCTGAGCCGATCGTATGCCTTGCGGTACTGCTTCACGAGGGCCGGATCGTCGATGGTGTCCCCACTGTAGGACGCCTCGATGTAGAGCAGCGGCGGCGCGTCCGAGAATGTCATGACCTTGATGGAGGCGGCCATCAAGGGATACGCACCGCATGTCCGCGGAACGATCTGCGGAGTGATCCGGCGCCGCTCGGCCAAGGCCACGACCCGGTCGAGCTGTTCCGCCATTTCCAGCGGAGGGAGGATCGGCTCCGCGATCAGCGACTCGTGCAGGATCGCCCAGTACTCCGGGGTGGTGTGGTCGTCCTCGAAGATGCGGGCACGCGCGAGACGGGCCGTCACCTTCTCTTCCACCCACTCATCGAGGGCTCCCGGGTGAGCCGAGCGAACCAACGCCCGCGCGTACGGGGCCATCTGGAGGAGCCCGGGGAGCGTGACGGGGCACCACTCCTCGATACACTCGGCGTGCCTCTCCGCCTCCAGAACCTTCTCGAAGTACGCGGCATGCGGCCCCCTCCGCGCCCTCCGTACGTCCTCGCAATGCCGCTCGAAGAAGCCGTCGGTCCCAAGTACCCGATCCGCGTGCCGAGCCAGATCGATCGGCATCCTCCGCTCACCGCGCTCGATGTCGCTGAGGTACGTCTTGCCGTAGAAACTGCCTTCGAGGAACGCCTCCAGCGACAGCCCCGCCGCCTCCCTCTTCCACCGCAACTCCTTGCCGTAGAAGGTCGGGACGCTCATCGAGCCGTCGATGTCCTTGCCGCGAGCCACCGCTCACCCACCTCCGCTGCCCTGGTCGCGAACGCGAAACCCCTTTCACGGTAGCGACGTCGGCGACATTCTGTGAGGTGTTCGTCACAGACCGCACAGAAGGTTGCCGCCCCTCATGCCGGACCGCTCCCCCACCGCCTACGACGTCACCCTCTGCGTCGAGGACCTCCGCGCCGCGCTCGCCCTGCACGGCATCACGCTCCCCTCCCTCCGCGTCGACCTGCCGAGCTTCGCGGGTACGTACACCCCGCCCGCCGGGCTCGTCACGCTCGGGAACTGCAACACGGCCACGGCGCGGGCGCTGGCCGCCGTGCTGAGGAAGGCTGCGGCGGAGTGACGACGCTGCTGGAGCTGGAGTTGCTCGCGACGCCGAAGGCGGCGCCGGACCTGCGCGACCGCCTCCGGGACCACGGCTACGACGTACGGCTGTGTGCGACGGAGCTGCTGACGAACGTGATCGACCACCTGGGCGAGGGCACGCCGGTGACCGTACGGGTGATCGGTACGGCCCGTCACGGCCGTACCCGGATCGAGGTGACCGACCCCGACCCGCGCGCGTCGCCCGCCCTGCTGCCCGCCACGGAGACGGAGGAGTCGGGGCGGGGACTGGCCCTCGTGGACGCCCTCGCCGAGCGGTGGGGCGTGGAACGGGGGCCGGACCGGAAGACGGTGTGGTGCGAGCTGCGGAGTTGTGGCGGGGAGCGGGGTACTGATGTGACCGGATGCTGACAAGTGGTGGGACTGGCGGCTTGCCGGCCGTGGGTGGGGCGGGGACGTGGTGTCAACGCTCGCACCGTGTGGTCGGTCGTCGCCTGCCCTGGCCGTGCATGCGAGACTCTCGCGGCATGACGCTGTGTGACTACTTCTCTGCCGCTGACGACCAAACTGCCGTCGCGGTACTCCAGACTCCGGGAGGCCCGGGGCAGACGGAACTCGACGTGGTCTTCCTCAAGAACATCGATCCGGTCGTCGCGATCGCCCAGCTCGAAGCCGTCATGACCGGCTGTAGCCATGAAGAGGCCGGCGAACGCCCGCGGTCCGGAGACCTGCTGTCAGAGCCGGAGGACGGCCCGCCGTTCGTGGTCAGCTTGTCGGACACCCTGATCGATGCCCTCGCCTCGGCGACGCAGGGCGACCTCGGTCGCTTCGCCGAGCCGTGGTCGGTGACCGACGAACTCCGGCAGCTGGGGATGGGCGTCGAGGACGCGGCCACTGCTCTCAAGAACCTGGCCGGACTGGCTCGGCGCGCTAAGACGTCCGGTCAGCGGCTGTACTGCTGGTGGGCCCTGTGATGCAGGAGGAGGGCCCCTCTGGCGCCCCCTCGGTCACTCTCGTCACACGGGACTGGTGATCGGCGGATGTGGGCCAGCCCTCGCCCGGCAGCCCGCCACGCTCACCTGCCTTTGCCCTCCACTGCTTGGCCCAAGTGCGCCAGTCACTGAGATGAAGGGGCGGGCGAAAAACTGGCCGCACGCATCTTGACCATTGATACCTACTGGTCAGTACGCTCCGGTCACCCCTCAACGAACACCGGTGTCCTTCCTCTGCGGCTGCGGCGAACCGGCACCTTCTGCCGTCCCCACTCGCCCTCAGGCACGGCCTCCCGCAACCCGGGAGACGCCCCGCAGTTCCCGTCAGACGCGCCGTCGAGCGCGTTTCCCCACCGCTCCCCGTGAGGCTCCCCGTGCAGAGAACCCTCCTGAACAGATCCCTCGTGTCGACGGCCGTCGCCGCGACCGGCGTCCTCCTCGCCGTCCAGGCGCCCGCTCCCGCAGCGCAGGCGGCCGGCAGCTCCACCAGCAACCCGATTCTCTTCGTGCACGGCTACACCGGTGACGGCAGCAACTGGAACACCATGACCTCCCGCTTCAGGAACGACGGCTGGCCGTCCTCCTACCTGGACCAGTGGACGTACGACTGGCACCAGCCGAACGCCACGACCGCCCAGCAGCTCTCCACCGAGGTCGACCGCCTGCTCACGGCGACCGGCGCCTCCCAGGTCGACATCGTCAGCCACTCCATGGGCGGGCTCTCCTCGCGCTACTACCTCAAGAACCTCGCGGGGACGGGCAAGGTCGACGCCTGGGTGTCCCTGGGCGGCCCGAACCACGGGACCGACAGCGCCAACACCTGCTTCGACACGTCCTGTACCGAGATGCGTATCGGCTCGGCCTTCCTCACGACGCTCAACTCCGGCGACGAGACACCCGGTTCGGTCCGGTACGCGACCTGGTGGTCGCCCTGCGACACGGTGATCAACCCCGACAGCTCCGTCCCCCTGTCCGGCGCGGCCAACACCGAGACCAGCTGCCTCGGCCACACGGACCTGCTCACCGACGCGACCGTCTACGCCCAAACCCGGGACATGGTCAACAGATAGACCCGCGGCCCCCTTCCCGCTTCCCTCGCGCCGACGGTCACGCGTCACCAGCGGCCGTACGGCTTCACTGCGGCTGCGGAACGACTCGGCCCTTCTGGTCAAGGGTCTTGTCGGACCAGTACCGGTCCCACTCGTCGCCCACATGAACCGGCACCTTGCCCCGGGGGTACCGCCCCCGTCCCGGACCAGGTTCCTTGCCCTGGGGCACGCAGTCGCTGCCCGAGTCGTTCACCGCGAGCACCGGGTCCTCCCCGGACCGGCAGACCCGTTCCTGCCAGCCGGCGCAGCCGGTCGGCAGGGATGCCGCGGCTCCGCCTGCGAGGGCCAGGAGGAGGACTGAGGTGCGGCGGTGCCGGAGCATGGGCGGGCGGGCCTTCCGTGTCGACGTGTGCCGCAAGTCTCGTCGTGACCCGGGGGCCTGTGATGATTACCGGTACTCATCTTGGGAGGTGCCATGGGCATAGAGCTGGAGTTGCGTGTCAAGCAGACGGTGGCACGAGGGAAGGCGCGGCGGCGGGACACCGTCGTCCGGGCCTCCCACGAGCACGGGGAGATGCTCGCGCTGGCCCTGGAGGGAGTGACCCGGGGCCGGCTCGCCCAGATCGACCCTTACCGGGACACCCGCTTCACCGACCAGGACGCGCAGGCCGCCCTCCCGGAGGTGGCCGCCCTCGTACGGGAGTGCGCCAGCCCCTTCCAGGAAGCCGCGCTGCTCGACCTCTCCGAGATGCTGGAGGCCTGCGCGGCCACGCCGGGCAGCTGTCTCTGGTTCATCGGCGACTAGGCCGGACGGGCGCCGGACACTATCCGGCTAGCCCCATTCATCTCGGTGCGTGGTGCTACCAGGATCGCATCATGCGATTCAGTGACACTCTCAACTCCTCCGGCGAGTCCGGTTCTTCGGCCGTATCCGTGACACGGCGGGGGCTGCTGGCCCGCGCGGGGGCCTTGGCCGCACTGGGTGCCGCCTCGGCTCTGGGTCCCGCTGCTCGCGCGTCAGCCGCGCCGGCCGCCTCCGCCGGGCCCGTACGGCTCGAACTCCCCCGCCCCACCGGGCCGTGTCCGATCGGTGTCACCGAACTGCACCTGGTGGACCGGACACGTCGTGGCCCCTGGTGGGCCGGCGAGGCGGCGTCGGAGTTCCGGCAGCTCATGGTGAGCGTCTGGTATCCGGCCGACCGCGCCACGGCGGAGGACGGGCCCCGGGCGTCCTACATGCGTGCGGGCGCGGCCGCGGTCTTCGGGGCGGGCGCGGCGAGGATCCTCCAAGTCGGCCAGGAGGCCGTCGACTGGGGCGGATTCGCCGTCCACGCGCGTGTGGGAGTGGCCGTGGCGCCCAGGGCCGGGCGGCTGCCCGTGGTGCTGTACTCGCCGGGCATGTACAACGAGCGCACCCTCGACACCACCGCCGTGGAGGAGCTGGCGAGCCACGGCTACGCGGTGGTCACCGTCGACCCCGTGCACGAGGCGCACGCCGTCGAGTTCCCCGACGGCCGCGTCGTCGAGCCGGCGCCCGGCCTCGGCGGCATCGAGGGGGACGCCGACCGGTCCAGGGCGGCACTGGAGGTCAGGGTCGCCGACATCCCGTTCGTCCTCGACCAGCTCGCCGTGCTCGTGCGCGGCGGCAACCCCGACGCCGGGAAGCGGCCGCTGCCGCGCGGTCTCGGCCAGGCCCTCGACCTCGGGCGCACCGGTATGTTCGGGCATTCGCTCGGCGGGATGACGACCGCCGAGGCGATGCGCGTGGACCGCCGGATCCGTGCCGGTGCCAACCTCGACGGCCCCCTCGGGTACGACTGGACCGACCCCGGACTGCTGCTGCCGGTCGCCCGCGCCGGGCTGGACCGGCCGTTCCTGCAGATGGGGGCCTGGCTCACGGGCCCGTCCGGCAGGTTGCCGCACACCCACGAGCACTCTCCGTCCTGGCGGGCGATGTGGCGGCACTCCACCGGCTGGAAACGCGACCTGTGGGTGGAGGCGGCCGAGCACAACTCGTTCACCGACTACCAGACGGTCCTCCCCGGTCTCGCCGAGCGGCTCACCCTGCCGCAAGGACTGCCGACCCGGATGACCGGCACCGTGGATCCGGCACGGTTCACCGCGAGCCGCCGGGCCTACCTCACCGCCTTCTTCGACCGGCACCTGCGCGGCCGCCGCCGGCCGCTGTTGGACGGCCCTTCCCCCCTCCACCCGGACGTGCAGTTCATCGGCTGAGGCCCCGCGGGCACCCCCCGGGGCCGGCGGCACGCCTTCCCGGCCGGCGCCCCGTCGCGGCTCGGCCTGCTCGCCGACCCGCCGGAGCGATCCGCGGTCCGGCCCGCCAACCCCCCGGCGTCCGGTTCCGCAGCGCGAAGAGCACCGGACCCGAGCCGAGCCGAGCCGTGACCGGGCACACCCTCACCCAGCTCACCGACCCGCCCGAACGAACCGCCCTCCGGCCCGCCAACCCCCCGGCGTCCGGTCCCACGGCGCGAAGAGCACCGAGTCCCAGCCGAGCCGTGACCGGGCACACCCTCACCCAGCTCACCGACCCGCCCGAACGAACCGCCCTCCGGCCCGCCAACCCCCCGGCGTCCGGTCCCACGG